>CAWKFH010000001.1:0-142942 GCA_963848845.1 uncultured Actinomycetota bacterium
GCTTCCTCCACCGTAGAAGACGCCGGTGGCCGTGCCCCTGGTTACACCGGCGAGGATGCTGCCGTCCCGGAGAGCAAGCCGGCCGGTGTCCCGAACGCCGGGCAGCAGCAGATCGCCAGGACGGCCAGGGTCGGGATCACCGTCAACGAGGTCGAGGCGGCCGTGGCGAAATTGCGGCAGCTGGCCACCGCCATGGGCGGGGTGATCACCTCCGAGAACCTGGTCACCAGCGTGGACGCCGACGGGCTCAGCACCCCGACGTCGACGATGGTGATCTCGGTGACCTCCGACAAGCTGGACAGCACCCTGGAACAGCTCAAGTCGATCGGCACCATCACCAGCCGCGTGATCTCCTCCGACGACGTGACCACCCAGGTGGCTGACGTTGCCTCCCGGATCAAGACCCTGGACGGCTCGATCCAGCGGCTCGGGGAACTGTCGAAGAAGGCCGGCACGATCAGCGAACTGACGCAGCTCGAGTCGGAGCTCACCAACCGGATCGCCGAGCGGGACTCGTTGATCGCACAGCAGAAGGTCCTGGCCGGGATGGTGGCGCAGTCGCCGATCACGATCACCCTGGACACGCCGCCGAAGGCCGGCGAAATCGAGAGCACCGGCTTCCTCGGTGGCCTGATCGCCGGCTGGAACGCCCTGGTGTCCAGCAGTCGGATCCTGCTGACGATCGTCGGGGCCGTACTTCCCTTCCTGGCCGTGGTCGCGGTGGTTGGGGTTCCGCTTGTGCTCTGGCGCCGCCGGACCCGCTCCAAGGCAAAGGTAGTGACCGAGGCGGCCAAGCCGGCCGACACCGAATGAGTCTTGTCACCCGTCAGGGGGACAGACGCCAAGCCCGCTACCTCCTTAGGATTCCTCTCGCAGGGGGGAGCAGGCGCTACCGGTTGCGAGGCCGAATGGCTGGCAGCGACTGACCTGAGGATCACCAATATCGCAGCGAAGCGGACGGGCCCGAGGGCCCGTCCGCTTCACGGTTTCTGATCACTTGACGGCCGTGGCGTCCACCATCCCGGCGTCGACCAGCCCGACCCGACCTACCCGATCGTGGCCGACGGGATGTGCGAGATCTGATCCCAGACGAAGGTCACCTCGGCACCTCCGGCCGGCACGCTGAGCGGGAGGTTTCCGCCGCCCGCGGCACCGCCGGCGCCGTAGTTGACGTCCCAGGAGTCGTTGATGGCGACCTTCCACTCGTACTCGCCCTCGGGGACCGTCCAGGTGCCCTTCCACAGGCCGTCGGACGTGTCGAAGGTGAGGTCGCTGACATTGCAGGCGGGATCCCAGTCACCTGGGCAACCGAGCTCACTCTGGACGCTGCCGGCCACGGTCACGTTCGGCACGAGCGGCTGCGGATCGCTGCGAGTCACGGTGCGCACGGGGCTGATGACTCGAGTGCCGTCCGGTTCGGTGAGGATGGCTCGGTAGCGGATCTGCGAGCCGACTGCGATCGGGCCGACATCGTCGAAGTAGCTGTAGACCGGCGAGGAGCTGTCCGTGGCAAGCGTCTGCCAGGATCCGTTACCGACCTGCCGCTGGATCCGAACCACGTGCGAACTCGCCTCCGGGTCGGCGGTTGCGAGCACCTGGATCGTGCCGAACACCTTCGCGTCCTCTACCGGGGCCTCGATCGTGAGTTTCGGCTTGGGCACGGTGGCCCGCTCGTCGTTGCTGACGTGAGTGTGCCCGGCGTTGTCGCGCACCACTGCGCGGTAGCTGATCAACGTGCCGTCGTTGATCGCTGCGGTGTCGTGGAAGACCCGGTACGGACGAGTGTCGTCGGTGCCGATCGAGGTCCACCGACCGTTGCCGACCAAGGCGTAGAAGGTCACCTCGTTGAACGAGGAGCCGCTGACCTCGGCCTGGACCGTCATCCGGGAGTTGGTCTGCGTGGACGGAGCTGGGTCGTCAAGGCGGATCGAGGGGGCCCTGTGGGACCGCGGGATCTTCGTCACGGACTGGTAGACGACGGCCGACAGGGCGGGCACGCTGACGGTCAGCCGGCTGGACCGGTCGGTGGTCAGCAGATCGTCGCCGGAGCCGTAGATGCGCCGGAACGCTCCTCGGCGCACGTACGTCGGAACGGCTGCGGTCTTGGCAGCTTCGCTGTTGTTCAGCGCCACTACGTACTCGCGCTGCTGGCCCCGATCGATGCGGGAGAAGGCGTAGACGCCCGCATCGCTGCTCGCGTAGCGGTGCTGATGGGCACCGTTGCGCAGCGCCGGGTGCTGCTTGGTCAGCTTCGACAGCTCACTGATCGTGCGATAGAGCGGGGAGTCGGGGTTGAAGTTGTCCACCGCGTGGGTGCGGTCGGTGCCCAGCAGATTGTCGTCCAGGTACTCGGAAACCTGGCTGGCGAACATCGTCTGGCGGGCCAGCTGGTCGCCACCGGTACCGGTGAAGCCCTGCTCGTCGCCGTAGTAGATCACCGGGTTGCCGCGCGAGAAGTACATCAGCTCGTGCGCTAGCCGGTCGCGGGCCACCAGCTCGGTTTCGTCGGCGCCCGAGTTGTCGTCGGTGACGAAATAGCCGATCCGTCCCATGTCATGGTTCCCGAGGAAGGTCGGCAGCTGGTAGACGTTCGAGTCCGCGTCGGTGTACCAGTCGTCGTCCTCGAAGAACGTCTTCAGCTCCGAGGTCGGCTGGCTCTTCGAGGCGAAGTTGCGAGCGGCGTCCTGGAACGGGAAGTCCAGCACGGCCTGCATCTTGTCCCGAGTGGTGAAGGTCGAGGTGAACGGCTCGGCTCAGGTCGAAGACCTCGCCGAACATGAAGAACTCGGGTCTTGCCGTGTGCCTTGGCGTAGGCCAGCACCTTCGGTCCGAACTTCTGCCAGAACTCGTCGTCGACGTGCTTCATGGTGTCGATCCGGAAACCGTCGATCCCCAACTCGCCGATCCACGTCTGGTAGATGTCGATCATGCCGTTGACGACCTTCGGGTTCTCGGTGAACAGATCGTCCAGCCCGAAGAAGTCGCCGTAGTAGGAGTCCTCGCCGGTGAACGTCGTGTTGCCCCGGTTGTGATAGAGCGTGATGTCGTTCAGCCAGCCGGGGACCTTGAGGTTCTCCTCGCCCGGCTCGAGCACCGGGGTGTAGGGGAAGGACGTCGTCGGGATCGAGCTCGGGGAAGGTGTTGGTGCCGGCGTAGTCGCGATCGTCGAACGGCCTTGCCGGCCGCCGTCTGGTACGCGCCTCCGGGGGCGTCCTTCGGCACGTACGCGGTCCGGGCGCCCTCCTCGTAGCCGATCACGTCGGCGGTGTGGTTGGTGATGATGTCGAAGTAGACCTTCATCCCCCGGGCGTGCGCCGCATCGACCAGGCGCTTGAGCTCGGCGTTGGTGCCCAGGTGCGGATCGATCTGGGTGAAGTCGGTGATCCAGTAGCCGTGGTAGCCGGCTGACGGGCCCGTCCTCCAGCTGCACGGCCTTGTTCTTGAAGCTGGGCGTCAGCCAGATCGACGTGGTGCCCAGGCCCTGGATGTAGTCGATCTTGTCCAGCAGCCCGGCCAGGTCGCCGCCGTTGTAGAAGCCCTTGTTGGTCGGGTCGAACCCGTGGTCGTCGACCCCACCGGGGATGCCGCCGGTGTCGTTGGCGGCGTCACCGTTCTCGAACCGATCGGCCATCACGAAGTAGAAGTTCTCGTTGGTGACCGGGGCGCGCAGGGAGTGCTGCGCCACCAACTTGTCCGAGTCCTTGCCCTTGTCCGAGCCGTTGCTCTTGGCCGACCGGCTGGCAGGATCCTTGGGCCCGGCGTCGGCAGTGGTGGCGAATGGGACGGTCGCTGAAACGGCGAGCAGTCCCGCTGCAAGCAGTATGACGGTGGTCCGGCGCAGGGGCATTCCGACTCCCAAGGACATGCCGACTCCTCGGCGGTGAGGTGAGGTGAGGTGACCCATGCAACTCTGATGACATCCACGGCGTCAAGCGCCGGATGATGGCGCGAAGCCGCCAACCCGACTAGTGGAGCCCTGGCCAGAAGGTCCTTGAGCGAGCGAAGATGCCCCTGCCTTCGGACAATGCGATGGCTGGGCTCGCATTCGTCCCGAGTCAGGAGGTGCCACCGAAATAGTGCGTACCGGGTCGGGACGTTGTCGATGCAGTGGGCAGATGTGCCCGGAAAGCTCAGAGGTTCGCACTCGCGATACTACGAGGAACCTGATCGGGAGGGAGACCGTCATGACCGACGCGACGTTGACGCCTCAGCAGTTCCAGGAAGCGGAGGTGAGCGGGGATTGGCGGGCGCTGAACGGCGGCGCGGACGCCTGGTTCGACGCCCCGTCCCACCGGGCCGGGGCCGCGCTGGTCCGGCGGGTCGGTGAGGTGGCCGAAAGCGCCGGCCATCACCCTGATGTCGATCTTCGGGTGTCCGGGGTTCACGTGCGGACCTACACCCATGACGCCGATGCGCTGACCGCAAGGGATGTGTCTTTGGCCGGGCGGATCTCGGCCGCTGCCGCCGAACTCGGCCTGTCAGCGAACCCGGCGGCCACGCAACGCCTGCAGTTGGCGATCGATGTTGTCGACCTTGAGGCGGTGGTGCCGTTCTGGCAGGCCGCGCTGGGCTTCGACCGGGCCGATGACGACCTGTTGTCCGACCCGTTGCGGCGCCTCCCGCGGGTGTGGTTCCAGGAGATGGACGAGCCGCGTCCGCTGCGCAACCGCGTCCATGTGGATGCCGGCACTCCCTGGGAACGGGTCGAGGCCAAGCTGGCTGCGCTCAACGCAGCCGGCGGGCACGTCACCTACCAGAACCAGTGGTGGAAGACGGTGGCGGACTCCGAGGGCAACGAGGTGGATGTCTTTCCGCTGAGCGAGGCCCACGGCGTCATCGAAGGCGAAGGCTCCAGCGACTGGCGCGTGATGCTGACCGCGGCCACGCACTACCCGATCAGGAGCTTCGGCCAGGGGGTCAGGTTTGTCGAAGCGGTGGCCGGGTTGGCAGACGATGCCGGGCTGCCCCTGCTGATCGACCTGCGGTACTCGGGGGTGACCGTCGACAGTGGCAAGGACCAGCACGAGGCGGAGGGGTTTCCCGCGCTGGCCCGGAACGTCCAGGCGGCGGCGCACGACTTGGGGCTCGTCGCCGACACAGCCCAGATCCGCGATTTCCAGGTGGGGATAGACGCCCTCGACGTCGCGGCGGTGCGGGAGTTCTGGCGAGTGGCGCTCGGCTACGTGGAGGATCCTCGCGAAGACCTCACCGACCTGTACGACCCGCGCCGGCTCAACCCGCCGGTGTTCTTCCAGCAGCTCGACGAGCCGAGGCGGCAGCGCAACCGCATCCACCTCGACCTGTTCGTGCCGCACGACGAGGCCGAGGCGCGGGTCGCTGCCGCCGTTGCGGCCGGCGGCAGGGTGGTCTTCGACGCCTACGCCCCCGACTGGTGGACAGTGGCCGATCCCGAGGGCAACGAACTCGACATCGCCGTTGCGGTCGGCCGAGCCGAGCGCGAGAAATCACGCTCAGTCACGTCGGATGCCGACACTTGAACTCTTGCGCCCGCGAGGCCCGACGCTGGTGGGGCGGAGTTCTGCAGGCTTTGAACCCGGAATCGGGCACCATGAGCTGCAAGTCTCCGCGCCGACTTCCGAACTCCGCGGATGACCCCACAGCCGGGCCCCGGCCGATGGGCATAGGGTTGCGCGGTGCGGAAGCTGACGGTGGCCCAGGGGACGGCCATGAGCGCCGGCGCAGTGCTCGGCACCGGGATCATCCTGATGCCAGCCCTTGCGGCGGCTGTCGCCGGCCCGGCCTCGCTCGTCGCCTGGCTGTTGCTGGTGCTGCTCTCGGCCCCGCTGGCGTGGACCTTCGGTGAACTCGGCGCCAGATTCCCCCACGGTGGTGGCGTCTCCAGCTACGTCCGCCTCGCCTTCGGCACCCGGGCCGCCGACGCTGTGGGCTGGATCTTCTTCACGGCGGTGCCGCTGGGCGCGCCAATCGCCTCGTCGTTCGCTGGTGGCTACGTCGCCGACGTCCTCGGAGGCGGCCAGCTCACCAGGTTCCTGACCTTCCTTGGCATCGTGAGTGTCGTCTTCGTCATGAACTGGCTCGGCCTGCACATTTCCGGACGCGCCCAGCTGATCCTCACCGCCACCCTCGCCGCGCTGCTGCTGGCCACTGTCCTGGCCGCCCTGCCGCACGCCCGGATCGCCAACCTGACCCCGTTCGCGCCCCAGGGCTGGGCGGCGGTCGGCACGGCTGCGGCTCTCCTGGTCTGGGCTTTCGCCGGCTGGGAAGCCGTCTCCTCACTGTCGCCCGACTACGCCGATCCGCGCCGGGACGTACCGAAGGCAACGATGCTGGCCGTCGTCGCCGTCGGGGTGCTCTACCTGTCGGTCGCGGTGGCCAGCGTGCTGGTGCTCGGTCCCGGTCTTGCGGCCAGCCAGGCGCCGTTGGCCGACCTGCTCGCCGTCGGCGTGGGCGGACCGGTCCGCCCGGTGGTGGCGGTGGTGGCGGTGCTGCTGACCATCGGCGCCGTGAACGCCTACCTGGCGGGAGCCTCCCGTTTGGGGGCGGCGCTGGCCAGGGAGGGAGCCTTGCCTTACCGGGCCTTCGGCACGGTCCGCCGTTCGCTGGTGCTGCTGGTCCTCGGCGCCGTCGGGGCTGCGCTGGTGCCGATCGAACAGCACACCCTGATGCTGCTGGTAACCGGGGGAATCACCCTTGTCTATGTGATCGGCACCGCTGCCGCGGTCAAGTTGCTCCCCGGCCGGGGCGAGAAGCTGGTGGCCGGGTTCGCGTTCGCCTGTGTCTGCGTTCTGCTCTTGCTGACCGGATGGCCGGCGCTCCTGAGCCTCGCCGTGGCGGCCGCCGCCATCGCCTACCGGGTGTGGCGGGACCGCGTGCGCCTGGCCGCGGGAGTCTGAGGGCGCTCAGCAGCCGGCCAGGGTCAGTCGCTGCGCCCCGTCGGTCATGATCTGGTGGGTCACCTGGCCGGCGGCCCCCCGCAGGTGCTCGAAGGCTGCGTTGTAGCAGCCCACCCAGGCGCTCGCCGCCCAGGCCACCTCGATCTCCTCGTCGGTGAAGGCTTGTCCCCGTTCGGCCTGGTAGGCAGCCAGCACCCGCCGACCCTGCGCCACCGGCGCGATCCGGCTATCATCGGGTAGTTCGTTGTAGTTCGCAGCCAGGCATCCGACGAGCACTGCCTCTGGACGCCCAGCCAATTCCTCCCAGCCGTGGACGATTGGGGTCGGCTGGCCGTTGGCGCCTTCCAGCCAGCGAATGTGGACGCCATTGAGTTCCCCGTGGCCAACCACGTCTGGCAAGTTCGCGGCGAGCAGGCGATGCCGGGCCGAACGGGCCATGGCGGTGAGGCCCGACGGCAGGTCACGCTCGATCTGTTCGGGATCCCACGCGGCACTTGCCGCCGGCGGCCACAGCCGACCGGGATCGATGTGGTCGTAGTGCAGCCACTGCGGAGGGGGAGCCAGCAACGCCGGATCGAGTCCAGCGCAGGCCGCCACCAGCTGGGCCTGCAGCCGGCCGTAACTGCCGGCGGGGTCGTCCGTGGGCCAGACGGCGCCATCGGCTCGCCAGTTCTCTGCGGTGACGACCATGCCGGGGGAGTCGCCGATCGGTTCCGGGCCGGCCAGCAGGGCCGGGCAGTCGATGCCGGCGGCCTGCACCAGGCGGTGGGCCACATCGCCGGCAGCCATCCGGGTGGACGCCGGCCGGACCTTCACGGCGATCACCCGACCATCGGCCAGTTCGAAGCCCCAGAGCTGCGAGGCGGGCGCGGAGGTGATGAAACTGTGCACCGGGTCCGAGCCGAGGTGGCGGAGGCACCAGTCCGCGATCGTGCCGGCGGGTGCCGGTTCGGAAGCGGTGGCGGCCATGGAGCGAGACTAGCCGCGTGGCTGGCGACCCCGTTGGCTTGCTAAGAGAATCTAGCACCGTTAATAATACGGAATATGGCCTTGAGTCCCCGCGAGCGGGAGATCCTCGCACTGCTTCGCGCGCAGCCGATGCTCGACGCCGCGGGGCTGGCCCGCAGCCTCGGCACCAGCAAGGGTGCCATCGCAGTTGCCCTTTCCGCCCTTACCCAGAAGGGCGAGGTCGTCGGTCGCGGCTATGTCCTGCGCAGCGAGCCCTGGGCTGTCGTGGTCGGCGGGGCGGCGTGGGACATCAAGGCGCGCAGCATCGCCGGCGCCCGCTTGCACACCTCCAATCCCGGAGTGGTCACCCAGACCCCGGGCGGAGTGGGCCGGAACATCGCCGAAGGTATCGCCAGGCTCGGTGGCCGGGTGCACCTCGTGGCGGCCGTCGGGGCCGACGCCGGTGGCCGCGACCTGATGGCCCGCACGGCCGAGGCCGGGGTCTATGTGGACCAGGTCTTAACCAGCCCGCACCCGACCGGGAGCTACCTCGCGGCGCTCGACACCGACGGGGAGTTGGTGATCGGGGTTTCCGACCTGGCCGCCACCGATGCCATGGATGTCGCAGCGCTGGCCCGCTCCCAAGTGCTGATCGCCAGGGCGGCCGTGGTGGTGATCGACGGCAACATCGCGGCCGAGGTCGCGGCCTGGGTTCTTGCAGTGGCTGCCGGAGCCGGAGCGCGGGTCGTGCTCGAACCGGTCAGCGTCGCCAAGGCTGCCCGGATGGCGCCGGTGCTGGCGCCCGGGATGTCGGTGTACGCGATCACCCCGAACGTCGACGAGCTGGCCGCCCTGGTCGGGCGGGCTGTGCCGAACACGGTCGAGGGCGTCACCTCAGCGGCGGTCGAACTCCACGCTCGCGGCGTGCGTTACGTCTGGGTCAGCAGAGGTTCGGCCGGCAGCCTGCTTGTCGGGCCGGATGAGGTGGTGCTGATCGAGGCAATCCCGGCCGAGGTCAGCGATGTCACCGGTGCCGGGGACGCGATGACCGCCGGCTTCGTCCACGGCCTGCTGACCGGAGAGTCCCCGGCGAACGCTGCCCGCCACGGTCACCTCGCCGCCGCCCTGACGGTGGCAAGTAACCACACCGTCCCGCCAGATCTGGGCGTCGCCTTCGCCGCGGCGCTCAGCAACCAACCGATCGAGCTAGGAGCCCGACCATGACCGATCCGCACCCGATGCTCGCCGTCACCGGAGAAGTGCGCGACGCACTGGCAGCCGGCCGTCCGGTGGTGGCTCTTGAGTCGACGATCATCTCCCACGGGATGCCCTATCCGAAGAATGTGCAGACGGCTCGTGAGGTCGAGCAGCTCATCCGCGACGGTGGCGCCGTGCCGGCAACGATCGCGGTGCTCCACGGGATACCCCGGATCGGCCTCGACGACGCCGAACTCGACCTGCTCGGTTCCGACCAGCACGTCCGCAAGGTGAGCATCCGTGACCTGCCGCACGTCGTGGCCCGCGGCGAGCACGGGGCGACGACCGTCGCTTCCACCATGCGGCTGGCGGCTCTCGCGGGAATCAGGGTCTTCGTCACCGGCGGACTCGGCGGCGTGCACCGTGGGGGTGAGAGCTCCATGGACGTCTCCGCTGACCTCACCGAACTCAGCCGCACCGATGTCGCGGTGGTCAGCGCCGGGGTGAAGTCGCTGCTGGACATCGGCCGCACCCTCGAAGTGCTGGAAACCCTCGGCGTGCCGGTCGTGACCATCGGATCCGACGACTTTCCGTCCTTCTACTCCCGCTCCAGCGGTTTCCGGTCCCCGTTACGGCTGGACGATGCGGTCGAGGTGGCAGCCAACATGCGCGCCAAGTGGGGGCTCGGCCTGGTCGGTGGCATTGTGGTCGCCAACCCGATCCCGGTCGCCGACGAGATCCCGGAGTCCGAGATAAGCGTCCTGATCGGGCGGGCGATCGACGAGGCCCAGCAGCGGGGGATCACCGGAGCTGCGATCACCCCTTACCTCCTCGGTCGGATCGTGGAGTTGTCCGGCGGGGAGTCGTTGCGGGCCAACATCGCGCTGGTCAAGAACAACGCCGTCCTCGGCGCCCAGATCGCAGTCGCCTACAGCACCTTGTGACCCAGTTGCCCGACAGCGGAGCTGATCCCGGCCTGGGTATTCGGCAGGAGTCAGTCCCGCCAGGAGTGCTGCGGGGCGTAGCCGAGTAGCCGGCGGGCCTTGTCGATTCCCAGCAGGGTCTCGTTGCCGGTCAGCGGGCCACGAACTTCAACCTCGCCAAACACCTCGGCAACCAACTCAGCACTTGGCCTCGCCATCACGGTGTCGGCATTGGCGATGATGAACGCCTCGAAGCCCTTGAGCTCGGACTCGATGGCCCGCCGGACGGCCTGCGCACCGTCGCGGGCGTCGATGTAGCCCCAAAGGTTCCAGCGCCGCGCGGTTGCGTCGTCCTGCCAGGAATCGAAGGCTGCGTAGTCGTCGGGTGACATCACGTTGGAGAACCGCAGCGCAATGATCGACAACTCCGCATCCCACCGGGCGAAGTGGTGCGCCAGTTCCTCCTCGACCGCCTTGCCCACCGAATAGGTGGAGTTCGGGCGGACGCGGTACTCCTCGTCCACCGGGACATAGGGCGGGGGTACGTCGAACGGCAACCCGAGCACGGTCTCGCTGGAGGCCCAGACCACCTTCTTGATTCCGGCGATCTTGGCTGCCTGGAAGACGTTGAACGTCGACGGCACGTTGTTGGCGAAGGTGGTTCCGCTGGTGAACAGCCCGGGGGCAGGAATGGCGGCGAGGTGCACGACCGCATCCACGTGGTCATGACGTTCGTCCACGCCGGTGAACAGTTCGATCACCTGGCCAAGGTCGGTCAGGTCGGCCCGGGTGAAGCTGCCGGCCTGGCCGGGAGGGGGCGGCGTCCGGTCGGTGGTGACGACCTGGTAGCCGTGGTCGGCAAGGTCCTGGACGACAGCCCGGCCCAGCTTGCCGCTTGCTCCGGTGACCACAACGCATGACATGCGGCTCAGCCTAAGCCCGGTGGACGGGGTTAGCCGTCCGGTGGATGGGTACTTGCCCATACGGAGACCTGCACCGGGCGGCAAGCCATCGCAGCGCCGACGACGACGCGCGTGGTCCACCCCGGTCGGTGGTCAGGCTCCCGACTCGTTAGGAGAACTTCATGAACATGTTGCTGAAGCTGACGGCGGCGACGTTGGGATTCGGACTGGTACTGGCAGGCTGCAGTTCTGGCGGTGGCGGCTCGGCCGCACCCAACGCAGCGGTACAGGCCCGTGGCCCGATCTCGATCTGGTACTCCAACAACGAGCAGGAAGTGGCCTGGGGCAAGGCCATGGTCGATGCGTGGAACGCGGCGCACCCCGAAGAGAAGATCGAAGGCCAGGAGATTCCGGCGGGCAAGAGCAGCGAAGAAGTGATCGGGGCAGCGATCACGGCCGGCACCGCGCCGTGCCTGGTCTTCAACACCGCCCCGTCCGCGGTCGGGCAATTCCAGCGCCAGGGTGGGCTGGTCAACCTGGCCTCGTTCCCGGACGGCGCGTCCTACATCGAGACCAGGACGGGCGACGCTGCGGCGCAGTACAAGGCCAAGGACGGCGGGTACTACCAGCTGCCGTGGAAGGCCAACCCGGTGATGATCTTCTACAACAAGGACATGTTCAAGAAAGCCGGCCTGGATCCCGACAAGCCCGACCTGAGCACCTACGACGCCTTCCTTGCGGCAGCCCGCAAGATCAAGGACTCCGGGGCTGCGAAGTTCGCCATCAACCCTGCGCCGACCAGTGAGTTCTTCCAGACCCAGTTCGACTTCATGCCGCTGTACGCCGCCGAGTCCGGCGGCAAGCAGATCGTCGCGATGGCAAGGCGACCTTCAACGATCCCGCCGGCCTCGCCGTTGCGGAGTTCTGGAAGACCATCTACGCCGAGGGCCTCGCCGGCAGGGAGCCGGTACAGGGCGATGCCTTCGGGACCAAGGTCAGCGCGATGTCCATCGTCGGCCCGTGGGCCATCGCCGTCTACAAGGGCAAGGTGAACTGGGGAGCGGTGCCCGTGCCGACCTCGACCGGCAAGCCGGCCGCGGACACCTACACCTTCGGTGACGCCAAGAACGTCGGCCTGTACACCGCCTGCAAGAACCAGGCCACCGCCTGGGATGTGCTGAAGTTCGCCACCGGCGAGGAGCATGACAAGAGCCTGCTGACCAAGACCGGGCAGATGCCGATGCGGGCAAACCTGCAGCAGGCCTATCCGGACTACTTCACCGAGAACCCCGCCTACACCCAGTTCGGCGACCAGGCCGCCCGGGTGGTCGAGGTTCCCGGCGGGCCGCACACCGTGGAAATGCTCCAGACCCTGCGGGACGCGTACACCAAGGCCGTGGTCAGTGGTGAGGGTGACCTGCAGCAGGCCCTTGAACGAGGCCGCCGAGAAGGTAACCACCCTCGCCGGTCAGTAGGCAAGGTCGAGATGGCAACCGTGACCACCCTCGCGCCCGCGTCCGCGCCGGCGCCGCGAGGGGGTCGGGGCTACGCCGGCAGCGCGCGCGGCAGGGACTGCTGGGCTGGCTGTTCAGTTCCCCGTACCTGGTCTTCGTCGGCGGTGATCTTCGCCTTCCCACTGGGTTTCGCCGTCTACATGTCCGTGCACGACTACTTCTTCACCGCGCCCGGGCGTGAACGTGGACCGGCCATTCGTCGGGATGAGCAACTACGTCGCAGGCGCTGACCGACCCGGCGGTGCGCCGGTCGTTCTACAACGTGCTCGTGTTCCTGGTGATCAACGTGCCGCTGACGGTGGTGTTGTCGCTGGTGCTGGCTACCCTGCTGAACCAGGTGGTGCACGCCAAGGCGTTCCTGCGGGTGTCCTTCTACCTGCCGTACCTGGCGGCCAGCGTTGCCCTGGTCGGCGTCTGGCTGTTCCTGTTCAGCGGCACTGGACTCGTGAACCAGTTGCTCGGCCCACTGGCACCTGACCCGTCCTGGCTGGTGAGCGAGCAGCTGGCCATGCCGAGCATCGCCCTGTTCGTCACCTGGAAAGGGCTGGGCTTCTACATCCTGCTGTACCTGGCAGCGCTCCAGAACGTTGGCAAGGAGCTCTACGAGGCCGCGGCCATCGACGGCGCCAGCCGCTGGCAGGCGTTCTGGAACGTGACCGTTCCGGGCGTCCGCTCAGCCACCGTGCTGGTGCTGCTGCTCGCGACCATCACCGGGGCGAACCTGTTCACCGAGCCGTACCTGCTCACCGGCGGTGGCGGCCCGAACGGCGCGTCGGCATCGCCGGTGCTGATCATGTACCAGCAGGGCATCCAGCAGGGGAAGCCGGGCTATGCGGCGGCGATCGGCGTGGTGCTGGTGGTGCTCACCCTGGTCATCGCCTTCGTGCAGAACTGGCTCGGAAGGGAGCGGGACTGATGGCCAGGGGCGGCGCATGGCTGCGGGGCCTGGTGCTGGGACTTGGCGCGATCGCGTTTCTGTTCCCGTTCTACTACATGGTGATCGGCTCGTTGCAGCGCGAGCCCAACCAGTCGTTGGCCGGGGTGTTCCCGGACCCGGCCAACCTCACCTGGGACAACTACGTCGACATCAACGAGCGGGTGAACCTGCTCCAGGGCATCGCCAACTCCGGGATCTTCGCCGCCGGCGTGATCATCGGCACCACGGTGTTCGGTGCGCTCGCTGGTTACGCCCTTGCTGTGCTCGAGTGGCGGGGCAGGGGAGCGGTGTTCGCCCTTACCCTGCTGGTCCAGGTGGTGCCCTTCCAGCTGCTCATGGTGCCGCTGTACGTGATGATCGCTCGGGACTACGGCCTGGCCGACAACTACCTGGGCATCATGCTGCCGTTCCTGATCAATTCGACGGCTGTGATCATGTTCCGCCAGTACTTCCTGCAATTGCCGAAAGGCATCTTCGAGGCCGCCCGTGTCGACGGGGCTTCCGAATTGCAGCTGCTGACCCGGGTGGCGCTGCCCCTGATCCGGCCGGCTCTGGTGACCGTGATCCTGATCACTTTCATCGGACCCTGGAACGAGTTCCTCTGGCCGTTCCTGGTCACCAAGCGCGCTTCGATGCAACCGCTCGCGGTCTCGCTGGCCAACTTCATCAGCAACGTGGCCAACTCGACGGCCAACCCGTTCGGTACCCTGCTGGCCGGAGCCGTCGTGCTGGCCATCCCCGTCGTCGTGCTGTTCGCGGTCTTCCAGCGTCACTTCGTGGCGAGCGAACTCGGCTCGGGGTTGAAGGGGTGAAGGTGGGCGACTTCCCGTTCCGGCTGGTTCGGGAAGGTTTGCTGATGTCGCCCGACCCGGACGATCCGCTCGAGGCCGAGGGTGTGCTCAACCCTGCCGCCGGCTGGGCCGACGGCCAGCTGTACCTGCTGCCGCGGATGGTCTCCGCCGGCAATGTGTCCCGGGTGGGCCTGGCGCGGGTGGAAATCGCCGACGGCCGTCCGGTAGGGGTCACCCGGCTCGGGGTGGTGCTCGAACCCGACATGACCTGGGAGCGGGGGCCGTTCAACTCCGGCGTTGAAGACCCGCGGATCACCTGGCTTCCGCTGCTGGGACTGCACGTGATGACCTACGTCGCCTACGGGCCCGTCGGACCGCGCACAGCGCTGGCCGTCTCGCCCAACCTGCGCGACTGGCGACGGCTCGGCCCGGTGGCTTATCGCTGGGACGAAAGGGCGGAAGTCGACCTGAACCTGTACCACAACAAGGACGCGCTGTTCCTGCCCGAGCCCGTGATCGCCCCGGACGGCGAGCCGAGCTTCGCCGTCCTGCACCGGCCGATGGGGATCCTCAACCCGGACACGTCGATCGCTGACCTACCCGACGCCAAGCCGCCGACCGGACCGGTCGGCGGGGAGGCGATCTGGATCAGCTTCATTCCGGTGGCCGAGGTGCAGCGCGATCCAGGGGCCCTGACCGTCTGGCGGGGCCACCGGTTCGTCGCCGCCCCGGAGTATCCGTGGGAGGAACTGAAGATCGGCGGGGGCACCCCGCCGATCCGGGTGCCGGAGGGCTGGCTGCTCCTGCACCACGGGGTCACCGGTCGCTTCGATCCGTCGAGGATCCTGCAGCAGTACGTGCACTACGCCACCGGCGGGCTGATCCTGGACGCCGAGCAGCCCTGGCGGGTGCTGGCGAGGTCAGCCGAACCCATCCTGCAGGCGGACACGGCGGCAGGAGCGGAGCGGCGTCGTCCCGAACGTCGTCTTCCCGACGGCCATCGTCGACATCGAGGGCGAGTACTTCGTCTTCTATGGCATGGCGGACTCCAACATCGGGGTCGCCCGACTTGTGAGGAACTGAACATGACCCACCCCCGCAGGCTCATCACCTTCCTGGTGCTGCTGGCGCTCACCCTGTCCGGCCTCGCCGGCGCCAGACCGGCCGTCGCCGACGTAGGCACGCTTGCGAACATGGGCCACCTCGACTTCCTGCTCGACCGGCTCGAGCCGGCCCCAGCTGCCGGCCACGACACCTATCGGCTCGACTCCGAGCCGGAACTGCTGATGCCCTGGACCTACGCCGACGCCCGCGACAACGGCCAGTTCGCCCGGGTGGGCGGTGGCACCTACGACCCGGCCACGGCCACTATTCCCAGGGCGCCTACAACGCCGACGACGTGGCGCGGGCGGCCGTGGTCTACCTGCGACACTGGCAGCAGACCGGCGCCCGTGACAGCCGGACCAAGGCCTACGAACTGCTGCGCTCGGTGGCGTACCTGCAGACCACCACCGGCCCGAACCGCGGTCGTTCCGTGCTGTGGATCCAGGCCGACGGCGAGCTGAATCCCAGCGCCGAGCCGATTGAACTCCCCGACCCGTCGGATTCGGGTCCGAGCTTCTGGCAAGCGCGCAGCCTCTGGGCCTTCGGCGAGGGGTATGCCGCCTTCCGGCGCACCGATCCGGCCTTCGCCGGGTTCCTCAAGAACCGGATCCAGCTCTCCGTGGCTGCGCTCGACCGGGACGTGTTGTCCCGGTACCGCCACTACGAGGTGGCCGACGGCAGGCGCGTCCCGGCCTGGCTGATCGTTAACGGCGCGGACGCAACCGCAGAAGCCGTCCTCGGGCTGGCTGCCTACAGCCGTCACGTCCCCGGCGACACCACAGCCCGCCGAGCTCTGGAGAGGTTCGCCGAAGGTATCGCCACCATGGCCGCTGGCAGCGGGCAGCAGTGGCCGTACCGGGCCATCCTGCCGTTCACCGAATCGCGTTCGCTGTGGCACGCGTGGGCTTCGCAGACCGGCGCTGCCCTGGCGCAGGCGGCCAGCACCCTGAACCGTCGCAGCCTTGCCGAACCGGCCGTGGCCGAGGCCCTGAGCTTCGACCCGACCCTGCTCACCAGCGATGGCGTCGACAACGGCTGGCTACCGGCGCCGGTCGAACGCGTGCAGATCGCCTACGGAGTGGATTCGCGTGTGCAGTCGCTCCTCGGGGTGGCAGACACCACCGGCGCTGAGGTCGCCGGGCCGTTGGCGGCCCTGAACGCTGCCTGGTTCTTCGGCGCCAACCGGGCCGGGGAGGCCATGTACTCCCCGGCCACCGGGGTCACCTACGACGGGCTGGAGGCCGACGGGCGGATCAACCGCAACAGCGGGGCCGAGTCGACCATCCACGGCCTGCTGACCATGCTGGCCCTGGACGCCCACCCGAGGCTGCGGGCACTTGCAGTTGACCTGGATCGGGTCCCGGACCGGGATGGTCTTCGCGCCGTCGAGGCCGAGGACGCCGCCGTCACCGCCGGGTCGGTCGTTACCCCGGCTGCGACCTGGACCGGAGAGTCGGCGTGGAGCGGCGGTGCCTACCTGCACCTTGCGGCCGGCCAGAGTGCCAGTATCAAGGTCGGGGCGGTGAGCGGCCCGACCCTGGTCGAGCCGGTGTCCTGGCAGTCTGAGCTGGGCACCAGCCGAACCCGCTGGACGCAGGGCGCCGCCGAACTCGGAGTGCTGAGGCACCGAGTTGGCGCGCAGGGCATCACTGCGGTTCCTGGCGCGTTGCTGCCCCAACTCCTGCCGCAGGAACTGGCCGGCAATGGCCCGGTCTCGGTAACGGCGATCCGGGGTGCTGTGGACGTCGACGCGGTCCTGCTGCGACCCGAGCTGAGCCGAGCCACCTTCTCCGGCGACAACCGGACGGTGACGCTGCTGTTCTCGGTGGCGGAGGAGCCACAGTTCTATCCGCTGCCTGGCGCGATCCGGGCGCGGATCTACGACAACCGGGGACGGCTGGTCTCCGACCGCAACCTGGCCGCGGGCGCCCGGGTTGGGGTGCCGGCCGGGGGAGTCGTGCTGCTGGTCTCCCGATGACGGGCCCGGACAGCGAATCCGTCCCGGCTCAGGCTTTCTGGTCCGGCTCGGTGTTGGGCGGCTGCACCGACCACTCCGGCGGCTCGTCCCGGCCCGACTCCTCATCACGCTCGGCGTCGGCGGCGCTCGGCTGCTCGATGCCGGGAGAGTGGTGCACCGGGGCGTAGACGACGTACAGGCGCATGTCCTCATCGCCGGTGTTGATGATGTCGTGCCAGGTCCCGGCCGGTACCTGCACGCTCCATCCGTCGCTCACATCGGCGGTGTAGCTGAGGTCGTCCTCCGCCGGTCCCATCGTGGCGTGGCCCTGCCCGGCGTCCAGCCGGATGAACTGGTCGGTCTCCGGGTGCACCTCCAGGCCGATCGAGGAGCCCGGCGGGATGGACATCAGCGTGACCTGCAGGTAGCGCCCCGTCCACGCAACAGTGCGGTAGTTGGAGTTCTCGACGGTCGCGGTTTCCAGGTCGAAGACGTTCGGCTTGGGTCCGTTGTCACTGATCTTCATCTGACTCCCTGGTCCGGCTCCGGCAGCCGTGAAAAGTGCACAGCAGCCACCGGTGCCAATCTTGTCCGAAAAGGGACCTGAAGCCTCAGGGTACACCTCGCGCGACGGCCCGGCTCGGCTCCTGAACAGGAGCCTGACTAGGTGATTTGGATCCAAGTCCCCAAACTCAGGATGCGCGCATCGCAGCCGGGCTTTCCGAGTCTCTGCGTCAGATTCCCGAAGCGGAATCGGCGAGTGCGAAGGTGTCTCTCTCCTTGCCGCAGCGGTCGCACTGCTGGTACGTCGCGCCGGTTTCGGGGTCGCTCTGGATCATCCAGCGGTGCATCCCGATTCGGCAGAAGAGCCGATGAACAATGCTCATATGAGTCGCCTCTCAACGCGTGACCGAGCCATGGTCACGTCGACTGCACAACTGACTGCAGAGAGACCGCAGCCAGGAGAGCCGCGGCGCTCACTTCATCGATGCCCGGTCGGTCCACCACCAGTGGGTTCGCTCTGGCCCACCCAGCGGGTTTCTGCCGACCGGTTCCCACATGTCGAATTGTCCACCAACCGGCGCGTGCTGATCGTTCGCATTTCTACCCGGAACCTTGCGAGGCAACAGTCCGCCAGCCCAACGGTGGGGGCATCGACACCCGACCCGCGGTCGAAGGCACCATCACGCCCGAACTCGACACGGACTTCGCAGGACCCGGCTTCGGCTGGGCAGGCCGGACCTTGGGCGTGTGCACAACTCCCCTCTGAGACCGGCTGATTCAAGCGGATCCGCCGTGCCGGCCGGGCGGGAGTGGGAGAGTTGATCCGTGCTGAGGGTCAGCAGCCTCTACGGGCATGGGTTCGATGAAGCGCATCTGACGCGGCTGGAGGAGCTCGGCTTCACGCTGCGCCCGCAGGTAATGACATACGCGGGCTCGCAGGTGTGCCACTTCATCGACTTTGCGGCCGGGCCAGCGCTGGAGTTCATCCAGGTGACGGACCGCTCGGACTACGAGTCGTTCGTGCCAGCTGGAATGCGTCCGTACTGCCCCGGCATCTCTCTGGTCGACGACGGCGATCCGGCGACACTCGACGTCTACGATCGCGACTTCTCCGACTTGGATCCCTATCGGCTGCATGTTGCCTATGACGATGGTGCCGGTTCAGACTCGCCGGGTTGGCACTACCTCAACTTCGCGGTACCACTCGTGCGCGACACCTTCATCTGGCTTACTGCCTTCGATGCACCCAAGCCTGCCCGCACGCAGGCGGTTGGCCACACCAACGGTGCACGTGGGGTGGTCGGGCTTGAGTTCGGCCTCCCTGCCTCGGAGCTGGCTGGCCTGTCCCGCCTGACCGGGCAACCATTCGTCGACGACCGCTTGAATGTCGCAGGAGTGACCGTGCGCGCCACCGGCGACGGCAGCGACGTCGCGCGCAAGGCGTTCCCGCTGCGATCCGTCGTTCTGCGGGCAGGCAGCCTCGAATCCTTCCAGGCGCACGCCAAAGGAGCGCAGACGACAACCTTCATGGGTGAGCCGGCGATCCGGATCACCACGAACCCACTCGCTTGGGACCTGGTGATCACCACTTGGTCGTTGCCGCCTGCTCAGCGGGTTGAGCCAGGTCCAGCAGCGTCCTCGGGGCTGGAGGGCGCCGAGGCGTCCAGCCGTCGCTCGATCTCGTCGAGGATGACGTCGGGTCCGTAGTCGGACTCGGCGGCGAAGCTGCACCCGCTGGCGAGCTCCTGCACCAGCTCGGCGAGGTGGGGATACTCGTTGTGCTTCGCGATTCGATGAGTCCGCCCGCTGGGGACGCCGCGGTCGTAACGGTCGTATCGTTCGACGTAGCGCGACAGCAGCGATGACTCGGGAGGACGAGATGGAAAAGCGGAGACTTGGTCGGATCGGTCACGAGACGAGCGTCCTCGTGTACGGGGCGGCGGCGCTGGCGGACGTCACGCCGGAGGTCGCCGATGCTTCGCTGGAGCAGGCGATGGCAGCTGGGATCAACCACTTCGACACGGCGGCGTCGTACGGGGACGCTGAGGAACGTATGGGCCCGACGATCGAGCGGGTGCGCGGGCAGGTATTCCTGGCCACCAAGTCCGTCCAGCGTCGCGCCGAGGATGCCTGGCGCGAACTCAACCGCTCCCTCGAGCTGTTGCATACCGACCACATCGACCTGTGGCAGGTCCACGCGGTGTGCGATCTCCCGGAGCTCGACACGGTCTTCGCACCCGGGGGCGCGATCGAGGCCTTCGTGCGCGCAAAGGGCGAGGGCATCGTCGACTGGATCGGCATCACCGGGCATACCGAGCAGGCCCCGGTCGTGCATGCCGAAGCCCTGCGCCGCCACGACTTCGACTCGGTCCTCACGCCGGTGAACTACCAGCTGTACACAGCAGACGACGAGTTCCGGGCCAACTTCGAGGCCTTGTACGAGCTGGTGCAGGACCGTGACGTCGCCCTGCGCACCATCAAGGCGATCGCGCGCAAACCGTGGGTCGGGCACCGCCAACTGGCTACCTGGTACGAGCCGTTCACAATGCCCGAGGACATCCGCGCGGCCATCTCGTGGGTGCTCGGCACCTTCCCGTACATCGCCGGCCTGGCGACCGCCGGGGAGACGACCCTCCTTGAGGCGGCCATCGCCGCCGAAGCGAACCGCATGGACGTAGCGCAGGCCGCCGCCCACCTGGCCCTGGTCGGCGACTACAAGACCATCTTCGTCTAGCCCTCCCGGCTCATGAACCAGAGTCACTCGCTCTTGGTTCGGCAGCGGCTTGCCAGACGCGACCTGAGGTCGTGCTCAGGCGGTTCGCCGTCTCCTGGCGGCCAGGACCAGCGTGAGCCCGAGCAGGGTGGTGGCAACCGCGATCGCGATCAGTGGTCCGGACAGACCACCACCGGTGTATGCCAGTGGTCCCGCTGAGTCGCTGGGTGAGTCCCCGCTGGGCGAGTCCCCGCTGGAGGAGTCCCCACCGGACCCGGTGGCGCTGGCGGCTGCGACCGTGGCTGAGTCACTCGCGGTCGGCGTTGCGGTGGCCGTCGGGGCGGGGCTGCTGGGTGGGATGGTCGAGGTGGTCGCGCACTTGACGTCGGTGAAGACGTTGTTGTCCAGGGTCACCGAGCCGTTGCGGGCCAGTGCCCGGCCTTCGACGGTGGCGCCGGTGTTCGCGGTGATCGAGGTCATTGCCATGATCGTGCCGACGAAGCTGGTGTTGGTTCCGAGCGTGGCGGAGCTGCCGACCTGCCAGAACACGTGGCAGCTCTGGGCGTCGTTCAGCAGGACGACGCTGCTGTTGGAAGCAGTCGTGAGCGCTGAATCGATCTGGAAGATGAACACGGCGTCGGGGTCGCCCTCGGCGTCGAGGGTGAGCGGTCCGGTGAGATGGACTGAACTGGGAGCGGAGTAGACCCCGGGGGTGAGCCTGCGCCCGCCGAGTTCACCGGCGATGGCGGCATCCGTGGCTTGACCGGCGGCATCGTCGTAGGCGGTGGTCAGGTCGGCTTGGGCGTGGAGGGCGTGGACATCGTTGTTGTGGGTGGCACCGCCGACCGTGCCGGGTGGGAAGCCGCTGATGGCCGTGCCCGGGTTGACGCCAAGGTTGCTGCTGAGCACGCTCGGGCCGGTGTTGGTCACCGACTGGCCGCCGAGGACCGAGTACGAGGCGGAGGTGCCCAGACCCACCGTCGTGCCGATCGCGAAAGCGGGCTGGGCCGTGGTGACAAGGGCGAACGCTCCGCCGAAGACCGCAAGCCAGGCGAAGGGGAATCGGACCAGTAGCGACGAACCTTTGGAGCGCGGCAAGGTGTGATCCATTCGTGTTCGCATCGAGGCTCCCAACATTTTCCTCGGAATCGCGGGGGTGCAATTCGAGATATGGAAACATTTCCAGAGTAACCCACGGTGCGGGGATCTCCTATTTGCCATCGACAGGCAGGCGGACGGCCCTCGCTTGAAACGTCACCAGCACGGAGTGTGCCTGCCTGCCGAGTGCCGAAACGAAATGACCGGAAACGTAGATAGCGGGAGTCCGAAAACGAAATACCTCCGATGATTCTGGACGGCGGTTGCCGCCGCGCTCGGGCCTGCCCCACGCCACCGAGAGGGCATTGGCTTGCCCTGATGATGGTTGGTTGGGTGGAACTCGCCCGTGCTGACTCGGAAGGAGCCGATCCCCCACGAATCTGGCACCGTGGGCGTCGACACAGCAGGACCCTGGTTGAAAGAGATAGTGAAACCCCCGAATTGGGTTACCAGATCGGTCAGGTATATGCAGCCGGCCGATAGCTCCCCCTTATCCCATGACCCGCATAATGGCTTCTTCAGTCCGGCCGCCGCATCTCCCACATTTGGTGAGCCCCCGAGTACTTGGTCAGGAACTGCACCCGCTAGGGCGACACCGGAAGGGGGCGCATCCAGAGCGCTGCGGCGCGAGCGCCGATGCCAGGAGTACGCGAGCCCGGCTCGACTGAAACACCGGCAGCTGGAGACTCCGGTCGTCGGCGCCTGCGATCGGGCGAGCGCCCGCGTCAGTGCTGCTTCAATATCTCGGGGTCACTTCGCCGGTTTCCGGCGAGCTTGCGGGCGACTTCTCGCAGCTTGAGGTTCAATCGTTGCGATGAGCGTTTCAGGATCTCGAAGGCGTCCTCGGGGTGGTCTTGAGCCGCATCCATCAGGATGCCCTTGGCCTGGCCGATGACATCGCGGGAGAGCAGGGCCTGTTCAAGGTGCCGGTCAAGGCTTCCAGGGTGGTGCGTTCCCCGACGGCACGGGCAGCGAGGGAGGCGTGGGCGGCCAGGATCGTTCCGATCTCCTGAGCGGCCTGGTCGAATGCGTCCGGTGTCAGCGCGTAGATGTTGAGGGATGTTGTCAGGGTTTCGGCACCTTCGCGGCTCGAGGTGTCGAGGTAGGACAGCGAGGATTGCACACCGTGGTCGGCTGGGTGTGCCCCAAGGACCGGCCTACGTTCGTCGGGGAACGAGGGAGCATCCACGATCGGCATCGTGAAGGCGTCCATGGTGGGACCCTCCTTGGCGTCATATCGGGCTTGGTCGACTCCGATCGCTGACTGGTCGGTGGATCCGGCGGTCCGGTCGTTGCCCTCCTCCAGAAGCTTCACGCTGGCCGACTGACCGCCGCTGACCGTTGCAGCCGCAGCTGCAGCGAGAATCACGTCCGGCCAGCATCATCCCTGGTCATGCCGGCTGCCAACGCTGGGTGGGATGCAGATCACCTTGGCCGGCCGGCTCGAGCGGGACGTCGCCCTCTACCGGGTCTTCCTGAGGTTGATCGGCCGAGACGAGCGAGACCGTGGCTGCCTCGTCCATGTCCGCCAGGATCCTGGCCACTTCTGCTGCCGAGTCGGGTCGCTCGCCCGGTTCCTTGGCCAGGCACGCCATGATCACCTCCGCCAGGTCGTCCGGGACATCCGGAGGCAGCGGCGGGGGCGGGTCCGCGACGTGGGCCAGTGCTGTGGCTATCGGGGTGCCGCGGTCGAACGGCTTGACTCCGTTAGGAGTTCGTGGCCGAGGACTCCAAACGAGTACAGGTCGCTTTGTGGTGTCACGAGCCGGCCCATGGCTTGCTCCGGGCTGATGTAGTAGGTCGTGCCGAGGACCTCGCCCGGCAGCGTGTGGGTCTGGGTGTCGACTTCCTTGGCAATGCCGAAGTCCATCAGCTTCGCGTAGCCGTCGGGCGAGATGATCACGTTGGAGGGTTTCAGGTCCCGGTGGATGATGCCGTTCTCGTGGGCTCGGGCGAGGGCTCCGGTCAGCTGAAGGAGGATGGTGCGGACCTCGTCGGCCACCAGCTGGCCCTTGTCGGCGAGCAGCTCGGCCAAAGTGGGTCCCTCGATGAACTCCATGACCAGGAAGGTCAGGCCCTCGTGCACGCCGAAGTCGAAGACTTCCACGATGTTGGGATGGCTGAGTTTGGCGGCGTACCTCGCTTCTGCCTTGAACCGTTCGGCCACTGCCTGTTGTTGGTGCGTCTGCGGGTGCGTCACCTTGAGGGCAACCTTCCGCTCCAGCACCTGATCCGTCGCGGCCCAGACGTCGCCCATTCCTCCCGAGGCCACCCGCTCCAGCAGGCAGAAACGTGAGGAGAAGACGAATCCTGGGGTGAGCCTGTGCACCGACACTCCTTCGTTCAATGATCGCATTCCTGTGGGCCGCGCCCCAGGAACACCGGGATGTCAATGCACCGATACCCACTCCCCGTTGGAGTCGACTGGGCGGCGGCTTCGTGGAAGGCCTCCCTCGAAGTCAGGTCACCGATCAGGATCCGCCGAGCCAGCAACCGGGGTTCCTCAAGGTCGTCGACGACCACACCACCTTCCAACACGGTTACCGTCGGCGAGGGCACGGAGGTTACGGGCAGCTGGGATTTCGTCAAGGAGTTGGCATCGGGAGGACGGCACGCTGCGGCCATGATGGGTCCGCCCTACTCGGCTACCGTGAGCGTGCCGCTCACAGGCCGGCGTTGTCGCGACGCTCTTGTTCCCGACTTTCGGAGCTTGACCGGGCGCAGTCTCTGGCCGTCATCGGGTGCGTGGGCGAGGGCGTTCAACAGTCTGGCGTAGCGGGCAAGGAGCGGGCCCCTCGCCCTGAGGGGGATGCTGTTTCGCTGCAGCAGCACCAAGGCTGTCATCATGATCCGCGCCTGTCGCAGCAATCTCCGATAGCTGGGCTGCCAGGCCTCCCAAAGCCCGTTCTGCTGGAGATCCGTGCGCAGGATGTCGATGGCGGCCGCGAAGGAGAACACGTTCTTGGCGCCGAAGTTCCCGGTGATGCCGTCGCCACGCAGGCAGTAGTGGTAATAGACGGTCCGGGTCAGGGCCACCTTCGAGGCGCGGAGCAGAATCCGGGGCGTGGTGGCGAGGTCCTCGTAATAGATGCTGGGGAAGGGCGGATCGTCTGGCCGGAACAGGCTGCGTCTGTAGAGCTTGTTCCAGGCGAACGCGGGAAAGCGGGTCATGTGAATGGAAAGCTCAGCAGCCTCCGGCCCACTGAGTGATTCCGTTCGCGGCAGGAAGGGAAAGGGCACCCGGAGACCGAGGAAGTCGAAGGAGAAGCCGCCCACCACGACGTCGGCTCCAGTGGACCGCGCAATCGCCAGCAGGTCGGCGATGAACTCCGGCTCGACCCAGTCGTCGGCGTCCACCATGGACACGAACTCGCCCTCGGCGATGCTGAGCCCAGCGTTGCGTGCCGGTCCAAGACCGCGGTGCCGCTGGCTGATGATGTGCACCTCGCTGTGAAGTTGCTGGTACCGGCGCATCACGTCAGCGGAATCATCGGTGGAGCCGTCATCGACCACGATGATCTCCAGTGGCCGATGCGTTTGCGCAAGCACGGAGTCGAGGCAGCGGGGTAGAAGGTGGGCCACGTTCAGGACGGGTATCACCACACTCACCAGCGTTTCCATTTGCCCCCCACAAGTTGATGCCTTCCTTAGCTTTACCCACGAGCCAGCGTCAGCTATCCCCGCGGCGCGGTTCCGCCACGGGTGGGCGGGCGCGAACGGTGCTACGCCGGCGGCGGAGCGTCGGTAGCAGCGGATCCGGGGCCGCCGTCCGGTTCGATTCGCTCCTGCGGAGGCTGGTCGGGAACGCCGCCGCGTTCGGCGACGCGCCGGTCGCGGCTGTCGAGCATGAGCAGGATGCGGTGGACAGTGATCAGCACGGCCAGCCAGGCGAGCCCGATCATCCAGGCGAAGATCACGTCGGTGAGCCAGTGGTGGCCAAGGTAGACGCGGCTCAGCCCCATCGCCGCAGCCCAGACGACACCCAGCAACGGCGAGATGATGCGGACCCAGAGGTTCCCGGAGAGCCACCAAGCAAGGTAGGCGGCCATCAAGGCGATCACCGTGCTGTTCAGGGTGTGCCCGGAAGGGAAGGAGGGGGCGTACTCGTAGGGCGGCACGGCCAGCGCGAGCGGCGGGCGGGCCCGGCCGACCACGGTCTTGCTGACGCCGGTGAAGATCAGTGAGCCGGCCGCGGCGATGACCATCATCAACGCGATCGATCGCCGACGCCAGCGCACGAACATGGCGGCGGTGAGGATCAGTGTGCTGAACGTCATGGGAATGGTGCCGCCGAGATTGGTGAAGGCGGTCACCCACCGTTCACCGGCGGGAGTGCGTACGGAGACCGCGAGATCCAGGGTCGGACGATCCAGGCCGCTGACACCGTCGGCGTTCGCCACCGCCTCGTACACGTCGGCGCTCGCGCTGATGAGCAGCGCGAAGACCGCCGCGCCCACCGCTCCGCTGATCAGTAGCGCCGCATTCGCGCCGAGGTAGTTGCGGACGCTGCGAACGACTCTGGCGATCGGGCTTTCCGGTGTCGGCATCCGCATGTTTCCTCTCCTGACAGATGGACGCACGGTACCCAATGCCAGCGAAAGGACCCTGATCGATCGTGTGCCCCGACCGTTGCGGGCAAACTCGCTGGCTCCGTTACCGCCTTCCGCGTCGGGGTGGTCAATTCGGGTACAGCTCCATCGATTCGAGGAGGTCAGGTCATGGCTGCATCAGGCATGGGCGGTAACGGCTCGGGACCGCGCGGCAGTCTGAAGAGGGCTGCGGGCGATCTGGCCGACCACCCGGTGGTGGATGCCGGGGCGCGCGCCGGGTACGCAGTCAACGGCATCCTCCATCTGTTGATCGCCTGGCTGGGCCTGCAGGTGGCCTTTGGCCAGGCGGGGGCGAAGGCGGACCCCGCAGGCGCGATGGCGCTGGTGGCCGCTAACCCGGCGGGCCTGGTGGTCCTGTTGGCGATCGTGGTCGCCTTCGTGCTGATGGCGGTGTGGCAGGTGGGGGAGTGCGTGCGGGGCCAGGAGCTGGGTGATCGGGTCAAGGCGGCGGCAAAGGCTTGCCTCTATCTTGCGCTGGCCTGGTCGGCGGTGTCGTTCCTCATGGGTTCTGGCAAGTCCGGGAAGGGACAGGCGACAGACGCGACAGCCACCCTCATGGACATGCCGTTCGGGCCGGCGCTCGTTGTTGTTCTGGGGCTGGCGGTCGCTGGAATGGGCGGCTACCACATCCGCAAGGGGTGGACCGAGGGATTCCGTCGCGACCTGGCGAGCACCCCGAGCCGCGCCGTCATGATGGCCGGCAAGCTGGGCTATATCGCCAAGGGTGTCGCCCTCATCACCGTCGGCATCGGCCTGGTGGCGGCCGGCCTTACTCATCATCCGTCCAAGTCGCAGGGCCTGGACGGGGCGCTCCACTCCATCGTCTCGCTGCCGTGGGGGCAGCTGTTGCTGATCCTGGTCGCGGCTGGGTTCGCATCCTTCGGCTTGTACTCCTTCAGCCGTGCGCGGCGCGCAAGGACCTGATCACCGGTCCCGGTGGCCGGCGGGATTGCGGCGAAGGCACAGCCAGGCGATCAGTCCGCAGGCCACCCCGTTGACCGCGCCCCAGAGGACGTCGCTCACAAAGTGCATCCCGAGGTACAGACGTGACCACCCCAGCACCAGCAGGTAGCCCGCCACCACAGCGATGACCACGGCCCGCCAGGCGCGGCTCTCCACCCGATGACAGAAGAACAACACCAGGACGAGCAGTTGCGCGGTCGTTGCGCCCATATGACCACTGGGGAAGCTGGCGGTGGGCTGCCCGATGTCCAGGGTCTCGACGTCGGGCCGTGGCCGCGCGACGAGAGTCGATGTGGCGATGTGGACCATGACATGGAGCGCCAGCGCCAGCGCAGGCAGGGCGGCCAGCCACCACCGACGGGTGAGCACCAGCACCAGGGCTACGCCGAGGACGCAGATGATCGCGTTCCCGTTCACTGACCCGATCTCCGAAGCTGTCCGGGCGATCGCGTCGAGGGTGGGCGTGCGTTCGGCCTGGGCCCACACGCTGAGTTGGTCCTCGCCCATCGCGGCACCCATGGGGCCAATGAGCACCCACCCCACGGCCATGCCGACCGCGAACAGCGCCAGTGCGGGGACCAGGGCGCGAATGATCAGGTCGCGCCCAGCGCCGATGATCGTCGGGGCGGACTCATCGTCTCGGTATCGGGCGAGCAGGGTCATGGTTCGATCACCCCTCGACAGGCGGTACCTTCACCAGCAGTGCACCGGGACGGGCCCGCGTTGCCATCCGCTGGCGGGTACCCACCGCGTCGCCGTCGAGTTGGGCCAGGATCGGACGGTCTGTGACGACGTCGATGGAATCGGACGAGAAGCGGCGTAGGTCCCGATGGTCGGTGCGACGGCCTGTGAGCAGGTCGCCCAGCACGGCGACCCACCCCCACACTCCGCGAGGCGCGACGACCACCACATCCAGCTTGCCGTCGTCCAGCCGGGCGTCCGGCAGCAGTTCCAGGCCGCCGGTGAGCTGGCCACAGTTGCCAACTACCACCATCCGCGCACGGTGGCTCCTGGCTTGCTGGTGGTGGGTCGACGCGCGGACGGTGAAGCCCGGATCGAATACCGCCCGCACGCCGGACAGCAGGTAGGCCGGCCAGCCAACAGCGTTCTTGATCCGCTCGTCGGCAAGTGCCTGGCGAGCCTGCCCCTCGCCAGGATCCTCCTTGCTCGTCTCATACCATTTGACTTCGTCCCAGCCGGCGTCCTGGCAGAGCTTCGCGACGTCGACCTTCAAGGCGTCCAGGTGATCGAACTTCGACGGATTCACCACCACGGCCAGTCGCCCGGTCGGAGGGACTCCGTCCCGGCCATCCAGACGCTGCTCGACACCCGTTGTTTCCGGCGCGGCCGAATCGCTTTCCACAGACACCACAGTCCCCCAAGAGACAGCCGGAACGATCAGGGTGATGTTCCGTGCCCAGGCCAGCACGCGGCCCGCGTTGTCAGATGAATACCCCCGCCGGCCGGAATGCAACGTCTTGTCGTGGCAGTGGCCAGAGGCGTGCAGTCAGGACCGCGCACACCTCTGGCCACTCGCATAGCGCCCGGGCAGGCGTCAGGCGGTGCCCGCCGCTACGACAAGGGAGAAGAGCTCTTCGGGAGTGGGAGCTGCCCTGAGCCTTTCCACCTCGGTGTCGTCGGAGAAGAGGATGGCGATCTGGGAGAGGATCTCCAGGTGTTCGCCCCCCTTGCCGGCGATGCCGACGACGAACGTCGCCCGCTCGCCGTCCCAGTCGACGCCACCGTCGTAGCGGACGAAGGTGAGCGCCGAGCCGAGCACGGCGTCCTTTGCATCGTTCGTGCCGTGGGGGATCGCCAATTCGTTCCCCATGAACGTCGAAACGGTCCGCTCGCGATCCTGCATCGCTTCGAAGTAGGCGGGAGTCACCGCCCCCGCAGCGACAAGGAGGTCCGTGGCCTCCTGCATTGCCTGGTCGCGGGTGGCCGATCCGGGATGGATGCGCACCATCTCCGGTGTCAGGATGTTGTTGGTCTCCATTGGTTGCTGGCCTTTCTTGGTCCGGGTGGCGGCAGGACGCTGCGCGCGCCCTGCCGCCAGGTGGTCAGGTCCGGTCGGCCGCGTCGGCTGAGACGATCTCGACGACTTCGTCGTACTTGGGGGAGTTCATGAAGTTGTCGACCGAGACATGGATCGCGTTCGGCGCCTGGTGCCGGGCCCGGTCCGTGAGCTGGATCTGGGTGATCACCAGGTCTGCGCTCGGGTCGAGGTTGGCGATGGCCTTGTTGACCACGGTCACGCCCTGGATCCCGGCGCCCTTGAGCTTGTTGCGCAGGACGGATGCGCCCATGGCGGAGGATCCCATGCCGGCGTCGCAGGCGAACACGATGTTCTTCACCGGCCGGCCGGTGAGCGTCTCGCTGCCCTCGCCACGCAGCCCGGCCAGCGCCCCGGACCCCTTGCCCTTGTTGGCCTCGGTCTGGCTGATCGCGCTCTCGAACTTGTCCACACCGGCCGCCTCAGCCGCCAGGTCACGACTACGCGAAGCCCGCAGGATGATCGAAGCCACCACGAACGTCACCGAAGCCGACAAGACCACCGACAAGATCACCGGGAAATAGGCCCCCGGCGCCGTCTGCGCCAACACGGCGATGATGCTGCCCGGCGCCGCCGGCGCCCGCAACGCCCCACCCAGCAACATGTTCGTCGCCACCCCGGTCATACCGCCGGCGATCAGCGACAAGATCAGCACCGGCTTCATCAACGCAAACGGGAAGTACACCTCGTGGATACCGCCGACGAACTGGATGAACGCCGCACCCGGAGCCGAAGCCCTCGCCGCACCAATCCCGAAGAACGTGAACGCCAACAACAAACCGACCCCAGGACCAGGGTTGGCCTCCAGCAGGAACAGGATCGACTGGCCATTCTCGGCCGCCTGCTGGGTACCCAACGGCGTCAACACCCCATGATTGATGGCGTTGTTCAAGAAGAACACCTTCGCCGGCTCGATGATGATGGAAGTCAACGGCAACAGGTTGTTCGCGATCAACCAGTTCACCGCACCACTGAGCACCGTCATGATCCCGTTAACCAGCCACGCGACCGGATAGAACCCGACGATCGCCATCACGAACCCCCAGATACCGGCCGAGAACATCGCCACCAGCATCTCCAGCCCAGCCCGGATCTTCTCCTCCCACAACCTGTCCAGCCACCGCATCGTGTAAGCAGACAACGGGCCCATCATCATCGCACCGATGAACATGTGGATCTGGCCAAGCTGATTGTCAGCCGGCTGCGTCGCATTGAACTGGGCGATCAACAGATCCGAACCAGCAATCGCACCAAACGTGCCGATCGAAGCCACCACCGCACCCCGCAACCCATACACGATGTGACCACCGGTGTAACCGATCAAAATCGGCAACAGATAATGGATGAACGGCCCAACGATCGTCACCAGATCAGCGTTCGGCGTGAAACCCTTCGGAATGAAGAACATCGTGAAGATGCCCCACGCGATCAACGCCGGAATGTTCGGCATGATCATGCCGGACAGGAACGTGCCAAACTTCTGCACCGCTACCCGGACTGACCCCTTCGCGGGGGTTGATGTGGATCCTGCGGTCATGGTCGATTCCTCTCTTTTGGTGCGAGCCGGGAGTTCCGCTTCGGTGCGGCCCGGCGAGGGTGGTCTGTTGGTGGTGGCGGAGGGGTCAGGCGGTTCCGTCGCGGACCGCCGCCTCGATGCGGGCCAGTGTCCGGGTGCCGTCGAGGTCGGCGAAGACATCCGCGTCCAGCAGGACGACGCCGACGCCATGCGGCGCGGCCTGGCTCTTGATCTGCTCGAAGTTGGCGGCGAGGTGCGGGCCGAGAAGGATCAGGTCACTGGATTCCAGGCCCGCCGCCAGCGACGCCTCGTTCGTTGCCGTGGCGGAGTAGGGCAGCTTCCGAGCCCGCGCCGCGCTGTTGATGCGCTGTGCGACGAACGTGCTCGACGCCCCTGCGCCGCACACAACCAGGATCCTCATTGACGCCTCCTCAGCCCCAATGATGGGTAGCGATGGGGGAGCGCCTCAACCACGGCAGTTTCCGCGGGGGCGGAAGGAATAATGGGGGAGCGGGCGCGGTGCAGCGGTGCCACGGCTGGGGGGCCGCAATAATGCCGCGACGTGTCCGGGCGGGGTGGGTACTTGCCCCACCCGAACATGCTTGACTGTGGTGCACGCAGGGGCCGCGTTGACGCCTGGAGGCATCCGGCTCGAGGAGGTCAGAACGTGTCGAGGTCTCGACAGAACAGGCTCCTCACCCATCTGGTGAGAGTCGAGGACTGGGTGACCGCTGCGTCCCTCGCCGACTACCTCGGGGTGACCCCCCGCACCGTGCGCACCTACGTCGCGGCGCTGAATGCGAGGATCGCTGACGCGGTCGTGGTGGAGTCGGGGGCGCAGGGCTACCGTCCAGGGCCGGCCGCGCGGGCTGCGCTGCGCGAGGGCACGGTCGAGCCAGGTACACCCCTCGATCGGCTCCACCAGCTGGTCCGGCGGCTGCTGGAGTCGGAATCGCCACTGGACGTCCACGACACCGCGGACGAGATCTACGTCAGCTCCGCCACCATCGAGAGCGACCTCGCCCGGGTCCGCAGCTTCCTCAAGCGGCAGCGGCCTCACCCTCGAGCGGCAGGGGTCACACGTCCGGCTGAAAGGCACGGAAATGGCGCACCGTCGGCTGCTCAGCCGGCTGGTGCACGAACAGGCCGAGATGGAGTCGCTCGACTTCCCTGCGCTGATGCGGGTCCTGGGCGAGCAGTCGGTGGGTGCGGAGGCGTACGCGCGGTTCAAGGATGACCTGGTGGATGCCCTGGGAGGCCTGGGCTACTTCGTCAACGAGTACGCCATCGCCGACGTCCTGATGCACGTGGCAATCGCCGCCGATCGGATCTCGCGCGGTCGGCCGCTGGCGACGGGCCTCGGGCAACCTCCGCGACGACCAGGTTGCGGTCGGCGGGGTGCTGGACGAGCTCGCGCTGCGTCACTTCGGTATCCGGCTCGGTGGCGGGGACCTGGAGTTCCTCACCACGGTGGTCCTCAGCCGAGTCGTGGCCCCCCGCCTTGACTCCGTCCGGGCGCTCGCCAGGGAGCGGGTGTCCCCGGCGGTCGAGGAGGCCGTCCTTGATGCCTGCGCCGCTGCCGCAGCCGAGTTCCTGATCGACCTCTCCGGTGAGGACTTCACCTGGCGCCTGATCCTGCACGTGCAGAACCTCACCGAAAGGGCTGTCGGGTCGGCGTGGTCGCGCAACCCGCTGACCCGCACCCTGAAAGCGTCCTACCCGATGATCTTCGAGGTCGCGGTGTACATCGCCAACAGGTTGCAGGAGCGGCTGGGCATTCCCCTTGTGGACGAGGAGATCGCCTACATCGCCATCCATGTCGGCGCCAGGCTGGAGAGCAACCGGACCGACGACGCCCCGCCGACAGCGACGATCGTCTGCCCGGGCTACCACGACCTGCACAGCCTGCTGCGCTCCAGCGTGGACCGTTCGCTCGGCAAGGCGATCCAGGTCGTGAGGGTGGAGACGCGGGCCGACCCTGACTGGGCGGCCATGGACTCCGACCTGATCCTCACCACCATCCCTCCACCCCGGCACAGCGACCGGATCGTCACGATCCCGCTGTTCCTCACCGATGCCGACGTCGAGCGCGTCCATGCTGCGGCGATGCGGGTCCGGCGGGCGCGGCGGCTGGCCCGCCTGCGCACTGAACTTGAGAAGTACTTCGCCCCGCGGTCGTTCGTCCGGTACCTCGACGCGGAGTCGGGCGAGGAGGCGATCATCCGCCGGCTCGGCGCGCTCCTCGTGGCCGAGGGCGTCATCGACGACAGCTACGTCGAGCGCAGCATCGAGCGGGAGCGGATGTCGTCCACGGCGTTCACCGAGTCGCTGGCCGTGCCGCACGCGCTCAGCATGACGGCGACCCGGACGGCGATCGCTCTGGGCATGTCCGACCGGCCCATCCCGTGGGGGGAGAACCGGGTGCAGGTGGTCGTGATGGTCGCCTTCTCCGATAGCGACCGCGCGGCGTTCCAGACCGTGTTCGAGCAGCTGGTCGAGGTGTTCAGCGAGCGCGACAGCGTCCAGCGGCTCGTCCACAAGGGCACGGATCTGCCCGCCTTCCTGGACGAGCTCGTCGCGGTCATCGACGGTTGAACCTGAGCAGTTGACCGGTCCTTCGAGACGCTCTTGACCTGCTCCTCAAGGAGTACTTCGTGACGCTCATCGAGCTGCTGTCCAATTTCCCTCTCGATAAACCATTCCCGAATCTCAGCGCTTGCTGAACTTCGCCAGGAAGTGGCCCGCCAGCATGTCCAACGGTCCGATTGGTAACCCGCACAGCTACCGGCGCCGTCCACTGCCCACCCGGCCAGGATCCTGCAGGGGGTCCGGCAGATCGGGGACGGTTGGCCCTGCTGGAGTCGGTTCAGTTCTGGAGTCAGTCGAGGGCGGGGCGGATGACGGTCCCGATGAGGTCGTCGATTTCGTCCAACGCGTGGTCGCCGTTTTCGGTGGCGCAGAGGGTGACGATCACGGCCTTCCTGTCGGGGATGACCACGATCCGCTGTCCTTCGAAGCCGCGGGCCGCGAAGCCGCCCCGGTACTGGGGCTCGCGCCACCACAGGAGCCCGACGTAGTAGGCGTCCGGGTCGGGTGTTGTGGCCTCCGCAACCCAACCTTCGGGCAGGAGCCGTGTACCGTCCCATGTGCCGTCATCGAGGTGGAGCTGGCCGAGCTTGGCCATGTCCGGGGCGGTGAGCCGCAAACCCCACGCGCCCACCTCCACTTTCCGGGCCCTAGCCCAGCCGAACCCTGGCCCGGTGAAATCGGGAGGGGTGAGCTCCACCGCCGGCTGGGTGGTGATGCCGAGGGGGTCCAACAACTTGGTCCGGGCATAGGCCAGGATCGACTGGCCTTCAGTGGCGGGATTGCGTTGCAGGGCGCTGTACAGCACGGCAGCGACCACGTGGGAGCCCAGGCTGGAGTACCGGAAAACCACCCCCGGGGGCCACAGTTGAGCCTCCTTCCTCGACAGGGTCCAGGCCACGGGGTCGGTCTGGCCGGTGAGGACCGTGTACTCCAGCGACTGGTCACTCACAATCCCGCTGGTGTGGGTCATCAGCTGGCGCAGTGTGATCGTTGCTGCCGCTGTTGTCATCACCCTCCGGTACTCGGGCAGCAGATCCCTCAGCGAGGTGTCCAGATCCGGGATCAGGCCCTCGCCGATCGCGATACCGACCAGCGTGGAGATCACGCTCTTGGTGACCGACCAAAGGTGCTCGTGATCGCTTCCGGTGAACCCGTGACGGTAATACTCCATCTCGGTGTGGCCGTCCACCACGACCAGCACCGCGCGGACATTGTCCAGCGGGGCCGCCGCGGTTTGGATGTAGTCCTCAACCCTCTGCTGCAGTGCCACAGAGTCCACACCGGCGGCAGACGAGACAGGCGCGGGTGAGACCGGCCCCGGCTGGGCGACACAGCCGCCAAGGAGCACCACACTCACCAGTGATACGGCGAGCGTCCGGAATGTGTGGTTCACGGAGTTCCCCCTTCAGGCGACCACCGCCCACACAGAATTGTCGACCTGCCCACCCGGCCGGGGTCCCCGGCAGAATTGCCTGCGCCGATAAAGCCTCACCCTGCTCACCCGCAGTCCATCGGGGCTACTGAGTCCGTCAGCCCATTCGCACTCAGCGAGCCGGACCAGGAATCTGCCCTGATCTGCCATCACGCACCGGCCTAGCATCAGGCACGCTCTGCCACCCGCGACGCATCACCGGAACGCACTGTCAGTGTCACCGTGGTGGTGCCGCTGATGCGGTGGTTGGATCCTGATCATCTGGCGTCTGGCTCAAAACGCACTTGCCGTCCCGGGCCGGGGCAGGCTTTCAAGATGTTGTGTCGGCGCCAGGTGTGACGGACCGGCCGGCGTGACTTGATAGGAGCGTGGCATCGCCCCCACTGAGATGTGTCCGCCGACCGATCCAACCGTCCTGTTCACGACGATGGTGAAGGAGGCAACTCACAATGCTGGTTGTTGGAACCGATGTTCACAAGCGTTCCCATACCTTTGTGGTGGTCGATCAGACCGGCAGCAAGCTGGCCGAGTTGACGGTCAGAGCTGATCCCAAAGGTCATGACAAGGCGATCTGCTGGGTGCGGAAGCGGTTCGGGCAGCTCGAGGTGAAGTGGGCTATCGAGGACTGTCGACACATGTCTGCCCGACTCGAGATTGACCTGCTGGACGCCGGCGAGACAGTCGTCCGGGTGCCACCGAAGATGATGGCTGAGCAGCGACGCACTGCGCGGACCTACGGCAAGTCCGATCCCATCGATGCGCTGGCAGTGGCCCGGGCCGCCCTACGGGAACCGGACTTGCCGATCGCCAGCCATGACGATGGGTCGCGGGAACTGAAACTCCTTGTGGACCGAAGAGAGGACCTGATCGGCGAGCGGACCCGGATGGCGAACCGGCTGCGCTGGCACCTCCACCGCATCGGTGCCGGCGACCCGATAGCCGATCCGCCAGCTCACTCCCTCGACCGGGCCAAAGTCCGCGTGCAGCTCGCCGGCTGGCTCACCGACAAGACCGGCATCGACGCCCGCCTGGCCCGGGAAGTCCTTGCCGACATCGACCGGATCACCCCGAGCATCGACGCCCTAGAACGAGAGATCACCGCCCTCGCCAAGACCCAGGCCACCGAGCTGCTCACCATCCCCGGCTGTGGCCCGTTGACCGCAGCGAAGATCGTCGGCGAAACCGCGGGCATCGACAGGTTCGCCCATGAAGCCCAATACGCCATGCACACCGGCGTTGCGCCAATCCCGATCTGGTCCGGTCGGACCGCCGGCCGGGTACGCGTCAACAAGGCAGGGAACCGGCAGCTCAACGCCGCTCTCTACCGCATAGCGCTCACCCAAATCCGCATCGACGGACCCGGTCGCGACTACTACCGCAAACGCCTCGCCGCCGGCGACACCAAGACCGGAGCCATCCGCGCCCTCAAACGCCGCCTCGCCCGAATCGTCTATCAAACCCTGAAACACCCCAAGGCCGCCCAGCTACCCACGGCTGCTTGACATAGGAGCAACTCTTGCCGCATCGAGGTCGCGCGCCCAGAACCTCACCGCAGGCGCCAATAGCGCCACCTGGATGGAGTAGCGGGCCATTCTCTGGGCGGTTGCCACCCCGGCGTTGGCGCCCAGTCCTTGGGAGGTGGATCGGAGTCAGGCGGCTGGCTGGCGTAGGCCGCGCGTGAAGCGGTCCGCCCACAGTTTCCACTCCCACAACGTGAGCGCCATGAAGACCACGGTGCCGACGACCGTGCCGGTCTTCCTGTGCTGATAGGCAGCCACCATGGCGCCCACCGAGCGATGCACTGGCCATGCCGGTGAGGGCCAGCACTGCCGGCTCGGACGTCGGGTCCCGGGACCAGGATTCCTCGCCCAGCATGGCCTGTGTCGCAAACGACGACATGTCGTGAGCCGGCTGGGTCATCACCGGGTTGACCGCGAACCAGGCGCCGATGGGCACATACAGCCACCAGCGCCGAGTCCACAGCGGCACCAGGAGCAGTGGTGTGCTCAGGAGCCTCGACCAGGCGCTGAAGGGATGAGCGTGTCGCCGGAACATACGGGCGTAGAAGCCGTCGCTGGAAGCCACGAGCCCATCCTGACACCTCGGTCGAACATCATGGTCACCAATCCACGCCGCTGCCGCGCTGTGCGTGGGCGCTGATTCCGGCCCGCCTCGAACGGTTCTTCTCTTAAGTCGCTTCGCGCCGAAGGCGGTCTGGCTGCTCCCACTCCGGGCGCATTGGCATTCCGCTCGAGCCGGCAGCGGCCCTGACCGCGAGGGTCTGGTGGATCTCCATCTCACCGCTTTCGAATCCCAACGCCGATCCCGCCAGGTACAGTCGCCACACGCGCGCCCGGCCTGCGCCGGCGAGCCTGACAGCCTCGGCGTAGTTCTCCTCGAGGTTGGCGACCCAAGCCCGCAAGGTCAACGCATAGTGCTCGCGCAGATTCTCGACGTGCCGGATCTCCAGACCGGCGTGCTGGATGGCTGAGACGACCGTGCCGATCTCCTCGAGTTCGCCGTCAGGGAAGACGTAGCGGTGGAGGAAGCCGTTGCGGCCTATCGGGCCTCGCCCGGCCGGTCGGCTGATGCCATGGTTGAGCAGCCGGCCCTCCGGCGCCAATAGCGCGCACAGCCGCGAGAAGTACCTGCCCAACTGGTCCGCGATCCCAGGTGTTCGAACATGCCGATCGAGCTGATCGCCTCGTAAGGCCCGTCGTCGACCTCGCGGTAGTCGGCCGGGCGGATCTCCACCCGGTCGGCCAGCCCGGCATCGGCGACCCGTCGACGAGCGAGTTCGGCCTGCTCGCGGGACAGCGTCACGCCGACGGATCGCACCCCAAAATGGCGGGCGGCGTGCATGGCCATGCCGCCCCAGCCGCAACCGACGTCGAGCAACCGCATCCCCGGGACGAGACCGAGCTTGCGGCAGATCAACTCGTACTTGGCCTCCTGTGCGGCGTCCACCCCTACCGACGGGTCCTCCCACACAGCGCATGAATAGGTCATCGTCGAACCCAGGAGCAAGCGGTAGAAGTCCCCGGAGACGTCGTAATGGTGCGCGATCGCCGCAGCGTCCCTGGAACGACTGTGGCGCCGCCCGTGCAGCCGGATCTCCTCCGGAGGCGGTTCGGGCGCACGGCGCAGTCCACCAGTCCGCCTCACCAGACGCGCAAGAGCGCCCAACGACTGTGGACGGCGGAAGACATCGCCCAACCGCTCGCGCACGGCGAGAGCGGCATAGATGTCCCCATCCACCTCGATGTCGCCAGCGACAAAGGCGCGCACCAAACCGAGCTCACCGGGCGAGGAGAGCACCCGCCGAACGGCGGCCGAAGACCGGATTACGAGCGTGGCGGACGCGTCCAACGGACCGGCGTGGCTGCCGTCGTAGGCCCGGATCGCCACCGGCAGGTCGCCGCCCAACACGGATGCGAAGGTCCCCGCCAGACCCTGGCCAGACTCACTCCGGTTGATGATCATCGGTAATCCCCAGAGGTTGGGCTGCCGCCAGTATGGACAGGACTGCCGGCGCCAGGGCGTCCGCGATCCGCCCATAGCCGACCGCCGATGGATGGAAGGAGTCGGCACTCATCTTGCCCTCGTCGTTGAAGAACTCGGAGCCGACTGCTCCACGGACGTCGACCAGACGCACAAGCCGCCGCCCCGCGGCCGCGTGCCGCTGCACCACACTGACCACAGCCCCGTACCCGAGTAGCGCCTCCATCAGCGGGTGAGGCAGAAGCCGCATCGCCCGGAACTCCGGCAGGCTTGACATCACCACCGGTGCGCCGAGGGACACGAGCTTGTCCAGGAGCGCACTCGACGTGCGGGCGAGCATCGCCGGGGGCGTGACGCCAGTGACATCGTTGGTGCCGACCACCAGCACCGAAACATCCGGCTCACGCCGCACCGCAGGGACCTGCCGGGTCAGGACATCGATAGTGCGCGCCCCCGACCGGGCATAGCCCACCACATGCACCGGACGCCCCGTCGAGTCCGCCACCCGCTGCGCCAGCTGCACCGGCAGTGAGTCTTCAACATGATCCACGCCGACCCCGGCCATGGCGGAGTCACCAAATGCTGCCATCTCCACCGCCCTAGCGCTGATCAGCGCCCCGCTGGAAGGCGCGACCGTCACATCGACCGGGGCCAACGCCGGCGACTCCCCGTAGCGTCTCAGGGCCAGGACGGCCTGACCAGCGACGAGCCCCAGCACAGGCACGAGACTCAAGGTGGCCCACCAGGCATTGCCCAGAGGCCCAGAAGGGGAACACCGACTCAAGCCGAAACCCGGGCCGGCCCGGCCGGAAGCCCGACCCTGCCCACCCACTTCGCGTGACCATCGCACGGTCTTCATCTCCGGCCCATGGAGACCAACTTGGCTACGGACTCGATCCCTGTTCGGATCGGGTGTCCAGATAGGCGCCCACGATCAAGACCATGTCACGAAATGCTGCGCGGCGTAGCCAAGAGCGACGATCAACATGACGGTGGCACCTGGAACCCGGGGATAGCGCACGGAGTCGGGTGTCGCGATCATGCCGATGTCTGCGTTCAACCGGTCTGGTTGACGGTCATGCCGTGTCGGATGGCCGCCTGAAGGGCATCGGCGTTGATGACTGAGAGGCGTTTGAACTTGATGCAGTAGCCCGTGACGCTGGCCTTGCCGATCGAGGCGCCGTAGGTGCGCGCCAGGTAGGTCTTGTCGTCGAGGCCAAGCACATAGACCGAAATGCCCGTCGTGTTGGCGCTCAGGCCGATGCGATAGAACTCTCGTGACGACCCATCGGCGTAGGTGATGGTGTAGACGCCATAGCCAATGTTGGGGTTGGCCACGACCTTGCCGGCCTCGTTTGTGCCGTCGTTGAACCACAGCCTGCACTCGGGGAACTCCGCCAGCACGAGCGCGTGCAACTGTCGGAGGTCGGTCTGCTTGGGCTCGGGTTGACTGGCGAGGTAAGCCTCGACCCGCTCAGGGATGTCCATCTCGGGCCAGATGCTAGCAACCCTGGGACGTTTCGGAACTGGGTCCAGCCAGCCGAGAGCGGCTAGGTCACCGGCCTGAGCGACCACGGCTGAGGCGCAGCTGACGCGCAGTTGCTCCGGGAGAGCCGCGAACTGCGTGAGGCGAGTGAGGTCTAGCGGACAGCCAGCGTTCCTCGCTGCCAGACCGACAACCCCTTTCCGGTCGAATCAGCGACGACGAGCATTCCGCCCGGGTCGCAGCAGCCTGCGTGCCGCGGCGAGGACCGCGGCCGCGTCCGAGACGATGTGGAGCAGGTTCACCGTGACCACTGCGTCGGGCTGAGCTCGGCGATGGATCCTAGGCATCGGGGTCGAACATGCCCGTTTGGTAGGCGAGGACGATGGCCTGGGCCCGGTCGCGAACGCCCAGCTTCTGGAACAGCCGGGTGACGTGGGTCTTGACCGTGGTGTCGCTGATGAAGAGTTCGGTGCCGATCTCGGTGTTGGAGTAACCCTGGGCGATGAGTTGGTATACCTCGAGCTCGCGAGCGGTCAGGCTCTCGATTGCCGGGGGCGTCGGCCGGCGCTGGTGCCGGGTGAACTGCGCGATGACCCTGCGCGTGATGGCGGGGGAGAGCAGCGCGTCGCCGGCGGCGACGGTGCGCACGGCTGCGATGAGTTGTTCTGGTGGGTCGTCCTTCAGGACGAAGCCGCTCGCACCTGCCCGGAGCGCGTCGAATAGGTAGTCGTCGAGGTTGAAGGTGGTCAGGATGAGGACGCGGGTCGCGGGTGTGGCCGCCAGGATGCGCTTGGTCGCTTCGATCCCGTCCGTCTCGGGCATGCGAATGTCCATCAGCACCACGTCTGGGTGGAAGCGGTCTGCCTGGGCGACAGCATCCCTGCCGTTGCCTGCCTCGGCGACCACCTCGATGTCGGGTTCGCTGTTCAGCAGCATCCGCAGGCCGGCGCGGACCATCGCCTGGTCGTCGGCCACCAGCGTCCTGATCGCCATCAGCCACCCCCGGCGTAGGGGAGGTTGGCCCGGAGTACGTAGCCGCCGTGTGCGCCAACTCCGGACACCAGGGTGCCGCCGAAGATATGCACGCGCTCTCCGATGCCCACAAGCCCGTGCCCGTGGCCGTCGGGGGCCGCGAGCCCCCGACCGTCGTCGCGCACCTCGATCGCCAGTTCGTCCTGGCCGTAGCCCAGCGTGATGTCGACACGGTTCGCCCGGGCGTGCTTGATGGTGTTCGTGAGTGCTTCCTGCACGATCCGGTAGGCCGACAGGTCGAGCGTCGCGGGGAGCGCCGTCGGCGTCCCCTGCACCTGTACGTCCACCTCAAGCCCGGTGCTTCGGGCCTGCTCGGCGAGCCTGCCGAGGTCGGAGAGCCCGGGCTGCGGCATCCGCTCGGTGGCGTCGTCCTCGCTGCGGAGGGCGTCCAGGAGGCGACGCATCTCGCCGAGTGCGGTGCGGCCGGCTTGCTCGACGTTCTGCAGGGCCTCGCGGTCCTCGACGTCCTCAGGTCGCATGCGGTGCCGGACGGCGCCGACCTGGAGCACCATCACGCTGACTGCGTGCGCAACCACGTCGTGCAACTCCCGGGCGATCCTGGCCCGTTCCTCGGCGACCGCCACGCGGGCGGCCAACTGGCGGTCCCGCTCGGCCCGGTTGGCACGGAGCCTGGCTGCCTCAGTCTCCTGGGCCCCTTCCTGCAGCGCGAACCCCACCAGCCAGCCGACCGAGAACAGGATGGGGACGAGTACGAGTTCGGCGGGTGAGTGGGTGGGGTCGTTGAAAACGACGACCGCTGCGCTGAGCGCGACGATCCCGAGACCGGCCCAGCTGCGCCGCGCGCCGGCCTGGTTGCCCAGAAGCACCGCGGCGACGATCCCGGCGACGGACGCGGCCGGCTGGTGCACGATCAGCTCGCCGTCGAGGAACGACAACCCGGCGCTCGCGAGCCAAGTGCCCGCTGGCGCCAGGAACGGGGCGGCCCGTCGCAGCAGTAACGCGAGTACGAGCCCGACGACCGCGACGGCCTCGAGGACGAGCAGGACGCCTTCCGGGCGCGAGCCGGGCGCGCGCGTCACTGAGCCCGCCGCGGCAGCGACGGCCATGGCCACGATCAGGAGGTCGAGGCCGCGCCCAGCGAGCAGGAGTTCCACGCGGTCCACGCGGCCAGCGTAGAACGTCCGCCGCGCCCCGGGCATCCTCCATTGGTCTGACGGGGAGATCGCCCGGAGGTACGAGTCAGTCGGACCCTCGCGACGACGCGGCCGACCGGGGGCCGCTCGTAGCGTCGTGACCAGTCGGGACACCGCCCCGGGGCCCGACTTCCGCCTATCGAGGGAGCTTCCATGGCTGACATGCTCAACGCCAATCGAGGGTTGGCGTCCCCCACCCGCCCCGCACGGCCCGTCACCGCGGCCGCGGGCCGGCCACAGCAATACTCGCGTCGCATGGTCCTTGCTGTCTGGGCGGCGGCCGCGTTCCCCATGGCCGCGCTCGCCTGGCTCGTCGCACCGGCACTTGCCGCCGCGCTCGAGGGACCATCCGCCTGGCCCCGGGCGATCGTGCTCACCCTGACCGCCGGATTGGCATGGCAGTGCGTCCTGGTCCTGATCCTGGTTCGCCACGAGCAGGGAAGCCTGCGCTGGCCGGTGGTCCGGGACGCGCTGTGGCTCCGGGCGCCAACGAGCCCCCGAACTGGGCGGCGAGGGGGTCGCATGTGGCTATTGGTCGTCCCGTTGGTGGCCCTCGTGGTGGCCAAGGAGCTGCTGCCCAAGATCCCGGCCCCGGCCAACCGCGATCTCGCCCTCTTCCTGCAGTCTGACGCCGGCCACGCTTTCTTCTCCGGTAACTGGCCCTGGTTCGCGCTGGTCATCACGATGATGGTGTTCAACACCGTGATTGGTGAGGAACTGCTCTTCCGCGGGCTACTGCTGCCGCGCATGCAGGGCGCCTTCGGACGGTGGGACTGGCTCGCCAACGGCGTGCTCTTCGGCCTCTACCACCTGCACACGCCGTGGTCGATTCCGGCCAACACCCTGGACACCTTCTTCGTGTCCCTCCCCGCGCGGCACTACCGCAGCGCACTGCTGGGCGTCGCGGTTCACAGCGCCCAGACCGTCGTGTTCACCGCCATGCTCCTCGGGCTGGTGCTCCGATGACCGCCTCTCCTACCATGGTCACCGCTCCCCGGTCGGGAGTGCGGCTCCAGATGATCTTCGCGGCCAGCGCGGTCCTCGGCGGCGGGGTGCTGCTGGCCCTGTCCAGGCTCGTCACGCCAGGTGAACCGTTCCTGCTCGCCGCGGTGTACGGGACCCTGCTCCTCCCCGCCCTGGTCCTCACCCGGGCCGAGCGCCGTCACGGTGCCATCCGGGAACTGCTACGGCAGGCCATCCGGCTACCCCGCCCGCTGTGGTGGCTGCCGGTCGCCGGCGCTGCCATACCCGTCGCGACGTGGACCCTCGGCGCAACGCTCGGCGCCGCCCGACCCGTCACCTGGACCACACTCGTCGCACTTGTCCTAGACATCGTGATCGGTCTGGTGGTCATCAATCTGGCCGAGGAACTGGCCTGGACCGGCTACTTCCAAAGCCGTGCCATGACACGCTGGGGCGCAACCAGAGGCAGCCTCGTCACGGCGGTCTTCTTCACCGCCATCCACGTGCCATTGGCCGTCGATCCTGCCGGCGGCCTGACGGCCTCGATGACGAATGTCGCCACCCTGACCGTGGTCGCCGTCGGCGTACGGCTGCTGATCGGACGCCTGTACGACTGGACCGGGGGCAGCGTCCTGGCCGTGGCGGTGCTTCACTCCGCCTTCAACGCCAGCGAGGAGCTCCTGCTGACAGGCCAGGACTGGGTGCGGCTCGCCGCCACCCTGGCGATCGCGATCGGCGCGGTCGCTGTCGGCAGCCGCCGTACCCGGAAACGGCTCAGGTAAGGACGACTCGTCAGCCTCTGCAGGGCGCGTCCACTGCCCACGGCGAGGCGCCTGCCTTGGTGCCGACCGCAGCCTCACAACACGAGGCATCCGGAACTGCCACACGAAGTCGGTTGCCGCGATCACGCGTGTCGTCCTCCGTCTGCCCACATGTGTTCCCACGAGGGCCCTCCGGGCGCCCGGAGATGTTGTGCAGATGTTTTGCAGGGCTCCAGGCGCGACAGTGGCTCCGACTATTTCCCTAGTCAGAGCCACTTTTGCGTTGTGTCCGAGAGAGGACTTGAACCTCCACGCCCGATAAAGGGCACTAGCACCTCAAGCTAGCGCGTCTACCTATTCCGCCACCCGGACAGGTGGTGCGTCCGGTTCCCCGGACAGCCAGAGCACTATACCCAATCGGTCAGTCGCTTGGCGAAATGACGCATGGACCAGCAGGCCCAAGATCCGGTGGCAGGATGACGACATGGAGTCCCCCCTCACGGCGGCTGACGAAGTGGCCGGTCTTTGCAGCGAGCTGATCCGGTTCGACACGTCCAATTTCGGCCCGTCCGGGGCCAAGGGTGAACGGGAGGCTGCCGAGTTCGTGGCCGCCACCCTGGCGGAGGTCGGCATCCACGGTGAGCTGTTCGAGTCCGAGCCGCGCCGCACCACCCTGGTCGCGGACTGGGCACCGGAAGGCTGCGACCGCTCGCTGCCCCCGCTGCTGATCCACGGCCACACGGACGTGGTTCCGGCGATCGCGTCCGACTGGCAGGTGGATCCGTTCGCCGGCGAGATCATCGACGGCTACGTGTGGGGCCGGGGCGCTGTCGACATGAAGGACTTCGACGCCATCATTCTCGCCGTGGTCCGGGAGCGGATGCGCAGCGGCAGGGCCCCGCGACGCCCGATCCGCCTGGTGTTCACCGCCGACGAGGAAGCCGGCGGTCCACTGGGCGCCACCTGGCTGGCTGACAACCATCCGGAGCTCATCGCCGACTGCACCGAGGCCATCGGTGAGGTCGGTGGCTTCTCGTTGAGCGTCAATGACCAGCGGATGTACCTCATCCAGACCGCAGAAAAGGGACTGGCCTGGCTGAACCTGATTGCCGAGGGCAACGCCGGCCATGGCTCGATGCGCAACGACCAGAACGCTGTCACCCGCCTCGCCGAGGCGGTGACCAGGATCGGGAACCACCACTGGCCGCAGCGGATCCACCCCGCGCAGCAGAAGTTCATTGAGGCCGTCGAGCAAGCGCTGGGAACCCAGATCAGCACCGATGACGCCGAGGTCACACTGGCTCGGCTCGGCTCGATCGCGAAGATGGTTGGCGCCACCATGTCAAACACGGCCAACCCGACGATGCTGACCGCCGGGTACAAGATGAACGTGGTCCCCGGTCGGGCGACAGCAGGGGTCGACGGTCGGTTCCTGCCCGGCTACGAGGCGGAGTTCTACGCAACCATCACCGAACTCATCGGCGAGCACGTGCGGTACGAGCCAGCCATCACGTCGATCGCAGTCGAAACCACGTTCGACGGTGACCTGGTCACTGCCATGACCGCGAGCCTGCAGGCGGAGGACCCTGGTGCTGCCGTGGTGCCGTTCCTGATCAGCGTCGGCACCGACGCCAAGGCCTGGTCGCCGCTGGGCGTCCGCTGCTTCGGCTTCGCGCCGCTGCGCCTGCCACCAGATCTGGACTTCGTGGCGCTGTTCCATGGTGTGGACGAGCGCGTCCCCGTCGAGTCGCTGCAGTTCGGCTGCCGGGTGCTGGATCGCTTCCTGGACCAGGCCTGATGAGCGGGCCGGACCGGGCGAGGTCGTTCGGAGCCGCAGTCAGTGCCTATGAACTGGGCCGCCCGGGATACGCGGCCGAGCACGTCGCCTGGCTTCTGGACGGGGTACAGGGACGGGTTCTCGACCTGGCCGCGGGATCGGGCAAGCTGACCCGAGCCGTGCGGGACCTCGGGTTCGACGTGCTGGCGGTCGACCCGGACGAGCAGATGCTCAGCCGGGTCGGCGAAGCGGAGACCCTCATCGGGACAGCTGAGGCGATCCCGCTGCCCGATGACGCAGTGGCTGCCGTCACGGTTGGGCAGGCCTGGCACTGGTTCGACCAGGCTGCGGCCGGGGCCGAGATCGCCCGCGTCCTTGTCCCCGGTGGGCGGCTCGGGCTGATCTGGAACATCCGCGACGCCAGGCACCCTTTCGTGGCGGCTCTCGCCGAGGCAATGGGTCCATCCCCTGCCGAAGCGATGATCGACGCCGATGAAGTGCACCGCGTGCCCGGGTTCGGCGACTTCGAACGCCGGCGGTTCGACTCGGTCCGGATGATCACCGCCGAAGCCTTGGAGGCACTCGTGACCTCCCGGAGCCACTGGCTGGTCGCACCGCCGGCCACTCAGGCAGCGGTGCTCGCTGCCGTCCGTGAACTCGTCGCCACCCACCCGCACACCGGTGGCCGTCGGCTGTTCGAGTTCCCGATGTTCACCGCCTGTTACCGGGCGCAGGTCGGCTCCTGAGCACACCCGCCTCGCTACGTCCCTGTTCGCCTCGCTACCTTCCGGCCGGGACGCTACCCGTCTACCGGTAGCGTCCCGGCCAACGCGTAGCGTCGCGAGGGAAGGCGTAGCGAGGCGAGCAAGGCGGGGCGTCACGGACGGGGCCGCCAGGAACGAACCGGGATCAGGCGGGGCGCTCACCCCGGGCAGCCTTGTCGACGATCGTCTCGATGCGAGCCGCCCTTGTCTCTGCGCGCTTCGCGAGCGCGATCGACCCCAGCGCCTGCTTCCGCACGCTCGGCGGGAACGAGTCCCAGTTCTGGCGGGCGGCCGGCACGGCTTCCAGCGCTGCGGCCAGCTCGGGCGGCTCCTGAAGGGCCTCGACCGAGTCGAGCATCGTCCAGGTCCCGATCGCCTTTGCCCGCTCGATCTCGGCGATCCCCGGCGGCTGCAGGCGGCCTTCCAGTTCCAGCTCCGTCACCCGAGCCTTGTTGCTGGCCGCCCACGGGCTGTTCTGCTTGCGCTTCGTGAACCACAGCATCGAGCGCTGGTCGTCCAGCGGGCTCGCCTGGCCGTCCACCCAGCCCCAGCACAGTGCCTCCCGGATCAGCTCCTCATAACTCAGCTGGGGCCGGCCGGAGGACGGGCGCCAGATCACCACCCAGACACCGGCCCCGCGGTCGTGGTTGGCGGCCAACCAGGCGTGCCAGTCGTCGATGGTGAGCGGCTGATAGCGCTCCGCGTCTGCCATGGCCATGTGGCTTCCTCCCCGAGCTCGGTCCCAACCTGCGAAGGGCCTGGTCTCGAAAGGCTTGACCACCGCCGGGGCGGGTGTCAACCGATGGCGGTCGTCTCGTAGCTCTCCCGGCCGGCGTTGGGTCCGCCGGAGATGTCGTCAAGGGCGGTGATGATCTCGGCCGGCAGTTCGGTTTCCTCCATGGCCAGGTACTGCTCGAGTTGGGTGACGGTGCGGGCACCCAGCAGTGGAGCCGTGACGCCAGGGGCGTCCCGCACCCACAACAGCGCCACCTGGCCAGGGGTCAGGTCGAGGCCGTCGGCTGCGGTCGCTACCGCGTCGACGACCGCCTTCGAGCGGGGTTCCAGGTACGGTTCGACGAACCAGGCGAAATGCGCCGAAGCGCCGCGGGAGCCGCGGGGACGCCCGGTGCGGTACTTGCCGGTGAGGACCCCGCGTCCGATCGGTGACCAGGGCAGCAGGCCCATCCCGAACGCGCGGACGGCGGGGATCACCTCCACCTCCGCCCGGCGGGCCAGCAGCGAATACTCCACCTGGGCGCAGGTGATCGGGGTGCGCCCGGGGAACGCTGACTGCCAGGTGGCAGCCTGGGCGGTCTGCCAGCCCACGAAGTTGGAGATCCCGGCGTACCTCGCCTGCCCGCTGCCAACGGCGGTATCGATCGCGGCAAGGGACTCCTCGAGCGGCGCCTGCCCCCACGCGTGCAGCTGCCAGATGTCGATGTGGTCGGTGCCGAGCCGGCGAAGGGAGGACTGCAGGTCGGCAAGCAACGCGCCGCGGGAAGTGTCCACGACCCGCTGCCCGTCGCGGATCCCGAAGCCGGCCTTGGTGGCGATCACCAGGTCGTCGCGGGCGATCCCACCGGCCCGGAGCAGCCGGCCGATCATCCGTTCCGCATCACCGGCGGCATAGGCGGCGGCGGTGTCGATGAGGCTGCCGCCCGCCGCGACGAACCTCCGCAGGAGCCCGGTGGCATCTTCCAGCCGGGTCTCCCTGCCCCAGGTGAGTGTGCCAAGGCCGAGCCGCGAGACCTGGAGGCCGGAGACGCCGACGGCGCGCTTCTTCATACCGCTGAGATCACCCCGGTGAGCAGCAGGGTGATCATCACGCCCGCCAGCAGCACCCGGTAGATGATGAAGGCGGTGAAGTCGTGGCTGGTCACGAACTTCAGCAACCAAGCGATCGAAGCGTAGGCCACCACCCCGGAGACCACCGTTCCCAGAGCGGTCGCGGCCCAGCCGACGCCACCTGGCGCCCCGATGTTTCGGGCCTCGGTGACCGCCTGGAACGCCCCCGAGGCGATCAGGGTCGGGATACCGAGGAAGAAGCTCATCCGCGTGGCGCTCACCCGGTCCAGGCCACGGAAGAGGCCGCCCGCGATGGTCGCCCCTGAGCGAGACACCCCGGGGACGAGGGAGATGGCCTGCACGAGTCCTAGCACCGCGCCGTCACGCCAGGTGATCGAGTGCTCGTCGCGCACGACCTTGGCCAGCCGATCGGCGGCAAGCATCACCACGCTCCAGCCGAGCAGGCCTGCCACCACCGCCCACAGGCTGCGCAGCGGACCTTCGACCAGGTCCTTGAACACCAACGCGATCACCGCGGTGATCGCGAAGCCAACAATGATCGCCCAACCCATCCGGTAGTCCGGGTCCTGGCGGTGCTCGGCGATGCGCAAGCCGCGGAACCACGCGATCGCGAAGCGGACGATGTCCGACCAGAAGTAGATGATCGATGCGACCATCGCGCCAACCTGGATGATCGCGGTGAACGCGGTGACGCTAGGGTCGGCCACGTCGAAGCCCAGGATGCCCTCCACCAGGGTCAGGTGACCGGTGCTGGAAATGGGCAGGAACTCGGTCACCCCTTCGACGATCCCGAACAGGATCGCGTGCCACCATTCGATCATCACGGGCCTTCCCGATTGCGGACGCGGCGGCCAGTTTAGCCACAGGCGAATCCCACCTTGCCGGTAGGCTGCGCCGCATGCGTGCCTGGATGTCCGCCGCCGTTCCGCCCCTGCCTGGTCGTGGCATCGGGCGGGTGCTGGTGCACGACACCCTCACCGGCCAGCTGCAACCTGCCGGCCCGGTGAGCGGCGACGCCCGGTTGTACGCGTGCGGGATCACCCCCTACGACGCCACCCACCTCGGGCATGCCGCCACCTATGTTGCGGTCGACCTGCTGTACCGCGCCTGGCTGGACGCCGGACTCGGCGTCCGGTACGCCCAGAACGTCACCGACATCGACGACCCGCTGCTGGAACGCGCCGCCGCGACCGGGGTCGGCTGGGCGGAGCTGGCCGAACACCAGATCGAGCTTTACCGCTCCGACATGGCTGCCCTGCGGGTGCTTCCTCCCGAACAACTCACCGGTGTCGTGGAGAGCCTGGACGTCGTCACCGAGCTGATTTCGGTGCTGCATGGCGAGCAAGCGGTCTACCAGGTGCCTGACCCGGAGTATCCGGACTGGTACTTCTCCGTTACCAAGGCCAGCAACCTGATGGCCGGCACCGGGATCTCGATGCTCGAAGCCGAGGAGGTCTTCGCCGAGCGAGGCGGTGACCCTGAGCGTCCCGGCAAGCGGCACCGCCTGGACTGTCTGGTTTGGCGCCAGGCGCGGGAGGGCGAGCCCGCCTGGGACTCATGGCTGGGCAGGGGTCGTCCCGGCTGGCACATCGAGTGCACCGCGATCGCCCTGGACGCCCTCGGCAGTGACTTCGACGTGCAGGCCGGCGGCAGCGACCTTGCCTTCCCGCACCACCCGATGAGCGCGGCCCAGGCAAGGGTGGCGACCGGGAGTGAATTCGCGAAGGTCTTCCTGCACACCGGAATGGTCGCCCTTGACGGCAGGAAGATGAGCAAGTCGCTGGGCAACCTGGTCTTCGTCAACCGCCTGCTGGCCGACGGTACCGACCCGATGGCCGTGCGCCTCGTACTGCTGGCCCACCACTACCGCAGCGACTGGGAGTACACCGGCGCGGAACTCGAGGCCGCGCACTCGCGGTTGGACCGGTGGCGGGTAGCGGTCACGGCTCCGACCGGACCGGAGGCCACCGCAACCCTCGACCGGGTGCGTGCAGCGCTCCGCAACGACCTGGATGCTCCGGCGGCTCTCGAGGCGATCGATGAATGGGCCGCGGCCTCCGGCAACGACGCAGCCGCTCCCGGCCTGGTCCGCGACCTCGCCGACTCCCTGCTCGGCATCGACCTCTGAGAGAAATCTGCACCTTGTTCACAGCATTCGGCTCGTCAGGCTGCTGACGAGGGGTCTAGGTGCAGATTCCTGCCGCGCAGTGTTCGCTCGATCCTGGTAACGACCTGCGCCGGACGCTCGGTGAGGTCGTCCCAGGTGAAGCGCAACACCGTGAAGCCCGCCTGAACGAGAAGGTTCTGACGCTCCCTGTCCTTCTGGAACTCGACGCGGCCGCTGTGGAAGGCGAAACCGTCGACCTCGATCACCAGGCGCGCCTCCCGCAACAGCACATCGGGCTGCAGCCGGCGACCTTCGATGCGGATGCTGGGGTTGGCCACCCAGTCGGTGATGCCGGCAGCCAGCAGTAACTGGTGCAGGAGCCGCTCCGCCGGCGACCAGGGATTGGCGGCCAGAGCCCGGACCACGTCGCGGCGGACCGAATTCCCCGGCGTACCACTGAGCGATTGGGCCGAGACCTCTACAGCGCTGGCAGAGGTGACGCCCGCGATGAACATGCGCATCGCTGTCCGCCCGTCGTCCACGGCTGCGAGTTCGGCGGCGCAGTAGGCGGCACTGGCCACGGCGAGTCCACGCGCGAGTCGCACGTGCTCGGGTGGGATACGCCGGAGGGTGACCCTTACTCCCGGGGTCGCAACCAGCCTGACCGGGTTGGCCAGGTCGACGATGCCGCCAGTCCAGGCGTCGAGCCACAACGCGGCACCCGTGGCGCCATGGAGCACCCCGCGTGGCGACCAGCGGCAAAGGGCAAGGAGCCGGAGGCTTTCGGACACGGGTCCAGTCCCCACATACACGCCTGGATGCAGCCGCGCCAGCCCACCCGCGTGCCAGCGGCGGTGAAGGGTGGAACTGAGCTCGGGGTGCTCCCGCACCAGGATGAGCCCTTCATTCGCCAGCAGCCGCTCGATTCGATCCACAACCATAACCATCGGTGGCGCGCCCGGCGCAGTGTCAGGCGATCGGCCCGCCTGTGGATGAGGGTCTGTGCGAGAAATCTGCATCCACAGGCGCGAGCAGGGCGCATTCAGACGGTCAGAATCGATCGGGGTGCAGGTTCCTCCCACGAGGTGCTCAGCATGGGCCATCGAACGGCGTGCCCGACTCGCTCCCGGTAGGCTTCGCGCTCGTGAGCAAAACCTTCGAAGACCTGTTCGCCGAATTGCGCGCCCGCGCCGCAACGCGCCCCGAGGGTTCGGGGACCGTTCGTGCGCTCGACGCCGGCGTCCACGAGATCGGCAAGAAGGTGGTCGAGGAGGCCGCAGAGGTGTGGATGGCCGCCGAGTACCAGACCAAGACCGAGGCGGCTGAGGAGATCAGCCAGCTGCTTTACCACCTGCAGGTGTTGATGATCTCCCTCGGGCTCGAGCTCGAAGACGTCTACGAGTACCTCTGAGTCCCGAAAGGGGAAATCCGCGTGGCTGCTGACGGACTGCTGAAGATCGCCGTACCCAACAAGGGCTCCCTTGCGGAGGCCGCAGCCGGCATGCTTCGCGAGGCCGGCTACCGGCAGCGCACCGACGCCAAGGATCTGGTGCTGGTCGACGAAGCCAACGGCGTCGAGTTCTACTACCTGCGTCCCCGGGATATCGCGGTCTACGTGGGGGAGGGCACGCTAGACCTCGGTGTCACCGGACGGGACATGCTGCTCGACTCCGCTGCCGCTGCCACGGAAGTGATGGCCCTTGGCTTCGGGGGTACCCGGTTCCGGTTCGCCGCACCGGGGGGCTCCACGATGAGCGTTGCCGACCTCGCCGGACGCCGGATCGCGACGTCCTACCCTGGCCTGGTCGCGGCCTACCTGGACAGCCACGGGGTTACGGCCCGACTGATCCACCTCGACGGCGCCGTGGAAAGCTCGGTCCGCCTCGGAGTCGCCGACGTCGTGGCCGACGTGGTGGAGACCGGGACGACCCTCAAACGGGCCGGGCTCGAGCTCTTCGGCGAGGCGATCCTCGAATCCGAGGCGATCCTGATCCAGCACCGCGACAGCCAGGCGCCGGCCGGCCTCGACCTGCTGGTGCGGCGGCTGAGTGGCGTCCTCACCGCCCGTAACTACCTGATGGTGGACTACAACGTTCCCCGGGGCCTGCTGGACGCAGCTTGCCGCGTGACCCCGGGTCTGGATGCACCAACCGTCTCGCCGCTGGCCAAGGAGGGCTGGGTGGCGGTGCGCGCCATGATCCCGGCCAAGGAGGCGCAGCGGATCATGGACGACCTGTGGGACACCGGCGCCGACGCGATCCTGGTGACCACCATCCACGCCTGCCGGCTGTAGGCGATGGCGCCACTGATTCTCCGCCCACGCCGGGCGCTGCTGACCGCCTCGGCGCTGTCGGCGGTGCTGGTCGTGGCGACCATTCTCGGCTGGGTCGCCATGCCGGTCGAGACCAGGGACCAGTTCAGTGCTCCGCAACTGCTGACGCTGGCCTTCTTCGTAGTGGTGATGATCGGCTTCATGATGAGCGTCGGGCTCAGCTACGTCCGCGCCGACGATACCGGGGTCACCTTCCGCAACGGCCTGCGGACCCATCGGCTGGCCTGGTCTGCGATAACCGGCTTCCGGTTCACCGAGCATGACCCGTGGGCCTACGTGCTCACCACCGGTGAGGTCGACCAGCGGCCATTGCTCGGCCTGCAGCGCACCGACCGGGAGCGCGCCGAGGCCGACTTCATCGCGCTCCTTTCGGTCTGGGAGCGAGCCAGGTCATGAACCGCCTCTTCCAGCCCAGCCAGGCCTATGCCGGGGACCACGGCGAACCCGACGAGCTGGTCCGCAAGCTGCTGGCGAGCGCCGACCGCGGCCGGCAGGAGTACCTGCGGGCCGTCGCCGGGCTGTGCGCGGCGAGGCTCCTGCTGCCCATCGTCGCCGTCGGCGATGGCGCGGGCAACGGGCCCGACCCGGATCGGCACGCCGAGACGCAGGCCGTGCTGCTCGCCACCCCGGACGGCCGCACCGGGCTGCCGGTGTTCACCGGGATCGATGCCATCCGGGCCTGGAAGCCGGATGCCCGCCCGGTGCCGTGCCGGCTGGACGAGGTGGCCGCCACAGCCGTCGAGGTGTCAGCGGTCGCCATCCTTGTCGACCTCGCCGGGCCGTCCCCGCTGGTCATCGAGGGTGACCTGGTTGCCGAACTCGCGCAGGGGCACCGATTGGTCGAGCTTGCCGCGGGGGAGTGGGGTTGGCTGTACTCCCGCCCCGATTCGTCCGGGAGTGGCTCAACAGGATAGAATCCGGGGAGATCGACTGCGCCGTGAGGTGGCAGTCCGCAAAAGTGGAGTCCTGAACTCCCACCCGATCGCCTCAGGTGACGGGTCGGTGCCGGTGGCGGTGCAGTTTGTGCCGTCCGTACTGTCAGGGCCTTCGCGTGCGCGGGGGCCCTTCGCTGTTAAGCCGATCGGTTGACCAATCCCGATATTTGGAGGACACATCAGCACTGAACCGCGGATCAACGAACGCATCCACGTCAACGAGGTGCGCCTGGTCGGCCCTGCCGGCGAACAGGTGGGCATTGTGCGGATCGATGACGCCCTGCGGCTTGCCCGGGAGTCCGACCTCGACCTGGTCGAGGTTGCCCCGATGGCGCGGCCGCCGGTCGCGAAGTTGATGGACTACGGCAAGTTCAAGTACGAAGCGGCACAGAAGGCGCGCGAGACGCGACGGAACCAGACCAACACGGTCATCAAGGAGATGAAGCTCCGACCGAAGATCGACATCCACGACTACGAGACCAAGAAAGGTCACGTCGTCCGGTTCCTGAAGGCCGGGGACAAGGTGAAGATCACCATCATGTTCCGCGGCCGTGAGCAGAGCCGCCCCGAGCTGGGTTTCAACCTGTTGAAGAAGCTGGCCGACGACGTCGCCGAGGACGGCTTCATCGAATCCGCCCCGAAGCAGGACGGCCGCAACATGCTGATGGTGCTCTCGCCCACGCGGAAGAAGACCGAGGCCAAGGTCGAGGTGGAGGCCGCCAAGGCTGCCCGCGCCGCCGACCGGGCAGCCAGCGCCGAAGCTGAACGCCGGCAGGAGGCCGAACTGCGGGCAGCCGCCGCCGCAGCAGCAGCCGCCCACACAGCCAGCAAGAAGAAGAGGGGTCCCGCAGACAACATGGACCCCGACATCGACCTGTAGTAGTACACAGAGAAGGACTGACACTATGCCGAAGATGAAGACCCATTCGGGTGCCAAAAAGCGCTTCCGGGTCACCGGTACGGGCAAGATCATGCACCGCCAGGCCGGCAAGATGCACCTCAACGAGCACAAGCCGTCCAGCCAGACCCGCCGGCTCGACGGCGACAAAGTGGTGGCCAAGGGCGACGCCAAGAAGGCTCGTCGCCTGCTCGCCGGCTACAAGTCCAAGTGACGTCCACCACCCCTAGATCTGAAGACTGAGGAGTAACTGCCATGGCACGCGTCAAGCGTTCCGTCAACGCCCACAAGAAGCGTCGCGAAGTCCTGGACCAGGCGTCCGGCTACCGGGGCCAGCGTTCCCGCCTTTACCGCAAGGCCAAGGAACAGCTGCTGCATTCCTACACCTACGCCTACCGCGACCGCCGCGCCCGCAAGGGTGACTTCCGGGCGCTGTGGATCCAGCGGATCAACGCCGCTGCCCGCGCCGAGGGAATGACCTACAACCGGTTCATCAACGGCCTGAAGAATGCCGGCGTCGAGGTGGATCGCAAGATCCTGGCCGAACTGGCCGTCAACGACGCCCCGACGTTCGCCGCCCTCGTCGAGGTCGCCAAGGCCAACCAGACGGCCGAGGCCGCCTGACCTACAGGTCACCAATCGGCCGGGCCCCAGCTCGGGCCCGGCCGAACTCATCAGCTGTGAAAGAGGAGCCGACGATGACCGTCGCTTCGATCGAACTGCCAGAACCGACCCAGGCCGTCCTGCGGGCTGCCCGGGCGCTGCAGCGCCGCCAGGAGCGCAAGGATTCCCAGAAGTTCCTGGTTGAGGGCCGCCAAGCCGTCCGCGAGGCCCTGCGCCTGCCCGGTGTGGTCGAGGCGGTCTACTTCCGCTGGGACGCGGCCATCGACAACTCCGACCTGGTCGACCTGGCCAAGGCCGCCGGCGTCGAGTACTACGGCGTCAGCGAGCAGAACCTGGCGACCATGACCGACACCGTCACCCCGCAGGGTGTGGTCGCGGTAGCCAACGTGATCGACGTGCCGCTGAAGTCGGTCCTTGGCAGGAAGACAAGGAAGGACGAGAAGCCGAAGAAGAAGCATCGCCGCAAGGATGTTTCGCTGATCGTGATCTGCGCCCAGGTGCGCGACCCAGGCAACGCCGGCACCGTGATCCGCTGCGCCGACGCGTTCGGTGCGGACGCGGTCATCCTGAGCTCCGACTCCGTCGAGGTCTACAACCCCAAGACCGTCCGCGCGTCGGTGGGCAGCATCTTCCACCTCCCGATCGTGGTCGGGGTGGACCTGGCCGAGGCCATCGAGGCTTGCCGGGAAGCGGGGATGCAGATCTTCGCCACCGACGGTGCCGCCGGCACCGACCTGACCGACCTGGACGCCGACCTGGACAAGCCCACCGCCTGGGTGATGGGCAACGAATCGTGGGGGCTGCCAGTCGAGCACCTCGCGCTGGCCGACCACACCGTGGCCGTGCCCATCTACGGTCAGGCGGAGAGTCTTAATCTGGCAACTGCGGCTGCGGTCTGTCTTTACGCCAGCGCCAGCGCGCAGCGGGCGTCCAGCTGACGCCAGCGTCCAACCGACACCCGCGTCCAACCGACACCAGGAGAGCCACCCATGCCCGGCCCCGAACAACCGGCAGACCTGAGCCAACCAGCCGTCGACCGGATGGTCACCGACGCCCTTTCCGCGTTCGCTGCCGCCGGCTCCAGCGCCGAACTGAAGGTGGCCCGGCTGGCCCACACCGGTGAGAAATCGCCGATGGCCCTGGCCAACCGCGCCATCGGCACGCTCCCAGGTCCCGAGCGCAAGGACACCGGCCAGCGGCTCGGCGCCGCCCGGGCAGCCGTGAACCAGGCACTGGCCGAGCGGGAGGCGCAGGTCGGCGCCGCCGAGCTCGAGCAGCAACTTGCCAATGAGCGGATCGACGTCACCCTTCCTGTGGAGCTCGGTCCCGAAGGTGCCCCCCACCCGATCACCGCACTGATGGACCTGATGGGCGACGTCTTCATCGACATGGGCTGGGAGATCGCCGAAGGCCCGGAGGCAGAGGGGGAGTGGTTGAACTTCGACGCGCTCAACCTTGGTCCGGACCACCCAGCCCGAGGCACGTCCGACACCCTCTTCGTCGCGCCGATCGAGGACCACATCGTGCTCCGGACCCACACCTCGCCGGTGCAGATCCGCTCCATGCTCGACCGGGAACCGCCGATCTACATCGTGTGCCCGGGCAAGGTGTACCGGGCCGACGAGTTCGACGCCACCCACGTGCCGGTCTTCCACCAGATCGAGGGCCTCTGCGTCGACAAGGGCATCTCGCTGGCGCACCTGAAGGGCACCCTCGACCACCTGGCTGCTGCCATGTTCGGGCCGGGGATCCGCACCCGGATGCGTCCGCACTACTTCCCGTTCACCGAACCCTCGGCCGAGGTCGACCTGCAGTGCTTCGTCTGCGGTGGTGCATCCGTGGGCAACCCGGACGCGCCGTGCCGCACCTGCAAGTCCCAGGGCTGGATCGAATGGGGTGGCTGTGGTGTGGTCAACCCACGCGTGCTGGCCGCGTGCGGGATCGATCCGGAGGTCTACTCCGGGTTCGCCTTCGGGATGGGGATCGAACGGACGCTGATGTTCCGCAACAACGCCGCCGACATGCGTGACATGGTCGAGGGCGATGTGCGGTTCAGCCGCTCACTGAAGGGGATGGCACGATGAGGGCGCCACTGAACTGGCTGGCCGAACACGTCGAGCTGCCTGCTGGCGTCACCGGCCGCGAACTCGCCGAAGTGCTGATCCGGGCCGGACTTGAGGTCGAGACCGTCGAGACCGTCGGTGCCGAGATCACCGGCCCGGTTGTCATCGGCCGCGTCCAAGCCTTCGTCGACGAGCCACAGCAGAACGGCAAGACCATTCGCTGGGTGCAGGTGGACGTCGGCGCAGAGCACAACGAGCCGCACCCGGACCACGCGCAGGGCTGTCGCAGCGTGGTCTGCGGCGCGCGCAACTTCGCCGTCGGCGATCTGGTGGTGGTCTCGCTGCCAGGCGCGGTGCTGGCCGGCGGTTTCGCGATCGCCGCCCGGAAGACCTACGGCCACGTCTCCGACGGCATGATCTGCGCAGAGGACGAGCTGGGTATCGGGCACGACCACACCGGCATCATCGTGCTGCCCTCCACCGACGACCGTGGCCGGGAGCTGCGGCCGGGGGACGACCCGTCCGGGGTGCTGCACCTGCGCGACGACGTGCTGGAAATCGACGTCAGCCCCGACATGGGCTACTGCCTCAGCATCCGGGGGCTCGCCCGTGAGGCCGGGCAGAACCTCGGGGTGCGGTTCACCGACGTGATCGACAAGCCGACGCCACCCACCAAGCTGGACGGCCACCCCGTGCGGCTGGCCGACCCGGCCTGCCCGCTCTTCGTTGCCCTCGGCGTATCGGGGATCGACCCGTCGCGGCCGACGCCGCGCTGGCTTGCCCGACGGCTGGTGATGGCCGGCATGCGCTCGATCTCGCTGGCCGTTGACATCACCAACTACGTCATGCTGGAGACCGGCCAGCCACTGCACGCCTACGACGCGTCCCTGCTGGACGGGCCGATCGAGGTGCGCAAGGCCGTGGCCGGCGAGCAGTTGGTCACCCTCGACGCCGCCGTCAGGCAGCTCGACCCCGAGGACCTGCTGATCACAGACAACACCGGACCGATCGGACTCGCCGGGGTCATGGGCGGTCAATCCACCGAGCTCCGCGAGACCACGACGGACGTGCTGATCGAGGCCGCGCACTTCGACCCGACGACCATCTCCCGCACCCTGCGACGCCACAACCTGCCGTCGGAGGCTTCCAAGCGATTCCACCGCGGGGTGGACCCGAACGCCGCCTACAGCGCCGCCCACCTCGCCGCGAAGCTCCTGGTGGAGCTCGCCGGCGGCACCCTGGCAGCGGCCGAGACCGTCGCCGGGACGGTTCCGCAGCCGCCGAGGCAGACGATCGCGTCCGGCCTGCCCTCGGCCATCCTCGGCATGGAGGTGCCCGTCGAGCGGGTGGCAGAGATCCTCACCGCAAGTGGGTGCACGGTGACGTCGGCCGGCGACAGCCTCGCCGTGACCCCGCCGACTTGGCGGCCCGACCTGCGTGACCCCTACGACTACGTCGAAGAGGTCGGCCGCAAGGTTGGCTTCGACCAGATCCCGTCGATCGTCCCGGCAGCGCCGGTGGGGCGCGGCCTGAGCAGTGGACAGCGGGCCAGGCGGGCGATCGCAGCCAAGCTGGTCGATGCTGGCTTCGTCGAGGTGTTGACCTTCCCCTTCGCCGCCGCCGAGGATCTCGAGCGGATGCGGTTGGGCGCCGGGGACGAGCGGCGCGCGTTGGTCCGCCTGGCCAACCCGCTGGCGGAAACCTCGCCCTACCTGCGCACCAGCATCCTGCCAGGGCTGTTCGCAGCGGTCGGTCGCAACACCTCGCGCGGGAACGACGACCTGGCACTGTTCGAGGCTGGACGTGTGTTCTTCGCCGGCACCGGGGGCCCCGCGCCGATCCCTTCGGTGGACCACAGGCCGACCGCTTCCGAACTCGCCGCCATCGAGGCTGCGCTGCCGCGCCAGCCGCGACACCTCGCGGCCGTGCTGACGGGGCAGTGGCGGCGGGCCGGCTGGCAGGGCCCGGCGATCGGGGCGGGTTGGCAACAGGCCTTCGCGTTCGCCGACGTCGCCGCAGCAGCGTTGGGGGCAACCGTCGAGCGCAGGTCGGCCGGGGAGGCACCCTGGCACCCCGGACGGTGCGCCGAGCTGGTCCTGGGCGGCGAATCCGTCGGACACGCCGGCGAGCTGCACCCTGCCGTCGTCCGCGACTTCGGGCTGCCGGTCGGGACCGCTGCGGTCGAGCTGGACCTGGATGCGCTGATCCGGCTGGCTCCGGCCCGGGGATCCATCGTTCCGGTATCTCCGCACCCGGTGGCCAAGGAGGACGTTGCGCTTGTGGTTTCGGCCGCGGTGCCTGCCGGCACCGTCCAGCAGGCGCTGGCCGATGGCGCTGGGGAACTCCTGGAGTCGATCACCCTTTTCGATGTGTTCACCGGCGGGCAGGTGCCGGCCGGGCAGCGCTCGCTGGCCTTCGCGCTGCGCTTCCGTGCAGCTGACCGCACCCTCACCGACACCGAGACGGCGGCGGCAAGGCAGGCCGCCGTTGCCACGGCCGCAGCGCGCTGCGGGGCGGTGCTGCGGGCCTTCTGACCAGAACCGCAGAAAGGTGGCGAATGTCCCCCAATTGGGGGACATTCGCTTTTGTTTATCTGGGAATCGGGCAGCGCATCCCCCAGGAATCGGCGTCCCCCGTGGGTGACGGGCTCACGGCAGGCGTCCCCATAATTGGGGACTTTGCCCAATTGGCGTGTCCCCCAAAAGGGGGGATGCTCTCAACTAGTGCCCGTCCTCATACGGGTGACAAGGGGAGACGCGCGATTGATCCAGATCAACAAATCATCGGGTCGAAGCATCTTGGGTTCAGCCAGGCTCGTCTGGTTCACGATTCCTGCGTAACGTCCTGACTACTCGACTAGGCATTAGGGATGCTTAGGGAAGGAGCTTGAGGGGTGTCGAACATCAAGATTGATCGGAGGCAGCGCCACGCGGGCAGCCGCGAGTTGGCTGCGGTGCTGGCAGGCGCGCTCGTGCTCGGGTTTGGAACCGTTGCGACGGTGGCCAGTTGGCAGGATTCGCAGTTGGCGACCCCGACGTCCAGCGTTCGCCGGTCCAATCCGGAGATCGCCGTCCACCACCAGGGCCTCAGCGGCCCAGGAGCTGTCGCGGAACCGATTGCTCCTTAGCTCCATCCCGAACTGGCATGGCCGGGATCCGCAGGAGGGGTCGGATCCCGGCCAGCTGAACGTTCGATGACCGTCCGACGCGGGCAGGCTGTGCCTGCCCGCGTCGTGCCGCGTTCCCGCCAGACGCGCCACACACCTCCGACTGGCCTCCCGGGAGCGGGTCGCCATCCGGCCAACCCGGGCGTCCAGAAAATGTTCCCCAGTTGACTGATAGCGTCATTCATCGGACGTCCCCGAATGGGTGACCAGACGCAATGACAGCATGTCCCCCCACGGGTGACATTTCGCATTCTGTGAATGTCCTCCCACGGGTGACGGGGCCCCCGTCGGGGTGACCCTCCTGCGGGTGACAAGGGAGTTTGCGTCGCGAGCGGGTCCGCGCTTGGGGCTTAACCATGATCAATCCAGACCCCCCCAACATGGATCGGAGTTCATCTCCGAGTTGTTACCTATTGCGCGATTGGCCTACTGTCCAGTTACTCATCCGGGTATTAGGGGACCTAGAAAGGGTACTCAATTGACCGCCAACACAGAACAGACCACTCACCGCCAGCGTCGCCGCAAGATCGCCGCTGTGCTCGCAGGGGGGCTGGTGCTTGGGGTAGGCACCATGGCCACCCTGGCTTCGTGGAACGACAGCGAGTTCGCCTCCGCAACCTTCACCGCAGGCAAGTTCAACCTCGAGGGCGCCGTAGACGCCTCGCAGGCGACCTTCGGTGAGCACGCCACGTCGGGTGCTGCCGGGTCGCTGACCTTCACCGCTCCGTTCAACAACCTGACGCCTACCGACGTCGTCGCGGCGCCGTTCGCTGTGCGCCTGGCCGCCGACACGACCAACAACGCCAGGGTGACCCTGAACGCCGTCACCACCGGTGGCACCGTGGCCAACCTCACCTACGAGCTGGTCAGGACCGCGACCGCAGGCTGCACCACCGCCACCACCGGCACGTCGATCGTCGCCGCCGGTACCGCTGTGAGCTCCGTAGCCGGCGCGCAGACCTTCGACCTGAACATGGGCTCGCCGGTCAGCAACCCGGGTGCACCGGCGTACCTCTGCTTCAAGGTCACCGCCGACGCCGGTCTGACCCAGAGCCAGACCGGTAGCGTCACCTGGCAGTTCCAGGCAGTCTCGCAGAGCTGAATCCCGACGCCCGGTCAGGCTCCGCCCAGCGGACCTGGCCGGGTTCAGGCCTAACAGAGGATCCCAGATGGCAGGAAGTCGACCCCAGCGGGCTGCCGTCGACTCGCCGGCGCCGGTCGCCGCCAAGGGACACTGGCAGCACTTCCGCCAGTACCTGGTTGATGGTGTGCTCTGGACGCTCGGTGGGCTCGGCCTGCTGAGCCTGCTCGCGGCCGTCTCCGCGCACCTGTTCGGCTTCTCGATCGTCCTGTTCTCCACGGGGTCGATGAGCCCCGCCATCCCGGCCGGATCGGCCGCCCTGGTGAGGTTGCTCCCGGCGAGCGAGTTCAAGGTCGGTGACGTGGCTACGGTCGAGCGCCAGAGCGCCCTGCCGATCACGCACCGGATCACCTCCATCAAGCCGCTCGACGGTTCCCCGTCGGCCAGGGTGATCACCATGCGCGGCGACGCGAACGACCTGGATGATCCCCAGCCCTACCTGATCCACGAGGCTCGGCTGGTCGTGGCTTCGATCCCCGGTGTTGCCGGCACCATCTACGGTTTCCGGGATCCGCGACTGATGGGGTTGCTCACTCTGGTGGCTGGGGGACTGGTCACCTGGGCCTTCTGGCCCCGGCAGGCGCGCAAGGCAACGATGGTGGCGGCGGCCGTTGTGGTCGCCGGCTCCCAGCTGTTCGGTGCGACCGATGCGCAGGCGGCCGAGACCGAGCGCCAGGTCGTTGGGAGCCACCTGGTGCTCACCATCGTCTCCGACGACACCGCGCTCGCCACCATGGCGCCCGGTCTCCCGGTGCTCTGGCAGGTTGGCGTGAACACGCTCGCCGACGAGGAGGGTGCCGTCCACATCGGCCTCGGCCTGGCGCCGGGCAACGTGGACGCAGGCGCTCTGACCGTCGACGTGCGGGCCTGCTCTGAGCGCTGGCTTTCCGGCACCTGCCCAGGCCTCACCCAGGACTGGGTGAGTTCCACACCGCTCGACCTGGCTTTCTTGCCGTCCACCCAACTGGGCACAAAGGAGCTCGGCGCCACGGCTGCCGGCACCCCGGTCTGGATCCTGGTGCGGGCAACGCTGACGGGGACCGGTGAAGGCGTGAACGCCACCCTGAGGATCGCTGCCTGGGGCAGCGGCGAGGTGGTGGACGCCGAGTTCGACAGCGGCGATGGCGACCGTCACGGCGGCCTCGCCCACACCGGTTCGGACGGCACTTTCGAGACCCTTGCGCTTGCCGGGGGCGCGATCGGTATCGGGCTGGTCCTGGCCTGGCTCGCTGGCCGGCGCCGCCGGGACACCGACCGGGAGGTGGCGCGATGAGCAAGGGTCTGCGCCACCAACCGGCACCCGCAAAGGGTGGGCTGCGGATCGGCCTGATCGGGTTCGGGCTGATCGCCGCAATGAGCCTGGTCTGGCAGCAGCAGGCCACCATGGCCCTCTACACCGACGGCGAGTACGCCACGGCCTCGTTCGAAGCTGCCACCCTGGATCCGATCACTCCCACCACCACAGCCAAGGCGTCCAGCATCGACGTCTCCTGGGACGCAGCCGAGGGTGACTGGGCCACTCCGCAGTACGCGCTCGACTGGTCGGCTGCGGCCAGCGGTGGCGGCGCGTCCTCGCTGTACTCCGGCGCGGGCACGAGTGCCACCCACTCCATCGCTTCGGCAGCGAGTACCGGCAGGCTGAAGGTGACCGACGTCGGCACCGGCGGCAGCCAGGCGTGCGCGCTCGCCCAGGGGCGGGTGTTCTGCTGGGGCACCAACACCAACGGTGCGCTCGGGCTCGGCACGACCACGGCAACGAACACGCCAATGGAGGTCGGGGGCGCCCTGGCAGGCAAGATCGTTACCGACGTCAGCGTCGGCACCAACCATGCCTGCGCCGTCGCCGGCGGCAAGGCGTACTGCTGGGGGCTGGCGACCTCCGGCCGACTCGGCAACGGCACGACAACCGGTACCTTCACCACCCCGGTGGCGGTGAACACCGGTGCCATGTCGGGAACGGTCACGACCTCGATCTCGGCCGGCGATGCCCACACCTGCGCGGTCGCCTCCGGCCGGGCCTACTGCTGGGGCAATGGCGCGTACGGACGGCTCGGCAGGGGCAGTACCTCCTCGGCGTCCAGCCCGGTCGCGGTGTCGGTGACCGGCGTGCTGAGTGGCCGCACGGTCAGCTCGGTGTCGTCGGGTACCTCGCACAGCTGCGCTGTGGCTGACGGCCTGGCCTTCTGCTGGGGCCTGGGCACCAACGGACGGCTCGGCAATGCCGTCACCGTCGGCAACTACTCCAGTCCGGTCGCGGTCGATACCACCACCGGCCTCGCCGGTCTCACGGTCACGGACGTCTCGGCCGGCAGCGCCCACTCCTGCGCGGTGGTGGGCGGTTCCGCATACTGCTGGGGAAGTGCCGTCAACGGTCGCCTCGGTAACGGCGCCACGACCGGCAACTACAGTCGGCCGGCCGCGGTGAACACGTCCCTGCTGACGGCAGGTTCGGTCACCGCGATCACCGCCGGAATCACCCATTCCTGCTCGGTCGCCGGCGGCAAGGGCTACTGCTGGGGCGATAACGCCTACGGCCAGCTCGGGAACAACTCGATCACCCAGAGCGCGACCCCGGTAGCGGTGAACTCCAGCGGCGTGCTCAGTGGCCGCACGGTCACCGCGATCAGCGCCGGTACCTCAGCTTCCTGCGCCGTGTCCGACTCGATCGGCTCGTGCTGGGGCCGGGGTACCAGCGGTCAGCTGGGCAATGGGGCGAGCGCGACGTCGCGGGTCCCGGTGGACGCGGCAGTGACCGGCCTGACCTGCCCGGACGGCGCGGTGCTGGTCGGCAGCAGCTGCTCACTGGTGCAGGGCACCGACTACTACTACCGACTCGACTACGGCATCGGCGCCTGGAACGCGCCGGCGAGCAGCTGGGTCAAGGAGACCACCAGGACCCGCGCAGCGGTCTCACCCGAGGCCAGCGCGAAGACCTCCACCTCGCTCACCGTCGACTGGGACCAGGTCTCCGAGCTGGGCGACTCCTACGCCCAGTACGTCCTGCAGCGGTCCACAGCCTCCAACGGATCCTCGCCGGCGACCATCTACACCGGCCCGGACCTGACCTGGCTCGACCGCGGCGGGCTCGCCGCCGGCGTCGGCAACCTTTCGGTCGACAGCATCTCTGCCGGCACCGACCACACCTGCGCGGTTCTCGAAGGCTCCGTCTACTGCTGGGGCAACAACGACACCGGCGAGCTCGGCGATGGCACCACCACCGTCCGCACCGTTCCTACCCCGGTCAGCATCACCGGCGCGCTGGCCGGCGCCACCGTCACCACGGTGTCCAGCCGGGAAAACCACACCTGCGCGATCGCCGACGGCAGGGTGTACTGCTGGGGCCAGAACGACGACGGGGAACTGGGCAACGGCACGACAACGGCGAGTTCCGTCCCGGTAGCCGCCGGCAGCATCATCGATGCGACGGCCCTGGCCACCGGCTACATGCATTCCTGCGCCATCGCCGACGGCAAGGTCTACTGCTGGGGCGACAACTCCCGCGGCCAGTTGGGCGACGGCACCAACACCGCCCGGACCGCCCCGGTGGAGGTTGCCGGGCTGCTCTCCGGCAAGACAGTGACCGCGATCGCTGCGGGCGCAGCGCACACCTGCGCGGTCGCCGAAGGCTTGGCCTACTGCTGGGGCTCGGACGTCTCCGGCCAGCTCGGTGACAACCTGCTCGGGGCCGGCAACAACAGTTCGCTGCCGGTGGCCGTGCTCACCTCCGGTTTGCTCTCCGGGCTGACCGTCACCGCGGTGACCGCTGGGGAGGCGCACACCTGTGTGATCGCTGGCGGCGAGGCCTACTGCTGGGGCTACGCAGCCCTCGGCCAGCTCGGCAACAACACGACGATCCTCAGTGCCGCCCCGGTCGCGGTGGCCGCGCCCTGGGCCGCCAGCGCCACCCTGACCAGCCTCACCGCCGGCCAGTACTCCACCTGTGTGGCCGCCGACGGCAAGGCCTACTGCTGGGGCGAGGGTGTCAACGGACAACTCGGCAACGGCGCGACCGGCAACCTGACCACGCCAGTGGCGGTGACCACCTCCGGCGTCCTTGCCGGCACGGTCACCCAGCTGGCAGCTGGCAGCGACCATGTCTGCGCCGTGTCCGGGGCCGCAGCCTATTGCTGGGGCGAGAACGGCAGTGGCCAGTTGGGAAACAACTCCACCACCGACACGTCCCAGCCGGTTCCGGTATCGGCGGTCAGCGCTCCCGCCTGCGCGAACGGCGCGTCGCTGATCACACCGAACACCTGCTCGCTGAAGCCCGGCACCACCTACTACTACCGGGTGAAATACACCGTGGACGGCGCGATCGGCACGGCCAGCGACTGGACTGGAATCAAGACCGCGAGCTGAGCGCGCCGGCTGCGGCCGCGGCGGCCACCGGCAACGCGTCGACCACCTGGCCGAGGGCAGCCTGGTCATGGGCCGCGGACAGGAACCAGGCCTCGTAGGCCGACGGCGGCAGGGCCACCCCGGCGTCCAGCATGGCGTGGAAGAACGCCCGGAACGCGCCGGTGTCCTGCTGCTGTGCTCCTGCGTAGTCGCGGACGGGGGAATCCAGGCCGATGAAGACCGAGAACAGCGACCCGGCCCGCTGCAGCCGGTGCGGGACTCCGGCCAGGGTGAACGCAGCGGTGACTGCGGCGGAGAGCTGGGCAGCGGCAGCGTCGACGCGTTCGTAGACGCTGGCGTCAGCCAGCCGCAAGGTCGCGATCCCTGCGGCCGTGGCAAGCGGGTTACCCGACAGCGTCCCCGCCTGGTAGACCGGCCCGACCGGCGCCAGCAGGTCCATCAAGTCGGCCCGGCCACCGAGAGCTGCGAGCGGGAGGCCGCCGCCGACGACCTTCCCGAAGGTGAACAGGTCCGGCTCCACCCCACCTTCCAGGCCCCACCAGCCGGCCGCGGAGACCCGGAAGCCGGTAAGCACCTCGTCGTAGACCAGCAACGCGCCGTGGCGGCTGGTCAGCTCGCGCAGCAGGGCGTTGAACCCCGGCTCCGGTGGCACCACCCCCATGTTCGCCGCGGCCGGTTCGGTGATCACCGCGGCGATCTCGTCGCCACGCCCTGCGAAGACCGCGCGGATCGCGTCGAAGTCGTTGTAGGGCACGACGAGGGTCTGGGCTGCGGCTGCGGCGGTCACCCCGGCGGAACCGGGCAGGCCGGCCGTCGCCAGCCCCGAGCCGGCAGCCGCCAGCAGCGCATCGGAATGGCCGTGGTAGCAGCCGGCGAACTTCACCAGCAGGTCCCGGCCGGTGGCACCCCGCGCCAGCCGGACGGCCGTCATGCACGCCTCGGTGCCGGTGGAGACCAGGCGGACCTTCTGCGCGAGCGGCACCCGGAAGCTGATCAGCTCGGCCAGTTCGGCCTCGGCGACCGTCGGCGCACCGAAGGACAGCCCGCGCCCGGCGGCGGCCTGGACCGCTGCCACCACCTCCGGGTGGGCATGGCCGAGCAGTGCCGGGCCCCAGGAGCCGACCAGGTCGACGTACTCGCGGCCGGCAACGTCATACAACCTCGCGCCACGGGCGTGGTCGACGAACACCGGCGTGCCACCGACCGAACCGAACGCCCGGACCGGTGAGGACACCCCGCCGGGGATGATCCGGCAGGCCCGCTCGAAAGCTGCGTCGTTGCCGGTCACCGCAGCCATTCGGCCGCCTCGAGGGCTGCGTAGGTGAGCACGATGTCGGCTCCGGCGCGGACGATGGCTGTGATCGCCTCGGTGTGTGCCGCGCGCCGGTCGATCCAGCCACGCTCGGCGGCGGCGGCGATCATCGCGTACTCGCCCGACACCTGGTAGGCGGCAACCGGCACCCGAGACCAGCCGGCGATGTCGGCCAAGACGTCGAGATAGTGTGCGGCCGGCTTGACCATCACCAGGTCGGCGCCTTCGAGCTCGTCCAGCGAAGCCTCAAGCCTGCCCTCGCGACGATTCGCCGGATCCTGCTGGTAGGTGCGCCGGTCGCCGACGAGCGATGAGCCGACAGCCTCCCGGAACGGCCCGTAGAACGCGGAAGCGTACTTGGCTGCGTAGGCCAGGATGCCCACCTGTTGGTGGCCGGCGGCGTCCAGCCCGGCGCGGATCGCGGCCACCTGGCCGTCCATCATTCCCGAAGGCGAAACGAACTGGGCACCGGCTTCGGCCTGGGAAACCGCCTGCCGCACGTAGAGCTCGAGAGTGGCGTCGTTGTCGACGGCGCCGGTGGCGTCCAGCACGCCGCAATGGCCGTGATCGGTGTACTCGTCAAGGCAGGTGTCGGCCAGCACGGGAAGGTCGTCGCCGACCTCTTCCCGGACGGCGGCGATCGCCCGGTTGAGGATGCCGTCGGCTGCGTAGCCGGCCGAGCCGGTCGCGTCCTTGTCATCGGGTTCAGGGACGCCGAACAGCATGATCGCGCCGATCCCGGCGGACACCGCTGCGCCGGCCACTGAGCGAACCGAGTCCAGCGTCTGCTGCGCCACGCCGGGCATGGAGCTGATCGGCCTCGGTGCTGACAGCCCGTCGGCGACGAAGACCGGCAGCACGAGCTGGGCCGGGTGCGCGCGGGTCTCGGCTACGAGCCTGCGGATCGCCGCGGTGCTGCGCAGCCGGCGCGGTCGCCGGGTGATGATGGTCATCTGGCTCCTTCGAGAGTCGTCCCCGGACATTCTCGCCCATGCCGGCCAGGCCAAGGGAACCCGGTGCGAGTTGGTCGGCCCGACCCGACGGGTGGGAGACTTGGGCCATGCGTAATGTGCGCGACATCGAATGCTTCCTCACCGACATGGACGGTGTCCTGGTCCACGACGAGCAGCCGGTTCCCGGGGCCGTCGAGCTGCTGAACCGCTGGGTGGACACCTCCAAGCGCTTCCTGGTGCTGACCAACAACTCCACCTACACCCCGCGCGATCTCGCTGCGCGGCTGGCCCGTTCCGGACTTCCGGTCCCGGAGGAGAACCTCTGGACCTCCGCGATGGCGACCGGCGCCTTCCTCGCCGGCCAGCCCGGAGCCAAGACCGCCTTCGTGATCGGCGAGGCGGGCCTGACCATGGCCCTGCATGAGGCCGGCTTCGTGCTGACGGAAACCGACCCGGCGTTTGTCGTGCTGGGGGAGACCCGCAACTACTCCTTCGAGGCGATCACGAACGCGATCAGGCTGATCAGCGCCGGCGCGCGGTTCATCGTGACCAACCCCGACACCGTCGGCCCTTCGCCGAGCGGCCTCCTGCCGGCCACCGGCGCGGTGGCAGCGATGATCACGGCTGCGACCAACCGGCAGCCCTATGTTGTCGGCAAGCCGAACCCGATGATGTTCCGCTCGGCGATGAACCGGATCGAGGCGCACTCCGAGACCACAGCCATGATCGGTGACCGGATGGACACCGACATCGTGGCCGGGATGGAGGCCGGGTTGCTGACCGTCCTTGTGCTCTCCGGGGTGACCCAGGCCGTAGAGATCGAGACCTTCCCCTACCGGCCGAGCATCGTCCTTGACTCGGTGGCCGACCTGCTCCCGATGCTCTGAGTCAGGCCAGCGCGGCCAGCGCTGCCGCCACCAGGCCGACGGCGTCGGGACGGTCGGCGACCGCCGCCACGTGCAGCCCCGCGGCACGGGCTTCGGCTGCGGCCGACTCCCCGATGGCCACCACCTTCGGGCCGGGCAGCCCGGCTGCGAGGACCGCTGCCCGGGCCACCGAGCCTGCCGTAACAACGAAAGCGTCGAACGCCGGCCATTCGGCCAGGACCTCCGGCGGCTGGGGGCACGGAAGAGTCCGATAGACGCCGACGCCGCGCACGGTCCAGCCCTTCCCGGCCAGGCCGGACGCCGGCTCGGCAGAGGCCTGCTCAGCGCCGGGAACCAGCACCCGTCCGGGGCCGGGCGGGAACGCCGCCACCAGAGCTGCCCCGCCCCCCGGATCGGCAACCAGGTCGGCGGTGATCCCCGCCTCGGCCAGCGCCGCAGCGGTGGCCGGCCCCACGGCGGCCACCCTTGCGCCCGCCGGCAGCGCTCCGGCGAGGTCGAACCCGGCGCTGCGGAGTGTGCTGACCGTATTGGCAGAGGTCACAACGACCCAGTCCCAGGATTCGGCGAGCGCGGTCGCCAGTTCTGTGGTCGGTAGCTGCTGGCGGCTGGTGAAGGCCGACCGAACGACCGTCGAGCCGGCAGCGGCCAGCGCTTCCGCTGTCCCCGCCGGGGACCGTTCGGGTAGCAGGATCCGCCGTCCGGCAAGCGGTTTCGGTTTGGTGGCGCCCAGTTCGGCCAGGCTGCCGGCACCGGCGGCGAGCAGCCGGCCGGCCACAAGGGCGCCGAGTTCGGTTGCCGAGGACTCCGTCGCTGCCGCTGCCGCCATTTCGCTGACGCGCCTTGACCCGTCGAGGGCCACGACGGTGGCGCTCAGCGTCAGCCGGCCGTCGGCGAAGCTGGCGTGCGCGCCCACCGGTGCCGCGCACCCGGCCTCGAGCCCGGCGAGCACGGCCCGCTCGGCAAGGGCGGCGAGCCGGGTGGCCGGATCGTCCAGCTCGGCGAGGGCTGCCAGCAACCCGGCGGGGGCGTCGGCGCGGCATTCGACCGCCAGCGCGCCCTGCGCCGGTGCCGGCAGGAAGGCATCGAGGGTGAACAGTTCGGTGATCCGGTCGGCCAGGCCGAGCCGGCGGAGCCCGGCGGCGGCCAGGATCACCGCGTCCAGGTCGGCCCCGGCACGGCGGAGCCGGGTCTCGACATTGCCCCGGATCTCGACGATGGTCAGGTCCGACCGCTTGGCCAGCAGTTGGGCGGCGCGGCGGGGGGAGCCGGTACCGACCACCGCACCGGGCGGCAGCTCTGCCAGCCGAAGCCCGTCCCGGGCGCACAATGCGTCGGCCGGATCCTCCCGCGGCGGAACGGCGCCGAGCCGCAGCCCGGGAGCCGCAGCTGTGGGCAGGTCCTTGAAGGAGTGCACCGCCAGGTCACAGTCGCCGCCGAGCACGGCGGCCCGGACGGCGCCGACGAACACTCCGGCACCGCCGAGGCCGGCCAGCGGCGCGTCGCTGACGTCTCCCTTGGTGGTGATCCGGACCAGTTCGACCTCGTGGCCAAGGGCGCGCAAGGAGTCTGCGACCAGGCCGGACTGGGTCAGGGCAAGGGTGGACCCGCGCGTGGCCAGGCGGAGCTTCACCGCTGGGGATCCAGGGCGAGCCCGGGCACAGTCGGGGCCTCGCGGCGCGGGTTGGCGCAGCACCCGCCGAAGCAGAGCTGTCCGGCGACTGGTTCCGGGGATCCGGTGCGCAACTCGGCGGCGATCCGGCCGGCGAGCTCGTCGACGAAGGCCGGGTGGGTGCCGACCGTCGGGGTCCGGACCAGCCGGAGGCCCACCTCGGCAGCGGTTGCCCTTGCCTCGGTGTCGAGGTCCCAGATGACTTCCATGTGGTCGCTGATGAAGCCGATCGGCACCAGCACAACATCGGTGACGCCCTCGCCGGCCAGGCTGCGCAAAACGTCGTTCACGTCCGGCTCCAGCCAGGGCACGGACGGCGGCCCGCTGCGGGACTGGAACACCAGCTGCCATTCGGGACGGTGCCCGGCGGCGGCCGCGACGCCGTCGGCGACCCGGTCGGCAACCCAGCGGTGCTGGGCGAGGTACCCGTCGCCGTCCGGGCCGGCGGTGGCTGCCATCGCAGTCGGGACGGAATGGGTGGTGAACACCAGCCGGGTACCCGGTGCGGCCAGGTCGAGGTCGGCGGGCAGCGCGTCGAGCAGCAATTCGGTGATGCTGCCGGCGAAGGCTGGCAGGTCGTAGAACGGCGGGAGCTTGCGGATCTCCAGGTCCAGGCCGGTGTCGGCCAGCGCGATGCCCAGGTCCTCGCGGTACTGCCGGCAGCTGGAGTAGCCGGAGTAGGCGGACGTGGCGACCGCCAGCAGCCGTCTGTGCCCCCGCGCGGCGAGCTCGCCGAGCACGTCGGCGACGAACGGCGGCGAGTTGCGGTTGGCCAGCACCGTTTCGACGGACTCGCCCCTGGCCGCGATCACCGGAGTCAGGGCCGCCAGCAGGGCCCGGTTCTGCCCGTTGATCGGGCTGACGCCGCCGAGGGTGAAGTAGTGCTGGCCCACGACCTTCAGCCGTTCGGGCGGGATTCCGCGACCGGCGGTGACGCGCTCAAGGAAGGGCAGGACCTCGTCCTCGGCCTCAGGTCCGCCGAAGCCCAGCAGCACCACCGCGTCATAGGCTGCGGTCATCGCAGCACCCGCGGGAGGTCGTCGGCGTCGATCCGGTGCCCGGTGTAGAACGGCACCTCCAGCCGGACGTGCCGTCGGGCCTCGGAGCCGCGCAGGTGTCGCATCAGGTCGACCAGGTCGACCAGGTCGTCGGCTTCGAGCGCCAACAACCACTCGTAGTCACCGAGGCCGAACGCAGCCACGGTGTTGGCCGCGACCTGCGGGTAGTCCCGGCCCATCACGCCGTGCTCGGCGAGCATTGCGCGCCGTTCCGCCTCCGGCAGGAGATACCACTCGTAGGAGCGGACGAACGGGTAGACGGTCAGCCAGGTCTTCGGCTCGACGCCGAGCATGAACGCCGGGGCGTGCTCCCGGCTGAACTCGGCCTGTCGGTGCACCCCGAACGCCGACCAGGCGAGGTCGACCGTGCCGCCGAACGCCTCACGCTGGAAGCGGCGTTGCGCCTCCTGCAGGTCGGAGGCGGACTGGCCGTGCAGCCAGACCAGGACGTCCGCCGCTGCCGGCATGCCGTGCACGTCGTAGAGGCCCCGGGTGGTGACCCCCGTGCCGGCCAGGTCGGCAACGAGTCGCCGGGTGTCCTCGGCCACCTCGGTGCGGGCAGGATCGCGACGGGTGAACACGGCATAGCTGGTGTAGTGGGTCTCTCCGGACGGGGTGGCCTCGGTCATGACCCGACCCTAGCCGCAGCCACGGCTTCCAGTGCGAGCCCGGCCTGCCGGCGGCCGTCGGCGATGCAGTCGGGAATCCCGACTCCGCGCAGCGCTGAGCCGGCGAGCCGCCAGCCGGGCAGGTGCGCAAGACCGATGTCCGCTGCAGCCACCCGGCCGAGATGGCCGACGGTGTACTTCGGCATCATCGCCGGCCAGCGGGCGATCCGGGTAAGGGTGGGGTCAGCGGTGGCGCCGAGCACGACGCCGACGTGCCTGGTGACGGCTGCCAGCAATTCGCCGTCCCCGGCCGAAGCGATCGGACCGAGCCGTTCGGGCACGAACGCCCGGATCAGCACGGTGTCCTCCGGCGCCCGGTCCGACCACTTTGCCGAACTCACGGTGATGCCGCTGACCGGGGCCGGGTCGGCCTCCAGCCAGCCGTGGGACGTGACGGGATCGGCGAACGCCGCGGCCGGGTAGGCCAGCGTCACGACGGTTGAGGTGGCCAGGGGAACCTGGTCGAGGGCCGACGCCGCCGCTGGGGCGGGTTCCGCAAGCAGCGCGGCCGAACCTGCCACCCCGCCGGCCAGCACCACGGCGTCCACCGGTTCGACCGAGCCGTCATCGAGCACAGCTTCGCTGCCGTTGCCCTCGGCGCGGATCGACAGCACCCGGCTGCCAAGCCGAAGGTCCGCCCCGGCCGCTTCGAGTTGCGCGACAAGGGCATCGACCAGGCTGCCGAGGCCGCGCCGCAACGTCCGGAACGGCGAGCCCGGGCCGCGGCCGGCGGCCCTGGCCTTCCGGCCCTGTGCGATGGCTGCGAGCATCAGGCTGCGGTGGGCCGCCTCATCCGCGCGGAGTGAGGGCAGCACCGCGTCCAGGCTGAGCTCGTCGACGCTCGCGCCGTAGATGCCGCCGACCATGGGGTCGGCGAAGCGGCGGACGATTCCGCCGCCGAGCCGCGCCCGGAGGAATGCTCCGATCGCCACGTCCTTGCCGGCGACCAGCCGGCGGGGGAGCAACAGGTCCAGCCCCGCCCGCAGCTTGTCGGCGGGGGAGAGGATGCCGGTGGTGACGAACGGCCCGATCCGGCTCGGCAGCACCATTCCCATGCCGGACGGGAGCGGGAGCAGCCGGCCCCTGGATCGCAGGTACACCGTTCGGGTGCCGCTGGTGCTGATCACGTCACCGGCCAGCCCGAGCTCTGCCGCGAGCTGCAGCGCGGCCGGCCGGTAGGCGACGAATGAGTCCGGACCGTGCTCGATCACCAGGCCTTCGGCGGCTTCGGTGTGCACCTTGCCGCCGAAACGATCGGCAGCCTCCACCAGCAGGACTTCGACGGGACCACGCTCCCCGGTGCCGCGGATGGCCTCCCAGGCGGCGGCCAGTCCGGTGATCCCCCCGCCGATTATCAGCAGCCTCACAGGCCGGCCCTGGGCTGGTAAGGGCACAGCGGGTCGGATTCCAGCGGATCACCGGTCCAGGCGTAGGCCCGGGCCCGGGAACCGCCGCACCAGTCGTTGTACTCGCAGGCGCCGCAGCGTCCCTTGAACATCCGGGGATCCCGCAGCGACCGCATCGTCGGGTCGTCCCGGTAAAGGGTGACCAGCGAGGACTCCCGGACGTTCCCGACGCTCAACGGGAGGAAGCCGGACGGGGTGACGTCGCCGGTGTTGGAGATGAACACGATGCCGTTGCCGTCCCGGATGCCGAACGCCCGCGCCATCGGGTGCGCCTCGACCTCCTCCTTGCTCTTGCCTGCCCGCAGCAGCGCGGCTGCGCCCAGGCGCCGGTAGTGCATCGCCTCGGTCGTCTTCACCCGGAAGGGCGAGGTGCGGCCGAGTCCCTGGGCCCAGATCAGCACCCGCTCGGCCGCCCCGGGCGTCAGCTCTGTCAGCTCGGTGCCGCGACCGATCGAGATCAGGAAGAACAGGCTCCACTGCTGCAGGGTGTGCCGGCTGAGCAGCCCATGGATCGCCGGCAGGTCACCAGCCGTGGAGGCGGTGACCAGGGTGTTGACCTGCACCGGGAGCCCGACCTCTGCAGCGATGTCCAGGGCTTCGATAGTGGCGTCGAAGGTGCCCGGCACCATCCGGACGCCGTCATGAAGGGCCGCATCAGAGCCGTCGAGGGACAGCGAGATCGCCTGGATCCCGATGTCCTTCATCCAGCCGATCCGCTCCCGGGTGAGCAGGGGTGTCACCGCCGGTGCCAGCGAAACCCCGATGCCCCGGGCCTGGGCCGCGGTGATCAGCTCGGCAAGGTCGGCTCGGCGCAGCGGGTCGCCGCCGGTCATCACCACGTGCGGCAGGGCTTCGCCGGCGGACTGATCGGCGAAGCCGGTGATGTCGTCGAGCAGGGCGATGGCCTCGGCCGTGGTCAGCTCGCCCGGCGCCGGGTCGGGCATCGCGGTCGCCCGGCAGTGCCGGCAGGCCAGGCCACAGGCGTTGGTCAGCTCCCAGTAGACGATCATCGGTGAGCGCTGGTAGGCCCAGCCTTCGGGCTTCACCGAGCCGATGCCCGACGGATGTGCCATGTCAGTCTTCCTGTCCTGCCGGGATGGAGTGCACCAGCTCGACGAGCCGGGTGAGGACGGCCGGATCGGTGTCGGGTGGGACGCCGTGGCCGAGGTTGAACACGTGACCGGGCGCGGCCGCACCGCGCCGGACGATGTCGCGCGCTGCGGTCTCGATGGCCGGCCAATCGGCCGTCAGCAGGGCCGGGTCGAGGTTCCCCTGCAGCGGCACGCTGTGGCCAAGCAGGGCGCTGGCCTCGTCCAGGCCGATGTCGGTGCCGACCCCGATCACGTCGGCACCGGCGGCCAGCATGGCTGGCAGCAACTCGCGGGTGGCGGTACCGAAATGCACCCGGGGGAGGCCGAGGTCGGCCACCGCGGCGAACACGGCAGCCGAGTGCGGCTGGACGGTCTCGGCGTAGGTGGCCGGGGACAGCCGGCCGACCCAGGAGTCGAACAGTTGCAGGGCGGACGCCCCAGCCTCGGCCTGGGCTCGCAGGAAGGCTGCGGTCAGCTCTGCCACCCAGGCCAGCAGCCGGTGCCAGGTCGCCGGGTCCTCGGCGAGCAATGCCCGGGTGGCGGGCAGCTCCCGGTTGGGCCGGCCCTCGATCAGGTAGGACGCGAGCGTGAACGGCGCCCCGGCGAAGCCGATCAACGGCACATCGCCAAGCTGGGTGACAGACAGCGCCACGCCGTCACGAACCGGGGCGAATGCGGCCGGGTCGAACCGCGGCAGCCGGTCGACATCGGCCGCGCTGCGCACCGGAGCTGCCAGGACCGGCCCGACCCCGGGCGCGATCTCCACCTCGATGCCGGCCAGCCGCAGCGGGACCACGATGTCGGAGAAGAAGATGGCGGCGTCCACGTCGTGCCTGCGGACCGGCTGGCAGGTGATCTCCGCTGCCAGCTCCGGGTTGAGGCAGGAGCCGAGCATCGTTGTGCCCTCGCGCAGTCTGCGGTATTCCGGCAACGACCGTCCGGCCTGGCGCATGAACCACACGGGGCGCCGGGACACCGGTTCGCCCTGATAGGCGGCCAGCAGCGGCGCAGTGGTCGACACAGCTGTCACACGTCAGCCTGTACTTCGATACCGAAAAGGGTCTGCAGTGCGTGCGAGTAGTCGGCCAGTTCGCCGCTGCGGGCGAGTTCGGCCGCGCGCAGCGACGGGGTGTGCAACAGGGCGTTCGACACCCGGCGCAACGAGCGCGCGACGGCTGCTGCGGTCTCCGGGTCGTAGCGACGGTTGGCCGACTCGATCTCGCGCTCGATGAACTGACTGACGTGCGCGCGCATCGCCGTGACCGCTGGAGTGGCGGCGCGGCCCTGCTCCAGGTGCAGGTAGGTGTCGACGCCACGGGTGACCAGGTCGCGCGCGGCGAGCACAGCTGCCGCCTGCTGTGCGGGTGCGTGCGCCCCGATCTCCTCCAGGTCGATCAGGTCGACTCCGAGCAGCGCGCCGGCCGCGGGTTCGACGTCGCCGGTGAGGGAGAGGTCGAGCACCGGCAGCAGTGCCGTTGCGGAGGCGCGGGAGTCGGCCAGCAGGTCGGCGCCGATCACCGGAGCATTGGTGGCCGGGCCGCCGCTGCACGTGACCAGCAGGTCGGTGGCCGCGATGGCTGCTGCGAGTCCCGCAGCTGGCACGGGGAGCGCCGGGTGGCTGGCTGCGAACCGCTCGGCCCGTCCGCTGGGGGAGTAGATGGCCAGGTCGGTGCAGCCAAGCCGGCCAAGGGCAGCGGTGACCACCCGGGCGTAACTACCGGTACCCACCAGCAGGACGCTGCGTCCGGCCAGGGGGAAGTGGCGCAGTTCGACCAGTTCGAGGCCGACGGTCGCGATGGAGCGCCCGGCCGCTCCCAGCCCGGTCTCGGAACTGACCGCCTTGGCTGTGGTGAGGGCTGCGTGGCACAACCGGGTGAGGGCAGCCCCTGCCCGACTGCCGGCGTCGGCGAGGGCTTCGCGCACCTGGCCGATTATCTCCGCCTCGCCGATCACCATCGAGTCCAGCCCGGAAGCCACCTCGAGCAGGTGTTGCACCGCCGCCTGTCCCGGATAGATCTCGAACTGTTCAACCAGGTCCCGGCTCCCGGCCGGAAGGGCTGTGGCGATGGTGGCCAGCACGGCCTCAAGTGAGCTGTGGAACGTTTCGGACTCGAAGTAGACCTCGAATCGGTTGCAGGTGCTCAACACCACGCGTCCGAGCAGCCTCGGGTCGGCGTCGAGGGCTGCGGTCACCTGATCGGCGACCCGGCTGAGCTCGGCCAGTTCTTCGAGGGCGACCAGGTGATGGCTGATGCCTAGGGCGGTTATCGGCACGCCCAGAATGGTAGCCCAGTCTGTCCGCCACACCACGCATCGGGTGGAATATCCATTCGTCATGCGGCATAGTCATGCCTATGACGATCAAAGTAGCGGTGGCCGGTGCCACCGGATACGCCGGCGGTGAGCTGCTGCGGCTGCTGCTGGCCCACCCCGAGGTCGAGATCGGCGCGCTGACTGCCGGCTCGAGCGCCGGGAGCCCCCTGCTCTCCCACCACCAGCATCTGGTCCCGCTGGCCGACCGGACAGTCGCGGACACGACCACGGCGAACCTCGCCGGCCACGACGTGGTCTTCCTTGCGCTGCCGCACGGCACGTCGGCTGCGGTTGCAGCCGAACTCGGGCCGGACGTGCTGGTCGTTGACGCTGGTGCCGATCATCGCCTGATCGACGGCGCCCAGTGGCAGCGCTTCTACGGCTCCCCGCACGCTGGCACCTGGCCCTACGGCCTGCCGGAGCTGCCCGGCCAGCGGGAACTGCTGGCCACCGCGCGCCGGATCGCTGTTCCCGGCTGCTATCCCACCTCGGTGACCCTGGCCCTGCTGCCGGCCCTGGTCGGCGGCCTCGTCACCGGCAAGGACGTGGTCGCCGTTGCCGTCAGCGGGACTTCCGGCGCCGGCAAGGCGCTCAAGCCGAACCTCCTTGGCTCTGAGGTGATGGGCTCGGCCAGCGCCTACGGGGTCGGCGGGGTCCACCGGCACGTCCCCGAGATGCTGCAGAACTTCGCGCTGCTCGGGGCCGCGTCCCCGACGCTCTCGTTCACCCCGGTGCTGGTGCCGATGGCCCGCGGCATCCTCGCCACCGTCACCGCACCGCTGGCCGCAGAGGTTCCGCTGACAGTGGTCCGGGAGACCTACACCGCGGCCTACGGGGCGGAACCCTTCGTCACCCTGCTGCCCGACGGCCTGTGGCCACAGACCCAGTCGGTGACCGGCTCCAACGCCGTCCACGTCCAGGTGACGGTAGACGCCGAAGCAGGTCGGCTGGTTGTCGTCGTGGCCCTGGACAACCTCACCAAGGGCACGGCCGGGGGCGCCATCCAGTCGATGAACATCGCCCTCGGACTGCCGGAGGGACTCGGCCTCACCACGATCGGAGTTGCCCCATGAGTGTCACAGCAGCCAAGGGCTTCGTCGCCGCCGGCGTCATCGCCGGGCTCAAGGCCTCCGGCCGGCCGGATCTGGCATTGGTGGTGAACTCCGGTCCCGAGGCCAACGCCGCTGCCGTGTTCACCAGCAACAAGTTCCAGGCGGCTCCGGTGCTGTGGAGCAAGCAGGCCGTCGCCAACGGCCGCCTGGCAGCCGTGGTGCTGAACTCCGGCGGTGCGAATGCCTGCACCGGGGACGCCGGGCTCGCCGACGCCAGGCAGATGGCCGAGTGGACCGGCGCGGAGGTCGGGTGCGACAGCGTGGACGTCGCGGTCTGCTCCACCGGCCTGATCGGCGTGCGGCTGCCGATGGACGCAGTGCTCACCGGGATCGAATTGGCAGCCCAGGACCTGGCCAACACCGGCGGGCCGTCGGCCGCCGAGGCGATCCTGACCACCGACACGGTCGCAAAGGAAGAGGTGCACACCTCCCCGGACGGCTGGACCATCGGCGGCATGGCGAAGGGTGCCGGCATGCTGGCCCCGGCGCTGGCCACGATGCTCGTCGTGCTCACCACCGACGCCCTGGTCGATGCGGTCCAGCTGGACGAGGCCCTGCGCACCGCCACCGGCTTCACCTTCGACCGCACCGACTCCGACGGCTGCATGTCCACCAACGACACCGTGCTGCTGCTGGCCTCCGGCGCCTCCGGCGTCACGCCCGATCCGGCGGAGTTCTCCGAGGCGCTGACCGGGGTCTGCGCCAGCCTTGCCCGCCAGCTGCTTGCCGACGCCGAAGGGTCGGCGCACGACATCGAGGTGCGGGTGGAAGGAGCAGCCACCGAGGCTGATGCGCTGGCGGTGGCCCGGGCGATCGCCCGCAGCAACCTGTTCAAGTGCGCGATCTTCGGCAACGACCCGAACTGGGGTCGGGTGCTCGCCGCGGCGGGCACGGTGACGGCCGAGTTCGACCCGGAGCACGTCGACGTTGCCTTCAACGGCGTCCGGGTGTTCGTCGACGGCCAGCTCGGGGCGGACCGCTCCCGGGTGGACCTCAAGCATGGCCGGGAGGTGCTGGTCGAGGTCCACCTGCACGCCGGCGAGGCAGCGGCGGCCATCTGGACCAATGACCTGACCTACGACTACGTCAAAGAGAACGCGGAGTACTCGACATGATCGAAGCAGGCGACAAGGCGGCGATCATGATCGAGGCCCTGCCGTGGCTGGAGCGTTACGTGGGCAAGACCATGGTGATCAAGTACGGCGGCAACGCCATGATCGACGACGCGCTGAAGGCTGCCTTCGCCGAGGACATCGTGTTCCTCCGGATGGTCGGGGTGAAGCCCGTCGTCGTGCATGGCGGCGGCCCGCAGATCTCCTCGATGCTGAAACGGCTCGGCATCGCCAGCGAGTTCCGTGGCGGCCTGCGGGTGACCACGCCCGAGGCGATGGACGTGGTCCGGATGGTGCTGATGGGTCAGGTGAACCGCGAGCTGGTCGGCCTGCTGAACGCCCACGGGCCCCTGGCCGTCGGACTCTCCGGTGAGGACGCCGGCCTGCTCACCGCCGAGCGCAAGGGCATCCAGCTGGACGGGGAGGAGATCGACCTCGGCCTCGTCGGCGAGGTCACCGAGGTGCGGCCGGAGGCCCTGCTCGACCTGATCAACGCCGGCCGGATCCCCGTGGTCGCGACCGTCGCGCCCGACGAGGACGGCCTGGTGCACAACGTCAACGCCGACACGGCCGCCGGTGCGCTCGCCGCAGCTCTCGGTGCCGAACGGCTGGTGGTGCTGACCGACGTCGCCGGCCTGTACGCCGACTGGCCGAACTCGACCGAGGTGATCCGCCAGATCAGCGCCGCCGACCTGGCGGCCATGCTGCCCGGGCTTGCCTCCGGGATGATCCCGAAGATGGAGGCCTGCCTGACCGCGGTCCGGGCCGGGGTGCCGAAGGCAACGGTCATCGACGGCCGGGTGGCGCACTCGCTGCTGCTGGAGATCTTCACCGACGACGGCATCGGCACGATGGTGCTCGGCGAGAGCGCACTTGCCGAGCTGGTGTCATGACCATCAGCCATACCGGCGGACAGGCCGAGCTGATCACCAGGTACGGCCACGCGCTGATGAACACCTTCGGTGCCCCGAAGCGCGTGTTCGTCCGCGGTGAGGGGGTCCAGCTCTGGGACGCCGACGGCAACCGCTACCTCGACCTGCTCGCCGGACTGGCGGTGAACGCCCTCGGGCATGCCCATCCGCAGGTGCTGGGCTCGATCTCGGCACAGCTCTCGACGCTGGGTCACGTGTCGAACTTCTTCGCCACCCCGACCCAGATCGCCCTCGCCGAGCGACTGGCGTCCTTCGTCACCGTGAACTCGCCGGGGCTGGAGGCTCGGGTCTTCTTCACCAACTCCGGCACCGAGGCCAATGAGGCCGGTTTCAAGATCACCCGGATGACGGGACGCAAGCGGCTGATCGCCATGCAGGGTGCCTTCCACGGCCGCAGCCTCGGCGCGCTCGCCCTGACCGCCAACCCCGCCTACCGGGAACCGTTCGAGCCGCTGCCCGGGAGAGGTCACGTTCGTGCCGTACGGCGACCGGCGACGCGCTGGCGGCAGCGCTGGACGACGACGGTGGCCGCGGTCATCCTTGAACCGATCCAGGGCGAGAACGGGGTCGTCGAACCGCCGTCCGACTTCCTGCGGTCGGCGCGCGAGCTGACCGCTGCGGCCGGCGCCCTGCTCTGGATCGACGAGGTGCAGACCGGGATCGGCCGCTGCGGCGCCTGGCTGGCCAGCTCCGCCAGTGGCGTAACGGCCGACATCGTCACCTTCGCCAAGGGCCTCGGCAACGGCTTCCCGGTCGGTGCCTGCGTGGCCACCGGCGCGGCGGCGTCGCTCCTCGGGCCCGGCTCGCACGGCACCACCTTCGGCGGCAACCCGGTGGCGGCCGCCGCCGGACTGGCCGTGATCGGCATCATCGAGCGCGACGGACTGCTGCAGCGCGTGACGGAGGCAGGGGACCGGCTCGCCGGCCAGCTCCTGGACCTTGGTCACCCGCAGATCGCCGGAGTGCGCGGACGGGGCCTGCTCCGCGGGGTGGTACTGGCCGACCCGATCGCCGCCGGCAGTGGCGCTGGCGGCGCTCGATGCCGGCTTCGTGATCAACGCTCCCCGGCCGAACGTGCTCCGGCTGGCACCGCCGCTGATCATCAGCGACGCCGACCTGGACTCCTTCGTCGCTGCGTTGCCCGCGCTGCTCGACCGTCGCTCGCGGGGCAGCCATGACCGAGTCCCGCACGCCGGTGACCAAGATCGCCCGGCAGTCCCGGATCGCCGAGCTGATCGAGCGCGAAGCCGATCCGCAGCCAGACCGAGCTCGCCGCCCGACTGGTGGCCGACGGCATCGCCGTCTCCCAGGGCACGCTCAGCAAGGACCTGCTGGAACTGGGCGCGGTCCGTGTGCGGACGGCAACCGGCGAGCTGGCCTACGCGCTGCTCGCCGGTGAGCACGCGCCCGGCACGCCCGGCGGCGCTGGCCCGGCTGACCCGGCTGTGCGGCGAGCTGCTGCTGTCGGCGGAGGGTTCGGCGAACCTGAGCGTGCTGCGCACCCCGCCGGGAGCCGCCCAGTTCTTCGCCTCCGCCATCGACAAGGTCGGCTGGGAGTCCGTCCTCGGTAGCATCGCCGGCGACGACACGGTGGTCATCGTGACCCGCGACCCCAACGGCGGGGTGGCGATGGCCGAGGCCTTCCTGAACCTGCACACCAGTTGAAAGGGAATCGATGACCGATCCAGCAGATGCCGGACGACTCTGGGGTGGCCGGTTCGCCGGCGGCCCGGCCGAGGCCATGTTCGCCTTGAGCCGGTCGACCCAGTTCGACTGGCGGCTGGCCGCGTCACGACCTGGCCGGCTCGCGGGCGCACGCCCGCGCGTTGCATGCGGCCGGGCTGCTCACCGACGACGAACTCGACCAGATGACCGCCGGGTCTGGCCGCGCTCGATGCCGACGTCGCGGCGGGCGACTTTCCTCCCCGCGCCGACCGACGAGGACGTGCACGGCGCCCTGGAGCGGGGCCTGATCGAGCGGGTCGGGCCAGAACTCGGTGGCCGGTTGCGGGCCGGCCGGTCGCGGAACGACCAGATCGCCACCCTGATCCGGGCCTACCTGCGGGACGCCAACCGGACCCTGGCCGCCGACGTCAGCGCTCTTGCGGCAGCCCTCGCCGACCAGGCGGAGGCCAACCTCGGCGCGGTCATGCCCGGTCGCACCCACCTGCAGTCGGCGCAGCCGGTGCTCCTCAGCCACCACCTGCTGGCCCACGCCTGGCCGCTGGTGCGGGACCTGCAGCGGCTGCGCGACCTTGACGCCCGGCTGGCGATCAGCCCGTACGGGTCGGGGGCCCTCGCCGGTACCTCGCTCGGCCTCGACCCGGAGCTGGTCGCAGCCGAACTCGGCTTCGCCGGCTCGGTCGCCAACAGCATCGACGGCACTGCCGCCCGCGACCTGGTCGCCGAGGAGGCCTACGTCCTTGCCCAGATCGGGGTGGACCTGTCCCGCCTGGCCGAGGACGTGATCCTGTGGTGCACCCACGAGTTCGGCTTCGCCACCCTCGACGACGCCTGGTCGACCGGGTCGTCGATCATGCCCCAGAAGAAGAACCCGGACGTTGCCGAACTGGCCCGCGGCAAGGCCGGACGGCTGATCGGGAACCTGACCGGGCTGCTGGCCACCTGCAAGGGCCTGCCGCTGGCGTACAACCGCGACCTGCAGGAGGACAAGGAGCCGGTCTTCGACGGACTCGACCAGCTCGGGGTGCTGCTGCCGGCGGTCACCGGAATGGTCGCCACCCTCACCTTCAACCACGAGCGGATGGCAGAACTGGCACCGCGCGGGTTCTCGCTGGCCACCGACGTGGCCGACTGGCTGGTCCGCAACCGGGTGCCGTTCGCGCGGGCGCATGAGATCGCCGGCGCCTGCGTCCGGTTCTGCGAGGCCAGAGGCATCGAGCTCTCCGACCTCTCCCCGGATCAGCTGGCCGGGATCTCGCCGGACCTGGCTCCCGGCGTGCTCGACGTGCTCACAGCTGCGGGTTCGGTGGCCTCCCGCAACGGTCGGGGCGGGACCGCGCCCAGCCGGGTCAGCGAGCAGCTGACCGAGCTACGCACCACACTCGCGGGGCTGACCGCCTAGGGCCATCGACTGCCACCGGTCGCGGCATTCGGTCAGCCCGTGGCGGCCACCGTTAGGCTCTGCAATTGTGAATGCCGTACTCGACGAACTGACCTGGCGGGGTTTCATCGCCCACTCCACCGACCCGGACGCCCTTGGCGCCGCTCTCGATGCCGGCCAGGTGAGCTTCTATGTCGGGTTCGATCCAACTGCTCCCAGCATCCACATGGGCAACCTTGTGCAGTTGATGCTGGTCCGGCTGCTGCAGGCGGCCGGCCATCGGCCGTTCCTCCTGGTCGGCGGGTCCACCGGACTGATCGGGGATCCGAAGCAGAGTTCAGAGCGCAACCTGAACCCGAAGGCACTGGTCGGGGAGTGGGTGGAGCGCATCCGGAGCCAAGTGAGCCGGTTCGTCGACTTCGACGGCCCGGCCGGGGCGACGGTGGTGAACAACTACGACTGGACCTCTGAGCTATCGACGCTGGACTTCCTGCGCGATGTCGGCAAGCACTTCAGCGTCAACCGGATGCTCGACCGTGAAGTGGTGAAGGCCCGTCTGGAGTCGGGCATCTCCTACACCGAGTTCTCCTACGTGCTGCTGCAGTCGCTGGACTTCCTGGAGCTGTACCGCCGCCACGGCGTGACCCTGCAGACCGGCGGATCGGACCAGTGGGGGAACCTGACGGCCGGGGTGGAACTGATCCGGCGATCGGAGGGAGCGAGGGTGAACGCTCTGGCCACCCCGCTGCTCACAAAGGCCGACGGGACCAAGTTCGGCAAGACCGAGTCGGGCACGGTCTGGCTGGATCCCAGCATGACCAGCCCGTACGCGTTCCACCAGTTCTTCCTCAATTCAGAGGACGCCATGGTGGAGACCTACCTGAAGATCTTCACCACGCGCTCGGCAGAGGAGATCGCCGACCTGGCCCGACAGACCACCGAGGCACCGCACCTGCGGGCAGCGCAACGGGCCCTTGCCGATGACATCACCGACCTGGTGCACTCACCAGCCGAGCGCAGGGCTGCCGCCGCGGCCGCCGCGGCCCTGTTCGGGCGGGAGGACCTCGCCGTGCTGCCGGAAGCCACGCTGCGGGCCGTCGTGTCCGAACTGGGCATTCCGCCGCTGCGCATGGGGCTTGAGCTGCCAATGGTGGTGGAGCTGCTGGTCGCTGCCGGCGTGGTGCCGTCGAAATCAGCGGCGCGGCGCGCCATCGAGGAGGGTGGCGCCTACCTGAACAATGCGAAGGTCAGCGACCCGGACGCCCGTCTGGCAGCGTCCGATCTGCTGCACGGCAGGTACGTTGTCGTACGTCGCGGACGCAGGACCGTCGGCGCCCTTGCGGTCGAAAACTGACGACACGCCCGGGGGTCCAGGGGGATTTGACCCCCACCCCCGCACTGCGTAATGTTCATCAAGCGCTGCCGGTGACACGGACGAGACAGACAAGATCTGGAACGGTCGGATCGGGGCGCCAAACCACCACTGACTAGCACGGATACGATGCGCGCTCATGCCAGAGCCCATCATCATCCGAGCCGCGTCGCGGGTGGGGGAACGGCTCCGTTGCCTGGTTTGACACCGGGAAACGGGCCAAGTAAAGTAGTACGAGTTGCCCCAAGCTGCGGTGAAAGCCAAAGCGAGGTGCGCACCCGAAACTTGAGAACTCAACAGTGTGCTTAAAAGTCAATGCACAAACGCACTCTTCGGAGTGCAAACAAAACCCCGTACCGGGGCGTGCGAAGCCAAGTGCGGAGCGCAATCCGGAACGGATTCCTTTGATTATTGATAGACCCAGCAATGGGTCCTGTCAGTGTCAAACCAATGTTGACAGCAATACGGACGTAAAAGTCCAGCTGATAAATTTCAACGGAGAGTTTGATCCTGGCTCAGGACGAACGCTGGCGGCGTGCTTAACACATGCAAGTCGAACGGTGACGAAGAGCTTGCTCTTCTGATCAGTGGCGAACGGGTGAGTAACACGTGAGCAACCTACCCTTGACCCTGGGATAACAGTTGGAAACAGCTGCTAATACCGGATACGACCCTGGCAGGCATCTGCCGGGGTGGAAAGCTCCGACGGTCAAGGATGGGCTCGCGGCCTATCAGCTTGTTGGTGAGGTAACGGCTCACCAAGGCGACGACGGGTAGCCGGCCTGAGAGGGCGACCGGCCACACTGGGACTGAGATACGGCCCAGACTCCTACGGGAGGCAGCAGTGGGGAATATTGCGCAATGGGCGAAAGCCTGACGCAGCAACGCCGCGTGCGGGATGACGGCCTTCGGGTTGTAAACCGCTTTCAGCAGGGACGAAGGGTTACCTTGACGGTACCTGCAGAAGAAGCACCGGCTAACTACGTGCCAGCAGCCGCGGTGATACGTAGGGTGCGAGCGTTGTCCGGAATTATTGGGCGTAAAGAGCTTGTAGGCGGTCTGTTGCGTCGGAAGTGAAAACTCAGGGCTTAACCCTGAGCCTGCTTTCGATACGGGCAGACTTGAGGGATGTAGGGGAGAACGGAATTCCTGGTGGAGCGGTGGAATGCGCAGATATCAGGAGGAACACCAGTGGCGAAGGCGGTTCTCTGGACATTTCCTGACGCTGAGAAGCGAAAGCGTGGGGAGCAAACAGGCTTAGATACCCTGGTAGTCCACGCCGTAAACGGTGGGCACTAGGTGTGGGACCCATTCCACGGGTTCCGTGCCGAAGCTAACGCATTAAGTGCCCCGCCTGGGGAGTACGGCCGCAAGGCTAAAACTCAAAGGAATTGACGGGGGCCCGCACAAGCGGCGGAGCATGCGGATTAATTCGATGCAACGCGAAGAACCTTACCTGGGTTTGACATATGCCGGAAACACCTAGAGATAGGTGCCCCGCAAGGCCGGTTTACAGGTGGTGCATGGCTGTCGTCAGCTCGTGTCGTGAGATGTTGGGTTAAGTCCCGCAACGAGCGCAACCCTCGTTCTATGTTGCCAGCGGATAATGCCGGGAACTCATAGAAGACTGCCGGGGTCAACTCGGAGGAAGGTGGGGATGACGTCAAGTCATCATGCCCCTTATGTCCAGGGCTTCACGCATGCTACAATGGCTGGTACAAAGGGCTGCGATACCGCAAGGTGGAGCGAATCCCAGAAAGCCAGTCTCAGTTCGGATTGGGGTCTGCAACTCGACCCCATGAAGTCGGAGTCGCTAGTAATCGCAGATCAGCAACGCTGCGGTGAATACGTTCCCGGGCCTTGTACACACCGCCCGTCAAGTCATGAAAGTCGGTAACACCCGAAGCCGGTGGCCTAACCCTTGTGGAGGGAGCCGTCGAAGGTGGGACCGGTAATTAGGACTAAGTCGTAACAAGGTAGCCGTACCGGAAGGTGCGGCTGGATCACCTCCTTTCTAAGGAGCCCATTGGCAGGCTTAATCAACCTGTCCAGCTCCTGGTTTCATCGGCATACGTCCGATGACCGGGGCAGGCACCGAAGTGGAACATTGACTATTAAGTTGAGCCACCTGGCTCGTCAGTACAACCGTCCGGTTCGCCGGCGGAGTGGAACCTCGAGGCCAGGAGCGCAACCCAAGCACACTGTTGGGTCCTGAAGGGTCGGTTGCTACGGCAACCCTCTTCTGCGGACCAGATGCCGGCCCCCGTTAACGCGGTGGCAGGGCCTGGGCCCGCCCGTTACTTGAGAACTGCACAGTGGACGCGAGCATCTTTGTAGTGAAATAACAAGCTACTAAGGGCAATCGGTGGATGCCTAGGCATCAAGAGCCGATGAAGGACGTTGTAACCTGCGATAAGCCCCGGGGAGCTGGTAAACGAGCTTCGATCCGGGGATTTCCGAATAGGGAAACCTCGAAAGAAACCGGAGTAATGTCCGGCGACCTCTACCTGAATATATAGGGTAGCTGGAGGGAACGTGGGGAAGTGAAACATCTCAGTACCCACAGGAAAAGAAAACAACCGTGATTCCGTAAGTAGTGGCGAGCGAACGCGGAAGAGGCCAAACCTAGCATGTGTGATAGCTGACAGGCGTTGCATGCTGGGTGTTGTGGGGCCGCTCTGACCAGGCTGTCAACCGGTCAGGGAGTCAAAAAAGATCAACGAAGTCGAAGGACTCTGGGAAGTTCCGGCAAAGAGGGTAACACCCCCGTAGATGTAAGTTGATCTCTCCCGAGCGTCACCCCAAGTAATGCGGAACCCCTGAAATTCCGCATGAATCTGGCGGGACCACCCGTTAAGCCTAAATACTCCTTGATGACCGATAGCGGACAAGTACCGTGAGGGAAAGGTGAAAAGTACCCCGGGAGGGGAGTGAAATAGTACCTGAAACCGATTGCCTACAATCCGTCGGAGCCTGCAAGGGTGACGGCGTGCCTTTTGAAGAATGAGCCTGCGAGTTAGTGGTATGTGGCGAGGTTAACCCGTGTGGGGAAGCCGTAGCGAAAGCAAGTCCGAATAGGGCGATATAGTCGCATGCTCTAGACCCGAAGCGTAGTGATCTATCCATGGCCAGGGTGAAGCGACGGTAAGACGTCGTGGAGGCCCGAACCCACTTGGGTTGAAAACCGAGGGGATGAGCTGTGGATAGGGGTGAAAGGCCAATCAAACTACGTGATAGCTGGTTCTCCCCGAAATGCATATAGGTGCAGCGTCGCGTGTTTCTTACCGGAGGTAGAGCACTGGATGGACTAGGGGGCCTACAAGCTTACCGAATTCAGCCAAACTCCGAATGCCGGTAAGTTAGAGCGCGGCAGTGAGACTGTGGGGGATAAGCTTCATAGTCGAGAGGGAAACAGCCCAGATCACCAGCTAAGGCCCCTAAGAGATTGCTAAGTGGAAAAGGATGTGGAGTTGTATAGACAACCAGGAGGTTGGCTTGGAAGCAGCCACCCTTGAAAGAGTGCGTAATAGCTCACTGGTCAAATGATTCTGCGCCGACAATTTAGCGGGGCTCAAGTAATCCGCCGAAGCTGTGGCATTCGCATAATAACCAGGCCTTCGTGGTCCAGGTGTGCGGATGGGTAGGGGAGCGTCGTGTGCGCTGTGAAGCGGCGGGGTGACCCAGCCGTGGAGAGCACACGAGTGAGAATGCAGGCATGAGTAGCGAATGACGGGTGAGAAACCCGTCCGCCGAATATCCAAGGGTTCCAGGGTCAAGCTAATCTGCCCTGGGTAAGTCGGGACCTAAGGCGAGGCCGACAGGCGTAGTCGATGGACAACGGGTTGATATTCCCGTACCCGCGAAACAACGACCCTGCCGAGGCGAATAATGCTAAGCACGCAAGGTCAGAGGAGGACTTCGGTCCGAGTCTGACTGAGTCTGTGACCCAATTTCGTATTAGGCAAGCTGCGGAGGGACGCAGGAAGGTAGCCCATCCCGGGCGATGGTAGTCCCGGGCTAAGTGCGTAGGGAGAGGTGTAGGCAAATCCGCACCTCATATATCCTGAGACATGACGGCGAGGAAGTCTCTGACTTCTGAAGTGGGTGATCCTATGCTGCCTAGAAAATCTTCGTGAGCGAGTTGTAAGCGGCCCGTACCCTAAACCGACACAGGTGGATAGGTAGAGAATACCAAGGCGATCGAGAGAATCATGGTGAAGGAACTCGGCAAAATACCCCCGTAACTTCGGGATAAGGGGGACCTAATGCGTTACGGCACTTGCTGCCGGAAGCGTTGAGGGTCGCAGAGACCAGGCCCAAGCGACTGTTTACTAAAAACACAGGTCCGTGCCAAGTTGAAAGACGATGTATACGGACTGACTCCTGCCCGGTGCTGGAAGGTTAAGGGGAAGTGTTAGCGCAAGCGAAGCAGTGAACTTAAGCCCCAGTAAACGGCGGTGGTAACTATAACCATCCTAAGGTAGCGAAATTCCTTGTCGGGTAAGTTCCGACCTGCACGAATGGAGTAACGATTTGGGCGCTGTCTCCACCATGAACTCGGCGAAATTGCACTATGAGTAAAGATGCTCATTACGCGCAGCAGGACGGAAAGACCCCGGGACCTTTACTATAGTTTGGTATTGGTGTTCGGTACAGCTTGTGTAGGATAGGTGGGAGACTTTGAAGCGAGGACGCCAGTTCTTGTGGAGTCAACGTTGAAATACCACTCTGGCTGTTCTGGATATCTAACCTAGGTCCATTATCTGGATCAGGGACAGTGCCTGATGGGTAGTTTGACTGGGGCGGTCGCCTCCCAAAATGTAACGGAGGCGCCCAAAGGTTCCCTCAGCCTGGTTGGCAATCAGGTTTTGAGTGTAAGTGCACAAGGGAGCTTGACTGTGAGAGGGACACCTCGAACAGGGACGAAAGTCGGGACTAGTGATCTGACGGTGGCATGTGGAAGCGCCGTCACTCAACGGATAAAAGGTACCCCGGGGATAACAGGCTGATCTTGCCCGAGCGTCCATAGCGACGGCATGGTTTGGCACCTCGATGTCGGCTCGTCGCATCCTGGGGCTGGAGTCGGTCCCAAGGGTTGGGCTGTTCGCCCATTAAAGCGGCACGCGAGCTGGGTTTAGAACGTCGTGAGACAGTTCGGTCCCTATCCGCTGCGCGCGTAGGAATCTTGAGAGAGGCTGTCCTCAGTACGAGAGGACCGGGACGGACAAACCTCTGGTGTGCCAGTTGTCCTGCCAAGGGCACGGCTGGTTGGCTACGTTTGGAAGTGATAACCGCTGAAAGCATCTAAGCGGGAAGCACGTCTCAAGATGAGGATTCCCACAGAATAATCTGGTAAGGCCCCCGGAAGACCACCGGGTTGATAGGTCGGATGTGGAAGTGCAGCAATGCATGGAGCTGACCGATACTAATAGGCCGAGGGCTTGTTTCCTACAAAGATGTTACGCGTCCACTGTGCGGTTCTCGAGCAACGGTCGGGAGTCTCCTCCTTCGGGGGTGAGACCCGTCATAACTCCATAGAGTTACGGTGATCATGGCGAAAGGGAAACGCCCGGCTCCATTCCGAACCCGGAAGCTAAGCCTTTCAGCGCCGATGGTACTGCAGGTGGGAACCTGTGGGAGAGTAGGACGTCGCCGGACATACAAAACACCCCGTGGAGCTTCGGCCCCACGGGGTGTTGTGGTTTTCCCAGACTTTCAATTCTTTGCGCTCGCGAGGTGCAGAAGGGCAGGATGGTGCGGTGAACAAGCCCACCCAGGATCGATCGGGCTCCGAGGGTCCGCGCAAATCGAGCGGCGACCGCTCAAAGGGCAAGCCCAGGACCGGAGCCGGCGGCGGTAGCCGCGGTACGAGTGCCTCGGGCCGTGGCGGCGGTACCTCGAGCCGAGGCGGGGCCGCCTCCAGCACCAGCGGGTCCTGGGTCGAGCGCCCGGACGCCAAGTCGGGCGACCGCCGCGGCGGACGATCAGGCGGCGCGGCAGAGGGACGTCCGGGCCGTTCGGCGGCCGGTAGCGGTGGCGATCGTCGCCCGCCCCGTACGGATGACTCGCGTCCGAGCCGTTACAGCAGTGGCACTGGTGACTCGCGCCCCAGCCGCTACAGCAGTACCGGTGGCGATGATCGCCGACCGCCGCGCGCTGGTGGGGACTCGCGGCCTGGTCGTTATGACAAGCCGGCTGGTGATTCCCGTCCCGCTCGATATGACAAGCCGGCTGGTGATTCCCGTCCCGCTCGATATGACAAGCCGGCCGGGGATTCGCGTCCCAGCCGCTACAGCAAGCCGGCCGGGGATTCGCGGCCTGGTCGTTATGACAAGCCGGCCGGGGATTCGCGTCCCAGCCGCTACAGCAAGCCGGCCGGGGATTCGCGGCCTGGTCGTTATGACAAGCCGGCCGGGGATTCGCGGCCCAGCCGCTACAGCAAGCCGGCCGGGGATTCGCGTCCCAGCGGCTACAACAGCACCGGTGGTGATGACCGTCGTCCGCCGCGTGCCGATGACTCGCGTCCCAAGCGATACGACAAGCCGGCCGGGGATTCGCGTCCCAGCCGCTACAGCAATACCGGTGGCGACTCCCGCCCGAGCTCCGGGGGCTCCCGATCAGAGCGTCCGTCGGCCAGGGCAGGCGGCCGCCCCGCCTCTGATGGCGGGCCGAAGCGTTCCTCGAGCGCCGGGTTCAATCGACCGGGCTCGCGCTCGCAGGGGGACTCGTCGGACCGGCGCCCATCGCGCTACGGCGACGACCGGGTGCGGGAGGCCCCGCGCCCAGGGTTGGCGGCCAAAGCCAATGAGCCGGAGACCCCTAAGGGACTCGACCTGCGACTGCTGCCCCGTGGGGTGCGCGCCGAACTGCGCGGCCTGACCTCCGAGCACGCCGAAGTGGTTGGCGCCCACCTGCTGATGGCCGGCCGGCTGATCGACACCGATCCGGCGCTCGCCTATGCGCATGCCGAGGCTGCGCGTCGCCGGGCGGCGCGGCTGCCGATCACCCGCGAGGCGGCTGGCGAAACCGCCTACGCCGCCGGGGACTATGCCACCGCCCTCACCGAATTCCGCGCCCTGCGCCGGATGACCGGCAGTGACGAGTACGTCGCGGCCATGGCGGATTGCGAGCGGGCCCTCGGGCGCCACCAGGCTGCCCTGAAGCTCGTGCGCGAAGGGCTCGCGTCCGGGCCAGAAGCGGCGACGCGGATCGAGCTGCGGCTGGTCGAGGCCGGCGCCCGGTCCGAGATCGGCCAGGTCGAGGAAGCGCTGCGGATCCTGAAGAGCGAGATCGAAGAGCTGGGTACCCGCGGTACCAAGGTCGCCAGGGCACGGCTGCGCTACGGCTACGCCGATCTGCTCGAGCGCACCGGGGAGGGCGAACAGGCTGAACGCTGGTTCGATGCGGTCATCCGGTTGGACCCCGAAGACAGCACCGACGCCGCCGACCGTCTGGCCGCGCTGCGCGGAATGGTCATCGAGTACGACGAAGATGAGGACGACTTCGAGGACTCCGACGACGCAGCCGAGGTTGACGTCGCCGAGGCCGAAGCCGTCGAGCCCGCCGAAACCGTCGATCCGGCCGACACCGTTGAGGCCGAGCCCGTCGAGCTGGAAGAGGCCATCGACTACAACGATGCCGTCGCCCTGGACGAGACCGACCTGGACGGCGACGGGAAGACCACCGAGCAGTGAGCCGACTGATCGACACCTACGACGCCGTCTTCTTCGACCTCGACGGGGTGATCTACCTGGGGCCCCTCGCGGTGGAAGGTGCCACCACGGCCCTGGGTGAGCTTCAGGAGCTGGGCATGAAGGTGATGTTCGTCACGAACAACGCCGCCCGGTCGGCCCAGGTGGTGATCGACCAGCTGACCAGCCTCGGCTTCCACGCTGACCAGGCCAATGTGCTCACCAGCGCGCAGGTCGCGGTGACCCACATCGCCCGCGAGTTGCCGGCCGGGGCGAAGATCCTGGTCAGTGGCAGTGCCAGCCTGGCCGAACTGGTCGAACAGGCCGGATTCCTGCCGGTCCAGACCGCTGCCGAGCTGCCGGACGCCGTGCTGCAGGGGTACGACCCGGCGATGACCTGGCCGCGACTGGACGAGGCTGCCCTTGCCATTCAGGCAGGCGCCCGCTGGTACGCCACCAACGACGACGCGTCGCGTCCCACCGAACGCGGGCTGGTGCCCGGGGCCGGCGGCGCGATCGCAGCGGTCGCCGGGACGGTCGGTGGCCAGCCCACGATCTTCGGAAAACCGTTCCGACCAATGCTGGCCGAAGCCGTCCGTCGCACCGGGGCCGTCCGGCCCATCTTCGTCGGCGACCGGATCGACACCGACATCGTCGGGGCCGCCAACGCCGACCTCGACTCCCTGATGGTCTTCACCGGAGCGCACGGCAAGGCCGACCTGGTCACCACCGTGCCGGGGGAGCGGCCGACCCACATCGGGGCGGACGTCCGCGCGCTGCTGGAACCAGTCCGATCGGTCGAGATCGAACCGGGTAGGGCCAGCTGCCGCGGTCAGGTCGCCGAAACCGCCGAGGGCCGGGTGCGCCTGCGGTCGGTCCCGACAAGCCTCGAGGACCAGTTCGACGCCCTCTGGGCGATCACCCAGCTGGTCTGGGACGATCCGAGCCTTGATTGTGCCGAGGCGCTGACTGGGCTGGAACTGGTCCGGTGAACCGGTTGCCCGGCCGGTATCCTGCCGGGGCAAACAGAAGACAAGGAGACGAACGTGTCCGATACCGCCAAGTCAACCCCGGCTACCGACCTCGCGCTGGTCGCGGTCTTCGCCGCGCTGATCGCAGCATTCTCGCTCACCCCCGGCATCCCGATCGGTGTGGTCCCGATCACCCTGCAGACCCTCGCCGTCGTGCTCACCGGTCTGGTGCTAGGTCCGCGACTGGGCTTTCTTGCCACCCTGCTCTACCTCGCGGTCGGCTTCGCCGGCCTGCCCGTGTTCGCCGGGGGCGGCGCCGGCATCGCTGTGCTCGGTAAGCCATCGGTCGGCTACCTGCTGGCCTTCCCCCTCGGCGCTCTCGTGGCGGGTTACCTGGCGCGGCTGTTCTCCTCGTGGCGCGGTGCCCGGCAATACCTGGGCTTCTTCCTCGCCGGCCTCGGGGCCTCGCTGGTGATCCATGCCGCGGGCATCGTTGGGTTGATGCTGGTCGCGAAGATGACCTTCCCCGCCGCGTTCGTTGTGGATGTTGCCTTCTGGCCCGGTGACCTGGCCAAGATGTTCGTCGCCGCCGCTATCGCTGTTGCCGTGCACAAGGCCTTCCCCGCTCTCCTGGTCAACCGGCAGCCAGCTGTCGCCTGAGTTGATCGAACTCCGCGGCGCCGCCGTAACCGTCAGCATTCCCGCCTCCGGCCAGGACCGCCGGCGGGTCCTGCTGCACCCGACCAGTCTCGAGCTGGCCGAGCGCAGGGTGGCGGTCATCGGAGCGAACGGCTCGGGCAAGTCGACGCTGCTGCGGCTGCTCAACGGACTGGTGCTGCCGTCGGCCGGCGAGGTGGTCGTCGCGGGGCTCGAAACGCGGCGGCAGGGCCGGGAGGTCCGCCGGCTGGTCGGGTTCGTCTTCACCGACCCGATGGCGCAACTCGTGCTGGCCACGGCAGCCGATGACGTCGAGCTGTCCTTGCGTCCACTGATCGCCGATCGGCACACCCGCCGAGCCGAGGCCCTGCGGCTGCTCGCGGCGCGGGGCCTGGCTGAAGTCGCCGAGCAGAGCGTGTACGACCTGTCCGGCGGCGAGCGCCAACTGGTGGCCCTCACCTCGGTGCTGGCGGCCGGCCCGAGAATCATCGTGGCCGACGAGCCAACCACCCTGCTCGACCTGCGGAACCGCGACCGGGTGCGGGCGGCCATCGCCGGCCTGGAGCAGCAGGTGATCCTCGCCACCCATGACCTTGACATGGCAGCGGAAGCCGAACGCGTGCTGGTGATCGAAGGCGGCCGGGTGATCGCCGACGGGGAGCCGGCCGAAGCCATCTCCGCCTACCTGCGGCTGGTCCGGCCGTGAACCTGTTCAGCCTCTACATCCCCGGGACGACCGTGCTGCACCGGGTTGGCGTCGGCTGGAAGTACCTGCTGCTGTTGGTGCTCACGCTGCCGGCCCTCGTGGTGGCCCACCCCGTGATCAGCGTGACCGCTCTGGTGGTCACCCTGCTGCTCCTGGCCAGCTGCCGGACCGGCCTCGCGTACAGCTGGGGGCTGCCGCTCGCCCTGTGGGTGCTGATCGCCATGCTGGCCGGCTACCAGTTGGTGGTGGGTCGCCCAGACCTGGCGGTGGTGGTGAGCGCCAACCTGATCACCGCGGTCTACGCCAGCCGGATCCTGACCATGACGACGCCCGGCCCAGTGCTGATCGATGCCCTTGTCGCCGTGCTCCGCCCGTTCGCCCGGTTCGGCGTGAAGCCGGACCTGGTCGGGCTGGCGGTCGCAGTGATGGTCCGGTCGGTACCGCTACTGCTGGACTCCTTCGGCCAGGTTCGCCAAGCGGCACAGGCACGGGGCCAGGAGCGGAACCTGTTCCTGTTGGTGACCCCGGTCGTGGTCCGGGCCGTCGGCCAGGCGCAGGCCACCGGCGCAGCCCTGGCAGCCCGCGGTCTCGGCGAGTAGCCGGCCTGTAGCATGGCGGCCGTGACGCAGCCCGAACCACCACCTGTTACCGGGGTGCCGGAGATCGACGAAGCCCTCGCCCAGGTGAACCTGGACGGCCCTGTCGCCGACCACCACCAACAGCTCTCCGCAGCCGTCGAGGCGCTGCAGCGGGCCCTGCGTACGCCGCAGCAGTGACTGCCCGCCTCGACCGCGAACTGGTCGACCGCGGGCTGGCCAGGTCCCGGGGTCAGGCGCTCGATGCGATCCGGGACGGCAGGGTGCGGGTCAACGGGAGCCTGGCCACCAAGGCCGCGAGCCCGACAGGACCAGACGACGTCATCGACGTCTTCCGCGGTGACCACTACGTCTCCCGCGCCGCCCACAAGCTGGCTGGTGCCCTTGCCGGCGCTGCCGTCGCCGTGCCCCCAAGGGTGCTGGACGCCGGCGCGTCAACAGGAGGATTCACCCAGGTTCTGCTGGAGGCCGGCGCCGAGGTGGTTTACGCGGTCGATGTCGGTCACGGCCAGCTCGTGCCGGAGTTGCGTACGGATCCGCGGGTGGTGGTGCGGGAGGGACTCAACCTGCGCAACCTGACCCTCGACGACATCGACGGTGAACCCGTTGACCTGGTGGTAGGCGATGTCTCGTTCATTTCGTTGCGAATGCTGCTGGAGCCGCTCTTCAGCGTGCTGTCACCGACCGGTTCCGCCCTGCTGCTGGTCAAGCCGCAGTTCGAGGTCGGTCGCAAGGGCCTCGACAGCCGGGGCGTGGTGCGCGACGCCGGCCGGCGGACCCGCGCTGTTGACGACGTGGCATCGGCCGCCGCTGTCCTCGGACGGCGGGTCGCGTGGCAGGGCGAGAGCGGCCTGGCAGGTGAGTCAGGGAACGTCGAGTACTTCCTTCACTTGGTGCCCGCCGCACCGGATCAGGGCACCGTCGTCTGATCCTCGCAGTTCGTTCCTCACTGCTCGTCGAGACTCTTCCTCCTCAGCCGCTGCCGCGCCTGAGGGAGTCGTCGTCTGATCCTCGCAGTTCGTTCCTCACTGCTCGTCAAGACTCCTCCCTTGACGGCCGCTGGCGCGTCCGTCGTGGTCGTCGTCTAGTGTTTCCCCCGTGAACCCCCAGCGTCGACAAGTGGCCGTAACCATCCACCCGTTGCGTCCGGCCGCGCTCGAAGCCGCGGCAGAGTTCATCACCGGCATCAATGCCCGCGGGATCAGCTGCCTGGCATCCGCGGAGGACCTGGGTGCGCTGGCCACGAGAGTCCCGGACGCCGACCTGCAGGTCCAGGACGGGCAAGCCTGCGAGCTGGTGGTGGTGTTCGGCGGCGACGGCAACATCCTGCGGGCAGCGGAGTGGGCGCTGCCTCGGCAGGTCCCGGTCCTCGGGGTGAACCTCGGGCACGTCGGCTTCCTTGCCGAACTCGAGTCCTCGCAGGTGGGATCGCTGATCGAGCACGTCGCCCGCGGCGACTACGAGGTCGAAGAACGAATGACCATCGACACCGTGGTCCGGGCGGAACGTGGCGGCGAGGAGCTGTGGAGTTCGTTCGCGATCAACGAGGTGTCGGTGGAGAAGCTGGCCAGGGAACGGATGATCGAGGTGCTGGTGCGCATCGACGACCGGCCACTGTCCCGCTGGGCCACTGACGGCGTGCTGGTGGCAACACCCACCGGCTCCACCGCCTACGCGTTCTCGGCCCACGGGCCGGTGATCTGGCCGGAGTTGAGTGCGCTGCTGCTGGTCCCGTTGAGCGCCCACGCCCTGTTCGCGCGTCCGCTGGTGTTGAGCGAGCGAACGGTCGTCTCCATCGAGGTGCTGCCCGGCGGCAGCCCCGGCGGAGTCGTCTGGTGTGATGGGAGACGCTCCACCGACGTCGCCGGCGGGATGGAGATCGAGGCCCGGATGGGGCAGCGCAAGTTTCTGCTCGCCCGGACGGGCGAGCAACCGTTCGTGAACCGGCTGGTGCGCAAGTTCGGCCTGCCGGTCGACGGGTGGCGCGGGGCGGCCGAGCGGGATGCGGCGCATGCTCGCTGAGTTGCGGATCGCCGATCTCGGCGTGATCGGAGAGGCGACCATCGAACCCGGTCCCGGCTTCACAGCCGTCACCGGTGAGACCGGTGCGGGCAAGACCATGATCGTCACCGGTCTCGCCCTGCTCGCAGGTGCCAAGGCCGACCCGAAACTGGTCCGAAACGGTGCAGCGAGGGCCCTGGTCGAGGGACGCTGGAAGGTGGGGCCGGACACCGACGATGCCCTTTCGGACCTTGGCGCCGAGACCGAGGACGGGGAAGTGCTGGTGAGCCGGCAGCTCGGTGCCAACCGGTCCCGGATGGCCATCGGTGGCGCGCAGGTGCCCTTGGGTGCCGGAGGTGCGCTGGTCGGTGAATGGGTGACCATCCACGGCCAGTCAGAGCAGCTCCGGCTGGGCAGCCCGGAACGTCAGCTGCAGGTCCTCGACCGCTATGCTGGCGCACCGCTGGCAGCAGAGCTGGCCGGCTACCGGGTCGACTACGCTGCTCGCCGGGCTGCTGCCGCGGAGCTGGCCGAGCTCACCACGCAGTCGCAGGCAAGGGCCCGCGAGCTGGACCTGCTGCGGTTCGGACTGGAAGAGATCGAAAGGGCCGACCCACAACCGGGTGAGGATGTCGCGCTGGCTGCCGAGTCGCTTCGGCTGCAGGCTGTGGACGACCTTCGCCTGGCTGCGCATGCGGCCCTGACCGCCCTGGCCGGCGATGAGGACGACTTCGAAGCCGTCGACGCCATCGGCCTCGTTGGCGGTGCCCGCAAGGCGCTGTCGCCGGCGCTGGAGAAGGATCCCGGTCTGGGGCCGCTGGTCGAGGAGCTGGCTTCTGCCGCGGCCGGCCTGACCGATGTGGCCTCCGAGTTGGCGTCCTATGCCGCCGGCCTCGATGCCGACCCGTTGCGGTTGGAGTGGATCGCCGGCCGGCGTGCCGGGTTGGCCCACCTCACCCGGAAGTACGGCAACACCGTGGACGAGGTGCTGGCCTGGGCAGCCGATGCCGCAGTCCGCGTGACCCGGCTGGACGCCGGCGACGCCCGGATCGGGGAACTCCGGGCGGCGGTCGCTGTCCTTGACGAAAGTCTCGCCTTGGCCGCCGGCCGGATCACGACACTTCGAAGGACCGCGGCTGCCGAACTCGACGGCCTCGTGGCCGGTGAACTCGCCGCCCTGGCGATGCCGCGAGCGCGACTGAACTTCGAGCTCACACCGTGCGCCGAACTCGGCCCCAACGGCGGCGACCAGGTGAACCTGCTGTTCTCGGCCAACCCCGGCAGCTCGCCGGGACCGCTGGGGAAGGTGGCGTCCGGCGGCGAGCTCAGCCGCGTCCGGCTGGCGCTTGAGGTGGTCCTCGCCACCGAGTCCACCGGTGAGACCTTCGTCTTCGACGAGGTGGACGCCGGGGTAGGCGGCGCAGTGGCCCTGGAAATCGGCCGCCGGCTGGCCCGACTGGCCGAACGCTGCCAGGTCATCGTCGTCACCCACCTCGCGCAGGTTGCCGTCTTCGCCGATCGGCATTACGTCGTGAACAAGGCAGATGACGGCTCCGTCACCACCAGCGGGGTCCGGCTGGTCGAGGCCGAAGAGCGCGTCGAGGTGCTGGCCCGGATGATGGGCGGGCTCGATTCCAGCGACTCCGGGATGGCGCACGCACGGGAACTGCTGGCTTCTGTGACCGGCTGACTGCCCGGCCCAACAATCCTCGCCGGGGCTCAGTCCGGTTCTGATCCGTCGTCGGACGTCGGCCCGGGTACACCGGCAAGCCAGCGGGCGGGGAGTGTCGCTGGATCGAAGGGTGGCGCCTCCGGGTCAGGTTCCGGAGCTGCTCGCCAGACGGCAACCGCACACACGGCGAGCAGCGACCACTCCCGGGCTCCCGGTCCGCTCGCCGCGGCGTCGAGCTGCAACCGCTCGCGTGGTACTCCGGCGGCGTTCAGGTCCCGCTGGTAACGACCTGGTCGTCCGCGGCCGTCCCCACACCCGGGGCGGCCGTGGTCGTGTCCAGCGGAGCGTCGGGTTGGCCGGAGCGACCGATTCAACGATAGGTTGGAATCCCGTGGGGAACTCGACTCAGACCAAGCACGTATTCGTAACCGGGGGAGTCGTCTCCTCTCTAGGCAAGGGCCTGACCGCGTCCAGCCTTGGCAGCCTTCTGGTGGCCAGGGGGCTGCGGGTCACCATGCAGAAACTGGATCCGTATCTCAACGTCGATCCAGGCACCATGAACCCGTTCCAGCACGGTGAGGTCTTCGTCACTGAGGACGGCGCGGAGATGGACCTGGACATCGGTCACTACGAGCGGTTCCTCAACGTCTCGCTGAACGCAGAAGCCAACGTGACCACCGGCAAGGTGTACTCCCGGGTCATCGCAAAGGAGCGCCGCGGCGACTTCCTCGGCGACACCGTCCAGGTGATCCCGCACATCACCAACGAGATCAAGGACGAGATGCTGGCCATGGCCGGCGGGGGTGTCGACGTGGTGATCCACGAGATCGGCGGCACCGTCGGCGACATCGAGTCGCTGCCCTTCCTCGAGGCGGCCCGGCAGGTGCGTCGTGACGTCGGCAGGGAGAACGTGTTCTTCCTCCACGTGTCCCTCGTGCCCTACATCGGCCCGAGCGGGGAGCTGAAGACCAAACCGACCCAACACTCGGTGGCGGCGCTGCGGCAGGTCGGTATCCAGCCCGACGCCATCGTCTGCCGCGCCAGCATGGACATTCCGACCGGGGTGAAGCGCAAGATCGCGCTGATGTGCGACGTGGACGAGGAGGCAGTCATCTCCTGCCCAGACGCCCCGTCCATCTACGACATTCCGAAGGTGATCCATGCCGAGGGCCTGGACGCCTACGTCGTCCGCCGGCTCGGCGTCTCGTTCCGGGACGTGAACTGGACCAAGTGGGACGACCTGCTGGAGCGGGTGCACAGCCCGAAGGAGCAGGTCACCATCGCCCTGGTGGGCAAGTACATCGATCTGCCCGACGCCTACCTCTCGGTCTCGGAAGCGCTGCGCGCCGGTGGCTTCGCCAACTGGGCGAAGGTGAACATCCGCTGGGTGGCCTCCGACAGCTGCGAGACCCCGGCCGGTGCAATCGCAGCCCTCGGCGACGTGGACGGGATCTGCGTCCCAGGTGGTTTCGGCATCCGCGGCGTTGAAGGCAAGCTCGGCGCCCTGCGGTACGCCCGGGAGAACCAGTTGCCGACCCTCGGGCTCTGCCTTGGCCTGCAGTGCATGGTGATCGAGGCAGCCCGAAACCTGCTGGGCCTGGCCGACGCCGCGTCCACAGAGTTCGAGCCGGAGACCCACGCCCCGGTGATCGCGACCATGGCCGAGCAGGTGGAGATCGTCTCCGGCCAGGGTGACATGGGCGCAACGATGCGGCTGGGTGCCTATCCGGCCGACCTGGTGCCCGGCTCGCTGGTCGCTCAGCGCTACGGCGCCACCCGGGTCAGCGAACGGCACCGGCACCGCTACGAGGTGAACAACGCCTACCGCGACGACCTGGCGGCAAAGGGCCTGAGGATCTCCGGCACCAGCCCCGACGGCAACCTCGTGGAGTTCGTCGAACTCGACCGCGAACTGCACCCCTATTACGTCGGCACCCAGGCCCACCCGGAGCTGAAGTCCCGACCGACCCAGCCGCACCCGTTGTTCGTCGGCCTGATCGAGGCAGCAGTGAAGCGCAAGCTGTCCGCCCGGCTCCCCGACGTGGAGGCCTGAGGGCAATGGCCCGGGAGCTGGCCCGGTCCGAGGTCGCCGACAAGCCAATGGCCTGGCCGGTGGCCAGTCACCTGCTGCTCGGTCACGGCCGGATCTCCGACTTCGTCAACGACACCGTGCTGACCCCGGACGGCAGCCGCATGGAGCGGCAGTACACCCTCCACCCCGGTGCCGTCGGCGTCATCGCCTGGGACGCCGACGACCGGATCGCCGTGGTGCGCCAGTACCGGCATCCCGTTGGCTTCCAGCTGGTCGAGCCGCCGGCCGGGCTGCTGGACACCGACGGCGAGAGCTGGCTGACCGCGGTCCAGCGGGAACTCGCCGAGGAGGCTGGACTCCGCGCCGGACGCTGGCAGGTGCTGGTGGACCTGTTCACCACACCGGGAGCCAACCAGGAGTCACTGCGGATCTACCTGGCCAGGGACCTGGCCGACACCGACGCGCCGGACGGCTTCGTCGCCGATCACGAGGAAGCCGACATGGAGGTCTGCTGGGCTGCCCGGGCCGACCTGGTGGACGCCATCCTCGGCGGCCAGTTGCAGAATCCGACCATGGTCGCCGGCATCCTCGCCCTGGAGGTGGCCCGCCTGTCGGGCCGGCTCGAGGACCTGCGCAGTGCCGATGCTCCCTGGCCCGCGCGGGCCGTCCGGGAGACCAACAACCGAGCGCTGGCCGGGCTGGATGGCCAGTCCGGTTGAGAAGCTGGTCCGCAGCTACCTGGACCACCTGACCGTCGAGCGGGGCGCTTCGCCGAACACCGTCGCGGCCTACCGGCGCGACCTGGCCAAGTACGTGGCCTTCCTCGCCGGGCGGGGCATCAGTGAGCCGGCAGCGGTCAGCGAGTCCGAGGTGTCCGCCTTCCTCGCCGCCGTGCAGGCGCCACTGACCGGCAGGCCGCTGTCGGTGGCCAGCGCCACCCGCTGCCTGATCGCCGTCCGTTCGCTGCACACCTTCGCCGCCGGGGAGGGCCTCACCCCCGAGAATCCGGCAGCGGGCGTGCATCCGCCGAAGTCGGGCCGCCGGTTGCCGAAGGCGCTGGACATCGACCAGGTGAAGTCACTGCTCGACACCCCGGACACCGAGACCACCACCGGCCTGCGCGATGCCGCCCTGCTGGAGCTGCTCTACGGCACGGGAGCCCGGATCTCGGAGGTCCTCGACCTGGATGTCGACGATGTCGGGCCGGTGCTGGCCGATCCGGACGCGGGGCTGCGGTTGTTCGGCAAGGGCCGCAAGGAGCGCCTGGTGCCGGTCGGCTCGTACGCCCGCAGCGCGGTCGCGGCCTGGCTGGTGCGGGGCCGTCCGCAGTTCGCCGGCGCCGCCGTTCGGCCGAGCCCGGCCCTGCTGCTGAACAGCCGGGGCCAGCGGCTCAGCCGACAGAGCGCCTGGGGCGTGCTGCAGCGGGCAGCCACGGCCGCCCACCTGGGCGTCGACGTCTCCCCACACACCCTGCGGCACAGCTTCGCGACACACCTGCTGGACGGTGGCGCCGACGTCCGGGTCGTGCAGGAGCTGTTGGGCCACGCCTCGGTCACGACCACCCAGATCTACACCCTGGTCACCGTTGAGCACTTACGCGAGGTCTTCCTCTCTGCGCACCCGCGGGCCCGCTGAGCCCTGGGTTCCGGCGCACGAAGAGCCGGCCGGATGACCTGCAACCGGCGCGTCCGTGCAGACTTGTCGACATTTCGGGCCTAGGGTGGCCGCGTGACCAACACCGACGCCCCGGCCCTGATCGAACCTGAACCCATGATCGGGGCCGGCGAGATCGGCCCGACCGGACGGCCGATGCCCGACCTGCCCGAGCCGGTTCCGCCGGACCCGAGCCGCCCGAAGCGGGCGCTGATCATCGCCATGTGCAACCAGAAGGGCGGGGTCGGCAAGACGACGACCACCATCAACCTCGGGGCGGCCCTTGCCGAGACCGGGCGCAAGGTGCTGCTGGTCGACTTCGACCCGCAGGGTTCGCTGTCGGTGGGGCTTGGGGTGAGTCCGCACACCCTCGACCAGAGCATCTACGACCTGCTGTTGAACAAGCACTCTGCGGTGGATCGGGTGATCACCCGCACCGTCGTCGATGGACTCGACCTGCTGCCGTCCAACATCGACCTGTCGGCTGCGGAGGTGCAGCTGGTCTCCGAGGTGGCCAGGGAGCAGACCTTGAAGCGGGTGCTCACCCGGGTGCGCCACAGCTACGACATCATCCTGATCGACTGCGCGCCGTCACTGGGCCTGCTCACCGTCAACGCCCTCACCGCCGCCGACAAGGTCCTGATGCCGCTGGAATGCGAGTTCTTCGCCCTGCGCGGCATTGCGATGCTCACCGACACGATCGACAAGGTGCAGGACCGGCTCAACCCGGAACTGGAAATCCTGGGCATCCTCGGCACGATGTTCGACGCCCGCACCCTGCACAGCCGCGAAGTGTTGGAGCGGGTGGTGGAGGCCTTCGGCGAGACCGTCTTCCACAGTGTGATCCGGCGCACGATCAAGTTCCCGGAGACCCAGGTGGCCGGCGAGCCGATCACCACCTACGCCCCGTCCTCGGCCGGGTCGATCTCCTACCGTCTGCTCGCCAGAGAGGTACTGGCCAGATGCCCAGGCGCGTAGGCCTCCCCGGCGCTTCGGAGCTGTTCCGGGAGACCACCGGCCCCGAAGGCGTCCCGGAGCCCGACGACGACTCCGCCGGTCCGCTCACCAGCGGACGGGTGCGGCACGACGAGAAGATCACGGTCTACGTCAGCAGCGACGAGTTGCTGGCCCTCGAACAGGCCCGGCTCACCCTGCGCGCCAAGCACCGGGTGGCCGTGGATCGCGGCCGGATCGTCCGCATCGCGATCGGACTGGCCATGGCTGACCTGGCCGACCGCGGGGCCGAGTCCGATCTGGTCCGCGGACTCGGCGAGCCGTGAGCCCACTGCAAGGTTTCGAGACCGGGTTCAACGTCCACCTGAGCAACTTCTCCGGCCCCTTCGACCTGTTGCTGCAACTGATCTCGAAGCACAAACTGGACGTCACCGAGGTGGCTCTGTCCAAGGTGACCGACGAGTTCGTTGCGCACATCAAGCTGGCCACCGCAGAGAAGGGCCCCAGCTGGTGGGACCTCGACCAGACCAGCTCGTTCATCGTGATCGCGGCAACCCTGCTCGACCTGAAGGCGGCCCGGTTGCTACCGCAGGGCGAGATCGACGACCCCGAGGACCTCGCGCTGCTCGAGGCGAGGGACCTGCTGTTCGCCCGGCTGTTGCAGTACCGGGCGTTCAAGCTGGTCAGCGCCTGGCTCGCCGGGACCCTCGGCACCCAGGCCCGGCGGTACCCGCGGCCCGGCGGGCTGGAGGAGCGCTTCGCGAAGCTGCTGCCCGATGTCGTGCTCGACGGATTTGCAGACGTGATCGCCGTCATGGCCGGGCGGGCGCTGACCCCGAGGGTCGAGCCGCAGGTATCGTTGACCCACCTGCATGCCCCGCTGGTCAGCGTTCGCGAACAGGCCGACCTGATCGTGCGCCGCCTGCGGGCACACACCTCGATGACCTTCCGCAACCTGACCGATGACGCCGCCGACCGGCTCGTTGTTGTGGCCAGGTTCCTGGCTCTGCTGGAGCTCTACCGGGAGGGGGCGGTCAACTTCGAGCAACTGACCCCGATGGGTGAGCTGACCGTCCGCTGGCTCGGTGCCGAAGTCGACGCCGACCGGATCGGCGCCGAATTCGACGAGACCCCACAACCACAGGAGAACGAGGAATGAGCAGCGAGATCTCCGGAGCGGTGGAAGCCCTGCTGCTGATGGCTACCGAACCCGTCCCGGCCAGCGAACTGGCCGAGGCGGTCGAAGCACCCGTTGCCGAGGTGGAGGAGTGCCTGGCCCGCCTGGTCGCGTTCTACGACAGCACCGGCCGAGGCTTCGAGCTGCGTCAGGTCGGGGCGGGCTGGCGCTACTACACCCGCGACGAGCATGCCGAGGTGATCGGCCACTGGCTCCTTGAGGGCCAGCGCGGGACCCTGAGCCAGGCGGCCCTGGAAACGCTTGCCGTGGTCGCCTACCTGCAGCCGATCTCCAGGGGCCGGGTCTCGGCGGTGCGCGGTGTGAACGTCGACGGCGTGATCCGCACCCTCGCCACCCGCGACCTGATCGAGGAGGTGGGGCGGGACCCGGAGACCGGGGCGCGACTGTTCGCCACCACCACCTACTTCCTTGAGCGGATGGGCCTGAACACCCTTGACCAGTTACCGCCGCTGGCCCCACACCTGCCCGACGCTGCCGCGCTCGAGGCCGAACTGATCGGCCTCGCCGACTCCGGCCTCACCGGCGCCACGGCCACCGAAGGAGCACCGGAATGAACGAAGCCGAAGCGCCGAAGCTGAACACTGACGGCATCCGCCTGCAGAAAGTGCTGGCCCAGGCCGGCGTGGCCTCCCGCCGGGCGGCCGAGGACCTGATCTTCCGCGGCCGCGTTGAGGTGAACGGCTCGGTCGTCACCGAGCAGGGGCGTCGCGTCGATCCGGCCCATGACGTGATCCGGGTCGACGGGGCAAGGATCCCGCCGCAGGCGCAGCACCTGTACGTGGTGCTGAACAAGCCGACCGGTGTGGTCTCGACGATGGAGGACCCCCACGGCCGGCCGGCGCTGCAGGAGTTCGTCAGCGCGCACACCTCCGAGCGCCTTTTCCATGTCGGCCGCCTGGACGCCGAGACCGAGGGGCTGCTGATCCTGACCAATGACGGCGACTTCTCCCAGCGGATGATGCATCCGTCGTTCGAGGTGCCCAAGGTGTACCTGGCCGAGATCGCCGGCGTGATCACCGAAGGCACGTTGAAGCGGCTGCGCAACGGGATCGAGCTGGACGACGGGCCGGTGAAGCCGGACAAGGTCGAACTGATCCAGCGCGGCGCCGACAAGAGCCTGGTTCGGGTAACGCTGCACGAGGGCCGCAACCGGATCGTCCGGCGGATCTTCGACGAGATCGGCCAACCGGTCCGCAAGCTGTCCCGGATCGCGATCGGGCCGGTGCGGCTCGGCACCCTGAAGCCCGGCGCGGTGCGCGAGCTGACCCGTGAGGAGCTCGGCGCGCTGCTCGACCTGGTGCAGCTGTAGGTGGAGCGGGTCCTCGGGATCGAGACCGAGTACGGGCTGAGTGCCCGTACCGACCGGGGACGACTGAGCGCTCCGGAGGCCGCCGAGACCCTGTTCCGTCCGGTTGTCGCCGGGCACAGGTCGGCCAATGCCTTCCTTGTGAACGGCGGCCGGCTGTACCTCGACGTCGGCGCCCACCCCGAATACGCCACCCCGGAGTGCCGGACGCCCCGGGCGCTGCTCGTTGCCGAGCGCGCCGGCGACCAGATCGTCGCCCACCTCGCGGCGCGGGCAGCCGGGCAGGCTGCCGAAGGCGGCCAGAGCGTCAACTTCCGGCTGTTCAAGAACAACGTCGACAGCTTCGGGAACTCCTACGGCTGCCACGAGAACTACCTGGTCAATCGCGACCTTGACCTGGCGGTGGCCGCGGACCTGCTCACCGCCTTCCTGGTCACCCGTCAGGTGATCTGCGGGAGCGGACGCCTGCACCACGGCGAGTTCACGATCAGCCAGCGGGCCGACCACCTGCACGACCAGCTGTCGGCGCTCACCACGCGGGCGCGGCCACTGGTCAACACAAGGGACGAACCGCTGGCCGACGCCACCCGGTTCCGGCGGTTGCATGTGCTGGCCGGCGACTCCAACCTCTCGGAGACCTCAGCCTGGCTGAAGGTCGGCACCGCGGTAGCCGTGCTGGAGCTGGTGGACCGACCCGGCGGGCCGGACCCCCGGCTGGCCGCGCTCCGGCTGCGCGACCCCGGGGCAGCTCTCCGGCTGGTCGCCCGCGATCCGGGCTGCAGCCTCGAGCTCGCCGACGGCCGCCACCTGAGCGCGATCGAGATCCAGCGGGCACACCTCGAACTGGCGGCCGACCTGGCTGAACCAGCCCTGGTCGAACTGTGGACCCGGGTGCTGGCGGCGTTGGCGGCCGACGATGCCGAGCAGGTGGCTGCGGAAGTGGAATGGGTGGCGAAACGCCGGCTACTGACCGGGTACCGCCGCCGACACCACCTGCCTGCGGACGACCCGCGGCTGGCGCAACTGGACCTCGCCTTCCACGAGCTTGGCGGGCTGTTCACCATCCTCGAAGCCAGGGGAGCTGTGGCCCGGCTCACCGACCCGGTGGAGGTCGAGGCCGCCGTCCACCAGCCGCCGGGCGACACCCGCGCCGTTGCCAGGTCAGCCTTCCTTGCCGCGGCCGCCCGCCACGGCCGGGACCACACCGTCGACTGGCAGACCTGCACCGTCCACGACCTGCCAGGTGCCGACGGGCGACCAACGGACCGGACCGTCGTGCTGGGCGATCCCCTGGCCACCGTCGTCGACGAGCTGGACGAGCTGCTCGCGGCCATGGCCGACCACCCCCGCGTGCGGGCAACCGGCGGGTTCCGTCCGCCCACACAGTGAGGTTCGGTATTCTCTCCCGGTGTCCTACTCCCGCCTGATCCCGGCCCTGGCCTGCGTGCTCGCACTCGCCGCCTGCGGCAGCCCGTCCGCAACGCCGACAACCTCGGCCACCCCGTCCGCCTCGGCCACCCCGTCCGCGTCCGCCACCCCGACCGCCACGGTGGCAACGGTCGACTCCCTTGACGGCATCAAGGTCACCGGCAAGCGGCTGGTCGCGCCGAAGGTGACCTTCAAGGCGCCGCTGGCGATCGACAAGACCCGGGTCAAGGTGCTTGAGTCCGGCAAGGGTCCCGGGGCCCTCGCCGACGGCTACGTCACGATCCACTACTACGGGGTCGACGGGCGGACCGGCGAGCAGTTCGACGAGTCCTTCAGCGACAAGACCCCGGTGACCTTCTCCCTTGCCGAGGTGGTGCCCGGCTTCACCAAGGGGCTGACCGGGCAGAAGGCGGGCAGCCGGGTGCTGATCGCCATGCCGGGCACGGACGGCTACGACTCCGCCGGTGGCAATCCCGATGCCGGCATCGAGGTGGGCGACACCCTGATCTTCGTCGTCGACGTCATCTCGGTTTCGGTCGCCGAGCCGTCCGGGAAGGTGGTCTCCCAACCGGCCGGCCTGCCGACCGTCACCGCCGGCACCGGCAAGCCCACCGTCACCATCCCGTCCGGCAACCCGCCGGCCAAGATGGTTGCGCAGCCGCTGATCGAGGGCACCGGCGCCAAGGTGGCCAAGACCGACACGATCATCGCGCGTTACGTCGGCTACTCCTGGAAGACCGGCAAGCTGATCGACGACGGCTTCGACACGCCCACCACCGGCAAGATCGTCGACCTGATCCCAGGTTGGCAGACCGGGCTCGTCGGGAAGACCGTCGGCTCGCGGGTGCTGCTGGTACTGCCGCCGGCCGACGGCTTCCCCAAGGGCAGCAACAACCCGCCGGTGGAGGAGGGTGACACCGTGGTCTACGTTGTCGACCTGCTGTTCACGTCCGCCGCCGCATAGTCCGCCGGGTCCACCACCCACGGCTCGTGGGGCACGCGAAGCGGGTCGAACCGGTCCAGCAGCAGGCCTGCGGCCACCGGTTCATCCGGTTCGGCGAGCCCGAGTGACCCAGCCAGCAGCCCGAGCACCTGGCCCGGGCTCCAGCCGAGGCGGGCGAAGTCGGTCAGGCTGACCGCCCCGTCCCGCTTGGCCAGGCGCTGGCCGTGCCGGTTCAGGGTCAGCGGCACGTGCGCGTACTCCGGGGGAACCCCGCCCAGGCGGGTCGCCAGCCATGCCTGGCGCGGCGCGGAGGAGAGCAGGTCGTCGCCACGACACACCTGGTCGACGCCCATCGCCAGGTCATCAACCACCACAGCGAGGTTGTAGGCCGGCACCCCGTCGTTGCGGACCAACACGAAGTCGTCGACATCGCCCCTCACCTCGCCGGCCCACCGGTCATGCACGGTGGAGGTCGCTCCCTCCGCCCGCACCCGCAGTGCCGGCCGGCGGGTAGCGGCAAGTTCGGCCCGGCGCCTGGCCGGCAGCCGAAGGCAGGTGCCGGGATAGGGGCGGTACCCGTCCCCGTTCGGGGCGGAGGCCGCTTCTGCGATCTCTCTGCGGGTGCAGAAGCACTCGTAGGTGTCCAGCCCGGCCACGGCTGCGGCGTAGGCGTCGAGGCGTGCAGACTGCCACACGACCTCGCCGTCGAAGTCAAGGCCGATCGCGGCAAGATCGGCCAACTGCAGCCGGGAAACCTCCCCGGCCGCTGCCACCCGGGTGGCGTCCAGGTCCTCGATGCGCAGCCGGAAACCCCGTCCCGTCCGCCTGGCCAGCAGCCAGGCAACCAGAGCCGTGCGCAGGTTACCCAGGTGCAGCGCCGCGGTCGGGCTCGGCGCGAACCGCCCGCTCATCCGACCCTCCCCACGCCAAAGCGAACCTGCGCGTTTCAGTCAAGCAGATCCGGTAACGTCAACAGCGTGTCGCCCCGAAAATCCGAACGGATCATGAACCTGGCGATCTGCCTCCTGATGGCCCGCCGGTTCATCGAGAAGAGCCAGATCCGCCAGGTGGTTGAGGGCTACCACGACCTCAGCAACTCCGCATTCGAGCGCACCTTCGAACGGGACAAGGACGAACTGCGGTCGATGGGGGTCCCCGTTGAGACCGGCAGCAACAACCCACTGTTCCCCGACGAGGTCGGCTACCGGATCAATCGGCTGGACTTCGAGCTGCCCGCGATCGAGTTCGACTCAGCAGAGACCGCCGCCCTCGGGCTGGCCGCGACCGTCTGGGAGTCGGCCACCCAGGCCGAACAGGCGGTCTCGGCACTGGCGAAGCTGCGCGCAGCCGGGGTGGATCCCGACCCCACCCGGCTGTCCGGACTTGCACCGTCGATCGGCGCGCGGGAACCAGCCTTCGCCAGCATCTGGTCGGCGACCGGCGACCGGACGCCGATCCGGTTCAGCTACAAGGGCCAGCCAAGGCAGGTCGAGCCGTGGGCGATGACCTACCGGCGCGGGGCCTGGTACCTGCTGGGTCACGATCGCGACAAGCAGGCGACCACGGATGTTCAAGGTGGCCAGGGTGGACGCACCAGCCCAGGAGATCGGCAAGGCCGGCAGCTACCACGTGCCCGACATCGACCTGGACGCGGCCTGGCGACGGCTGGAGCCGCGGCAGGCCGACACCGAGGCGATCGTGGCGATCCGGCCCGGCCGGGCACCGGAACTCCGGCGCCGCGCCCGGCCGGTCGAGCACACCGGGCCGGCCCCGGAAGGCTACGAGGTCTACGCCCTTGGCTACGCCCGCGAGGCCGACCTGATCGGCGAACTGTGCGCGCACGGGGCGGACGCAGTGGTGCTCTCGCCCCAGCGGATCCGGCGGGCAGTGATCGCCGAGCTGACGGCTGTCGCCGGTGGCGTGGCATGACCTCCGCCGACCAGGTCGCCCGGCTGCTCGCCCTTGTGCCCTACCTGCAGACCCGCCCGGACGCCGAGCTGGGGGAAACCGCAACGGTGTTCGGCGTCAGCACCGAGCAACTGCTCGCCGACCTCGACGTGCTCTGGTACTGCGGGCTGCCCGGCGGGCTGCCCGGCGACCTGATCGAGATCGACATGGACACCGTCGTCGAGTCGGGCCGCATCCGGCTCACCAACGCCGAATACCTGGCCCGGCCGATGCGGTTCACCCCGGATGAGGCGATGAGCCTTGTGGTTGCACTGCGTGCGGTCCGGGAACTGGCCGGCGGAGGCCTGGCCGAGGGGATCGACTCGGCCCTGGCCAAGCTGGAGCGCGCCACCGGGGCCCCGAGGACGCAGGTTGCAGTCGCCGGCGGTTCGGAGGAGACCCGCGAGCGCCTCACCGAGGCGGTCGCGGCCCGGGCGGTGGTCGAACTCGACTACACCGGCGCCGGACTGGCCCCGTCCAGCCCAAGGGTGGCGCCGGCCCAGCTGATCGTCCGGGACGGGTTCGGCTACCTGCAGGCGTGGAACCTTGAGCGGCAGGCCTGGCGAACCTACCGGCTGGACCGGATCAGCGCCGTCCGCACGACCGGCGAACCGGCCGGCGATGTCGGTGCGCCGCCCGAGTTCGGACCCGGCTGGCTGGAGCAGCGCCCGGACGCGGCAGAGGTCACCCTGCGGCTGGCGCCGGAAGCTGCCTGGATCACCGAATACCACCCGACCCGCGCGGTCCGGCGGCTGCGCGGAGCGATCGAGGTTGACCTGCTGGTGGCCGACCCGGCCTGGCTGCGGGGCCTGCTGCTCCGCCTCGGCCGGCAGGTGCTGGCCGTCGACCCGGCAGAGGCAGCCACCGGAGCCCGCGAAGCCGCGGCCGAGGCGCTGCTCGCGTACGGGGCGGAGTAGGGTTCAGCGGTATGAACTGGGTGTTGCTGTTCGGCCTGATCGCCCTCGGTGGGCTGATCATGGTGGCCAGCTACGCCGTCTGGCTCGCTCACTTGGCTTCCGACCTGTTCTCCGAACTGAAGATGCTCGGCCAGCGGGCCGAGGAACTGGCCGAATTGCTGGGGCAGATCCAGCCGGAACTGCCTGCACGTCCGGAGAGCTAAGGTAGCCCGGAGCGACCTCACGACCAAAGGAGAACGGAATGCCGAGTATGGGCGGCTGGGAATGGGTGATTCTTGCCGTGATCGCGTTGCTGCTGTTCGGCGGTTCCCGGCTCGCCGGGATCGGCAAGAGCACCGGCAAGGCGATCCGCGAGTTCAAGGAGGAGACCGCTTCGCTGCGTTCGACCGGACGCCAGCTGAACCGGTTCCGCCGGTGACCGCGACGCCGGCCCAGCAGTCGGCTTCGCCGGTGGACCCCGAGTCCGACACCGACGTCAAGACCTGAACTGGCAGTGGCCAAAGGGACTGCCCGGTTCGCCTGGCTGAAGCCCCCGCCGGCGAGCCCGGGTGGGGTGATGTCGCTGGCCGACCACCTGCGGGAGTTGCGCTACCGCTTCATCGTCTCCGCGATCGCGATCGTGGTGGCCAGCAGCCTTGCCGCCATCTGGTACAACCAGCTCTACCTCGTGCTGATGCGGCCGTACCTGCTCGCAGTGGACATGTTGAAGGCGAGCAATCCCGAGCTCAATGCCACCACGGTCATCAGCGGCGTCGGCACGCCCTTGATGCTGGCTCTGCAGGTCTGTGTGGTGGCGGGCCTGATCCTGTCCTCACCGGTGTGGATCTACCAGTTGTGGGCGTTCATCGTGCCGGCCCTGCTGGCGCAGGAGAAGCGCTACGCGATCGGGTTCCTGTGCGCGGCCATCCCGCTGTTCCTGCTCGGCGTCGCGATCGGGTATTACATCCTGCCCCAGGCGATCTCGGTGATGCTGTCGTTCACCCCTTCCGCCGTGCCGATCACCAACCTGCTCGAGGTGAACGACTTCCTCAAGCTGGTCCTGCAACTCATGGTGGTCTTCGGACTCGGGTTCCTGATGCCGGTAGTGGTTGTCGGGGTGAACCTGATCGGGTTGGTCAGCGCCAAACAGCTGGCAAAGGCCCGCACCTATGTGATCTTCGGCACCTTCGTGTTCGGAGCGGCTGCAACCCCGTCCACCGACCCGTTCTCGATGCTCGCGCTCGCCCTGCCGATGACCCTGCTCTACCTTGCCGCCGAACTCGTGTGTCGCGCCCATGACCGCCGCAAGGCCAAGGCCGCGGCGCTCGAGGCGGTCTGAGATGCCGCTGCACTACAACGGGCCGACCCTGACGGTGGTGGTCAACCCGGCCGCCGGTGGCGGTCGCGCGCGCCGCATCCTGCCAAAGGTGACCAGCGGGCTGCTCACCGGGCTGCCCGGGGCGAGCTTGCGGGTCTTCCAGACCAGCACCTACGCCGAGGCGCGCCTCCGCTGTATCGCGGCCGTCGAGGGGGCAAGGCCGCCGGTGGCGGGACGGATGTCCGACTCCCTGCTGGTCATGGGCGGCGACGGGATGATGCATCTCGGCCTGAACGCCTGCGCCACCACCCACGTGCCACTCGGCCTGATTCCAGCCGGTACCGGCAACGACTTCTGCCGCGGGGTCGGGACGCCGGCCACCCCGGCCGCCGCTGTCCGCACCATCATCGAGGGCCACACCAGGCGGATCGACCTGATGTCGGCCGCCGGTGCGCTGGCCGGCGGCGCCGAGCACCGCTGGGTCGGCTCGATCGTGTCCACCGGCTATGACGGTCGGGTGAACTACCGCACCAACCGGCTTCGCTGGAGTTTCGGCGGGCTGGCGTATGCCTGGTCGGCGCTGGCCGAGCTCAGCCGGTTCGACCCGCTGCCGTACCGGCTGCTGATCGACGGCGAGCCGCGCAACCAGACGGCGATGTTCGTCGCGGTCGGCAACGCCGGCTGGTTCGGCGGCGGGATGCAGGGCTGCCCGAATGCCGACGTCACCGACGGCCTGCTCGACATCACCGTGATCCACCCGGTCAGCCGGGCCACCCTGCTGCGCCTGCTGCCCAGCATCTACACCGGCGGGTTCGTGCGCGACCCGGCCGTGGAACTGCTCCGGGCCACCGAGGTCGTGGTTGACGGGGACGGGCTGTACGCCATGGCGGACGGTGAGGAGCTGGGCCAGGTTCCGGTGGCTCTGCGGGCGGTTGGGGACTGTCTGACGGTCTACACCCCGGGACCGGCCCGATGACCGATCCGGCGGCGCTCGCCGACTTTGCCGCGGGCTACCCGTTCGCCCTCGACGACTACCAGGTAACCGCCTGTGACCACGTCGCCGAGGGGCGCGGCGTACTGGTAGCTGCGCCCACCGGCGCCGGCAAGACGGTGGTGGGGGAGTTCGCCGTCTTCCTTGCCCTGCGCACCGGACGGAAGTGCTTCTACACCACCCCGATCAAGGCCCTCTCCAACCAGAAGTTCCGGGACCTCTGCGCTCGCTACGGCGAGGACCGGGTCGGCCTGCTCACCGGCGACACCAGCATCAACGGCGAAGCGCAGGTGGTGGTGATGACCACAGAGGTGCTGCGGAACATGCTCTACGCGGGCTCACCCACCCTGGCGAACCTCGGCTTCGTTGTGATGGACGAGGTGCACTACCTCGCCGACCGGTTCCGCGGCGCGGTCTGGGAAGAGGTGATCATCTCCCTTGCCGAGTCGGTGCAGCTGGTCTCGCTCTCGGCCACCGTCAGCAACGCCGAGGAGTTCGGGGACTGGCTCTCCGAGGTCCGCGGTGGCGTGGAGGTGGTGGTCACCGAGCGGCGTCCAGTGCCGCTCTACCAGCACGTCATGGTCGGTCGACGGCTGCTGGAACTCTTCGACGGCACGGACGTGAATCCCGAGCTCCTGCGGCTGGCAAGGGAGGAATCCCGCGGGCAGCGTGACGACAGTCGCCGACCGCGGGGGCGCAACGGCAACGGCCGCCGGACCACCGCGTACGGCTCGGGGCGCTACGGTGGCGGGTCAGCCCGGCAGCGGGTGGAGACCGGGCCGCGCCTGGTGCCCCGGCGCGACGCCACGATCGAACGACTCGAGGTCGAAGGCCTCCTGCCGGCGATCTTCTTCATCTTCTCCCGGCAGGGCTGCGACACCGCGGTTTCGCAACTGATGAACTCCGGGCTACGGCTGACCGATGCCACCGAACGGGCGGCGCTCGCCGAGATCGCGGAACGGCACATTGCCGGGCTCAGCCAGGCGGACCTTGCCGCGCTGGAGTTCGACAGCTTCGCTGCGGCCTTCGGCAGCGGTATCGCCGCCCACCACGCCGGCCTGCTGCCAGCGTTCAAGGAGGCGGTCGAGGAGGCCTTCACCGCCGGCCTGGTGAAGGTGGTCTTCGCCACCGAGACTCTCGCCCTCGGCATCAACATGCCGGCCCGAAGCGTGGTCCTGGAGAAGCTGGTCAAGTACAACGGCGAGACCCATGCCGACATCACAGCCGGCGAGTACACCCAGCTGACCGGACGCGCCGGGCGTCGCGGGATCGACGTCGAGGGCCACGCTGTGGTCTGCTGGCAGCCGGGTCTTGACCCCCGAGCCCTTGCCGGACTGGCCGCCCGGCGCACCTACCCGCTGCGATCCTCCTTCCAGCCCACCTACAACATGGCGGTGAACCTGGTCGCCACCGTCGGCCGGGAACGGGCAAGGGGACTGCTGGAGCAGTCGTTCGCCCAATTCCAGTCGGACCGCTCGGTGGTCGGCCTGGCCAGGGCGATCGCCGGCAACAACGAACGGATCGCCACCGACTGGGCGAAGGCTGCGTGCACCGCAGGTGATGTCGAGGGCTACTTCCGGCTGCGTTCCCGGATCTCGGCCGCGGAGGCCGACGCGGCCCGCAACCGGCGGTCGGACCGCCGCGCCGAGGCGATCGAAGCCCTGCTGGCGCTGCGTCCCGGCGACATCATCGACGTCCCGACCAAGCGGCACCGTGGGTGGGCGGTGGTGGTCGATCCGGGCATCGGCCCGGACGGCCCGCAACCCACCGTGCTGACCGACTGACCGGCAGCTCAAGCGGCTCTCGGTCGTCGACTTCCCGTACCCGCCGACGGTCGGCGCGACGATGAAGGTGCCCAAGCACTTCGACTCGCGCTCGGCAGCGTTCCGGCGCAACCTGGCAGCTGCCCTGGAGGCGAAGCTGCGCCGGGATCCGATCGAGGTCGCCGATTTCGGTGACTCGGCCGATGCCGACGCGATGGCCAGGGTCGCAGCACTCCGCCAGGAGATGCGGGACCACCCCGTCCACACCTGTCCCGACCGCGAGGAGCATTCCCGGAACGCAGAGGCGGCCCTGCGCCTGGAGCGGGACACCGCCACCCTGCAGCGGCAGGCCGACCGGCGCACCAACACCATCGCGGTGCGGTTCGACCGGATCTGCTCGGTGCTGGAGGCGATGGGCTACCTCAGCCCGGACGGCGGGACGCGGGTCACCGAGGCCGGCCGGATGCTGTCGCGGATCTACTCAGAACTCGACCTGGTCACCGCAGAAGCCGTGCGGGAGGGGATCTTCGACGGGCTCACGGCACCCCAGCTGGCAGCGGTGCTGTCCAGCCTGGTTTTCGAGTCCCGCGGCGACCGGCGCGCGCCGTACCGGATGCCGGATCGCCGGTCGGAGAACGCCCAGATCGCACTACGCGGGATCTGGCGGCAGGTGTCGCTGGCCGAACGTGACCACCGCCTGCCCAGTCATGCCGAGCCCGACATCGGCTTCGCTGAGGCGATCCATGCCTGGGCAGCCGGGGCGGACCTTGCCGAAGTCCTGTACCGCTCGGCCCTTACCGCGGGCGACTTCGTCCGCTGGGCCCGGATGGTCGTGGACGCAGCGGGCCAGCTGGCGCAGGCCGTCGGCGGCGGGGAGCTTCGCGACACCTGCAGGGACCTGATCGCCGGCATCCGTCGCGGTGTGGTGGACGCCGCACCGCTGGAGGACTGAGTCGCTGCCAGGCCGTTGGTCGAGCGTGGCAGGCCAAGCTCAATCAGCGTGCCGGACTTCGGTAATCTGAGGCCATGTCCCTTGCCATCCGTGTGATCCCTTGCCTGGACGTCCATGACGGCCGGGTGGTGAAGGGGGTCAACTTCCGCAACCTGCGCGATGCGGGCGACCCGGTGGCGCTGGCGGCCGCCTACGGCGCGGAGGGGGCGGACGAGCTGGTCTTCCTGGACATCTCCGCCTCGAGCGAGGGTCGGGAAACCACCTTCGACATGGTTCGCCGCACCGCCGAGACGGTGTTCATCCCGTTGTGCGTGGGAGGGGGAGTGCGCGGTGTCGCCGACGTCGACACCCTCCTGCGCAGCGGGGCGGACAAGGTCGGCATCAACACCGGTGCCATCTCCCGGCCGCAGGCCATCGACGAGATCGTCGAACGATTCGGCAATCAGGTGCTGGTGCTCTCGCTGGACGCCCGCCGGGAGGACGGCCACCGTTCGGGCTTCGGGGTGACCACCCACGGCGGGCGAACCTCAGCCGGGCTCGACGCGATCGACTGGGTCCGCGAAGCGGTCGACCGCGGAGCCGGGGAGGTGCTGCTGAACTCGATGGACGCCGACGGCACGACCGGCGGATTCGATGTGGACATGATCGCAGCCGTTAAGGCCGTCGTGGACGTACCGGTGATCGCCTCCGGTGGCGCCGGTTCGGTGGCGGACTTCGTGGCCGCGGCCACTGCGGGTGCGGACGCGGTGCTGGCCGCGAGCGTCTTCCACTACCAGAAGCTGACGATCGCCGAGGTCAAGGCCGGCCTCGCCGCGGCCGGTTTCGCCGTACGCTGACGGCCATGAGTTGCCTGTTCTGTGACATCGTGGCCGGTGACATCCCGGCCCGGCAGGTTTACGCCGACCAGCACGCGGTCGCGTTCCTCGACATCAAGCCCTGGCATGTGGGGCACACCCTTGTGGTTCCGCGCAGGCACGTCGACGATCTGGTAACCGATCCGGACGTGCTGACCGAGATCGCACCGGCGATCAGCGCGACTTCGCGCCTGCTGGTGGAACGGCTGGCCGCCGACGGGCTCAACCTGATCAGCAGCAGCGGTGCGGCCGCCGGCCAGGAGGTGTTCCACATGCACATCCACCTGGTACCGCGGTTCGCGCACCGCCCCGGGCTGCGTGAGCTGTTCGAACGGGAGCCTGGGATCGACCTGGACCGCGTCCACCGGCAGTTGCTCGGACACGCTCAGCCGTAGCTGACGACGCAGTCCCCGCCAGTGGTGCAGGTGATCCGTCCCAATTGGAAGTCAGCAACGGTGCCGGTATCAGTGGTGGTCGCGTCGGTCTTGGGGAAGCCGAGCTTGGAAGTGACTCCGCCGAGGTCGTTGAAGGTGGTGCGGATCTTGCCGGTAAGCAGTCGGCTGCCGGTGTCGGCCGTCCACCAAAGGTCGGCGCTGGCGAACTCCAGCCGCAAGCCACCGGCGACTGCCTTCTCGGCTCCGACGGGGGATCCGATGGCGCTGTCAGCACCGCCGAGGTCCTGCCAGCGAACGTAGTTCGCGGAGGTGGACGAGGTGGTCGACGTGGTGTCGGTCGAGGTGCCGCCGACGACCTTGAACAGCCGCTCCCTGAGTCCGAACTCGCTCTTGAAGGAGCCGCCGGTGACGCTCACTGAGCCCTTGGTGCCGGCGATCTTGATCGTTTCCACCCGGCCGCCGTAGGTGCCGTCCCCATCCCGGTCGGTGATCTGCACGTACTTCAGGGTGCCGATGCTCGGGTAGGCCTTCTGGAGCTTCGAAGTGCTCAGCGTCACCGACCAGGACTGGTCCCGCTTGACGCCGTCGTACGGGTCCTTCTTGGCCTTCAGGTACGGGTAGCCCGATCCCCCGGAGGCCGACCAGCCGCCGTTGGAGGAGGAGTACATCGTCAGGGCCAGCTTGCCCTGGTACTCCACCACCTTGTTGGCGGTGGCGGCGATTGCCTTGTCGCTGCTCGGGTGCTCGGCAGCCACGCCCTTGTAGACCTGGCAGGCCGAGGTGTCACAGAGGTCGTAGGCGGCGGAGCCGCTCGCCGTCGAGCGGAGCATGGCGGCGTAGGTGCGCGCGGCAACGGACTGGGACTTGACCGCCTCAGCCGACCAGGAGGCCGGCATCTCGGCTGGGACCACCCCGCGGAGGTAGCTCTCCATCGTGACGTAGTTAACCGTCCTGGCACCCGTTGCGGTGACCTTGAGGGCGAGCTTCTGCCGGTAGGTGCGGGTGGAGCCGTCCGGCATCGCCAGCTTCACGGTCCCGCTCTTGGTGTTCTCGACGAGCCAGAGGCGATCGCCGTTGAGCTTGTTGGAGTAGTTGGCATATTTGCTGGAGCTGGTGAGGTACTGCAGCACCCGCTTGCCACCGGACATGATGACGCGCCACTTGCGGTACTTGGCGGCGGTGGGCAGGCTCACGGTCGCACCGCCGGAATCGCGGACCCGCAGACCGGCGACCGGGCGGAAGTGCAGGATGCCGTCGGTATCGGCGCTGATGTACACCCGAAGCTGGTTGCCTTTGGCCAGGTTGGCGATCTCGGTCCCTGGGTAGTAGAAGGCGACGATCTCCCGGTAATTCAAGCCCTTCGTTGCCGCGCCGTAGGCGCCGTACTGCGACATCCCCTTGCCATGGCCCCAGCCGGCGCCAACGATCGTCACCTGACTGCTCTCCGGGGCGACGGCGGCGTCGGCGTGCGCGGGGGTGGCGGAGCCGATCACACCTGCGGTCAGGGCCACCGCACCGAGGACAGCGGTCGCTGTCCTCCGGAGGGCTTTCGGCTTCGGGAGGGTGGGCATCGGGGGGATTCCCTTCGGTTGCTGACGGCTCATGCCATGGTCACCCACCGGTTGCGCTGGTTTCCACTCCTAGCCTGAGAAACCCTCAGAGTCGAAGGGGGAGGTTGAGCCTTGACCTCCCGGTGACCACGATGTGAAATCCGAGGCTCATGTGTTGACATGAGTGGGGCCGGGACGGGACTCTTGAGCTGTGCGGAACAACGTCCTCGTAGTTAGCCAGCGTGTCGGCTGAGATCAATCTCAACACCGACACGCTCCCTCGCCTGCCTTAGCAGCGGGGGTTTTTTTCTGCTTCCGTCCGCCCAGTTCGATGAAGAGAGGTAAAGATGCCCGGGGAGTCACCGAGAACAATGACCGGGGCCCAGGCCCTGGTGGAGTCACTCGAGCGCGTCGGGGTCGAGGTTATCTTCGGTATCCCGGGCGGGGCGATCCTGCCAGCGTATGACCCGCTGTACGACTCGAGGATCCGGCACATCCTGGTGCGCCACGAACAGGGCGCCGGGCATGCTGCCGAGGGCTACGCACACGTCACGGGTGGCGTCGGGGTCTGCATGGCGACGTCCGGCCCCGGGGCGACGAACCTCGTCACCGCCATCGCTGACGCCTACATGGACTCGGTGCCGATCGTCGCCATCACCGGCCAGGTCGCGAGCAAGTCGATCGGCACCGACGCCTTCCAGGAGGCCGACATCCGCGGCATCACGTTCCCGATCACCAAGCACAGCTTCCTGATCACCGACCCGCTGGAGATCCCGCACGCGATCGCCGCCGCCTTCCACCTTGCCCGGACGGGGCGTCCCGGCCCGGTGCTGGTGGACATCGCCAAGGACGCTCTCTCCGCGATGACCGAGTTCGTCTGGCCGGAGGAGCTCGACCTGCCCGGCTACCACCCGGTGGAGAAGCCGCACAACAAGCAGATCCGCGAGGCCGCGCGGCTGATCGCCGCCGCCGAGCGTCCCGTCCTCTATGTCGGAGGCGGCGTGAACCGCGCCCGGGCGTGGGACGGGCTCGCCGAGCTGGTGAAGCTGACCGGCATCCCGGTCGTGACCACCCTGATGGCCCGCGGCGCCATTCCCGACAGCCACGAACTGAACATGGGCATGCCCGGCATGCACGGGTCCGTCGCAGCGGTGGGCGCCCTGCAGCGCTCCGACTTGCTGATCACGCTCGGTGCGCGATTCGACGACCGCGTGACCGGCAAGCTCGACTCATTCGCGCCGGACGCCAAGGTGATCCACGCCGACATCGACCCGGCCGAGATCTCCAAGAACCGGGTGGCGGACGTCCCGATCGTCGGTGACCTGGCGGAGGTGATCAGCGACCTGAACCTTGCGTTGCGCGACGTCGACCTGCCTGACTGCAGCGCGTGGGTGGGGTATCTCCAGGGACTGCGGAAGCGCTACGTCGTCACCGATTTCGAGCCGATGTCCGATGGGCTGCTCAGTCCGGAATACGTGATCAAGAGGATCGGCGAGATCGCCGGGCCCGAGGCCACCTACGTCGCCGGCGTCGGGCAGCACCAGATGTGGGCAGCGCACCTGCTACCGCACGAACTGCCGAACCGGTTCCTCAACTCCGGCGGTGCCGGAACCATGGGTTACTGCGTCCCCGCTGCGATGGGGGCACAGGTCGGCCTCCCCGGCACGGTGGTCTGGGGCATCGACGGCGACGGTTGCTTCCAGATGACCAACCAGGAGCTGGTCACCTGTTCACTGGAGGGCATCCCGATCAAGATCGCCGTGATCAACAACCGCAGCCTGGGCATGGTGCGCCAGTGGCAGACCCTGTTCTACGGAGAGCGCTACTCGAACACCAACCTGCAGTCCCACCGGGTGCCGGACTTCCCGAAGCTGGCCGAGGCCATGGGCGCTGTCGGGCTGCGGGCCGAGACCCCGGAGGAGGTGGACGAGGTGATCGCCCAAGCGATGGCGATCAACGACCGTCCCGTCGTGGTGGAGTTCGTTGTCCACAAGGACGCCATGATCTGGCCGATGGTGGCGGCCGGCACCAGCAACGACGACATCAAGATCGCCCGGGACCTGGCTCCCGCGTGGGAGGGGGAGGACCTGTGAACAAGCACACCCTGAGCGTGCTGGTGGAGAACAAGCCCGGCGTACTGGCCCGGATCGCCGGACTGTTCGCCCGGCGCGGCTACAACATCGAGTCGCTGGCGGTCGGTCCCACCGAGAACGAGGACTTCTCCCGGATCACCGTCCAGGTGGCCGTCGACAGCCAGCAGGTGCTCGAACAGATCGTGAAGCAGCTCAACAAGCTGATCGAGGTGCTCAAGATCGTCGAGCTCGAGGAACCGCTGTCCGTGCGCCGCGAGCTGATGCTGATCAAGGTCAAGGCCGACATGGCCAGCCGCAGCCAGATCATCGAGATCGTCCAGCTGTTCCGCGGCAAGACCGTCGACGTCCACAACGACTCGATGACGATCGAAGCGACCGGTTCGCCTGACAAACTGGAAGCCCTGTTGGAGATGCTGAAGCCCTACGGCGTGCGCGAACTGGTCCAGTCGGGACTGGTGGCGCTCGGGCGGGGCAGCCGATCGCTCAACGATCGTGCCAAGATCGAGAAGACCCGTCCGGCCGCGCGGCTGGCCAACTAGTAAGGAACACACAACCAATGGCACAGATGTTCTACGACTCCGACGCCGACCTGTCGATCATCGGCGGACGCAACGTCGCCGTGATCGGTTACGGCAGCCAGGGCCACGCGCACGCATTGTCACTTCGGGACTCCGGGGTCGACGTGCGAGTTGGCCTGCGTGAAGGCTCCAAGAGTTGGGCGAAGGCTGAGGCCGAGGGCCTCCGCGTGGTCACCCCGGCCCAGGCAGTGGAGGAGGCGGACCTGATCATGGTCCTTGCTCCCGACCAGGTGCAGCGGCACGTCTACGCCGAGTCGATCGAGCCCAATCTCGTCCCCGGCGATGCGCTCTTCTTCGCGCACGGCTTCAACATCCGCTTCGGCTACATCACCCCGCCCCCGGGCGTGGACGTGTGCATGGTTGCCCCCAAGGGTCCCGGCCACCTGGTCCGCCGCGAGTACACGGAGGGTCGGGGCGTCCCGGTGATCGTTGCGGTGGAGAAGGACGAGTCCGGTAACGCGTGGCCGCTGGCGCTCTCCTACGCCAAGGCCATCGGCGGCCTCCGCGCTGGTGGGATCAAGACCACCTTCACCGAGGAGACCGAGACCGACCTGTTCGGTGAGCAGGCTGTGCTCTGTGGCGGCGCGTCCGCCCTGGTCACCGCAGGTTTCGAGGTGCTCACCGAGGCTGGCTACCAGCCCGAGGTGGCCTACTTCGAGTGCCTGCACGAGCTGAAGCTGATCGTCGACCTGATGTACGAGGGCGGGATAGCCAAGCAGCGCTGGAGCGTCTCCGACACCGCCGAGTTCGGCGACTACGTCTCCGGACCACGGATCATCGACGCCTCGGTCAAGGCCCGGATGAAGGACGTCCTCGCCGACATCCAGTCCGGCGCCTTCGCCAAGCGGTTCATCGACGACCAGGACGCCGGCGCGCCCGAGTTCAAGCGCCTGCGCGCCGCCGGTGAGGCCCACCCGATCGAGGAGACCGGACGCAAGCTGCGCGGCCTGATGGCCTGGGTGAAGTCGCACGAGGACGACTACGTCGAGGGCACCGCAGCCCGCTGACCACGGCCCGGCCCCGCCACCGGCCCGCCGTTCCTCGCAGAAGCCGCCACTTGTCGCGGATGCCGTCGTTCAAACGACGGCATCCGCGCGAAGTGGCGGCTTCTGTGCGTCGCGGACTCTGGGGCGGCCGCGTGGGAAAGCCCGCCGACGTGTTGTCAGTTAGGCCAGAGTGTTGGCGATCCATCGGCGGGGCTAGCCGGAGGTCCTGATTGACGGGTCAGATTGCCGGGTGACAGTCAGATTGACTCGGAATTTCACGTCCACCGGCATTGACGCCCGGAGCCTCCACGCGATGGAGCGGCAGGGCCGCCTCATCCGGGTCAGAAGAGGCGCCTACTCCGACCATGCCGAAGACGAGGCTCGGGCTGTTCATGTCCAGTTGATCGAGGGCACGTGGCCCCTGCTCGGTGCTAACGCTGTGCTCAGTCATGGGTCTGCGGCCGCGCTGCACGGCCTGCCGCTCTGGGGCTCGATCCTGAAAGAGGTGAGTGTTACGCGGCCGTCGGGTGGACATGGCGTGAGGCGGCCATACCTCCATGTGTGGCGTGCGCCTCTGGCCGCCATCGAAGTCACCACGAAAGACGGATTCCGCCTGACGTCACTGGAAAGGACGGCGCTGGACGCGGCCCGGCTGCTTCCGCACGAGCGGGCGGTCGCCGTCCTCGACGCAGCGCTCCACCTCGGTGCGGACCCGAGCCTGCTGGATCGAATGCTCTTGGATGCCGCCAGACGCAAGGGCGTCCGGACGGCGCGGGCCGCCCTGGCCTTTGCAGACAAACGGGCGGAGAGCGTCGGTGAGTCCATCAGCAGGGTCCGGATGGCCGAGGTCGGCCTGCCTGCACCCATCCTGCAGTTCGAGGTGTGGGACCACCTTGGCTTGTGGGTTGCCCGTACCGACTTCTGTTGGCGGGAGCGGCGCGTGGTCGGCGAGTTTGATGGGCGAGTGAAATACAACGGTACAGAAGCCGAGGTCGCGGACGTGGTGATGGCTGAGAAGCGTCGCGAGCAGGCGATCCGGGACGCTGGATGGTGGGTCGTGCGATGGGGCTGGCAGGACCTCGGTGACCGTGAGGCGTTTCGACGACGGATCCTGCAGGCGTTTGCTTCGGCCCCGTCCTGAGGTGTCGCATCGCCCCCGTCCTTTCGTTTCGGCCGGCGCAAAAGCCGCCACTTCCCACAGAAGCCGCCGTTTGATCGGCGGCTTCTGTGGGAACCCGCGGCTTCTGTGGTGGGGTGGAGGGTCGCGGAGGGGGCGTCCGGAGGGTTGCGGTTCGGGGTCTGGGGCGGCCATGGGCCGGTCTGGCAAGCTTGCGCGCATGACGATCGCCGCACCGGTTGATCCCGGCCTCACCACCGCGGAGGTCGCGGACCGCGTCCAGCGCGGGCTCACCAATGACCTGCCGCCGCGCTCGGGACGAACCACCTGGGACATCGTCCGGGCCAATGTGTTCACCCGGATCAACTTCCTGCTGATGGTCTTGTTCATCATGGTCCTGACCACGGGCTCGATCGTGAACGCGCTGTTCGGCTTCCTGATCATCATCAACGCCGGCATCGGCATCGTCCAGGAGCTGCGGGCCAAGCGGACGCTGGACAACCTCGCTGTGGTCGGCGAGGGCAAGCCGATCGTCCGACGCGATGGCACCAGCGCGGAGATCGCCCGCGAGGCGGTGGTGCTGGACGACCTGATCGAGATCGGGCCCGGCGACCAGATCATCGTGGACGGGGAGATGGTGGAGGCCTCCTACCTCGAGGTGGACGAGTCGCTGCTGACCGGCGAGTCGGACCCGCTGCTCAAGGAGGTCGGCGACCCGGTCATGTCGGGCAGCTTCGTCGTCGCCGGGGCCGGCGCCTTCCGCGCCACCCGGGTGGGCCACGACTCCTACGCCGCCCAACTCGTCGCAGAGGCCAGCAGGTTCTCGCTGGTGAAGTCCGAGCTGCAGACCGGCATCAACAAGATCCTCCGGTTGATCACGTGGCTGCTGATCCCGGTTGGGGTGGCCACCATCTTCGTGCAGTGGAACCAGGCCGGGACCTGGCAGGACAAGATCCTGGCCACTGCCGGAGCACTCGTGCCGATGGTGCCAGAGGGCCTGGTGCTGCTCACGTCGCTGGCCTTCGCTGTCGGCGTGGTGCGGCTCGGCCAGCGCAATGTGCTGGTGCAGGAACTGCCGGCCATCGAGGGCCTCGCCCGGGTGGACGTGGTCTGCGCCGACAAGACCGGCACCCTCACCGAGAACGGCCTGCGATTCACCCATGTCGAGGTGCTGGACGGGGCCGACGAAGCCGCCGTCCACGGCGTGCTGGCCCAGCTGGCGGAGTCCGACCCGCGTCCGAACGCATCGATCAAGGCCATCGGCCACGCGCTCGGCGACGACGCCGAAGCCTGGCGGGTGACCGCGATGGCCCCCTTCACCTCAGCCAAGAAGTGGTCGGGCATGTCCTTCGGCGATCGCGGGAACTGGATCATCGGTGCCCCAGACGTGCTCGCAGCCCCGTCCAGCCAGGCCTCGCGGTTGGCGGAAGAGATCGGCTCGACCGGACGCCGGGTGCTGCTGCTGGCCTCCTCCGAGCTTGCGGTCGACGACCCAAGCGCGCCCGGCACCGTGACCCCGGCAGCGCTGGTCGTGCTCGAGCAGAAGGTCCGTCCGGAAGCCCGCGACACCCTCGCCTACTTCGCCGACCAGGGCGTCGCGGTGAAGGTGATCTCCGGCGACAACGCGACTTCTGTCGGCGCGGTCACCGGCTCGCTCGGCGTCGCAGCGACCTCGGTGGTGGACGCCCGCGATCTGCCGGAGGACGCGGAAGCCTTCGCCGACGAGGTGGAGCGGGCGAGCGTGTTCGGCCGGGTCACCCCGCAGCAGAAGCGCCAGATGGTGGCAGCCCTGCAATCCCGCGGCCACACTGTCGCGATGACCGGCGACGGGGTCAACGACGTGCTCGCGATCAAGGACTCCGACCTCGGCGTGGCGATGGGATCGGGCGCAGCGGCAACCCGCTCGGTGGCCCAGCTGGTGCTCCTCGACGACAGCTTTGCCACCCTGCCGCACGTGGTGGCCGAGGGCCGGCGCGTCATCGGCAACATCGAACGGGTCGCCAACTTCTTCCTCACCAAGACGATGTATTCCATAATCCTGGCGCTGCTGGTGGCCCTGTGGGGGTTGCCGTTCCCGTTCAGGCCGATCCACATCTCGTTCGTCGGCTGGTTCACGATCGGCATCCCGGCCTCGATCCTTGCTCTGGCCCCGAACGCCGAGCGGGCCCGATCAGGCTTCCTGAAGCGGGTGATGAGCTTCTCGCTACCATCGGGGGTCGTGGTAGCGGTGTCCACCTTCGTGGCCTACCTGCTGGTCAAGCCGCCGGCCGGTGCTGACCCCGCCCTGTTCGTGCAGGCCAGCACCGCAGCGCTGCTCACCATGATGGTCGGCGGGGCCTGGGTGATGATCACGACCGCCCGTCCCTACGAGTGGTGGAAGCTGTTGATGATCGGACTGTGCGTCCTGGCCTGTTACCTGGTGATCTTCTGGCTGCCCTACCAGGTGCCCGGCTGGGTCCAGGCCTGGCCCTTCCTCGAGCGATTCGACCCGCAGCTCGACCCCAGCAACCTCGCGATGATGTCCACAACCGCCTGGGTCGGGCTGGTCGCTGTCGTGCTGGTCGAGGCGATCTGGTGGGCTTCGGGACGCTTCGCCGGCGAGCGCCGGGTCCTGTTCGGCAGCCTGGCCGAGAGGTAGCCCGGCGAGCCGACCAGGCTCAGCTGTAGTGCTCGGTCCAGCGGTAGCCGTCCCAGTACCGGTGACCGGGGCCTGGGGATTCGGGTACCAGCCTGCCGGGGTGGGCCTGGAGGAGCGAGGCGACCGGGGCGTAGCCGAGCATGCGCGCCGGGCAGCAGCGTACGATGCGGAGTGCAGGCCATCACGAGCGCGACGATCCAGCCGACGACCGTCCAGCCCAGCAGAAGGCTGACGAGGAATACCGTCCACTGGTTCGCCTTGCCCCGGCTGGCGGCGATCGGCCCAGGGCAGCATGTAGAGGCTGCGTGAAGACCGTGACGATCCAGGCGATCACGACCACCGGGGTACTGCTGTGGTCGCTGGTCGGTGCAGCGGAGCGGGGCACGTAGCACCACCGGAACCGGCACGCGAACCCTGCCCGGCCGGTACGGCTCGTAGTGGAACTGTTCGCTCATCGGTCTCCGTCCGCTGCCAGTGCAGATTAGCCCGCAGCGACCGGTCGCGCGCTACGCGCGATCAGCCGAGCCGGGCAGCGATCTCGTCCCCGATCACCGAGGTCGGCCGCTTCGTGGCGCCCCGCTCGGCGATGTCGGCGTCCACGGCTGCCTCGATCCGGCGCGCGTCCTCGCCGCGGCCCAGGTGGTCGAGCAGCAGGGCCATCGAGAGGATCGTCGCGGTCGGGTCGGCCAGCTGCTTGCCGGCGATGTCGGGCGCCGAGCCGTGCACCGGCTCGAACATGGACGGGAAGCGCGCCCTCGGGATTGATGTTGGCGCTGGCGGCCAGCCCGATGCCGCCGGTGACCGCTGCGGCCAGGTCGGTGAGGATGTCGCCGAACAGGTTGTCGGTGACGATGACGTCGAAGCGCTGCGGGTCCTGGACCAGGGCGATGGTGGCGGCGTCCACGTGCAGGTAGTCGGTGGTCACGTCGGGGTGCTCGGCGGCGACCGCCTGGAACAGCCGGTTCCACAGCCCGCCGGCGTTCACCAGCACGTTGTGCTTGTGCACCAGGGTCACGTGGCCGCGGCGCCCGTCGGCCCGCACGAAGGCGTCCCGGATGACCCGCTCGACGCCGTGGGCGGTGTTCACGCTGACCTCGGTGGCGATCTCGTGCGGCGTGCCGGCGCGGACGCACGCCGCCGTTGCCGCAGTAGAGCCCCTCGGTGCCCTCGCGGACCACGACGAAGTCGATCGGCCCGCGGCCGGTCACCGAGTCGGCCAGCGGGGTCGGCACGCCCGGGTACAGCTTGGACGGGCGCAGGTTGACGTAGTGGTCGAAGGCGAAGCGCAGCTTCAGCAGCAGGCCGCGCTCGAGCAGGCCGCTGGGGATCGCCGTGGAGCCGGGGGCGGCGCCGACCGCGCCGAGGATGATCGCCTCGGCTGGCGCGCAAGCTCGCTCCAGCACCGCATCGGGCAGCACCTCGCCGGTGCGCTGCCAGCGCTCGGCGCCGAGGTCGTGGTGGACGAAGTCGAAGGCGTCGTCGCCGACGACGGCGGTGAGGACCTTCAGGCCCTCGGCGACGACCTCCGGGCCGATGCCGTCGCCGGCGATGACGGAGATGACGGGCTTGCTGACCTCTGCTGCGCTCACCCGCGCGAGGCTACTTGGCGGTCGACGCCATCCAGATCGGAGCGACTCGCGTCTCACCTGCGAGGGCGGTAGCATGCCTCCATGTCCCTGAGCTTCCCGCTGCACGCCAATCCCGACCCCGGCCAGCGACGCCGACGTCGCCCGGGTGCTGGCTGATCCCGGCTTCGGTGACCACTTCACCGATCACATGGTCGGTGGCGACCTGGACCAGGGATGGCGGCTGGCACGAGCGACGCGGTGCAGCCCTACGGGCCGTTCCTGATGGATCCGGCGACGGCGGTGCTGCACTACGCCCAGGAGATCTTCGAGGGCATGAAGGCCTACCGGCACGCCGACGGCTCGATCTCACCTGTTCCGGCCCGAGGCCAACGCCCGCCGCTTCCAGACCTCGGCCGCCCGGCTGATGCTGCCCGAGCTGCCGACGACCGGACTTCGTCACCGCGGTGACCGAGCTGGTCAAGGCCGACGCCCGCTGGGTGCCCGGACGGCCGACGGCGAGCGCGAGCCTCTACATCCGGCCGTTCCTGTTCGCCTCAGAGGTGTTCCTCGGCGTCCGGGCGGCGCAGCGGGTGACCTTCAGCGTGATCGCCTCACCGGTCGGGCCGTACTTCACCGGCGGGGTGAAGCCGGTGGACATCTGGGTCACCGACACCTACGCCCGGGCCGGAGTCGGCGGGACGGGCGCTGCCAAGTGCGGCGGCAACTACGCCGCGTCCCTGATCGCCCAGTACGAGGGCTACGAGCACGGCTGCTCGCAGGTGCTGTTCATCGAGGCGGCCGACAAGGACCGGGTCGAGGAACTCGGCGGGATGAACGTCTTCCTGGTCACCGCGGACGGCCGGCTGGTCACCCCCGCGCTGACCGGGACGATCCTCGAGGGCATCACCCGCGATCTCGATCCTTACCGTCGCCGGCGACCTCGGCCTGGTCCCGGAGGAGCGCCGGGTCACCCCGGAGGAGCTCTTCGACGGCATCGCCGACGGCACCACCGTCGAGGCGTTCTCCTGCGGGACGGCCGCAGTGGTGACTCCGATCGGCGCCTTCAAGTCGAGCAAGGGCGAGTGGCGGTTGCCGGAGAACGGCTCACCGCAGACCATCGGCATCCGCAACGCGATCCTGGACATCCAGTACGGCCGGGTGGCGGACACCCACGGCTGGCTGCAGCGGGTCGTCTGACCCCTTGGTCTGAAAGGGGACGGTTCCGTTATCCGCCACCTGGACGGTAATAGGAACCGTCCCCATTCCGGTCGAAGGGGACGGTTCCGTTATCCGCCACCTGGACGGTAATAGGAACCGTCCCCATTCCGGTCGAAGGGTTGTCAGGCCAGGGCGGCCAGGGCGGCGTCGTAGTCGGGCTCGGTGCTGATGTTGGGCACCTGTTCGGCGTGCAGGATCGTCAGGTCCCTGTCGGCCACCAGCACGGCCCGGGAGAGCAGGCCGCGCATCTTTCCGTCCACAAGGGTGAGGCCGAAGTCAAGGCCGAAGCCGGAGCGGAAACTGGACCCGGTGGCCACGTTCTCGATGCCCTTCGGCACCGCAGAACCGGGAGTGGGCGTACGGCAGGTCGGCGGAGACGCACAACACGAGGGTTTCGGACAGACCGGCGGCCAGCTCGTTGAACCGGCGCACGCTCATCGCACAGACGCCGGTGTCGATGCTGGGAAAGATGTTCAGCACCAGTCGTCGTCCGGCGGCGATCTCCAGGCCGAAGTCAGCCATGTCCGGGCCGGTGAGCATGAGCGGACGGAGTTTCGTGCCGACCGGCGGCAGTTCGCCGACGCTGTGCACGGTCAAGCCGCGGTGAAGCAGGGTTGCCATGAGCCACTTTCTAGCCGGGTCATCGGCTCGAGTCAACGGCGAGACGGCAGTCTCACGCGGTGAAACGTCGCTCGTAACCTGCCCCGGTGGCGGCAGACTCGCCCGATGACCCTGTCCCGGACGACCGAGGTGTACCGATGACGACCCTGCCTGCAGCCCCCGACGTCTTCCATGTCTTCGACACGACCCTGCGCGACGGCGCCCAGCAGGAGGGACTGCAGCTCAGCGTCATCGACAAGCTGAAGATCGCCCGCCACCTCGACGAGCTGGGCGTGGGCTTCATCGAGGGCGGCTGGCCCGGGGCCAATCCGAACGACACCGCATTCTTCGCCGCCGCCGCGGCGGGGCAGCTGGAGCTGAAGCAACGCCAAGCTGGTCGCGTTCGGAGCCACCCGTCGGGTCGGGGCGAAGGCTGCCGAGGATCCACAGGTACAGGCGCTGCTGGACGCCGCGCACCGAGGTGATCTGCATCGTGGCCAAGAGTCACGATGAGCATGTGTTCCGGGCGCTGCACACCACGCTGGAGGAGAACCTGGACGATGGTGGCCGACACGGTCAGCCACCTGGTCGCCAACGGCCGCCGGGTCTTCGTCGACTGCGAGCACTTCTTCGACGGCTACCGCGCCAACCCCGAGTACGCCCTCGAGGTGGTCCGGACGGCAGCCGAGGCAGGCGCCGAGGTGGTGGTGCTGTGCGACACCAACGGCGGCATGCTGCCGACGTGGATGGGCGACATCGTTTCCGCAGCCGGCCAGATCGGGGTCGATCTCGGCATCCACTGCCACAACGACACCGGCTGTGCTGTGGCCAACACCCTGGCCGCTGTGGAAGCCGGTGTGATGCACGTCCAGGGCACAATGAACGGCCACGGCGAGCGCACCGGCAACGCCAACCTGATCACTGTGGTGGCGAACCTGCAGCTGAAGTTCGGCTGGGCCCTTGTGCCTCCGGCCGCACTGGCCGATGCGACCCGGATCAGCCACGCCATAGCCGGCGTGACCAACGTGCCGATGAACAACCGCCAGCCCTACGTCGGCGCCTCGGCGTTCGCGCACAAGGCCGGACTGCACGCGTCCGCGATCAAGGTGGACGCCAACCTGTACCAGCACATCGACCCGAAGCTGGTCGGCAATGACATGCGGATGCTGGTCTCCGACATGGCCGGCCGGGCCAACGTCCAGATCAAGGGATCCGAGCTCGGCTACGACCTGTCCAACCGCGAACTGGCTGCGAGGATCACCGACAAGGTGAAGGCGAGGGAGATGGACGGCTACTCCTACGAGTCTGCCGATGCGTCCTTCGAGCTGCTGCTACGCGAGGAACTGGGGATCATGGAGGACTTCTTCGATGTGCTCAGCTGGCGGGTGCTCACCGGCCACGAAGTGAAGCCAGAGGGTGACTCCGAGGCGATGGTGAAGGTGTGGGCGAAGGGGATCACGCAGAACCTGGTGGGGGAGGGCCACGGCCCGCTGAACGCACTGGACGTCGCGCTCCGCACGGCCCTGAACGTCGCCTACCCGCACGTGGAGACCTTCGAGTTGACCGACTACAAGGTGCGCATCATCGACCAGGGCCACGGCACCGACGCGATCGTGCGCACCCTGATCGACATGACCGACGGCGAGCGCACCTGGACCACTGTCGGGGTGGGCACGAACGTCATCGAAGCCTCCTGGGAGGCGCTGCATGACGGTTACCGCTGGGGGCTGACCCACGCAGCCGATCGGGTGGGTGTCTGAGCCGAGCCGTCGGCGGTCCACCCGCGTAGGCTGCCGCCATGACCATGGAGTTCGGAGGCGTCGGCAACGCCGATCGTGAGCAGGTGATCGCCGATCTGCGCCGGGCTGCCGAGGATGGACGGTTGGCCCCGGCCGAACTCGACGAACGCACGGAGCGGGCACGGAAGGCCGTCAACTTCGCTGACCTGAACGGCCTGCTGGCCGACCTCGAGTCGAAGGGGGCGCGGACCAGCGGGGAACTCATGGCGCGCGTTCCCGCCGGGCTTGTCATGGCCGGCTACTCCGCGGCCGATCCGCTGGTGCTTTCGGGCGGCTACCTCAGGTCCCGGCGGGTCGGTGAGTGGGTATTGCCGCCCTACCTGCGGGTCTCCTCCGGTCTGGACAGCGTGTGGATCAACTGCCTGCAGGCCCGGCCGGTCGCTGACGTGATCGACCTGGAGATCTCTCCCGGAGCAGCAACGGTCGTGCTGATCCTCCCCGAGGGCTGGGCGGTCAACGTCGACCGGCTCGCCAAGGGGATCGGGTCGATCCGGGTGCGGGCGCCTGCCCTTCCGGCCCCGGGCTGTCCGATCTTCGTGGTTCGCGGCTCGGTTGGCCTCGGCACGTTCAAGGCCCGCGGGGCCAGGCGTAGCGAGCTGCGGCGGCTGGCCAGGGGGCGATGAGGCTCAGTCGGCGCTGATCCGTTCCAGCACCACCGGCGGCAGCTCCGGCGGGTCGGCGGCGTAGTCGACGGCCCCGACCAGCGCCTCGGTTGCCCGGGCGATCCGTTCGGGAGTGTCGGTGTGCAGGGTGAAGAGCGGCTGGCCCGCCCGAACCAGGTCGCCCACCGCAGCATGCCAGGTGACCCCGGCGGCCGCCTGTACCTGCTCGCCCTGGACGGCACGGCCCGCGCCCAACCGCCAGGCGGCCAACCCGACCGCCATCGCGTCCATCCGGGTGAGGTAACCGTCGGATTCGGAGGTGACCACCTCGGTGTGCCGCGCCGTCGGCAGGGGCGCGTCCGGGTCGCCACCCTGGGCCCGGATCATCGCCTTCCAGGAGTCCATCGCGCGGCCGGACGCGAGCGCCTCTGCGGGATCGGTGTCGATGCCGGCGCAGGTCAGCATCTCCCTGGCCAGAGCGAGGGTCAGCTCGACCACGTCCGCCGGCCCGCCGCCGGCGAGCACCTCGATCGACTCGGCCACCTCGAGCCCGTTGCCGGCGGTGCGGCCGAGCGGGGTGTCCATGTTGGTGATCAGGGCCACCGTGTTGACCCCGGCCGCCTGGCCGATGCCGACCATCGTCGAGGCCAGCGCCCTGGAGTCGGCCAGGGTCTTCATGAACGCCCCGGCCCCGGTCTTCACGTCCAGGACCAGGGACGCCGTGCCCTCGGCGATCTTCTTGCTCATGATCGATGCCGAGATCATCGGGATCGATTCGATCGTCGCGGTGACGTCACGCAGGGCGTACAGCTTCTTGTCCGCGGGAGCAAGCCCCGCGCCCGCTGCGCAGATCACCGCACCGACCGACTCGAGCTGGGCGAGCATCTCCTGATTGGAGAGGGTGGCCCGCCACCCGGGAATCGCTTCCAGCTTGTCCAGCGTGCCGCCGGTGTGACCCAGCCCGCGACCGGACAGCTGCGGGACGGCGGCCCCGCAGGCGGCCACCAGCGGGGCGAGCGGCAGGGTGATCTTGTCCCCGACCCCGCCAGTGGAGTGCTTGTCCACCGTCGGGCGGCTAAGGCTCGAGAAATCCATGCGCTCACCGGTGTCGATCATCGCGTTCGTCCACCGGGTGAGTTCTGCCGGGTCGAGGCCGCGGAAGAAGATGGCCATCGCCATCGCCGACATCTGCTCGGCAGTAACGATCCCGTCGGTGTAGGCCCGGATCAGCCAGTCGATCGCCGGATCGGTGAGCCGGCCCCCGTCCCGCTTGGTGCGGATGAGTTCAACGGCATCGAAGGTGCTCATGAACGCACCCTAGGGTAGGGGCATGGCTCGTCGCATCTGGTTGCCCTATCCCGACATCGCCGCGGCTCAAGCAGCCGTCGGACCCTTCCCCGAAGGTCTGGAGGTGGACTGCTTCCTGGCCGACGGCACCTGGCCGGACTCGATCGGTGAGGTCGAACTCGTGGTGGCGCCGTACATGTTCCCCCCGTCCAAGGTGCTCGCCCGGGCGGCGGAAATGACCAGCCTGAAGGCGGTCGTCCTGCTCTCTGCCGGTTACGACAACTTCCTGCCCTTCCTCCCGGCCGGTGTGGACCTGTGCAATGCCGCCGGGGTGCACGACGCCAGCACTGCCGAGCTGGCGGTGGCACTGGCGCTGGTGAGCAACCGCCGGCTTGACCACTTCGCCCGCAACCACCCCTCGGGAAGCTGGGCGCCGGAGTTCGGCGAGTCACTGGCCGATCGGCGGGTGCTGATCGTCGGCTATGGCCGGATCGGGGCTGCGATCGAGCGGCGGCTGGCCGGCTTCGAGGTTGCCTCGGTAACGCGGGTGGCCCGGCGGGCGCGCACCGGTGACGTGCCCGTCCACGCGATCGAGGACCTTCCCGGCCTGCTGGGAAGAGCCGACGTCGTCTTCGTGGTCACCCCGCTGACCCCGGCCACAGAACACCTGATCGGTGCAGCCGAACTTGCGGCACTGCCCGACGGCGCGCTGTTGGTGAACGTTTCCCGCGGCAAGGTGGTCGACACAGCTGCCCTGACGGTCGCGACAGCCGAGGGACGCATCCGGGCAGCCCTCGATGTCACCGATCCCGAGCCCCTGCCGGCCGGGCATCCACTCTGGCTGGCACCGGGGGTTTTCATCAGCCCGCACGTCGGTGGCCAGAGCAGCGCCTTCTTCCCGCGGATGGAGCGGCTGGTCCGCGACCAGCTGACCCGCTTCGCCGCCGGGGAGCCGCTGCTCAACGTTGTGACCTGACCGGGGCTCCGGGGGCGCTGCCCCTAAGCTGACCGGCATGCGCATCGCCAGATTCGTCGCCCAGGGCGATCCCACCTACGGGGTCGTCGAGCTGGCCGAGGACCAGGGGCCGAACCCCGAAACCATCGCCGTCGTGTCCGGGGACCCGCTCGCCGGGCCCGTCCACTACACGGGCGAACGGATGCAACTGGCTGACGTCCGGCTGGTCTCACCGGTCATCCCGCGCAGCAAGATCATCGGGGTCGGGCGCAACTACGCCGACCACGCCGCGGAGCAGGGCGCGGAGGTGCCCGAGATCCCGCTGCTGTTCTTCAAGCCCAACACAGCAGTAGTCGGGCCGTATGAGCCGATCGTGCACCCGCCTGAGACGTCCAACCTGCACTACGAGGGCGAGCTGGCCGTCGTGATCGGACGGATCTGTCGCCGGGTTCCGCCCGAGCGGGTCGGTGATGTGGTCTTCGGCTACACCGTCGCCAACGACGTCACCTGCCGCGACCTGCAGTCCACCGACGGGCAATGGACGCGGGCCAAGGGCTACGACAGCTTCTGCCCGCTCGGCCCGTGGATCGCCACCCATATCGGCATCGAGGAGGCCGGCCGGCTCGATCTGCTCACCAGCCTCAACGACGAGCCGGTGCAGGCGGCCAGCACGGCCCAGATGGTGCGCAGCGTCCCTGAACTGATCAGCTACATCTCCACCTTCACCACCCTGCTCCCCGGCGACGTTGTGCTCACCGGAACTCCGGCCGGGGTCGGCCGGATGGTCCCCGGTGACCGGGTGAGCATCACCATCTCCGGGATCGGGACGCTGACCAACACCGTCGTTGCAGAGGACGCCTGAGGTGTCGGAACTCGGCAAGGTGCTGGGAAACCGGATCAATGGACTGGTCAAGCACGAACCGGAGCCGGGGGTCACCTACCCCGAGGTGCTGATCGTCAACGCTCCGCTGGCTTCGCGCTGGCGGGTGATCGCCCTCGGCCTCGGTGGCTGCCTGCTGGGCATCATCACGTTCTTCGTGTTCACGCGCGCGCTGATCACGTTCATCGTCTGGTTGGGCTGGCAATTCTCCGGGAGTCCCGGTGACCTGGTGGCCTATGGGCGGGCGGCGGCGGCGTTCGAGCTGCCAATCGGGATGCTGGCCACCAATCTCGGCCTGTCCCTCCTGATTCCGATCAGCTTCGGGCTGGTGCTGTTCGTCCACCGGTTCCACCCACGGTGGCTGCACTCGGTGCAGCCGGGCCTCAGGTGGAGGTTCATGCTGGCCGCGCTGCTGCTCGGCGTGGTGGTGCTGGGTGGCCTCTGGGCGGTCTCCCGGATCGGCCAGGCCTGGGTGTTCGCACCGGAGCAGGCGGCCGGCTGGTACCTGCTGGTCATCGTCCTCACGTCGCCGTTGCAGGCAGCCGCCGAGGAGTACTTCTTCCGCGGTTACCTGGTCCAGGCGCTGCACACCACCGCTTCGACCAGCCCCTGGTTCGGTGTCGTCGGTTCGGCGGCGGTGTTCGCACTGCTCCACGGGACGCAGAATCTGCCGCTGTTCCTCTACCGGTTCGTCTTCGGGGTGCTGGCCGGAGTGCTGGTGGTCAAGACCGGCGGGCTGGAGGCCGGGATCGCCGCCCACATCGTCAACAATGTTGTCGCCTACGGTTACGCGGTACTTTCCGGGACCGTGGTGGCAACACATGCCGTCACGGAGATCGGCTGGTCCGAACTTGGCTGGAGCCTTGTGGGCTTCGCCGGCTTCGCTGCCGCTGCGATCTGGATCGCTCGGCGCATGCGCGTCGCCACGACCACTCCTGGTGTCCGGTTTGGTGGCCCGGCCGAGGTCTAGTAAAGTCTGGCGTCGCCGGGCTTAGCGGTCCGGCAAGTCTGTGAGTGGGCACGGAAGGCTGGGATCCAGCCGGAAAGCAGCCGCTGATGGGCGATGGGGTATGGGGTAATTGGCAGCCCGCCGGATTCTGGTTCCGTCAGTCTAGGTTCGAGTCCTAGTACCCCAGCGCAGCGATCGTCGCCGCCGCTGGATACCGAAGTGGTTTGGTAATGTTCGCTCGATGTCGCTACTGCGACAGCTAGGGGCCCCGTTGTGTAGCGGCCTAGCACGCCGCCCTCTCAAGGCGGTAGCGCGGGTTCGAATCCCGTCGGGGCTACGGTGTAACCCCTTGTCGGAGGCAACTCTGACAGGGGGTTTCTGTTTGTCTAGAGCCAGAATTCGGCCGAGTGAACACGTTTTGAACACAGTTTGCGCCGCAGGCGTCCTCACGAGGAGCGCTGAGAGGTGATGGCGAGGCCCGTGGCAGGGCCTCAAGGGACGGCCCAAATGCCAGGCACAGTGCGTCAGGCTCGCCTCCGATTCGGTGGCGTCTTCGGATCCTGGCTGTCCTGCGGCTCCGCCACGAGGGCCGGCTGAGGCCGTTCGGCGAGCGCAGCGACGCGCGCCACGTCGAGGGCGTCGGCGATCGTATCCAGCCGGTCGGTGAACAGGTGACCGTACAGGTCGAGGGTCATGGTGGCGGACTTGTGCCCGAGCATCCGTTGGACCACTTTGACGTCCGCACCGGCGGCGATCGCGAGAGAGGCTGCTGTATGCCGGAGCTCGTGGGGGTGGAAGTGCTTGGTGAAGACCGGGACCTTCACGCCTGAACGGGTGACCGTGACGGGCCTGCCCGCTGCATCCAGTTTCGGGACGCAAAGCCCCATCTCCTCTGCTGCCAAGGTCAGGGCTGCTCGCTGGAATGTTTGCGAGCGCAGTACCGCGCCTCGTGGCCCGGTGAACAGAAGGTCGTCAGGTGCCTTGCCCGTTACAAGGGCGCTGGCCCACCGGGTTACGCGGTGCGGGGCCGGGTCCCGTCCTCGAGCCGGCGCTTCATGCCCGTCCAGATGCTGCGCTCCATGCGGCCGCCGAGTCAGCCACCGTGGGTCGTCCTCCACGACGAGCACGTCCGTCATGCCGTCATCAGGACCGCCCGCCCGTCGCCACCGGCCAGCGCGCGGCGTCACCAGCAGGTAAGGAATCGGTAAGGACGAGGTCATGGAGTCGGGCTGGCCGCGGCAGTTGACTACCAGACAGCCGGCAACCATGCCGGCGGCCACAGAAAGGTCATGTCATGCACACCCTGACTCGACTAGCCCTCGGCGCCCTCGTCGCCGGCGCAGCCCTCACCGTCCCGCTCACTGCCAACGCGGCAGGAGTGAGCGGGCCCGCCTTCTATGTCGACGGCGTCAGGTACCGGACCGTCGCCACCCCCACAGAGCTTTCCGGCACCGGAGCGCCCGCCTGGTCGTGGGACACCATCTACAGCTTCGGCTCGGCACAGCCGAGCGTGGCCACCTCAGCCCCGGGATACCGCGACTTCAACGGCGGTCGCTGGATGGTCCACGCCCTCAACTTCCCGGACGGGTACGCAGCGGTGCTGGCCTCCTCCGACCTCAACCACAACGGGGTCATCGACACCACCGCAGAGGTGACCCACGCGCTGTCGACCGGTGACGCGGTCGACCAGGGCGTCGTGAAGTACTTCGTCTGCACGGTCAACAAGGTCCCCGCCAGCCGGTGATCGCCTAGCCCGCTGGGGCGGGACCATCGCGAGGCCCGGGAGGTGCGGCCTCCCGGGCCTTCACAGTTGGGAACCCCAGGATCGGACGCGCGGACGCCGCAGCAGCAGCCCGCCGACCGATGCGTCGCCGACTTCGGCGGGCAATTGAGCCCCGGAAGGCGAACTACCAGTTGGAGAATCGTGGGAGACCCGCGTGCCGACCACCCTCGTGCTCGTCCGCGCAGAGCCCGACCTGCCGCGCTGGAAGCGGACGGCTCCGGGCACCTGGCAGTGGATCCCGGAGGAGGGCAACGGAGGCGGAGGTGTGCTCCAGGCCGGCGGTGTAGGCCATGTCACCCACCACGTCAAAGGCCTCCAGCTCGAACATGAACGAGGTGCAGTCCGAAAAACTCCGCGCCAGCGAGGTGACCAGGGCGTCGAGTCCACGCAGCTCAAGATCCCCGGCTGAGAAGAGGCCAATCTTCATGCGTCGCCAAAGTCGGGAGGATCGGCTCTCGGGCCAAAGTGCCCATGGGTTGGGGCGCAGCCACGCGCACGATTGGATTTAGGTTGGAGCTTCCGACAGTCCTTCGTGAAAGGAGAGGACGATGACCGGTGCGGAGTTGAAGAACTTCAGTACTCCAGATGAGGTGCGTGAGTTCCCCCTCGGGCGGGCGGATGTGGTGAACATCGGAGGCGGGCAGGTGGCGCTGCTCACCCTGCAGCCGGGTTGGCGGTGGTCTGAGCACGTCAAGCCGAAAGTCGGAACCGAGTTGTGCATGGCGCCGCACTTCCAGTACGTGATCTCGGGACGGATTGGCGCCAGAATGGCCGACGGTACTGAGTTCGAGGCTGGACCTGGCGACGTGAATGTTCTGCAGCCCGGACATGACGGGTGGGTGGTCGGCGACGAGGCCGCAGTAGCGGTCGACTGGGGTGGCGCCCATGTGTGGGGCAAGCCGATGGAGTGAGTGCGGTCTGGGCCGGTGACCGATCACCGTGCGGCCTGCTGATCACGGCATCGGTTCGGAGTTCGCCCGCTCGGGATGCTGGCACCTCCCCCGAGCACGGAGTGCAGGTTGTCGAGTTCAGTGCATTGCTGGGCGAACTGGCGACACTTCCGGACGGATCGGCCGGCGCATTTCTTCCCACTTCTCAAGCCAACCCACAACGTGCACACTCAGGAACGCCGGGGGGGTCTGTCTCCCTGGAGACACGGTACGCGAGGGCCTCACTCCTGCTTGGCGGCGAGAGTGGGGCTCTCTTGTCGTGCCGACGCCGAGTGAATATCGGCGCTGTAGCCGTACGTGCAGGAACGGGCGGCCAACTCGTGCGTCCAGCCGCTAAGGGAACCGTGAAGACCTCCGGTGGCCGACGGCTGCCCGGATCGGGTCGCCAGCCGCGAGGAGTTCGAGAAGTCGGGAGGTGAACCGTGCTGCGGGTGCTCCGTCGATCACGTCGTGGTCGAAGGTGAGGGTGAGGTGGGCGATCTCCTGCTCGACCAGTTGGCCGTCCACGAGTTGGGGTCGTGTCGTGATGCCGCCGATGGTGACAGCAAGGGTGCCTGCCCCCGGCGCCAATCCCCAGCCGGCGGTGTTGGTGCCCATCCCGAGGTTGTTGACCCCGGCGACGCCGAGTTGAAGCGTCCAGCCGATGCTGCGGCCCATCCACCTCATTAGCAGCGGGACCATAAATGCGGGTACCAGTTCCAGCCACCGTTGGCCGACAATTGTCTGGGCTGGTGACGACTGGGTGGCCCGGATTTCGTGGTGGATGTCTCGAAGCGATTTGGTGTTGGCGCGTCGGATCGGTAGGTAGCCGACGGCGGGCTGGCCGCCGATGTTGCGTTCCACGAGCACCTCGACGATCACTTCGTCGATGAACACCATGGAGCGTCCGCGACGGAACGCGTTCAGCTGCGGATACTCCGCCAAGGCAGCAGCCACGCACGTGACGAAATACGCGGTCAGCGACAATCGCTCGCCGCTCTGCTGGCGATGCTCCCGCAGTAGCTGTCGTGGCACGGTGAGATCGGCTTCGACAAGGGCGTACATCAGGTGGCGTTTGACCGCCGCATCCTGACCGGCGGCAAGGGCGAGCCGTGCCCGACTCATCGGTTCCACCCGGTACCCGCCCGGCTTGGCCACCAGCAGTCCCCTCTCACCGAACCACCACAGAAACGGTATCGCTGACAGGGCTCCTTGCGCGGACAAGCCCCCGATCCCGTGTCCACGGGCTACCGCGCAGCGGGGTGCCCGCACTGGCCGCGATGGGTGCGGCGATCGGCGTAGCCTGAGTATTGGACGGCAGGCCCACATGGGACGGTTCCCGGGGTTGCCGTGGCGAACCTGGGCGACCCGCGGTGTCCACCGACATGCCCGGCAGGGACGGGATCCACGGGTGGGTGCGTCACGACTTCCAGGCTGTGGAACACGCCTTCGTCGACAACTTCGCCCGACGCAAGGAGTTGGGCGCCGCGTGCTGCGTCTATTTCGAGGGCGACAAGGTCGTCGACCTGTGGGGCGGGGCCCGGGATGCGGCCAACGGTCAGCCGTGGCGGGAGGACACCATGGCGTTGGTGTTCTCGGCCACAAAAGGCATGGCGGCCATCACCATGGCACTGGCCCATTCCCGCGGCTGGCTCGACTACGACGAGACGGTCTGCACCTACTGGCCGGAGTTCGCGCAGAACGGGAAAGAGCGGATCACCATCCGGCAGCTGCTCGCCCATCAGGCGGGCCTGTTCGGCTTCGACGAGCCAGTCAACGTCGAAGTCATCGCCGACCTGGACCGGCTGGCTGCGATCATGGCCCGCCAGCGGCCCGAGTGGGAACCAGGAACCCGGCAGGCCTACCACGCGATCACTCTCGGCTTCTACGAAGGTGAACTCATCCGCCGGGTCGACCCCCACCACCGGACCCTGGGCCGGGTGTTCCAGGACGGCATCGCCGGCCCGCTCGGTGAGGAGTTTTACATCCGGCTGCCCGACTCCATCCCCGACGCCCGACTTGCCCCCCTGGTGTTGCGGAACCCGATTCTGAATCTGGCCGAACTGTCACCCCGGGTCTGGTTCGCGGCCCTGAACAAGCACTCGATCATCTACCGCTCGGTGATCGCCAACCCCGGCACCGTCGTGGCTCTGGACCCCGACCGGGTCTACGCCCGAAACCTCGAGGTGCCCTCCGGTGGGGGCGTCGGCACAGCCCGCGCCATCGCCCACGCCTACGGGGTCCTGGCCGCCGGCGGCACCGAACTCGGGATAGGCCCACAAACCCTGAGCGAACTCGCCGCCCCACCGACACCGCCAGTGCACGGCTTCCACGACGAATGCATGCAAGGAGACATCCGGTTCTCCCTCGGCTTCATGCGGCCCAGCCCCGTCTGGAAATTCGGCGGCACCCAGATCCTTCGGCGCACCCGGCGCCGGCGGATCATTCGGCTACGCCGACCCCGACAGCCAGATCGGCTACGGCTACATCTGCAACCGCATGGGCAAATCCAAAGACGACCCACGCGACCTCGCACTACGCGCCGCCATCAACACCTGCCTCCCCGCACACGCATGAGGCTTGGCTGCGGCCGTTGAGCTCGATGAGACTCGCGGCTTCTCGGTCTCCGCTACCACCATCTGTTTGCGATCAGCCAGGTCGATACCGACGATCGCATTCGTCACCGGAACCGCGCTCCGGAGCCGGACAAGCCGGGCATTCCTGTTGCGATCCCCACGGGACACACCACTACCGTTAGTCATGAACGTCCTCCTTGAAGCGATGCGACACCAAGCCCTAAACAGCGCATCAGGAGGACGTTCCCCACGCCAGACCCCGACCGCTACAACGCCTTCCTATGCCGCCGACCGCAGGTCTCCGCGCGCTTGTTGTGACGCCTCGGCGTTGTCGAGTCCCTACAGATCCTGCTACCCGCCTGCCGCGGCGGGTCCCCGCCTTCAGCGACGCAGGCCAATTCGCTGTCCAAGCGCCCCAAATCCGCCGATTCGTGGAGTCCCACAAACAGCCGGCAGCGTTCGGCACGGCAGAAGCGACCGGATCTGATTTCGCGGATGTGTAGCGCCTGGAGATCGAGGTGTTTGTTGTGAGTCCACAGCTGGGCGCTCCGGTACGAGTATCCGGTTGCTAGCCGTGCGATGGGTGCGGGATTCCTGTTCCGCCCCTCGGGCCGTTCGGCAGCCAGAGTCCTGCGGCTCGCAACTCCCAAGAGTCAGGTGCCTTTGAGCGGCCCAGCACGCGCAATCGGAAAATGTCTTCTTGGCGGAGTGGACCGGCGTCGATGCGGAGCAGGGCGCTGAGGATACTGGACTGCATGGCACAAAAGGGATGGGAAACGCATTGGCACAAGCATCCGGGAGTTCGCTCGGGTGCCGATCTCACACTCGGGGAGCGGGCCGCTGATCGGATGCGAGCCGCGATGGGCTCCTGGCCGTTCGTGTTCGGCTTCTTCGCGGCGATGGCGGCCTGGGTGGCGATCAATTTCGGCGTTGGCCCTGGGCGGTCCGGAATGGTTCCTCGACCCCTACCCCTACATCCTGCTGAACTTGTTCTTGTCGATGATGGCCGGTGTGCAGGCTGCGGCGCTGCTGATCGCAGCCAAGCGTTCCGACGCCGTTGCCTCCGAGATCGCCATCCACATGAACACAACACCGATGACATCAAGAACCTCATCGACCAGAATCTCGAACTGATTCGGGAGGTGAAACGTCAGACCGATCTGCTTGCGGAGATCCACCGCCACGTGACTGCGCTGGCCCCGGGAGCCGGGCAGATCCCACCCCGACCCGAGACAAGCTGACGTGCTGGCAGGCCTTAAGACCGCCAGAACGGTTTGCGGCGTCCCGTCCAGAACCCGGCGTTGCGGCGTGCTTTGCCCTTGTTGCCGAAGAAGGCGTGCAGGACGAAACTAACGATCGAGACGATGAGGGCTCCCCAGAAGGCCGGCCCCCATCCGGACGCTGCCCGAGCCGCCGGGACTCCGGCGACACATGTCCCGACGCAAGCCCGAAGTGCGCCGCAT
>CAWKFH010000002.1:0-342429 GCA_963848845.1 uncultured Actinomycetota bacterium
CTGCTGGCGAAGGCGCACAACCAAGCTGATGCCCTGGCCAGGACCGGAACCGCCCGGCTGCCCGAAATGACGCACACCGTCATCGACCGGATGCTCGCTGGAACGCGACTGCAATGAACGCCAACTGGGTGGCTGCGTCGATACGTGCGCGAGGACTGTCGCATCTGCGTCTCGGAGCGGTGCGGCCGCTGCGATCACTTCGCGCCCGTCCAGCGCGGCGGCACGTGCCCGCCAGGACTCTGACGCCAGCAGTAGTCCAGGTGGAATGGGCGGGTGCAATGGGGGTGACCTACCCGGAGGATGCGCGGTGCGATGCCCCGGTCGCCTCGCCCGCGGGGGCCAGCTCCGCGCTGACCTACGCAGCGACTGCCGCAAGGGCAGCACTGGCCGCCGCTGTCCGGCAGGCCGCGGCCGAGCGGGCCGTGCTCCTGCTCACCGGGGAAATCACCGCCACCCGGACCCGGTTGCGGGCTGTGCAAAAGCGTTGGATCCCAAGGCTTGAGGATGAATTGGACACCATCCGACGCCAACTCCTGGAGCAGGAGCTCCAGGAGAATCTCCGGCTGCGCTGGGCCGCGGACGCCATCGCTGGATCAAGGCCGGCAGCTGGCCAGGCGAGCAAGAATGAGGAGGGGGCCAGGCGATGACGGATGTCATCCTGCTCGCCGTGAACGACTCGCCGGCGGCTTTCCATGCTGCAGAGGTGGCCGTTGCGGTGGCCCGCCGACTCTCCGCCCGGCTACGGGCAGTGTCTGTGGTAGCCGACGCCGAGCCTGCCAGACACACGGAACTGACAACCCCAGGAGAACTATCGGCACGGGCTGCTCTGCGGCATGTGACTGCGCTGGGGACGTCCGCCGGCGTGGACGTGGTCACGGTGCAACGGTTCGGCAACGTCGCCGCCGAAATCCTCGACGAGGCCCTGAGCTGTGAAGCCGACCTGATCCTGATGGCCCGGGTCGGGCGCCCCGGACACGTGCTACAGCATCTGGGGAGCACCACTCAGCATGTTCTGGAGTTCGCCACCGTGCCGGTGCTGGTGGTTCCGGCCCGGCACCCCCGCTGGCGCGTTGCTGAACGGTGACGGCGCCGATCCTCGTCGCGATCGAGGTGACTCCATGGGGACCTCCGCGCCCTTACCCGGAGCCCGGTCGGTGTGCCGCCCAACACGTCAACGTGGTCTCCTCGGCCTGTCGGAATCCTGGTCCGGCAACGGAACGTGCTCCGGCATCGTCTCGGATTCGGCGCTCGAGGCTCAAGCCCACCAGCCGTGGGCACTCGAACCAGTAATCCTCCGGACATGCCGGGATGCTTCAGAGGCATGCGCGGGGACGTTCAGAGACGGGCCCTGAGGTAGCCGACGAGGTCGGCCAGAGTGGTGAGCTGAGCATATTCGGCCTCCGGTATCTCGACAGCGAGACGTTTGTGAAGACCGCAGCGGCTCTGGTGCTGATCGCAAGGCGGCCGTGTACGTGAGTATCGCTGCGCGTGCCCGGATCTGCTGGGCGAGGGGGACCAAGGGCATCAACTCAAGCACGGGCGCCCGGCCAGCAACCGCAGCCCCGGCGGGCCGGGGACGTTGGAGGCGCCGCCGACCGCCGACCGCACGTGAAGTGATGCGGCAGCGACGCCGATGTGGGACCACGGTCCCCGCACATCAGGTGTCCTTGCGAAGTTGGGTCGGTCACTCACTCATACGAGAACCCGGCGACGGCGTCACGCTTGAGTCCCCTGCCTCTTGTACCACTGGCCCCGGGGTCAGATCCCGGGTAAGCGACGACCTATCCACGAACTGGTGGAGCGTGGCGCATGCGGGAGTCGGTCCGGTGGGGTCGGTTCAGGCCTCGAGGTGCCCAAGGACTGCCACGGCTTCGTCGTAGAGGGCGTCGGCTTCTCGGGGTGTGGGGGCGATCGCGGTCAGGCCCATGCGGCCGTCGACGGCCAGGCAGGACAACAGGTGCAGCACGACCCCGGTGCGCCGGTCGCGGTCCCAGCCCAGACCGGCGTCCCGTACCGCGGCGATCACCCGGGCCGGGTCCAGGCCGACCCAGCGGGGGTCGAGGAGGTTGTCGGTGGATCGGTAGCAGCGGACACCGCCCGCGGCGCTCTCCCAGCGACCGGGATCCGGCTGGTACCGGCCAGGGTCGAGGTTGGCCAGCAGCGCCAGAGGTGGGGACGTCCCGCCCTGGCGCAGGTTGATCTCCAGGGCGTACACGGTCCATCCCCGGCCAGGTTGCCAGGTCACGGCGCAGTCCAGGCTGAACCGCCCGACGACTCCCCGCCGGGCCAGCACCTGGCCGACCGCCTGCGCGTGCTGGGCCAGCAGGGCCGAGTACCCGGGGTCGGCGGGGAATCGGCAACCCTCGTAGGTGTGGCCGTGGGGTCCGCTGAGGTCCTGCTCGTGGGTCCCCCGGACGATGACCCGGCCACCGGGCTCGATGTCGGCCTGGACGCTGGGGCTGGCGAACCCATCCCCGATGATGCGTTCCTCGACCACCGCGCCGCACGCAAGCTCGGAGACGAACCAAGGGGCAGCCCGCCCAGCTGCCCGCGCAGGCGCTGCTCGGCCTGCGGGTCGTCCGCAGCGGGCAGGTCGAGCACCAGGTTGCCCACCCCGGAGGCGCTGTTGTCCAGCTTGACGACGACCGAGCGCACCTCGGGGCGGGCGGCCTGGACCGCGAGCGCGGCGCGCACCACCTCGTCGATCGTGCACAGGTCCTCCCGCCCGAGCGGCATCGGGACTCCGGCTTCGGCGAACACCCGCCGCCCACCGCTCTTGTACCCCAGCGGGGCCAGGGCGGGCGCGGCGCCGTTGACCGGCAGCTGCAACCGGACGGCGACCTGCACCTCGGCGGCGGTGACGTTGTACGGTTCGATGAACCCCGGGCGACCGGCGATCAGGTCACGGATCCGGTCCAGCAGGTCCGCACGATCCAGCAGCTTGGTGGCCAGCGGCCGCAGGGACGGGTCGTCGGCGATCACCAGGTGCGCCCGCCGGGCCACGTCCGCGCGATCACCAGACCCGGCAAGGTCCAGGTAGTAGTCCCACACCGCCGGATCCGGGGCCACCGACATCACGAAGACCACCGAACAGCCAGGAAGCCGACGCAGCATCGTGAGCATCAGCAGGAACCGGTGCTCCAGGCTCGGCAACCGGGCACCGTAGTACACCTCGACTGACCGACCAAGGCTCAACGACGGCAAGACCACCACGACGTGCTCGGACCGGCTCCCCTCGCCGTGCAATGCCAAGACCGACCCGAGCCCTTCCTGGAGCTCCTCGAACGTTCGCACCGCGACCCCCGCCCAGACGCCTCGGCAGCATCACACCCCCGCCAAGGCCACCGATCGACGTGGGCCGGACCTGCAATAGGGTTCTCGGCTGTCTCCGACCGCAGGTGGCGGGCGCACTCCCAGCGTACGAGGTATCGCCGACCCTCGAACGACTCAGCGCACACCCGAACGAGTCCTGGACCACCAGCCCTCGCCCAGGGCTGTGTCCTCGGCCCTGATCTGCGACACGGTGGGTACCGGCATGATGTTCGACTTCGTCCGGCATGACCTTTGGTGTCACGGGAGTCGGGTGAGGGACGGGAGTCCCCTCGGCGAGGCCAGGCTGGATCGGTCGACGGCGGAACTGCCCGATCATCGCTGACGTTGCCCCGCAGTTCGTGAGATGGCTCGATGAGATCGAGCGAGCGGGCGGCCCCAGCCGAAACGGCTCGAGGTGGCTCTGGGTGATCCCCGTGTTCGACGAAGCCCCGGAGTTGGGGCTGGCGCTTCTGGCGTACCAGGCTTCGCTGGAGACTGGCGAGGGGGCGCACGCGTCCGATCCGGCCGTCGACGCGGCGGTGGCTGAACTTGTCTTGCTCGGGAATGTCCGGGTAGCGACACACGAGCAGCAGGTCGCGGATTCCCTTATCGATCGCGCCATGCCGCTGGGCGGACTCTTCGGACTGGTAACCACTCGGTTCGTACATGTGGTCACCCCGGATGGCCCGCTCGACGTGTGCCGGGACGTTCCTCGGCAGGGCTACCTCGGGGGACGGATGTATCCGCCCACCCTCGATCGATTGACCAACGTGGACCTGTGCAATCTGGCTCGGCGGTTCCACCATGCGATCGATTCCGACGTCGGCGCAAGCGACGCAGCCACCTGGGAGTCGTTCGAAGAACGGATGGGCTACATCTTCGCGTTCTTCCGGGCCTACGCGCGGGACAGCCGGTTCTTCGATGTGCCCAGTGCCTTTCTCCGAATCGTCTCGTCGCTCCCCTGGTCGCATTGCCTCCCATTGAAGGCGACCGGCGGTGGACGCATCTTTGCCACCACCACCCAACCCCGGGCGCGGGATCGGTTCAGGAGATTCTTCTGGCGACAGACTTGTGCAGGATGTCGCTCGGGCATATACCTGAATTACGCAGAGGAAGTCGGACGCGGAACCTTCGGGAAGAGGCGACGACTGACGAAGCGATCGAGTGGTTTCCGGATGGATTGCCGACGAATCCAAATCGCCGACGCTCGCCGAGACGGACGAGCAGATCTCAGAACCACCCGAGTCCGGGAGCCGTCCTCCCCCGAACACACAGCGAAGGCCGGGCACTGAGTGCCCGGCCTTCGCGCTTCGTCAGGCCCCTGACCATTCACAGGCGGACCCTGAGGTAGCCGACCAGGTCGGCGAGAGTGGCGAGTTGCGCATAGTCGACCTCCGGGATGTCGACGGCGAGGCGCTGGTGGAGCCCGACCAGGAAGTGGAGCCAGTCGAGGGAGTCGAGGTCGACCTGGCGGCGTAACGGCCGACTGTCGATGAGCTCGTCGCCGTCCACTTCCGGCGCGATTCGGCGCAGCTCGGCGATGATGATCGTCCGAAGTTCAGTGTCATCCATTCGTGCTCCTCCCAGGTCCTCGATCACAGGTCTTCGGGCCGCTGCAACACGTCGTACAGGGCCGCCAGGAACATGGCGCCGGTGTGGCCATCGCTGACCCGATGGTCGGCAGCCAGGCTTGCGGTCACTGTCGGAACGGCGGCGACAGTCCCGTCCTCGGTCACCCAGGGCCGTCGTGCGATCCGTCCGAAACCGACGATGGCGACCTGGGGTGGAGTGATGATGCCGAACACCGCTTCGACGCCTTGGTCGCCGAGGTTGGAGACGGTGATGGTCGGGTCGGCCAGCTCCGAGCCGCGCAGCGATGCCGCTCGCGTCCTCGCGACCAGATCGGACAGTTCACGCATCAGCTGGGGCAGGTCCTTGGCTGCGACGTCGTGCAGAGCCGGCGCGACCAGTCCCCCCTGGCGCAGCGTGATCGCAACGCCGATGTGGGCCGTGGGCGCGGGCCGGAAGGTGCCGTCGATGAAGAAGCCGTTGAGCTGGGGGAAGCCATCCAGCGCGCGGGCCACGGCCTTGAGCAGCACGACTGCGACCAGCACCCGGTCGGTGATCGGACGTTCCGCGTTCTGTGCCGTGAGCCAGTCCAGGGCGCGGGCCATCGGAATCGTCTCGGACAGGTAGTAGTGGGGTATCTCGCGCTTGGACCGGCTCATCGCGGCGGCGATGGCCTGCCGCACCAGGGCCTGCCGTTCGGCCGGTCCGACCGCTTCGACCGGTGCGCTCGGCGCGAGGGCGGACTCCGCTGCGGCGCGGTCGACGTCAGCCAGCGTCACGGCGCCGAGCGGGCCGGTGCCGGTAACACCGACCAGGTCCACGCCCCGCGTCTCCGCGAGCTTGCGGGCGGCGGGTGATACCCGGCGCCTGACTCCGCCCACCTCGAGGTGCGACGCGCCCGTCACCGGCCGCGGGGTCGGCCTCGACGGCGGTACCGCCGCCGCAGCCTCGACCGGCGGCGGGGCCTCGGGCGGTCCGGGCTCTGGTGCAGCCTCACCGGCGGCGACGACGGTGGCCATGACCGCGCCGACGCGGAGGACCTGGCCGGGGACGGCCCGGAGTTCGCCCACGACACCGTCGAACCAGATCTCGACCTCGATGGCGGCCTTGGACGTGTCCACCACGGCCACAACCTGACCCTTGTGCACCTGGTCACCCGGCTGGACCAACCATTCGATCAACCGGCCCCGGTCCATGTCGGCACCCAGCGACGGCAGCGTGAACTCACGCATTGACGACCTCCTTCACGGCGGCCACGATCTTGTCCGGCTGCGGCAGGGCGGCCTCTTCCAGGTGCTTCGCGTACGGAATCGGCACCTCCTCGCTGCACACCCGACGGGGCGGGGCGTCCAGGTCGTACAGGCATTCCTCGGCAAGACCGGCGACCACCTCGCCCGCAAGGCTGCCGCTGCGCCACCCCTCGTCGACGACGACCACCCGATGGGTGTGGCGAACCGAATCGGCGATGGCCGCGCGGTCCAGGGGCCGAAGCACCCTGAGGTCGACCACCTCGGCATCGATGCCGTCTCCGGCCAGGCTGTCGGCCGCCGCCAGCGCCTTGGGGAGGCTGCCGCCGTAAGTGATGATGCTCACGTCCGTCCCGGGACGGCGGATCGCCGCATGCTCGAGGTCGCAGCCCCACTGATCGAGGTCGCCCTCCACGTTGTACAACCCGACGTGTTCGAAGATCACCACGGGGTCGGAGTACGCCAGGGCTGCCGGCAGCATGCCGCGGGCATCGGCGATCGTCGCCGGGGCCACCACCCTCAGCCCGGGGACGTGCGCGAACCAGTTCTCGAGGCTGTGCGAGTGCTGGGCGGCGAGTTGGCGGCCCGGCGCCGGTCGCCATCCGGAACACGACCGGGACGCTGAACTGCCCGCCGGACATGTGCCGGTACACGGCAGCCATGTTCACGATCTGGTCCATCGCCAGCAGGCTGAAGTTGACGGTCATCAGTTCGACGATCGGGACGCATCCCACCGAGCGCCGCCCCGATGCCTGCACCGACGAAACCCAGCTCCGACAAGGGAGTGTCCCGGATCCGCTCGGGTCCGAACTCGTCGTAGAAACCCTTGGACACGGCATAGCTGCCGCCATACCGACCAACGTCCTCGCCCATCAGGAACACGCGCGGATCGGCGACGAGTGCCTCGTGCAGCGCCTCCCGAACCGCCTCTCGGTACGACATCCTCATCGCGCACCACCAGTAGTGCCGGTCCCGGCCGGGACGACGGCGACCGGGGTCGTGACGTCGTCGAACAGGGTCGCCACGGGTTCGAGGTCCGCGTGCTCGGCGAAGGCCACCGCGTCGGCCACCTCCGCTGCCGCGGCCACCTCCAGAGCCGAATAGCCGGCCCCGTCGATCAGCCCGCCCTCCCGCAGCCGCGCGGCCAGGGCGGGGATGGGGTCGCGTAGCTTCCAGGCCTCGATCTCGACCTTCTCCCGGTACAGGTCGGGGTCGAACATGGAGTGGGCCCGGAAACGATAGGTGCGCAACTCCAGGAATCGCGGGCCACGTCCGTCTCGAACGGCGGCCACCGCATCCAGCGCCGCCGCATGCACTGCGAGCGCGTCCATTCCATCCGCACTCGAGGTGGGCAGTTTGTAGGCTGCCGCCTTGGCGCACAGGTCGGTCTGGGACTGGGCCCGGTGCAACGCTGTGCCCATCGCGTAGAGATTGTTCTCGCACACGAACAGCACCGGCAGTTGCCAGAGGGCGGCCAGGTTCAGCGACTCGTGAAAAGCGCCCTCCGCGATGGCACCGTCACCGAAGAAGCAGACCGTGACGCCGTCGCGCCCGCTCATGTGGTCGGCCAACGCGAGACCCACGGCCAGGGGAAGGCCGCTGCCAACGATCGCGGTTCCCCCGTAGAACCGTCTCGAGGCGTCGAACAGGTGCATCGAGCCGCCGCGGCCATGCGAGCAGCCGCTCGCCTTTCCGAACATCTCGGCCATGATCGCCGTCATGGGGATGCCCCGGAGCAGCGCGTGCCCGTGCTCCCGGTAGGTTGCGACCACGTTGTCCCGGGAGTCGATCACCGCGAGGACGCCGGAGGCACACGCCTCCTCCCCGATGTACAGGTGCAGGTAGCCCCGGATCTTGGCGGCGCCGTAGAGCTCGGCGCACTTCTCCTCCATCATTCGCACCCGCAACATGTCGGTCAGGAGCCGGACGCCGACGTCCGGGTCCAGCATCGCAGCGGCCATCAGGCACCGCCCTCCAGTGTCGACGTGTCGCCCTCGGGCAGGCCCAGCTCGCGGGCCCTCAGCAACCGCCGCATGATCTTGCCGCTTCGGGTCCTGGGCAGCGTGTCGAGGAAGGCGATCTCCTTCGGCGCCACGCTCGCACCAAGCTTGCGGCGGGCGTGGGCGAGGATGTCCAGACGCAGCTCTTCGTCGGCGGCGTACCCCTTGCGCAGGGACACGAAGGCCTTGACCACCTGCCCGGCCACCTCGTCCGGCTTCCCGATCACGCCCGCCTCCGCCACCGCTGGGTGCTCCATCAGGACGCTCTCCACCTCGAACGGGCCGATCAGGTGCCCGGACGACTTGATCACGTCGTCGGATCGACCGACGAACCAGAAGTAGCCGTCCTGGTCACGCTCGGCCAGGTCGCCGGTGAAGTACCACTCCCCCACGAAGCACCGCGCGTACTGTTCCGGGTTGTTCAGGTAGCCGCGGAACATCGACGGCCAGCCCCGCCTCAGCACCAGTTCGCCCTCGGTCGAATCGCCGAGGAACCTCACGCCACCGTCGTCGGTGCGCTGCGCGATGGCGGCCTCGACACCAGGCAGAGGCCGCCCCATTGACCCCGGCTTGATATCGAAGGCGGGGGTGTTGCCGATCATGATGCCGCCGGTCTCGGTCTGCCACCAGTTGTCGTGGATCGGCAGGCCCAGCACCTCCTGGCCCCACCACACCGCTTCGGGGTTAAGGGGTTCACCGACGCTGGCGATCAGCCGCAGGTCCGGGCGGGGACGAACGCCGGCCAGCTGGGGTCCGGCCTTCATCAGCATCCGGATGGCGGTCGGGGCCGTGTACCAGACGCTGACTCGCTGATCGGCGAGGATCCGGTACCAGCGCTCGGCGTCGAAGTCGGCCTCATCCACGACCGAGGTCACCCCGTGCAACAGGGGAGCGATGATCCCGTAGGAGGTGCCGGTCACCCAGCCCGGGTCAGCGGTGCACCAGTACACGTCGTCAGGGTGCAGGTCCAGGGCGTACTTGCCGGTGACCCAATGGGTGACGACCGCTTCATGGACGTGAACCGCCCCCTTCGGCATGCCGGTGGTGCCGCTGGTGAAATGCAGCAGCGCCGGGTCTTCCGGCTTGGTGTGCACGATGTCGAACACGTCGGACGCGGAGGCCATCAATGCGGTCAGATCGGAGGTGCCGGCCGGGAGGGGCTCGTCCGCCTCCGGGACGATCAGGACATGACGCAGGCTGGGCACCTGGTCGCGGATCTTGGCTACCTTGCGCTCATAGAGCATCGCGGTCGTCACCAGGACGGTGCCCGATCCAAGGTTCAGCCGAGTGGCGATCGGATCGGGGCCGAAAGCAGCGAACAGCGGTGACACCGGCGTGCCGTTCTTGAGGCTGCCGAGCACCGCGAGATACAACTCGGGGATGCGCCCGGCGAGGACGAACACCACATCGCGCCGGCCAACCCCCAAGTCGGCCAGAACGTTGGCGAACCGACTGCTGGCTGAGTCCAGCTCGCCGTAGGTCAGTTCCCGCACGGCGTCGCCGGAGAGGAAGCGGAAGGCGACCCGGTCGCGTAGCGGACCCCGCGCATGCCGTGTCACGGCACAGTGGGCAATGTTCAGCCCGCCTCCAGGCAGGTCCTCCAGTTCTGATCGCGCACTGGCCCACGAGAACCGAGCTCTTTCGGCTTCGTAGTCTGACAGGTTGGGGGCCACCCGCAGCTGTGCCAGGGCCTTGTGAATGATCGACTGACGCACAACACACCCCCCTTCAGACGGGGCTGTCAAGCTATGCCTGCTAATTCATCATCCCGCTCCACGGGTGCGTGCTCATGCGATCGCGTACCCTGCGTTGAATCCCTCGGTCACGGCGTCGTTGATCTTGCGCGGCTTGATCGCGTCACCGATCAGGGTGTGCGTGATCCCGGCTCCGTCGAGCGCCCGGGATAGGGCGTCGTCCGGCTGGTAGCCCACGGCGATCACCACGGTTTCGCACGGGGCGACGGTGGTCCTGTCTGTGACCACCGCGCCGTCGCGGATCTCGAGCACCTTCTGCCCAAGCTCGAAACGGGTGGGGGTTTGCCTGATCCGTGCTTCCAGCGGAGCCCGAAGCGTCGGCGCCATGTCGGCCAGGATGTCATCGGCGATCTCGATCACGGTGACGTTCTTGCCGCGCGCGACCAGGAACTCCGCGGTCTCCACTCCAACCGAACCGGCTCCGATGATGACCACGTCGTCGCCCACCATCACCTGGTCGAGAAGGACGTCCTCGGCGGTGACCACAGTGGGGGAATCGATGCCCGGGATGAGCGGTCGGATCGGATCGGATCCGGTGGCCACGACGATCTCGTCGGCCCCGCAGCCCGCGAGGAAACCTACGTCGACTGGATGCCCCAGGAACACCTCCACCCCGTTGGCTGCCAGCGAGTTCGTCTCATAGGTGATGCAGGCGGTCATCTCGGACTTGAAGGGTGGGCGTACGCCAGCCAGGACGTGACCGCCCAGCTGGTCGGTGGCCTCGTAGAGCCGGACGTGGTGGCCCCGCATGGCCGCACTGTTGGCCGCCTGCATACCAGCCAACCCACCGCCCACCACGACCAACTGCCGGGGCGTCGCCGCCCTTGTGGTCAGGTCGTATTCGAGCTCGTGACCGGTCATCGGGTTGTACAGGCAGGAGACGGACCGGCCGCTCATCAGTTCGCTGATGCAGTGGTTGCAGGTCAGGCACGTGCGGATCAGGTCGGACTGGCCGGCCTTGGCCTTGTTGTAGAAGTCCTCGTCGCACAGCAATGCGCGTCCGGTGGCGATCAGGTCCGCCTTCCCGGCCGCAATGATCCCATCGGCGAAGGCCGGGGTCTTGATCCGGTTGGCGACGGCGACCGGCACCGCACCCCCGATGGCCTGCTTGATCGCCGCCGCCGCGTCCACGAACAGCCCGAGCGGCTCGTCGGGGCCGCCTGCGGTCTTGCCCGACTCGTACGTCCCTCCGGACACATCGATCGCATCGATCCCGTGCTCCACCAGGCGCACGCAGAACTCCGCGGAGTCAGCCACGGTCAGTCCGTCCGGCAAGTACTCGTCGGCCGATATGCGGTAGATGAGGGCCATCTCCGGACCGAGCGCCGCGCGCAGGGCGTCGACAATCTCCAGAGGGAACCGAGCCCGGCCAGCCTTGTCCCGGCCGTACTCGTCCTCGCGGTGGTTGGTATGCGGCGAAAGGAACTCGTTGACCAGGTAGCCATGGGCACCATGGACTTCGACCGCGTCGAAACCAGCCGCCTGTGCGCGCTGGCCCGCCCGAACGAATGCCTGCACCAGTTCGGCGATCTCGGCCTTGGTCAACTCGTGTGGCATGGCCTGCACCACCGTGCACGGGATCGGGGAAGGTGCCACGACCGCGTGGCCGGTCACCGAGACGTTCGCCTGGCGTCCGCCATGGAAGAGCTGGATGGCGATCCGCCCGCCCGCATCGTGCACGGCCGTGGTCAGCCGGCTCAGGCCCGGCACCAGGGCGTCGTCATCAATTCCGAGTTGATTGGGGAATCCCTTCCCGACTAGGTGCACATAGGCCGCCTCGGTGATGTTCAGCGCGACGCCGCCTCTGGCGCGGGCCACGTGGTAGGCGATGAAACGGTCCGTCACTGAGCCGTCAGTCCCGCACAGGTTGGTGACCATCGACGGCATGATTCCGCGATTGGCCAATTCGAGCTTCCCGATACTCACCGGGGAGAAGAGATGATCAACATTCATTGAAACCTCCCACCAAGCTCCGGCAACACTGCCGACAATTCAACGTTAGCCTTGGCCAGCGCCCCCCGCTGCCGATTCGTGTCTCTGGCTGCTCCGCACCCATCGGTGCGAATCTGCCATCGACAGCAGTCGGCGACAAGCCACTGGCGTTCGCTGCAGGATGCGCGTCCGGCAACCCCGTAACCACGCTGGGGTCCCTATTCCGCCCAAGCTCGTGGAGTCCACGTCCGACTGCCGCGATGAGGCGATCGACGTCGGGCAGGGCGTCCGCATCGTGATGCTGATCGGAAGGCGGCCGGCGTACGTGACCATCGCTGCGCTTGCCCGGATCTGCTGGGCGATGGGGACCAAGGGCATCAGCTCCAGCACGGGCCGCCCGGCCAGGACCCGCAGCCCCGCGGGCCGGGGACGTTGGAGGCGATCACGTTCACCCGCCCCTGCCGCGGTCGTGAGTGCGAACGCTCGGGCCTGTCTGCAAGGGAAGCGATCTCAGCCAAGGCGGCCCTCGGATGACCCCTGAGACGGTACGGACCCCCGTTGCCAGGCCGATACCCCCCATGATTCTGAGGCCGCTTGAACCATGAATTCATCGATGGTGAAAGAAGGGATACTGCATCCCAGCAGGGTGCTGAATTGGCGTGCAACACCATCCCTGCTTGTCGCGCTGTGCGTTCTCAAACGCGGATTGATCCTTGGGTCGGCTCAGGGTGTGTTTTCCTTGGGTCAGTTGCACGAATCCCTGGGTCAAATTTCGGGCCATCTGTGGGCCCAACGGACCGCCACCTCCACCTCCCGGACCTGCGTCCTGGCAGACATACTGCCTAGTCAGACCAGCATTTGGCACAGTTATCCCGCAGGGTGGGATCGGCATGGATACCCCCATGGAGTAGGGTCAGGAAGGGTCAAAAAGGGCCCTTACGACGCGCCATTGGCTTGTCGCACGTGCGATTAGATTGACATATGCCCTAGTCACAGGCAAAACCACACCTCATAATCCCTGGGTCGTGGGTTCGAGCCCCACCCGCCCCAACCGGTAAGCTACTGCTGCCACGCAGCTGATCGACGCATTGTTGGATCGGAAGGGACTACACCGAGTCCGCTCCGATGGAGTGGTGTCCGACGCCGTCCGAGAGGACGCTGACCCTCTTTGCTCCACCTCACCGCACTAGGAGCGCCCATGGCGAACCCCGCCGACGCCGTTCACCTTCGCGGGCTTCGCGAACAGACCCTGGCAGTTCTCCGCGAGACGATCGGAGAGGGTTCACAGATCGCCTTGCTGGACGTCTCCAACCAACGCAACGCCGGGGACTCGCTGATCTACGCGGGCCAACTCGCCTACTTCCGTGGCCTGGGGCTCCGGCTGCGCTACGCCGCCGACATGCGCGGCTACGCCGCCGCGGCCCTGCGGCGCGCGCTACCGGAGGGCGTGGTGCTGCTGCAGGGCGGCGGGAACTTCGGCGACCTGTGGCGGGGACATCAGAAGTTCCGGGACCGGGTGGCCCGTGAACTGCCGGACTACCGGATCGTGCAGTTGCCCCAATCGGTGCACTTCGGCAATCCGGAACGGGCGGCCCGCACCAACGAGGCGCTGGGCAGCCATCCCGACTTCACCCTGCTGCTGCGGGACACCGAATCGATGCGCCGAGCAGCCGCGGACACGCCGTGGCTGAAGGCCAGGTTCTGCCCGGACGCCGCGCTGGGCTGGGATCCGCCACGGTCCTGGGTCGCCTCCACCGGGCCGATCACTGAGGTCTTGGTGATCCGGCGCAAGGACAAGGAGGGCTCGTCCGGTCTGAGTTCGGTGAAGCCGGGATGGATCCCCGGAGTGCGCTTGCGACGGACTGATTGGACGCTCCAGGGCTGGCAGCAGCGCCGCTGGCTGGCCGCCCGCGCCGTGCTGCGATGGCAGGAGGGGCTGGCAGAGGGCTCGGCACTCCAGCGACGGCTCCACACCCAGATCCCCAACGGTCTTGCCCGAGGGCTGCTCAGCACAGTCAACCAGGCCAATCTCGACGGTGCCCTGAAGATCTACGCCGGAACCGGGCTGGCTGTGGTCGACCGGCTGCACGCGCATATCCTGGCGTGCCTGTTGGGGATCGAGCACATCGTGCTGGACAATTCCTACGGCAAGATCAGTGCCGTCCACCGGGACTACACCGGCGGGTTCAGCACCGCTCACCATGCCACCAGCCTCGATGAGGCAGTCGCTATCGCAACCAGATTGGTAGACCGCTGATGCTCGCGTTCATCACCTCCTTGAGGCATCCTTCGAATGCCGAGGATTACTGCCGGGTCGAGGAACTCCTCAAGGACACGTTGGCCTCGGTCAGCAATCAGACCTGCGACGACTGGGTCTGCCTGATCGTCGGCCAACAGAAGCCCTCCTTCGAACTGCCGCCGCAGATGCACTGGGTGCCGGTCGACTTCGTGCCACCGGCGCCGGAGAACGGACCGCATCCGGGCCGCCAGGCGTTGGTCTACGACAAGGGCTCGAAGATCGGTATCGGCCTCATCGCCGCCCGGGCGTACCATCCCGACCACGTCATGATCATCGACGCCGACGACTACGTGAGTTGCCACCTGGCTGAGTTCGCCCGCGACCACCCGGGCCGCCCGGGCTGGTACGTCGACGACGGCTGGGTCTATTCCCGCTGGCGGGGTGCCTACCGCGAGACCAGTTCGTTCTGGGCGAAGTGCGGCAGCTGCTACATCGTCGAGTGGGCGGCCTATGAAGTGCCGGACGATCTCGATGTCACCGCCAGCCAGGAAGAGGTTCACGCCGGCTTCGGCAAGAAGTTCTGGCGGATCGTCGGCGCCCACCGGGATGCCCTGACCTACCACGCCACCGAGGATCGTTACCTGGAGCCGCTGCCGTTCCGGGGTGCGGTCTACGTCCAGGACACCGGTGAGAACCACTCGGGCACCACCATGCCCCGGCTGGCCCGCCCACTGACCGACCAGATGCGGGCGGAGTTCGGCATTCCCCGGCATCACCCGCAGTGGCTGGTGCTGTGGCGGACCTACCACCCGCGGTATGTCTTCCAGAGCCTGGTGCGGCACAAGAACGCCTTCATCCGCTGGTCACGAGGCCCGCGGCAGGCGGTTCGGACGGCCTGGGAGGAGCGGGCTCCAGAGCCGGCGAAAGCTCTGGCGAACCGCCTGGCCGACCTCATTCCGGCGCCGGTGAAGACGCGTTACCGCGAGCTGCGGCAGGCAATGCGAGCCCGGCGCGCGGCCCGTGCCAAGCCACCGACGACCCACGTTGCGCCAACGGCGTCCAACCCTTCCGGCGGCGCGCGGCTGTAACCACACCCCTGCGTAGCCTCTTCGACACCGCGGCGGCGCATCTCAGGAAACGGTCGACCGCGCGGTCGCCGATGCCCTGCGACTCGGCCTGATCACCAGACGTCGAGCACTCCGAGCGACCTCGGACGCGTCAGATCGTGCTGCGCTCCGCCTGGAGCGGGCGCTGGTGAGCTCCTCGCGAGACTGATCGCCCGTCTGGGATGTGTCGGCTCACAGTGCGTCGACCGAACTGCAGCTACCGCGCCCTGGTCGCCTCCACCAATTCTCCGCTACGCACTTCCGGCAACCGACTCGCCCTCCCCTGCTCCGGCCGTGCACCTGACAACCGCGTTCTCGGGCGTTGGCCCGGCCGGCGAGGCCGCGGCAGATGTCCCACTCGGTGTCCGTGATCATCTTGACAACCCGGTGGTGCACGCGGTTAGATCGGTTTACTAAACCGTTTACCAAGAGATTCCACCGACCTTCGACATCAGGATGACCCCCGATGACTGTGAGCACCTCCCTACCAGCGGCTCCCGCCAACGCCCCAACGCAAGGGTGGCGTGACGCGGTTGTGTACCAGGTGTTCGTCCGCTCGTTCCGGGACGGAAACGGTGACGGGCTGGGTGACCTGACCGGCCTGCGTGAAGGTCTGGAACACATCGCGGCGCTGGGGTGTGACGCAATCTGGCTGAGCCCCTGCTACGCCTCACCGCAACACGATCACGGGTACGACATCGCCGACTACCGTCGCATCGATCCGTCCTACGGGACGCTCGCCGACTTCGACGCCATGGTGAAGCGCGCCCACCAATTGGGACTCCGGGTGCTGATGGACATGGTCGCGAACCACTGCTCGATCGAACATGCCTGGTTCCGCGCCGCGTTGGTGGCGTCGCCGGGCAGCCCGGAACGCGGGAGGTTCATCTTCCGGGACGGCCGGGGCCCCCGGAGCGACCAGCCGCCGAACAATTGGGAGAGCGTCTTCGGCGGCCCGGCATGGACACGCGTCACGGAACCGGACGGCAGCGCCGGCCAGTGGTACCTGCACGCGTTCGACGCATCACAGCCTGACTTCAACTGGCGCAATCCCGAGGTCGCCGAGGAGTTTCTGAGGGTGCTCCGGTTCTGGTTCGACCGGGGCGTCGACGGCTTCCGCATCGATGTGGCGCACGGAAACGTGAAGGCCGTCGATCTGCCCGACCACCTGGACGGCGGCCACAACTACGCGATGTGGGACCAGCCCGAGGTTCACGACATCTATCGGTCCTGGCGGGCCCTGGGCGACTCCTACCCGGAGGCGAAGTACTTCGTGGGCGAGGTGTGGCTGCCGTCACAAGACATGCTGGCCTCCTACCTGCGGCCGGACGAGCTGCACCAGGCGTTCGACTTCGGCCTGCTCGTGCAGCCGTGGGATGCCGCCCGGATGCGGAGTGCGATCGAGATGGGCCTGCGGGCCGGGGGCCCCGACGCCAGCGTGGGCCCTGTCGAACCACGACGTGCACCGGACGGCGACCAGATACGGCCAGGACCAATGCCTGGACATGCCGCCACCCACGGACATGATGGCCGCAGCCCGGCGTCGCGGACCCGTCGACCTGGAACTCGGCGGGCGGCGTGCCCGCGCGGCCGCCGGCCTGCTGCTGGCTCTGCCGGGCTCGGCCTTCCTCTACCAGGGCGAGGAGCTCGGCTTGCCGGAGGTGTTCGACCTGCCAAATGGCTGCAGGCAAGACCCCATCTGGCTCCGCTCCGAAGGACGTGAACTCGGCCGCGACGGCTGCCGGGTGCCGATCCCGTGGTCGAGCTCGGGCACGGGCACGAATCTCGGGTTCAGCCCCAACGGGGCGGACCCCACGTGGCTGCCCCAGCCGGAATGGTTCGCCGGGTACGCACGAGAGGACCAGGCCACGGACCCGCACTCGACACTGTCCACCTACGCCGCACTGATTCGCGCCCGTCGCGCGTTGTTCGGGTCCGCCGCCACGGTGGAGTGGCTGGGCGGGGACAACCGGCTGCTCGCCTTCCGCCGGGGACGGGGCGCCTGTGTGGTCAACTTCGCCGACGTACCGGTCCAGATCCCGACGGCGTGGGGCCTGCGCCGACTCGTGGTCGCGACGGCGTCCGGCGGACCCGGCCTCATCTCGCCGAACAGCACCTCCTGGTTTGAACTACCGACATCCGATTCATCCACCGATGTGGCGCAACGACCGGCGCCAGACTCTGAAAGGGAACTGCAATGAACCGTCACCTAAGGCTTGCCAGCGTCACTCTGGCCAGCCTCCTCGCGCTCGCGGCCTGCTCCACGCCCGCCGGCAGCCCCACATCGGCCAGCGGCTCGGCCGGGTCCGGCGCGGCCTCCGCGCCAGCAGAGATCACGATCTGGCACTACTGGGACGGCACCAACGCCGACACCTTCGACGACCTGGTCAAGACCTATCAGTCCGCCCACCCAGGGACCAAGATCACCACCTCGATGGTGCCCAACGCCGACTTCCTCACGAAACTGCGTGCCTCGGCCACCTCCAAGACCCTGCCCGACATCGCCATCGGTGACCTGGTGTGGGTTCCCCAGGTCAACCAGATCGGGACACTGGCCGACCTGAAGGGCCTCCTGCCTACCGACGTGCTCGCCGACATCAATCCGGCGCTGACCTCATTCGGCACGATCGACGGCAAACAGGTGTCGGTGCCGGTCTCGGCCAACAACCTCGCCTACATGTACAACAAGACGCTCTTCAAGGAGGCTGGTCTCGACCCGGCGAAGCCGCCGACCACGTGGGAGGAGTTGATGGAGATGGGCAAGACCATCGTGGCGAAGACTGGCAAGCCCGGCTACGACCTTTACACCCAAGCCGGCGACAGTGGCGAGGGCGTCACGTGGAACTTCCAGGTCAACCTTTGGCAGGCCGGCGGCGAGTTCCTGACCGAGGACAACTCCGCGGCCGCGTTCAACACACCCGAGGGCAAGAAGGCATTGCAGTTCTGGGTCGACCTGATCAAGGCTGGCGTCTCGCCGTACGGCAAGTGGGGCGAGTTCGAGAAGGGCAAGGGTGGCTCGGCGCAGGAAGGGTCGTGGATGGTCGGCATCTGGGCGGCAGACCCGCCGTTCGACTTCGGGGTCGCGAAGGTGCCCTACCCCAGCGACGGCAAACCGGCCACCAACCTCGGTGGCGAGCAGGCGATGGTGTTCAACAACTCGGACGCGAACGCGAAGGCGGCGGCCGACTTCCTGGCCTGGTTCCTCGCACCGGAGCAGGTGACCAGGTGGAGCGAGAGCACCGGCATGCTGCCAGTGACGAACTCGGTCGCCACCTCGAGCGCCTACCTCGACTGGGTGAAGAACACCGAACCCCGGTTGCTGCCCTACGTGGAGCAGATGGCTGATGCGCACGCCCGGCCGAACACCCCGCTCTACCCGAAGATCTCGTTGGCGTTCGCCCAGCAGATCGAGAAGGCGTTCGCAGACGAGGCCAGCGTGGACGAAGCGCTCGCCGCGGCCGAGAAGGCGGTCAACGACGTCATCTCGCAGGGCTGAGACCGTCCGAGTGCCCACAGCAGCCACAGCGGTCCGTCCGGGAGCCACGCTTCCGGACGGACCGACGCCGCGCCACACCCGCCGGCGCTACGACCGGGAGCAGGTCCTGACCGCAGCAGCCTTCCTCGCCCCCGCGCTCCTCGTCCTTGGCGTGTTCGTGTTCTACCCCATCCTGTCTGCCGGCCATATCAGCCTCACCTCGTGGAACGGGTTCGACCCGACCAAGACGTTCGTCGGCCTCGACAACTACGCCACGCTGGTCGGAGATCCCGAGTTCTGGAACAGCCTGCTCGTCACCGTCCTCTACGGCGCCGGCGTCTGTGTGCTCAGTGTCGTCACCGGGCTGGCTGTCGCGCTCCTGCTGGACGCCCCGCTCCGCGGGCTGGGTGTCTACCGCGCCATCTACTTCCTTCCTGTCGTCACGTCGTCAGTCGCGGCAGCGATCGTGTGGCGCTACATGCTCGACCCCTCCGGACTCGTCAACTCGCTGCTCGCCAGCATCGGCGTCGAAGGCCCCGACTGGCTGCAGAACAGGTGGCTCGCCCTCGGCGCACTCACCCTCGCTGACTGTGTGGAAGAACATCGGCTTCAACGCGGTGCTGTACCTGACCGCCCTCCAGGCGCTACCGCGCAGCATTTACGAGGCCGCCAGCATCGACGGCGCCACCGGCTGGCAGCAAGTCCGCCACCTCACCGTGCCGCTGCTGTCACCGATGACCTTCTTCGTGATCGTCCAAGCCCTCATCACCAGTTTCCAGGCGTTCGACCTGGTGTACGTGTTCACCGAGGGCGGGCCGCGGGGAGGCACAGAGGTGATCGGCATGTTCATGTACCGCACCGCATTCCGGCTCGGCGAGTTCGGCTACGGCACGTCGATCGCGTTCGTCAGCCTCGTTCTCGTCCTCGGCGTCACCCTCGTGCAGTGGCGAGTCAGCGGATCGGCTGGCAACGACCGATGAAATCAGCTCGCGCCGGCCGCCTGCTGCGCCACGCCGTCCTCGCCGCCGGGTCGGTGGTCGTCGTGGTGCCGTTCCTGTGGATGTTCACCACCTCGCTCCAGACCCGCGCCGAGACCTACACCAACGCCTCGATCCTGCCGACCTCGTGGCACTGGGAGAACTACGCCCGCGCCTGGGCATCTGCTCCGTTCGCCCAGTACTACGCCAACAGCCTGGTCATGGCTGCCGGAATCATCGCCGGCCACCTCGTTTTCGATTCGCTCGCCGCCTACGCCTTCGCCAGGCTCGACTTCCCGTTCAAGCGCACCCTGTTCGCAGTGATGCTCACGGGTCTGCTGGTGCCCACCTTCGTCACCGTCATCCCCGCCTACTCGATCGTCGCCAGCCTCGGCTGGATCGACACCTACACCGCCCTGATCGTCCCGCGGTTGGCCGACGTGTTCGGCATCATCCTGCTGCGGCAGTACTTCGCCACCATCCCGGTGGAGCTCGAGGAAGCCGCGCGGATCGACGGTTGCAGCCGCGCGGGCACCTTCCTCCGCGTCGTCGTCCCTCTGTCCACCCCCGCTTTCGCGACTCTGGCGATCTTCAGCTTCCTGTTTGCCTGGAACGACTTCCTTTGGCCGCTACTGGTGACGAACAACGACGACATGCGCACCATCCAGATCGGCCTGTCGTCCTTCGTCGGTCGCTATGGGACCTCCTGGAACTACCTGATGGCCGGCACCCTGACCGCCACCATTCCGAGCATCATCGTCTTCCTCATCTTCCAACGCGCCCTTGTGCGCGGCGTCGCCACCACCGGATTGAAGGACTAGATGGCCATCCCCGATTGGCTCGCCGACGCCGTGTTCTACCAGATCTTCCCCGACCGGTTCGCGAACGGCGACCCGAGCCTCGATCCGCCCGACGTGGTCGCGTGGGACTCCCAGCCCACCCGCGACAACTTCTTCGGGGGCGATCTGCAGGGCATCCTCGACCACCTCGACCACATCGAAGCCGTCGGCGCCAACGCGCTCTATCTCACCCCGATCTTCGAAGCCCGCACCAACCACCGCTACGACGCTGTCGACTACTTCGCCATCGACCACCGCCTCGGCGATCTGGCCGCCTTCACCCGTCTGCTGGACGCCTGTCACGATCGGGGGATCCGGGTCGTCCTCGACGCCGTCCTCAACCACTGCGGCGACGGACATTGGGCCTTCCGTGACGTCATCGCCAACGAAGCGGACTCCCCCTACGTGAACTGGTTCTCCGTGGAGGGCTTCCCCGTCACGGCACACCCCGAACCCAACTACCGGACGTGCTCAGGCTGCTATTACCTACCCAAGTGGAATGCCTACAACCCGGAGGTCCGTGACCACCACCTCAGGGTCGCCCGCTACTGGGTCGAACAGGGCATCGACGGATGGCGCCTCGACGTCCCCTACTTCATCAACCACACCTTCTGGCACGGCTTCCATGACGCCGTCAAGGCGCTCGGCGACGACCTGTACATCGTCGCTGAGGAGTGGCGCGATCCCGCCGAATGGCTTCAGGGCGACATCGCCGACGGCACCATGAACTACACGCTGCGCGACCTCGTGCTGGGCTTCACCGCCGACCACACGATCGACGCGACCGGCTTCGCCGACGGGTTCAACCAGCTCAGATCCCGCATTCCCGCGGGCTACCACACCGGCATGCTCAACCTCCTCGGAAGCCACGACACCGAGCGGGTGCTCACCCGCCATCACGAGGACCTCGACAGCGTCCTGCTCGCCTACACCCTGCTGTTCGCCGCTGAAGGCGCACCCATGCTCTATTACGGCGACGAGGTTGGAATGACGGGCGACATCGATCCCGGGTGCCGCGCCGGGATGCAGTGGGACCAGAGCGCCTGGAACCATACGCTGCTGGCCGGCATCCAGGACCTCGCGGCCAAACGTGCCGCTATTCCCGCACTCCGCCACGGCGTCCAGCAGGTCCACGCGATCGACCCCGATACAGTCCTCCTCATGCGAACCCACGGCGACAGTGCAGCCGCCGCGCTCGTCCACCGCGGCCACGGCACCACGGTCGACCCCGCCAACCACGCCGGCCTCGCCCGGTTCACCACCCGACCAGTGCGCGTCGCCCCCCACAGCGCACAGATCCTGGAGGCACCCTGATGGCACGCCGCCGGGCAACCATCCAGGACGTCGCGACCCTCGCCAATGTCTCCAAGTCCGCCGTGTCGCTGGCCTTCAACAACCCCAGGAAACTGTCCGAGGCGACCCTGCAGAACATCCTGCGTGCGGCTGAACAACTCGGCTACAGCCAGGACCCCGCCGCGCGAATGCTGCGCACCCAACGCACCGACAGCCTGGGGCTGCTGCTCCCCCAGCAACTCGACAAGATCCTCGAGAACCCCTACTACACCCAGTTCCTCCAAGGCATCGGCCAGACCTGCCAACGCGAGGGGCTCACTCTCCTCCTCGTCCCGCCGCTACGCGGCTCCATGCTCAAAGCCATTCCCTTCGCCGCCGTCGACGGCTTCATCGTCAGCGGCCTCGAGTACGACCGCGGCGAGGTCACGGCATTGCGCCAACGCGGCATCCCGTTCGTCCTCGTCGACAGCGAATGGCACGACGGAGTTCCCAGCGTGGACATCGACGAGGCCGACGGCATCCGTGACCTGGTCCACTACCTCCTGCGCCGGGGTCACCGCCGCATCGCCTTCATCGCCATCGAAACCGACACCCCCGGCGGCTACCCCAACTGGAGAGGCCCCGTCCAGCGCCGCATGCAAGGAGCCATCCAAGGACTCGCCACCGAGGGGCTCACTCCCGAATCGGACGAGATCACGATCATCGAAACCCCATGCACCCGCGCCGGAGGGGTCACCGCCTTCCATTCCCTCAGGGCACAGGAACGACCACCGACCGCCATGGTCGCGTTCAGCGACATCATCGCCTTCGGCATTCTGGACGCCGCCCGGGAAGCAGGCGTCCACGTCCCGCAGGACCTCTCCGTCTCCGGCTTCGACGATCTCGCCGAAGCTAGCTGGACCACCCCCAGCCTCACCACCATTCGCCAGCCCATCGCCACCAAGGGCCGGCTCGCCGCCGAGTACCTGGTCGAAGCCATCAGCGCAGACACAGACCCCGGCACCCACCAGCAACGACTCGCCACCACACTGCTCCTGAGGGACTCAACCGGGCCCGCGCCGACCCCGGCACCCCAACGCTGAGGAACACACTGCACCTGGAGTGCAGACCCTTGCTGACGTACCACTCTTCCGTACAACGCATGAGGGCCAGATCGCGACAATCTCGACCACCACCCAGGCGCATAGCCTCCTGATCAGCCTTCGCGGTAGGTGACCCCGAATCCTCCGCGAGGGTAGTGCCAGGTGAGAGCCCCTGGAGCGGCAACAGCTAGGCAGGTGCCGCATTCGAGGCAGCCGGCGTAGGCCACCGTGATGGTGCCGTCCGGGGCTTCGCCGTAGACCTTCGCGGGGCAGATGCGCACTAGCACCTTGCCGGTGCCGGTCCGTCGGGCGATCTCCTGGTTCACCTCGATGTGGCACTCGTCTTCGTCGAGGTTGTAGGAGTTCCGCGCGAGCCGCTCGGCAACGCTTCCGAAGCTGGTCATGTTCTCGTCCCGTCTAGAGCGCCCGGGCGGCGGCCCAGCCGTCGCGGATCAGTTGCCCGAACCCCAACCCGGAACCCTTCACTGCTGCGATGGCGGTGGGGACGAGGTGCGTGCGCGGGGTGAGGTCGTGGTCGTAGATGCCGTGGAACACGTCGGCCAGGAGTTGCCCGTAGCCGGCGTACAACCGTGGGTTCTCCATGAACCCCGGCGCACGGGCATAGGTCCTGAGGTCAGTCCCGACGATGCTCTTGTCGAGAGCGATTCGGTACGCGTCCATGGCGGTCTGGGAGAAGTCGCCGGCGGCGAGTGCGGCTGATACAGCTGTGGCTGCGGCGATGCCGCTGCCCGCCGCCAGGTCCATTCCCCGAATGGTGAGCCCGGTGTTCAGCGTGAATCCGCCGGCGTCGCCGATGATGACCAGACCCGGACGGCTCAGGTCGTGCGCCGCCATGGCCGGTCCGTCCTCGATGGTGAGGTGGCAGCCGTACTCGAGCAGTTCTCCCCCGCGGAGCAGCGGCTCGATCGCCGGATGGGCAAGGAAGTGGTCGTGGATGTCACTGGGGGTCAGCCCGCTGGCTTCAAGGTCGTCCAGCCGCAGTACCACGCCCACCGAGACCGAGTCGAGGTTGGTGTAGAGGAAGCCGCCGCCGGCCACGCCCTGGGTGCAGTCACCGACAACCGCGTAGGCGACGCCGTCGACTCCGTCCACGCGGAACCGGTCCTCGATCACGTGCCGGGGCAGCCCGATCACGGACTTCACCCCGACGGCGAGGTGCCTGGTGGGTTCCTTGGCGCGGACACCCGCGCCCTGGGCGATGAAGGAGTTGACCCCGTCCGCGGCGACCACCACATGTGCGCGCAGTTCATCGTCGCCGGCGCGGACGCCGATCACCTGCTCGCCATCCTGAAGCAGTTGGTCCACCCGCACGCCGGGCATCACGATGGCGCCTGCCTGTTCGCATTCGGCAGCCAGCCACGGGTCGAGCTTCGCCCGCAAGACCGTCACAGCGTTGACCGGGTCGGCCAGCCTCGCGTCCCAGTAGTCGACGTTCACGTGGGACGTGCCGTTCAGGAAGCTGAGGACGTTCCGGGTGATTCGGCGTTCCACCGGGGCACGGGTCACGAAATCCGGGAAGACCTCTGCCATCACCCGGCAGTAGAACACCCCGCCGGAGAGGTTCTTCGCCCCGGGCGCACTTCCCCGTTCGATCAGCAGAACCTCATGCCCCGCGCTCGCCAGCTGATGAGCGCATACCGTCCCGGCGATGCCGCCGCCGATTACGATCACGTCGAAGTCGACGTCGTCACTCATTCCGGTTCCTTCCCGCTGGGATTGGGCGTGGGTGGCGGCACAGCGGCACCGCCACCCAGGGGTATTACAGGGCGCCCGCGTGGATCGCCTCGGCGATGTCGTCGGCCGCCAGCCACCCTGAGGTGAGCGCGAAGCCGTTGGCCGAGCCGGGGATCGGCAGGGCGTAGGACTCACCGAAAAGCCCCCCGGCGTCACAGCCGACCGAGTAGAGACCTACAACCGGGTCGCCTGAGGGATCGAGGCAGCGCATGTGCTCATCGATCTTCAGCGCACCCATCGAGATCATGATCCCGGTCTCCATCTTTATCGCGTAGAACGGGCCTTCGGCGACCTCGCGGAGGAACTTCGCCGGCTTGTGGAACCTCGTGTCCACCCCGGCCCGGCAGAGGGCGTTGTACGCGTCCACCTCCGCGCTCAGCACGTCGGCCGGCACGCCCATGTTCCTCGCGAGCTCCTCGATCGTCGCGCCGCCCACCACGTTGGTGCGGTTCAGATCGGCGGCATCGGCCTCGATCTCGGTGGGCAGGTTGATCATCTTCTCGTTGTTGCGCACGTAGATGCCCAGGCCGATCTCGTTGCCGTCCTCGACGAGGTGACGAATCGTGGCCTGATCGATGATGCACCAATAGAAGGCTCCGGGCAGGGTGACGACCACGTCGCCTGCGTTACCGAAGCTCATGCCGACGACCTCATCGGTGAAGCGCTTGCCTTCGGCGTTGACCCAGAAGTAGGGCTGCATGCCCGTGCAGTTCGTGTGGCTTGTGATGGTCTTGTCCCGCATGAAGGGGAAGAGCAGCAGGGTGCCGATCGAGTTGTGCTCACTGCCGCCGGCAGCCAGCACCATGTTGATGCCGTCGCCGGTATTTCCCTGACCACCGACGTTGATCATCAAGTTGCCGACGCCGTACTTGGTGTACTTGTCGAGCATCTCCGGGTTGGCCGCGAAGCCGCCCGTGCCGATCACGACAGCCTTGGCGCCCAGCCGCACCTCCTGACCATCGTTGTCCTTGGCCACCAGGCCGATTACCTTGCCGCTCTCGTCCTTGAGAATCTGGCCGGCGGCGGTGGAGAGGAACACGTCGACGCCACGGCGCCGAGCGTCGGCCTCAAGCAGTTCGATCAGACGGGCCACTTCGCCCTCGGGGAGGTGCCAGGTGGTGAGTTCGCCGGGCTGGTCGAGGGCGGTGACGGTGACGTCCTCGTACACGGCGCCGACTTCGTCGCGCATCTTCTTGATGGTGGTGGCTGCATTCTCGACGAACCTGCTCACCAGCGGCGGGTCGGCGCGCCAGTGCGAGTAGTCGAGGTAGGTGTTGAAGGCCTGCTCCTTGGTGACCTTGATGCCCCGCTTCTCCTGCTCGTCGGACTCGAAGGCGGCATGCCCCTCGGCGAACGCCGAGCTGCCCCCGGTATGGGGCTCCTTCTCCAGGATTGCGCAGCTCAGGCCGTCCTTCGCAGCCTGGACGGCGCAGGAGAGTCCCGAGGCCCCTGCCCCGACGACGACGACGTCGTAACTCGCGTCGAAATTCTTCAGTCATTGCTCCAGCTCCTTCGATGGGTTACTTGTTGACGGCTTTGATGAGTTCGGGAACCACCTGGTAGAGGTCGCCGACGATCCCGTAGTCGGCGGTCAGGAAGACCCGCGCGTCCGGGTCGGAGTTGATGGCGGCGACCACCCTGGCTCCGCGCACGCCCTCCATGTGCTGGGGTGCTCCGGCGATGCCGACCGCGAGGTACAGGTTCGGGGCGATGTGGTTGCCGGAACGGCCCACGTAGCGTTCCTTCTCCAGCCAGCCGAGATCATCGGCCACCGGCATGGAGCAGGCGAGCTCCGCATCCAGGGCGTCTGCGAGCTGTCGCATCAACGCCACATCGTCCTTGGCCTTGACTCCCCGACCGAACGACACCACCCGCGGGGCGTCGGCAAGGCCGGTGGCTATCGCGATCGGGTCGCTGGCGAGCACTGTCATGGACACCGGTGCGAGCTGCAGCACGGTCAGCGGGGTGGGCGTGGTTGCCGGCACTGGCACGTCCTCGCCACCGTAGATCGCCGCGACCGGACCGTCCGTCGTCACCGTCTCGATGGTCTCACCGCCGATCGCGGCCCGCCGGACCAGCAGGGTTGTCCCCTCGGTGGCGACGCTTGTAACCCCCGGCACGAGGCGTGCCCGGATCCGTCCGGCGGCCGCTCCGATCAGCACACGGGACGCGGGGTCGGACGCGGCGATCAGCATCCGCGGGGCCATAGCGGAGATGTGCTCGGCCAGGGCCGTGGCGTACGCCTCTTCCGGGACACCGACGTCTGGCTCGACCCACCGGACTTCCTCGGGCCCTGCGGCGGCAACCTGGTCAGCGAGGTCGCGGGGCCCGACCACAACGGCGATGACACGTCCAACCGCCCGGGCGACGGTGAGTGCCCCACCCCAACCCTCCGTTGTGACCAGCACCCAACAGTCCAGGCTCATTCGTCGACCTTTCGATCCAGTCCGCGGTTCACAGCACTCCCTCGTTACGCAGGGCGGCCACCAGTTGGGCGACCGCCTCGGCCGGATCCCCCTCGAACACCCGGGTGGGCGTGGACGCAGGCCTCTGGCAGCCGCGGGTGGCGAAGTCCTGTGGAGTGACTCCCAGCTCAGCGAGGGTGAGGGGTATGAGCGGACGCTTGCGCGCAGCGAGCAGTTCCTTCATGCCGGGCACGCGATCGAGGTCGGACTCCGCCGCGATCCCGATCACCGCCGGCGTCGGCAGGGTCACGATTTGTTGTCGGCCTGCGGTCTTCCGGGTCACCAGCAGTCGTCCACCCTCGACCGAGGCGGACTCCAGCCCCACCATCGCGGGCCACCCGAGTTCGCCGGCCAGGGCCACTGCGACCCCAGGGTCCTGCCTGGAATCGCCGATCACGACCACATCCACGCCGCCCAGCTGCCGGATCGCGGCCGCGAGGATCGCCGCGGTGGCGGCGTTATCGGTCAGGTTCGGGGCGTCCGATACCGAGTAGGCCCGTTCGACACCGCGGGCAAGGGCCCAACTGGCGTCACCGTCCCCGATGGTGAGTCCGACAACCTCCCCGGCCGAGTCGCCGGCAATCCGGGTCGCCGCAGCAAGCGCCGCGGGGTCGTCCTCACCCGCGGTCATCTTCGCGTTGCGCCAGTCGATCGAGCCGTCCGAGCGCACCATCGCGTCCGCGACGTTCCGCGCCCATTTGTAGACCAAGACTGCCCTCACCAGCGTCCTCCTTGACGGTGCCGGACCGGCGGCGGCTTGCCCCGAGTCACGAGCCAGGTCGGCCGGGCCACGCCACAAGCCCGCCGCACTGACTCGATTCTCCCCAACCCATGGAGTCGGAAGCATCGCCCAACTGGCTACAGTCAGGTAGCCGATCGGCTACCCGACGATGCCGCTGCGTACCCCGAAGACAGCCACCTGGACGCGGTTACGTAAGTGGAGCTTGGCCATGATGCTGCCCAGGTGCTTCTTCACCGTCGCCTCGCTCAGGTGCAGGTTCTGGGCGATCTCATCATTGGAGAGGCCCTCGACAAGCCAGCCCAACACGTCACGTTCACGGCGGCTCAGCCGCTCCGAGCCGTCGGCGCCGACGGCCTCCGGTCGGTCGGGCTGGGCGAAGTCGGCAAGCACCCTGGCTGCCGTGAACGACGACATCGCCGTCTCGCCCCGCATGATGCCCAGGAGGGAATCGCGCAACCGCTCCGCCGGCTCATTCTTGCTGAGGTAGCCGTCGGCCCCGTTGCGCAGGGCTTCGAACACGTCCTCACCAAGATTGGACACGGTCAGCATCGCGATTCTGGGGTGCGTTGCGGCAGCCGTGATGTGCCGTGTCGCTTCGGCTCCACCCATGCCGTCCATGCGGACGTCCATCAGGACCAGGTCGGGATTCAGCTTTCGCACGAGCCGGATCGCCTCGCGTCCATCGGAGGCCGAGCCCACGACCTCGAACTCGCCCCACCTGCTGATCAGCGAAGTCAGCCCGTCACGGAAGAGCGCATGATCGTCGACCACGAGCACCCTGATCGGATGGCCGTCCATCACGACCGCCCGATCTGGGCCGGGAGTCCCCCGAGGTCGATCAGACGCACGGGTGCCTCGGCGATCAGCAAGGTGCCCGCCGTGCGTCCATGGGCGAAACGCACGCTGCCGTCGAGTTGGTGCAGGCGTTCGGACATGATCTTGATGCCGATCCGCGAATCCAACACGGTGGCCGGGTTGAATCCCAACCCATCGTCCTCGACCTCGAGACGGATCCTGGTTCGCGAGGAACGCAACCGCACCGTCACCATCGATGCTCTTGCGTGCTGCTGCACGTTCGCCAGCGCCTCACGCAGCACCCGGACCAACTGAGCCGCGATCGCGTGCGGAACGACGTCCACGCAGCCCTCGCTGTCGATGCTGGCCGAGATCGCGGCCTGCTGCGCGAAGCGTTCGACAAGACTGCGAACCTGGTCGATGAATGCTCCATCAAGGATCTCGGCGTCGGAGCGAAGGCCCAGCATCTGGTTCCGCAAAGTGCGCTTGAGGGTTTCGACCATGCCGTTCAGGTTCGCGATGTCGTGCGCCAGCTGGTTCAAGTCCTGCTCGGCGACGTCCAGCTTCGTGAGGCCAACATGCAGACCGAGCGCGGCCACCTGCTGGGAGAGGTCCACATGCAGTTCGTCGCTGAGCCGACGCCGCTCCTCCAGCGCACCGAGTTCGCGCTCACGCCCAACAAGCTGCCAACGGCACAAAGCGCTTCCCAGTATGCGTCCGGCTGCCGCGAGGAAGTCACACTGCTCCTCGGTGAGTGTGAAGGGGCCGTCGAAGCAGAGCAGCACCGCACCCAAGTGACGGCCGTCCGCGTGTAGTGAGGCGACCACCCCAGACTCGCCGAACCACTCCTTGAAGTCGTCGGGCAGCAAGGCCCACGCCTCGTCATCCAGGTGATCGGCTGCTGAGACAGGCCACTCCTCCGGATTCACCCAAGGTGCGCGGACATGCTCGTGGGCCGGCATGCTCGCGAACGACTCACCCAGCATCGCACGCTGTTCCTCATCGCTCACCAACACCAGGAGGTCCTCGGTGGCATTCAGGAGGTAGCACGGTGCGATCTTGGCGCCCATCACGTCCCTGACAATCGCGACCGCGTCCACGAAGGTCGCAGCCCCCTCCGGGGACCACGACAACGCATCGTTGATCCTCACCAGATCAGCCAGGTAGGAACGTCGCTGCCTCACCCCATGACACTACCGGCCGACAGACGACTCAGCGCGTCCTACGCAGTGCTCGCGGCCCATCCGGCAAGGGGCTCGCGATCTCCAGCAGAGGTCGCCCGAAGCCGTCACCCAACCAGACCCCCAGGGGCCCCCGGGCCCCGGCGTCGCCGACATCGGGCTGGTCGAGATCGTGGCTTCGGCCAGGTTCAGGGCTTGTCTACCTCCGAAGGGGCGCGTCCCCTTTCCGGGTGATGCCGCACAGATCAGCATCCGGACTTCGTCGACGCGAACGGGATTTCCGCAGATGCCCACTCTCGCAATTGGTCAAAGTGGGACCATCGGTCATGGGTTCCGTCGGTCCTGATCCGTCGTGGTCGCGGTTGTACCGTGCGGGTGGCATTTCGGCGCTGGTGTTCGTGCTGCTTGTGGTTGTGCCGGTGGTGTTGGTCTTTGTCGCCCCGCTGCCTCCCACTGAGGGTGCTGCACTGCTGGCCTTCATCGCGGCGAACAAGGTGTTGTACCTGACCGAACTGGTGTGTTTCGTCGGGCTCGCGGTGCCTGCGATGGTCGTGTTCCTGGCCGTCGCGGTGGCGGTGAAGGACCTGGACAAGAACACGGCTGCGATCGGGGGGCTCTTCGGGATCGCCTCGGAGGTGATCGCGCTCGCGCTCGGCAGTAGCCCGCAATCACTGCATGGCGGCCTGGTGCTCCTGTCCGACGGATTCGCCGCTGCCCGGACCGACGCCCAGCGTGCCTCCCTCGCCAGTTCTGCAGACACCCTGATCGCCGCTACCAACGCCGTGTCCTGGGCCGGCGTCCTCACCGCCGCAGCGATCCTGCTGCTGTCGCTGGTCATGCGCCGGGGCGTCTTCGGCATGCCGACAGCTGTGTTCGGCATCCTCACCGGCGCGGTGGGGATTCTCTGCGAGGCTTTCCGGCCGCTGATCGGAGGGGTGTACCTCCTCTACGGCCTTGCCCTGCCGGTGTGGTTCGGCATGGTCGGCTGGCGTCTGCTGAGGATCAGTCGTCCACACCAATCCACGCGCACGGCGCGAGCCCCAACATAGGCAAGACGACGTAAGGCTCCGTGGGTCGATCGATCCGCAGCCCAAACCAGGGGTCGGGTCGGGATGAACGCCAGGCCCATTCGCCGGGCGACGGCGGCGGCTGTTGACCCTGCTTCGGTGAAGGGCTCCCGGTGCGGAGACCATGTGCTCAGGCGTGGAGTACCGCTTCCACGACCCGCCGGCATTGGCGGCGGACGGTGTCCGCGGGCACTGGATCGTACAGCAGTTGGCTGGCCATGCCCTGCATGAACGCCAGCACTGCCCAGGCTGCGGCGTCCGGGGTCGACCGATGCCGCCACCTCACCCTCGGCGTGGGCACGGCGTACCAGTCTTGCGATCGCCCCTCGAAGTTCTCGGTCGGACGCGGCAACCGCTGCCGCGATCGCTGGGTCGAACGCGGCGCGTTCGGCGAACGCGGCACCCTGCAGTTCGGCGCCACGGCGGGCACCGCTCGAAGCACCACTGCAACGACGGCTCAAGCATCGAGGAGAGGGCTGTGCGGCCGGAGTGTCATGAGCCGTGCCTGTGCATCGTTTCGAGGAGTGGCACCCCGGCAGTGTGATCGCGTCAGGCAGCGGAGATGCTGCTGCTGGCTGCGATTGCGATGGCGGCGTTGATGGCTATGGCGAGGGAGAGCCAGGGGTTGAAGTAGACCAGCACAAAGACTGCAGCTGCGGCACCGGTGGCCAGTCCGAGGGGGGCCCACCAGGGTTGGTTGAGTAGTAGCCCGATGCCGGTGGCGGCGAGTGCGAGGGCGAGGATCAGGCCCGCGGGTCCGGCGACGGGCCGGCTGTCGCCCAGGAGCCAGGAGTGGCTGGGGTTGAAGGGTGCGTCGGGGAGGAGTGGTGCTGTCCAGACGACGCCGGTGATGACCGCGTGGGCGATGATCAGCCAACCGATGGATCGCGGCATTTCAGGAGATCCGGCCGGGCTGGGGAATGGTCGTGGCAGGATTCGGCCGGGTCGAACCCTCCCGGCGACCCTCCGCCCGAGGTTGGCTCGCGCGGGCCGTGTTGTACTGGGGTTCCCTGAGCAGGATGGCGATCAGTGCTGCAGCGAGGACCAGGTTCGGCAGGGTCCAGGTGCTCAGGGGTGTGCTGGCTACCAGGAAGGTGATGCCGGCGAGCAGGCCCCACCGTCCGGGCCGTCCGCCGATGATCATCATGGTTCCCAGTGCCACCTCGTAGGTGGCCAGGATCACGCCGAACCCGACCGGCCAGAGCGCGACCAGGGTGGAGAACGCCCACGCGTAGACCCCCAGCAGGGGGGCGTCGGTGCCGATGCGCACGAATCCCGCCGGGTCGAGCAGCACGTAGACCAGGTTCACGCCGAGCCCCATCACGATGAAGAAGCCACCCAGGAACCTTCGGGTCGGGACTGGCCACTTCAGGGCCGCGCCGAGTGCTAGCAGGCAGAAGCTGCCCCAGATTATTGTCTGCTGATTCATGATCCCTCCGGTGAGTAACGTTGTTACGGTACCAACGTTACGGTAGAGTGGTTGCGACGTCAAGGGAAGGCCATGCGGATGAATGGAACGCCGGAAGCAGGCGCCGGTCGTCGGGAACGGGCCGTGAGCATCGAGGAGATCACGAGCACCGCGCTCGCACTGATCGACGCTCACGGCCTGGAGGCGCTCACCATGCGCGGTCTGGCCGACGCGATCGGAGTGAAACCGGTCACCGTGTACCGCTACCTGCGCAAGCAAGGATGCGATCCTGGCCGAGGTGGCCGACCGGCTCTGGCGGGAACTCCCCCCGATCGACGCGGCGATCACCGGCTGGAAGGAACAGATCCGCGCCATGTGGCTACAACTGTTCGATCTGATGCTGCGACATCCCCACGCCGTGCCCTTGATCGCGCGGGGCGGGGCCTACTCCTCCACCGCCGGTTCCGACACCGCCGGCATGCTCGGCGTCCTCAAGGATGCCGGCTTCACGCCCAAGCTCGCAGGCGAGTTCGTCCACGCCTCCTCCGCCCTCGTCGTCGGCTTCGCTTTCGCCCACCTATGGCAACACCAGGCCCAACAGGGACAAGGACCCGCACGCCCGGCTGGGGACGCGCCCCACCCGCCGTCGGCCCTCCTCGAATACGCCCAGCAGATCGGGCCGTTCACCACAGAAGAGTTTGGCCAGACCCTCGACCTGATCGTCGACGGCTTCGCTCACAAGCTCCAACATCCCAGCTGAGTCCGCTTCCCCGGCCTATTGGCACGAGGTAGGGATCACCCGCGCCGGTCACGACCCGGTGGTCGTCGTCTCCCTCGAGGATCACGACTCGGTCGACGCCGACCAAGGGACTTGAACCTCTCTGCCACCCCGCGATGGCCGACTGGCGCTGGTATCTCGTCGCGATCGGCATCCCCGTGGTCGACAAGCTGATCGTGGTCGTGGCGGGCGTGCTGCTCGGCATCACGACCCCGGACCGTCTGTTGCAGGCGATCACGCCGGCGGCCCTGGTGGTCCCGTTGGTCGTGCTGCTGCCGGGACTGCTCGAGGAGTTCGGGTGGCGGGGCTTCGGGGTGCAGGCGGCAGTTGATCAAGGTCGCTCGCCCGCCTGGGCGGTGGGCGTCGTCGGGACGCTGTTCCTCGCGATGCACGTGCCGCTCTACCTGCCGGGCCAGCTCTACGCGGGCCTCGCGTTCTGGCCGTTGCCGATCATCCTGTTCGCCTACTCGATCCTGCTCACCTGGGTCTACCTGCGGACCCGCAGCGTGTTGATCACCGGGTTGATGCACGCCACCTTCAACGGCACGGTGCCGCTCACCTGGGGGGTGGATGCCGACTGGGTCTGGGCGGCCAGGGCCCTAGCCTTGGTCATCATCACCACGCTGGTCGTCGGTCGGATCGGGATCACCTGGTGGCGAACGCCGACGACCAAAACCGCAAGACCGACCTGAGAAGCCAGCATGCGCGGTGAATCGCGCCGACCCGACGCCCGAGCGCGGGAGTCATCGCGGGGCGGTGGCCGCCGAGGCCACATTGATCGCCCATTTCACGGTCCAGAGTCACGTGAGCTTGCCGCGTGGAACAACCTCTCCGCCGCCGGGTTCGCACCTGGTGTCGCCCGTGCCGGCCATGGGAGCAGGGTGAGCAGGGATCCGACAAGGGGGATCGACACGAGGAACCCGATGTGGGTCGCCCCGTGCGCGATCATCCCGGCCTCCAGGCACCTGCGCCAATACAGCCAGCCGTAGACGATTCCCGCGATTGCGTTCAGGCCAATAGTCCGGACGACGATCTCGGGAGTGAACCCGCCGCCGGCAGCCGCGAGCGCCGGGAGGTGTCCGACGCCGAACAGGACGGCGGCCAAGACGATGGCCATCCACATGGTTGCCGCACCCGGCTCCGTCCTGGACCGCCCGGCCAGCCGCCAGATCAGCCAGGCGATGACGGTCATGAGTCCCCACCGGAGCAGCAGTTCCTCCGTGAACCCACCGTATGTCAGGCCCAGAACGACGTTCTCGACCGGGTACATCGGGATGGTGCCACCGATCGGATCGCCGCCGACCAGGTACCAGAAGCCGAAGTCGAGGACGGTGACCGCGAAACCAGTGAGGAGGCCGGCGATCACCGCCGGCACCAAATGCGGGCGCAGTCGCGTCATCGCCGGCACACCCCGATCCATCCGATCGGCGATCAGCGAAACGAGGCCCACCTGGCGGGAGAGCAGGACGCCCACAGCGACAGCCAGTACCAGGAGGACGAGGTCCACCGGGCCGTAGGCGCCCGGCGCCAGGGCGAACAGGACCGCCACGCCCAGCAGACCGACCGAAAGTAAGGCAAGGAACGATTTCCAGGGCAGTGCCCGCGGCAACGCGGCGACATGCGGAGGCATCGGTGGACCTCTCGGACTTAGGCACACGCTGATCCACGATCATCGAATCACGTTCCAGTCTCCTCGGGGACCGGAAAGACGGAAATCGGTGAGGCTCAGGCTGAAACGCAAGAAGGTCATGTTGAGAGAAACCGTGCGGGCTCGTTCCTCGCTAGGGTCTCGGTGATGGACGGCCTGGCGTGTCCGGCCGTTGGCAGGAGTCTGGGACGACTCCTACCGGGTCTGTTCGGGATGCAGCGTCCGATCCTGCGATTCCTCGAGAATCGCCTCCGCCTGCGCCCCGGGGTCGTCGCTGCCGGCGGCAACCTCCTCAGGCAGGAGCTGCGCACGCGCCAACCGCATCCCCTTCGGGTAACCGCTCAAGGAAAGGTCTTCACTATCCCGGATGCAACCAAGCCAACACTCCACGACCGCCAACCCGCCTCTGGCTCGTTGGAGTGGGAATGGGGCTAGCTACTACGTAAGAATCCGGTGCTCAAAGCGATCACCAAGGCGCTAACGTGGCTTCAAGATTTCCGGCCCGGACCTCGCCGACATCCCCCAACATTCCGGTAGAAGGTCCCAATGTCCATAGCGCAGTTGCCACCTGTGATCTTCGAATCGCCCGCCTTCTTCTCATCACATTGGCTCGGATGCCATCCGTATGATCGCCTGCCCCGGGTGGTTGAGTGTTTTGGGCCGTCCATTCACGACGACCACGCCGCGGTGCACGCGACTGTTCTGGGCCTGAAGTCGGTGATGAGTGGCAGGTCGCCGACCCTGAGCAGGGTGTCCGCGGAGTTCGATGGCGAGCGCCTCGTGCTGTACTCAAAGGGTCGCAAGTTGATGCGCACCGACCCGCTGCCGCCGGCGCTGGCGACGGTGCTTCAGTGGCGTGCCGAGGTGCTGCTGGTGTGGGTCGGCGTGCCCCTTCAGGATCCGCGAACCGAGATCTCCCTGGTGGGACTCCAGCATGTCTGGACCGGAATTGCCCCGGTCGATGGTGGAACTCCTGGCGGTCAAGCGCCGCTGCAGGAGGTGCTTGCCGCTGGGTCGTGGGGAACATCAAGCGCGACCGACAAAGGGCTGGCAGCCCGGCCAACCACGACCACCGTCTGAACCTCGCCCAGGCCTTCGCTCAGCCGCACGCATTACGCACAGCTCTGCTCGCGAGACCCACGCCGATTCGGTCGAGGTTGGTCTGGACAGGCCGCGAAAGGATGCCACTTTCGAGAGCACCTCCCTGCGATTAGGGTGGTCTTGCTGCCATTCTCGTTGGATTGGCCGCGTTCGCTTCATTAGCCGCTAGCTTGCCCCTGCTGATGCGACCTCGACATCGGGAGAGGGGTGTGGGTCGATGCCTGACCGCGAGTCGCGATTCCCCGCGGTGGACCTGGAGAGATTGTGTCGTGCTGCGTTGGCGGCAGCCGAACCGGCTGGACTCACTTCGGTGTGCGCGTCCCGGGTCATCGACGCCCGCCCGCGCGGAGTCGTGTGGGCGTCCGATGCCAGAGCCAGGAAGCTGGACGATCTGCAGGTAGTACTGGGAGAAGGGCCCGGCGTCGCTGCCCTGGCTGAGAGTGGCCCCGTGATGGTGCCGGACCTGCGCGAGCAATGGCGCCACGGTTGGGTCACTTTCGAGCGGGCCGCAACGGAGCTGGGTGTTCGCTCGATCTGCGCGTTCCCGCTGCAGATTGGCGCGGTCCGGCTCGGCGTGCTCACACTGCACGGCACCCGGCCGGCGTCTCTCGACGCGACGCAACTCGGGAATCAGCTCGCGATCTGCGATGACTTGAGCGTGGCCCTGCTGGTGTCGGACGCCGGTTCCGGTGACTGGTCGAGCGTGCTGGACGGCGCCCTCGATCCTCCGCTGGCGATCACCTCGCAAGCGACCGGGATGGTGATGGTGCAGCTCGAGAGCTCCATCGCCGAAGCGATGGCACGGTTGAGCGCCCACGCTTTCGCCGCCGGCCTGACCCTGGAAGAGGTCTCACGATCAGTGGTGGAGCGGACCCTCCGGTTCCAACCGGACCGGTTCTACCCCGACCCCAGCACAGATGGCCGCATCGCTGGACTCGGACCTGACGAGTGCTGAAGGATGGAAGGAGAGGAGTGGACATGGCATCGACCCATGACGAGGTTCTGTTCGCGACACTGATCGAGCTGGCGGACACCACCACCAGTGGTTTTGACCTGGTGAACATGGCCGACCGGCTGGTTGGTGCATGCGTCGAGGTGCTCGGCGTGACCGCCGCTGGCATCATGCTGGCCGATCAGCGCAAGTCGCTCAGGGTCTTCGCCTCGACCAACGAGGAAACCCGGATGCTGGAGCTGCTCGAACTGCAGAACAACGACGGACCCTGCCTCGAAGCGTTCCGCTCGGGAACCCAGGTCGCCGGGGTCGACCTGTCCCGGTTCACCACGCGTTGGCCCCATTTCGCGGTGGCAGCGATGTCGGCCGGAATCAACACAGCCTATGCAGTCCCGATGCGCCTCCGGGACCAGACCATCGGCGCCCTGAACCTGTTCCTCTCCGGAAGCCAGCCGCTCAGCACCCACGACCTGAACGTGGCCCGGGTCCTGGCCGATATGGCTGCTATCGGGATCATCAACCACTGGAGTGTCCGACAGCAGGAGGTGCTGGCGCAGCAGCTGCAGAGTGCGCTCAACACCCGCGTGGTCATTGAACAGGCAAAAGGAGTCCTGGCCGAGCGTCAGGGGCTATCCATGGGAGAGGCCTTCGAGTCCCTCCGCTCCACCGCACGAGCATCCCAGCGCCCGATCGCAGAGATCGCCGCCGACACGATCCAGCACCGCGGGCTCCCTCAGGGCTACGGGGCAGCCGACCCCGCATCCACACCCCCGACGAAGGCGCGTCAGCACCAAGAACCTTCGCCCCTCGCCGAGAATCCCCACGAACCGCAGACCCGATGAGACAAGACGGGTGATCTAGACTCGAGATATATATAGGGTTCCTTTCTGGTCGGTGGAAGCGGGATCATCGGGGAGGCGTCGTGGATCTACTGTCGAGGGATGACTCAGTGGCCGCGACAGCCATCTTCGCCCGCGCGCTGTCGACCTCCGGCATGGAGCCGCAGCAGCTTGAACTTGCCGTTGCTGCAGTGGTCGAGATGGTGGAGGGCTGCGATCACGCTGGGGTGACGATGGTCACCCTCGCCGGTTTGGAGACGATGGCCGCGACCTCGGAGCTCGTCACCAACGGGGACAAGCTTCAGTACGAACTCGGTGAGGGTCCATGCGTTGACACGGTGAGGACGCACACAACTGTGATCAGCAGTGACATCACCTCGGACCCGCGCTGGCCACGTTGGGGCCCGGTGGTTGCCGCGCGGTACGGGCTCGGATCCATCCTGTCGATATTGCTGTACACCGGTAGTGACTCCTACGGTGCTCTGAGCTGTACTCGGGACGGCCGGACGCCTTCAGCGGTGACGACATCCTCGTTGCCCACAGCCTCGCTGCGCACCTGGCCGTGGCTGTGGCTGCCGCTCGTGAGATTGACCATCGAGGCCTGGCCATGGTTTCCCGCCTTGTGATCGGGCAGGCTGAGGGCGTCCTCATGGAGAGGTACAAGATGACCGCCGAACAGGCCTTCGGCCTGCTTGGACGCTTGTCCCAGAACTCCAACCGCAAGCTTGTCGTCGTGGCCGAGGAACTGGTCGCCACCGGCACCACCAAGGGACTGCCTCGCCCCTAACGAGCGGCTCGCCGTCGCCGTCAGGGGCACCTTTCGTCGAGCTTCACTGATGCGAGTACGACCACCGTGTCTATCGTCACGACCTTGCCGGCTTTCGGCTTCTGCGTGCAGACCTTCCAATTCGAGTCGAGCATCTGGAACCGCTCCATCCCAGAGGCGTCCTCCTGGTCCATGACCCACGAGTCCAGCGCCTGAAGTCGATCCTGAGCATCCTGGAGGTTCTGGCCAATCAGCTTCGGCATCTTGAACGTCTCCACCTCAGCCGGGGACTCTTCCTCCGTCGGCTCCTCGGACGGCTCCACCACCGGCTTCTCGGTCACGACCGTTGGCTCCTCGGTGGGTTCCAGGATGACAGTGGCAGTGGCGGTGACCGTCGCGATGGCGACCGGGGCAGCCGCTTGCTGGGTGCCTTTGCCGTTGAAGACGCTGGCCGCGACAAAGAGCGCTACCACGGCGGCCACGACGATGAAGACCTTGTTGGTGTAGAACGGCCGCTTATCCGGAGGCTGGGCCGGGCTGTAGACGTTGGCCTGCTGTGGGGGTTGCGGGGCCGTGGGCGCCGGAACCAGCCTTGTCTGCTGGGTCCAGGCCTGCCCGTCCCAATACCGTTGCCTGCCGTCCGGCTGCCCGTACCAACCGGGTTGTGCGCTCATGGGATGGCGGTCCTCTCTCAAGTCGTACTCGATTTCAGCTTGAACCCAGGCACGGACAGCGAAGCCCATTCCCTTCGATTCCTCAGATCAGCCGCTCGTCATCTCCGACAAGGCGGTGAGAACTCTTGTGCGACGTTCTGGAACACCGCAGGTGGACGGTCTAAAGGCCGACAGCGTCAGCGCCGTGATTCGCTTGCTTGCTCGTGAAGCCTTCGAACTTCAACTGATTAATGAGGCCGGAGCGAGAGAACGCCGTGTACTCAAGGTAGGACTCAGCCTTGAGGGCCGCCTGGTCCATCCAGTCGACCTCGATGTGATCGACGCCGAAGGTGGCATCTCTGGTGGAAAAGCCCTCGAACTTCAACTGCTCGATAAGGCCGAGACGGGAGAATGCCGTGTACTCAAGGTAGGACTCAGCCTTACTCACAGCTTGCTCCTGTGAGACGGTCATGCTCGGCGCTTCGGTCTCGGGTTCCTGGCTTGGTTCCGCGGCGGTTTCCTCGCTTGGTTCGTCGACGGGGTCAACCGTGGGGCTCTCGGTCGCAGGCGCGGCGGCAGTCGCCGTGGCTGCGGGAGCCGCGGTCTCGGCCCCGCCAGAGCCCTGGGTGGCGGCAAGTGCCACGATGGCGGCAACGGCAATCGCTGGGAAGATCACCCGCTTCTTCTCGAACCAGGGCTTGCTTGGCAGCCCAGCCGCCTGCTCTGGTTGAGGTGAAGCTACCGGCGGTGTCGCGGTTGGCGATGGCCCAGCAGCTGGGGTCACCTGACTTGTCCACTGGCTTCCGTCCCAGAACCTCTGGGTGCCATCGGGCTGCCCGTACCAACCAGCGGGGAATTGCTGTGCCATCCGGCACCACCTTTTCTGCTGAGCGTCAGAATCTGGCACCCATCGCCTTGTGCTGCTATCTGCGGATTGTCTTCGAAGCTGCGGAAACGGCGACACCGGCCACTCCGCCGGCGATGCGACATACCGCTTATCTTCGATTGAAGATATCGGGGCTCACCGACTCGGCCACAAGTCCTCGGGAGGGGGACGCACTCGAATCCTGACCTGAAGTGGCTCGTCTACCAGAAATTGACGACCAGGTTGAACGGAGGCTATTGACAGGCTTCTGGGAAGCCCGCGGGAGGTACGGAGTTGGGCCCGCCGGGTGGGCGCGCCCAACTCGTGTGGGGTGCCCCGGACGGTGTTGCCGGTGATCTTGATGTTCTGGCCATTCTGGATCTGGATGTTGTCGTTGTGGCGGCCCGGAACTTCTCCCTGGGGGTCGCGACCTGCTTGCGCGCCGTGTTGACAGACACCTGCAGATTGCGAGCGATCTCTGGCACCGACTTGTCGGTGGCGAGCAGGGGGTAGCCAAGGGCACCACGACCGACCGGGACGCTGACGTACTCGCACATTTGCCGTCGGCAGCCGTGGAGTGCAACATCTTCAACAAGTCGGTAGAAATCACCCAGGCCGGTCGAGGACACCGTGACCCCGACCAACACTGCTAGTGAGCGGCCAGTTCCACGGCTCAACAGCCCTCAAGCGGCCCGAGGGTCAATCCTGAGGTCTTCACGGCAGCGATCCACGGCGCTGCGCCGCCCGTCGAACCAGCTTGACCAGTTCCTCGGCCCACAGGACAACGGACGCCATCGCAACGGCGGTGGCCCAGTGCGCCAGGTCGAGAGAGGCAGTGCCGAAAGCTGTTTGCATCAGGGGCACCTCAACCACCGCGACCTGAGCCGCGATCGCGAACAGGATCGAGCCCCAAAGCCACTTGTTGTCGAACAGGTGGTAGAACGCGGAATGCAGGTCGGAGCGCGAATTGAATGCGTTGAACAGCTGGGCGAACACCAGGGTGGTGAAGCCGGAGGTCCGGGCGATCTCCAGCGAATCCGAGCCCGGGATGAACCCTCCGGGCAAGAACAGATCGATCGTGAGCAGAGTGACAGCACCCATCACGAGCCCGACGAAGACCACCCGCCGCCACATGTGCCGATCGATGATTCGGTCGTCTGGGCTGCGCGGCTTGCGTGCCATGACGTCGCCGTCCTCGGGATCGACGCCCATCGCCAGCGCAGGGCCGGAGTCGGTCACGAGGTTGATCCACAGGATCTGGGTGGCCAGCAGGGGCACGACGATGGCGCCCGGATCACTCGCTTCGGTGAGCCCGATGGCCCCGGCGAGGATTACGCCGAAGAACACCGTCACGACCTCACCCATGTTGGATGACAGCAGGTAGCGCAGGAACTTGCGGATGTTGTCGAAGATGACCCGGCCCTGGCGCACCGCGGCGACGATCGTGGCGTAGTTGTCGTCGGCCAGGACCATTGTTGCGACCTCTTTGGTGACCTCCGTGCCGGTGATTCCCATCGCTATCCCGATGTCGGCCGACTTCATGGCAGGCGCGTCGTTGACGCCGTCGCCGGTCATCGCCACCACGTGCCGGTCAGCCTGCAGGGCGTCCACGATGCGCAGCTTGTGCTCAGGGGCGACCCGGGCATAGACCGATGTCTCCCGCGACGCCTGCTGGAACTCTTCGGCCGACAGTCCGTCCAGTTCGGCGCCGGCCAGCGCCTTGCTGCCGTCCTCGACGAGACCCAGGTCGGACGCGATCCGGGCTGCGGTCACTGGGTGGTCGCCGGTGATCATGATCGTCCGGATCCCCGCCCGGTGTGCCTCCTGCACCGCGGCGGCGGCTTCCTCTCGCGGCAGGTCGATGATGCCGACGACACCGACGAAGACGAGGTCGGTCTCCGCCGACCCGTCGAGATCCTCGACGACCGATCGGTCGGCGTCCATCGTCTTGTAGGCCACCCCCAGCGTGCGGTACCCCTCCCCGGCGAGCCGATCCACAGCGGACAGGACCCGGATCCGTCTGGTCTCGTCGAGCGGGACCTCCTGGGGGCCGACCTGCGCGGCGGTGCAGTGGGTCAACAGGACATCGGGTGCGCCCTTGGTGAACAGCCGGTGGACGCCACTGTCCGTCTCCTGGCCCAGCACTGACATCATCTTGCGCTCCGAAGTGAACGGCACCTCGGCGCGACGCTCGTAGCCCTCCGCGCTCTCCAGCGCGCCCGATAGCTTGCGCAGCGCCACCAGGAACGCGGCCTCGGTCGGGTCGCCCTGGATTTCCCAGTCCTCCAGCTTCTGCAGTTGGGCATTGTTGGCCATCGATCCGCCGACCAGCGCCATCCTGGCCTCGTGGACCGCCGCGTCCGACGGCGAGCCGACGACCTCGCCCTCTGGCCGGTACCCCGTGCCGCTCAGTTCGGTCGTCCCGGACTCGGTCACCACGATTCGCAGCGTCATCTCGTTACGGGTGAGGGTGCCCGTCTTGTCCGAACAGATCACCGAAGTCGACCCGAGGGTCTCCACCGAGTGCAGGTTCCTCATGATGGCGTTGCGTTTCGCGAGCGCCTGCACCCCGATCGCCAGAACGAGGGAAAGGATGGTGGGAAGGCCTTCTGGCACCGCCGCGACGGCGAGCGAGACGCCCAGCAGCAGGATGGTGACGAGATCGGACGGGGTCTGCACGCCGTTGACGATCGCCAGGGTCACCATGACGACAACGGCGATGGCGACCACCCCCAGCCCGAGACTCTTGCTGACCTCGGCGATCTCCTTCTGCAGCGGCGACGGTTCGGATTCGGTGTTGTCGAGCAGGTCGGCGATGGCGCCCATCTCGGTGTCCATGCCGATCGAGGTCACGATCGCCCGCCCGACCCCCTGCACCACCGCCGTCCCCTTGTAGGCCATGTTGCGCCGGTCACCGATCGGCGCCTTGGCCGGAAGGGTGTCGGTGTTCTTCGCGACGGCCTCGGACTCACCGGTCAGTGACGACTCCTGGATCCGCAGCCCCGCGGCGCTGATCAGGCGTCCGTCCGCACCGACGGAATCGCCCTCGCTCAGCACGAGCACGTCGCCCCGCACCAGTTCGCCGGCCGGTAGCGACATGAGCCGGCCGTCCCGCAGCACAGTGGACATGGCAGCAGTCATGCTGGCCAACGCTGCGACGGCGCTCTCGGCCTTGCTCTCCTGGAAGAATCCGATCATCGCATTGGCAACAACGATGATCGCGATGACGATGACGTCAACGGGAAGACCATGGGCACCCTCCACGAACCAGGCCAGCCAGGAGATCACCATCGCGACGAGCAGAACGTAAACCAAGGGGTCCTGGAACTGGCGCAGGATCTTCCGCCACAACGGCTCCGGGGGCTTCTGCCGGAGCTCGTTCGGCCCATCGGACGCAAGCCGCCGTGCGGCATCCGCGCTCGTCAGCCCCTGGTCGGGATCAACCCGGAACTTGTCTGGAATGAGCTCGCTGTCGGTCTGGCTCGGATCGAACGGAGGGGCAAGAACGTCGCTCACTCAGGTTCCTTCCGACGAAACCAACCAAACGACGCACGAACGGCCTGCCCCACCCGGCGCGGCGTGGCCCGAACGCAGTGCGGTGGCAAACCAGACTAAGGGGCCGCTCAGGCGACCACCAGCCCGGTGGTCGCCCGGACCAAGCCGATCCCGACCGGGCCCAGGAGGGGTGCCGCCCGGGCCTGGGTGAAGCCCGGGCACACCCTGGTGAATTCATTCGGCACCGGTAAATTCGGACCAACGTGGTAGATTGGGCATCAGTCGGGTTTGGACGTTTCAAGACGCGGGATGAATTCACGCCGACCGCCGGAAGCGTTGCCATGACTGAGAATAATGTGTTGGCTTTCAGAAACTCCGCCGAACACGGATCCCGAAACGCTGGGGCCAAAGATGCCCCGACCACGGGACGCGACGACCTGGATCCACAGCAAGTGACGTTCGCTGGGCTCGCGATCTGCAACTCCGATCATGACGTCCACTGCGGCCTGTCGGTCGTTCTCGCTGACCACCGGGCACCCGAAACGGTCGCCGCTACCGACGACATGCCGGTTCGCGTGGACTGGTTGCAGCACGAGTTGGGACAAGGGCCCAGTCTGGGCCCCGACCCCGGCGAGATGCTGGTGGTCAGGGATCTTGCCGCCGACGAGCGATGGCCAGAGTTCTGCAGAATGTGCGTCGCCGTCCTGAATTTGCGCAGCATGGTGAGCATCCAAATACCTGTTACCGCACCCGATCAAGCCAGGCTGTATTTCTATTCCAGCGAACCCAGTGCCTTTGATCATTTGGACGTGGATGCCGCACTGAGACTCGCCCGGCTCGCCGCCCCCATGATGAAGATCCTGATTGGCGAATTCCGTGAGCCTCTCCTTGCTGCGGTGCTGGGCGACTCCAGCCGGGTTGCGATCGCTGTCGGCACTGTCATGGCCCACTACCGGGTGAACTCCGCGGATGCCTTCGATCTGCTCCGCGAGGCGAGTCACGACCTGCGCCGCGCGTTGTTGGGTGTAGCCATCGATGTGGTCGCAGACGGTCGCCTTCCAGAAGCAGCCATCATGCGAGCCCGCCGCAAACTCAGGGCGGAAGGCCGGCTCAGCCAAGCGCAGGGCCAGGCCGCAGCCGCCCGGCAAGGGAGCGGGCCAGGTAGTAACCCTCAAGTACCAGTTGGCTCAACGACCGGCTAGCCCGCCCGGTCGATCGAGTCCTCGGGGCCTCGTGGAACCGTGGGGGTGTCCACGAGGTCCCAAGCGGGTTAGTTGCCCGGCTGGCCGACCTCCTCAGCCGGAGTGCTCCATTGGCCGGTTCGGGTGAGTTCCTCTGCGACGCGAATCAGTCTGTTGTTGGATAGCACGGACGCCTCCCGCAACAGCTCGAAGGCATCGTCGGCGGTGACCTTGAAGCGCTCCATGAGGATGCCTTCGGCTTGTCCGATCACAGTCCGGTTCACCATGGCGATGTCGCGCTGGTCGATCTCGCGGCCTGCTGCTACGGCAACGGCGAGGTGGGCAGCCAGGCTCTGCGCGACCACCAGGTCGTCACTGCAATAGGCCTGAGGTCGGTCGGCGTACAGGTTGAGGGCACCGTAGGAGTCGCCGTGGGTGTACAGGAGCAGCGACAGTAGCGAGCCGATCCCGTACCGTTCTGCGACGGCTGGTCCCCAGCGGGGCCAGCGCGGGTCCGACGCGATCGCGTTGCTGACCACGGTCTGGTGCGACCTCACCGAGTCCAGGCAGGGACCCTCGCCGAGGTCGTATTGGAGCTGGTCGCACAACCTGGCCTTTTCGGAGCTTGCGGCTACCGTCTCCGGGCCCCCACGGACCACCCTCGTGATCCCGGCGTGGTCGCAGCCTTCGACCAGCTCCACAAACAACGCAACACCAAGGTCGAGCCGTTCCGTCTCACTCTTGCCTTCGGCGACATCCCGAGCGAAGGCACCGGAATCCTCCAGTGAGTGACCCACCCACGGCTGCACCATCGCCCACCCCGTTTCGGCCATCCGGCAGTCTCGGCTCCGGCAGCGGCGGGGGGCGCACCACTACGACCATTATTCCATTCAGACGGGCTGCACGCTCTGCAGCAGGAGTACTCCCCACTGTCGGGCACGGTCCAGCTCACCCTCGCGGAGTGGCCCGAACTTGCCGGTGACGATGAAGCCCTCGGGTGGGGCCACCAACTGGTAGCCCTTCGCCTGCAGTCCTTCTGCGACGGTCGGGGCGCCCCTACCGAAGGGGCCTCGCACCCGCGTATCGAAGGCAGCACACTGGCCTGCGCCGACGGGCAACGCCTCCATCCAGGAACGCACGGACGGGTGGGACCAGTCCGGTGCCGGTGCCCCCGGCTCGGGATGTGCCCGGATACTTCCGCGCGCATGGTCCGTTGACAGATGGAACGCGAACACCGGTCCTCCGGCCACCACCAGGTCAGCATCGGCCACCACCTCGGGCACAGCCTGGGCGGTGGACAATGCCTGGGCACCGAGGCCAAGGCCTTCGGCTATCGCTCTGGCGACTGCGGCCGTGTTCCCCCACAGCGATTCGTACACGACCACTGCCTTCACGATCCGACCTCTCACTCAAGCCCACCCGCCAGCCTAAGGCGGATCGATAGGTCCCGCAGCCGAGCGAGCCAGCAGCAGCGGTACTGCCCCACATCCACATGCGGGTAGCGACAGGCGAAGTTGAAGGCCAGGAACACCTGAGCGAGAGCGGGTCTGGCCGCGGGTACCTCGGGGCCGTTCGGCCGGAGTACATCTTCTCTCTATGCAAGCCGTGCGCCCACGTGCACACTCACAAACACTGGGGGTAGGTCCTCCCAGGGGCATGAGACGCGAGGTACTCACTCCTGCTCGGCGGCGAGTGTGGGGTCCTCACCAGCATGGTTTCCTCTGCGTGATTCTTGGGGTTCGGTTTCGCCGAGAACTACCATCTGCGTCCTGCGCCAGGCAAGGTCGACGCTATGCAGATGCGGGCGGGCGATATGGCGACTGGTCGCCACTGGCCCTACGGACGTTGGTCTGAACGAGGAGCTTGCCGATGATCGGCTGTGGGCGATGACGGGGGGCCAGCTGGTCAATGCTTCGCTCAGCTTCAGCAGCGCGAGATTGGCCCGTCGGTTCGCAGCTCCAGTCGGTCACCTGGCCTTCTGGATCGTGGCGTGGAGCGCATTCGTCGTGGTGGAGGCCTGGGTATTCGTCCACTTCCTGGTGAACGGTCCGGTAGCGCCGTACCCCGAAGTGCTGATGGTCTTCCGGATCGTCGGCGGGTTGTTCGCAGCGTGCGGGCTTGTGGCGTGGCGGCGGCGCCCAGACAACCACAGCGGTCGACTGATGACAGCGACCGGCTTCGCGTTCCTGGCCTCACCACTGCTCCTCCAGTTCGACTCGCCGCTCCTGCGGACAGCAGGCTTGTTGTTGCGGAACGTGTGGCTGCTCCTGCTGGTCGCCATCGTGCTCACGTTCCTCAGCGGTGGACGGTTGCGGACGCGGATGGACCGGGTCCTCGTCTGGGCCGTAGCAGTGGACCTGCTCGTCGTTGCGCCGCTGTCGTTGATGTTTGCTTCGGCCGACGGCAATCTCCTGCTGGTCCGGAATGACCCGCAGATCGCAGGTACCGTCGACTCCATCTACCGGGCGCTGAATCTCCCTATCGCCATCATCGTCGCGGGGGTGGTCGCCACAAGATGGCTGAGGGCGTCGGGGCCGGGGCGGCGCGCGCTGCTCCCGAGCGTGGCGGGAAGCGTATGGCTGCTGATCTTCATGGCAGTGTTGACCGCCGGTCTCATCGGTGTGCGACTGCCGCAAGCCGCATTCTGGATCCTTGCGTTCCTGGTCATCGTGGTCCCGGTGGCATTCCTCACCGGGCTCCTGCGCTCCAGGCTTGCACGGGGCGGCCTGGTTGAGCTGCTCCGGGGAATGCGGACCATGCATTCCGCCGACCTGAGGTCTGCGCTCGCGAAGGCACTGGGTGACCCGGCGCTCGTGATCGCCTATCCAGAGGCCGGCAGTCGCGCCTTTGTCGACGCCAATGACCTGCCGGTCACCTTGCCAACGACCGGTGACCGGGCTGTGGCATCGGTCAAGCGTGATGGTGAGATCGTCGCCGCGCTGATCTACGACAGGTCCCTTGATGACGATCCGGAGCTGGTTGAGGCTGTGGGTGGCGCGGCTGCCATCGCGCTGGAGAATCAGCAACTTCATGCGGAGGCCGAAAGCCAGCTCGCCGAGGTCCGGGCGTCACGGGAACGGGTCATCTCCGCGGGGGACGCCGAACGGCGTCGGATCGAGCGCAACCTGCATGACGGCGCCCAACAGCGGCTGGTCACGCTTGCGCTGCAACTCTCCTTGATCGGGCGCCGGATCAGGGACGATCCCTCCGCTGCTGAGCGGCTTGTGACTTCGGCGAGTGACGAGCTGGCGCTGTCGCTGGCGGAGTTGCGCGAGCTCGCCCGCGGGATCCATCCGGCTGCGCTGGACCAGGGGCTCGATGTCGCGCTCGAGGCATTGGCCAGCCGCTCAGAGGTGCCGACAACGGTGCTGTACGAGCCGGGCGGCGCCCTGCCGGAGCCAGTCGCCCTCGCGGCATACTTCGTCGCGTCCGAGGCGTTGGCGAACGTAGGCAAGCACGCCCACGCCTCAGCAGCGACAGTTGCCCTCCGACGCTCCGGAACCGGCGCAGTGATGCAGATCAGCGATGATGGTGTGGGTGGTGCCAACCCCGATCTCGGCTCGGGGCTTCGCGGGCTCGCTGACCGTGTCGAGGCGCTCGACGGCCGCCTTACGGTGTCCAGTCCGCCCGGTGCGGGGACCGTCATCACGGCGGTGTTCACCGGGTCTGTCGGCGACCGGACGCCTACCGGGCCGGCCGATCGATGAGCATTGAGTCGTTCGCTCAGCGGGGCACAGCTCAGCCGCGTAGAAAGGCCAGCACGGCCAGGACGCGGCGGTTGTCGTCTGCACCCTGGTGGAGATCCAATTTCGTGAACACTGCGCGCACGTAGGCCTCGACCGTCTTGGGACTCAGTCGGAGCCGCTCGCAGATCGCCTGGTTGGAGCGGCCTTCCGCCATCACCGACAGCACCTCACGTTCGCGGTCGGTCAACCCATCGAGTGGATTGCGTACCCGTTTGCGCCCAACCAGCTGGGCCACCACCGCCGGATCGATCACCAGGCCGCCAAGCGCCACCCTGCGCACGGCGTCAGTGAACTCGGCGAGGTCGGCGATCCGCTCCTTGAGGAGGTACCCGGCCCCCTGAACACCGTCCTCGATCAGAGCCAGGGCGTAGCCCGCTTCGACGTGCGCAGACAGGACGAGGACCCCTACGCCGGGATGGCTGGCACGCAGTGCCTTGGCGGTGTCGAGACCCTCGGTGGTGTACGTCGGCGGCATCCGGATGTCAACGACGCACACCTCCGGCGGATCCTCGGCCACCCGGTGGAGCAAGGCCTGCCCGTCCGCGACCTGGGCTGTCACCTCGAACCCGGCCTCGGCCAGTACTCGGGACAAACCCTCACGGAACAACACCGCGTCGTCAGCGACCATGACCCTCACTCCCAGAGCGTCCCACCCGGAAGCGGTGAGTGGGAATCGCTCGTGGCACGGGCGCGGCGCGGACCGATCCGCGTGGCATGTCGTTACCCGCCGCCACCGTGCGGTTCAGTAGCACGTGCCATGGTCACGGCCCAGGTGGTGACGCCCGATTCGCGAGTAGGCGGCGGATCGCGTCCCCGCTGAGCTCTGCCTTGGCGATGTACCCGCGGGCGCCGCAATCCTCGATCCTGGATCCGTAGTCAGCGCGCGATCGGCTTGAGACGAGCACGACCGCGGGCGCGTCGATCAGGGCGGCAAGCACTGTGGCCACTGCGAAGCCGTCGATGTCGGGGAGCTGAATGTCAAGCAGGACGATGTCGGGCCGCAACACCTCGCAGGCGCGGATTGCCTCTGCCCCGCCGGCGGCCTCCCCCACGACGAGGAACCCGTCCGCCGTCAGAACCTGCCGAGCGATCAATCTGAAGGACGCATGATCGTCCACTATCAGAACTCGGTCCAGCCCGACCGCCGGCTCGCACGCTGTCGCGTCGGCGGTTACGGAGCCGTCCCTGGTGACGAAGGACTTGGTGGTCGGACGGTCGCCGGCTGCTTCAACCACGAGGTGCGGTGGTGAGTTTGACGAGGTCCGCGCTCACCGCCCAGAGCCGTTCGGCAACCGCCTGCTCGTAGCTGCCAATGGAGGATTTCGTGGCGCGCCGGTTGGCGAAGTAGCGGCCCGATACCCGTTCGAGCTCGGGAGCCGACGCCAGGTGGATCGATGTCGCGGCCCCTTGGGTCGGCGATTTCATGACCGGCCGCAGGAGCGGGACCAGTAGCCGCTGGATGCGGGCCGGATCCTCAGCTCCAAAGGCTGTCCGCACAACACCGGGATGCAGCGCGTTGGCTGTCACTCCGCGCAGCCTTACAGCCAACTGATAGCTGAACAGGACGTTGGCGAGTTTGGATTGGCTGTAGGCCCGGCCGCCGGAGTAGGACCGTTCGCCCTGCAGGTCGTCGAAGTCGATGCGTCCCGAGGTGTGGGCGTTGGAGGCGACCGTGACCACGCGGGCCGGAGCACTGCGTTCCAGCCGGTCCAGCAGCAGGTTGGTCAGCAGGAACGGCGCAAGGTGGTTGACCGCGAGAGTGCGTTCCAACCCGTCGATCGTGAGGTGACGGGTGCTCCAGTAGCCGCCCACGTTGTTGACCAGCACGTCGATCCGCGGCAGCCTGTCGAGCACCTCGCCGGCCAGCCGCCGAACCTGCGCCTGCGAGGAGAGGTCGGCGACGAACACGTCGACATTCCGACCTCCCGCCGCCGTGATCTCGCGGGCCGTGTCTTCCGTGCGTCCGTGGTTCCGGCCGGTGATTGCGACGTGGGCGCCCAGGGCGGCCAGTCCCAGGGCGGTCGCCCGTCCGATGCCGGACGTGGCCCCGGTGATCAGCACTGTCCGGCCGTCCATCGGCCTGCTGTGGAGATGGTCCATCTTCTCGCTCCTTGGTCGGCGCCGGGACCGCCAGAGGGAATGGTCGGTCCCGGCGCGAGCTGTGTGGTCAGTTGTGGTCGGGGACGTTGAATCCCCTGACGATGAGCCAGATCGGGAGGACGAGCTCGAACACGGCGCCCGGGACCAATGCCACGAGGCCGATGCCCTGGGTGATGTCGACCACGTTGAACATGTCGAGGACGCTTCCCGTCAACAGGGTCGGGTAGGTGAACAGGCCCAGGATCGCGAGCCAGCGCGGGATCAGCCTTGATCGGTAGAGCAGTGTGGCCATACACATGCCCGCTGCAGCGGTGGCGATGTAGATCATCAGGATGGCTACGCTGTGCTGGGCGATGAGGATCGCGCCGAGGCTCGACGCAGCGGACGCGTCGATTGTGCCGTCGCGCAATCCGGCTCCGAGTTCGATCGCCAGGAGCGGAACAGCCAGATAGAACAGGCTCGCAGCCAGTTCGGTGGCCCGGAAGCCAACGTGGCCTAGTGCCAGCGCCTCGCCGTGGCTCTTGAGCAACGGAAACAGAAGAACGGCGATGCCCACTACCCCGAACTGTGCGAACAGCAGGAGTGCACCAGTGGCCAACATGGTGGTTTGGGAGGATGCATCGGCCAGGAAGTTGGGCTGGCTCAGCACTCCGGAGGTGATCGCCTCGGCGAAGATGAACGCGGCGGTCGCTGTGAGGAACAGCAGGCCGACAAAGACAGCGGTCTTCCTGCTGGATGCGGTTCGCGCTTCGCTGTGCTGCATTGTGGAAGCACCAATACTCGGCGTACGTACAGTAGACATTCGGAATCTCCTTTGATGGTGCGCACGTCTCACCGGGGTGATCGTGCCGATTTGGGTGTGGGTTGAAACAGGCATAGCGTCCGCCAGGCGTGGCGGGTCAGTCTGACAACTGGACCTACCCGTCGAAGTGCGTGAACGGTCTCATCGCAATGCGGGCGAACCGTGGGCAGCGTGGGCGAGCGCCGATGGCGTCTGGCAGCCGACGATGGCCGGAGCCTCGTGAACCAGCTCGTCGTTCTCCAGGGCTTCCACCATGAACCTGGCGAAATCCACACGACGCGTCAGGTTGCTCTCGAGGATCGGGTCTCCCACGTGTCTACTCCACACCGGCAGACCCTGTGGCTCACCCTCCTCCAGCTCGCTACCGCGCACGACGGTCCACCGCGTGTCGCTGGCGAAGACCCGCTGGCACGCCTCCACCTGGTCATCGAGATCAACAAGGCGGAAGAGTCGCGCAAGCCGGCCCACCACACTCACGAGCGCCTTGACCTTCCACGAGTACACGTCCTGGCCATCGCGGGTGATGTGATACCCGCACGAGAACACCAGGCGAGCCCCGGGAGGGGCCAGGTCGAGCACCGCCTGGGCTGTTCCCGCTGAGTAATGGTCGACCCCCCGGGGAACCAGAACGGTGAGGACACCGTCACAGCCCGAGACCGCTCGCGCTATGACCTGGCGGTCGTCGGTCGCTCCCGGGAGGATCGTGATCAGCCCCGAGAACTCTTCGAGCTTGTCCACACTGACCTCACGGCATACGGCGACTACCGCATGGCCGCGGTCCAGCGCTTGCTGCACCATGTACCTGCCGAGCTTGCCCGATGCCCCGACAATGCACACTCTCAGCCTGGCAGGGCCACCCGCTTCACTAGCGTCCTGCGCTGCTCCCAAGGCTTTTCGGCCAATGGAGTCACTCATGTTCGGCTCCTTTCAGAATGCATCAAGACTCGCTCGATAGCCGTCCGGAGATAAGCAGGTCATCCCTGCAAATGCACCCAGGGTTAACCCTGTGCCGACAGTGGATCCCACTCGACCCTGCCGCGACGGTCGAAAGCGCCCCCTCCCGAGCGGCGTCGTTGACGTGGATCCGGATCCGCGTCCACTTCGGAACTCCGGCAACTCCCGGTTGGGTACCAAGCCCCCGTCCCAGAGCTGGGTACGGCAATTGCCACCCTGGCCCGCCTCAGCCGAGGCGGCAGGCCTCCCTGCTCCGCTGCGAGTGAAGCGACGTGGTTGCGGATACCCCCCCGGGTATCGTTACGATGGCGAGGCCAGCTATACCCCCCCGGGTATCAGGCGAGCACCCACCCAGTTCAGGAGGAAGCATGCTTCTCGAGCGCATCTACGACGAGGACCTGGCCCAGGCGAGCTACTTCGTCGGCTGCCAGGCAAAGGGCGAGGCGATCGTCATCGATCCCCGCCGCGACCTGACCCCCTATCTCGACCTGGCCGCTCGCAACGGCATGCGGATCGTTGCCGTGACCGAGACCCACATCCACGCCGACTACCTCTCCGGCACCCGCGAACTGGCAGCCGCGACCGGGGCCACCGCCTACGTCTCGGCCGAGGGCGGGGACGACTGGCAGTACGGCTTCGAAGCCGAACGGCTCCACCATGGCGACGCCGTCACCCTTGGCAACATCGTCGTGGAGGCGCGACACACCCCCGGGCACACGCCCGAGCACCTCTCCTTCCTGGTCACCGACGGCGCATTCGCCGACAAGCCGGGTTACTTCTTCACCGGCGACTTCGTCTTCGTCGGCGATCTCGGCCGCCCGGACCTGTTGGACGAGGCTGCCGGCGGGGTCAACACCCGCTTCGCCGGAGCGCGCCAACTCTTCGAGAGCCTGCGCCGCGACTTCCTGACCTTGCCCGGCTACGTGCAGGTCTTCCCCGCCCATGGCGCCGGCAGCGCCTGCGGCCGGGCGCTGGGTGCAATCGCATCCACCACCGTTGGCTACGAGCGCGAGAACGCCTGGTGGGCACCCTTCCTGCGGGACGGCGACGAGGAGGGCTTCGTCGCCGCGCTACTCGACGGCCAGCCCGATGCGCACGCCTACTTCGCCCGAATGAAGCGGCAGAACAAGCTGGGACCGGCCGTGATCGGCGAGCCGGCCATGCTGGTCGAGTTCGACAATGTCACGCTCGCCCAGCGCCTGGCCGCCGACGAGGTGATCTTCGTCGACACCCGGCACAACAGCCTGGTCCACTCCGGGACGGTTGCCCGGTCACTGAATGTGCCCGGCATCGGCAAGGCTGCCAGCTACGGCGCCTGGGTCTACGACCCCGAGCGCGAAGACCGCCCGCTGGTGCTGCTCGCCGAGGACGAGACCGTGGCCCGGGAGTACCGCGACCACCTGGTTCGGGTCGGCATCGACAACGTCATCGGCTACACCACCAGCCTGGCCGGCCTGCCCCTGGTGGTGCCAGCAGTGATCGGCCAGGACGACCTCGACACCACAGCGCGCGCGATGCTGCTGGATGTGCGGAACCGGACCGAGTTCGCCGACGGCCGCCTTCCCGGGGCCGAACAGCTGAGCGGCGGCCGCGTCCTGTGGCAACTCGACCGGTTGCCCACCGATGGTGCGATCCTCGCCTACTGCCAAAGCGGCGTGCGGGTCAGCGTCGTGGCAAGCGCGCTGCGGCGAGCCGGCCGCGACGTCGTCGAACTCGAGGGTAGCTACCTCGGCTGGGTCTCCCACCAGAACCAGAAGGAGGCAATCAGCGTTGGCTGACCTGGTCGGCGGAATGCTGGCGTGGCAGGCCCCGGGCCTGCCGACGGCCTAGCACACGATGGCGATCACCTGGTGGTTGGCCGCAGCCTTGCTGCTCTCGGTGGCAATCGGCGTAGCCCTCGGGCTACTCGGCGGCGGCGGGTCGATCCTGACCGTTCCGATCCTCACCTACGTGCTGGGAATGGAACCCCAGCAAGCGATCACAGCTTCACTGTTCGTCGTCGGCGTGACCGCACTGGTCAGCATGGCCAGACACGCCCGTGAGGGACGCGTCGCGTGGCGCACCGGGGTCGGGTTCGGCCTGGCCGGAATGACCGGTGCCCTTGTCGGCGGATTGGTCGGCAGCCTCATCCCGGGCACGGTGCTGATGGTCCTCTTCGCCGCCATGATGATCGCGACGTCGGTGGCCATGATGCGCCCCCGTGGCCGCGAGGCCCGGATGGCAGGCGAGGCTCCCCCACGCCGGTCCTGGCGGGTGCTCGCGGAGGGATTCGCCGTCGGCTTCGCCACCAGCCTGGTCGGCGCTGGCGGCGGCTTCCTTGTCGTCCCGGCGCTCGCGCTGCTCGGCGGCCTGCCGATGGCACTAGCTGTCGGCACCTCGCTGCTGGTGATTGCGATGCAGTCCTCCACCGGGCTGATCGCCCACCTGTTCACGGTTTCGCTCGACTGGCCGGTTGTGCTCCTGGTCACTGCGGCCGCCATCGCCGGCTCGTTCCTCGGCACCGCTCTGGTCGGGCGCATCCCCGAGCGGTCCCTGCGGAAGGGCTTCGGCGTCTTCGTCCTGCTGATGGGCGTGGTCGTGCTCGCCCAGGAGGTTCCCGGCCTCATGTCGGGATGACCTCCTGGCCTCCAGTCACCTCGGGACTGTGCTGTCGCCCCGTTGGCCGCAGGGATCGCACGTGACCAACACCTTGCGGGCTCGACTGCAGCCTTCTCGAGACTACGGGATGACCGCGGTCAGCACCGGCGTGGTGACCCCGCCCGCCCGCACCGAGTACAGATAGGGCGTGGCCCGGATCAGACCGACGTCAGTGAATGTCGGGCCTGCCGACGTCGCGATCTGGATCCCCGACCGGAGGATCTGGTACTGGGCGCCCACCGGGCCGTCCCAGGCGATGGTCACCGTGCTTGGCGTTGTGCCGGCCAGGCGCAGATTGCCGGGCGTGCCGGTCGGCGGAGCGGTTGTCGGCGTCGGCGTGTTCGTGGGCGTCGGGGTGGCGGTCGCTCCTGGTGGCGAGGCCAGGGTCGCGGTCAGCACCGGAGTGGTGATGCCGCCGGCGCGCACCGAATACAGGTAGGGGGTGTTCGGCAGCAGGCCGATGTCGGTGAAGGTCCGCCCGGAGACGGTGGCGATTCGCTCACCCGAGCGGAGGACGTCGTAGCTGATGGCTGGACCGTCCCAGCCGAGAGTGATGCTGCTGCCCGTCGTGCCGGTGACCCGCAGGTTGGCCGGCCCGCCGGTGGGTGGGGTCGTGGAGGACGGGGGGTCGGTGGGCACCGGCGGGGTGACTGTGGGCGGCGTGCTGGGCGTGGCACTCGGCTCGACCTGCCCACCGGCGTACTTGACCTCGACGTAGTCGACGACCATCGGAACGCCGGGCTTGGTGGTCGCGAGCGGGCCGCCCGCGCCGGGGTTGAGCTTGTTGGGGAAGGCCCCGCCCATCGAGACATTCAGAATGATGTAGTACCCAGCGTGCTGGGAGATCTCGGTCCAGATCTTCGGCGTGACGTCGGTCTCGTCCACAACGAAGGTCTGCTTGCCGTCGAGGTACCAGCGCAGCTGGTCGACGGCACCGGAGGTGTCCCATTCGAACCCGTAGGTGTGGAAGCCTGCCTGGCACGTGGTCCCAAGGCATGGCACCCCGCTGTTGTTCGCATCGCCATTGCTGATGCCCTCGGGTTCGTTGCACGGGGCCTTGCCCCATTCCCCGCAGTGCAGCACGTTGTAGGTCCAGTTCAGACCCTGCACGTTCTCCATGATGTCGACTTCGCCGATACTCGGCCAGGACCACCGGTCGGCACGGTACGGCCCGCCGAGCATCCAGAACGCCGGCCAGTAGCCTCTGGCTTCGTCACCGGTGACATTCGGCATCTGCAAACGGCTTTCGACGTGCATGACACCGTTGGCCGGCGGTTTGAAGTTCGCGCGCTCGGATTCGACCCTCGCCGAAGTCCAGGCTCCAGCAGCGTCGCGAAGCGGTGTGATGTACAGATTGCCGTTGCGCACGTCGACATTGTTGGGATTGGCCGTCATTGTCTGGATCTCGCCGGTGCCGAAGTTCTCCGGACCACCGGGGTAGGACGTGCCGAGGACCAGCTGCCAATCAGCGGGGTTCGGCAGGCCACTGCCGGTGAAGTCATCCCGGAACGTGGTTTCCCAGCTGGGCGCAGCGGCAGCGACCGGGCTGGACGCCAGGACGACAAAGCCCGTGGCGGTGATGGCGACACTCACCAGAAGGGCAAGCGGTGCAGATATTGCGGATCGTGCGGACATCGGTGTCCTCTGGATTTGGGGGGTGGGTTGCGAGCGGTGAGCCGGCCCGAAGGGGCGCCGTCAGGCCGTCACGTGCTGTGCTTGACCGTAACACCACTCCGGGTGTATGTGGCGTCACCGTGCCACCCCGTTTCAGATTGATCCGCGACCGTGCGGTTGCCCACGAGCCCTCCTCCGCCGACGATCGTCGGCGGAGGAGGGCTCGATGCCCACAGGACCCGCTCGGTCAGGCTTTCACTGACAGCAGCCAGGCCAGCAGGTAGGTGCGACTCATGCCGTCGTCGAGTGTCTTGTCCGACAGCTGCGCCGCCGCGACGACGGCCCGGTCACGGTCCTCCGGGCCGGCCAGCGCAGAGTACATCAGGATGTAGTCGCCGAACTTCTGGTCGAACTTCTCCCCCACCGCCTCCGCGACATTGGCCCGGATGGCGTCCGGCGACCCGGCCAGGTAGGTCGACGTAGGACTCATCGGGAGCAGCAGGATGCCCAGCTTGGCGGCCGGCTCGGCTGAGAACCAGGTGCCGTAGTCCCGCTTGGCACCCCAGTTCAGCACCGAGATCCGGTGCTTGTAGCCGGGGAAGCCGGAGAGATCGGGTTCGAGCCAGTAGGCCCGTGACGCCTGCGCCTCGAGCGACAGCATCCAGTCCGCTTCTGCGGTGAGTGCACTGTCCCCGATGGCCCGCGCCCAGAGCGCGAGTCCTGCCTGGGAATTGACAGCTTCAGAGACCGATTCCTGGTTGTTGCCGTCGGCGAAGGGTGAAGTCCCGGACGCCCATGAGTGCCCGGCGTAGGCGTCGAACGCCCTGCGTTCGGGGAAGTCCTTGCCACCGACGCTGCCGATGTCGGCGGCCAGGAGGTTCATGATCGGGGCGAACCGGGTGACCACGCCCGGGTCATGCTGGGCGAGCACGGCTGCGGCGTACAGGAAGTGGCCGTAGTGGAAGTGGTGGTCGTTGTACTCCTCGCTGCCGAAGGCAGCCGCCAGCCCGATCATCCCCTTGCCCGACGGGTCGTAGACGAAGCACTTCTCCGCACGCTGTTCGCATCCCTTGGGGTCGGTCCACAGCGACAGTTCCGCGTCGAGCACCTTGGCCAGCTGGTCGGCCCGGTCCTTCAGCTCGAGCTGGTCGGCAGTCATCAGCAGCATCGCGGTGCGTTGCAGTGCCTTGCCGCCGAAGTAGGTGTCGGCCGGGAAGGGCGGCAGCGCAGCGATATCGGCATCCAGCTGAGTCGTCAGCCGTTCGCGATCGGCGGCGCTGACGCCGCTGAGATCCAGCTGGCCGCTCGCCGCGGCCTGCGGGGCCGTCCAGCTGAGGGAAGAGCCGGCGCACAGCTCGAGTTGCCCGTAGATGGAGGGGTAGCCTCCGAGGTCGCAGCCGGTGGCAGCGCCCTCGCTCTGGTGGGGCAGCCGGGCGATGGCGGTCTCGCCGCCACTGGTGGCGTACGTCAGGGTGGTGCGGACGGCGTCGCCATCCGGCTGGTGTTGCAGGCTGGAGCCCGTCACCGGGGCGCTGCTTCCGGCCAGCTCGGCAGGGTCGTGCCCCTCCGGCACTGGCCAGAACCGGATGGCCGACCCAGCGGTGACCTTGACCTGGTTGCCGTCCAGACCCGAAGCGGCAAGGGCATAGCGGACGCCACCGAGCGTGGCGACCGCGAGGTCCTTGCCGGCCGGTTCGAAACCCTCGGGGATGGTGACGGTGGTGGCCACCTCAGCTGCGAAGGAGACGAACGGCGAACCCTGGGCGATCGTGGTCCGCCCGAGCAGCTTCCCGTCCGCGTCCAGGTTGTCGATCACGACCACGGAGGCGTCATTGCTGGACACCACTGAGCTCGAGGAGCCCAGATCGACATTGACGTCGGCGACGAACCCTCCGGCGATCGTGTTCGCCCCGGCCGTCACCCGCGGCAGCCCGAAGGCGAAGCCGTCACCGGTGAGCCCGAAGCCCAGAGGCAAGGGGAACACCGGCTTGGCCTCGTTCCCGAAGACCAGGCCCGAATACCAACGGTTGGTCGGCGGCGTGAGTCCCTCCGCCAATCGCGTCACCGGAAGCTCCTTCGGCGTCCGCTGGGTCACCTCGGCAACCATCGGCCCGACATCAGCCAGCACGTGGGTCGCCGACGGTGCGCCGGCGGACGGGCTCTCAGGCGGGTTCACATTGGTTCCGCAGGCGGCCAGCAGGAGGGCCAGCGCGGGAAGTGCGCGCCATTTCACGTGAGCCCGATCTTGGCGAGGGTGTCGGTGACTGCGTCGCGCACCCCAGCTAGCGGGCCGGAGTCCTCCAGCTCCACCGTGGCGTAGACCGGCGCACCCGGTGCCGCGAGGGCCGGTGTCACCCGCGCCAGCTCCGGGGAGGTGATCCGGATGGTGCTGGTCGTGCCCGTCTCGCCGGTGGTGGCGCTGACTTCGCCGACCGTGCCGGTGATGATCTCGTCGTTGGCCAACCGAATGGTGACCGACGATCCGGTATGTACCCGCGCGTAGTTCCGGGGCACGAGACGGAAGTTGGCCAGGATGAACCGGTCATCCGCTGCGAGCGTCGCCAGCGAGCCACCCGACACCGAGTTGCCGAGTCGGGCGTTCAATTCCTTCACCTGGCCGTCGATGACGGCGTAGTAGGTGATGGTGCCGCGCTCACTGCCCACCTTGTAGGCCGCGGTGTCGGGCACCTCCGCGCCGTTGTCGATGCTCTCCTTGAGCTGCAGGCTCTGCACGACGAAGAGCTTCTGGCCCTTCGTCACTCGATCGCCGGGCTGCACGTACTGCCGCACCACGGTGCCGGCGTAGTCGGCACCGACGGTGTACTCATCGGAGGCGACCGAGCCGCTGTAGCTGGCGATCTGGTTCTGTCGCTGGTTGAAGACCAGCGTCAGGGCGGCAACCAGGGCGAAGACACCCAGCACACCGAGGACGAGACGAAGACGGTTTCCCCAGGTCATGACAAACCTCCATGGGTGGACGAGCCACCGGCGAGCGCCGGCGACGAGGCAGGAGCGAGCGCCCGGGCGGGCGTCGCGGTGGGAAGAGGCCCACGGAACCGTCGGGCCTCGCGGCGCGCCACCAGCAGGAAGGCGCCGATGGTGATGGTGTTGACGAGGTTCCAGGCCGTGGCCAGCGACGGCTGGGCGTTGCTCAGGTCACGCCAGATGGATACCACCGAGGTGAGCGCAAGGAACGTGAACAGGTACACCTGCGGCCGGATGAAGTTGAACGGCGACTGCCGCCGTCCCGCCCCGCCGGTGACGTGCCACTTCTGCTCCTTGCCGGTGAAGGCATTGAAGAACGCCTGGACGTAGATCGGGAAGGACGCGGCCGATAGCATCAGCACCTGCCAGCGGAATGACCCAAGGGTGTAGAACGCCAGCAGGATCTGCATCACATAGAAGCCGGCGTAGTACAGCGCCCAGGTGGAGAGGCTGGTCCCAAGCACCACCGGTCGCAGGTCGAAGAAGATCTCCAGCGCCGGCACCAGCAACAGCAACCCGGGCGCGATGCCGGTCAGGTAGTGGGTCGCGGTGACCATGTACATGAGTCGCTGGTCCATGGTCAGCGGGTGGCGAGGGCTGAGCGGATTGTGGGTGAACAGGATCTCGAACCCCCCGGTGGCCCAGCGCAGCTGCTGCTTGGTGTAGTCCTCGATCGTCTCCGGGGCGTCGCCAACGGCCAGCACGTCGGGAATGTAGATCGACTTCCAGCCGCGTTCGTGCAACATGAGCGACGTCCACACGTCCTCGGACTTGGAGTCGGTGTAGATACCGCCGACGTCGTCGACCGCAGCTCGCCTGAACACCACGTTCGTGCCGACGCAGAATGCGGCGTTGAAGTGATTCCGCCCGGGCTGGACGAAACGGTAGAACACGGACTGCATGTAGCCGGCCCCCCGCGAGATCAGGTTGTTCATGTTGCCGTAGCTCTGCGGGGTCTGGACGAAGGCGACGTTGGAGTCGGTGAAGAAGGGCACGGTCTGGAAGAGGAACTCCGGACGCGGGACGAAGTCGGCGTCGAAGATGCAGAAGTAGTCGGTCTTGACCTGGCTGAGCGCATGGTTGACGTTGCCAGCCTTGGCTCCTCCACTGGACAGCCGCCGGATGTACTGCACGCCAAGTTCGGCGGCCAGCTCGCGGACGTCGTCGGAGCGACCGTCGTCGAGGATCGCTGTGATGTGTTCGCCCCAGATGTCCCGCGCTGCTGTAGCAGTGCGCCGGATCACGTCGAGCGGTTCCCCGTAGCAGGTGATGAAGACGGCAACCGATACCGGCGCGCCGTCCAGCTCCAGCCGCCACTCCGGCGACGGCTCCAACTGCAAGCTCGGGTGACGGCCGCCGAACAGCTCGCGGCGGGCCAGGTAGTAGTCGTCGGTCCGGGGCGACCGCCAGCCGGCGATGATGGTCCACATCGCCAGCAGCGCGTGGACGATCAGGATCGTCTCGGCGGCGATCACGAGCAGGTAGGGCAGCCAGTCACCACGGTTCGCGGGGTTCAGCAGGAAGAAGGCGTAGAGGATGACGCCGGCTGTGGAGAGCAGGGTGAGGACCATGATCACCGGCGAGAACGGATTTCGGGTCTGTTCCCGGCGGCTGTTGGAGTCGAGGTGATCGACAAGGGCGAGGTCGTGAGTGCGCATGAGCGGCTCCGGTTGGGGTTTTCGGAAGCCATGAGCGTGCCCGTGGGAGCCTCGCCCGCGGCATCGCTGGAAAAGAAACAGCCGGACCTAGAATCACTCTGGTCCGGCGCTGGTGCGGCTAGCTTTTGGATCTTGCCGCACTTCCAAGATGCCAGTCTGAACGGAGAATGGCAAATCCCGCGGGGGGCATGGTCGGCCAGTTGGCCGTCCGCCAGCGGTCAGGTAACGGTCGAAGCGGCCTGGCCGCGGGGCTGCACCCGAGGCAAGGAGCAATCCGAGCGCGCGTGGGACCGACGCGATTCCCTGGTCACTTCCAGCGGGTCAGGATGGTCTCACGCTGGAAGAGCTTCACCCCCAGGTAGACCAGCGCCGCGTCCCCTGCCGCGACCAGGAGTGCGGCGATCCAGAACACCCCGCCGTCGAGCTGGATGAACCCGGTCACGGCTCCGATCAGGAGCAGCATCAAGGGCAGGATGACAAGGCTGCCCAGCTGCTGCGCCGCTGCGGGATCGGTTGTCCGGCTGCTGACGATGATCCCAACGCTGACGGCCATGATGGTCAGTAGCGGGGCGAGAACGAGTAGGGCGACCAGCCACATCGGGTTGACGAAGATCGAGAAGACCCGGTCGGTCACCGAGAACTGGCGCGCTCCAAGGAGGAACATTGCGTAGCTTGCCCACAGGGCCGCGACGCCCGGAACGGCGGCAGCGATCCCCTTGCCGACCAGAAGCTCGGTCGTGGTGATCGGCGTGGCCAGCAGCGGCTCGAGGGAGTGGGTCAGCTTCTCCCCGACGATGCTGTACGTCGCGATGGTGACCGGGACCATGACGGGCATGATCAGGAACAGGACCAGCATGTTGGCTCCCAGTACCGATTGCATTGCCTCCACTGGCGCCATTCCGGCGAACATCGGGTTGTCGAGGAGCGGGCCGAGCTGGTCATAGTCGGACTGGTTGATGCCGATGCGGGAGATGACCGCCAGCATGACCACCGGGATGGCTGTGATGAGGAGCGGCATGAGCAACACCACGGACAGCACGAGCTTGTGCCTGCGTACCTCAGCCCATTCCTTGGCGACGATCGTTCTCACGGCGCTCATCGGGACGCCGCTTCCAACTCCGCGGTGCCGTGAACAAGGCTCAGGTAGACCTCCTCCAGCGAGTGGCGTACCTCGGTGACGAACTGCACATCTGCTCCGTGCTCGACCAGTGCCCGCACGATCGCCGGATTCTCCCGCTCGGGTTCGTCGACGCCGATGACCAGCTGGGGCGGTCCGCCGTCGCCCGCAGCTACCGCGTGCGCCGACCCGAGGCCGGGCAGGTTCTCGAGCATGCGCACGAGTTCACGCACGGGGCTCCCCGGCCCGAGGTGGACGACGGTCTGTCGTCCGAAGAGCCGCCGGCGAAGGGCGTCGGGCGTGTCGACCGCGACCAGCCGCTGCTGGAACACACCGACGCGGTCGCACAGCCGCTCGGCTTCGTCCAGGTTGTGGGTGCAAAGGAAGATCGTCCGGCCCTGTCCGCGCAACGTCTCGATGAACTCGCACACCGTCTTGGCTGCTTCGGGGTCCAGCCCGGACGTGGGCTCATCGAGGAAGACCAGCGGTGGCTCGTGTAGCAGCGCCCTGGCGATGGCCAGCTTCTGCCTCATGCCCTTGGAGAAGGTCCCGGCCTCGCTGTCGCGGCGCTCCCACAGGCCAAGCAGCCGCAGGTACTTCTCCACCCGGCCACGCGGGTTCGCGCACCCGTACAGCTCGGCGAAGATCAGCAGGTTGCGCTGGGCGCTCAGCCGGTCGTACAGGCCCGGCGCCTCGGTGAGGATGCCGACGTTGGCTCGGATGCTGGCGTCCTTGCCCTTGCCCAACTCGACGCCGTTGACCCACGCCCGCCCGCTGGTCGCGCCGATCAGGGTGGTCAGCATTCGCACGGTTGTGGTCTTGCCGGCGCCGTTGGGTCCAAGGAAGCCGAAGACCTCACCCTCACTGACGGTCACGTCCAGTGCGTCGACGGCGGGAACCTCCTGCCCACGGCTACCGAAAACCTTCGTCAAACCTTCGGTCCTGATCATCGCTCCTCATCAGCGCTTGCGCACGTCCACCCCGGAGCACCGCTAGCCGGCCAGCGGGCGGACTTCTGTCACCATCACATCGACGAACTGGCCGAGCGTTTCGCCGCTGAGGCCGTGGCCGCCCTTGAGCCAGACCAGCTTCTTGCCGGGAGCCGACAGCGTCTTGTAGTAGTCCTCGACCAGGCTCGCCATGGCGTTCACATCGTCACGGCCGACGAAGAAGTAGACCGGCACGTCGAGCCGGCTCGCCTGGGTGCGGAAGTCGAGGTCGGCGAGCTGGGGGTAGACGACGTTGAAGGAGTCGATCAGGCCGCGGGTGTGGTTGACCTTGTCCACGAATCCGTACTCGGGGGCAAGGAACGGCACGATCGGCACGACGGTGGCGTAGCGCGTGGCACCCATGTAGTCGTTGAGCACGTCGAGGTAGTCCACGTAGCGGAAGACCAGGCCCGACCCGGTGTAGGGAGGCGGACCGTTGGCGCGGAGCCGGTTGACGGTGGCCTGGTCACCGCGCCGTTCGGAGTAGTCGAGGGCGAGTTGGTAGCCGGCCTGGTCGTTGGCTGTCGTATTCACCATCTGGCCGCTGCCGATGAACGCCTCGTAGTACTCCGGGCTGTCCTGCACGAGCCAGATGCCGAGGATGCTGCTCCACGACACCCCGTAGAGGAAGACCTTCTCCTGGCCGAACCGCTCGCGCAGCAACTCGGTGAGCGCCCGACCGTCGTCGATGAAACGCTGCCGGGTGAGTTGCTCGGGTGGCACGGCGTTGATCGACTTGCCGGTGCCCGGCTCGTCCCAGCTCACGACGGTGAAGTGCTCCTCGAGGGGCTCGAACAGGGTGCGGGTGGCGAACCCGCCACCGCCGGGGCCGCCCATGCCGAGGTTCAGCAGCACCGGGTTGGTGAGGTCGCGACCACGGATGGTGATCCACTGCTCGGTGCCGTTGAGGTTCACCTTTTCGAGCGTCGCGATGCCGTTCGCCACCGGCTGACCTGCCACGTCCCGAATGGCCGGCGTGTCCGCGAACAACTGGGACGCGACAACCGCCAACCCGACCACCAGGGCCATGCCCCCGTAACTCCACGCCTTGCCGGGCTTGCGGCGCCGCAGGAGCAGGATGATCAACGCCAGGTCGGCCAGCAGCAGCGACATCCACAACCAGGCCGGCACTGCCGTGGTGAGCGGCAGCAGCGCCACCGGCACCAGCAGAACGATCACACCGAGTATTCCGACCAGCCAGCCGAACACGGCGAGCACGACCCGCCCCCATCGCCGGCTTCCCGGCTCACGCACAGCCACGGCAACCCCAACCTTCCGTCCGGAAAAGGCTAGGACGCCTGCACCCGTCCACGCTGGCCAATTGCATCAATTGGCACCGACCTGAGCGTGATCGTCGGCGGGGGCTTCGGGGTGACGAGGGTCGGCGGCCTTAGCACCCGAAGTCAGCTCGGCGAAAAGAATCCTGAAATGGCCTGGCCCAGCGCCGAGCGCAGTCAGGACGCGAGGAGCTCCCGGCCCATGCCCGGACTCTCGCCGGCCCCTGCCTTCCGTGCCGACCTCGTGTCGGCGACGGCCATGCGGGAGACCAGGGCCTCGGTGTATCCGGCGGCTACCTGCAACGGCTGGGTGGACCGGGGCGGGATGCGGCACTCCAGGGGCAGATTCGCCTCAAGCACGAGACAACTGCCGAGCCGGTTGGCGAGCCGGAGCAGCGCGGCGCCGGTGATTTCCAGATAGCGCACCTGCAGCTCTGCCGTTGCGACGAGGCCGCTGGGATGCGGAATGGTGAATGCCATCAGCCAGCTGAGTCCGGCACTGTCGGTCCGGCGGATCGGCTCGAAGCCGGTCGGGGTATCGATGCCTGCGAGATAGAGATTGGCCGGCCCCATCGCCGAGCCCAGCTGGAAGAGGCCGCGAGTGCTCAGGCCTTCGCCGAGGATGGCAGCAAGTGCGGCACGGACAGTGGTGATCTTCGTCAAGATCGACGCTCCAACTCTTCGCTGAGGAGGTGTCGACGCGCGTCGACAACTCGCGTCACCAAATAGTGTCACGCCAGTCCTGAGAGCGCAAGAGATGCTCTCAGCCGATGGTCCGCACGCTGGCCCGCTCGACCAGCTTTGCGTCCAGCAGCAATTCCTGGCGACCCACCGGGTGGCCCTCCACCTCGGCGACCAGCAACCCGACAGCGGCTTCGGTCAGCTCGGCGACCGGGGGCGTGATGGTGGTCACGGGCGGGTCCAGCTCCTCCGCGTCCTCCCCCATGCCGATCGAGATCACCGACAGGTGCTCGGGGATGCGGCGCCCGTCGAGTTGGGCCGCGTGGACCAGCCCCACTGTCGCCCGCTCGTTGAAGGTGACCACGGCCGTGGTCGTACCCGGCGGCCCGAGCCGACGGTAGGCGTCCATGCCGGTGCGGTAGGAACGCCGTCCGTAGAAGGTGCGCATCGTCACCCCGAAACGGCGGGCGCTCTCCTCGAGTTCTGCGAGGGTGCGCACCATCGGCCCGTGGCCCTCCGCGAACCGGGCCTCGCCGACGAACAGGACGTCGCGGTGCCCGCGGTCGACCAGGTACTCCAGTGCCGTTCGTGCAGCGGCTCGGAAGTCGGTGTCGACGTAGACCAGACCGGACGGGTCGGCGGTGCGGCCCAGCAGCACGAACCGGACGGCGCGCTCGCGGAACAGGGCGATGCGCGGGTCGTCCCACTGCACCTCCATCGCAATCACCCCGTCCACGAGCTGCTGGGAGATCAGCTCGGTCAGCGTGGTGAGGTCGTCGGCAGCGTTCGGCCACAGCAGCAGATGGAACCCCCGGGCGTGCGCCGCGGCCGTTGCGGTCTCGATGTAGCGGACCTCCATGGGCGACCAGCCCTCGTCCTTCAGCGGGTAGTTCAGCGCGAGGATCCCCTTGCGTGTCCCGGCCAGGCCCCGGGCGAACGCATTCGGGGTGTAACCGAGTTCACGCACGGCGGCGAAGACGCGTTCCCTGGTCTCCTCGGAGATCCGCCGGCGGCCGCTGAGCGCGTACGAGACCGTGCTGGCGGAGACGCCGGCCAGCCGCGCCACATCGTCCCTGGTGGCCAGCGTGCTCACCTCCCCGCGAACCTGGCCCGCCCTTGGCGGACACGCCCGCAGCCTAGCGGAGGGCTGGCTACTCCCCCGTTCGACCAAGCGCTCTCGCGTTCGGGGTTGGTACTTGCCACCACCGGGTATGGGTTCAGCAGTTCAGGAATCTCCCTCCGTCAAAGGACGATCATGAGTTCAGCTGCCAATCCACCTCCGGCCGAGACCGGCGACCCGCGGACGGCGCACACCGCGGCGGATTCGAACGCTCAGACCTCCCGCACTGCCGATGACAGTCCTGGCTTGACTCGACGGCAGGTCGTCGGCCTGCAGAAGGAACGCTTCGGCGGCATGAAGTTCGGGGCTGCCTTCTTCGGCTGGCTCACCGCTTCCGGAACCGCCGTCCTGCTCACCGCACTCCTGGCCGCAGCTGGTACCGCCTTCGGCTTGGGGACCAACGTGCAGGTTCCCGATCCGACCGCCCAGTCGGTGCAGACGATCGGCCTGGTCGGCGGAATCGTGCTGCTGGTCATCGTCGGAATCGCCTACTTCGCTGGTGGCTATGTTGCAGGTCGGATGGCGCGCTTCAATGGCGCCAAGCAGGGTGCTGGAGTGTGGCTCTGGGCGGTCATCGCTGCCATTGTCTTTGCCATTCTTGGCCTGCTCGCGGGCGCGCAGTTCAACATCCTCGGTACCTTGAACGGCTTCCCGCGCATTCCGATCAACGAAGGCACCCTCACCACGGCTGGCGTTGTGACCGCAGTGGCCGTGGCGGTCGTTGCGCTGATCGGCGCCGTCCTCGGCGGCATTGCCGGCATGCGGTACCACCGCAGGATCGATGCGGTGGGCATCGACAGCTGAGCCGGCAGCTTGCACGGGCTGATGCGTTGGAGCTGGCTCCGGCCGGGGCGTCGTAGCGTATCCCCGTGACACGGAGCAGATACGACGCGGTCGTGGTCGGCGGCGGCCACAACGGGCTGACCGCCGCGGCCTACCTGGCGCGAGCGGGCCGCAGCGTGCTCGTGCTCGAGCGGGCCGACCACCTGGGCGGCGCCACTGACTCGCACCGGGTCTTCCCCGGAGTCGACGCCCGGCTGTCCCGCTACTCCTACCTGGTCTCGCTCATGCCGCGGGCGGTCCGGGACGAGCTCGGGCTGTCCCTCGACCTGCGGCGGCGGCGGATCGCGTCCTACACTCCCCTGCCCAGCGACCCGGCGCGCGGCCTGCTCGTCGACACCGGGGACGACGACGCGACGCGGCGCTCGTTCGCTGCCGTCGGCGCCGCGGCGGACCATCGTTCCTGGCAGGCGTTCGCCGCGCGGACGCACGCACTCGCGCAGGCCGTGTTCCCGGGAGTCACCGAACCGCTGCCGACCCCATCACAGGCCCGTGCCGCCGTCGGGGAGCAATGGTGGGCGGACCTGCACGCACCACTTGGAGAGCTCGTCGAACGCACCTTCGCCGCCGACCTCGTGCGCGGCGTTGTCCTGACCGACGCGCTCATCGGGACCTTCGCCAAGGCCCACGACCCGACGCTGGTGCAGAACCGCTGCTTCCTCTACCACGTGATCGGCGGCGGGACGGGCGACTGGGACGTCCCGGTCGGTGGCATGGGCGCCTTGGTCGAGGCCCTCACGGACGCGGCCCGCGCAGGTGGCGCCGAGCTGCTGACCCGCGCAGGAGTTCGCGCGGTGCACCCGGGCGCGGGCGGTGCGGAGGTCGCGTGGACCGATGACGACGGCCGTGACCACACTGTCGCCGCTGCCCACGTCCTGGTCAACGCCGCCCCGCGCGTGCTCGACGGACTCCTTGGTCACGAACCGGCCGGCGACGGACCCGAAGGCAGCCAGCTCAAGGTCAACATGGTGCTGCGTCGCCTGCCACGGCTCCGCGACCCCGCGGTGGACCCGAGCGTGGCCTTCGCCGGCACTTTCCACGTCAACGAGTCGTACGGGCAGCTGGCCTCCGCCTACGCGCAGGCCGCCGCAGGCCGGATACCGACCCTGCCACCTGCCGAGATCTACTGCCACACACTGACCGACCCGTCGATCCTCGGCGCTGACCTTCGCGCGACTGGCCACCAAACGCTCACGCTCTTCGGCCTGCACATGCCGGCGCGCCTGTTCCGCGACGACCCCGACGGTGCGCGGGCCGCGGCGCTCGCGGCCACCCTGCGCTCGCTGGACTCCGTGCTCGGCGAGCCGATCGAGGATTGCCTTGCGCTGGACGTCGACGGCCGCCCCTGCCTCGAGGTCCGCTCGCCGGTCGACCTCGAGAACGACGTGGCGCTGCCCGGTGGCCACATCTTCCACCGCGACCTGCAGTGGCCGTGGCTGGAGAACGAGGAGGCACCAACGCCGGCCGACCGCTGGGGCGTCGCCACCGGCTACGACCGCGTCCTGCTGTGCGGGGCGGGTGCCCGTCGAGGTGGCGGCGTGAGCGGGATCCCCGGGAGGTCGGCGGCGATGGCCGTGCTCGAGGCTGCACCGGGGCGCTGACTCGCAGCCTTGGGCTGCCCTTCTTCAGCGAATGGAACAACGGGGCCACCGGAGGGACCAACTCCCCCCGATGGCCCCGCAAGGCTCGACCTTGGTCAGGACACGAGCGCGTCCTGCGTTGCGTAGACCGACTGCTTCGCCAGGTCGCGGGCGTCCGCGAGCTTGGCCTTGCGCACATCGTGGGACGTCTCCAGCTCCTCGATGCGGGCATCGATCTTCGCCTGCTTGCGCTCACTGGCCTTGCTGCGCTGGTCCTGCAGCGTGGCGAGCCGCGCCTGGTACTCGGCGTCCGCCTCGTCCATCGTCTTCTCGATGCGATCCGATGTGGCTTGCAACTTGCGCTTCTGCGCCTGGATGGAGTTCTTCAGCTTCGCCTTCGACTCGTCCCTGGACTCCTTGAGTTCGGCCTTCAGCATCTCCAGCTCGGCCTCCGCGGCAGCGCTCTCGCGGATCAGTTCCGCGTCGATGACCTCGCCCGGGAGGCGGCGGAACGTCGTCCCGCCCAATGCCCCGAGGCGGGTGTCGACCGGGGTGACCCAGGACTCGTCAACGTCGGCGATGACTGCAGCCTTGCCCGGGAGCAGTACTGCGCCGACCTCATCGACGAAGTCGATGCTCACGCCGGCCCTGAACAGGTCGAAGGTCATCCCACCGAAGCCGCCGAGGGACGCGCCAACCGCGGCACCCGCGGGGCCGCCGAGCAGACCGACGAGGCCACCGGTGACGATGCCCACCAGGGTACCGATCGGTCCCTCTTCGGCAGTCTGACGGACGGCCACGGTGCCCGTGAGGTCCTTCACGATGACGGTCGCCGCGTACACGGTTACGTCACCCTCGCGGTGCAGGTCCTTCAGGGCGCTGACCCCCTCGAAAGCAGCCTGCTCAGTGTCGAACACCGAAACCAGAATCTTGTTTCCCATATCTATTACTCCTTTTCTGGGCCGCGACGGTTTCGCGACCACGGAATGAGCTTCTCTGGAGACCGGATGAGCCGGCATCGTCCGATCCGGCCGATCCCACTTGGGAGAGAACCCCGGGTGTTGCGCACGCGATCGCTGCTCACGGTGCGACCCTCAGCGTTTCGGGCGACGGACCTCCACCAGTCAAGCCCGGCGGCTGGGCGACTTGGCCCTCGATATTGGGGAAAGGGCGCGCCTGAAGGAGTCCTCTCGTCCAGGCGCCGTTCGGGAATCGGCCAGATCGTGTGACGTCCACTCATCCTCCTGGCGGCCAAGCTGCTGCCATGGCCACAGGTCGTGGCCGACAAAAAGGAGGAAAATTTCAATGCTTACTCAGATGGCTCGCGATTGGTGGGTCTACGCGGTCCGAGGTGTGGCCGCAATCATTTTCGGAATAGCAGCTCTGGTGTGGCCCGGGCCGACACTCGAGGTGCTTGTCTACATGTTCGGGGCGCTCGCGTTCACCGACGGGGTCGCATCGCTGGTTGCGCTCGCCCGGGGCGAAGTCCTGGCCCGGCGCCACGCTTGGGCCACCGGCCTCAGCGGTGTGTTCGGGATCGTCATCAGTATCGTCACGCTCTTCTACCCCGGCATGACCGCTCTGACGCTGCTCTACATGGTCGCTTTCTGGGCGATCACGACGGGTGTGCTCGGAATTGTCGCCGCGATCGAGATGCGCAAGCTGATCGAAGGCGAGGGCTGGATCATCTTTGGCGGCTTGATCTCGATCGCGTTCGGTACGCTGCTCATCGCCTTTCCGGGCTCGGGTCTGCTCTCGCTGGTGTGGATGTTCGGCGTGTACGCGATCGTGTTCGGGTTCTGGAGCCTTGGCGTTGCCCATCGGCTTCACGGCATCGACAAGGACCTGGATAGGGCTGCCAAAGCTACCCAGGCTGCCAGCGTCGCGTGACGCTTCGGCCGCCCCTGAAAGCGTGGGGCGGCATTCGGGCCCTGAGGCTGCCACTCACCCAGGGCGCTACCTCGGACGACCGGCGATCAATCGCCGGTCGTCCGCTCGTTCTGGCGTCCGATCGCTCAGCCGGACCCCGACCGCCGGAGTGCGTGCGCAGCTCTGGTGAGCCCGGGGGTGAGGAGTCCGAGGACGACGGCTGTGGCATCGGCGGGCGCTACGTCGCGGCCGTGTTCCAGCCACCAGAGCAGGGCTGCCCAGACTGCGCCAGCCGTGGCTGCTGCGAGTTCAGCGCGTTGCGGGTCGCCGAGGTTGGGCATGGTCGCGTCGAGTCGTTCGCGGATGTGGGCGTGGATCCGTTCGCGCAGTGCCAACACCATCGGCCCGCCGTGGCCTTGCACGAGGTAGGGCTCGGCGAGGACGCGGTGGCGGGCAAGGTGGTCGAAGAGGCTGGGGACGAAGGCAAGGCAGTGGTCGGCCCCGCTTGTCGGCACGATGTCCATGGCGCCAAGGAAGGCGTCGGACAGGAGGGCGTCGCGGTCGTCGTAATGGGCATAGAACGTTGAGCGTGAGCACCGGGCGTGAGCCACCACGTCCGCGACCGTGATGTCGTCCCAGGTGCGGGTGCGGAGCAGGTCAAGCAGAGCGCCGCGAAGCCGGTTACGGGTGCGCGCCGCCCGCGGGTCTGCCGATACCGGACACATACGCGCCTCCTGTCCGGGAGTGACCCGGTTCGTCGTGGCGCAGGCTGCAACGCTGCCGGATGGTGGAACTACAAGTCCATCGTCAGGAGGAACCATGACCACCAAGACCCTGCCCGCAACACCGCGAACCCTGAACCAGCCAGATTCTATCGAGCGCGCCCGGCGACTCGGCACTGCCGCGGCGCTGGTCGTCATGCCGGCGATCTTCATGTTCGCGTTCGCCACCCACCCGGGGTTGGGGAGCTTCCGGCTGCTGGAGCCGGCCGACCTGATCCTGCGGGCGCGCGGGAACCCGGTCCTGCAATTCGCGCACGCGCTGGTGACCATCAACACGGCCCTTCTCGTCGTCGTCGCGTTGCATCTCCAGTCGCTGCTGCGGGCCGGTCGTGGCGCCTGGGCGGGGCTGGTCGGAGGCGCGATGGCGGTGCTCGGAGCGTGCCTGCTCGCGGCCGACAAGGGTGCGCTCTGCCTCACCATGAGCGCGCTGGACACTGTGGACGAGAGCACCTTCAACGCGATGCTGCCCGGGCTGATGGCGATCTTCGACAAGCAGGGTTGGGTGGTGCTCGTCTGGGGGATGGTGCTGCTGCCCCTCGGCGTCGCTGTGCAGGCTGTCGGCCTGTTGCGGTCCGGGGCATGGCCGAAGTGGCAGGCGGGCGCCCTGCTCGCTGGCTCGCTTCTCATCGCAGCGCCCGACGGCATGGAGATCGTCAACCTGACCGCGGCCCTTGCTCTCTTCGTTGCCCTGGCACCCCAGGCCGTGCGCCTCGTCCGAGGCGTCTCGACGATCACCCGCGGCGTGGCGACATCCCGCTGCCGCGACTGCCGCTACCGCCGGGCCGCAACCGCCAACAGGTGAACGCCACCCGCACAGGGAGTCACCCACCTGCTCACCCCACGTGCTGCATCCTCGCTGACGATCCTCGTCACGGTGCAGTCGCGAGGGCAGGCAGGGTCACCGTCGGGTCCCCCAGCAGGACGACGCTCTGCCGGTCGATCGACGTGAGCCGCAGCCGCGTCAAGGCCGGACGGACCCAGGTCAGCCCCTCGTTCAGCAGGTCCCGCACGTCGTGCCACTGGCTGTTCAACACCCCCACGCCAGCCCGGTACGCCTCGAAGGCCAGGCCGACCGGCTGGCCCGCGTACAGGTTGGTCGAAAGCGCTGCCACCAGTAGTCCCCCCAGCCCCTGCCCGGTGTGTTCGTCGCGAAGGGTCCAGTCGAAGGTTGGCTCCACGTGACCGATCACTGCCCGCACCGGCCCCGGCCGTCCGAGCAGGGCCGTTGCCGCCGGCGCCACCGACGCGCCGAGCGCGGCCACTCGATCGATGATGGCCAGCACGTCGCCCGGCTCCAGGAGGTCGTGATACTTCGAGTCGCCCTCACTGCCAGCCGAACAGCAGGCCTGCGCGTGCCAGATCGCGCCGGCCGGCATGGCGCCAACCACGTCTTCAAGGCGGACGGGGGCCAGCTTCGCGTCCACCGGCAGGCCAAGGCCGGCACGCAGCACGTCGCCTTCGCCCTCGGTGAGTCCGTGGCTCGAGGTCACCACCAGCCCCGGCCTCGACGCCACCAGTCGCGCCAGCAGCCCAGCGCCAGTGGCGGAGTCGCCGACCAGGTGCTCGAACCGGGGCAGCTGCGGGTCGGTGAGCTTCTCCGCGAGCGGGTCGGCGATCACCGCGCGCATCTCCGCTGTGATGTCGCCGGCCAGAGCCACCGTCCACAGCAGCGGCGCACGCACGTCGACTTCCGCGCCGGCGAAGCCAGAAAGCAGCGCGTCGATGTAGTTGCCGAGTCCCTCGGTGTCCAGGGCAAGCCGTCCAACCGCATGCCGCACCTGCAGCCGGTACTGCACCGACCAGGGAATGACGGTGGGGTCGGCGACGATCAGGATGTACCGCGGCAGCTGGTCCACGCCCGTGCCGAACTCGCTGAGCCCGATGCGCGGGTCCTGCGGCGACCGGTCCACGAAGTAGCGGCGCACCTTGTGCAGCGGGTCGAGTTCGGCTCGCCAGCGCAGCACCACCGTGCCCGGCCGGGCCGCGATCAGCTCACGGACTGGTTCGGGTGCGTCACCGCCAACGGCCTTGACGGCGTCCGGGACGGAGTCGTCGTCGGGTAGCAGCACGCCGTAGCCGACGGACGGGTCGCCCCAGTTCGTCGGGTCGGCCGGCGTTCCGAGCGCGAGCGGCTGCTGGGACGGCGGCAGGCCCGTCCGTGAACCCCAGCGCTCGGCATCCTCGGCCAGCCGGTTGTGCGGTGTCCCGCCTCGCCAGGCGTTGATGGCGACCTCGGCCGGTAGCCGCTCCTCCGCCACGGCCCGCATTCAGGTGTCCTTCCCGCCGAGTTCGCGCTGCATCTGCGCGATGGCTGCCTCCAGCTGGGCGACCAGTGCGGGATCGGTGTGCGCGCGGTCCTGGCGCTCGAGGAAGCCGCGGTACTCGTCGAGCCGACCCTGCAGCCGCGCTGCCTCCTCAGCCGTCCTGGTGCTCTCGGCGGCGCCGCCCTCGACGAACACCCGGAGCTCCTCGCTCTGCGCGTACAGCACGGGGTCGGTCCACGCGTCCGCGCCGGCCGGGTCAGCCCCGCTCATCGCCTGCCGGGGAGCCGTGAGCGCGGCCGCCCAGTCGAGCGTCTGCTCCCCGAGTCCCTGCGGGTCGACGGCCTTCCGGATCGCCGCCAGCACACCGGGATACAGCAACTTGCAGAACCGGTCGGTGTCCCGAAGTTCCACCAGGCGACGCATCCCGATCGCCGCCGTCAGGCCGGCGTGGACCAGTTCGTGGGCGAACGGACGCGCCCCGGCCTCGTCGCCGACCGCACCGGTCTGGCAGGCGGCGAGCACCACGAGCCACGGGTTCACGCCCTGCAACTCGGCGACAAGTTGGGCCACCGAAACGTTGATCGACCCCAATTCGGCGCCGCCGGCGTCGACGTCGGCGATGGAAGCGAACGCGAGGCTGGCGACTCCGGCGCGGGTGCGCCCGTGGCACAGCAGGTGGATGATGTGCGGCCGCACCGCGGCGAGCTGCCGGCACAACGCACCCGCGTCTGCGGCGATCAGCTCGGCCCTCACCTCGGTGCCGGCCAGTTCGTCGACCAGGTTCTGGTCACCGGAGATGACGCTCAGTTCGGCGGGGATGCCGGCGCCAGCCACAGCATCGCGGAGCGCCTGCAGCTGCGGGCGCCCGTCGCGTCCGGCGGCGGAGAGGACTGCCGCAACCTTCAGCGGGCCACGGAACGGCCGGCCCTGGACGGTGCCCACGCGCTCAGCGATCCGTCCGACGGGGCAGCGTTCGTCGAGGGCGAGAAAGCCGATCGGCAGTGCGTGCAGCGCCTCCCAGGCCACGGCGTCGGCGATCGGCGAGCGGATGTGGAAGTACAAGGGCGCCGGCTCGGAGCCGACCGGATGGCTCAGCAGCGCCTCGAACCCGGCCTTGACGGGATCGCGGCTCTTCAGCAGCGCGGTGAGCTCGCCGCCGCGCTCGACCAGGCCGACCCCGTGCACCGACGTCAGGTCGAGGTCGACGGCGTCGAAGGCGAACTCCAGCGGCGCGCGCTCAAGGGTCGCCTGCACCCGGTCCCCGGCCCGCGACAGGGCGATCACGGTGCGCGCCATCACAGTGCCCCGTGCTCACGGACGAGCGCCTGGAGTTCCTCGAGCGCCTGGGCCGCGCCGTCCTGGTAGGCGGAGTTGAGGGCGTCCGGCGCCTCCTCCGGCGGCGCGGACTTGGCGAGCCGGGTCCAGCTGTTGGTCAGGTACTGGTGGGACGACGCGATCCAGGCCGGCACCTCGCGGGCGTCGGCGAGGAGGACCGGCGGCGCCGCCGCCTCCTCCGGGTCGGGCAGCCGACCGGCGCGGGACGGCATCGAGGGCAGGATCTCGTCGCCGCTGGACGTGGTGCGGGCGTCGGGCTGGGGCCACGGCTCCATCAGGCTGGACCGCACGTGCTCGGGTTGCAGGTAGAGGAACAGGGACGGGTCCTGGGGCACCGGTTCCTGCGCGAAACGGTCGGCGATGTAGGCGTAGGCGCTGGCCAGGGTGCTGCCGGCCGGATCGAGTTCGAGGTCGCTGAAGACGGTCGGGCCGGAGCGGGTCGCCCCAACGCTGTCGGCCAGCATGCGGGTGGCGGCGACCGAGCGGTTGCCGGGCGGCGAACCGAAGGAGAGCGTGGTCACCCCGAGGGCCTCGCTGAGGCTGACCAGCCCGTCGACGGGCACGAATCGCGGCGCGCTGCCCGACCTGCGGGTGGGTTCGGATCCCAGCAGGAGCATCGGGAGGTCCCCGTCGAACTCCGCGTCGGTCACCAGGTGCACCGACCGCGCCGAGCGTCCGTCGAGGCCCGACCGGATCCACTCCGACCAGGACGGGGCGCCGTCGGCCGGCGGCGAGTGCAGGAACCACCCGGCGGAGCTGCCAGAGCTGGCGTTCAGGGTTTCGGTCGTGGCGGCGTCCGCGAAGACGTGCACCGCCGCCTCGCCGGCGACCCGCCCCCGCAGCTGGTCCGCGAACGACTCGATGTAGCCGGGAGCCCAGTCGGTGCCGGTGGCGGCGGCCACCGCGACAACCGCGGTCCACACCGAGCCGAAGTCGGTAGGCAGTGGCAACCGGTCGGGGACGCGCAGCACCGGCCGCCGCAGGAGCGGGACGAGGGACTCCTCCCACGGCGCGGCGCCAAGGAACCCGTACGGCGGCACGAGCCGGAGCCACAGCGCGGTCTCGAAACCCAGCTCGTCGGTGAAACTCCGGCCGACTGCATCAATCAGGTCCGTGGGTAGCTGGAGTCGGGACGGGGCGCCGGTCCGCGGGATCCCGAAGTCGCCCGGGTCGTAGCGCTGCGTCCACAGGGTCCGCGGCCGACTGCCCTCGTAGCCGACCAGCTCAAGGTCAATCGACGGTTCGCTGGAGTCCAGGTTCAATCCGACCCGAAGGACGGAGAGCCGCCATTGCTGGATCAGCAGCTCGGCCATGTCAGCCCTCGGTGAGGGTGTGAAGGGCCCACCACGTGACGGTGGTGTTGTAGTCGCCGTGCCCGGAGATCGCCGGCGAGTCGGGCTTGGCGTCGACCCCGACCACCTTGACGCCCAGGACGTCGCCGTCGAGTTGCACGACGCGCGCGCCTTCGGGGATTGCGTAGGGGGTGCCCTCCCCGACGACGGTGAGTTTGCCGAGCCGGTCGCCGAGCCCGGCGGGGCCGTACCCGCCGAGCGCCCCGTACCTTTCGGTGTCGCCCACCGCGGCGATCTCCGGCTCGCCGAGGCTGCTCCCGCGGACGGCGAGGTGGAACGCCTCGTGTAGCGGCAGGTCGTGGCGGGAGAAGGTGGTGAGGATCGGCCGCTCAACCTTGTCGAGCACCGGCCGGTAGCCGCCGGGGATGCCTCGGCCGACGACGTCGTCGGCGAAGCACCAGCGGTTCACCGCCGGCTGCAGGAGCAGCAGCGAATGGGCCTTGCGGGGCGACCCCTGGATGGTCAGGGCCGAGAGCAGGACGCGGGCGCCGAAGGAGTGCCCGATCAGGTGGAGCCGCGCCGCCGTGTCGTTCAGGATCACCTGCAGCAGCGGCGCGACGCCGCGGGAGCCGACGCCACCGGCCCGGTCCTTCATCAGCCAGACCGACCCAAGGCGCAGGAGAACACGTGGGTCGAGGGAAACGCCTCCGGCTGGGCGCGGGCCGGGGTCGGCCTGCCCCGGGATGACCGCAGTGCCGAAGCCGCCGGCTGGAGCCGGTGCGGGAGCGGAGCCCGACTCCAGTGTCTGCCAGGCGCGCACCAGGTCGTCGGCGCTGGGTGTTGTGGAGGGGTCCTCGGCTTCGCCGCCCGGCGTGAGCACCTCGAGCAGGAGTTCGGCGGCGCGATGGGCGGCTGCGCCGTCGAGGGCGTCGACGCCGTCCACAAGCTCGGTGAGCTCGCCGAACGACTCCGGCTCGGCCCGCTCGCCGATGAGCTGCAGGAGTTCCTCCTTCTCGTCGCCGGCCTGGCGGGGAATGGCGGCAATCGCCGGCCCCTGCTCCCACGGCAGGACGAAGTTCGTCGACGGCCAGACGATCCCGATCAGCATCGGGCGGTATCCCTCGGGAAGGGGTAGTCCGAGGCGCCTGCGCTGCGCGGCGTAGCCGCGAATGAACTCCAGGTAGCCGGCCTTGGCCATGTCGAAGGTGTAGTTCCAGCCATGGGAGAACACGAACACGTCGGAGTAGTCGGCGATGGCGTCGATGATGGCCTGCTGGGTCCGTGTGCTGAGCAGCACGCCGGACTTGTCGATGCGGAGCAGGTACAGGTCGAGCGAACGCCCGTCACCCAGCTCCACCCTGGTGTAGGGACCGACCACGGTAACCCCCCGGTCTCGGTTGCTGAGCCGATTCAGCTGCTCGATCAGGCAGGCTACGCCCGGCGCCACTCGGCTGGGAAGGCGCACAACAACCGCCCCAGGACGCCGGTTGAGCTTGTCGAGGCCGTTCGGATACGCCCCGTCGTTCGCGTCGAACAGACTCCTTGCCAGGCGCGTGGCGTTACGATCGTGGCCTGGGCATGGGCGCGCTGGGTCGGCCGCAAGCGCCTTTGCCTACTAGGGGCGTGCTCCATGTCGAGGGTCACGGTGACGCAGGCGTCGCTTGTCGTCCTTGAGGACGTTGTGAAGACGTACCCGATGGGTGAAGTCGAAGTAACCGCCTTGAACCACACCGATCTCGTCCTGGATCGCGGGGAGTTCGTCGCGATCCTCGGACCATCCGGCTCGGGCAAGACCACGCTGCTCAACCTGATCGGCGGGATCGACTCGCCTACCGCCGGGCGCATCGTCATCGACGGCGAGGACATCACCCACTACCGGCAGCACGAACTGACGATGTTCCGGCGCCGCGCTGTCGGGTTCGTCTTCCAGTTCTTCAACCTGATTCCCACCCTCACGGCCGAGGAGAATGTGGACTTCGCACTTGAACTCACCCACCGCGGCCACCGGCGTGGCAGGGACGATGAGGGCGCCGCTCAACTCCTTGCCAAGGTGGGGCTTGCGGAGCGCATGGAACACTTCCCCTCCCAGCTGTCCGGGGGAGAGCAGCAGCGGGTTGCCGTGGCGCGCGCGCTGGCGAAGAAGCCAACGCTGATCCTTGGCGACGAGCCCACCGGCAACCTCGACTTCCGCACCGGCAAGCTCGTGCTCTCCGCGATGCGTGAGGTGAACCGCATGCTGGGTACGACAGTGGTGATCGTCACCCACAACCAGCCGCTCGCAGCGATGGCCGACCGGGTTCTGCATTTCCGGGAGGGTCGGATCTCCCGCATTGAGGTCAATGCGCACCCGATTCCGCCCGAGGATGTCGAGTGGTGATGCGGCATGCGGATGCTCCTGCTCAAGATGTGGCGCGACATGCTGGCCCACAAGGGCCAGTTCGTCGCACTCATTGTCGTCGTGGGTCTCGGGATCTCGAGCTTCGTCACGTTCCAGACCGGCTACCTCGACCTCACCAGGTCAGTCGAACGGGCCAACCTCGAATTGAGGTTCGCGGATTTCACGACCTCGGTGACCGGCGTTCCGAGCGCCAAGATCCGCGCGCTTCGCGATGTTGCGGGAGTCCGGGCCGTCGAGGGACGCCTGGTGGAAGACGTATCGCTGGAGTTGGACGAGCAGGAGCACCAGACGGCGATCGCCCGGATCATCGGCATCCCGAACACTGGCCGCCCGGAGGTCAACGACCTACTCCTGCTCTCCGGAGAGTTGCCGCGGCGTGGCCGCGCCGAAGCGATCCTGCACACGAAGTTCGCGCAGGAGACCGGGACCGAACCGGGAGACGAACTCACGCTTCAGCTCGGTGGCCACCACAAGGACGTCCGGGTGGTGGGCATCGCGGCCAGCCCCGAGTACATGTACGCCGTGCCAGAGAAGGGCTCGCTGCCCTCGCCGCGCGAGTTCGCTGTCCTGTTCATGCGCGCCGACGACGCCGAGCGGCTCCTGGGTAGGCCTGGGATCATCAACGACGTCGCCGTCATCGTGGATCCTGAGGCCAACGTCGAGACCGTCATCAGGGATGTCGAGCACGAGCTGGGCCGATCCCGAGTGATCGCGTCGATACTGCGAGCCGACCAGCCGTCGAATTTCATGCTGGCCGAAGAGATCGAACAGAACCGTGTCATGGCGCTGTTCCTGCCAGCCGTCATCCTGGCCATCTCCTCAAGTTCGCTGTTCATCGCGCTGTCCCGCCTCGTCACGTCGCAGCGACGCGAGATCGGGCTGGAGAAGGCGCTTGGCTACAGCGACCGGCAGATCCTCGGCCAGTACCTCTCGTTCGCCCTCGTGGTCGCCGGGCTTGGAGCTGCCCTCGGCTTCCTGCTCGGAGATGTGCTCGCCCGCCTGATCGCCGAGCAGTACGTCGACATGCTCGGTGTGCCATTCCTTGAACACCACGTGTACCCAGATGTCGTTGGCGGGGCTGTGGCCATCTCGACCTTCGCCTGCGTCGTGTCCGGAATCGTCCCGGCCTGGCGCTCCTCCCGACTGCCTCCCGCGCAGGCGATGCACGCCGACCCGAATTCCGCGCTCTCCGGCGGCCACATTCCCCTCCTCGAGCAAGCGCTCTCCCCGGTGCTGCCGGCAACGTTCGTACTACGCATTCCCCTGCGCAACCTCTTCCGCCAGAAGCGGCGAAGCTTCTATACCGTCGTCGGGGTCGCTTTCGCCATGCTGCTGGCCGTCACCACCCAGTCGATGTTCGACGCCATGGACGACATGCTGGATCGCTTCGACAACTTCAGCGAACGCTGGGACGTCCAGGCCGTCTTCGCCGAACCCTTCGGGGTGGCGCGAGGCGCTGACATTGAGCACTGGACCGGTGTCCAACGCGTGCAGGCGGCATTCAACGTCCCGGCTGAACTGCGGACCGACCGAGGTGACCATCAGGGCGTGCTGACCTGCGCTGAGCCGCCGGCCGATTTCCACGGCTTCCAGATCGTCGACGGCCCCTCCGCCCCGGAGGCGCTCGCCGCCGGCGGCCTGGTGATCACCGGCGCGATCGCAGAGAAGCTCGGTGTGGGCGTTGGCGACGTGGTCCGCGTGAAGACGCCGTACCGCAACCGTTGGGCCGACCTTCGGGTCGCAGCTGTGAGCACGGAGACGCTCGGTGCCCCGATCTTCGCAAACCTGGACGTCGGCAGAAGGCTCACCGGGCTCTCCGAACGCTTCAACACCCTCTATGTGGACGCGCAGGCCTGGGCCGCGCCGGACGTCAAGGACCGACTCGGCGACATCGATGGTGCCGTTTCCGTGATGGTCAAGGCTGAAATGCTCGCGCGATTCACCGAGATGATGGGATTCATGGACTTCTACCAGGGCCTCCTCCTGGGTTTCGGACTGGCCATGGCTTTCGTGGTCATCTACAACACCCTGAACGCGAATGTCGTGGAGCGGACGCGCGAGATCGGCACCATGCGCACAATCGGTGAGGGAGCGGGGAGGATCGCCTGGATGGTCACCATCGAGAACCTGCTGCTCGGGCTTGCCGCAGCCCCACTGGGTGTCTGGCTCGGGCTGGAGACGGCGGACCTGCTCTATGCCCAATTCTCCTCGGAGGCATTCACACTCACCGCCTACATCAAGCCGTCATCCGTGGCGGTGATCCTCGCCGGGCTGTTCGTGGTCGTGCTCCTTTCGGAGATCCCACCTGTCCTGCGCATCCTCCGGCTCAACCTCGCTGAGGCCACGAAGGTGATGGAGTAGAGCGGAGCGGTCAGTGGACGGGCTGCTCCGAGTGACCCGTGACAGCCTGCCCCTCGCCGGTCTGGTCAACGGATTGGGCGCCCGGGCGCACGCTTGAGGTGTCCGCGGGGAGATCGCCACCTCAGCCGCGGCAGCAGGAGGGGCGTCGTACGCAGGTACTCCTCATACGCAGCGCCAAAACGGGCACGCAGTTCCTTCTCCTCGAGCAGCTTCACGTACGCCAGCAGCAAGGCCCCGAACACCAGCACGATGGCAACCGCAGAGGCGGAGCCGAGCCACACACCGATTCCCAGGTAGGCGGCGACGGTTCCCAGGACCATGGGATTTCGGCAGTAGGCGTACGGCGGCACCACGACGAGGCGCTGGGTCGGGATCATCGGCAAAGGAGTCCCCCCGCCGAGCTGCGCTTCAGCGTGGACCGACCAGAAGGCGACAGAGCCACCGCCACCCAGCAACAGGACGCCGGCGATGGCGTTGACCGGGCCGAGAGTGAAGCGCGGGAGTCCCCATGCCTGGTCAAGCCAGCCCGCCAGGCTCACGATCAGGGAAGGAACGGCCACAACGAAGCAGCAGCCGGCGAGAAGGAGCAGGGCCACCAACTGCCAGGTGCTGCGCTCCCGCCCGGCCCATTCCAGATACTTCCGCATGGTCGGTTCCTCAGGACGGCTTGCTCTCCCGCTCCTTCAAGGCTACGCCGATACTGGTTGCATGGAGGTGACACCGGAGTCCGGTTCGGACGTGGCGGCGATCCTCGCGCGGCGAAGCGACAACGGCGCCGACTATTGGGCAACGCCGGACGGGCGGCTCGCCAAGGGCGGTGCGTTCTCCACCCTCGGCGCAGCCCGGTTGCTGGTCGAACTCGGCGTGGATCCATCCGACCCGGTGCTGGTTGCGACCACCGGGTTGATCTGGAATGCCTGGCGCGAGGACGGGCGGTTCAGGTTGGCGCCGGCGGGCGCGATCTATCCCTGCCAGACCGCGCATGCAGCCTGCACGCTGGCGCACCTCGGCCACGCCGGCGACTCCCGCCTGGAGCGGACCTTCGACCACCTGCTGTCGACCCAGCACAGCGACTGTGGCTGGCGATGCAACAAGTTCAGCTACGGCCACGGCCCGGAGACCGAGTTCTCCAATCCGGGGCCAACGCTGATCGCGCTCGATGCATTCCGGTTCACCGGACTGGCGAACCACAGCGCGACGCTCAACCGGGCCGTCGAGTTCCTGCTGTCCCATTGGGTGAGCCGCGCACCGCTCGGCCCGTGCCATTACGGCATCGGGTCGCTTTTCCTGCAGGTGAGCTACCCACTTGCCGACTACAACCTCTTCTCCTGGGTGCAGGTGCTGTCCCACTACGATCGCGCCCGGTCAGACCCGCGTTTCCACGAGGCGGTCGCCACCCTCGATGCGAAGCTCGTCAATGGCCAGGTGGTGCCGGAGCGGGTCAACAAGACCCTCACCGGACTCCGGTTCTGCAGGAAGGGTGAAGCCAGCATCCTCGCGACCCTCCGCTACCGGGAAGTCCGGGCACGCCTCGCTTGACGGCACGGCGTTGGCTTGGGGCCGGGGCTCCGCAGTTGCTGCGTCAACAGTTCCACGGGCGACTCACAACGAAGAAGCCCGCCCGCGCCCGGGGGGTAGCGCGGACGGGCTCGAAGATCACGTGAAGGCCGGTCAGGGGGTGAGGCTGGGGTAGGCCATGAACGGGATCTCCACAAATCCTAACGGCTGGCCGCGGGGATAGAAGTCCCCGTCAGAGGGACCCGGACCCCGTCGGGGTGGGCCAGGCCAACGGCCCCCCGCCGCCTGCCTGGCCTCCCCTTCCCCTTTGACGACCTGGCGAAGCGCCGACACGTCCTCAGACGCGACTCCAGGACCCTCGACCCGATCAGGGCTAGGGAATCCGGCGGTTCACCACCCTCCCCTACTCGGTCAGGTAGTCGTACCGAACCCCGCTTGGGGGCAGCCCGCTGCTCACCCTGGTCCGGTGAGCTGCCCAGACGTGCAGGCTTCCGTCCACCCAGCGCGCAGCCTGATAGGACCGCTGGACGATCAGGCCACCCGCCGGCACCTCTTCCTCCGGGATCAGCAGGGCACCATCCGGGTCGCCGCCCAGCAACCCGGTGACGCTGCGGACGACCCGGCGCCCGCCCGAAACCTCGAGGACGGAACCGCGGGCGAGTGCGACCTGTTCGCTGTCGCCGATGCGCACCGGCAGCAGCGGGATCCAGTGCGGTGGCGGCGCCTGGGCCAGGTGGTAGTCGGGTGCGACATCCGGGTCGCCGGGAGGTTCCGGCGGTCGCGCAGCGCTCAGCTCGACGCCAACCTGCAGCGGCGATTCCCGCAGTTGCTCGACGGCCCAGCCGAGGTTGGCCTGCTCGTCCCGGGCGAGCACCACCTGCTCGACGACCGGACCCAGCACCGGCTGCGCGAGCCGCGGCATCACGTAGAGCAGGTTGGTGATCGGCGCACCCTCGGGTTCCTCGGTGTCGAAAGGCATGGAGTGCTGGAACAACCCCCAGCGGCCGGATCCGCCGATGGCCGGGTCTCCGTGTGGACGCAGCAGTGTTCGGGTGCCGAAGGTGTCGGTCACCACCAGTGACGTGCCCGACACCAGGTGACCGACCGGCAGCTCCACGCCGATCACGAACCAGTCGTTGCCGTAGCCGGAGAGGGTCTCGATGAGCAGCAGCTGGGCCAGGTCGGTCTCTGCCGGCTGCAGGGCGGCCAGGTTGAGCCGCCCGTCCTCGAACTCCCAGAAGCGCCGCGCGGGCAACCCCGGGGCGGTCACGGGTGCCGGCATCACGGTCCGGGTCAGCACGTGACCGGTCTCGGCAGCTGTGGTGCCAAGGTTCACCTCGCCGTTGACGTCGAACTCGTACCAGTCCAGGGTGTCGCTGTCGTAGCGGTGGGCGGTGAGCGTGGTCTCGCCGAAGGGGTCCGCCGTCCGTCGGGCGGCAAGGGAAGCGGTGTGCTCGAACCGGGTGGGCTGCCAGCTGGTGCGCTCGGGATCGGCGTCGGCGAACAGGCCCGCGACCAGCCGCAGCCAGGCCTCGCCGGCTGCACGTAGTTCCGCCCGGTCGGCTTGGGCGATCTCGACGCCGAGCCGAGGCAGGTCACGGCCGTCCAGTTCCGCGCGCAGCCGGCGGCCGTCGAGGCTGCGGCCGGCATGGAGTTGGGCATAGCCAGCGGTCGCCGGATCCAGGGATGCCAGGACATCCGGAGTCAGCTCGGGAACCGCGAAGGCCCGCACCGCTTCCGGCCCGTAGTCACGCGAGGTCGTCTGGCCGGCCAGCAGGCTGAGGAACAGCCTTCCGGTGTCCACCCCGAGCCGTACTCCGTCCGCCGACGCTGCCGAGCTCGGCAGCGGCGCTCCGGCGCGCTCGATCAGGGTCTCCAGCGGTGCGGCCATGGCATCGAACCGCGGTGCCTGCAGCTGTGTGTCCGGAGGGATCGGGCCGGCAACGAACCGGGTCGGCGCCGCGGCAACGCCGCGCCACCGGGCGAGCACCGGGGTGCCACCGTCCTGGGCTGCGAACTCCCCCACCTGCCACTGCCTCGCCAGCAGCCACAGCGGATCCTGCACCGGCGCCGTGGCGCCGACGGCGACGTCGGGACGCAGCGGCTCTGGCTCCAGCCGCGAGAAGGTGGTGATCGAGGCCATGTCAACCGCCCTGCGGTCGGGTAAGGGCATTCGGGTTGGTCGACACGGCGTCCCCCTCGGTGTTGAAGGCGAGCATGGTGGCCGGCAGGTACTGCCGCACCGCCCCGAGCGCCGCTGGCGGGACGGCCCGCAGGTGCGCCTGCTCCAGGGTCTCCACCAGCACCTGGTTCAGCGTGCCGACGGTCCAGGGCTCGCCGACCACCGGGGGCACAGCGAGCAGGATCGCCTGCGGAGCCATCAGGTCGGGCGGGTCGTAGCGGAAGGAGACCCCGGTCGTCTCGCTTGCGGACGGGATCACCTCTGCCCACTCGTCGACCAGCAGCCCCGAGAGCACCCGGCCGGGCGCAATCAGCTCGGCGCCGGTCAGCACGAGCGAGACGGCGCCGTCAACGTACTGCCCGGCGGGCAGCGCGTTCCAGACCGCGCCGGCGGAGTGCGGGACCTGCGCCACCCCAAGCGTGAACGCCGGCCCGCCGAGCGCCTCCGCCTCGCGCAGGGCAATTCCGAGCTGTCGAAGGGGCTCCCGAACCCGCTCCATCCGGGTCAGCCAGACCTCTGCGGCGAGCGGGTCTGCACCCACAAGAGCCGGGTCGTCGCGGGACCCGACGAGGTCGGTGACCGTTGGCGGGACGAATCGCGGCAGGGCGACGAAGCCTGGTCCGAGGAGTGTCCGCAGCCGCCGCAACGCCGGTTGGACCTGTCCGGTGTCACCGGGCAGGCCGCCGGCGTCGGCCTCGGCCAGGCGGGCCTGCAGCTGGGCCCGGGCGCGGACGGCCGCGGACGACCAGCCTTCCGGGCTGTTCGCCACCGGGATCGCTGCGTCGCCAATCGCCAGTGGCCAGGTGGTTGCGACCGCAGCGCGGAGTCGGTCGAGCTGGGTGGCGTCAGCAAGGGCGACCTCAATCGCTGCCACCGCGCGCTGCACCTCCGTGCTGGCTGCGGCGATCCGCCGTTCGAGCTCGGCCACGTCGACACCGGGCAGCGGTTCGGCGTGCGGTGGCTGCAGGGCGACGCCGTCCATCGGCTTGGCCGGGCCCAGCAGTGCCGCCAGGGAGCGGCCCACCTCCAGCAGGTCGCGCAGTCCCGGCTCGACGACCAGCACCGGACGCAGCAGGTCGGGCGCAGCCACCGACGCAGCCCGCACCGCCAGTTCCGCGATGCCCTGCTCCCCCGCCCCGGCGATCCGGACGAAGTCGCCGGCGGCCAGCCGCAGGTCCGGGAGCGGCACGGTCACCCCCGTCGCGGCGGCGGCGTCCCGCACCGTTACCGTGCGCCCGGTCGCCGCGCCGAGCATCCGCCCCAGCCAGGCGTCCAGACCGGGCTCAGCCGTTGCGCGTGGCGAATCCGCTGCGCCGGCCCACCCAACGGCCGGCGGGGCGTCCGGGTCGAGCAGGACGCCGACCCGATGCGTGACTGCGACGCCGGACCGGGGCGTCTGCACGAAGTCGAGGTTCGGCGGCGGAACCAGGCCCCGGTCGAGGTCGCCGAGGCTGCTCACCGCACGGGTCAGGTCGCCTTGGGCGAACTGGTGCACCTGTTCGGCCTGGAGGCTGTCCGCCGCGGCGTCCAGCGCGACGTTGAGCCGGCGGAGCACGGCCCGCGCCTTCCTGCGATCGGAGTCGCTGGGATTGCCACCCACCAGGTGGTCCAGCGCATGGTCCTCGCTGTCGGCCCACAACCTGTGCAGCCGCAGCCCGTCCAGCCGCCGGGCCGCCACCGGCAGGTCCTCCTCGCCCGGCAGCGGGCTCACCTCGCGGGCATTGTCGATGGCCTGGTCGAGCTGGTGGTCGTGCAGGTCCCGCTCGACCAGGTAGCCGAGGACCGCGCCGACGCTGCGCCCGGCACGCACCCCGTCGAAGATCCAGCGGGCCAACCGGACCCGCTCGGAGGTGAGGCTGATCGCGAATGGTCCGTCGGGGCTGCCGCCGTTGGCAAGGTGTGCGTTGCGGAGCAGGGCAGCGACCTGCGCCTGGTGCAGCGATGGCGCGTGCAGGAAGCCCGGGTCATCGGGGGACGGGAGCAGCCGCCCGGGCTCCCCGTCCGGGTTTTCGGTCAACGCTGCGACCGGAACCTGCGTGAGTTGCTCGGCCCAGCCGTACCCCCCGATGACCACGCCTTCCGGTTCGGCCCGCCGCAACTCGTCGAGCCGGCTGGCGGCCAGCGACGTCACCCACGCGTCGGCGCGGTACGCCGCGGTGTCGAGGGTGCCGAGGAGGTGCCGTTCCAGGGTCGGCACGTCAACGGCTGCGATCGCCTCGACGGCAGCGCGGAAGGCTGCCAGGCCGACCGTCGCCGGATCGGTTCCGGCGGCGAGCCGCTCGCGCACGGTGCCGCCGTCGGGCAGGGGCTGGTCGCGTTGCGCGCGCCACCCCAGACCCGGGTCACCGAAGCCGTAGAACTCCTGGTCGGTGGCGCCCGGGGCATCGGTGGCCAGCAGCCGTGCCGCTGCCAGCACATGCTCCCGGAGCAGCCCGTGCCGCACGATCGCGGCCAATAGTGCCGGTGGCGCCAGGTCGGCCTGCGTCGCGAGCTGGTCGACGTCGGCAGCCAGTAAGTCGGCCAGGTAGCCGGCTTCGCCGGTCGCGCTCACCAGGGGCAGGGTGACCGGTGTCCGGTCCGGCTCGTGGACGGTCAGGGCGCCGGTGAGCAGGCCGACGCCGGCAGCGCTGGCGACCGGCAGCGCGCGGTCGCGGGCCACGTTCCAGAACCCGGCATCGCCGAGCCGGCGACCGAGGAAAAGCTGAGCACTCTGCGCGAAGCGGGCGCCAAATGCTCGCCGCAGGTGTACCCGGTCCGAACGCCCGCCGAGGCGCAGCACGTCCACAAGATCGGCCGCCACGTCACCCCGGCCGACCCGAGGCGCCTGCCCGAGAGCCGGCCGCCAGGCGGCGTCCACCAGACCCACCAGGACCCGCCGCAGCCGGTTCTGCCGGTCGTCGCCGGCGAACCGGCCCAGCGAGGTGACCGGCAACAACCCGTACGGCTGCCGGCCGACCCGCAGCGTCGGCAGCGGGCCTCCGGGGCGGACGAATCGCCGGGCATGGTCCTGCACCCAATCGGTTTCGGTGAGGCCGAGTCCAGCGAACTGCGGCAGCCAGTAGCCCCAGCTGACCGGCCACAACACGGTGTGCATCGCCTGGGCGACAGCGTCGTCTGCGACGCCGGCTGCGGCCAGTGAGCCGAGCGGGTCCGCGGCGTGGTTCAGCCCGAACGCTGTCGCGACCAGCGCTGCGAAGCTCCCCGGAGCGGGCGGCGCCGGCCTCGCCGTCCACGCCCCGGCGGCGGCACTCGACCAGCCGGAGGAGCCACCTTCGGCGTTGTTCGTAGGGGTCTCTGCGGTGAGGAAGCCGAGTCCCTCGCTGTAGCGCTGGGCGTCGAGCAGGCCGGCGAGTTCGGTTGCCCCTCTGGCCGCATCGGTGGCCCGGACTCCGGTGACCAACAGCAGGTCCACCGGCCCGGACACCGGCAGCCGCAACGCCATCCCGAGGTCCTCGGCGGCTCTGAAGTCGACCAGCCAGTTCATCTCCCGGTCGATCGCCGCCACCTCGTCGTCGTCCGCCTCGCCCACCAGCGGGGCCGAAAGGTCGGGTCCCACCGCCGGGTCGGCTGTGATCGGCTGGCCGCTGCCCACGGCCACCACCGCGCCCTGCGCGTAGGCGGTGGCGGTCCAGTGGCTGGGCAGGAGCCGGGCGACCGGCGTGCTGCGTCGCTCGCTGGGCTGCACCGCCGGGAAGGTGGGCTCCGCGGCCAGAGCCGCGCCGTCGGGCACCTCCGCCCCGGGGCGCGCCTGCGGGTTGGTGGGCGTCGTCGCCGTCGCCACCCAGCCGGCTCGCCCCGGGCCGAAGCGCTCGGCCAGGGTCGCCCACCCCCGCTGCTGGCGCTCACGGTTGCCTCCGGCGCGCCACTGCGCGCGCCAGAACTCCAGGCCGGCAGCCAGTTCCGGCGGCGACAGCCGGGGGTCGTGGGCGTCGATGTGCAGCTGGTCGGGGTAGATCCGCACCAGCAGCGACGTGCTGCCGTCCGCTGCGGTCCGGTAACGGGTTTCCAGGCGCACCGGGAGCAGCGCCAGTGGGTGCTTGCCCTCGGCCAGCTCTTCGGCCAGCCGCGGGTCGGCGGCGAGGGTGTCAGCGGTCAGCGGCGCTAGGTCAAGCGGGTCGGTCATGGCGTCGGCTTCCGCAGGAGCACCGAGACCGGGATGCTGATCCGGGCCGGCAACTGCCGTAGCCGCGCGGCCAGCTGCGCCGAGGTGGCGTCCGCGGCCGGGGCGTGGCTCACCCCGGCGGGAGCCTCCCCCACCTCGAACCCGAACCGGGGTGCCCCGGGCTGTTCGGCGATCACGATCGAGAACTCGTCGGCGTCGGCCAGCGGCACGGTGAAGCCGAAGAAGGTGATGTCGGGCTCCAGCGCACCCCGGAAGACCGGCAGCAGCTCCTCTGCCGGAGGGCCGGGCCGGACGGCCGAGACCAGGGCGTCCGGGAAGCGGCGGATCAGTTCGCTGCGCAGCAGCAGGACGAACCGGTCCTCGACCACGGTGGGCGCCCCAAGCGGCCGGTCCGCCCAGGCGGCCAGTGGTGCGATGTCCGCCGGTGCGTCCGGGGCCACCGCCGCGTCCCAGAACCGGTCGAAGAAGGTCGCGGTCAGCGGTGCCGGGAACTCACGCCAGAGCAGTTCGCGCCCGAACTCGTGGTTGAGCCCGACCAGGAACGCCTCGACGAATGGCCCGTTGGTGCGCAGCGCGAGCGCGGTGTTCGCCGGGACGCCGTCCAGGCCGGGCAGCAGCCACTGCTGCCCCAGTTCGGTGAGGGCGCGAGCCATCGGGGCGTCGAACCGCGGCGCGAACTGCAGGGCCGGTACGAGTGCGTCCGCTGTCGGCGGCATCGGGGTCTCGAGCAGCCCGGCGACCCGCTCCGGGAAAGTCCTGGCCGGTGCGGTGAGCGCCAGCGCCTCTGCGAACAGGGTCACGGCGACCAGCGCACCCAACGGGCCGCGATCGGGCGGTGCCGGGGCAAGGAAGGAGGTCAGGTGGCGGGCCGCCACGTCACGGAAGAGTGCCGCAGTCGGGCCGTCGCGCCGCGGTGGGTGCGGATCGGGGTCGGGGTCCTCCGGTTCCGGGTCCTCCGGCCCTGGCTCCTCTGGATCGGGGTCGCCGGGCCGCCGACGCGCCAACGGCGCGACTGCCCGGGCAGGCGGCGCGCCGCCTGCGGCGCGCCGGATTCCACCGGGGTCGAGCACCCCACCACCCAGGACACCGCCCGGCAGCGGGAACGGGCGCGGCCCGGCCTCCGGGGCAGGCATGGGGCCGATTCCGAAGACCGGTCGCGGCGGCGCCCCGGCGATCGCGTCCGGGTTCACGGCTGCCCAGGTCAGCGGCTGGGGCGTCGGCAGCGCAGCGCCACCGTCCTCGAAGGTGAGCGGGCCGAGCTGGGTGACGAACCCCCGCTCAAGTCGGGAGACAGGCGCCATCCGTCCGAGGATGTCGATCCGGGACGGGAGTGGCCCGGTCCGGCCCGCCCGGCGGACGGCCGGTCCCCGGGCCCGGGTCACCCGCCGTACGGCCGCGCCGAGGGCCGCCTCCGGCATCCGGGACAGCGCCCACTGCTGGCCGAAGCTGAGCTCGGCACCGGTGGCCGGCGACTTCAGCAGCCGGGCCCGTAGTGGTGCCAGCACGAACAGGCCGACCTCCGGCGCCAGGGGCTGCAGGTACCGCCGGTGGAGGCTGTCGGCCAGGGCGAGGCCGAACCCGGCAAGACCCATCACCCGGCCGGCGGCCCGCAGGTCCGCTGCCTGGTCCCACGCTGCGGCGACCAGGGTCTCCTGCTGCTGTTGCACCACGAGCGTGCCCAGCGCAGCGGCGATCCGGGTCGCCGGATCGGTGTTCAGCTGCTCGTACCACCGGGCTGCCGCGGCGGGGTCGAGCCCTGGTATGGCCCGGTAGGCGGAGCCGTACCGCGGCGGGGCCAGTAGTGGTTCGCCGGCAGTGGCCTGGTCCGGCGCGTTGAGCACATCGGTCAGCGCGGACGCGAACGTGGCCGCAAGGGCCGGATCCGACCACCTCTGGGCGGGAGCGTCGAGGGCGAGCAGTGCCCCGCTCAGCAGCACCTGGGCTTCGTCGGCGCCAGCCACCCCCAGCCCGGACGTCGAAAGGTCGACGGCCCTTGTACCGAAGCCTTCGGCCACCGGACGACCGCGTATGGCCAACGCGAGGGACTGGAAGTCGCCGGCAGGTCCAGTGGCGAAGCGCCAGGAGTGGAACACGGGCAGCTCCACCGGCGCCATCCCGTCGGCGAGGTGCCAGGCCGGGCCCTGCGCATCCCCGGGGTCGTCCCCGAGTCCGGTGAGCCGCCCGGCCTCGAAGGTCGGCACGACACAGGCGAGGTACTCGGTCTGCTCTGCCAGCAGCCGGCCGCAGACCAGCCGGGCGAGGCTCCGCGCCGGGTCACCGCCGAGCGCCTCGGCGAGAGCTGCGTCGCTCATGACCGCATCGGTGGCCAGCTGGGCGTGCGCCCAGGCCCAGCTGTCCTTGAGGTCGGGCAGCTCGTTCTCTGGGTGCGCCGGGCCGCCGATCTTCAGCACCGGCAACGCCCCGCGCGAAGGTGGTGCGAGCTCCACTCCCGACTGCTGCCGGACCACCACAAGGCAGAGCCATGGCCGCAACCGCCCGGCGACGGCGGCGGCCGGGGTGAACAGCCAGGGGAGGGCCGGCTCATCGAACTCGACCAGAGCGAGGTAGTTGGCCTCGAAGGTTCGCGAGCCCGGCGCCGGATCGGAGCGGATCACCTGCTGCGGGGCGAGGCTGGTGACGTCACCGGGCCCGAGCAGTTGCACCGGCACCGCCGCCGGTGGACTGGCACCGTTCACGATCACTTCAGCCGTGGCGGAGACCTGGCTGGCCGGGTGCCCGGCCGGGACATCGGGTGGGAGTGTGAGCGACCCGCCCCGGCGCGCCCAGGGCAGCAGGACCAGGTTGGGCTCGCTCATGGCACCAGCGCCGCGGCCAGTCGGGGTGCGTCGGGGCGTTCGACGCCGGCATAGCGTTCCGCGACCGAGATGCGGGTGCCCGCCCGGGCGGCGGCCGCGATCCGCAGTCCCGCCACCAGGTGACCCGGCTCGGCCGGTCGCGGGTCCGGCTGGACGACCGGGACCCCGTCCGGCCCGACGACGATCTCGGTGTAGCGGAACGGGGCGGCTACCCCTCCTGCGGCGTCGGAGAGGTAGGTGTCGTTACCGAAGCTGACCCCCGCCTCCCGCAGCACCATGCCCGGGGCAGCGAGGCGTTCAGCGTCGGTCATGTCGAAGAATTGGCTGTCGGGGAACTCGTCGCTGACCGGTGCGGTACTGGCCTGCGCACCCCCGACCCGCGCCTGGGTGATCGCGAACTTGCGGGCACCCTGCGGCACGAACGCACCGAGACGGTCGATGTCCCGGTCGAGGTTCAGCGGCACCAGGCCCTGCTGGACGACCAGGCGTCCCAGCGGGTGCAGCAGCAGCCCTTCGGTGCGCTGGACGCTGCGCACCCCAACCACCTGGGTCGCTCCTGACGGCAGGTCGGTCCGCCAGTTGTGCGGGTCGCTGAGCCTGCCGAGGAGCTCGCCGAGGACGTCGATGGCTTCGGTGGCGATGGCCGGGTCGCCACCGATCAGCGTCTTGTCGAAGGAGACCGTGTAGTCCCACCAGAGGATGCCGAACGTCGCCCTGCCGGCGACCCGGAGCGGTAGGGGGCCTTCGAGCGTCCCCTTGACGTCGACCTTGAACAGGTTCCGGGAGCCACGCTTCAGCTGCACCCCTGCGGCGAAGTCGGCGATGAAGTGCGGCGGCCAGAACTGCACCAGCACGTCGAAGCCGATGTAGCCCTCGATGCTGAAACCGTAGGCTGCGGCGTAGAGCGAGGCCTTCGCGCCGAACTGCAGCGTGTTCGGGGTGATCGCGAAGTAGGCCTCGATGATCAGCTTCGGGTTGTCGCCGGTGGTCAGGGCCACCGTGACCCGCGGCACGACCGGGAAGTTCGCCGGCGGGCTGAACCGCGGGTTGAAACCGCCGACTGCGAGCGCGAAACCCTGCCCGCGCTCCCTTCGGAAGGCGGCAGCCCCGGTGAGCACGAACCGGCCGCACAGCTTGGAGTCGTACAGCACCGCGTCGAGGGCGGCCGATCCGGTCTCCAGGTCGAACACGCCCACGACGTCGAGGTTCAGCGTGAGCAGCGGTTTCGCGTCCTGCGGCAGGACCGAGGAGACCCGACCGAGGACCAGCAGCCGGCTCGAGGCGGTGTTGCTGTCCCGTTCCAGCATCAGCGCCAGGTCGGCGCGCAGCAGCGGGTGCGAGCCGCCGAAGGTGAGCTTCACCAGGATGCCGTAGATGTGGGTGCCCTCCCGCGGCGGGAAGAACGTCCGCAGTGCAGAGACCATCTCGGGCAGGTGCTTCAGCGGGTCCGCCGGGAACAGCACGTGCTTGAGCTGCCCGGACGGGAGTGCTGCCCGCACGGCGGCGACGTCAAGGGTGCGGTCGGCGGCGTAGAGCAGGCCGAAGCCGTCGAGGGTGACGAAGCCGATCTGCAGCCCAAGGTGCTCGACCGTGCCGATCAGGATGAACGAGGTCAGGTCGTTGCCTTCACGGTCCTTGGTGGAGGCCAGCCCGATGCAGGTGAGGGTGATCCGCTTGCCGAACCGCAGCACCAGCGCGCCGAAGTAGTCGCCGGTGACCGGGTCGTGGTGAATGGCGCCGCCGCCGCTGACCGGGCCGGTGCGCAGGTCGAGGGCGATACCGGTGGGACGGGTGGCGTCGACTCTGGCATTGACCACGCGCAGGTTGCGGTCCTTCTGCAGGGTGGTGGTGTCCACGGCGGCCATCAGACCGAGCCGGTCGACGCGCACGTAGACCGGGCCGAACTGGGTGCTGAAGGAGACCAGCGCGCCCGCCGCCACTGCCCACCCTGAATCGGGGTCTTCCTCGCGGCGTCCGGCCAGGCGGAGCACCACCTCGTGGATGTTGAACCCGAGCGCCCCACCGCCGCCCAGCGGCAGGGTGAGGTCGAGGTCGGACGGCCCCGCCGGACCCGAGGAGTCGAACGGCGGCTCGGGCCCGGTCGCATCCTTCGAACTCCGAGCGAATGCACCTCGTGGATGAAGCCGAGGTTGGAGTCGTAGCCCAGCCCGAGGGAGAACACCTTGCGGATCGGACGGCCGCCCAGCAGCTTGCGCACGAAGCTGTCGGAGTCCGCGGAGTCGATCACGAGGGCGGATTGGTTGATCCGCATCAGCACCCGGGCGCCCGAGCCGCTGATGGTGAGCACGAACGCGATGCCGCCGATCTCCAGCCGGGTTCCAGTTGCGCGCGGCACGGCGTAGCTGATGCCGGTCTCGTCCGGGGTGGCCACGTAGCCGATCGAGACCTCGGTGTTGGCGGCCTCCGCGTTGGCCTCCACCCCGTCGCCGCTGATCAGCAGGGCTGCGCCGGCGTCGCTGCGGATGCGTGACCCGGAACCGCCAGGTGGGGTCGTCGGTCGCGCCGGGGTTCAGCACCTCGTCGAGGGTGAGCGAGCCACCGAGGGCGAGGAACAGCTGGTGCGGACGGGCGGGCGTGCCGAGGCGGCGCGGCAGGTACATCCAGGTGAGTCGAAGCTGCTCTGCGTCCAGCACGGCGTCGCGCCGCAGCGCCATCGACACCATGCGGCCCGACAGCACGTCGGCAGCGGTCGGACGCTGGTCGGAGTCGACGTCGAGGGCTGCCGCGTCCCAGCCGACGATGACGTCGCCGAGGGCGTTCCGGCCCTCCTCGTCCGTGGTCTGGTCGACCACGGCGATCGCAGCGAGGATGCCGCGGATGAGACCGTCGACGACGAGGAACGAGGTGTCCCGCGCGGTGTTGAGGGTGCTGCCCTCTGCGCCCGGCCGGGTGTCGTCGAGGTCGTCGAGGGTGCGTCCGGGGTTCCAGACGAAGGAGAAGATCGTGCAGAAGGCGTTCAGGAACCGGCTGCCGGCCTGGTCGCCGGGAGCGAGCGAGCCGGTGAGCTCCGACGTGATCGCCACCGCTTGGAGGACCAGGAACAGCTTGGGCCAGCGGCGGCGAACGTAGGTGCTGCCCAGCAGGTCGAGCAGGCTGTTGACGAAGGTGTCGCCCCGTCCGGCCCAGTCGGTGCCCTGCCACGCCTCGATCTGATCGATGAGGGCCCCGATCAGCAGGGCGAGGTTGCCGGCAGCCTCGATGTCGGCCTGCAGGTCGGTGTCGACGGCGTCGCGGTAGGCCTTGATGGCGGCCAGCGGCGCCTCTGGTAGTTCGAGCTTCCCCGTTGTCGCGTCGGGGGCTGCACCCAGGTCGAGGAGCACGGCCTTGCGCACCTCTGCGCGTCCGAGCAGGTCGGCGACGAAGCCGATGAAGTCCACGACCTCGCCCACGAGCCGGCGGAGCACCGACGTGGCGCTCATGGCTGCGGCTCCGGGATCGGGACTCTGGACAGGACGGGCACGCGCAGCGTGTTGGGTGCGGCCTCGCCCACGGGCCCCAGTTGCGCGCGGTGAACCATGTAGGCACCCAGCACGGGGAGCTGGGTCTCCGGGTCGATCGCGGAGGTGTACACCTCGCCGACCGCGGTGAGCGGGGCGCTGTCGCCGACGGTCTCGAAGCGGCAGATGCCGAAGTTCGATCGGAACATCATCTGGCGGGTGTTCCGCATCTGGTCCAGGGCCCGCTGGTGCCGGGCGGCAACCGTCTGCATCGCCTGGAACGCCGTTGCCGGGTCGGCGAGCTGGGTCTCGATCAGCGCGTCGTCCAAGGCCTTCGGGCGGATCGGGGACGGGCGGTCGGCGTCGGCCCGCTCGTCGATCAGCGGCGCGATCCGCCAGCGCCACTCGGGCAGGCGGGCCGGGTTCAGCCGGGACGTCTTCTCGGGCTCGGTCTCCCCCGGCTCGTTGTCGTCGAGCCAGCCGTGGGTGGCCAGCAGCACGGGGCTGCGCAGCAGCTTCGCCCGCGTCGTCGCCACCAGGTCGGCCTCGGTGCGTCCGGTGGGGAGCAGGACGAGGTCCGCTTCCGGACGGGTCCAGCCGAGGCGTTCGACGCCGAGCTTGGCCCGCAGCAGTTCCTGCAGCAGCATCGCGCTGCGGTCGAGTGCCCGCAGGTAGACCGGCATCACGTTCTTGAACCCGCTGGAGGTGAACTGCGCGATCCGGGCCGGCAGCTGCTGGTCGCCGCGCCAGTAGCTCATCAGGTTGGAGGCGGAGTTGTGCACGTCGCCGGAGAGCAGCACGACCCGCTGGTACTCGGCCAGGCGGGCCAGCAGGTGTTCGTAGGTGATCGGGTCGAAGGCCCAGGTCTCCAGGGCGTCAGGGTTCGTGCCGGGCATCCGTCGGTCGCCCGACACCGAACCCGGGTCGGCCAGTTCGCCGGCCTTGAACAGGTCGAAGATCCGGTAGATGGCCCGGGCGACCACCTCGTCGATCACTGGGGGCCCGATCACCTGGAGCGGGGCGATCACCACCAGCACCTCACGACCGGCGGGCAGCGGCGGCCGGGGCAGCTGGTCGACCAGCGCTTCGGTGGACACGTTGCCCGGCGGGCCGATCTCTGCGACGTAGCTGCGCCGCGTCCGGTTGTCCAGGACGACCACAACGTGCTTGGGGCCGTCGATGCGGAAGTGCCAGGTGATCGGCGGACGCACCGCGCCGAACCGACCGTCCGGGAGGACGGCGTTGTCGAGGTTGTGCCCGAACATCCGGCCGAGAGCTGCGAAGGCGTCGACATCGGGGCCCGCGGGCCGCCCGGGCCGGAACAGTTGGGTGGCCCGGTCGAGCAGGCTGCTGGGCAGTTGGTCCAGCAGCTCCGGGCGGTCGGGCGTTGCGATCGGGTCGTACCGACGCGGGTCGTTGCCCCAGTCCTGGAACAGCGCGTAGGCGAGCATCGCGTTGGTCAGGATCACCTGCCCGAGCGCAGTCCCAAGCACCCGTCGACGCCAGATCGGGTTCAGGAAGAAGTCGTCGGTGACGTCGTGGTCGTCCAGGATCATGTAGGTCGGGACGTTGGCGAGGACGCGCTGCACCTTGCCGAGGCCAAGCAGGAACTCACGGTGGACGCGGTGGCTGCGGCGGCGACCGGCGGCGTGTTCCGCCGGGGTCTTCTCAGCGTCCTTCTTGATTCGGGCGGCGATTACCGCCTTCTCGGCATAGAGGTGTTCGGGAATCCGTTCGGGGAATGCCCCCTCGGGAAGGGCGACGTCCTGACCGTCGGCAAGGGTGTCCAGCCAGGCCAGTCGCGGGCCGGTTGCTGCGCCGACATCGGGCAACAGGCGCGCCCCTGGTACTTCAACGCCCCAGCAGGCCGGTGACCACACCAACAGATAGGTGGCCGCGAACTCCCCGAACGAGATCAGGTGGTTGTTGCCGTCCACGCTGGTGAACTGGGCGCTGCGCGTGGTCAGGTCGAGGCGCCCTCCCAGCTGGCCGCCCCGTGGGAAGTGCGCGAGACCGGCTGGCAGGTCGCCACGGCTGGCGGTCTCCGTTGCGGGCTCCAGGACGTAGACGGCGTTCGGGTCGGCGCGATCCGGCTGGGTGGACGCCGGCCGCTTCAGGACCTTGCCGACCTTGACCCGTTCAACCGGCACCCCGCCGGCGGTTCCGATCAGCTCGACGCCCAGCTCCGCGATCCGCAACATCATCACCGAATCGACGTCGTCGGCGTAGATCTGGTCCCCGCCGAGGAACAGCTGGTGGATCCGCGCCCGTGGGTCCCGCACCCGCTCGGTCAGGTACTCATCCATCCAGGCAAGCGCGTCACCGTCGTCGTAGCCGGGACGTCTGCAGGACCCGTAGGCCAGCTGGAGGTCGTCCAGGCTCGTCGGTGGCAGGGCGAAGCTCGGCAGCATCCGGTCGTCGTAGCCCAGGGGCCCGGCCGTCACCCCGCTCACGGTGTGCTCGCCGAGCAGGCCAAGGCCGGCCAGGTCGGTGGTGGTCCCGTCCGCGGTGATGCTGACGTTGTAGGAGTACAGCCGATCGGACTGGAAGACCTTGCCCGAGGCGGGTGGCAGGCGGGCGGACACCAGTCCGAGGTGCAGCGATTCGCCGATCCGCAACGTCTCCGCGCCGGGTTTCGGAAGGGGCGCGTTCGGATCGGGTGGATCGGCACTGCTGGCGAAGGCCGGGTTGGTGGTGTCGAAGGCTACGCGTCCCTCCCAGACGGTGAGCTTCACCACGGCCGCCTTGCTCAGAACCACCTGGACGGCGACCAGTCCGGGGTCCGCACGCCGCAGGATCGGGCCTGCGAGAAGGAGCGGGAGTTCCATGGCGCCTGCCTGCTGGGGTTGTCGCGGCGGATCGGCTCGCTAGGACGCTACCTTCGGCTGTGGTGTCCCGGCAGGCGGAGAAATACCGACGGCGAGCCCGCGTACTTCGCAAGGCCGCTCCCGCTGGCGCCCCAGGACTGACGCGCTGGCTGACAGTCACCCTTGGCTGGCGGGCTCGGGTGCAGCTACCCGGGGTGGCACCGCGCTCGGCTGGAGGATGAGGTGGAGAGCCAGGCCGGCGAGGACGGTGTACACGACGGCGCCGCTCGAACCGAAGACGATGAACTGCTCCTCGACCTTGATTCCGGCCAGCGTGGTGACCACCCATGCCGCCGGCCACAGTACGGCAGTGACCCCGGCCCATAGCCAGCGGAACCGGACCCCGGCCGGCAGGACGAACGCCTGGGCGATTCCGAGGAGGATACCGGTGATCAGGCCGCCCAGTGCGAGGTCGGCAAGCGAGGTGCGGTAGCCGATCGCAAGGCTGCCGGCAGCCACCCCGAGGCTGCCCCCGATGGTGGTGGCAACAGTCCAGGAAAGTCTGGGGAGGCGGCCGCTGCTGACCATTGCCTGGACGAACCCGAGGATCGCGCCAAGGAGGGCACCGCCGATCAGGGCGGACCCGAGGTTGTCCACGCGCCCGACGAGAAACATGCCAAGGTAGCCCGCGGCGGGAATGGCAAGGAAACTTGCGCTCCACAACAGGAGGCTTCTGGCCAAGGGACGACGACTGGTTCCCGACCTATTCGAGACTGTGGGTATGGTGCTCATTCTCACTGCAACCTTTCGCTAGTGTACTATGTACGTGATACTAACGTACGTAGTAAACGATGCGGGGGTCAATGGATGCCTGAGAATTACCCACCGGCCCGGCGCCAGCGCCGAGGGCGCAGCTCGGTCAGTGCCGACGAGATCCTGGTAGCGGCCGAGCACGTGACGCGAGACGGCTACGAAGCCTTGACGATGCGGGCCGTGGCAACTCGCATGGGCGCTTCCCCGATGGCGCTCTACCGATACTTCGCCACCAAGGATGAGCTCATCGACGCAATGCTCGACCGCGTCCTCGGCAGGATCGAAGTCAGCGGCCCGACTGACGACTGGCTGGCTGACCTCACTGCGTTCGCCACCGCCCACCGGGCTCTGCTCGCCGGCCACCCCTGGGCCATCGTGCCGCTGTTCACGCACTCCAACCCCGGTATCAATGCCGCCGCAATCGGCGAAAGGGCGCTCGAGATCCTCAAGCGCGGCGGCGTAACCGGAGCTGAGGCGGTAGCGACCTTCTGCGGCATCCTCGCCCTCAACTACGGGTGGTTCGCCTTCACCGCAGCACGCGACGCAACCAGGGAATCGGTGGATCCGGAGGCCGTCCTCGCTGGGCAACTGTCGAACCTCCCGGTTGGTCAATTCCCGCTCACGTTCTCGGTTGCTGATGACCTCGGCCACTACGGCAGCGATGCCCATTACGCCCTCGCGCTTCGCCAACTCATCACGGGGACGGGTGTGCTTGCGCAGGCCAACTGAGCAGGCGAGCCCGGCGCTGCCGGGATCGCACCGGCTACCCGCAACGGCTGCGGCGGAAGACTGCCACTTCCTCTTTGTGTACGTCGTACGCTACAACGATTGCACGACCTAGATCTCGGATTGGACGACCCATGCCCCTCTTGATCGACCCACTGGCCAGGACCATGGCCGCCGTCCTGCTGATCGTGGTACCGATCGCGTTCAACGCAGCCTTCGCAGCCCTGGCGGCGAAGTTCGACTATCCCGACATCCTTCGCCGACCCACGGCCGAGATCCTTCAGAAGTTCCGGGCCGGCGGCTCAGGTCTGGTCCTGCTGTGGTGGGGCTTCGCGATGACGGCGGTGCTGCTCGCGCCGCTCGCGATCCTGCTGTCCGTCTCCCTGGAGGGGACCAGCCCAGCTGTCGCCGTTGCGGTCGCGGCCATCGGGGTCGTGGCCAGCCTCGTGCAGTTCCTCGGCCTCATCCGGTGGCCGTTCCTTGTCCCCTACCTGGCGCGGGAATCCGAGGGCAGCGTGGACAACCCGGCCCGCCAGGATGGCATCGACCTCGTCTTCCAGGCGTTCAACCGCTACCTCGGCGTCGCGGTGGGTGAGCACCTTGGCTTCCTCTTCACCGGCGCCTGGAGCGCCACGGTTGGCATTGCGATCCTCCAGAGCTCGAACCTGAGCGGCTGGATCGGCGTCGTCGGCATCGTCATCGGATTGGCCCTGGCGATCTGCTCTCTTGAGTTCGTCGGGCCGTTCGAGGTCAAGGGCTGGCGAGTGGCAGCGGTGGCGACCCCCGTCGTCTACATCGTCTGGTCACTCTGGTTGGTCACGACGGGCATCGCCCTCCTGTTCTAGGCGGGCTCCGACGTCGCTCCCCAGGTTGCCGGGCCCAGCTGCTTCGCGCCTGGGCCGCGGGATCAGCCTTGCCAGCCGCACGAGCAGCGGCAGTCCCCAGACGGCTGCAACCAGCCCGAGGTAGCCGGCCCAGTAGTTGCGGTCGAGCAGGCTGGGATTGTCCGGACGCCGGCCGAGACCGGTGAGGAACGGAACGGCAACAATCGTCAACAGGACGGTCAGCGAAGAGGCTCCGGAAACGTAGCGGCGCCAGGCAACCGGCACGAAGCGTCCGATCGCAACTCCGATCACGACCACGGTCGGGACCGCGATCAGGTCGATGATCAATGGGCCACCCAGCCACCAGGCGCCCACCCCGAGAACCGGTGCGGTCCTGTCGACCAGGAGTTGCAGCAGCTGAACGCCGCCGTAGGCGACGGTCCCGGCCCCCAGCAGGAGGAGCGCGGCCTGAACCCGGGTCAGGCCTGCGATCGCGGACCTGACCTGGAACAGCTGTTCGCCGGCCGCCAGCTCAGCTTTGGCTCGCAGGGCACTGAGGCGCCCCTTCACCGCCCGTGATCTTGTCATCGACGGACCTCGATGAGGGTTACCCACTTGGTCTGCATGGCCCCGGGACGATTCGGGGCGATCAGCCGGGCAGGGTAGCCGTGGTCAAGAGCGAGCGCTTCGCCGTTCAGCCGGAGCGCGAGCAGGGTATCGGGGTGGTTCAGCGCCCCGGTTGAGACCGTGCTGGCGCCATAGCCGCCCGGGTCGGGCGAGCGCAGTGTCACCTCGGCGACGCTGGCGGGGTCATCGACCAGTTCGCTGAGCCGGACCCCCTCCCAGTTCGCCCACACGTTCCAGCCCTCAACGCAGGCGATCGGAAGCATCGCGGAGTGCTGCGGCATGGCTTGCAGTTCCCCAAGGCTGAAGGTGCGCTCGGTGCCCTGGTCATGCACCTTCAGTTGCCAGTCGGGGTCGAAGCGGACGCCGGCGGCGGCCGCGCTGCGATTCACCGGGAGGCCCTGCGGGCCCGTCCCGCTTCGTTGCGAGAGTACGCCGACCTGTTGAAGCGGTGGGAGCTTGTCACCAGCTGTTACCACCGCGGCGACGGCCGCGCCGAGACCCGCCAACCGCAGGACGTCGCGCCGGTTCAGGTCGCCCGCGGCTACCGGGGGCTCGGGCCGGCCCCAGAGTTCGCGGACCTTCGGCAACTGGACGGCGACATGGACGGCGATCGAGCCGATGGCCAGCCACGCGACGGCGTAGTGGACCGGCGGGAAGTAGAACCCGAACGCGTACCACTCGGCCACGTTCAGCAGTCCGGTGACCAGCTCGAACACCGCGGAAGCGACCAGCACCAGCACCGATCCACGCTCCAGCATTCGCAGCGGGCCACCGATCAGCGGACGCTTCCAGAACCTGGGTGCGACCGACCACAGCTTCACGGCAAGCAGCGGGATCGAGGCAATACCGGTGGTGACATGGATGCCCTGGCTGAGCGCGTAACCCCACACCGGCCCGTCTGGCAGCCCGACTACCCCGGGATGCTGGTGGAAGTGGCTGATCAACCCGGTGACGAAGCAGGTGGAGAACGTTAGGCCGAGCCACATCCCGAGCCGAAGGCTGAGCCAGCCGCCACGTGCGCGGGTCGGGTACCACTCGGGGCGCGGAATCAGCTCGGCAGGTTTCATCGAACCTCCCGGTGCCAGTGGTCGCAGACCCTGAGTTCGGCCTGCCAGCGACCCGCCGACCGCCAGACGCTGTGGACGCTGAAGCCGGTGGCGGCCGCAATGACCGGTAGCGCGCCAGTCGGCAGGCTCGACCAGTGGAACCAGTCACTGGCAACTTCACCGACCCGCAGCCGGACGCGATGGGTCCGCAGGCGGCTGCCGGTCCCCTGCAGGTCCAGCAGGACCGTCCCGCCAGGGGCGAGCAGCTCACGACACCGTGCCAGCAGGCGGATCGGGTCACCGCCGATGCCGATGTTGCCGTCAGCCAGCAGTGCGTGCTGCCAGCCGCCTTCACACGGGAGGGCGCCGAAGATGTCCCGTCGCAGGACGGCAGCCCCCCGGGCGCGGGCAAGGGCGACTGCCTCCGGGCTGACATCAATCCCAAGGGCCAGCACGTGCCGGGCCAGCAGGGCAGCCGACAGCCGTCCCGGCCCGCAGCCGATGTCAAGGGTCGGGCCCTCGCAGCGCGCCAGCAGGGCCTGGTCGCCCTCGAGCTGGTCGCTGGTCCACTCCTTGACGGGCAGCACCTCGGCCCTGGTCCCCTCGACCCAGACCTGGTCGCCGCGCAGGCCAAGGCCGTACACCTCGGTGGCCGTGGTCATGAGAACTGCCCAGCCATCGGGTGGAGCGCTCGGGCGAGCGCACCGAATCGGCCGTCCGTCCGCGCGGCGACGGTCTCGATATCACTGACCGTGTCCACGTCTCGCAGGGTTGGCAGCAGTTCGACCCGACGCTGTTGGTGCCTGAGCGCTGCCAGCGTGTCCGCCCCGGTGTGTTCGGTGGACATCGCGACCCCGAGGAGGCAGCGCGCCGCACCGGCCCGGCGCAGCCCGAGCGCCCACCAGCCACCATCCTCGGCCAGCCCGAGGACGGCGTCCGGTCCGTCGGCTGCCGAGACCCTTGCCAGCCCCTCGGCGAGCACCACCGGCTGCAGCTGCGGGGTGTCCATCCCGACCTGCAGGGTGGTCCCGAAGGTGCCGGCAGCATCCACGTGAGCAGCGGCCAGCCTGGCCGCCAATCCTTCCCCGCGCTGTGGCAGGACCCGCACGCCGACGAGGGCCGACCGGATCGAGGCCGCCGACAGGGCGCGGGCGAGATCCCCGGAGAGCGCCAGCACGACCTCGGCCCCGGTGAGTTGCGCGGCCAAGCGGCAGGCATCCAGGGTGTCAAGCAGTGCTGCGGACGCGAGGGCTGCGGCCTGGTGGGCTGTGAATGGTGGCGTCAGGCGGGTCTTCACCTCGCCGGGCACCGGCGCCTTGGCCATGATCAGCAGGACCGGGCGCCGACCCGTCCTCATGTCGTCCGCCACCGCAGTAGCGCCCGATGGGCGAGCAGCACCCCGGCAAAGTCGCGCAACGCGCGGATGGTCCCGCGAATGCTGCCGGTCACCTTCGACTGCCCACCATTGCGCGGGTGGTACGAGATCGGCAGCTCGACGATCCGCCAGCCCGCTGCCCGCGCCCGCAGCAGGGTTTCCAGGGGATAGCCGAACCTGCGATCGCCGACTCCCAGCTCCAGCAATGCCACCCGGCGGGCAACCCGAACCGGGACGATGTCGTGCAGGTCGACACCCAGCGCCAGGGACAGCGTCGCGGCCAGCAACCGGTTCCCGAGGCGGGCGTGAACGGGCCACGCCGAGCCGCTCACGGGCCGGCGGGCACCGCACCCCAGGTCGGCCCGCCCATCGGCCACCAGCTCCACCAACGCAGCCAGGTCGCCGGGTTGGATCGAGCCGTCCCCGTCGAGGACGACCACTATTTCGCGCGTTGCCGCCCGCAGTCCCCGGTCCACTGCCGCCCCGTAGCCGGGTTCGGTTTCGTGCACGACGGTGGCACCGGCGAGCGTGGCCACCTCGGCGGTGTTGTCGGTCGAGCCGTTGTCGACCACGATCACCGCCCAGGCCTGCGGCACCGCTGCGAGCAGTGCCGGCAGGGCGATCCCCTCGTTCAGGCAGGGGATGACCAGTTCGACCTGGTCGACGTCGGCGGGTGCTGGCTGCATGAGTCGACGCTAGGAAGGACCGGTGATCGTTCGCAGGCCAGCCGGCTTACCGAAGTCTTGCCGAAATCGGCACAGCCTTACGGAATCCTTTCGGACCCCGCCGGGCTGGTGCCGAAACCGCGTGGGGAACCTAGCGTCACGACGTGAGGACCACACCCGTCGAGCCAAGGCCGACGGTCGCTGTTCCCCGGCGAGGACTGTCCCGCCTTGACTGGGCCCTGCTCGGCGGCGCTGTGTCGTTGGTGCTGGTCGCACACTTCGTCGGCCGGGCGATCGAGGCCTCCGGGACGATCATTCTGCTGCCGTTCCCGCCGATCTTCGCCGAGTGGGCCCCGCACCTCTCGTGGTCGACGCTGCCGACACTGCTGCTCGTGGTCGCAGCTGTCCGGCTCCAACGGGCCGCGGCAACCCTGAGGTGGGGCACGCTGCTGGCCGTCGGCTGGGCTGTGGGGTTCGGCTGGATCTTCGGTTTGGCCTCGGTCGATGGTGACTGGGCGACCAAGCTCCTTTCCCCGCACGAGTACCTGGACGACCTGCCGGCGATCGGTGATCCCCTGGACTTCATCCGGGGCTTCGCCGACCGGATCGTCAACGTCCCCGGCGCCTGGACGACCCACGTCTCGGCCCATCCCCCGCTGGCGACCCTGTTCTTCTGGTTCCTGCAACAGGTGGGATTGGGCGGGCCGGTGTGGGCCGGCCTGATCTGCATGATCGCCGGAAGCCTGGCGCTGCCGGCATGGGCGGTCACGCTCCGGACGTTGGGTGCCTCCGCTGCGGCCCGACAGTTCGTCCCCTGGGCTGCGGTGTTCCCCGGGGCGGTCTGGATAGGTGTGTCCGGGGACGCGGTGTTCCTCGGCGTGGCGTCGTCCGCGGTGATGGCCGCCTGCTGGGGTGCCGTCCATCGCCGCCCGGCCGCGTCGCTGACTGGCGGGTTGTTGTTCGGCGCGCTGGTCTACCTGTCCTACGGCCACATCCTGTACGGGATCGTCGCCGTCACCGCTCTGCTGCTGACGGTCAGAAGGTCCGGTTGGACCTTGGTGCGCCGAGGCTGGCTCCTGACCGCCGGCGGGGCGCTGACCGTCGTGGTGTTCTTCACGACTGCCGGTTTCCGCTGGTGGGACGCGCTCGCCCAGGTGCAGCTTCGCTACTACCAGGGGATCGCCAGTTCGCGGCCCTACAGCTACTTCGTCTGGGCGAACCTGGCCGCCTTCGTGGTGTGCGCCTCGCCGCTGGTGGTGCTGGTTGTCGCCGAGGCTGTGCGCACCGTCGCCCGACCAGGTCGACGCAACCTGGAGGCGGCACCGGCCTGGCTGGCCATGGCAGGTCTGGCGGTGATCGCCCTGGCCGACCTGAGCGGCCTTTCCAAGGCAGAGACCGAACGGATCTGGCTGACGTTCGCCTTCACCGTCTGGTGCGCGGCCGGCCTGGCGCCACCGTCCTGGCGACGCTGGGGGCTGGTCGCAGCCGCAGCGTGGGCCCTTGCGGTCAATCATCTGTTGCTGACTGAATGGTGAATCCAGTGGAGCTGGGGCAGGAGGGATACGGCATGCCGGCCAAGCGCGTGCTGGTGATCGAGGATGACCCGACCACCCGGGACGTTCTGCGCCGCTACCTGACCAGGGCCGGCCTCGACGTGGTCGAGGCCGACAACGGGGCCAGCGGCCTGACCGCCTTCGCGCAGGTGTCCCCCGAGTTGGTGATCCTCGACCTGATGCTGCCCGGCATCGACGGGCTGGACGTTTGTGAGCGCCTCCGCCGGACGAGCGCCGTGCCGATCATGATCCTGACCGCGCTCGGCAGCGAATCGGATCGGGTCGTCGGGCTGGAGCAGGGCGCAGACGACTACGTGGTCAAGCCGTTCTCGCCGCGCGAGGTGACGTTGCGGGCGCAGCGCCTGCTGCAGCGTTCGACGCCGCGACGCGAGCAGGTGGCAGCGTTGGTCGACGGCGACCTCGTGATCGACCTGCCCGCCCGGCGCGCGACGATGGCTGATCGGGAATTGGTGATGACCGCGCGGGAGTTCGACCTGCTGGCCTTCCTGGTCGCCCACCCGAACCAGGTGTTCCGACGGTCCGAGCTCCTCGCCCAGGTGTGGGACTGGGACTTCGGCGACGACTCCACCGTCACCGTCCACGTGCGGCGACTGCGGGAGAAGGTGGAGCCCAACCCGTCCCATCCGATCCGGCTCCAGACGGTCTGGGGAGTCGGCTACCGGTACCAACCATTGGGAGATGGCTCATGAGCGAAGACCTGGCGCACATCGCGCCCTGGGCGGTGTTGACCTGCGTTGGGACGGTCATCGTGTTGTGGCTCTTGATGAAGGTGTTCGAGCGCCACCTCGGGATCTCCCTCGCGCTGGTGGTGGCAGTGCCGCTGCTGGCGGCGCTGAGTTTCGTGGTGGCGATCAGCGGCTTCATGTTCACCGAGCAGCTGGGCTGGACGCTGGTCACCTGCTTCCTGATCGCCGTCATGCTCGTGCCGGGGTCGGTGCTGATCGGTCAACAGTTCGCCCGGCGCACCCTGGCCATCGAGACCCGCCGGGCTGAGGAACACGCCCGCGAGCAGAGCCATCGGGAGCTGATCGCCTGGATCAGCCACGACCTGCGGACCCCCCTGGCCGGCATCAAGGCCATGGCTGAGGCCCTTGAGGACCGGGTCGTCGAGGAGCCGGGCGAGGTGAGTGACTACGGGGCCCGGATCGGGCGCGAATCCAACCGGCTCGGGTCGATGGTGGACGACCTGTTCGAGCTCTCCAGGATCAGCAGCGGCGCGCTGGACCTCCGCCTGGAGCCGATCGCCCTCAACGAACTCGTCGCCGAGGCCGCGATCGGGCTTCGTCCCGTTGCCACGAGCCGGGGCATCGAGCTCGACGTCGACCTGCCCGCCCTGGTCGGGATGGGGTCGGGACGGGAGATGGAGCGGGTGGTCCGGAACCTGATGGTGAACGCGGTCCGGCACACCCAGCAGGGCCGGTCGGTCCAGGTCCGTGGCGGCGCCGACCGGTCGGCGACCTGGCTGACGATCACCGACGGGTGCGGCGGTATCCCGGCGGAGGAACTCCCCCGCGTGTTCGACGTCGGCTTCCGCGGAACCACCGCCCGCTCACCGGAGACCGCACCGCTCAGCCCCGGGGCAGGGTTGGGCCTGGCCATCGTGAAAGGGCTGATCTCCGCCCAGGACGGGAAGGTCGCCGTCCACAACGTGGATCAGGGTTGCTGCTTCACGGTGAGCCTGCCTGCTGTCGCACTGGTCGCCCAGGCCAGCTGACGGCGTCCCGTCCCCGCGCGTCAGCCGCGCATCGGCGCGGCCGCGAACTCGGCGATCCCTTCGCCGAAACCGATCCGCGCGGCGAAGCCGAGTTCGGCACTGATCCGCGCCGGGTCGGCCACTACATGGCGGACGTCGCCCGGGCGCCCACCGCCCACCACGACCGGCGCCGGCCCACCCAGCTCCTTCGCCAGGGCAGTGGCAAGGTCGAGTACGGTGTGCGGCGATCCGGAAGCGACGTTGTAGGCCCGGTGACCCGGACCGGCTCCGGGTGCCGACGCCAGGCATTCGAGGGCTGCGAGGTTGGCGCGGGCCACGTCGTGGACGTGCACGAAGTCGCGCATCTGTAGACCGTCCTCATACACCTGGGGCGCCCGACCCGCGGCCAGGGCAGAGCGGAAGATGCTGGCCACCCCCGCATAGGGGGTGTCCTTTGGCATCCGCGGGCCGTAGACGTTGTGGTAGCGCAGGCTGATCGCCCGGCCACCGGACTGTTCGGCCCACGCGATCGCGAGATGCTCCTGGGCGAGCTTGGTCGCGGCGTAGGCGTTGTGGGGGTCCAGTCGGGCGTCCTCGCCCACCATTCCCCAGGTGACCGGCCCGCCGCACACCGCACAGGCGGGCTCGAAGCGTCCCACCTGCAGGTCCTCCCTCGTGCGAGGGCGGGTGGCAACGTCGCCGTGGACCGGGCAGACCTCGCGACCGCCGCCGTAAACCACCATCGAGGACGCCTGGACCAGGCCGGCGACCCCCGCCCGGGCCATCGCCGACACCAGCGAGGCTGTCCCCACCACGTTGTGGGAGGCGTAGTCCGGGGCGTCGTTGATGGTCAGTCCAAGACCGACCATCGCTGCCTGGTGGCACACCACATCAACCCCGTGCAGCAGGCCGGTCAGCGATTCCTCATCGCGCACATCAACGACGTGAAGCTCCTCACCGACCCACTGTGGGCGGGTCCGATGAGCACGATCCAGCAACAGGTCGACGCTCACCACCTCATGACCACGGTCGCAAAGGAGCTCGACGATGGTTGAACCGATGAATCCGGCTGCGCCGGTGACGAGAACCCTCATTGGCAAAGTCCAGCCCCTTCCGGCCGCGTTGGCGAGAGCATCCGCGAGGCCGCAAGAACCTCGTAAGAACTGAAGCCAGGCAGTTGCCGGTCGGCCGTGGTCTCCTACAGTCGCGCCGCCAGCACAGCTTCGGGCGCGGCGGCGCGGGTCAGGTCCGGCCAGCGGGAACCGCGCAGGCGACCTCGCCGCCCAGCCGACGGTGGAGTGCATAACCCAGCAGACCGATCCCGGCCAGGGCCAGCCAGGGCTGGGCGGGGGCAAACCAGGTGAGCGCGCCGGTGTACCCCAGCGCGAGCAGGGCGAGCTTGTTGCACACCGGGCAGCCGACCGCCAGGTAGGTCAGCACGCCACCGACCACCCCGGTTCGGGAGACCTGTTCGGGGCCCGCCGGGCCACGGACGTAGGTAGCGCCGAGGAGTCCACTGAGGGCGGCGGTGAGCAGCAGCGCCGGCCACGCCCACCACGTCGTGGGGATTTCCCGCCCGAAGACGGGGTTCGGGATCATGGCGGTGGGCAACCCCATGACGAGCACGGTGGCGACCGCGCCAACGAAGGCGACCACCCACCGGCGGCGGGGCCAGGCTTCGAGCGCCCTCCAAGGTGCCCACCCACGTGGCGCGGCCGAAGGCACGCTGGCACCCACCAGGTCACGAGGCCGGGTCTTCGAAGCCATGAGAGCCTTCCCTCGAACAGAACTGACGCTCAGCATACCCCGGGGGGTATGCTGAGCGTAACTGCTGGGTGATCCACCGAGCGCCAATACCCAAAGGATGCCAATGACTGTGGATTCCGCCCCGGAAGTGTCTGCCCGGCAGGCCCTGCGCCTGGTTTCCGACGGAGCGGAGGTGCTGGACGTGCGGGACCGTTGGGAGTGGATCGCGGGGCACGCGCCCCAGGCCAGCCACCTGCCGCTCCCGGAACTGCCGATCGCGCGGACGCCCCGATGGAACTCGAAGCGGGTCGTCGTGCTGTGCCGAAGCGGCAGCCGCGCTCGGACGGCAACGAACCTGCTGCGGAGCCGTGGCGTCGAGGCCTATGTGGTGGCTGGGGGCATGGGTGCCTGGCGTGACGCCGGTGGCAACGTCGTGTCCACCGACGGTTCGCCGGGACTGGTCGCCTGAGTCGCGGCTGAAGCGTCGATCACGAGGTCGTGCCCAAGCTGGTCACGTTTGGCGCGCAGGTAGGCGAGGTTCTCCGGAGTCGGCGGGATGCGCAGCGGCCGGACCGAGGTCACCTCGATGCCGTCGGCGCGCAGTGCCAGGACCTTGCGAGGGTTGTTGGTGAGCAGCCGGACTCGGGTTGCTCCGAGCGCGTGCAGGATGCCGGACGCTGCGCCGTACTCCCGGGCGTCGACGGGCAGCCCGAGTTCGACCTGGGCTGCGACGGTGTCGAGGCCCTGGTCCTGCAGCTGGTAGGCCCGGAGCTTCGCGAGGAGTCCGACGCCGCGACCCTCGTGGCCGCGCAGGTAGACGATGACCCCGGGACCCTGGCAGACCAGGTCCAAGGCTCGCTGCAGTTGCGGTCCGCAGTCGCATCGCTGCGACCCGAACACGTCCCCGGTGAGGCACTCCGACTGCACCCGGACCAGCGGCGGATCCTCCGGGCCGCCCACCCCGAGCGGGCTGACGAGTGCGAGGTGCTCAGAGCCGGTGAGCCGGTCGAGGTAGCCGACGGCCTGAAATCGACCCTGCGCCGTAGGCAGGAGCGTGCGGGCCGCCTCCTGCACCCGGCTGCCGGCCTGCTCAGTCATCCCGAGGACCCTTCGGGGTGCGGTGGAGGGCGCGGCGGTGACGCGAACATCGGATCCCACGAGGACGACATCGGTGGTGGTGAATCGCAGCGCACCCGCGATCGTCCCGATCCCCAGGTCGCCGACGACGGTCCGACCAGCACCGAGCAGCGCTGGCGCCAGGTAGGCGACCACCTCGTCCACGAGCCCGGCCAGCAGGAACGCGCCGGCCAGGGTTGGACCGCCCTCGAGGAGGGCGTGGTGGACTCCTCGCTGGGCCAGCTGGGTCAGCGCTCCGGGAAGATCGTGGGACTTCAGGATGAGGGTGGGCGCCGCGTCGTCGAGGACGTGGGCACCGGCAGGCAGGTCCCGGGTCCCGAGCACCACCCGCAGAGGCTGGGTGGGCGCCGCGACGCCGGGCCCTCGCGCGGTCAGTTGGGGATCGTCAGCCAGGACCGTCCCGGTGCCGACGATCACCGCCCCGCAACGGGCCCGCAGGGCGTGCACATCCTCCCTGGCCTCCGGACCGGTGATCCAGCGGGAGGTGCCGTCCCGGGCTGCGCTCCGTCCGTCCAGCGTGGCGGCGAACTTCCAGGTCACGAAGGGCCGACCGGTGAGCATGAGGTGCGTCCAGGTGCGGTTGACCGCCTCCGCCTCGGCCGCCAGCACGCCGCCCCGCACCGGGACGCCGGCAGCCCGCAGCCGCTGGGAGCCGCCCGCCGCCACCGGATTCGGATCGGCTTGCGCGAACACCACGCGGGCGACCCGCGCGGCAATCAGGGCTTCGACGCACGGCCCCGTCCGCCCGGTGTGGTGGCACGGCTCGAGCGTGACGTAGACCGTACCTCCCTGCGCAGCCGGCCCGGCAGCCCGCAGCGCCTCGATCTCGGCGTGCGGGGTGCCGGCACCGCGGTGGTATCCCTCCCCGATCACCGCGCCGGCGGCGTCGGTGACCACAGCACCCACCAGCGGATTGACGTCGGTCGGCGATCCGCGGGCTGCCAGTTCGAGGGCGCGCCGAATCTGCGTCTCATCACCGGCATCGATCGGGTTCACTGGTCAGCGGTACTCCGGATTGGGATGGTCCGGCTGGGACAGGTCCCACTCGGAGGAGATGTTCCCGTAGGCCGGGATGCCGCCGCCGTCCTTCAACATGCGGGCGAGGTGCAGCATGTTCCAGGTCATGAAGACGGTGTTGCGGGTGGTCCACGCGTTGTTCTGGCCACCTCCGGGGTCGTCGAGATAGGACGGTCCCGGACCTGCCTCCCCGTTCCAGTAGGCATCCGACTGCGGCGGCACGGCCAGACCGATGTGCTGCAATGCGTACAGCATCTGTGCGGCGCAGTGCTTGCCGCCATCCTCATTGCCGGTGATCAGTGCGCCGCCGACCTTCCCGTAGTACGACCACTGGCCTGCAGCATTGAGTTCGCCCGACCACCCGTACAGCCGTTCGATGATCAGCCGGGTCTGCGAGCTCTGGTCGCCCAACCAGATCGGAGTGGCCAGGACGATGATGTCGGCTGGCTCGACGAACTGCCGGTAGATGTCGGGGAAGTCGTCCCGCTCCCACCCATGTTCACGCATGTCCGGCTGGACGCCAGGTGGGATTACGTGGTCGACGGTTCGCACCACGTCGACGCGGACCCCGAGGGCTCGAAGGAGCCCAACCGAGATTGCCATCAGACCCTCGGTCTGGCTCGCTCCAGGTGATTTCTTCAGCGTTCCGTTGAGGAAGACTGCCCTCAGGTCGGAGTAGTCCGAGGGTGCGCGCTGCGCCTGTTGCTCGATGAAGCGCTGGATCGGTTCGGGGATCACTGGGCACTCCTTTCATTGATGCGATATGCCGGGCAAGACTCCCTCGTTGATGCAGCCAGGGGACGACCGGTTCCGAACAGTTGGAGCTAACCGCACTGCGCGGCGCGGCACGACTGCACCAATTACCTCCGCGACGGGCCCGCAGACGGCCAACCTCGACTCGCCGCGAGCGAGGAGGTAGCGTCGTTGGCCACCACAATCGGGAAAGGTGGGATCGATTTTGCAGCTGCCAAAGCACTCTGACGAGGCCAAGCGGTACTTCCGGTCGCTGGTCCCAGACCTGCCCCAGGTGGAGGTGAAGCCGATGTTCGGCAGCGTCGGAGCCTTCGTGAACGGCAACATGTTCGCGGGGCTGTTCGGCGAGAACATCGGAGTCAAGCTGGGTCCTGCCGCGCTGGCCGAACTCTCCGCCCTCCCGGGCAGCGGTCCGTTCGGGCCGGTGGAGCGGCCGATGGGCGGGTACCTGTCAGTCCCGAACGACCTTCCCGACGAGGCGAAGGCGAACTGGCTGGTCCGCGCACACGACCATGTCGCAGCGCTGCCCCCCAAGTCCAGGAAAGCCTGACCGCACCGGCCCTGACCGAGCGGCAGGTCGGCTGGCCGCTCGAGCGCACAACTTCTCCACCGCGACTCCCGGTGGGGATGCGGCGCTACGGTGGCCTGATGAAGTTCCACGAGCGACCCCGCCGAGCTTCCGGTCGAACTGCCGCGCATCCGAGACGGCTCCCGGAGCTGGGCCGGAGGGGCGGCGGCTGGGTCGCCCTGCAGATCGTGATCTTCGCTGTCGCAGCCGCGGCAGGTTTCCTTGGGGTGGACTGGCCCGCGGCGGCCAGGCCGTGGTTGTGGGCCGGCGGAGCCGTGGCTTTCCTCACCGGGATCGGGCTGCTCCTCGGGGGCGGCGCCGGGCTGGGCAGCCAGCTCACGGTGTTCCCCCGACCGATCGCAACCGGAGAACTTCGACAGGACGGCCTCTACGGCCTGGTTCGGCACCCGATCTACGGCGGTGTCCTGTCAAGCCTGCTGGCGTGGGCGCTGGTTTCGTCGCCGCTGGCGCTCCTGCCCTTCACAGTCGCCGCAGCGTTCTTCGATGCCAAGCGGCGCCGGGAGGAAGCCTGGCTGCAGGAGAAGTTCCCCGGCTACGCGGAATACCGGGAGCGCGTGCGAAGGCAGTTCATTCCCTTCATCTGGTGAGCGGTCGGCCCAGCGCAATCAGCTGGGCCACCCGGTGCTTTGCTGTCGGCCGGCTCTTGCGCCGTCCGGACTACCGGGTGACGGATACCCCCCGCCAGAACGCGACCCGGCCGGCGATCTGGCTGGCCGCAGTCTTCGGTTCGGGGTAGAACCAGACCGCGTCCTTGTTGACCTGGCCCTCGGTTTCGATGGAGTAGTAGGACGCCTGCCCCTTCCACGAGCAAGTGGTGTGCGTGGACGACGCCTTGATCAGGTCGGAGTTGACGGATTCGACGGGGAAGTAGTGGTTGCCTTCGACGACGACCGTGTCGTCGCTCTCGGCGATGACAGTTCCATTCCAGATGGCGCGCATGGGGACTCCTGATGGTGTGTTGTACCCCGGAAACCCGCCAGACCCGTCTACGGCTTCCCGACGGGGGGATGCTTCCCGGGTACTGGCAGCGGGCTCCAGACGGCCGGCACTCCTCGGGCGAGACCACTCCTCGGGCCGCTCGCCGAACCTGGGCCGCCCGTCTCGGGAAGCCCCGGAGGGCCGTCCGGGGTTCTATCAGCGTGACCTCCATGCTGTTCGCCACGTCCGCAGGCATGCTGGCGGCCTTCAACCCCTGCGGTTTCGCGTTGCTGCCCACCTACCTGGCCCTCTTTCTCGGCACCCGCTCCTCTCGAGGGTCGATGGTGGCGAGGGCGCTGATCGTGGGGGGAGCCGTGACGGCAGGATTCGTCGGGGTCTTCGGCGTCGTGGGTCTGCTGCTTGCGGTGTTCTCGGTGAGCCTTGGCCCCTGGCTGGGCTGGGTGACGCTGGTCTCAGGTGTTGTCCTGGTCGCGGTGGGCGGCTGGCTGCTGTCGGGACGGGACCTGGCGATCGGCCGAATCCGAGTGCCGCTGCCGGTGAGCGGATCCGGGATGGGGATGGTCGCCTACGGGGTCGTCTATGCCACGATCTCGCTCTCGTGCACCCTCCCGGTGTTCGTCGCCGCAGTGTTGGGATCCGTGGGCACGCCCGGGTCCAGCCCGTTCGCGGCACTGCTGGCGGCAGGTAGCTATGCGCTCGGGATGGGGGCGGTGCTGACGACGCTCGCCCTGGTGGTCGGCCTGGCCGGCCAGGCCGCTGTCGGCAGCATTCAAGCGCTATCCCACCGGATCAACCGGATCTCCGGCGCCTTCGTGCTCATCGCCGGACTCTACGTCTCCTGGTACGGCTGGGTGGAGGTGCAGACCTCTCGTGGCCGGACTGTTGAAGGTGGACCCGTCTACTGGGTGGCAGCAGCATCGGGCCAGGTCTCAGCAGCGCTCGCGCAGGTTGGTCCGCTGGCCGTGTTCCTCACCGCGGCGGCAGCCTTCGTGGTCGCCGCGATCGGGGGCTCGCTGCTCGCGCGCCGCCGCCGGTGACCCACCAACAGCGCGACTCCGTCGGTGGTCACCGCCGTGACCGTGCCACGAGGCGCAGTTCAGGAAGTGGTCCCGTCCAGGTATCCGCGAAGCTCCTCGGTGCCGATCGCACCGACGAAGGTCTCGGTTGATCCGTCCTGACTGATGAAGGCGAAGGCCGGCTGGGTGACGATCCCGTACTGCTGCCAGATGGCGCCGCTGGTGTCGGTGATGTGCGTGAGCTCGCCGGTGCCGGTGTCGGCAACGAAGCCCTTCATCTCCTCGACCGTTCCGCGGCCCGCGACCCCGATGATCTCCACCTTGCCGGCGTACTCCTTGGCCACGGCAGTGATGGTCGGTGCCTTCAGCCGACAGATCGCGCACCACGGCGCCCAGAACCAAAGGGCGACCGGTCGTCCCTTCAGGGTTGCGGCCTCGAAGGCCGCTCCGTCCAGGGTGGTGGCCTGGAAGTCCAGCTGTGGTCCGGCAACGGTCGAGGCCGAAGCGGACGGCGCTCCCCCAGCCCCTACCGAGGTCGGGGTGGGGGTGCACGCGGTCAGGCCGACCGCGGCCAACACAGCCACGGTCAGTGCCCGCAGTTTCCAGTTGGTTCGCTTGAGCACCAGCTCCTCCTATGCCTGGCGGCGGTTCAGTGCCGCGAACGCAAGGCCGAGGATAGCGCCGAAGACCAGGTGGCCCATCAGGCTCAGCATGCTGGTCTGGTTCAGCTGGAAGATCGGCATGCCAAGTGCTGCGGGCATTGCGATCAAACCACCGAGAACCCACCAGACCATGCCGTAGCCGAGGCCGTAGAGGACGACGGGCACGGGCCTGGAGATCCGGTTGCCGACCAGGAGTGCGAAGGTGGCGCCGATGAACGCCGAGATGGCGAGGTGGACCAGCCAGCCGACGACGACTGAGTCGCTGCCGACCATCATGGCGATCATCCCCATCATGCCCATCATCTGCATGAGCATGCCGAAGACCAGGCCACCCGCTAAGCCCCCGGCTGCGCCGCGGGCCACGCCCGGCAGGCTCAGCGCGGCAACTTGGGTTTGCTGTGCGGTCATTTCTGACTCCTTCTCTGTCGGCTCCGCCGGATCGGCTGTTACGCGATTGAACTTGCCAGGGAAACCCGGTGAGAGCCGTTCGCACTTCCCGGAGCACCGGGGAAACGCCGATTGAGCCACCCACTGGAACTCCTCCCCGCCCTTTGGCGGCCTAGCCACGGCCATGGGCCTGGCAGGCGGGGAGGTGCGTGGCATCGAGGACGCTCTCGGCCGACTGGCGCGACCGGTCGGCGCGAACCTCAGCGAGGCTCTTCGTGGGTGAGGTCAGCCAGGAAGGCGCGCAGGCGGACGGCCGACCCGGAGTCGGTGCCGTCGTCGCCCCACAACCTGGAAAGGGCGACGTGCAGTGCCCGGTGCTCGGCGGCGACCTGGGTGCACTTCTCGCAGATCGCCAGGTGCGCCTCGATCCGGGCGACCTCATCCGGGCTCAGGTGCGCGGTCGGGTCGGCGTCCAGGTAACGCTGAATGCGGCGAGCGCTCCAGCGGCAGGTGATCATCTGCATCAATGGCTGCCTCATGGGGTCCCTCCAGGCGTGAGAAGCTGCGGCCCGAGCCGCCGGCGAAGACGGTCGCGGGCCCGACTGAGCCGCGACATGACGGTGCCGACCGGCACGCCCAGGATGGCGGCGGCCTCGGCATAGGAGAGATCGTGGACGTCGACCAGCATCAGCGCCGCTCGGAACCGCGGGTCCAGTTCGGACACCGCCTCGGCCAGGCGCTCGTCGAGAATGCCGTCCATCACGGTCTCCTCCGGGCTCTCCTGGATCGCCGCACCGAAGGCTGGCCGTGACCTGCGCAGAAGTTCCCAGTCCTCCACCAGATCAGGTCGCCGGCGTCGATGGAGGTTGACGTTGGTATTCCGGACGATGGTCAGTAGCCAGGCCCGCGGGTGGCGTCCGTCGAACGAGTCCAGCGCTCGAAACGCCCTCAGCAGTGACTCCTGGACGAGGTCCTCGGCGTCGGCAGGGTTCCCCGTCAACGAAAGCGCAACCCGGAGCATCACGCCGATCTCGGGCTCGACCTGCTCGCGGAACGCTCTTGCCCGGTCGCTGTCAACCCGGCTTGGTACCTCGCTCACGATTTGGGAACCCGGCGACCGGTCAGAAGTGTTCCCATCCTGTACAACTTCCTTCGAAAGGAGGCCAAGTGGCCAATGTCCATCGGAGTATCCCGCGGCTCGCCCCGCCTGTCGGCCAGACCTTGGAGCCCGTCCATAAGCTTGTGCAGGTGAGAGCCCATCGCGCGCACCTCGGATGGCTGGTGGTGGCCGGGCTGGCGCTCGGGGGTTGCGCCGCGACACCCCGCGCCCTGGAGTCTCCAGCCGTACAGCCAAGCTTCGCCGCTTCTGCGCCGGCATCGAGCCAGGCAGGGACGGGGGCCTACCTCAATTTCGCCACCTGCGATCCCGTCACCCTGCACGAGCGGACCGGCACCACCCAGGTCTACTTCTTCCACCAGGCCGACTGCCCCGAATGCGCGACCACCGACGCCGCGCTGCTCGCCGAAGGGGTGCCGGACGGTTTCACGGTGTTCAAGGTGGACCTGCCCAGCATGTCCGAGCTCGCCGACCGTTACGGGGTCACCGAACCGGATACGTTCGTACAGGTGGACGCCACCGGCAATAGGGTCAGGTCCTGGACCGGCTCCAGGAACGGTGCGGACATCGCCGCCCGCGCAACGTAGCCGCGATCGGTTCGGACAGGTCCGGCACGGCGCCGGCCCGCTAGGCAAGGAGCACGAGCATGGATGTCTATCTGGTTCGGCACGGACGGACCCAATTGAACGTCGCCGGATTGCTGCGCGGACGACTGGACCCTCAGCTTGATCTGGTCGGCCAGGCCGAGGCACGCGACCTGGCCGAGCAACTCGGTGGACTGGGGGTGACCCGGGTGGCGTCCAGCCCACAGCTGCGGGCCATGCAGACCGCCACTCCCATCGCGGCCGCTGCCGAGGTCGACATCGAGGTCGACGACAGGTTCATCGACCGGGACTACGGGGCGTTCGATGGCCACTCGCCGGCCGAGGTGTCGCCGCAGTTCACCAGCCTGGATGACGCCCCCGGAGTCGAGCCCGCAGCCGAGGTGGCGGCTCGGGCAGAGGCGGCGCTGGCAGAACTGGTCGGCCGGACCGATTCGGGTCCGCTGGTGATCGTCACCCACGACGCGGTGATCCGGCTGCTCCTCGATCGGGTGCTGCCCCCGTCCGAACACCACAGCCACGTGCCACAACGCACCGGCTGCTGGAACCTGCTCCGCTCCACCGACTCCGGCTGGACGCTGGTGATGGTCGACAGCAAGGACGACCCGGTCGAGGCTGGCCAGGCTCGCTAGTTGGCCCGAGGATCAGCTGGGCCTACTGGGTGTTGTCTACCGTCTGCAGCGTCCACATCGCCCCGGCGATCCCGGCGGCAAAGGTCACGGCGAGCACGACGAAGCTGCCAACGGGAAGGGCGTCTACCGGTTGTCCGACCGAGCCGACCAGGATCGGCACGATCGACCATGGGAACCACGGTGCCCAACCGGTGTGCCCGATGACGTTGCCGAGAAGGAGCATGCCGAGGGCGAAACCGACCGGCGCGAGGTACCCGCGCGTCCACACGGTGACCAGCGCGACGACCGGCGCGAGCAGGTAGGAGATGCCGGCGACCAGGAGCAGGTCACCGAGCAGTGAGCCGACTGCTGCGGAGGTGATGCCGGACAGTCCGAGCGCCGTCCCGACCGCGACGGCCTCGACAAAGACCACCAGCACGATGATCAGCCACCACAGGGCGGTGACGAGCAGTTTGGCGAGCACGAACCACGGGCGTGGCACCGGCAGGGTGAGCATCACCTTCTCGGTGCCGTCACTGTATTCGCGGCCGAACACGTAGGCGGCGACGAAAGCGAGCAGCAGCGTGCCGCCCAATCCAACGATCAGGGTGAGGAATGTCGAGTAGGAGGCCCAGGTGGGTTCGATGCCGCTCATCGTGGCCTTGGTGCCCAACAGGCCGAACTCGGCCGCTCGCGCCGGGTCGAGCATGATCCACATGAACAGGGCCAGGAAGAGCGGGCCGGTCATCAACGAGCCGAGCGTCACCCACGGCGCCCCGGTGCGGCGGAGTTTGGTGAGCTCGCCGGCGAAAACGGTGGTGAACATCAGTTGTGGCTCCCGTCGGTGCGGGCCAGGAAGTAGCGTTCCAGTTCCAGGGTCAGCAGGGCGTCCGCGCGTTGTTGCTCGGTCAGCTGTTCTGCGCTGAAGGCGCGCGCCGCAGCGACCAGAGCCGTCCGGTCGAGTTCCTCAACCAGGCGGCCATCGTGGACGATGCCGATCCGGTCAGCCAGGTGGGCCACCTCCACCAGGATGTGGGAGGACACGAAAACGGTCGTCCCGTGATCGTCGGCAAGCGAGCGCAGCAATTCGCGGATCTCGACGATCCCGGCCGGGTCGAGGCCGTTGGCCGGCTCGTCAAGGACCAGCAACTCCGGCGCGTGCAGCAGGGCTCGAGCCAGGGCGAGACGCTGCTTGTTCCCAAGTGAGAGTTGCCCGGCCCGGCGGGCCACAACGGGGCCGAGCGCCAGCTGCTCGATCACCGCGCCGACCGCAGCGGTCGGCGCTCCGGTGAGGCTGCGATGCAGGTCGAGGTTCTCCCGGACGGTCAGGTTCGGGTAGGCGGTGGCAGTCTCCACCAGGCAGCCGACCCGTCCGCAGCCATTCTGGCTGGGTCGAGCGCACCGGCCTTCCGAACACCCGCACCTCGCCCGCCAGTGGCCGGATGAGTCCAAGGATCATCCGGATGGTTGTGGTCTTTCCAGCGCCGTTGCGGCCAAGGAAGGCGTAGATCTCGCCCTTTCGTACCTCCAGGTCGAGATCCTCCACCGCGGTGACTTTGCCGAACCGCTTGGTCAGGCCGCGGGTGGTCACCACGGCGTCGGTGCTCATCGCGTCCCCCGGACGCCGAGGGCGCGCAACGCCAGCACCAGGGCCTGGTCGAGGGCCGCGGGCACCTGGCCCATGGGTGTGCCCGCCCGCTCCACGCCCTGCAGGCCACCGAGCACGAACCAGGCCGCCGCCGTCGCGTCCGGGACCTGCATCGAGCCCTCGGCGACACCCTGGGTGACGATCTCCTCCACTACGACGAACATCCGGTGGGCCAACGGCTCGGTCAGTCGGTCATGCAGGGCCAGGTTCTCCGGGCGGTGCAGCAGTTCCGCCATGGACACGTTGCCAGCACTCGAGGCCAGATTGCCCAATGCCACCACGAGACTCCGCAGTCGCTCGGGGGCCGGGGCCTCTGAACCGACCACCGACGACTCCACCGCCATCCCGACATCGGCAACGAACTGCTCGGCGACCGCCAGCAGGACATCGTCCTTGGAATCGAAGTACAGATAGAAGGTGCCCTGGGCCACCCCCGCGGCCCTGACGATGTCGGAGACGGCAGTGCCGGCAACCCCGCGCTCACCGAACACCCTGGCCGCAGCGTCTGCCAATTCCGCGCGCTTCATGTCACGGTCCACCCTTGGCCGGGGACTCATTTGCCACCTCACTCGTTACTGACTGACAATCAGTCATCTTTCACCCGGGTGCCGGGTTCGGTCAAGCCCTTCGTTGGCTGACGCCTCACCGCTCCAGCACGACTGGTCGACCAACCGGCTTGCTTCAGGGCAATTCGCAGAAGCCCGCTGGTTGGATGCCCAGCGCCTGGATCGTGCGCGCCCAGTAGTTCACCTGGGCTGCCGTGGTGGCGAGGATCACGATCTCGCGTTCGCTGAACAGTCGATTGAGCTCAGATCTCAGGTCCTCGTCGAACGCCAGCGGCGTCGTCGAGATCGCCCGCGCGTAGGCGATCGCCGTCAGCTCCCTCGGCGTGAGAGTGGCGAGGCCCTGTTCAGCTCCGCGCTGCAGGGCCCTGAGTTCGGCGTCGCTGACTCCAGCAGCATCGGATCCGAAACTGTTCATGTCGACGCAGAACGGACAGGACGCCGTCAGCGATGCAGTGACGCGAACCAGCTTCAGCAGCCGTCTGGACGGCTCGCGGTGCGCCACCAACGACTCCAGCACTCCCGAACCCAGGGCCGCCCGCGGGTACCAGGCAAGGAGGCGGGCCGGCTCCATCCGCCGTCCCGCGATGCGCTCGGAGACCGCAATCCCGAGCCGAAGAACCGGATTCAGGTGACGCGGTTCACCAATGATGGCCATGGGAGCAATCTTGGACTCTGCCACGCCCCGCGGACACGGAAGGGCGCCGTTGTGCACCGACTTCGGGTCACAACGTGCGCCGCTGTCCACAGGGCAGTTGAGGTCGCGGACTCCTCAGGACGCGACCAACGGGATCCTGGCCGTGAAGGTCGCACCCTTGCCGGGACCCGGGCTGGACGCGGACAGGTCTCCCCCATGGGCGCGGATGATGCCTCTGGAGATGGTCAGGCCGATTCCGGTGCCGGATTCGGTTGCCGAGTTCTGCCGCCCCGGTACCCGATAGAAGCGTTCGAAGATGCGCTCCAGGTCGGCTTGTGCCAGGCCGGCGCCGGTGTCGGTGACGGTAAGGACGGCCACCTTGCCGGCGGGCGCACAACTGACGCTGACCGAGCCGCCGGCCGGGGTGGCCCTGATCGCGTTGCCGAGCAGGTTGGTCACGACCTGGGCGATCCGGTCGGCGTCGACGTCGACCAGCAGCGGGGTGGCGCCGCGATCGACGTCCAACGCGAGGCCGGCGTCCTGAGCTTGCGGTCGTAGCCGCTCGGCAGCCGAGGAGACCGCCTCCCGCAGGTCGATGCGCGCCGGGGCCAGCTGCAGGCGTCCCTCCTCTGCCCTGGACAGTGCCGAGAGATCGTCGGCGAGGCGGCGCAACCTCCGGCTCTCGTCGCCAACGTGCCCGAGGGACGCGGTGTCGGTGGGCAGGACGCCGTCGATCATCCCCTCCACATAGCCGTCGATGACGGTGAGGGGGGTGCGCATCTCGTGCGCGACCTCCCCCAGGAGCCGCAGCCGGCGGGATTCGGTCTCCGACAGCGCCCGGCCGAGACTGTTCACGTCGGTCGCCAGATCGGCAAGTTCGGCTTCGTTGGGAACCGGCACCACCGTGTCGTAGTGGCCTTCGGCGATCCGTCGCGTCGCACTCCGCAGGCGCCCCAACGGTCGGATCAGCCGCGAGGCGGCGATGATGCCGAAGACGGCGGCCAGCGCTGCCCCGACCAGGGCCCCGGTCAGCAGGGCCTGGTCGACCGCGCTGGCGAATTGCTCACGCAGGCCTGAGTTCGGACCCAGGCCCTGTCCCGGTCCGCGCGGCGTTCCGGTCTGGGATCGCCGCAGGGTCTCGTCAAAGAGCGCTGGGGCAAGCTGCCGGACGATGACGAAGGTCGCCAGGGCTCCCAGGACCGCCACCAGGAGGTGGGACATGACCAGACGCACTGACAGCCGGTTCACGAGGTCGCCTTCTTCAGGAACTTGTAGCCAACGCCGCGAACCGTGCCGATGACCTGCGGGCTGGCCGCATCGTCACCGAGCGCGGCGCGCATCCCCCGGATGTGCACATCCACGACCCGCTCGTCGCCGTAGAAGTCGTAGCCCCAGACGTCCTCGAGCAGCTGAGCGCGGGAGAACACCCGCCCAGGGGCTGCCGCCAGCGCAAGGAGGAGGTCGAACTCGAGGGCGGACAGCGTGACTGGCCCTGAAGCAGTGGTGATTTCCCGGCGTTCGCGGTCGATCACCAGCCCGTCGAAGGTCAGGGTGGTCTCCTTGGCCTGGGCGACACCCGTCTCCGCGCGGCCACTCCGGCGAAGCACGGTCTTGACCCGGGCGACCACCTCACGCGGGCTGAACGGCTTCGTGACGTAGTCATCGGCACCGACGCTCAGCCCGATCAGCTTGTCTACCTCCTCCGATCGTGCGGTCACCAGGATCACGTACACGTCAGAGGTGGCCCGGATCTTCTGCAGCACGTCCAGGCCACCCAGGTCGGGCAGCCCGATGTCGAGGAGCACGACATCGAACGGCCTGATCCCGGATCTGGTCAGTTCGCGCAGGGTGTCCGCACCGGTGCCGACTTCGACGACCTCGAATCCCTCGGCCTCAAGGTAGGCGCGCAGGACGGTGCGGATCTGCGGCTCGTCGTCCACGATGAGCACTCGTTGCGCCACGGGAACCTCCTGTCTGCGCCCAGCTTAGGGCTGGCGACTTCCCGGATTGCTGCCCGGCAGGGGCCAGGGCCAAGGCTTCACAGAAGCCTCACGAAAGGGCACCGAGAAGCAACACAAGACCCGGGTCTACTGAAGGGCAGGAAGCAATCCAGCAACAAGGAGTAGACATGTTCCTCACCAAGAAGATCGCCCTCGGGGTAGCCGGCAGCGCGATCGTTATCGGCTCCGGACTCGGGGTCGCCGGACTGGCCAGCGCCCAGACACCGAGCCCTTCGCCCACGCCGGGCCAGACCCAGACGTGGCAACGGGGCGGTGGCTACGGCCGAATGGCTGCCAACCCGAACGCCGGCCTGCGAAACGGCGGCGGCTACGGCGCAGTCGAGAACGCCGAGTACCTGGCCGGCAAGCTCGGCGTGAGCCAGGAGGCGGTAACGACCGCCATGGCGAAGTACCACGCCACCAACCCGACCCAGGTTCGCGGCCGCGACCTGACCGAGGCACAGCAGGCCACCGCGCACGCCGAGCTCGCGGCGTTCCTCGCCAGGGAGCTCAACGTGTCCGAACCGGCCGTGCTGGCAGCCCTCGACGCCCAGGACGATGTCCGCCGGGCCGATCGCACGGCTGACCTGAAGGCCAACCTCGACGAGGCGGTCAAGTCCGGAAGCCTCACCCAGGCGCAGGCCGACGCCATCCTTGCGGCCCACGAGGCCGGCACAAGGATCGGCGGAATGGGCGGCGGCTTCGGTGGTGGCCCCCGCCGCTGACTCCCCCACCAGCCCGGAGACCGGATGGCTCGCTGCAACCGCGAGCCATCCGGTTTTCTGGTCCCGCGACCACCCGACTTGAATACCCCCTGGGGTATGACCTACCTTGGAGGGGAACACCGACCTCGACGCAGCTTAGGAGCACGTATGGCCACCCGGGCCCTGACCACCAAGAACTTTCAGGACACCGTCACCGAGAACCCGATCGTCCTCGTCGACTTCTGGGCAGCCTGGTGCGGACCCTGCCGCGCGTTCGCTCCCGTCTTCGAGAACGCTTCCGCCAAGCACGACGGCATCGTCTTCGGCAAGGTGGACACCGAAGCCGAGCGGGAGCTCGCCCAGGCCGCCAGCATCACCTCCATCCCCACCCTGATGGCCTTCCGGGACGGCATCCTCGTCTTCAACCAGCCCGGCGCCCTTCGCGCCGCCGACCTGGAGCAGCTGATCGAATCAGTCGAGGGCCTGGACATGGACCAGGTCCGCGCGCAGCTCGATGCCCAACAGGGCGCCGGCGTCTGATGCCGCGGGACGGGCGCGAAACCGACCGCCCCCTGCTGGGCCCCGGCGGTTTGATCCCGGCCGTCGAGGCGGTCTCACTCAAGCGACAGTCCGGCATCGCCGCCCTCCGCGGGGGCTGGCTCCCCCGCCACACCGTCGCGTTGGTCGTGCTGACGCCGGTGCTGTTCCTGGCTTATCGGTCCGCTCTGGTGACGGGCGCGACCGACCTCACCTGGAACCTGCTGCTCGGAGCAATGGCTGTTGTCGGGTCGATGATCATCACCACCTACCTGCCCCTGCGCGGGGCGCAGCGGGCAGCTGGGGCGTCGTGCGCGCTGATGGCCGGCCTCCTGGTGCCCGGCGCCACGCTGATGCTGAATGGCGCGACCACTCCGCTCAGCGGGCTGCTGGCCCTCGGCGTCCTTGGACTCGGCTTGTGGCAGCGACTTTCGGGCACCTCGACCTGCGGATAGCCCTGGCGCGGCAGGCCGGGTCCGGTCGAGCCTTCCACCTCCTCCACCCAAGCCAATAACGAAGGGAACACCTCATGAAGCAGAACCTCGGCGGCGTCGACCGCATCGTCCGGATCGCCATCGCAGCACTCCTCACGACCGGGGCCTGGATGGCCGGCTTCGGCTCCGTCGGTGGCATCATCCTGCTCGTCCTCGCAGCAGTGATGCTGGCGACCTCGGCAATCGGATTCTGCCCGCTGTACGCACCGTTCGGCCTGAGCACCCGGAAGGCTCCCGCCGCCAACTGACGCCAGACTCCTACCTGCTGGCCGAAGCGACCGGAGCGGGCGACTGGAGGCTGCGCAGCCGCTCGCGGAAGGCGGACAGCTCGAACCCGGGGACGATGGCCTCGACCTCCTTGAAGGCGGTGGCGGGAGTGAGGCTGTTCGGATCAGGAGCGCCGATCAGTCGAATGATCTCCGACGCGGGGACGCCGAGACCGTCGGCCGCCTCCTGGATCGTCATCCGGCCCTTGATGTCGTCAACAGCGAGTCGGACGCCCTGCACTACCTGCTCACGTCCGCCGGTCACCCAGTCCCCGGTGATGGTGGCTACTCCGACCGAACCGAAGAGTACGGCGACGGAGACGACGGGCGCAGCCCAAAGGGATAGCTTCATCAGTTCTCCCTGGTGCTGCTGGCCGGCTGGCGGCGGGCTGGTTCGGGCGGCTCGACTCGATGGCTCCGGGTGGGCAGGCCGAGCTGCACCCGTGCGCCGATGGTGAGGGCTCCCGGCACGGGGCAGGTGGCGACGCAGTCCATGCAGCCGATGCAGTCGCTGCTCACGAATGGCCTGGCCTTGCTGGGTTCGATCCCGACCGGACAGGGCTGGTCGCAAAGGGTGCAGTCGGTGCAGGTCGCCGGGGCCCGGCGGATCCGCAGCAGGCTGAACCTGCCGACGACGGCGAGGGCTGCGCCCAACGGGCACAGGTAGCGGCACCAGAACCTGTCGATGACCAGGGCGGCCGCCGCGACCACTCCGAGGATCAGCAGGGCGATCCAGTAGCCCTCGCTGTCCGCTCCGAACAGCCAGTGCAACCCGAAGAGGGTGACGTAGGGGTCGTAACCGGCGAACCAGAGCTTGCCGGTGGTGTAGCTCAGGTAGAGCACCACGCCGAGCACGACGAAGCGTCCCCAGCGCAGGGCTGCATCGAGCCGGCGGGGCACCACGATGGACGGCAGGTGCAGCCTTCGGCGCACCCAGCTCAAGGCGTCCTGGATTGCGCCGAACGGGCAGATCCAGCCGCAGAAGGCGTTGCCGACCAGGAGCGTGCCCACCAGGAGCCCGATGCCGAGGACGAGGTTCGAGGGGTGGATCTTGGTGATGAAGTTCCCCGTGAGGGCCCAGGTGAGCAGCGTCTCCAGGGCGCCGAAGGGACACAGCGCATCTACGGAGGCCGCTCCGGCCGCATTCTCGAACTGGTGGCGGATCGCAGCGACGACGATGATGCCGCCGACAACGACCTGTGTTAGGTGCCTGGCCGATTTCACCCGACGCATCTCGCGGACGCGTCGCTGGAAGCGGCTGGGTCTGCCGGCCCTTGCCGGTGGCATGCCTGACTGCAAGGCGTCCTCCTCGATGTGGTGCTTCTCTGGAGAGCCTTGCGGGCTTTCGTGAAGCAACTGTGAAGCCGGGGCACCCTTCACGGAAGCTTCATCAACGGGACCCGGTTGACTTCACAGCCGCCGCCTAGCGTGAATCGCACAACGACCACGCAACCAACGAAGGAGCGCATCATGAAGACCAAGTGGAAGGCCCGGACAGCCATCGGTCTGGCAACAGCTGCCCTGCTGACCATCGGCTGGACCACGACCGTGCAGGCGGCTCCCAGCCCCACCCCGACCCCGAGCCCGGCGGCCACCGTGTCGGCGGACGCCGAGCTGACCAGGAACCTCACCCACATGCGCGACGAGGAGCGCCTGGCCCGGGACATCTACACGGCGCTGGCGGCGAAGTACCCCCAGGCTGCTCCCTTCGTGAACATCGCCCGCAGTGAGCAGGTCCACTTCGACACGATGGGGATCCTGCTGACCCGCTACGGCCTGCCCGACCCGTCAGCAGGCAGGAATCCTGGCGTCTACAGCGACCCCGCCCTCCAGGCGTTGTACGACAAGCTGCTGACCAGCGGCGGCGAGTCCCTGACCATGGCCTACGACGTGGGCATCGCGGTGGAGAACCTGGACATCGCCGACCTGAAGGCCGCGATCGGCAAGACCGGCCAGGCCGACGCCAAGGCGGCCTTCACCAACCTGCTGAACGGTTCGCAGAATCACCTGGCGGCATTCACCGCAGCCAAGGACGGCAAGGTTGTGGGCGCCCGCAACGGCCAGGGGATGCAGAACGGCCGGACCGGCCCGAACTCCGCCGGGCAGTCCAGGAACGGTCGGGGGCCGGGCCTGAACGCTGCCAACGGCGTCGGCCGCGGCCAGCAGGGCAGCACCCGCCAAGGTACGTGCCCGGTCCGGTGACGCCGTGCCCCGGCCCGCCACCGGGGCTCCCCTAGGCTGACGCCATGAACACGCTCCCGGGCCGGTCGGCCCTGCTGGAACGGATCCGGGCGGGCGTGATCGGCGACGACCAGGTGATGACCGGCCCCTATGGGCCGCGGCGCGTCACCTACGCCGACTACACCGCTTCAGGTCGGAGCCTCGATTTCCTGGAGGACTTCATCCGCCACGAGGTCCTCCCCCGCTACGCGAACACCCACACCGAAGCCAGCGGGACCGGGCTCCAGACAAGCCGGCTGCGCGACGACGCCCGCCGGATCATCCACGAAGCGGTCGGCGGCGACACCGATACGGCCGTGATCTTCACCGGTGCCGGTTCCACCGCGGCCATCGACAAGCTGATCGGGATCCTGGGCCTGCGCATCCCCTCCAACCTCGATGACCGTTACCACCTGACGGACACGATTCCCGCGGCCGAGCGCCCGGTCGTCTTCATCGGTCCGTTCGAGCACCACTCGAACGAGCTGCCGTGGCGCGAGTCCATCGCCGACGTGGTCACCATCCGCGAGGACGCCGACGGCCACATTGACCAGGAACAGCTGCTGGCCGAACTGGTCGCCCACGCCGACCGCCGGCTCAAGATCGGTTCGTTCTCTGCCGCATCGAACGTGACCGGGATCATGTCTGACGTGCGCGGTCTGGCGTCACTGCTCCATACCCACGGGGCGCTCAGTTTCTGGGACTTCGCCGCCTGCGCACCGTACGTGGACATCGACGTGTCGGCGCCCGAGGGTCATCCCGACGCCTACCTGGACGCGGTCTTCCTTTCGCCGCACAAGTTCATCGGCGGACCCGGCACCCCCGGCGTCCTTGTGGTTCGCCGGGACCTGTTGACCAATCGGGTTCCCACCGTGCCTGGCGGCGGCACCGTGATGTTCGTGAACGCGACCGAGCATCGCTACCTGACCGACCCCGTCCATCGGGAGGAAGGTGGCACCCCGGCCATCGTGGAGTCGATCCGCGCGGGGTTGGTTTTCCAGCTCAAGGACGCTGTCGGTGTCGATGTGATCGAGGAGCATGAATTCGACCTGCTGCAACGAGCCATGGCGGCCTGGCGGGACGAGCCCAGCATCGAGATCCTCGGCAACCCTGCGGCGAAACGGCTCTCGATCGTGTCATTCGTGATCCGGGCTCCCAGCGGGCGATACCTGCACCACAACTTCGTGGTCGCGCTCCTCAACGACCTGTTCGGGATCCAGACCCGGGGCGGGTGCTCGTGCGCCGGACCGTACGGACACCGCCTGCTGGGCATCGGGCCGGACCAGTCGCACCAGTTCGAAGCCCAGATCGCCACCGGCTGCGAGGGCATCAAACCCGGCTGGGTACGGGTGAACTTCAACTACTTCGTCGGCGAGGACGTGTTCGCCTACATCCTCGAGGCGGTCCGGTTGGTTGCTCGCGAGGGCTGGAAGCTCCTCGGTGACTACCGGTTCGATCCGGTGACCGGTCTGTGGCGGCACCGGTCCGGGCCGGTCGAACCGCCGCTACGGCTCACCGACATCCGCTACGCGACGGACGGGTCGATGGTGTACCCACGGCAGGACTCCACCGCTCCCACCTCGGTCCTCGGCGCCTACCTGGCTGAGGCGCGGCGCATCTTCGACGCCGCCCAGCCGGCGGCCAGCGGGGACAGCGGGCAGGTGTCGGACGACTTCGACGAGTTGCGCTGGTTCGAACTCCCAGGCGCAAGCCTGCGCGGCTGAGGCCGCGCGGCCAGCCCACCTGTTCGGCAATCGCAGCCGGAATCGGCAAAACGGTTATACCCCTACCGGTAGTGGTATAAGTTCTTAGTTGTCCGACGACGAGGTCGGGCCGTCCAACAGGAGCAGCGAGAGCAATGACCACCACCATCGAAGAGCTGAAGTCCATCGCGTCCCCCACCATCGTCGACGCCCGCGGCGTTTCCTGCCCGGGTCCGATCCTGGCCGCAAAGAAGTCCATCGGGGCCGTCGGGGTCGGGAACGTCATGGAAGTCCTCGCCACCGACTCGGGAACCCTCAAGGACATCCCGGCCTGGTGCAAGAAGATGGGCCACGAGTTCCTCGGCTCGTTCGATGACGCCGGGTCAATCCACCTCTTCCTTCGCAAGGCGAAGTAGCCCGGTGTCGGGCTCCCCGAACGCCGAGGAGTACTCGCCGAGGATCCTGGTCTTCTCCACGATCAACATCTCCGATCCGGGGATCGACCTGGCCGGGAGCCGGCACCTGGAGTACCCAGCGACCGTCCAGACGATGGCCGTGCCCTGCAGCAGCGGACTCAAGCCGTCCTGGCTGGTCCACGCGCTCGAAAGCGGCTTCGACGGCGTCTTCATCGCCTCCGACGGCGAAGAGTGCGCCTATCTTCCCGACTGCGCTCAGCGGACCTCCCACATCGTCAGCCAGGCCCAGGCCACGATGGCTGCGCGGGGGATCCATCCGCAGCGGCTCAGAATGGCCGCCGTCTGCTCGGTCTGCGCCGAGCCCTTCGCCAAGTACATGCGCGAGTTCTCAGAGGCACTGAAGCCCCTGGGTCGCAACAGCTCCGCGGCCTGACCGCCGCACCCACACAACAGAAAGCAAGGCAACAGACATGTCGAAGAAGACGATCATTGTCTTCAGTGGTGACTACGACAAGGTGATGGCAGCGCTCATCATCGCCAACGGCGCTGCCGCTATGGACGACGAAGTCACGATGTTCTTCACCTTCTGGGGGCTCGCCACGCTGCGCAAGCCCGCCAACGGCGTCGCGGTGGGCAAGCCAAAGAGCACCCTGCAGAAGGGCTTCTCGATGATGCTGCCGGCCAGCCCGGAGAAGCTCGGGCTGTCGAAGTTCAACTTCGGCGGCCTTGGCCAGAAGATGATGAAGAAGGTCATGAAGTCCGAGAAGGTGATGTCGATCTCGGAGTTGCTGGCCGCCGCCCAGGAGCAGGGCATCAAGATGATCGCCTGCACGATGAGCATGGACGTGATGGGCATCCGGGCCGAGGAACTGATCGACGGCATCGAGTACGCCGGCGTGGCCACCTACCTCGGCGAGGCCGACGAGGCCAACGTCAACCTCTTCATCTGATCCGAATTCTCGCCGGCCAATCCGGCAAACACAGCTGGGAGCAAGCGATGGACTACGACACTCTGGTGATCGGCAGCGGCATCGGCGGCATGGAGTCGTCGATCAAGCTCGCCGACATGGGGTACAAGGTGCTCCTGGTCGAGAAGGAGGCGAGCGTCGGCGGCCGGATGATCCTGCTGAGCAAGGTCTTCCCGACCCTGGACTGCGCTTCCTGCATCTCCGGCCCGAAGATGTCCTCGACGATCAACCATCCCAACATCACGACGATGGCCTACAGCGACGTGCAGGGGATCACCCGGGAGTCCGATGGCCGCTTCACCGCCCGGATCAGGGAGAAGGCCAAGTTCGTCGACTGGGCGGCCTGCACCGGCTGCGACGCCTGCCAGAAGGCGTGCACTGTGGCCGTCCCGGACCAGTTCAACGCCGACCTCGCCGCCCGTCGCGCCGCGTACATCGCCTTCCCGCAGGCGGTGCCGAAGAAGGCCGTCCTGCAGCGCGAGGGCACCTCGCCGTGCATCGGCGCCTGCCCGGCCGGCATCAAGGCCCACGGCTATGTGTCCCTGGTGCGCAGCGGCAAATACGAGGAAGCGTTCCAGCTCGTCCTGGACGCCACTCCCCTGGTCGGCACCCTGGGCCGCGCCTGCTACGCCCCGTGCGAGAGCGAATGCACCCGGGCGAAGCTGGACGGCCCGGTGCCGATCCGGCTGCTGAAGCGGTTCGCGGCCGACCGGCACTACGCGGGCGCCGATGGTCCCGGCATCGAGGCCGAGGCCGCCAACGGCAAGGCCGTTGCCGTCATCGGCTCCGGACCGGCCGGACTGACCGCTGCCTGGCAACTGGCCCGCAAGGGCTACCGGGTGAAGATCATCGAGAAGCGCTCGGCGCCCGGCGGCTTCCTCCGCCACGCCATCCCCGAATACCGGCTGCCGCACGAAGTGGTGGACGCCGACATCGCGAACCTGACCGCCCTCGGCGTTGAGATCCAGTGCAACACGGCGGTCACGGACATCCTGGCGCTCAAGGCCAGCGGCTATGACGCGGTCGTGCTCGCTACCGGCACCCAACTCGCCGCCGCCCTCGAGATTCCCGGCGAGGACGCCGACGGCGTCGTCTCCGGCCTGGACTTCCTGAACCGGGTGGCCAACGACCAGGCCCCTGACCTGACTGGCAAGAAGGTCGTCATCGTCGGCGGCGGCAACGTCGCCATGGATGCTGCACGGGTGTCGCTTCGCCTCGGTGCGGCCGAGGCCCGGGTCGCCTACCGCCGCGGACGCGACGAGATGCCAGCCCACCACGTCGAGGCAGCCGACGCCGACGCCGAGGGCGCCGTCTTCGAACTGCTGGTCATCCCGACCCGGATCGTCACCGACGCTGCGGGCAAGGTCACCGGCCTGGAGCTTCAGAAGATGCGGCTCGGCGAACCGGACGCGTCCGGCCGCCGCCGCCCCGAGCCCATCCCCGGCAGCGAGTACGACCATCGATGCCGACCTGGTCGTCTCCACCATCGGGATGGGTCCCGACGCCGAGCCGTACGGCTCGCTGGTCGGCGTCGCCGGCGGCTCCCGGATCAACGTGGACGCGAAGACGCTGCAGAGCCGAGCAGCACTGGCTGTTCGCCGCCGGCGACGTCGCGACGGGCGCCACCGACATCACCCGGGCCATCGGTGCCGGCCGCCGCGCCGCACACATGGTCGACGCCTGGCTGAACCAGCGTCCACTCGACGGGTTCACAGCCCTCGATGACCGGCTGCCAACGATCGACCACGAAACGGTGCTCGCCCGCCAGGCCAAGTACGGCCACCGCGACCCGGTGACCGGCAACGTGGTGTTGCTCCCCCGTCCCGCCGACTTCGACGGAGATCGAAGCCGCCGCTGACCGAGGCCCAGGCCCGCGCCGGCGCCGGCTTCCTGCCTGGATTGCGGGGTCTGCTCGGAATGCCAGGAGTGCGTGAAGGCCTGCCCGGCGGTCGCGATCGACATGGACCAGCGCGACACGCTTCACCGAAGTGCGAGGTCGGTGCAGTGGTGGTCTCGACCGGCCACAAGCTGTTCGCGGCCGACCTGAAGCCGGAGTACGGCTTCGGCAGGTTCCCCAACGTCATCACCGGCATGCAGATGGACCGGCTGCTGGCGCCCACCCGGCCGTTCAATACGGTGCTGCGGCCGAGCGACGGCAAGGTCCCCGACCGGATCGCCTTCGTGTCCTGCACCGGCTCCCGGGACAAGACCGTCGGCAATCCGCTGTGCTCGAAGTTCTGCTGCATGTACTCGATCAAGCAGAACCAGCTGATCATGGGCGCGCTGCCGCTGGCCGACGTCACGATGCACTACATGGACATGCGCGCTGCCGGCAAGCGCTACGACGAGTTCTACGAACAGTCCAAGGACATGGGCGCCGTCTACATCAAGGGCCGAGTGTCGAAGATCACCGAGAAGGACAACGGCGATCTCGTCCTGCGCTACGAGGACATCGAGAACGGCGGCGGGATCGTCGAGGCCGAGTACGACCTGGTCGTGCTCGCGGTCGGGATCCAGCCCAATCGCGACGTGGAGAAGACTGTTCGCCGGCACGCCCCTGGGGCTGGACGAGTTCTACTACGTCGCCGAACCCAGCGAGGAGCTCGAACCCCGGCCAGACCGACCATCCCGGGCGTGTTCGTCGCCGGGACTGCGGCCGGCGCCAAGGACATCGTCGACACGATCCTGCACGCCGGGGCCGCCGTCGCCCAGGTCGCCGCCCACCTTGAGCACCAACACTTCACCGAGGAGGCGCTGGTATGACCGACAACGATTCCCCGATGGCAGCCGCCGATCCCGCCGAGCGGCGGATCGGCGTCTACATCTGCCACTGCGGCGGCAACATCTCCGACTACGTCGACGTCGAAGCCGTCCGGGACGCCCTCAAGGACGAGCCGGGCGTGATCGTCTCGGAGACGCACGATGTTCGCGTGCGCCGACGGCACCCAGCACGACATGATCGACGACATCCGCGGCCAGCAGCTCGACGGGCTGGTGGTCGCGTCCTGCTCGCCGAAGCTGCACCAGGTCACCTTCCGCAACGTGGCGAAGCGGGCCGAGCTGAACCCGTACGCCTACACCCAGGTGAACGTCCGCGAGCAGGACTCCTGGGCCCACTCCGACGACCGGGCAGGTGCGACGAAGAAGGCGATCGGGCTGGTTCGGGCCGGCGTCGCCAAGACCCGGCTCTCCGCCGAGCTGGTGCCCCTGGTCGTGCGAGACGGTGTCGAAGACCCTCGTGGTCGGTGGCGGCGTCGCCGGCCTGCGCGCTGCGATCGGCCTGGCCGAACTCGGCATCGAGGTCGTGCTGGTCGAACGCGAAGCGACGCTCGGTGGCTGGGTCGGTCGCTTGGGGGCCATGTTCCCCAATGACGCCTCCGGCCGCGAAGAGGTCGCCGGGCTGGTCGAACAGCTCAAGGCACGCCGCGACATCACCACCTACACCAGGGCGGAACTCACCGGCAAGTCGGGCAGCTTCGGCAACTACGCCGTCGAGCTCACGCTGCACCGCGAGGGGGGCGACAAGCAGCTCACCGTTGACGTCGGCTCGATCATCGTCGCTACCGGTTTCGACTCCTATGCCCCAGACGAGGGCGAGTTCGGGTACGGCATCGACGGCGTCCTCACCCTGCCGGAGTACAAGGAGCTCATCGACGCTGCCCCGGCCGGACAACTGACCTACCGCGGACGCCGCGTCCGTGCGGTCGCCTACGTGTACTGCGTCGGGTCGCGCCAGGAAGCCGGCGGCAACGAGTACTGCTCGAAGTTCTGCTGCTCCGCGGCTATCCATGCCTCCCTCGTCGTGGGCAAGGTGGACTCCTCGATCCGGCAGTACCACCTGCACCGCGACGTCCGGGCCTACGGCCGCAACGAACTGCTGTACAACACCTCCCGCGAGGAGGGCTCGGTCTACCTCAAGTTCGGTGACGACGCCCCGCCGGCGGTGGCCAAGCTCGCCGACGGCCGACTGGGGGTATCCGTGGTCGACCTGCTCACCGATAGCCGGGAACTCACCATCCCGGTGGACCTGGTGGTCCTGGTCACCGGCATGGTGCCCCGCAAGAACAGCGAACTGGTGGACGTGCTGAAGCTGCCGCTGGGTAGCGACGGCTTCTTCAACGAGATCCACCCGAAACTGCGCCCGGTGGAAACCGTGGTGGACGGCGTGATGATCGCCGGTTGTTGCCAGAGCCCCCGGACGGTCGGCGAGAGCGTCGCCGCCGGGCTGGCGGCGGTCGCGCAGAGCGCCGCCCTGCTGAAGAAGGGGTTCGCCGAACTCGACCCGTTGGTGGCCACCATCGATCCGGCCAAGTGCACCGGCAGCGGCGCCTGCCTCACCGCCTGCCCCTACGCCGCCATCACCAAGATCGACTGGGACGGCCGCAGCGTCGCCTCCGTCGACCCGGCCACCTGCAAGGGCTGCGGCGGTTGCGTGCCGGTCTGTGGCCAGGACGCGATCGACCTGCTCGGCTACACCGATGCGCAGATGCGAGCGGCCATCGAGAGCCTGATCGGCGCACCGGCGAGGATTGAGGAGCGGGTTTCATGAGCGAAGGTTTGCGCAGCGTCCGTGAAGTGATCCGCGAGGAACCCGTGATGCACCAGCCGATCCTCGAGGCGGTGGCCGACGGCGGCCTGACGATCGTCGAGATCGCCGAGCGGATCGGTTACCCCGCCCACGAGGTCGTCTACTGGGTGATGGGCATGCGCCGTTACGGGCACCTCGTCGAAGACACCGACGCCGACGACGACGGCTACTTCCACTACTCCGCTACCCGCCAGGAGGCCCAGGTATGAGCACCCTGGTCAACCCAACCTGATCACCGACCTGCAGAAGTTCGGTGGCGCCGACATCAACGCCTGCTTCAGCTGCGGCACCTGCACCGCCACCTGCGTGCTGGCCGACAACGACGCCACCTTCCCCCGGCGGTTCATCCGGCTGGCCCAGGTCGGGCTGAGTGACGAACTCGTGGCCAGCAAGGAGCTATGGACCTGTTACCAGTGCGGCCTGTGCACCACCAACTGCCCCACCCAGGCCGACCCGGCGGAGTTCATGGCCACCACCCGGCGGTATGCGATCGCGCATTACGACAAGACCCGGATCGCCCGCATCCTGTACACCAGGCCGGTCATCGGCTCGGCGATCGTGGTCGGGGCCGGCCTGTTCTTCGCGCTCTTCTTCGCCGCCGTCCGTGGCGAGCAGAGCACCACCTCGCTGGCCTTCTTCGACTTCATCCCCTATCCGGTGATCCACACCGCCGGGCATCGTCCTGATGGTGCTGGTGGCCCTGTTCAGCCTGCTGGGCGTCGGCACCCTCGCCCGGGACATCGCCCGGCACGACGGCGTCACCTGGTCGTCGCTCCTCGGCACCCGAGCCGCCCTCGGCCGGACCGGACGGGCGCTGTGGTCAGCGCTCGGCCTGGAGTCCCTCGGGCAGAAGCGCTACCGCGAGGACTGCCACGACGACGTGGAGACCGAACCGCTGTACCGGCGCCGCTGGCTGATCCACGCGCTCACCATCTGGGGCTTCCTCGGACTCCTGCTCGCCACGACGCTTGACTACGCCTTCGACATCGCCGGCATCAAGGCGACCGGGACGCCGGTGCCGATCTGGTACCCGGTGCGACTACTGGGAACGGTCGCCGGGCTGGCCCTGATGTACGGCGTGACCTGGTTCATGGTGAACCGGGCGCCAGAAGGCCAACGTGTCCTTCGAGCACAGCAAGCCGTCGGACTGGCTGTTCCTGGTGCTGTTGTGGGTCACCGGTTTCACCGGCTTCGTGATCGAGGCCGCGCTCTACCTGGAGCCGGTCCCGGCCTGGGGCTACTGGGTCTTCCTGCTGCACGTCGCGGTCGCGATGGAGCTGGTGCTGTTCCTGCCCTTCACCAAGTTCGCCCACGCCATGTACCGGCCGGTTGCCCTGTTCTTCTACGGACTCGCCAGGGACGACACCACCCACCCGGCCTGACGGGTTCAGGCCCGCCCACCTGTTCGGATATTCGCCTGATCGTATTGTCAACACCATCGCGAAGCTCAGAAACCATCGATAGGACAGCCTGGCACGGAAGCATTGAATGAGCTGGGAGACTCCCCCGTTTCGCGTCCCAGTAGGATCTGACAAGGCCTGTTAGGCAAGGCAAGCCTCAGCGAGTCGTCGGTTTCAAGAATAGGCAAGGTAAGCCAATGCTTGCTGGCAATCGGGCACGATTTCTTCTATAACGGAAGCGTGCGATTGAATGAATGGGCCCGCAGGTATCCGATGGTTGCCGCAACGATCGTGGTTGCAGCCATCGGCCTCGGACTGCTGGCTGCCGGCCAACCCGCCCTCTCGGGCTGGCTCGTTGGCGGCTACTCGCTGACGGTCGCTGCGATCCAGGCGTGGTCCATGGTGCGAGCCCTCCTGCGCGGCCACTTCGGCCTGGACGTGCTCGCCGTAACCGCCATCTCCGCCACAGTGATGGTTGGCGATCACTGGGCAGCCCTGATCGTGGTGCTGATGCTCACCGGTGGCGAAGCGCTCGAGGACTACGCCACCGCCCGCGCGCACAAGGAAGTCGCGGCACTGCTCGAGCGAGCCCCTCACTTCGCCCGCCGGGCAGACCCCGATGGGCACTTCGCCGAGGTCCCGATCACCGAAGTGGTCGTTGGCGACCTGGTGATGGTCCGGCCGGGCGAGGTCGTGCCCGTGGACGGAACACTGGAGGGCGAAGCGGCATCCTTCGACGAGTCGTCCATCACCGGCGAGTCGTTGCCGGTCGAACACCTGCCCGGCGAGGAGGTGCTGTCAGGGACGGTCAGCCAGCAGAAGGTCGCGCTCGTTCGCGCCACCATGGCCGCGAAGGACAGCCAGTACCAACGCATCATCGATCTCGTGCAGGCGGCCGCAGCCAGCAAGTCGCCGATCGTCAGGCTCGCCGATCGGTACGCTGTCCCGTTCACGCTGGTCTCGCTGGTCATCGCAGGCATCGCGTGGTACCTCTCGGGCGACCCGGTCAGGTTCGCCGAGGTCCTCGTGGTCGCCACGCCCTGCCCGCTGCTGATCGCCGCCCCGGTCGCGTTCCTGGCCGGCATGAGCCGCGCAGCAAGTTGCGGTGTCATCGTCAAGTCGGGAGGCGTCATGGAGACGCTGGCGCGAGCCCGGACCGTTGCCTTCGACAAGACCGGAACAATCACCCACGGACATCCGGTGGTGGATGCTGTGGAACCGGCCGCCGGACACGGTGCGGATGACCTGTTGCGGTCCGCGGCTGCCGCGGAGGTGTTCTCCGCCCACGTGCTGGCCAGGACGATCGTCGGTGAGGCCAGGGGCCGCGGTCTGGCGATACCGACTGCGACCATGGTTGAGGAGACCACCGGGGCGGGCATGACTGCGACGGTGGCCGGCGTTCAGGTCGCCGTCGGCAACGCGCTGCATGTCCTGGCAGTCACCGGGCAGGCGGTGCCCGACCGCGAAGTCCCGCCGGGCCACATCGCAATCCACGTCGCAAGGGACGACAACTACCTTGGACGCATCGTGCTCACCGACGAGATCCGCACCAACGCCGCAGCGACCTTGCGCGGGCTCCATTCCCTCGGCGTGCGGTCGGTGGCAATGCTCACCGGGGACGCCGACACCACTGCCCGCCATGTGGCCGAACAGATCGGGGTCGATGACGTCCGGGCCGGGCTTCGCCCGGCCGACAAGGTGACCCAGGTGGCCGGGATGGTGGGTCGTCCGGTCGTGATGGTCGGTGACGGGGTGAACGATGCCCCGGTGCTCGCCGCAGCCGACGTCGGCGTCGCGATGGGCGCAAAGGGGGCCACCGCTGCCAGCGAGTCCGCAGACGTGGTCATCATGCTGGACGATCTCGGGAAGGTCGCAACCAGCATCGCCATCTCGCAGCGCACCGTCCGGGTGGCCCTGGAAGCGATCTGGATGGGCATCGTCATCAGCCTCGCCCTGATGGCCGTCGCCGCCACCGGGGTACTGCCGGCCATCATCGGAGCAGCCCTGCAGGAAGTAGTCGACCTGGTCGCCATCCTGATGGCCCTGCGCGCGGTGCGTCCGGGCAGGAAGGAGCTGGACCTTGCGCGCCAGCTCGGTCACCCCCGGTTGCCGGCACCGAAGCGTGCTGACGTCGCGGTGGGTGCCACCGCTTGATCGAACGCTGCCCACCGTGGTTGCGTACTGGATCGACCCGCGGCTTGGATTGCTCTCGGGAATCAACTGGCTCTGGACTGGACCGGATGACTGAACCGCTGGTTAGCGTGATCGTGCCCGTGCTGAACGTTGCACGGCTGCTTCAGCGTTGCCTCGACTCGCTCCTGGCGCAGACCCACCGTCCACTCGAGATCATCGTGGTCAACGACGGCTCCACCGACGGGTCGGCCGAAGCGATGCTCGGCTACGCGCGGCGCCACCCCGAAGTACAGGTCATCAGCCAGTCCAACCGGGGGGTGGGACCAGCCCGCAACGCGGGGCTGGGTGCTGCCAACGGCGAGTACGTGGCGCTGGTGGACGCTGACGACTGGGTCGAACCAGACTTCATCGCCGACATGGTGAAGCTCGCCAGGGCAGGCAATGCCGACGTGGTGGTGGGGAACTTCACCTTCGACTTCTGGGGACTGAGCATTCCCTTCCCGTTCCTGCCCCGCCTTCCCACGCTGACGGGCCTGGAGGCAGCTGAACTGTCGCTGCACCTGAGCCGCTTCCCGGTGTTCGCCTGGAACAAGCTCTACCGGCGCGATCTGTTTCCGCCCGATGCCCGGCCCTTCCCCGCCATCTACTACGAGGACCTGGCCACCACTCCCCTGGTCCTTGCTCGAGCGAGCAAGGTCGTCATCGTCCGCAAGGTCTACTACCACTACTGCCTTCGCGACGACAGCATCACCGGCAACTTCGGGGCCAAGAACGTGTTCGCCTTTGCCGCTGCGATCGACATCCTGCGGCACGACCTGCACCAGAAGCGACGCTGGCAGGCCTGGCGACCCAGCTACCGCAGGCTCCTGCGGGAATCGCTGGTCATGATCGCAGTCCAGATTCTGTTTCAACCCAACCGCATCCGGCTGCGAGCCCGGGGACCATTGCTGGTCCGCTTCGCCCGCCGGCTGCGCTCCCTGTCCCAACCACCCGGCAGTCCCGAAGCCCAGCACGCGCCTTCCGCACACCGCGGATCGTGATCACGGCCCTCAAGCTCCCAATTCTTGCCCAGTTTCTGCCCTGATCCGGGCGGCTACTAGGGGCCCATGTCCCAACGCGGGACTTCACAACCGGGACAGGAGCACCAATGACTAACGAGAGTCACGAACGAAACCTGGACGAGATGCTCTCCGACGATACGGCTGACCAGGACCAGGACTCCGCAGCAGAGGTGAAGCAGGACGCCCAACAGTCCGTGACCGAGGTCAAAGCAGAGGCCGCCAACCAGGGAACAGACACCCCGAACCGGTGAGAAGACCCGCGGACGGCCGCCGTTCGGCCGGAGGTCGTCCGCGAGTCATGCCGAGCCGTTAGCACCGAAGCCCAGTCCTCGCGGCTGACGGCTCGGCCGCACGTTCGAGAACCGGGTAGTCAACGCCCGTTGCCGGGTCAAGGAGCACCATGTCCAAGAACTCATCCGTCGCCATCGAAGACCCCGCCGTTCCCGGGGTCGAGGCGGACACGCCAACCCGGATCCCACCGAAGGGCTGGCTGCAGGTCGCCAAACGGGGATGGAAAGCGGCGGCTGCCGATCAGGCCCCACTGCTGTCGGCGGGCGTCGCCTTCTTCGGGTTCCTCTCCCTGTTCCCGGCACTGATCGCGTTCACGCTGATCTGGGGACTGGTGGCCGACCCGGCGACCATCGCCGACCAGACCGCTGCGCTGACGGGGGCGCTGCCGCCGGAGGCCCGGACCCTGCTCGTCGACCAGTTGCAGCAACTCGCCTCCGCGCCGACGCAGAGCCTTGGCTGGGGCCTCGTGTTCAGCCTTACGCTCGCCCTCTGGAGCGCTTCCGGCGGCGTCGGCAACCTGATCACGGCGGTCAACATTGCCTACGACGAGGACAGAAAGCGCGGCTTCATAGCCGAGAAGCTGACCGCCCTCGGCCTGACGATCGCTGCCGTGGTGTTCATGGCGATCATGGTTGCCCTGGTGGCCGGCGTTCCGGTGGCCCTGGAACTGGTCGGGCTGGGTGGACCGTGGCGGTGGTTGGCGGAAGCACTGCGGTGGACGCTGGTCGCAGTGCTGGTGATGGTCGCGTTGGCGGTGCTGTACCGGGTTGCCCCCGACCGGGATTCGCCAAGGCTCCGGTGGGTGTCGGTGGGCGCCCTGGTCGCCACCGTGCTGTGGCTGCTGGCTTCCGTGGCGTTCTCCCTTTACGTCACGCTCTTCGGCAGTTACGCCAAGACCTATGGGGCGCTGGCCGGGGTTGTCGTACTGCTGCTCTGGTTGTGGATCACCAGCTATGCGATCCTGCTTGGAGCCGAGATCAATGCCGCGGCCGAGGAGCAGACAGCCCGGGACACCACGCAAGGCCCGGACGAGCCGATCGGCGAACGCGGGGCGGTCAAGGCCGATTCCGTGCCGACGTCCGGCAAGGACGAACCCGAGCGGCTGGGCCTGGAGCGCCGGAGAACCTGAGGAGAACCACATGAGGATCGCCATGCTGGCCCCCGTGGCGTGGCGGACACCGCCGGAGCACTACGGCCCGTGGGAACGCGTGACCAGCCTGCTGACCGAGGGACTGGTAGCCGCCGGCGCGTCGGTCACCCTGTTCGCCACCCTCGACTCGGTAACCACAGCCGAGCTGGACGGCGTCGTCCCACACGGCTATGCCACGGACCCGGAAATGGATGGCCGGATCTGGGAGGCGCTCCACGTATCCCATGTGTTCTCACGCTCGGCCGAGTTCGACCTGGTGCACAACCAACTCGACTGGCTACCGCTGGCGTTCGACCGCTTCTGCGCAGCGCCTCTGGTGACCACCATCCACGGATTCTCCGGCCCGGGCATCCTCCCTGCGTACCAGCGCTCCCATTCCGCGTTCGTCTCCATTTCCGACTCCGACCGCTCGCCCGGCCTGGACTACCTGGCCACCATCCACCACGGGATCGACTTCGCCGAGCTCCCGGTCGGCCCCGGAGGCGAAAACCTGGTCGCGTTCGGACGAATCCATCGGGACAAGGGCACCGCCGAGGCCATCAAGATCGCCCGGCTGGCCGGCCGGCCCCTGCAGATCTGCGGACCGGTGCAGGACCAGGCCTACTTCGATGAGCAGGTGGCGCCGCAGGTCGACGGGGTTGCCGTCTCCTATTTGGGCTCGGTGGGTCCACAGGAGCGGGCCCGGGTCCTCGGCCATGCGGCTGCCCTGTTGCACCCGATCGGTTTCGACGAGCCGTTCGGACTTGCCGTGGTCGAGGCGATGGCCTGCGGCACCCCGGTCGTCGCCTACCGCCGGGGTTCCATGCCGGCGGTCGTCGACGAGGGTGTCACCGGCTTCCTCGCCGACGACGTACCGGACGCGGTCGCAGCGGTGGCCGCGGCCACGACACTGGACCGTGGCGTGATTCGGGAACGCGCGCAAGCCCGGTTCGGGGTGGCACGGATGGTGGAGCAGTACCTGGCCGCGTACCAGCGGCTGCTCGGCTAGTGCTGGCGCGGGGTCATCTCGGCGATCAGTTCCTCGACGTCCAGCGAGGCCACCGAGATCTGGGAGTCGCCGATCCCGTAGGGGATGTACAGCCGGCCGCCCTGGATGATCGCTCCGCAGGAGAACACAACGTTCGGTACGTAGCCGCCGCGCGACACCGGGTGCAGCAGCGGCCGCTCGAGCTTGGCCAGCACGATCGTGGGATCGTCGATGTCCAGCAGGAGCGCGCCGAGGCTGTAGGTGCGCATCAGGCCGACCCCGTGGGTGATGACCAGCCAGCCGTGCTCGGTCTCCAGTGGCGGGCTGGCATTGCCCACCTGGAGGATCTGCCACGGCGAGCTCGGGCCTTCGATGTTGACCGGCTCTTTCCAGATGTAGCCGAGGTCCGCCGTGGTCACCCCGATCGTCATGCCGTCGGCGCGGCTGAGGGCCATCAGCAGCCCGCCCACCCGTCGTGGGAACAGCGCCATGCCCTTGTTGCGGGCACCAGGCCCGCTGAGCGGCCAGGAGCTGAAATGTTGCAGGTCAGGGCTGATCAGCAGCCGGTTGCCGATGTTGACCCCGTCGTAGGCGGTGTAGGTGGCCCGGTAGTCGATCCGACCGTCTTCATGTTCGAACCGGGTGAAGCGGGCGTCCTCCAGGCCTTGCGACTCGTCCTCCGCCGCCGGCAGCAGGACCCGTTGGTGGAGCTTGGTGCTGGGTTCGAAGTTGACGGTGTAGCCTGCGCGGGCCCAGCGACGAAGCTCGGCGACCCTCAGGTGCGCTTCGGGGTGGAGCAGCAGATCTGGATGGACCTCGTCCAGGGCACTCTCGATGTGGTGGCCCTCGACCTCGTCGGGCAGGGTAGCGAGCAAGGTGGTGGTCAGCTCGTCGAGCTCCTTGCCCTTGCCGGTCAGGGCTGCGAGCAGGGTTCGATGCATCGCGGCCGGTCCGACCTGGCCTCCTACGGGCACGTCGTCGCGGGCGTCGAAGCGCCAGGAGTCAGCGTTTACCACCGCGGTGATGAACTCCAGCGCGGAGATGTGGCCCTCACCAATGGCTCGCAGGCTCACCGCCACCCGCAGTTCGCCCGGGGCGAGCCCGGACTGGTCCGGATGCGGCATCACGCTCGGATTGCAGAGCGCGGCGCCCTCGAGGACGTACTCGCAGGTGAACGCCGCCCCGAGCACGAGCAGCCGCGCCTCGGAGAGCTCAGTGCCGGCCGGGATGGTCACCGCCGCATTCGCCCGGAGCAGGCCGGGCAGGTCGGAGTGATGCGCGCTGAAGCCATCAAGGACCGTCGGGAGCAACGCCTCCACCTGGGCCTCGTCGAGCTCGAGGACCCGGCGGACCAGATCTTGGGCCCGGTGCACGTGCGGCGGCTCGGAACTGGGCAGGAAAAGCCGTCCGATTACCCGTTCGAGATCGGGTCGGAGGTGCTGGTCCGGGTGGTGGCTAACGGTTGAGGACATTCGTCGATTCCCGCCGTTCTGGCTTGCTGCAACGTGGTTAGCGCCGCGAGTGTGGATTCGGCTCCGCGATTGAAATTACGCCCATCCACCAGCAGTCCGTCGTAGCCCGCACCGGTGCGGGGGTCGTACATCGCAATACTGCGGTCATTTTCTCCGGTGAACCACATCGCCGCTGCCCGGACGCCGTCCAGCCAGGTCGGGTCACCGGTCAGCTCAAGGGCCCGACCGCAGGCGTCGGCGATGCCGGCCACCTCGATCGGCTGCTGGTCGAAGGCCGGTCCGCGTTCCCCCGGCCCCCGGCCGCCCACGGGGGTCACGGACAGGTGCCCATCGAGCAGCTCCGTCCCGAGCAGGAACCTGAGCTGCGCGAGTCCGGTCGCCAGCAGGTCGGGCCGGGACAGTACCGCCCCGGCGGCCAGCAACGCCTCCGGCAAGCGGGCGTTGTCATAACGCAGCCGAGCTTCTGGCCAGGCCCACCCCGCTGCCTTGGGACTTCCGGAGTCTCAGGTGTGACCAACACCTGGGCGGCGTCAGCCAGCAACTCGCGCGCTTCCGGCAGGTGCGGAAGTTCGGCGGCGCCGAGCGCTGCGTAGGCCATCGCCCTTCGCCATGGCGCCCGCTGCCCGGTCAACGTCAGGAAGCCGGCCAGCGCCCGCCCCCGCACCCATTCCGGACCGCGGCCAGCGGCAACACCAAGGCCCCAGGCCGCCCGGCCCCACCAATCGCCGAGGCCAGCTTCGTCCTGCCAGCGGGCATCAAGGCCGAGCCGGTTGTGACAGCGTCCGTCCGGCGCCACCGCCGACAACACGAGCGACAGGTAGCGCTCCAGCAGGTCGTCCAGGGCCGGATCCGCAACTCGACAGGTGAGCACGAGCGCCCGGGCAGCGTCGTCGGTGCAGTAGGCATGCTCGGGTCGCGGCACGTCGCCGGCGGCATGCTCGAACAGTCCGACCCCGTCGGTGAGGCGACGCAGGTGGTCGAAGACCGGCGCCGGGAGCGTCATGACTCCCGAATCGAGTACCCGAACCCATCCGACTCGGGTGGGACCGCGGCGATCAGGTCCCTGGCCAGCTGCAGGTAACTCCGGGCCACCGCCGGCCAGTGCAGGGTGGCGGCCACCTCGAGGGCGCTCAGGTGCGCCCGCCGTTCGACCGTCGCGTCGGTGAGCACCCGCCTCAGGGCTTCGGCAATCGCCTGCGGATCCCGGTGCGGCACCGTGATGCCAACCCCGTCGGCGAGCAGTTCAACGGCGTGCGGGAAGCGGGTAGCCACCACCGGACGGCCTGCAGCGACGGCCTCGATCAGGACGCCTGACGTGACCTGTTCGGTCGAGTCGTAGGGCAGCAGCACCACCTGGGCGGTGGCGACCAGCTTGGTCAGTTCCTCGGTGGGCCGGTAGGTCGTGTCGAACTGGATCATTTCGCCGACGCCGAGCCGGTCGGCCTGCGCACGCAGCCCGTCGCGGTAGGCATCGCCATCCCTGGCCAGGACCTTCGGGTGAATCTCGCCCGCCACCAGGTAGTTCGGTGCCGGATCGAGGTCGCGGAGGAGCGCCATCGCGGCCACGCCCCACTCGAGTCCCTTGCCAGGGCCGAGCAGGCCCCAGGTGAGCACCCGCCCCGGAACCGGGGTGATGTCGGTCGGTGTGGCCGGCGCCCCGTGCGGAATGACCCTGATCTTGTGCGGCTCGACGCGATAGTTGGCCATCAGCCGGTCGCGCGCGGCGCGGGTCATCGTGACCACGGCACTGGCGGCGGCAAGGACGCGCTCAAGCACATTTCGCTGGCCGGCGCTGGGATCCGTGAGCACGGTGTGCAGCACCACCACCGCAGGCACCCGGAGCGCGCGAATCACCTGGAGCAGCTCGGCGCCGTCGTCACCGCCATAGATGCCGTACTCGTGCTGGATGATCGCGACGTCGCAGCCGTTCAGCAGTTCCGCCGCACGCCGCTGGCTCAAGTGGTCGCCGAACGCGAGTTCGCCGATCACGCCATCGAGACTGAGTCGTTCCGGCTGCTCAACCGAACGCACCACAACTGCTCGCGCCCCTCGCTGGGCGGAGATGGCCGTTGACAGGGATTTCGTGAAGGTCGCCAGCCCGCACTGCGTGGGCGGGAAGGTACTCAGGAGGCCGATTCGCACGATTATCCCTTCCCAGGCACGAGGGGGTCGGGACCGGGGACCGTCACCGACGGTGACTCTGGAAATTCTTGATCGGTCATGGGATCCCTCTCACTTTGGCATTAGATACCCGGCGCAGAGTGTGCGTAACCGGAGCCGGTGCGGGTGCTAATCCACGCCCGGACTAGGGGAATTACTTATGCGTCGGTCCCGTTGCCTACACCGTCTGGGGCTCACCCAACGGGGCGCATTGTCCGAAGGCCGCCAGGTCGGTGACCGCCGGTCCTACAGACAGCTTACCGGAAGGTCGCAGCGCTGAGCTTCGCGCCCTCACCCGGGCCTGCCTTGGGCTCAGGGTCCGTCAACGCCCACTACCCGCTTGGCTCGGCGATCCACCGACTGCCAGGGCCAGTTGGCGGGCACCGGGCCAGGCGCCCAGCGCTGCACCGAGAAAGAGCCAGGGAAGCCAGAAGGCCAGGTGCCCGATCCACATCCCGGTGGCGAAGAAGTCGAGGGGCCGCCAACGCCGCGCTGCGGGCAAATCGCCACCTCGCACTGGGATCGTCGATCGCGTGGAGCTCCGCGCGCAGCGCTGCGCCCCATTCGGCGCGTCGCGGAGGCAGCATGGACGTCGCCAGCGCGAGGAGTCGTTCGGCGCCATCCGGCCACCCCTCGAGCCCGCACGCCTCGTGCTCATCCGTGCACCGTTCGCACGACTGGGGGCAGCAGAGCCTGGCCGGGCGCCGCGTCGCCTGCGGCCAGCAGTTCGGCACGGAGCTCGGCAACCAACTCGGCGCCGGCCGGTGACAACCGGTACAGGTGCCGTGGCGGCCGGCCGCTCGGGGCAGCCTGCTCCCACGCCGTTTCGACCTGACCGCGTTCGGCCAGCCGGATCAGGATGGGATAGACCGTGCCGGCCTTCACTCCGAGCTGCACGCACAAGTCGTAGCCGTGGCTCCAGGCGGAGCCCTTCGCGGCAAGGTCGAGGAGTACTGCCGCAGTCTGTCGAGACACCCGACGCCTACGCACCATGGGCCCATTCTCTATCTAGGTAGAGTTATTCGCAAGGCCTCGCTTCAGGCAGTCCCCGATCGCGTGGGCGAGACACGAATCCACTGAATGGATTGACTAGCAGCGCCGCAGATGCGGAACTAGGCTGGACCGGGTGACGTGGATACGGATTCGCGAGGCGGCTGGATTTCTCGGCGTCAGTGACGACACGGTGCGCCGCTGGATCGATTCCGGCGTGCTCGCCCACGAGCTGGATGAGAGTCATCGCAAGGTGATCGACGGGCGGGTGCTGGCCGAGTTCGCTGAAACCCAGGCCTCCCCCGCCCCGGATCGGTCGGCGGTGGGCCGATCCGCCCGAAACCGGTTCGTCGGGCTGGTCACCCGGGTCAAGTCCGACCCGGTGATGTCGCAGGTGGAACTGGTCTGCGGGCCATTCCGAGTCGTCTCCCTGATGAGCACCGAGGCCGTGCAGGAACTCGGCCTGGAGCCTGGATCGGTAGCGGTCGCCGTGATCAAGGCGACCAACGTCGTCGTCGAAACCCCCACCCGTCCTGAAAGGCATTGATGCGGGCCGGGCCCAGGGCTATTGCAGCGACGATCTGCCTGGTGGCAATTGCGTCCGGATGCACTAGCGGTGGCCAGCCGGTCGACACCGGTCGCTCTATCGACGGTGTGGCGACGGTCACCGTCTATGCCGCGGCCTCGATGAAGACTTCGTTCACGGTGCTGGGCAGGTCCTTCGAGGCCAGCCACCCCGGGACCAGGGTGGTCTTCAACTTCGCCGGTTCGCAGGCACTGGCCGAACAGATCATCCAGGGAGCTCCGGCGGACGTGTTCGCCTCGGCCAACGAGGCGAAGATGGCGACGGTGACGGGTGCGGGCCTGAACGCCAGTGCGAGAGAGCCCTTTGCCACCAACCAGCTGAGCATCGCCGTCCCCCCCGGCAACCCGGCCGGGATCGTCGCCTTCAAGGACCTGGCAAGGCCCGGCCTGAAGTTGGTGTTGTGCGCACCGGCGGTGCCGTGCGGGGCCGCGACCGTTGAGCTCGAGGAAGCCACCGGCGTCACCCTGGCTCCGGTCAGTGAGGAGCTGGCGGTGTCCGACGTGATGGCCAAGGTCCAGGCCGGCGAAGCCGACGCCGGACTGGTGTACCGGACCGACGTGATCGCTGCCGGCGACAAGATCAAGGGAGTGGAGTTCCCGGAGTCGGCCCGAGCCATCAACCAGAACTCCATCGTCGCCCTGAAGGCCGGCCCGCAGGTAGCGCTGGGGCAGGAGTTCGTCGACCTCGTCCTGAGTGGCGAGGGTCGGAAGGTGCTCGCAGCAGCCGGCTTCGGCGCAGCCGGGTAGGTCGGGACGTGCACACATGACCTGGACAGCGCAGCTGCCGTCAGCGACCCGGGCGGGACGCGGAGCGCGGCAAGACCCGGGGTATTCGGGACTCCCGAGGTGGGTCATCATCCCGGCAGCCCTCGGCACTGGTCTTCGTCGTCCTGCCCCTGGTTGCCCTCACCGCGCGGATGGATTGGTCACGGTTCGGCGAGCTGATCACCAGCGAGTCGTCGATGGCAGCGCTCAGGCTGAGCCTGCAGACCTCGTCCATGGCAACCGTGGCCTGCCTGGTCTTCGGCGTGCCGATGGCCCTGGTGCTGGCCCGGGGGCGTTTCCCGGGCCAGCAGGTGGTCAGGGCGCTCGCGCTGCTTCCGCTGGTCCTGCCGCCGGTGGTCGGCGGCATTGCGCTGCTGTACACCTTCGGTCGCCGCGGCCTGCTCGGCCAGACCATGTTCGTGCTCGGTGTGCCGATCGCCTTCTCGACCGCGGCTGTCGTCCTGGCCCAAACCTTCGTCGCACTGCCCTTCATGGTGGTCTCACTCGAAGGGACGCTGCGCAGCGTCGGCCAACGCTACGAGACGGTGGCCGCCACCCTCGGCGCGGGCCCGTCCACCGTGCTGCGCAGGATCACCCTGCCCCTGGTGCTGCCCGGGCTCGCCTCGGCCGCAGTGCTCTCCTTCGCCCGGGCACTTGGCGAGTTCGGCGCGACCATCACCTTCGCCGGCAGCCTGCAAGGCGTCACCCGCACACTGCCGCTGGAGATCTACCTGCAGCAGGTTGACGACCCGGACGCCGCCATCGCGCTCTCACTGGTCCTGGTCCTGGTTGCGGTCGTCGTGACCGTCGTCACCACCAACTACTCCGAGCGGACGCCGGGATGAGCCTGTCCTGCCGGGCAACGCTCGCCCACCGCGGCTTCGACGTCGAGCTCGAGGTTGGCGCCGGCGAACGTGTCGCCGTCCTCGGCCAGAACGGCTCCGGGAAATCAACCCTGCTCGGCATCCTCGCCGGCACGCTTCGCCCCGACACCGGCCACGCCAGGATCGACGATCAGGTCCTCTTCGACCTGGACGGGGGCAAGCGACACTGGCTGCCGCCCCATCGCCGTGGAGTCGCCCTCCTTGCGCAGGACCCGCTGCTCTTCCCGCACCTGACCGTGATCGACAACGTGGCCTTCGCCTACCGCGTCAGTGGTGCCCCGAAAGCTCAGGCGCGCGCCCGGGCGGAGCACTGGCTCGACGAAGTCGGCGCCCTGCCGCTCGCCGGCCGCCGACCCAACCAGCTCTCCGGCGGGCAGGGCCAACGGGTCGCGATCGCGCGCGCCCTGGCAGCCGAACCAAGGCTGCTGCTGCTGGACGAGCCGATGGCCGCACTCGACGTGTCAGTGGCCCCAGTGCTGCGCCGGGTCCTGCGGCGCGTCCTGGCCGACCGGACGACGATGATCGTCACCCACGACCTCCTCGACGCGTTCCTGCTTTCCGACCGGGTCATCGTGCTGGAGCACGGGCAGGTGTCCGAGTCCGGGCCGACCGAGGAGACCCTCCGGAACCCGCGGGCCCGGTTCACCGCCCGGCTTGCCGGGCTCAACCTGATCAAAGGCGCCCTGTCCGGCGGCGGCGTGGCGGAGCCCAGCGGCCTCCGCATCGACGGGACAAGGAAGGACGGCGAGGAACTTCGCGACGGTGAGCCTGCGGCCGCGGTGTTCTCGCCTGCCGACGTGTCGATCTTCCTCAGCCCACCCGCAGGCAGCCCGCGGAACAACCTCCCGGTGACGATCGCCGAACTGGAACCCAGAGGCGACCTCGTGCGGGTGCGCAGCGACGACCACCACGGCCACTCCATCGCCGCAGATGTCACCCCGCGCTCGGTGGCTGAACTCGATCTCTATCCCGGTCGCGACGTCACCTACTCGATCAAGGCAGCCGCGGTGACGATCTATCCGGCCTGAGGGCCACCGCGCCCGCCTCGACGACGTGCGCGCGCTGGACGACCAGGTCACGTCCCGGCTCGACGGCAGCCTGGACGTGCTCGCCAACAACCTGTTCACCCGCGGCCGGCACACGCGGTTCCATCACCAGAGCATCAGCGCCATGGCGTTCCACCCCGGCAACGTTGCCACCAACTTCGCGGCCGACGCCACCAACCTGATGTGGTCCGGGTCGCCGGGCGCTAGCTCTGCAAGGACGTGACTCGGCCAGTAAGCTGACCGTCACGCGCTGGGAGTGGCACAGCGGCCGGCTCGCTCAAACGCAGGAGGGAAGCCGGGTGCGCCGCCTTCGGTCACCGGTCGCGTCCGGGAGAGCCAAGGAAGAAGGACTGGGCTGTGGCAGTACGGCGGATACTGATTCGTGCTGGTCGGCCACCCCACGCGGCCCTGTCGCTGGAGGCGGCGCACGCCTACCGGGGTGGCCTGGGCACCGTGTCCACCAACTCGGGGAACCTCCTCTTCCAGGACGCCGTCTATCGCACCCTGGCGACGCCGGGCACCGAATTGGTGGTCGATTCCCTTGCGACCGAGCGGCCGGGTGTCGACCAGGCCTACATCGACCGGATCAACGACGAGTTCGACCAGGTAGTGCTGCCATTGGCGAACGCGTTCCGGCCGGACTTCGTCAACCCGCTGAACCGGCTGACGGACGCGGTCGAGAAGCTGGACATCCCGGTGGTGGTGACTGGTGTGGGTGGGCAGCTGGAAATCGCCGCCGACCCGGCCTCGGCGCCGCCGGAGGTGGACGAGGCCACCACAAGATTCGTCCGGGCAGTTCTCGAACGCTCCGAGTCCATCGGCGTCCGGGGCGAGATCACACTGCAGTACCTGACCCATCTGGGCTTCCCGGCGGACCGGATCGACATCGTCGGGTGCCCATCCATGCACCTGGCCGGCCCGGAAGCCGTGGTGACGAAGCGGAGCGAGCAACTCGGCCCCGATGCGCGGCTGGCGATCAGCCTCACGCCAACCGTTGCGGCGATGCGAGCGATTCTCGAGGCAAATCATCAGCGCCATCCCAACCTCACCTACCTCGCCCAGGACAGCGAAACCCTCGGCCTGCTGCTCTGGGGCCAGGAGTTCGCGAGCCCTCCCGGGATGCCCGGCTCCGTCGACCACTACCTGTATCAGGAAGACAAGATCAGGTACTTCGTGGACCCCAAACCGTGGCTGGACTTCCTGGCCGGTTGTGACTTCGCGTTCGGCAGCCGCATCCATGGCTGCATGGCAGCGCTGATGGCAGGTACCCCGGCCTTCCTGTTGGCGCACGACTCGCGGACCCTTGAACTCGCCAAGTTCCACCGGATCCCGTTCGAGACGATCCCCGCCGAACCAAGGCCAGAGGATGCAGCCAGGTACGACGCCGCCGAACTTCATGCCCGCACCGATCTGACGGAGTTCAATCGGGCGCGGGCCGGGAACCACGCTGCCTGGCTGGCCTTTCTCGACCGCAATCACCTGTCGCACACCTGGAACCAACCGAACCCGGACTACGAGGCCCGACTCGCTGAGACCCGCTACTCGCCCGCCGCCAGGCCCATCACCTCAGCCACCCGGGAGGAGCTCACCTCCCGGATCACCTGGCTGCACCAAGGCGTGCAGGACGGCGACCGGTTGCGCACCCACGGCGCCTACCAACCAGAGTTCATCCCCGAGAAGGCGCGCCAGCTGAACACGGCTGACACGTTCCGCCGGCAGCAGGAGCGGATCACCGGCTTGCGCACGCGGCTGCGGGAACAGGAATCCCAACTGCGGCAGCTGTCCCGCCAGGTCGAGAAGCAGGGTCGGCAGATCGCAGCCCTGCTGGCACCCAGGCCGAACCTGGCCAAGCGCGTAGTCCGCAAGCTGCGCGCGATGGGGTCGGGTCCGACCACCAAGCCGGCCGGCTAGCTGCAACGATCGAACTCGGCGCGTCCCCGGTCACCGCAACCACGTAGATCGATCCGACGAAGCAGGACGCCACCACCGGGTAGCCGAAAGCCGATGGCGGCGGTACCAACATCACCGGGGCCCTCATCGTTGGTAAGGTGACCCTTCGTCATGGGGCACAGTACCGATCGGGAAAGAACGCCACCGCGCCGTGCGCACGTGGTCGGCTGGATCCTGCTTGCCCTGACGCTCATCCTGCTTTCGACCGCGGGCTGGATCCGGTTCCGGTTCGGCGCCGTCAGCCTCGAACAGATCCTGCTGAACCTGCCGACCAACGCCGGCGAGGGTGCCGGGAACGGGACGCTCGTCGTGGAGGCGGCACTTTTCTGCCTGGGCACACCGATCCTTGTCACTGGGCTGGCCCTGGTGGTTGCGCGCCGGTGGCGACCGCGGCTCCTTCGACTGTCCCGACGGCCACTGATGATTCCGGCGTTCGCGTTCACGATCTCCCTGAGTTTGCTGCTCACCGTTGCCGGCGTTCCGCAATACGCCTCGGCCGTCCTCGCGGATCGCTCGATCGCGCCCTACTACGTGAGCCCGGTCGTGACCGGAGGTCCGGAGAAGCCCCGCAACCTGGTGACCATCTTCCTGGAATCCGGCGAGAACACCTTCGCGGACGAGTCGATCTTCGGCCAGAACCTGCTCCGCGATCTCGATCGGGCCACCGCCGACTGGGCCCGTTACGACGGCCTGGAGCAGTACCCGGGCGGCGGCTGGACGATGTCGGGGATAGTCGCCACCGAGTGCGGGATCCCGCTGAAGAGCCGCCTCCTCACGGACGGGATGAACCTCAACAACCTCGGCGAGAAGCTGACCAGCTACCTGCCCGGAGCAACCTGCCTCGGCGACATCCTCCATAACCACGGCTACACCAGCGTCTTCCTCGGCGGCGCGCACACCCACTTCGCCGGGAAGGGCACCTTCCTCGCCAGCCACGGCTACGACCGTGCCGACGGCCTCGCCGAGTGGGAGGCCGAAGGCGAGAGCCGGTCGCAGATCTCGGCCTGGGGCCTGTCGGACCGGCGGCTGTTCGCGCACGCGGAAGAGACTATTGACAAGCTGCAGGCCGCCGGCAAGCCGTTCAACCTCACCCTGCTGACTCTTGACACGCATGAACCCGGCGGCGTCTTCCCCGGGTGCACCACCCCGGACGATGTGCAGATGGCGACAGCCATCAAGTGCTCGATGCGGGCGGTCGCCGGGTTCCTCGACCACCTGAAGTCCAATGGCTACCTCGACGACACGGTGGTCGTGGTGCTGGGTGACCACCTGAAGGTCACCAGCGACGGCGGCTACTTCAAGGACGAGCTGGAACGCACGCCTGACCGCAGCATCATCTACCGGGTCTGGAGTCCGGATCCGGTCACCTTCACCAGGGACGGCGCCGACCAGCTCAGCGTCCTGCCCACAACGCTCGACTTGCTCGGCTTCGAGCTTCCGGCAGGACGGGCCGGCCTCGGGGTCTCGTTCGTGGAGCAGCATCCGATCGACGGCACGGCCCTGGAGCTTTCGGACGCCGAGTACACCAGCGTCGTGACCTCGCCCTCCACCGAGCTGTACCAGGAACTCTGGGGCGGCCAGGTGCCGTAGGTCTCGCGACCCGCGTCGACCAGGAATCGTCGCCGGTCGCCACCCCGGGCGGCGGCCTAGCTTCGCTGCGGGGTGCGGAAGCGGGCGTGTTGTCGGGGTCGTTGGTTGGGGTCGACTCGTCGGGGCGGGATGATTTCGGGTGCGCCGCCTGGTCTGGTTCGGAGTTGCCAGCGGTCGGCTGTGGGGTCGTGGCCGGGTTCGATGATGCCGTGGTGGTGGGCGCAGACCAGGGCGAGGTTGGCCAGGGCGGTTGGGCCGCCGGCCCACCAGGGTTGGAGGTGGTGGGCGTGGCAGGTTTCGGGTGGTTTGTCGCAGCCGGGGAACACGCATCCGCCGTCGCGGAGTTCGAGGGCTGCCCGGATCGGCGGGGTGACCAGGCGTTGGGTGCGGCCCACGTCGAGGATTTCGGATGGCCCCCCGAGCACGACCGGCAGGATGTCGGCGTCACACAGCCAACGGCGCAGCGCAGAGGCGGGGACGGGTTCGGCAGTGCCGACCAGGTGACCGCCGACCAGGCCGGCGTCCGTGGCGGCCTTGGCGAGCTTGTCATAGGACATGGTGACCACCACCCGTGGTCGGTCACCGCCGTAGGTAGGCGCCAGTGACTCCTGGGCGTGGTGCGCGACCATCGCCAGCAGCGCGTCCGCTCGCCCCATCGCGGGGCTGACGTGGTCGGTGTTGGGGTCGAGCCGGTCCAGTCCGCGTTTGGCGACGGCGGCGTAGGCGTCGATGATCCGGATGAACGGTTCGGCCTCGGCCACCGGCAGGCTGCCACCGAACAGCACCGAACCGTGGTGGTCATAGCTGAACCTCAGATACCGGTTACGCATAGCCACCCGATGCTCGCGCTCCAACCGGTCAGCCTGGAGTGCCTCGGCGGTCTCGGGGGCGAGCACCTCCAGCAGCCGCGAGCTCAACCGGCGCAACTCGACCGCGTTATGGGTCGCGCAGAAGCCCACCATCAGCTCCTGCGCCTGCTCGACCACCCCGACCGGGAAGTCGACCGGCAGGTCGTCAAGCACCGCCGTGATCGCCTCTGCCTGCCCCGGCAACACCGAGCCGGCCCCGGCGGCAGCCCCAACGATCCCGAACCGCTCCAGCCCCTGCCCGACCGCAATCATCCGCCCCGCCTCGCGCCGGGTCAGGTTCGCCGCATCAGCCAACCAGGTCACCGTCGACGTGCCGTGCTCCCGCCACGCCGCCTCCGCGCCCTCGACCCCCGCTGCCAGCCGGGCCTGCCAGGCCCGCAGCCGGCCGTCCACCCGCAGCGAGGCCTTCAGCAACTCCAGCTGGTCGGCATCAGACGGCAACCGCAACCGGTCATCGGTCAGGGCATCCATCACAGCATCGATCGTGGCCAACAACTGGCCATCAGTGAACTGCTCGAACCCCATCTCCATGCCTCAACGCTAACCGTAGCCACTGACACTTCCCCGACCCCCAAACCGTTATCCACAAGGGGTTTCATCACATCCAAGTTATACACAGATCGCGCGCAGCCCCTCACTTGGTCAGCTGTTGCTGGCCGCGGCGGCGTAGCCCCGCAGCCAGCGTGCTGCCCGAGGTCGGCCGAGATCCGCAATGCGGAAGTCCCGAACCTCCAGCGGCGGCGCTGTGGTGGCACACTCGAGCGCATGGCCGGATCGCCGGGCACCACGCTGACGCCGCGGGAGCAGGCCGTCCTGGACCTGGTGCGGCGGCGGTGGAGCAACGCCGAGATCGCCGCCGAACTGGTCGTGTCGGTGCGCACGGTGGAGACCCACGTGTCGTCCACTGCTGCGCAAGCTGGGCGCGCGGGATCGGCGGGCGCTGAGTCGCGGCATCGGGCCCCGGAGGCGAGGCGCCGCCCCGCCGCCATCCTCCGAGTCCGCAGACCAGCATCCGGTTCGTCGAGGTCTCGGGCGGCGCCTCCCTGGCCATCGCCGAGACTGGGTCGGGCCCGACGCTGGTCAAGACCGCCACGTGGCTCACCCAGGCGGACAAGGACACGGTGGCCAGCCCGATCTGGGGCCACTGGGTCCGCGAGCTGGGCTCGCGGTACCGCTACGTCCGCTACGACCCGCGCGGGTGCGGTCTCTCGGATCGCGACCTGGCCGGGGTCGACCTCACCGACCTCGACCTGTGGATCGAGGACCTGCGGGCCGTGGTGGATGCGGTCGCCGACGGTCCGGTGGCGCTGCTCGGGCATCTCCCAGGGTGGTCCGGTGGCCTTCGGGTTCGCCGCCCGCTACCCCGAGCGGGTGTGCGCGCTCGTGCTGTACGGGACCTACGCCCGCGGGATGCGCTGCCGCGGTGACCCCGTCCAGGTCGAGGAGGCCACGGTGCAGGAGGACCTGGCCCGGGTCGCCTGGCGCACCGACAACGAGCTGTTCCGCGAGACCTTCGCGCGGCAGTTCGTGCCGGACGCGGGACCGGAGGAGATCGGATGGTTCTCCGAGCAGCTGCGCACCACCACGACCCCGGCCAACGCCCCCGTGCTCGAGGCCGCGTTCCACGACCTGGACGCCAGCGATCTGGCCAGGACCGTCCGGGTGCCGACGCTGGTCCTGCACTCCACGGACGACCGGGGCGTGCCGTTCGAGCAGGGTCGCCTGCTGGCCGGGCTGATCCCCGGCGCACGGTTCGTGGCGCTGCGCAGCCGCAACCACATCCTGCTGCAGCGCGACATCGCCTTCGCCCAGTTCCTCGACGAGGTCGAGCGCTTCCTGGGCCGCTGAAGGCTGCCGGGCACCGCCGTGATCTCCGTGCTCGCCACGGAGGCGAGGACCCGTGGTCGCCGCGGATGTGCCGGCGCTCCCCTGCGACGACAGTGGTCGGTGACCGTCCCGTTCGATCCCAGGAGGAAGACATGACCATCACCGATCACCCCGCCCGCAATGGCGTCGACGTCAACACCCTGTTCGCAGACGCTCAACGCGGTGAAGGACAACCCGCGAGATCGCGAGGTTCCAGTTCCGGGCCACGAACCAGTGGGTCAGCGGCACCCACAGCCGCTCCACGATCCACGAGCTTCTTCGGCGCGATGCAGGAGCTCACCCACGTCGAGTCCCGCAGCTACGACGCCGACCACCCGCGGTGCTCGTCGGCGAGGACCGCGGACCAACGCCCGTGGAGTTCCTGCTGGCCGCGCTCGCGTCCTGCCTGACCGCCGGCATCGGCAACATCGCCGCGGTCCGTGGCGTGCAGCTGACCGAGGTCAGCTCCACCGTCGAGGGCGACATCGACCTGATGGGGCTGCTCGGTCTCGACCCGGAGGTGCGCAACGGCTGCCAGGGGATCCGGATCTCGTTCCGGCTCCGCGGCGACGACCCGGAGGCGCTGCGCCGCGTCGTCGAGCAGTCGAAGGCCCGATCCGCGGTGCTCGACATGCTCACCCAGCCGGTCCCGGTGTCGTTCGAGGTCGACGCCGGCTGACCGCTCGAGCGGCGGACGACAGCCAGGAAGGGAGGCGCCATGGCCACGGGTTCCGACGAGGCTGACGTCATCGTGGTCGGCGCCCGGGCCGCGGGAGCGGCGGTGGCGATGCTGCTGGCGCGTGCCGGCCTGACCGTGATCCTGCTCGACCACGGCCGGGGCGGCACCGACACGCTGTCCACCCACGCACTCATGCGCGGCGGGGTCGCGCAGCTGAGCCGTTGGGGCCTGCTGACGATCAGGTCATCGAGCTGGTACGCCAGCCATCCGGGAGACCACGTTCCGAGTACTCCGTCCGGCGACGTGACCATCGCCGATCAAGCCCGTGGGCCGGTGTCGACGCGCTCTACGCGCCCCGGCGGACCGTGCTCGACCCGATCCTGGTCGGGGCTGCCCGGGCCGCCGGGGTGCACGTCCGCTACGGCACTGGAGTCATCGACCTGTGCCGCGAGCGCGGCCGGGTGGTCGGCGTCGAGACCCGCGACCGCAGCTGAGGAATCGCGCACCTGCGCGCCCGGCTCGTGGTCGGCGCGGACGGGCGGCACTCGACGATCGCCCGGCTCGTGGCGGCGCCGATCACGCATCGCGCCGCGCACACCAGCGCGTCGGTCTACGGGTACTTCAGTGGCCTGGACACCAGCGGGTACGAGTGGGCCTACCGCCCCGGGGGCCGCTGCGGGCTTGATCCCGACCAATGACGGCCTGACCTGCGTGTTCGGCAACGACCGGCCCGACCGCATCGGGCGTGGTGGCGTCGCGGTACTGGACGCGGTGGTCGCGGCGTCGTCCCCCGACATCGCGCGACCGACTGCGATCGGCACGGCTGACGAGCCCCCGGTGCGCACCTTCACCGGCCAGCCCGGCCACCTTCGCCGGCCGTGGGGTCCCGGCTGGGCGTTGGTCGGGGACGCCGGATCGTGGAAGGACCCGATCAGTGCCCATGGCCTGACCGACGCGATGCGCGATGCCGAGCTGCTGGCCCGCGCGGTTACAGCCGACCAGGAAGAAGGCGGGAACCGCACGGGCCTACCAGGCGTACGAGCTGACCCGCAACCGCCTCACCGTGCCGATGCTCCGCGACAGCGCCGAGATCGCCGCCATGCGCTGGGACGACGCGCGGATCCGGGAACTGCTGGTCGAGCTGAACCTGGCCATGAATGCCGAACTCGAGACCATCGGCTCGTTCGTCCAGCTCACGCCTGGGCATGCCTCGCCGGGCAGCCGACGGCTTCCGATCGGTTCAGGGGCTTGAAGGACCCGTCCGCCTCAGACGTCCGACGATTCGGGCGGCTTCGGTGGCCCACCCGTCCCGACCTGCACCGGCGGGCCGGTGGGCACGGAGGGTTCCGGCGGGCCGGGAGGCAGGGAAGGCTCCGGCGGGTCGTCACCGTGGGCTCGTTCCCAGGCCCTCGCGTACCTCGTGCCGACGAACAACAGCAGCAGGCCGACGGCGAGGAAGGCGCCGACCCGGGCGATCGCCGCCAGCATGCCAAGGTCGAGCAGGAACAGCTTGGCCACGGCCAGTGCCGCGACGGCCAGGGCCAGGTGCAACCACACGTCTGCTTCCTCCTTCACTGCGAGACCGCGCTGCAGGAAGAGGATGCAAAGGACCATCCAGGCAATGGTCACGGTCGCCTGACCGGCTTGGAACCCGGCATCGGCGTTCCCGGCCTGGACACCGATCCAGGAACCGGAGTGGATGATGGCCACTGACCCCATCGCGATGGCCATCGACCAGGACAGGTAGGTACTCCACCTTGGGGTCACCCCGAACCACCGGGTAGCGGCCCGGGCAGCCAGAACAACCACTACGATCCCGACCAGCGACTGGGCGATCTGCTCTGGTCCCGCGGTCGATGCCGCCTCCTGGTCCAGGCAGCGCGCCAACAGCGGCAGCCAACCGAGCACGCCAAACACGGCGAGGACCCCGCCCACAACCAGGTTGACCGCGGACCTGGTCCGGGCGGCCACGGCGAGATAGACGGTTGCGAGCACGAGGGTGAGCACGCCCAGGTACCTGTGCCCGGTCGCGGCAAACACCGCGAGCATGGCGAAGGCTGCACCGATCGGGACGGCCGCCCAACGCACCCGCTCGTGCACCATCGGAAGGAAACCCGCAACTACGTACACCACGGCCACAAGGCCAAGGACCCCCGCAGCTGCCGACGTGTTCGACAACAACTGCGGCGCCAGTGCTGCGGGGGCCACGATCGGCGCCAGCAAACCGAGGGCAATGGCCTGACCCACGGCCGGCTCCGGCGGCGCGATCAGCGCGGAGACCAGCCCGAGCAGAGCCAGACCGACCGTCAACGCGATCAGCCAGGACAATTCGGTCGAGCTGAGTTGCGAACTTCGGGTAAGGCTCAGCAGGAAGAGAACGGTTGGCAGGACCCGGGAGAACGGGAAGATCCGCCAACCGGTGCCGCGTTCGAACCAGAGCGTTACGCCGGTCATCACCACCATCAGGCCGGCCGTGGGCACCGGTTCCGTCCGTCCGACGTAGACGGCAAGGATGAGGCTGCCCAGCACCGAGATCAGGGCCACCCACTGGTTGTCCCAGAGCCTTGCCAGCACCATTCCGCCGAGGCCGATCAGCGCCGCGAGTACCACTCCGACCAGCGGCGGGAGCCAGCCGTAGATGACCGTCGCGGTCACCACGCTCAGGTACCCGGCCGCAACGCCGGTGGCGGCCAGGATCGGTGCGCCAACGTTTCGCGGATCGCGCCGGCGCACCAGGAAGGCCAGCCCGACCAGAAGGACGGCAAGGCCAGCAGCCGAGATGGTTCGGGCCAACGGACCGAACACGCCGTACTGGGCGGCAAGGATCAATAGGAACGCCACTCCGATCAGGGTCACCCCCGCACCGATCAGGGCCAGCAGCCTGGACATGAAGCCTTGCCGGCTCCAGGCCGGCTGCGCCGGCGGCGGCGGTGGAGCCGATCGAGCGGTGGCAGGGATGGCCGAGGTGGCGTTCGGCGCTGCCTGCGGGACCGAGGCGGCGACCTGCGCGGTGGTGGACGCCGGCCGGGACCCAGCGGCCGGCGAGGGTTCAAGCTGCAGGCCCCTCGTGTCGACCCACGCGTACCGGTTCTGGAACACGATCTGGATGCGCTCACCGACAGTGGCTTCGGTAACCGACAACAGGCTGTTCCGCGGGATCCAGCCGAGGACCGGCGCGCCCGGCGCGGGCGTGGAGTAGAGGGCGATCGGGGCGGCGGCGAACCCCTCGCCGATGATCCGTGGCTGCGGGGTCTGACCCGGTTGCGCGGGTGCCGACCGGGGCGATTGCACCGTTGGCTGGGCGGCCGCGGATGCAGGGCCGGCCACGGCCACGGTCAAGGCAGGGGCTGCGGCTGGCCGGTCGAAGTCGGGCCCGACGACCGCACTGGGCGAACCGGGCGCAGCGTGAGGCTGCTCGATCGATGACGTCGCCGGCGTCAGGCGCCGGAGCGCCTCCTCCAGCGATGCCAGCCGACTGACCAGGGCGTCCTGCCTTGCCAGGCTGAGCTGGGCAACCTGCGTCTCGACCCAGGCCAGGCGTCGGTGCAGCGCGTCACGCTCGGTGAGCAGGCGCCTCAGCACCTCCTCCGGCTTCTCTTGAGTCCGATCCTCGTCCGGCATGACCCTCCTCTTGCGCAACCACGACCTTCGCTTCCGACCCCGGTTACGCGGCGCCGTAGGGGCGGATTCGGGCATGGTCCCGTGCCGCGCTCAGGATAGGCCGAACTAGGCAGCTACCCCGGTTCCCGCGAAGCGATTCCGGTAAGTCTCGATGTCGATGGCGAAAACGCCTTCGACATCGCCCGGGCGGGCTGGCCACCAGAAGTTGATGTCCTGCGCCGCGATCGTCCCGGCAACGGGACGGAAGCTCTCCGTGGCGCGGCCCGCGCACCGAAGCGCGACGTAGTCGCGATTGGACCGGTCGAGGCAGGCGATCTCCGGTTGGTCGAGCAGTCGAAACGCAGCCACGGGATGTAGCGAGTCGAGGCGTTCAGCCAGCGCCGAGCGCAGGATCGAAGTGCTCGTCCAGCCCAGTACCAGGTACACGCGCTGCTCCAGGCCGGTGCCGTCGTCCAGGCCGTCCAGTGCCCGGCCGGGCGTCCAGGTGATCATCGGATCGACCACCCGCCGATCAATCGAGTGGGCCCTGATCAGCTCCAGCAGGGCGGCAGTGCTTTGCTCCGCATGCCAGTAGTACCCCTCGCTGTTCGATCGGCCGAGCATCGACTCGACCAATGCTGCCCTTGTGCGAGCGGCGAGGTCCGACGTCGCGTTCGTAGGCATGTTCCCCTCCATGGTCGTTGCCTTCGTTGGAGGCCGGACCGCCGGCGGCTGATACTTCCGTGACAATGGAACTCCGCGTGGCACGCGCAGGAACAGACCCCGTACGGGCGACAGCGGGTTGGCGGGAGCGGCCGCTCAGCTTCCGGTCCGGCGCGCCACCAGTACGCCAGGCCGATCTCGAGCAGCCCGATCACCGCGATCACCGGTTGCAGGAAGAAGTACAGCTGCAGCAGCGCCAGCTGCATGGCGATCCACACCAGCAGCGAGCCACCGGCAAGGTAGCCGGCCAGGATGCCGAGCTTCGGACGTCCGGGCAGGAGCAGGGCCGGCACTGCCGCCAACAGGTGGGCCGTCCGGCGATCAGGGTTCAGGCAGCCGCAGTTCCACCATGACCAGGTCGCCGTCCGCCAGGTCTTCCGCCCGGCGGACCGCCATCTTGACCGGCAACACGTAGGTGCCGTGAGCAGCGTCGGGGAATACCGACGTCTGCCAGGACGTCCCACCGATCCTGACCTCGACGCGCACCGAGCCGAATGCGCTGGGCGGACCCGACGTCAGCCGGATGGCCTCCGCCACCTCTACCGGTACGGTGACGAACCGCCAGGCGCCTTCTGCCTGCGCGCGCCAGAGCGTGCCGGTGAACGTGAACTCCGCCAAACGCCAATCCTCTCCGCGATGGGTTTCCCCGCGCCGGCCTCAACTGTTCCAGCGGATGATGGCCGCCGACTCCTTCTCCCTTCCCAGGATCGAGACGCTGCCTACTTCGAGCGGGAAGCTCTGGCCGAAGATGATCGGGAAGTCGAGCCAGCACAGGGCGAGCACGCGCGAGGCATGGCCGTGACCGAAGCAGATCGCCCGCTCCACGCCCGACGACCGCACCCTGGCCACGATCCGGGTCAGTCGCGCACGCACCTCGTCGGCTGACTCGCCCCCGGCGCAGCCGTTGAACCAGATCCGCCAGCCCGGACGCCGCTCGCGGATCTGCGCGCTGGTGAGGCCCTCGAAGTCCCCGTAGTACCACTCGGCCAGGTCCTCATCGACCTCGTAGTCCGTGAACCCGGCCAACTCGGCCGTCCGCTGCGCCCGAAGCCGGGGACTGCTCAGGACCAGGTCGAAATCACTCGGGTCGAGCCGTGTCCGGAGCGAGCTTGCCTGCTCGACTCCGTCCTCGGTCAGGTCAAGGTCGGTGACCGACGTGTGCTGGCCCGACCGGCTCCATTCGGTCTGGCCGTGACGCACCAGGTAGAGGAGGGTCATTCGTTGTCCCCTCCCGTGCTCTTGACCGCCGAGCCGCCCTCGCCAACGGCATCACCGGCGTCCGGCCACAGCCAGTCGGCGATCTCGGGAAGATCGGTGCCCCACTCGTGGGCGTAGGCCCGCGCCTCGATCCGCTTGTCGACCATGGCCTGGCGAACGGTCGCGTACCGGGAACGCAGCCCCTCGACCCGGTCGATCACATCGATCACCAGGTGGAACCGGTCGATGTCGTTCAGCATGCACATGTCGAACGGCGTCGTCGTGGAGCCCTTCTCCTTGAACCCCCGCACATGGATTCCTGAGTGGTTCGTCCGCCGGTAGGCCAGCCGGTGGACCAGCCAGGGATAGCCGTGGAAGGCGAAGATGACCGGCTTGTCTGCGGTGAAGATGGTGTCGAAATCCCGGTGGGTCAGGCCGTGCGGGTGTTCGGCGGCGTCCTGCAGGCGCATCAGGTCGACCACGTTCACCACCCGCACCTTCAGGTCGGGAATGTGCTGGCGCAACAGGTCCGCCGCTGCCAGCACCTCAAGGGTTGGGACGTCGCCGGCGCAGGCCAGCACCACGTCCGGCTCGGTGCCGGTCACCTCGGTGCCGGCCCATTCCCAGATGCCAAGTCCCCGGGTGCAGTGGGCGATCGCCTCGTCCATGCTCAGGAACACCGGCTCGGGCTGCTTGCCCGCCACCACCACGTTGACGTACTGCTTGCTGCGCAGGCAGTGGTCGAAGGTCGACAGCAACGTGTTCACGTCCGGTGGCAGGTACACCCGGATCACCTCCGGCGACTTGTTCATCACCACGTCGAGGAAGCCCGGGTCCTGGTGGCTGAAACCGTTGTGGTCCTGCCGCCAGACGTGCGAGCTGAGCAGGTAGTTCAGCGAAGCCACCGGACGCCGCCAGCCGATCTGGTTGGTGGACTCCATCCATTTGGCGTGCTGGTTGAACATCGAGTCGACCACGTGGATGAACGCCTCGTAGGAGCTCATCATCCCGTGCCGCCCGGTGAGCAGGTAGCCCTCCAGCCAGCCCTGGCACTGGTGCTCGCTGAGCACCTCCATCACCTGGCCGTGCTTGCGCATCGGGTCGGGCGCATCGGTGGGCAGGTAGTCGGCCAGCCACTGCTTCGGGGTGGCCTCGTACACACCCTGCAACCGGTTGGACGCGGTCTCGTCGGGGCCGAAGACCCGGAAGTTGTCCGGGTTCAGCCGGGCGACCTCGGCGAAGAAGTCCCCGAGCCGCTTCGTGGATTCGACCATCGGGCCACCGTGACCGTCGGCGTCCGGCTCGACCGCGAAGTCGCGGAAGTCCGGCATGATCAGGTCCTTCAGCAGCATCCCGCCGTTGGCAACGGGGTTCGCCGACATCCGCAGGTCGCCGGCGGGCCGGAGCGAATCGAAACTCGACCTGAACCGGCCGGACTCGTCGAACAGTTCCTCCGGGATGTAGCTCTGCAGCCAGTCCGCCAGCACCAACAGGTGTTCCTCGGAGTCGCGAGCGTTGGCCAGCGGCACCTGGTGGCTGCGCCAGTGGTCCTCGGTCTGCTTGCCGTCCACCGATGCCGGTCCGGTCCAGCCCTTCGGGCTCCTGAACACGATCATCGGCCAGCGCGGACGCTCCACGGCCTCGGCGTCCATGCCCTCGGCCGCGGTCTTGATCGCCACGATCTTGTCCAACGCTTCGTCGAGCAGCCTTGCGAACCGGCGATGCGTCTCGAGATGGTCGTCGTCGGGCAAGACCTGGAAGAACAGCGGCTCGTGCCCGTAGCCGCGCATCAGGTCGGCCAGTTCCTCGGTCGGGATCCGGGCCAGCAGCGTCGGGTTGGCGATCTTGTAGCCGTTCAGGTGCAGGACGGGCAACACGACGCCGTCCGTTTTCGGGTTGACGAACTTGTTGCCGTGCCAGCCGGTGGCCAGCGGACCGGTCTCCGCCTCACCGTCCCCGACCACTGCGAACGTGATCTGGGTGGGGCTGTTGAACACCGAACCGTAGGCATGCGACAGCGAATAGCCCAGCTCGCCGCCCTCGTGGATCGAGCCGGGACACTCCGGCGACACGTGGGAAGGGATGCCGCCGGGGAAGGAGAACTGCTTGAACAGCCGGCCCATGCCCGCCTCGTCGCGGGTGATGCTCGGGTAGACCTCGGTGTAGGTGTCGTCGAGGTAGGCGTTGGCCACAAGGCCCGGGCCGCCGTGCCCGGGCCCGGCGATGTAGATGGCATTCAGGTCGCGTTCGACGATGGCCCGGTTGAAGTGTGCGTACAGGAAGTTCAAGCCGGGTGTGGTTCCCCAGTGCCCCAGCAGGCGGCGCTTGACGTCGTCACGGTGCAGGGGTCGGCGCAGCAGCGGGTTGTCCAGCAGGTAGATCTGCCCCACTGAGAGGTAGTTGGCCGCCCGCCACCAGCCCTCGAGCAGCTCCACGGTTTCGTCACTGATGGTCTCGGGTGCATCCTGCGGCCGGGACCGCCATGCTGTCGCCGATGCGGGGTTCTTCGACATTGTTCTCCTCGGGTCCCTGCTGCCTGCTGACTCGCCCATTCTTCCCACAGCCGGGACCCCTGCGATAGTCCGGCACCCGCCCGCACCATCAACGGGCGACCACCCCACGGGCGGTCCAGGCGGTCGCCGAGACCGTGAACGGCGCCACCGGCGTGCGGGCACGACACAACTTGCGGACCCGGGCCCGGTCGGTGTGTGCCAGGGCGGCGAGCTGCCGTCCGGCCGGAGCAACCCCGAGGGTGTAGGGCAGCCACCAGTCCTGGAACGTGTCGTAGGTGACCTCGACGGTCGCCTCGCCGTCCGTGACGTCCACACACCCGGCATCGGCCAGCAGGCCGGCCAGGTCGCCGGCTGCCGCTCCGGCGCGTCCCGTCTCGTCATCCACCCCCGGCACCACCGAACCCAGGGCCCTGAAGAACGTGCTCTGCGGAGCCCGTCCGCCGGCGAAGTCCCAGACGCACAGGGCAACGACGCCGCCTGGCCGGGTCACGCGAACCATCTCAGCGACGCCTGCCGCCGGATCGGCCATGAAATGCACCACCAGTTCGGCCAGCGCCGCATCGAACTCGTCGTCGGCGAACGGCAGGTCCTCGGCGGCTCCCTGCCGGATGTCGGCACCCGGGAAGCGGTTGGCCGTGTCGGCGACGAAGCTTGCCGACGGATCGATGCCGGTCACCGCCGGCTCGCCGAAGCGCTCGACCAGCACTCCGGTGAGGGCGCCGGTTCCGCACCCGACGTCCAGGACCCGACCACTTACCGGCGGGTCAGCGCCGTCCGCGAATACCCTTGCCAGCGGCCGGGAGTAGCGACCCATGAACTTTTCGTAGGCGCCCGCGGACACATCGAACGACATGCCCGGGAGCCTAACGCCGGCTACGCCCGGGAGGGAACAGCAGGCCCCGCGGGGCCGGATCACAGCTCAGGAGGGCAGGGCCCAGGTGTGCACCGGCTCGTTGCCGTGCATGTTCTCGGCGTAGGCGGCCACCATCTCGCGCAACGCCTCGGCCCGCGAAAGGCCGCGTCCCTGCAGCCTCCGGACGGTCGCGACCTGCCATTCGGCCCCGTTCTGACCCGTCAGGCAACGCCCCTCGATCACACCGAGGAGCCGATCACTGACGGCGGTGTCCATGCCCCAGGCGGCCAGCCCTTCACGGGCCAGCGGCAGCAACTCGCGCAGCACCAGTTCACTGGCTGGCACCTCGCCCCAGCCGGGCCAGAACAGGGTGGCATCGATGCCGTGGCGGGCACCCTGGTTGAAGTTCCCCGAGGCGGTGCCGAAAGCCATCCGCGACCAGACCGGCCGGTCCTCGGCCACCAACGCCCGCAGCGTCCCGTAGTAGAAGGCAGCGTTCGCCAGCGTGTCGACGATGGTCGGGCCGGCCGGCAGCACCCGGTTCTCCACCCGCAGGTGCGGCCGTCCGTCGACGATGTCGTAGATCGGCCGATTCCACCGGTAGATGGTGCCGTTGTGCAGCCGCATCTCGGCCAGCTTCGGGGTCAGTCCGGCATCGAACGCAGCCTGCGGATCCTCCTCGTCCAGCTCGGGCAGCATGGCCGGGAAGTAGAGGGTGTTCTCCTCGAACAGGTCGAAGATCGAGGTGATCCACCGGTCGCCGAAATACACCCTTGGCCGGACCCCCTGGTTCTTCAGCTCCACCGGACGGGTGTCGGCCGCCTGGGCGAACAGCTCGATCCGGGTCTCGGCCCACAGTTCGCGCGCCCATGAAGTACGGGCTGTTGGCCCCCAGTGCCAGCTGCGGTCCGGCCAGCACCTGGGCAGCGTTCCAGTAGGAAGGGAACGAACTCGGCATCACCTGCAGGTGCAACTGCACCGAGGTGCAGGCGGACTCCGGGGCCAGCGAGTCGGCGTAGCGGACCAGCCGCTCCCCGGACGTCCCGGTGATGTCCAGGTGGATGTCTTCCCCACGGGCGGCGAGGACGGCGTCGTTGAGCGCCTGGTAGCGGGCGTTGGCGCTCATCCAGTCGCCGTCGAAGGTCTCTGGCATCACCGTTGGCAGGATGCCGATCATCACGATGTGGGTGCCGAGCTCCGCGCTGCGCCGCTCGGCCTCGTTGAGGGAAGCGCGCAGGTCACGCTCGAGGTCGGCGACGCTGCGCCCGTTGAGCGGTCGCGGTGACACGTTGAACTCGATGTTGAACCGAGCCAGCTCGGTCTGGTACTCGGGGTTCGCGATCGCCGCAAGCACTTCCGCGTTGTCCATCTTCGGTCGGTAGTAGGCGTCGACCAGGTTGAGTTCGATCTCCATGCCGGTCATCGGCTGGTCGAATTCGAAGGTGCTGGTAGCCAGCATCTGCTCGAAGACGTCCAGGCAGAGCTTCACCTTGTCGCGATACAGCTGCCGCTGCTCGCGGGTGTAAGTGACCGCTTCGATATCGCGTCCCATGCCACCGGAGTATGGCCCCGGCCGGTGGGTTCAGGTAAGCCCCCACGCCTGTCCGCAGCGATCAGCGGAACAGGGACAACACCCCCGACGCCACGGACTTGGCCTTCGAAATCAGTTCGCCGTCGTCGCAACTGCTTGCAGTGAACTTCTGCAGGGTCTCCTTCTCGGTGCCCGCCGCCACCCAGATGGCCTCGCCGCCGGGGCACGGCTCGCCGTCCCTGGCCCCAAGGGCCCTGGCCGCGGTCACCACCGAATCCCAGGCACCCGGCGGAAGCTCCCTGGTCGAAGTACCGTCATCGCCGGTGAATGTGGCCTGCTTCGGCGTGATCACCACCATGTAGTTGCCCAGCTGGCCGGGAGCGGAACCAGCGGTGTAGCTCACCTTCACCTGCGTCCACTCCGCCATCGGCATCACCTGGGCACAACCCGTCAGGGCCAGCATCATGGCCACCACCAGCCCCAAGGTGCGGTTCATGGCTCTCAACCTAGACTCTGCGCCATGCCATCGTTCCGCCTGGAGCTGGAAATCGGTGTGCTCCGACCCGGCCACCTCCCGAGCGAGGTGATGGACGCGGCGCGCGCAGCGCTCGGCGAGCACCACATCGACGCCACCGACGTCGCCGTGACCGGCGGCACCCCGCGGATCCTGCTGCGGTTCACCGTGCCGGAGTCCGGTGAAGCCGAGGAGAACTCCATTGCCAGGCTGGCGGCCGTGCGCGCCCGCGATGCCGTCGAGTTCGTGGCCGAGACGGCGAACCTGTGGGTGCTCCGGCGCCGGGCCGGACGCTGGGTGCCACTGGGCTGACGGCTACTGGAGCGGACGGCCAACCCACGTGCGCTCTCCGACAGTGCCGGTTCGGGTTTCAGGAGTTTGTGAGGCCGGGGTCACGAGGGGTCAGAGCTGGCCCCGGCCTTCAAATCGACCCACCGCGGGAGGGATCACCGTGGGCCTTCTGCCAAACATCGTCTCAGGGCCTCTAGGGCGGCCTGCCGGCTGCCCAGCTTAGGGGGGAGGCAACCGGCAACACTTTGACGAAGGAGCTCCGGTGCTCGAGTTGCCGAGTCCCTTTTGCTTCCTGTCAGGAGCATGTCAGCCAGCTATGGGTTCCACTAGACCCTGAGCCCGGTTTGGTGCTGGACTTGGTCAACTGCACCAAGCCATCACATACCCCCGGTGGTACCCCCATGCCGGTCACGAATGGACCTCTGACTACGCCGGACGGTTCAGCAAGCCGAGTTCGTGGGCACGCCGGATCAGGTCGGATCGCGAGGCCGCCTCCAGCTTCTCGCGCAGGGAAACCACCTGCTTGCGCACCGTGTTCACCGAAACGAACTGCTGGTTGGCGATCTCCTGCACAGTGGCGGGGGTGGCAAGCAGCGGTAGCAATATCGCTTCGCGCGGGGTGAGCCGGATCATCGTTTGCGGGGCGCTGGAACTGTCCCGCAACTCATCGAAGGCTCCCCGCCGCCTGGCCCGGGTGACGTGGCAATCGGTGAAGCCATGGTGGCGATCGTGCGCGGCAACCAGGTAGGACCGCACCCCGGACGGCAGGGCGGCGAAGGGCACCAGAGTGCCGGCCTGCTCACAGACCACGCACGCGGCCGCGGCGGCAAGGCCGACCACTTCCTCTGCTGCTCCGGCCTGGTAGAGCGCTGCGCTCTTCACCGCGTACAGGTGTGCACGATCGGCCAGGGAGATCTTCAGTTCAAAGATCCCCTCATCGGACTTCGCAACGGCTCGGGCGAAGTCCCCGGCGCAGAGGTAGAACCACGCGGCCGGGACCGCCGATATCGAGTCGTCCGCGTTGGCCAACAGGTCGCCGATGAGCGGCTGGGCCCGGTTCACGGCCCCAAGGCTGAGCAACAGCCCGGCGCGGGACCTGAGCAGCAGGGGCCCCCAGGGGTTGCCGTGCTCCAGTTCGTGGCCGGATTCGGCAACGATCGAGTCGAACTGGGCCAGCCCCCGCTCCGGATCGGTCCACAGGACCGCCGCAGCGCTCAGCACCATTGCGTGCATGGGCTGGACGTTGAACCAACGGGTGGACGCACCCTCGGCGACGTGCAGTCGCAGGTGGCTGCCAGCCTGTTCGCGGTCCAGTCTGCGGATGGCCGCATCTGCCCTGACCAGGTGGAACGCCGGCTCGATCCAGTCGGCGACCCCGCAACCGTGGGCAGCGTGGCCGGCGAGGAACTTCTCAGCGATCGCTGTGTACTGGGTGCTGCCGGAGGCTGCGCTGGCGGACGCGACCACGAGTGCACCGAGGAAGCCGGGGAACCCGCACTTGTCATTGAGGATCATCGCGAATTCGCCCTCGCGACGGGCGCGGGACCAGTCCGCCCGAAGGATGGCCACCAGCGATGCGGTCGCGTGGTAGAACGTCAGCGCTTTCGCGCTCACGATGCTGCCGGAAATGGACGATTCGCTGATCACCCGGCCGAGCTCGGAATAGGTGGTCATGGGCCCCTCCAGGTGCGGGTCCGCCACGGCTTCCGGAATGGCCGCCTGCGCGAGCATCCACAGGGTTCCGCCGACAACCTGCGCCTCGGCGCTCTCCTGGCGAGCCCAATTGGCATGCAGCGTCCGGCCGTCCCGGACCAATGCCGTGGTCATCCGGTCCAGGTCAACGCGACCTGCCTGCGGCTCGTAGGCCAAGGCCAGAGCAGCCGCGAAGCTGAGCCCGGGCAGGCTGGCCCGGAACTTCTTCGGCACGGCCGCAAACCCGACCCGAACCTTGGGGTCGATGAGCAGATCGCCCGCCGAATGCACCATCCAGACGGCTTGGAGGCCGGCCCAGTCGCCGGCGTCGAGTGCCCACTTCGCCAGCTGCGCGCCGAGCCTTCCCGCCGGCTGTGCCAGCCCGGCCGCCAACAGCTCCTCCCGAACCCCGGCGATGCCCGGTCCCGTCGGCTGGATCTCGGCGAGCATCACCTCACGGACTTCCGGACGCAGGACGCGGAAGCCGAGGTCTGAGTCAGCTGCGGGTTCGAGGAAGAAGTCAGCGGTGTCCAGCTTGGCCAGGAGGGCGCGGCCTGCGCCCGGAGGAAGTTCAACACCCGCGCTCGCCGCGGCCACCTCCAGCACCGCACTCGAGCAGGAGTCGGCAAGGGCCGCCCTCGGCAACCAGTCGGGTAAGGCCTCGCTCGAGGCGCCCAAGTCAAGCCAGGACGGCCGGGGAGTCCTGGCCGGAGCGATCGCGGGCAGGGGTCGTAGATTGCCAGTCATGCAGGCCTCGGGGTTGGCCAAGAAGGATGAAACATGAGGTGTTGGCAGCCACTCCGGTCGCCGCGGTGACGACCCAAACGGACTCGGATGACCCGGTAGCGAAGGCACGAGGGTGGCACACTCGAACAGCGACCACGGGCGCGTCCCTGCCAGACTCTCTGGCTTGCCGGACTACAAGAGACTACCCCTCCGGGTTGAAGGCAATCCTTGTCCGCCTGCGAAGCCCCACTGGTTCTCGCATAACATGTCTTGTATACAAGACCAATCTTGGAGGATCGATGAAGAGTCCCAACGATCCGAACCGCCGCTTCTACGGAGCCATCACCGTCAGCGAGCGTGGCCAGATCGTCATCCCGGCGAAGGCCCGACGCGACTTCGGGATCGAGGTCGGCGACAAGCTCCTGGTCTTCGGTGACCTGCGCTTCGGACTTGCCATCGACACCGCCGAGCACGTCATGGCCCGTTCGCCCGGGCTCGGCGCGATGCTGAGCGATGCCGGGGCGCCCGAGGACGGCGGCGGCGAGCAATGAACGATCGCCGGTTGCGCGTCGGCGCCAGCATCCTGGCCAACGTCCTCGCGGCCGGCTTCGGGCTCTCCGCGGCCCTTGGGTTCGGTCTGCCCTGGTTCACGGCGATCCCCGCGTCCTTCCTTGCCGGCACTCTTGGCTGGCTGGTCGGCGCGGGCGTCGGCGCGGCCCTTACTCCGTGGCTGCGCGGCCTGCGCTACGACCCAGCCGGCCGTTCCGTCTATCGACTTGCCAGCCTGCCGCCGCAGGAGGCTGCCGACGCCGGCGGCAAGGGCAGGTCACTGGCGGTGCTCGCTCAGGCCGGGCACCCGGTTCCTGACGGCTGCGTTGTCCTCCCCCGGGCCTTCGCCGGGGACGTGCCGACGGCGCTTGGCGCGACGGCTCTGGCCGGGGAGGTCGCCCGGCTGGAGCAAGCCGGCCACCGGCGATTCGCGGTGCGCTCCTCGGCGATGGCCGAGGACTCGGCCAACGCCTCCTTCGCCGGGCAGTTCGAGTCTGTCCTCGACGTACCCGCCGCCGGTGTGACCGCCGCGGTGGCTCAGGTTCGTCGCTCGCGCAGCAGCAGCCGGGTACAGGCCTACAGCGCCGCCACCCTGGCGGTTTCGCGGACACCGTCGGAGGTGAGCACGAGGTTGCCGTGGTGGTGCAGGCGATGGTCCCGGCCGAGCAGGCTGGCGTGCTGTTCACCGTGCATCCGCTCACCGGCGACCTCGGCACGATGCTCGGCAACGTGGTCGACGGCTCGGGAGAGGCGCTGGTCTCGGGCTCGAGTTCGGCCAGCGAGTTCACCTTCGCCCGTCCGGGCGGTGAGTACTCCGGCCCGGAAGCGCTTCGTCCCCTCGCCGCCCGCCTGCACGCCGAGGCGCACCTCGCGGAGATCGCCTTCAACGGCATGCCCCTGGACATCGAGTGGGCCGTCGCCGGCGGCAAGGTCTGGCTCCTGCAGGCCCGGCCGATCACCACCCTTTCGGGCTGGGACCCGGTGACGGCAGAGCGCAACGATTCCCGCACCGGTAACTGCCTCTGGTCGGCGACGAACCTGAGCGAAGCGAACCCGGAGGCGCAAACCCCGCTGACCGTCTCGGCGGTCACCTACCTGCAGGCCAACGGTGGGCCTTCACTGGCGCTGCGCGGACGCGAAATGGCCGGCTACATCGGGGGTCGCCCGTACGCCAACCTCACCGTCCAGATCGCCGCGCGGGGCAAGAAGGCGGCCAGGGACCCGAGGGCGACCTACCGGGAGCTCGCTCCCTGGTGGGGTGACCTCCCCACCTGGGTGCCGATCCCGACGCTGCCACTGACCAGCGGTGATTGGCGGCGGGAAGGGCTGGGGCTCCTGCGCGGCCTGGCGCGCTTCCAGTCACACCGTCGCCACCTGCCGGAGTTCCTCGCTGAACACGCCGGCCGGTGTCGCCAGTGCACTGAACGGATCGCTGCCAGCCAGACCCCGGAAGCGTTGCGGCAACTGTGGAGCGCGGAGCTCTTCGACGCAGCGGTGGCGGCGTTCTGGGCCGTGGTCGCCTCAGGTTCGGATTCACCGGCGCGACTCGAGGTGGAGTTGCGGGAACGGCTCGGGGCCGAGGACGCGACCGCACTGATGTCCAATCTGGCCGGCCTGGCCGGTGGCCTGGAGAGCCTGGGCCCGGCTGCCGGGTTACAGGCGGTACTGGCCGGCCGGATGAGCCGCGAGGAGTACCTGGACCGGTTCGGTCATCGCGGCGCCAACGAGGCGGAGTTGGCCTGGCCGCGGCCAGCAGAGGACCCGAACTGGCTGGACGGTGCCCTCGCGGCGATGAGCGGCGCCACCGACGTCGCTGCGGCCGGCGAACGGCAGCGCGCCGGCTACGAAGGGGCCATGGCGCGGCTCGTCGAGCGCGATCCCCGCCTTGCCCGCCGGACCCGGCGACGCCTGCTGGCGGCCGCCCGGCAGTCCGCGCTGCGGGAACGCGTCCGCTCCGAAGGAGTGCGCTGGACCGGTGTCGCGCGGGCCTTCGCCCTGCGTGCTGGTGAGCTGCTCGGGATCGGTGACGGGGTCTTCTACCTCACCCTGACCGAGTTGCTGGACGCCCTGGCCGGTGACCACAGCTCCTTCGCTCTGATCGATCGCCGCCGGGCTGTCCACCGGCGCTATCGCGAGCTGCCGGCGCTGCCCGGCATCATCGTCGGCAGTTTCGACCCCTTCGAGTGGGCGGCCGACCCCGATCGGCGCCAGGACATCTACATCGCCGACGACCCGAGCCGCCCTGCGGAGTCGGCCACGGCAGCCGACGACCTGATCACCGGCTTCCCGGGTGCCCAAGGCATCGTCGAAGGTCCGGTGCGCTACCTGGAACAGCTGGCGGACGCGGACCAGCTGCAGCCTGGCGAAGTTCTCGTTACCCACCTGACCAACATCGGCTGGACGCCGCTCTTCCCGCGGGCGGCCGCCATCGTCACCGACCTCGGCGCGCCACTCAGCCACACAGCCATCGTCGCCCGCGAGTTCGGCATCCCGGCCGTGGTCGGCTGCGGCGACGCCACCAGCCGGCTGCCAACCGGAACCCGGGTCCGGGTCGACGGTGGGCGCGGCACCGTGCAGTTGCTCGACAGAACTGCTTTCACCCAGCCTAAAGACCACTGATCGGCAGCGTGGGCACGGTTCGGGTCCGGAGGATTCGCTCGAGCAGCCCGAAGAATCCGTCCCGGTCCACTGCCTCCACCACCTGGGCGTTCGCCGCCAGCCCGGACTCCCCCCGGCCCATCGCCGAGTAGCCGCGGGTGAGTTCCGACGCCGTCTCCACGTCCACCCGGTAGGCCGCCTCGGCGAGGATGAGCTCCGGGTGCAACAGCACGGCAAGGGTCAACGAGTCCGGGTGGGTGGAGCCGTGGATGCCGACGGATTCGTCGTAGTCGATGGTGGCGTCGCACATCCGCTTGAAGAAGCGTGAGAGCGGGGTGCCGAGCTTCCCGAGCCGTTCGTAGTCGGCCCGTGGGATGGTCGCGTCCCGGAGGGTCAGCGGGTCCCAGGTGACGAGGTGGAGATCACGGAAGCCGGCGTCCATCACGATCTGGGCGGCCTCGGGGTCGACATAGAAGTTGTACTCGGCGCTGGCGGTGATATTGCCCCGGCCGTTGTTCGAACCACCCATGACGTACAGGCTTTTCACCCGGCGGGCGAACCCGCGATCCTTGACCAATGCTGTGGCGATGTTGGTCAGCGGACCGATCGCAACGACGCTGACCTCGCCTGGCTCTTCTGCGGTGATCCGCAGCAGCGCGTCCACCCCGTGCTCCTCGGCGAGTACAGCTGCGGATGCGTCCATCGACAACCCGCCCGAGCCGTCGCCGTGGACGTCCTCCGCCGAGACCCAGTGCCGCAGCATCGGCCGGCGGCAACCGGCGTGCACCGGCACCTCGCCGAGCATTCCGGCGACGTTGAGGGTGAGGTGGGCGTTGGCGACCTGCTGCTCGAAGCTGACGTTGCCGGCCACCATGGTGACCGCGCGCAGGTCGGCCGCCGGGTCGAGCAGGCCGAGCAGGATCGCGATGCAGTCGTCCTGGGCAGTGTCGGTGTCGATGATGACCGGGATCGGTGTCACCGGCGTGCTCACTTCAGCTGCGCGATGACCTGGGACACCAGGGCCTGGGCCTGTTCGAAGACGTCGCCGGCGTCGCAGCCGTTCGCCTCGAAGTTCTGCTTGACCGTACCCACGGCTGAGGCCCTGATGGTGATCGACCCTTTGCCGGTGCAGGCGGTCCCCTTGCGGTCGCCGAACGCCCGGACGCCGGTGGTCAGCGCCGACCAGGCGCCTTCGGGGAGCTGCGCGGTCTTCTCGTCGCCGTCCAGCGTGTAGGTGGCCTCGGTCGGGGTCACCACGAGGGTGTAGCCGGGCATGGTCTGGCCGGCGTCATCCGCGGGGGTGAACGTGACCTCGATCTCGTCCCAGTCGGCGGTACCGAACATCTGCGAGCAGCCCGCGAAGGCCAGCAGAAGCACCAGGACACCCACCACGACTCGCCTCATGACGGCGAGCGTATCCGGAAGGATCCGAGGGTCAAGGCCCGGCGCGATGCCCGCGCTCCGGCAGTGCGCAGGATTCGGTACCGCCGGGCAGGCGGTGCCGGTTGGCTGCCACCAGCCGGTAGCCCCAGCGGGCCAGTACCGCAACCGGCGGCCAGCCCAGCAACCGGCCCAGCAACCGCATCCAGCGCGGCCCGGTCCACAGGGTGGCCGCGAACGCCGCTGCGCCGTAGACCACGGTGCCGTCGGCGAGGACCGCCGGCAGCTCGCGCTCCGCCCGTCCCGCGTTCACCCCGAGGTGATCGAGGTCCACCGCCTGCAGCGGGGTGAAGTCCGCTGCCGCGCCCTTGCCGGCGAGCCAACGGCTGCAACTCGTGCAGAACCTGCAGTCGGCGTCGTAGAGCACGGTGACGGTCATGCCCGGAGTCTGCCACCGTTTGCCAATGCGAGCGCCGGGATCGGCCGTAGACTCCACCGGAACCGTAGCCACCAGCCAGATTGGGGCATCGACATCGTCTTCGACCCACCCACGACGCTGTTCCCGGAGGGACTGACCTGGGAACTGCTGGCCGTGCTGGCGCTGGTGGCCTTCGCCGCCGGTTGGGTGGACGCGGTAGTCGGCGGCGGCGGGCTGCTGCAGCTGCCGGCCCTGCTGCTGGTGCCTGGCATCACCCCGGTACAAGCCCTGGCCACGAACAAGTTCGCCTCCATCTTCGGCACCGCCACCAGCAGCGTCACCTACTACCGAAGGACGCGCCCGGACCTGAGGACCGCGTTGCCGATGGCCGGATTCGCCCTTGCCGGGAGCTATGGCGGGGCGAGCGTCGCCGCTCTCCTGCCGGTGGCCGTGTTCAAGCCGATCATCGTGCTCGCCCTGCTGGCCGTGGCGATCTTCACCGCCACCAGACCGAAGATGGGTGCCGAGACCAGGCTGCGGTTCTCCGCCGGCCGGCACCATGGCAGCGCCGGCCTGATCGGTGCCGGCATCGGCTTCTACGACGGACTGCTCGGCCCAGGCACGGGAACGTTCCTCGTGATCTCGCTGGTCAGCGTCCTCGGCTACAACTTCCTTGAGGCCAGCGCGAAGGCAAAGATCGTGAACTTCGCCACCAACCTCGGCGCCCTGGCGCTGTTCGTCCCGCACGGCGCGGTGCTCTGGGGGCTCGGCGCTGTGCTGGCCGCCGCGAACATGGCCGGCGGCTACCTCGGGTCTCGCACCGCGATCGCGAAGGGCGCCGGCTTCGTCCGGGTCGCCTTCCTCCTCGTCGTCGCAGCCCTGATCGTCAGGCTCGGCATTGACGTCTGGAATGAGAGCCTGCGGGCGTTCTTCACCGCTCCCTGAGCACCCTCGCGGTCGACCAGCGGGCATCCGTGATCCGGACCCGATGCACATCGCCGGTGATCTGGAGTGCGGCGGTCGTCTGTCGCGTCCGGCAGTCGGGGCCTACCCACAGTTCGATCCGTCCCGGCTCGACGATCCGGACCAGGTCGCGGTCAGAGAACGCCAGCCGGGTGGTCGGCACCTGGAAGGCCACCTCCGCGGACTCCCCGGCTGCCAGGTCCACCCGCTGGTAGGCCAGCAGTTGGGCCACCGGACGGGTGATGGTGGCCGCCGGGTCGTGCGCGTACAGCTGCACGAGATCGGTGCCGGCGTGCGTGCCGGTGTTGGTGACCCGGACCGTTGCGTTGAAGCTGCCTCCGGCCGGCACCTCCACGTCGGCGACTAGGGCAACGCGGCTGAAGCTGGTGTAGGTCAGGCCGTGCCCGAACGCCAGCGGCGGGGTGGTGTCCAGCCGGGTCACTTCGGAGGGCCCACCCAGGCGCGCATGCAGGTAGGAGTAGGGCATGCTGCCGGCTGAGCGCGGCAGCGAGATCGGCAGGTGGCCGGACGGCGACACCCGTCCGGACAGGATGGCGGCGACCGCCGGCCCACCCTCCTCGCCGGGGAAGAACGCCTGCACGACCGCAGCGCAGGACTCAAGGGCCCAGCCGACCGCGTACGGCCGGCCGGTGAGCAGCACCAGTACCACCGGCTTGCCCGTTGCCAGCACGGCAGCCACCAGTTCGCGCTGGACGCCGGGCAGTTCCAGGTCGTCGGAGTCATTGCCCTCACCCGAGGTGCCGCGACCGAACAACCCGGCCTGGTCGCCCATCACCAGCACGGCCACATCCGCGGCACTGGCGGTTGAAACCGCGGCAGCGAAGCCGGAACGGTCGGCGGACTCCACCCCGCACCCGGCGGCGAAGGTGACCGCGACGTCGGGCAGTTCGGCCCGGACGGACTCGAGCAGCGTCGACACCTCGATGCCGGGCTCGACCTCGGGGTGGTGCGCCAGCACGTGGTTGATGAAGGAGTAGCAGCCGAACATGGCTTCGAGGCGGTCGGCGTTCGGGCCGATCACGGCCACCGACTTCAGCGGGCCCAGCGTTCCGCCGGCCAGCGGCAGGACGCCATTGTTGCTGAGCAGGACGACCGACTCCTCGGCCAGCCTGCGGGCGATGGCCCGGGCGGCGGGCGGGTCGAGATCCACCGGGGCGCCATCATCGGGCCCATCGAAGGACTCGTCGAGCAGCCCGAGAGCCTCCTTCTGCCGCAGCATCCTGCGGGTGGCCTGATCGACGAGTTCGATCGGGACGCGCCCGGCCGCCACCTCTGCTGCCAGGGGACCGAGGTACGCGTCACCGTTGGGCAGTTCGACGTCGACCCCGGCCGCGAGCGCGAGCCCCGCGGCTTCGCCGAGGTCGGCGGCCACGCCGTGCAGGGTCTGCAGGAAGGCGATTCCGAAGTAGTCGGCGCCGACCGTTCCGGTGAACCCCCAGCGGCCACGAAGCAGGTCGGTCAACAGTCGCGGGTCGGCCGCGACCGGCATCCCGTCGATCTCGGCGTAGGAGTGCATCACCGAGGCGGCACCCCCGTCGAGAACGGCCATCTCGAAGGGCACAAGGAGCACGTCGGCGACCTCGCGGGGACCGGCACCGACCGGGCCAAGGTTGAGACCGGCGCGGGAGTTGGAGTAGCCGACGAAGTGCTTGATCATCGTCAGCACACCCGCGGACTGGACGCCGCGGACGTAGGAGGTGCCGATGGTGCCGACTACATACGGGTCTTCGGAGATGCACTCCTCGACCCTGCCCCAGCGAACGTCCCGGACGACATCGAGAACCGGGGCGAGTCCCTGGTGGATGCCGAGGGCGTGCATCGAGGAACCGATCGCAGCCCCCATCTGCTGGACCAATTCGGGATCGAAGGATGCCCCCCAGGCCGGCGGCACTGGATAGGTGGCAGCCTTCCAGGCCGCCAGCCCGGTCAGGCACTCCTCGTGCACGATGGCGGGGATCCCCGGGCGGGTGTTGGCGACCAGGTCCCGTTGGGCTGCGCGAAGCCAGGCCCGGCGCTCGACCGGATCGACGGGCCGGGTGCCGTAGACGCGGGTGAAATGGCCCAACCCGTCGCGGGTGGCCTCCGCCAGGGCGTTGGAGGTCGGCATCTCGCCGGCCATCGGCGCCACCATGTCGCCGGCGAAGTCCACCCAGAAGCTGACGATCTGGGCCAGTTTCTCAGCAAGGCTCAGCCCGTCCAGGATTCGCTCCACCCGCTCGGAGCCGACGCCGGAATCGGGCGCAGGGACGAAAGACGGGCGCTCCACGACAGCACTCACTGTGGTTCCTAACTCGATCGATAACCGTTGGGCGACCGGCAGGGTCAGCCCTTGACCGCTCCCTGCAGGCCGCTGACGATGTGCTTCTGCATCGCAAGGAAGAAGACCAGCGCAGGAATCATCGCCACAGTGGTGAAGGCCAGGACCCCTGCGGTGTCCACGGCATGCTCGGTGGAGAAGTCCGCGACCCCCAACGGGAGGGTCTTGGCGCCGGGTGAGTTCAGGACCAGCAGGGGCAGCAGGTAGGCGTTCCACGACCCGATGAACGCCAGCACCCCCACCGTCACAAGACCCGGACCGGACAGCGGCAGCAGGATCCGCCAGAAGAACCCGAGCCGGCTGGTCCCGTCGATCAGGGCCGCCTCCTCGAGTTCCTTCGGGAAGGCCATCAGGAACGGTCGCAGGATCACGATCGTCACCGGCAGCGCGAACGCTGCCTGCGGCAGGGCGACTCCCCAGAACGCTGTTGATCAGCTGCAGGTCGCGCACCATCAGGAACAGCGGCACGATCGCGACCGCGATCGGGAACATCAGCCCAAGCGTGAACAGCGAGAACAGCGCCTCACGCCCACGGAACTTGTAGCGCGCCAGCGGATAGGCGGCCATCACCCCGAAGACCACTACGACGGCTGTCGTCAGCACAGCGATCATCGTCGAGTTGAACGCGTATCCCCAGAAACTCGCCGAGCCGAGTACGCCGGCGTAATTGTCCAGGATCCAGGGGCTGGGCAGGCCCGTCGGGTCGGCGGCCAGCTGACCGTTGCTCCGGAACCCGCTGATGGCCGAGTAGAGCACCGGACCGAGCGTGATCGCGACCACGACCAGACCCACCCCGTACACCAAAAGGTTGCTGCGCGGCGCCTTCTGGCGACGCGCCGCCGACCGGCTGGTGCCGACTGCCGACTGGGCGCTCATTTTCGTGCCTTCCTCGGCTTGGGATCGACTTCGTTGTCCAGGCGCAGGATGAAGGCCTGGTACAGCGATGCGACGATCAGGGAGATCAGGAAGAGGATCACGGCGACTGCGGAAGCGTAGCCGTAGAGGGTCCGCTTCGAGCCCTGGGTGATCATGTAGATGGCCATGGTCATGGTGGAGTCCACTGGTCCGCCACGGGTAAGGATCCAGATCATGTCGAACACCTGCAGCGCGCCGATGATCGAGAGGAAGGCCCAGGTCCGGATGGTCGGGGCCAGCAGCGGGATCGCGATCCGGCGCTGGGTCTGCCACCAGGAGGCGCCGTCGATCTGCGCAGCCTCGTACAGGTCTTCGGGAACCCCGGCCAGCCCGGCTAGGAAGAGGATGATCGCCTGCCCCAGGTACTTCCAGGTCAGCACGGCCATCACAGTTGCGAAGGCGACGTTGGGGTCACCCAGCCAGAGCTGGATCGCCCAGCCCAGTCCCATCGACCTGAGCATTGCGTCGACGAGACCGTCCGGCTGCAGCAGCATCAGCCAGATCACGCCGGCGACCACTTCGGCCAGCACGTAGGGGATGAAGACGACCACCCGGAGGAAGGCGCGGCCGCGGATCTTCCGGTTGAGGAGCAGGGCGACCCCCAGGCCCAGCGGCAGCTGGATCAGGATGGATAGGGCCGCGATCGCGAAGTTGTGGCCGATCGCCCCGATGAAGACCTCATCGGACAGGGCGTTGACGTAGTTCTGCAGCCCGACGAAGTTCTTCAGCGGCCCGAGCCCGTTCCACTTGAACATCGAGTAGCGCGCGGCCTGGACGATCGGGACGATCACGAACAGCGCGAACAGGATGATCGCCGGCGTGACGAACATGGCGATCTCGGCCCGCTTGCGCCATTGGGCGCTGAGCCGGGAGCGCCGACGCCCGGGTGCAGGCGAGGTGGCCACGACCGTGCCGCCACCACTTGGATGGGCTTTCACGCTCATGGCCACCTCGCCGACATTGATCTGTGATACCGCGATTACCGACTCAACGCACCGTCACTCGTTGGCCGCAGCCTTGGTCATGGCATCCACGACCTGTTGCGACGTTCCCTTGCCGGCGAAGATGTTCACGATTGCCGGGTTCATGGCACCCGCGATGTTCTCGCCGAGAGCTGTGTCGAAGTACAGCTGCACGAACGGAGCCCCATCCCGGGCTTTCAGGAGGTCTGCCTGGACCGGATCGGCGACCGCGCCGGAGGCTGCCGGGTTGGTGGGCAGGCCCATCGAGTTCTCGGCGAAGCCGATCTGGACCTCGTCGCTGACCAGGTTGGAGATGAAGTCCACGCACTGCTCAGGGGCGTTCTTGGCGCATGCCCAGGCGTCGCCACCGCCGACTGCGGACATCGGGTCACCGCCGCCACCTTCAACGGCCGGGAAGGCGAACCAGCCGGTGTCCTCGCCGAGGCCCAGATTGTCCTCAGTCAGGCCTTGCATGACACCGGGCTCCCAGTGGCCCATGAGCTCCATGGCTGCCTTGCCGTTGGCCAGCAGACCGGAAGCGCTGCTCGCACCCTCCTGGGCCGGGGTGTTCAGGAAGCCCTTGTTGAAGGGTTCCGCACCGACGATGTCCTTCAGGATGTCGCCGGCCTTGACGAAGCACGGGTCGGTGAAGACCTTGTCGGCAAGGGACTTGACCAACACGTCCTGGGTGCAGGTACGCAGCGCCAGGTAGTACCACCAGTGGGCGGCCGGCCACAGGTCACGGGCGCCGAGGGCGATCGGCTGCATGCCGGCAGCCTTCAACTTGCCGCTGGCCGCGATCAGCTCGTCGACGGTGGTCGGCGCTGCGGTGATGCCGGCCTTGGCGAACATCGCCTTGTTGTACCAGAAGCCGACGATGCCCATCGAGAAGGGCAGCGCGTAGTTCTTGCCCTCAACCGAGAAGCCGGGGGTGTAGGCCGAGATCTTGCCGAGGGGTTCGGCTGCGCTCTCGGTGATGTCCTTGGTCAGGTCGGCAGCAACGTGCGCGGCCAGCTCGCCGCCGCCCCGCTCCATGTAGATGTCGGGCGCGCCCGTGCCGCTCTGCCAGGCGTTGTTCAGCTTGGTCAGCATGTCCTGGTGCGGCATCGCCTCGATCTTGATGGTCACACCGGGGTGGGCGGTCTGGTAGTCGGCCGCCACCTTCTCGTAGTAGGACTTGCCTGGATCGGTGTTCGAGTTGTGCCACCAGGTGAGCGTCACCGCCTCGGCGCTGCCGCCCGGGGCCGCAGGCGCACTGCTCCCCGTCCCGCCGCTGCAAGCTGCCGTAAGGCTGATCGATGCAACCGCCGCCGCGACGGCCGCTTGCCTGAGCCATGTCTTCATGAGCCCGTTCCCTTCGTCTTCGTTGACCCATCGGAGTGATCGAAGTTTTGCAGCGGCGCACAACAAATGTCAATCGTTATCGATAACGTTTTACATACAATCCTCCAGCGTGGCTAGGATGAGGCCCGTGGACCCCCGGCGGAACGTCACCATCACTGACGTGGCAAGGACCGCAGGCGTGTCGGTTGCCACTGTCTCGAAGGTGATCAACGACCGCTACGGCGTCGCCCGGCCCACCGCCCTGAAGGTCCGGGAAGTGATCGCCGACCTGGGCTACGAGTCGAGCCTCGGGGCCCGCAGCCTTCGGTCGCACCGCACCGGGGTGCTCGGCATCCTGGTGGCCGAGTTCGAACCGTTCAGCACCGAGCTGCTCAAGGGCATCTCCGCCGCCGCCTCGGAGAGCGGCTACGAGTTGCTCGCCTACTCCGGCGGCGGGAACCCGAACAGCCACTCCGGTTGGGAGCGGCGCTCCCTCTCCAGGCTCGGCGGCTCCCTGATCGACGGCGCCGTGGTGGTGACCCCAACCGTGGTCGACGGTGGCTACAGCATCCCGGTCGTTGCGATCGACCCGCACACCGGGCCTTCCGACCTGCCGACGGTCGACTCGGACAACCTCGCCGGCGCCGCCTCTGCCGTCCAGCACCTGCTCGACCTCGGTCATCGCCGGATCGGCTTCCTCGCCGGTCGCCCCGACCTGGAATCCGCAAGACTCCGCGAGGAGGGCTACCGGCGGACGCTGGCCGCTGCCGGGATCGCGGTCGAGCCGAACCTGATCCGGGTTGGCGGCTACCGCGCCGACAGCGCCGGGGCCCCGGCCCACGAACTGCTGACCCTGCCCGATCGTCCGACGGCAGTCTTCGCAGCCAATGACCTCACTGCCATCCGCACCATGGAAGTGGCCCGCGAACTTGGTCTTGACGTGCCGCGCCAACTGTCCGTGGTCGGCTTCGACAACATCCCGGAGGCCTATCAGGTCATCCCGCCCCTGACCACCGTGGCGCAGCCGCTGAAGCAGATGGGCGAGCAGGCGATGGGCATCCTGCTGGCCCTGCTGGAGGGCCGCGATGTCCCGACACGGCACGTCACCTTCGCCACCGAACTCATCATCCGGGGTTCGACCGCACCCTGTGGGCTGACCGTTCGGTAGGCTGCCAGCGGTGCGCGCGCCGTCAAGGGCGCCGCGCCGTCGAAGTGAGGTGCTGCAGTGTCGGTCGCCCTTGAAGCACGTGGGCTGGTCAAGGTCTTCGGGAACAAGCATGCAGTCGACGGTGTGGACCTCACGATTCCCCGCGGAACCTTCTACGGCATCGCCGGCCCCAACGGGGCCGGCAAGTCCACCACGCTCCGCATGCTCACCGGGCTGCTGCGCCCCGACGCCGGCAACGCCCTGATCGACGGCATCGAGGTATGGCCGGACCCGCTCAAGGCCAAGTCCAGGATCGGCTTCGTGCCGGACAACCCAGTGCTGTTCGACCGGCTCACGGCTGCCGAGATGCTTGAGTACGCCGGGATGCTGCGCAGGATGGATCCGGTCGTGGTCGCCCACCGGTCGGCCGAACTGTTGCGCGTCCTCGACCTTGCCGACGAGGCGGAGAAGCTGATCGCCGACTTCTCGCTCGGCATGATCAAGCGGATCGGGCTCGCGGTGGCGTTGCTGCACAGCCCGCGCGTTCTGATCCTTGACGAACCGTTCGGCGCCCTCGACCCGGTGAATACCCAGGTGATGGAGGACATGCTGAAGCTGTACCGCCGAGGTGGCGGGACCGTGGTGTTCGCCAGCCATGTGATGGACGTGGTGCAGCGGCTCTGCGACCGGCTGGTCGTGATCGGGGCCGGGCGGGTGCTGGCCGAGGGCACCGTAGCCGAGGTGTCCGGGGGACGGACCCTGCAGGATGCCTTCGTCGAACTCGTCGGTGGCCGGGACCTGGAGGAAGGTGAGCTGGCTTGGCTCTCGTCCTCCTCCGACTGAGGCTCTCGATCGCCCGCCGGTCGCGAGGCCGGGGAAACGCAGCTCAGCTCTACTTCGCGACCACGTGGGTGCTGGGTTCGGTCGGTGGCCTGTTGGCCGGCATGTTCGTCGGGGTCCTGGTCTCCGCCAGCGGGTACGGCGACCTGTTGTTGCTGGCGGTGTTCTGCTCCGTCTTCATTCCCTGGGTGGTCGGTCCGATCGTCGAACCGACGCTCGCCGACGGGGTGGTCGACCCACAACGCCTTGAGCAGTTCCCGCTGACCGGTTGGCAGCAGGTGACCGGACTGCTGGCCGGGGCAATGGTCTCCCCGACCGCCACCTTCACGTTCCTGTTCGCCGCCGGTGGCGCACTGACGCTCGACGAATCGTTCCCGGCCCGGTTCGCCGCCCTGATCGCTGCCGTCGCCTACGCCGTGATGTGCGTAGCGGTGTCGCGCTCGGCGCAGGCCGTGTTGGCCGGCGCCCTGCGTTCGCGGCGCGGCGCCGACATCGCTGCCTTCGCTGCCAGCCTGATGGTGCTCGGGATCTACCTGTTCGCCCAGCAGGCCCGCAGCGCGACCGCGGCCCTTGGCGGCCAGTCCGCCTCTGGTCCGTTGGGCACGGTACTCGGGTGGACACCGCCCGGCGCGGCCGGCCAGGCCATCACCAGCGCCCGGGATGGTGACTGGCTCGGCTTCGCCGCCCGGATGCTCGTGGTGCTGGGCACCATCGGGCTTGCCATGGCCGGCTGGGCCTGGGCCCTCAGCCGCCGGGTGGACGGAGTCACCTCCGCGCACCGGAAGACCCACCGACAACATGCTCTGGTCGCCCTGCCGCTCACCCCGGCCATCCTCAGCCGGATGCCGGCCGGTCCGGCGTCCGCGGCGGCAGCCCAGCAGCTGCGCTACTTCTTCTTCCGGTCGCCACGGGCGATCCAGACCCTGATCATCCCGCCGGTGATGGGCGTCGTGGTCGCCCACACGAGCTTCATCGAGTACGGGCTCACCGCACAGGCGGCTGCTTTCGCTGCGATGTCGGTGGTCGCCGGCAGCTTCAACCTCTTCGGCTACGACGGCCCCGGCTTCAGCTACCTGCTGATCGGGGGCGCACCGATGCGCCGCGTGCTGACCGGCAAGGCGATGGCGCCGCTGCTCTACCTGTTGCCACTGGTGATCGTCTTCAACCTCGTCGAAAGCCTGATCCTTGGAAGCCTGGCGGAGGTACTGCCCGGGATCCTCGCCGGCGCTGCGGTGGTCGCCCTCGGCGTCGGAGTCGGGTCGCTCTCCAGCGTCTACAACCCCAGCGACCAGTCCAGGGTGGGCCAGCGCCAGGGCTCGTTCCTCAAGGTGTTCGCCTGGTTCATGGGCTTCTTCTTCGTCGTCGGTCTCGGCGGTGCCGTCTGGTGGGTCGTCTCCTCGTCCCTCGACCTGCTGTTGACCGGCGTGATCCTGGCCGCAGGCGCGGTCGCGGCCGCGGCAGCGTTGTTGCGCTGGGCCGGACGCCGGCTGGAGCGGAACCCCTACCTGGTGCTGGCCAAGCTGGATCCGCGGGTCTCCTGAACCGGGGGGTCCACATCCGGCGGGGTGAGTCCCATGACCGTGCGGATGCTTCCGTCGGTGCCAACGAGCATGCCGGCGTGCTGCGGGAGGGTGGCGATCCACGGCAGGGCGCCCGGTCCCTTGACGAACGCCGCGGTCGCGTTTATGTCGGCCCAGGTGAGGGTCGGTCCGATGATCGTCGCCGAGAGCAGGCCGCTCGGCGCCTCACCGGTGGCCGGGTCGATGATGTGCTTGCCGCGGGCCGCCGTCCCGGAGGTGGCGACGGCACCGGTCCGCAGCTGCATCGCGCGCAGGATGCGGGAGCGGTCCCGCGGATCCTCCACCGCCACCACCCAGTCGGGGGTGTCGGTGCGGGTGCAGGCAACGGCGATGTCACCGCCGGCGCAGACCAACGCGTCGTGGGGGCCGAAGCGCCGCAGGTCGGCCAGCAGGCCGGTGAAGGCCTGCTCGACCGACCAGCCTTTGACCAGGCCGGTCGGGTCGAAGCGCAGCCGCCCTTCGGGTCCGGGGAGCCAGGCGGCGAACGCTCCGCCGGTGCGGTGCCCGGCCAGTTCGCACAGGGCTGCCACGTGCCGGATCCGGGGGTGGCTATCGACCAACCGGTCACGTCCATCCTTGATCCGGCTCACCGGGCTGTCGGGTTGCCAGGTGCTGAACATGGCCTCGTCGGCGCGCACGGCAACGAAGGCGGCCTCGACGGCTGCGGCAACCGCCGGTGTCGTCGCCAGCGGCCCGCGGACGTGGACACTCATCGGCAAGCCCATGATCCGGGCGACGAAGGAGCGCCGGGGAAGGTCGGCGTCGCGGGTGGCCGTGGGCACCGCGTCCGGCGCCAGCAGGCTGGTCATGCGAGGTGGGCGGCGTCGATGGCCGACTGCAGGGACTCGAGGTAGCCGTCGCTGGTGACGGTGGCTCCGCTCACCGCGTCGATGCTCGCACTCTGGGCTGCGACCACCTCGGAGTTCAGGATCGGTACGGCGTAGGCGTTGATCTGCTGGTCGTGACGGTCCTGGTTCGGGTACTGGATCGCCTCCGCGGAGGTGATCCTGCCGTTCGCCACCGTGATCTGCACCTGCACGGCGCCATAGCGCGTCTGCACGGCATCGCCGGTGTAGGTGCCGTCAGCGGCCGGGGTGGCTGCGGTGGTCGGGTTGGAACCGGCGGACGCGGTGGCGCTGGGCGCGGTGGTCGCCTGCGGGCTGCCGCCATCGGTCTCGTCGGCACTGGTGGTCACTTCGCTGGTGGTGCTCGTGTGGTAGCTGAACAACATCACCAGGCCGCTGATCGTGCCCATGATGGCCAGGACGATCTTCTTCATCTCAGTCTCCTTCGGATCACCAGCTGAAGCGTTCTTCGTGGATGCGGGCTTTGGGCACGCCGCAGTCGAGGGCTGCCCGCCGGGCTGCGTCCATCCAGCCGGTGGCGCCGCAGAGGAACACGTCGTGCTCCGCGATGTCGGGCACGAGTTGGCGCAGCGCCGCAGAATCGGAGAGGCCGGCGGCCGATTCGGGCAGCCAGGACGAACGACCGGGCAGCCGCCGACCGACCAGGTAGTAGACCAGAGCGCCGGTCCGGGCCGCGATGGCCTCGATCTCGTCGCGCAGCACCAGGTCGGACTGCTCGCGGGCACGGTAGAGCAGGGTCACGTCGCCCGGCTCCTGCGGCAGTTCCTCGAGCAGTGCGCGCAGCGGGCTGATCCCGATGCCGCAGGCCATCAGGGTCACCTGGCGCTGAGTACGGACGCCGGAGTGCAACCGGCCGTACGGGCCCTCGAAGACCACCCGACTGCCCGGACGGACATCTGCCAGCGCGTGGCTGCCGTCGCCCAGGTCCTTCACGGTGATCCGCAGGGTGTCGTCTGTGGGTGCGGCCGACAGCGAGTAGGGGTGGGAGCGGGACCAGCCGGGTCCGGACAGGAACCGCCAGTTGAAGAACTGCCCGGCGGCCACGGGCAGCCCGAACAGGTTGCGGCCACGCATCCAGACCGAGATCACGTCGGGGCTCTCCCGCACCACAGCGGTCACCCGAAGCTGGTGCGCAAGAGTCCGGTAGACCGGCACGGTGATCCGCCAGATCACGATGGCTCCAGCGGCGGCGATCCACAGCGTCCACCAGTAGGCAGCCGCGATCGGGTTGGCCTGGAACTCCTGACCGGTCCACAACTGGTGGGGCAGGGCCAGGCCGACACCGAGGTAGGCGTAAAGGTGCAGCAGGTGCCAGGACTCATAGCGCAGCTTCTTCCTGGCACTGCGCATGCTGGTGAGGGCGACCAGCACCAGCAGGAGCGTGCCGGCGAGGGCGAGCAGCATGCCCGGGTAGTCGACCACCAGCTCCCAGAACTGCACCAGCGGGTTCATGCCGACTTGGGCTGCGTAGCCGAGCACGATCAACACCAGGTGGGCCACCATCAGGTTGAACGAGGTGAACCCGACAATGCGGTGCCGGCGCGCCAGTTCGTCCTGGCCGTAGGTCCGTTCCACCATCGGGATCCGGGCCAGCAGCAACACCTGGATCAGCAACAGGTCCGCAGAGACCAGTCCGGCGAGCCGGCCGATGCCGGTCAGCGAGCCGGCAAGGCCGGACAGCGCCTGGATCCCGCCGCCGGCGACCCAGAGGGCCACCACAACCAGCAGGCTGGCCCAGGTCGCGACCCCGATCGCGTCCCGCCACCAGCCCGGCGTCCGGACGGGCGTGCGCGCCGTGAGGACTCGCGCGGGGCGCTGCCGGGGCGGGCTGACCGTCTCACGGGCCGCTGTGGTGGCTGCCATATCGACTCCTGATCGGCTGGGTACGACCATTAGCCTGTCCGCCCCAGCTGGCAGGACGGTTGCGCTCGCCTTTGCGTTTCCTGTGAGCCTCAGCCCGCCAGCGGGCCATCGGCGGAGGGGTCGAGGCGATCGGCCACCGCCCGCAGTGCTTCGAGTCCCCGCCGCTCGAGCCGCCGGACGGTGCTCAGGCTGACCCCCAACCAGGCCGCGACCTCCCCCGCCTCGACCGGTTCTCCGGTCGCCAGTCCGAAGCGCAGCCGGAGTACGCTGGCCTGCTCGGCCGCCAACTGGTTCACGACCCGCCGCAACTGCCCGGCATAGATCGCGGCGAGCGGGTCAGCCGGCTCCGGATCAGGCAGGGCCAACGCCTCGGAACCCACCGGAACCGGGGCCCGGTAGCCGAGCAGGCGGCGGGTCCATTCGGCCGGCCGGCCGAGTTCTGCCGCCAGCTCCGAGGTGGCCACGTCGTGGCCGAGTTCCTGGCCGAGGACGGCTTCGAGGCCGCGGGCACGTCGCAGCCGCATGGCCCTGCTGGCGGGCAACGCCAGTTCGCCGAGCCGGCCGGCGCCGACCTCGGCCAGGCGCTGGCGGATCCGGATCACCGCGAAAGTGGAGAACCGGCCCTTGTCGGGGTCGTAGCGTTGCAGGGCGCCCGCGAGCGCGACAAACCCTTCCTGGAACAGGTCGTCGGCCGGCAGCCCGGTACGCCTGGCCTCCCGGCCGGCCAGCTTTCCGACCAGGCCGACGTTGGCCAGCAGGAACCGTTGCCACGCCAGCCTGCCCAGCTCGGCGAGCGCCTCCAGCTCGCCAACGCTCGCCGTGACCGGTCGTTCGCCGGTGTCCAGCAGGTGACCGGCGAGGACACCGGCTTCAATCGCCCTTGCCAGGGATCGCTCTTCCGCAGCGGAGAGCAACGGGGTGGGTTGCGGTTTGTCCATGAACCCACCTTGGCGGTGCCCGGCCGGAATGCTCCCGGCGACTTCGGCGGGCTGTGCAGCAACACCTCGACAACATGACTTCTGCCGGTCGGCTCACACCGACCGATTCGACGGCGTGGACTCAGAGCGCCGGACCGGCAGCGACGGCCAGCAGCTCCCGCCGCTGTTTCTCCAGATTCACGAGGCTGGCGAACATCCGGTCGTAGGCCGGCTGGTCCTCGAGCGGGTTCGTTCGTTGCAGCCTCGACTTCAGCTGGGCGATCTGCCGCGCCAGGGTCAGCAACCGCACCTGCGAGCTGTACTCCCTCGAGTAGGCCTCGGTCGGGGTCCGAAGCACCGGCTCCACCGCGAGCGATACCACCAACTGCTCAAGCACCGGGTCGGGATTGGCCTGCAGGACCCGTTGGGTCCAGATGCCCGGGCCGTCACCGGCCGAGAGCACCGACTCGTAAAGCGCACGGTAGGCGGGGTGGGTGAAATCGTCGACGCTGAGCCCGTTCCAGTCGGCGGTGAAGGTCTCCGGGGCCCGGATCACCAGCCGCAGGGTGCCTCGTTCGGCTTCGAGCCGGCGATCCCGGGGGTCGGGAGCCGGGAGGCTCTCCTTGGGCTCCGGCATGCCGGGCAGCGCCTCGTCTCGGTCGGGCTTGCGTTCGGCCGTACGGCCGCGGCGCTGCACGGTCACCCGCACCTCGCGGCGGACCTCCTCCGGGTCCATGCCCAGCAGTTGCGCCAATTCCCGCAGGTAGCCAGGCACGAGCGAGTTGTCGCGGATGCTGCTGACCAGCGGGGCGGCGGCGCGCAGGGCTGCCAGCCGGCCGTCCACCCGGTCGAGGTCGTAGCCGGAGAGCACGTTGCGCATCACGAAGCGGTACAGCGGCACCCGCCGGCCGACCAGCTCCCGCAGGGCGGCGTCACCCTGCTGGATCCGCAGGTCGCACGGGTCGAGCCCGGTCGGTTCCACAGCGACGTAGGTCTGGGCGAGGAAGTTCTGGTCACCCTTGAACACCTTGATTGCTGCGGCCTGCCCTGCGGCGTCACCGTCGAAGGTGAAGATGACCTCGCCGCCGGCCACGTCACCGGTGCCCAGCATCCGCTGCAGCAGCCGCGCGTGGTCGTCGCCGAAGGCGGTGCCGCAGGACGCGACGGCGGTGTCCACACCGGCGAGGTGGCAGGCCATCACGTCGGTGTAACCCTCGACGACGACGGCCTGACTCTTCTTCGCGATGTTCTGCCGGGCGAGGTCCAGGCCGTAGAGCACATTCGACTTCTTGTAGACGATGGTCTCGGGCGTGTTCAGGTACTTCGCCGGCATCCGGTCGTCGTCGAAGATCTTGCGGGCACCGAAGCCCAGCACCGAGCGCCCGGCGTCGCGGATGGGCCAGAGGACTCGTCCCTGGAAGAAGTCCCAGCCGTTCTCGCGGATCAGGCCGGCCTTCACCAGTTCCGCGTCGGTGAAGCCGCGCGCCTTCAAGTGCTGGCCGAGCTCGCGGCCCCCGGCCGGCGCGAAGCCGATTCCGAATTGCTCCGCCACCACCTTGTCGAAACCCCTGGAGTCGAGGAACTGGCGTCCGGGTAAGGCACCGGATCCGGTCAACTGGCCGGCGAAGTACTCCGCTGCCTGCTGGTTGGCCTCGAGGACGCGCAGGCGCAGGCCCGGTTCCATCCGCTGCCCGCCGCCGTCGGAGTAGCGAAGCTGGACGCCGACGCGGTCGGCGAGGAACTCGACGGCCTCGCTGAAGCTGACGTTGTTGATCTTCTGGACGAACGCGATGACATCGCCGCCTTCGCCGCAGCCGAAGCAGTGGTAGAAGCCGCGGGCCGGTGTGACGTGGAACGAAGGGGTCTTCTCGTCGTGGAACGGGCAAAGGCCAGTGAGCGACCCGCCACCAGCGCGGCGCAGCGTCACGTACGATCCGACGACCTCATCGATCCGGGAGCGTTCCCGGACGGTCGCCAGGTCCTCCTCGTTGATCAGGCCAGCCACGGCGACGAGTCTAGGCCCCGGCGAAGGCTCAGGCGCCGCGCCCGATGCCCCGCGGCAGTCGATCCGGATCCCAGCCGAGCAGTTCGCCGGCGGTCTCGAACGCGAACCGGTCGGTCATGCCGGCGACATAGGTGACGGCGGCCCGAACCGGGGTGTCCCCGTCCTGGCCGGGGTCGACGAAGTCGACCGGCATCGAAGCCGGACGCTCGCTGTAGTAGTCAACCAGCGCGCGCAGCACCTCGATCACCGCGCTGGCCTGGGCCAGTGAATCCGGCCGGGTATAGATGCGCTCGTAGTTGAAGGCCCGCAGTGCAGCGAGGGCGCCGGCCGAAGCCTCATCCATCCCCACCTGCCCAGTGGCGGCTACCGTGCCGATCACCGCCCGGACGAAGGTGCCGAGTTGTTGGCGCCGCGTACGTCCGCAGACCGCGACCACCTCGGCCGGCAGGTCGTCAAGGCTCAGGATGCCGGCGCTGGCCGCGTCCTCCAGGTCGTGGGCACAGTAAGCGATCCGGTCGGCCCAGCTGACGATCTCGCCCTCGACGGTGGCCGGCACCGGTCGTGACCAGGAATGGTTCCGGACGCCGTCCAGGGTCTCCGAGCAGAGGTTGAGGTCGGTAAGCACCACGTCGGCACCCCACGGCCCGTGGTGGTAACCCTCCGGCAGGAAAGCGTCGAAGGCGTCCTCGCTGGCGTGCCCGCCCGGGCCGTGGCCGCAGTCGTGGCCGAGGGCGATGGCCTCGGCGAGAGTTGTGTTGGCGCTCACCCCGCGGGCGATCGATGTGGCCACCTGCGCCACCTCGAGCGCGTGCGTCAGCCGGGTGCGCTGGTGGTCGGTGGGGAAGACCACCACCTGCGTCTTGCCGGCCAACCTGCGGAAAGCTGTGGAGTGCACGATGCGGTCCCGGTCACGCTCGAAGCAGGTGCGCTCGGCATCCGGCTCCTCGCCAAGCGCCCGAGATCCAGCGCCGACAGCCAGGGCAGCCCCTGGCCGGAGGTGCGCGGCCTCCCACGCCTCCCGCTGTTCCCGCAACACCGGGACGCCGACCTCAAGCCGGCGTCCCGCCTCCCGGTGGGCTCGGACCATCCGGTCTCCGGTGTGGCCGGCCATGGTTTCGGCCCAGGCGATGGCTCGCGGTTGCAGGTCTGGCATGCCCCCATCTTGGCAGCCCCGGGAAGGCAGGTGTCGGGACCGGAATCCCGGGTCCGGGACCAGGGCAGCGCTACCCTTTGGGGCATGTCCTCCGAGCAGCCGACCGCCACGCCGCAGAACCCCGAGAACTCCCCCGGCAGCGCCGCGCCGGGTGGTTTCCCGCCGCCGAGCGCGTACCCGAACCAGCCGACGCCCCCAAACCGTCCAGGACCGGCCGGCCAGCAGTACCCGCAGGCCGGACAGCAGTACCCGCAGGCCGGACAGCCCTACTCCCAGCCTGGGCAGCAGCACCCCCAACCGGGCTACGGCCAGCAGTATCCCCAGCCGGGTTACGGCAGCCAACCGCAGGCCGGCCAGCAGTACCCGCAGCCGGGCTACTTGCAGCAACCGCAGCAACCGCAGCAGCCGCAGCCGCAGCCGCAGCAGAACCCGTACCAGATCACGCATTACGCCGCGCAATACGGCAACCAGCCCGCGCAGCAGCAGTACCCCCAGCAGGCCTACCAGCCTTCGCTGGCACTGCGGAAGAGCCCGGTCCTTGGCTGGGCAGCGTTCGGGATCGTGATGGTGGCCCTCATCCTCGTTTCGGTGTCGGCCCAGACCGTCGGCACGATCTTCGGGGACGTAATCATCGCCACCGGATCGACCGACATCGACTCGACGACCCTCTCCCAGGTCGCCTCCGAGCAGGCACCGCTGCAGACCATGATGCTGAGCATCGGATCGACCATCGGTTTCGCCGGCTGGGTTGTCGGGATCGTGGCAGCAATCATCGGACGAGGCCGGCTTTGGGGCGTCCTCGCGATCGTCGTCGGCATCCTCGCCCCGTTCATCATGTTCGGCGTCATGTTGGCCGCGATGATGCCGGCGCTCGCTGCGGTTGGCCGCTAGGCGATTCGCAGCCTCATCCTTCCCAGGGTGCCTGGCAGCCGACGATCTTGGGCGCTGGTTGGCTTTCCCGGGCGTCAGCCTTCCGGGTCGGTCAAGGCTTCGTCGGCCGCCACCCGGGCGACGTGCAGGGCCAGATAGGAGACCTCGTCCTCGGTGAGCGTCGAACCGAGGCGTAGCTCGAGGAGGGCACCCAAGCGGACGGCGCACTCGACTTCGTTCGGGTAGGACTCCCGGATGGCCACGCCGATCGGCGAGTGCTTCTGGTTGAGCTGCTTGTGCTGGTGGATTCGCACGAACAGGTAGCGAAGGTGCGTGATGAATCGTCCGACACTGACGCTGCCCGGGTCGAGGTCGATGCTGAAGGTCTGTTCGATCACGGCGACCATCTGCTGGATGACGCCGGTCATCGTGTAGGTATAGGAAAGGTCCCCGGTGGCGAAACCGGCGTTGACCAGGTGCAGCGCCAGCCCGACGGCCTCGGTGTCCGGGAGTTGGACCTTGCTGCGGGAGTTGATCGCGGCCAGCAGTGCCTTGGCCTCGGCGTACTCCTCTGGTAGAGGTTCGGCACCTCGGCCAGCAGCGGATACTCCGAGCTCCATCCCCACCGCGATCCGGCGCAGCGCGAAGCTGACGTGGTCGGCCAGGGCGATGACCAGCGCGGCGATTGTCGGCGAGGTTGTCCAGTCCGACGGCGGTCAGCGCCGTCGCCGACCAGCTGGACCCGCTCGGGCGGCACGTGCGCGAGCAGCTCGAGCCAGGCGGTCCGAGTCGTGACCTCTGCGGCACGAACGTCCGTGCCACCTTGGACTGGTCGACATCCTGGCCCGGCCGGGCGGCGAAGCCCAGCCCGCAGCCGGTCAGGATGACCTCACGACCTGCCTCGTCCAGGGCCAGCACGATGTTGTTGTTGAAGACGCGCGACGATCTCCACGTCAACGTCCGCGCCGAGGTGCCCACGGCGAGCGATTCTCCTCGGGCCTGTCAAGGCGTGACGTCGATGACGGGCTCGCCCGCCACCACGTCAGCGACCGTGATCCGGGAGCTGACGGCCGTCATCGGCAGGGTGTTGGTCACGACCACCACCGTGGTGGTGTCGAACCCCGCGTCGCGGACTGGCGTCGAGGTCCACCTCGACCAGCCGGTCGCCGACGCTCACCCGGTGATCCTTGGCGCACCGCGACCTCGAAGCACTCGCCCTTCATCCGCACCGTGTCGATGCCGACGTGCACGAGCACCTCGACGCCGTCGTCGGTCTTGATGCCGAACGCGTGGCCGCTGTCCGGGACGGTGACGAGCAGGCCCGCCACCGGGGCGATGACGTGGCCGTCCGCCGGGAGGATGCCCGACCCCCTCGCCCAGCGCCCGGGACGCGAACACCTGGTCGTCGACCTCGGCAGAGGCCGACGACCTCGCCCGCGACCGGCGCGAGCACGACGTCGGTCGGCACCATCGCGGCGACCCCGACCGCCGCACGGCGCAGCACTGGCGGCGCTGAAGTCTCGCGGTGCCGCGCCTCGCGACGGCTTCGCCAACGCCAGGTCGGCGGCGGCCTGCTCGCGCTCGGCCAGCGTCTCGGCCTTCTGCTCCGGGGTGCGGTAGTCGGAGATGATGACCAGGGTCATCGCGGTCGGCGAAGGCGGCGGCGATCGAGATGACGTAGACCGAGCATCGGGTTGAAGACCGGGATGGTCAGCAACGAGGTGAACGCGAAGCGCGCTGGTCTTGACGCCGCCGAGCAGGCCGGTGATCAGGCCGCCGACGAGACAGCCGACCAGCATGCGCGGGTAGATCCGCTTGAACCGCAGGTGGATGCCGTACAGCGACGGCTCGGAGATGCCGCCGAGCAGGCCAGCGGCCAGCGCACCGGTCGCGGTCTGGCGCATCTGCACGTCTCGGTCTGCGCGATGACAGATAACCAGCACGCCGGCGGTGGCGCCGAAGCAGGCGAAGTTCCACGAGCCCATCGGGCCCTGGATGAAGTCGTAGCCGAGGGTCTGGATGTTCACGCAGCATCAGGGCGTTCAGCGGCCAGTGCAGGCCCAGCGGCACCAGGAACGGGTAGAGCAGCGGGATGATGATCGCGAAGACCAGCGGGGCGCTGGTGTTGAGCCAGGCCAGGCCTGTGCCGAGTCCGTTGCCCATCCAGATGCCTAGCGGGCCGATCAGGAAGGCGGTGACCGGGACCATGATCAGCATCGAGAAGAACGGCACGAACACCATCTGGATGCTCTCCGGGAAGATCCTCTTGAGGGCCTTGTAGACCAGGCCGAGCACCGCGACCATGATCAGCGGCACGAACACCTGGCCGCCGTAGCCGTTGAGCTGCATCGGCAGACCGAAGATCTGGGCAACACAGGATTCGGTGCCAAGGGTCTCGTTGATCGTGCAAACGGTGTCAGCGAACTTGGTGGGGTCGGAGAGACTGATGAACTCCGGGGTCATCAGTGCCCCCATGATCGTCGCGCCAACCCACGGATCGATGTTCAGCTTCTTGGAAGCGTTGTAGGCCACCATGATCGGCAGGAAATAGAACACCCCCCGCCACATGGCGTCCCAGAAGACCCAGCCGGCCGACTTGTCCGCAGCGCGGAAGTCGATGATGCCGAAGGCGTCCAGCACTGCGGCGAACGCGATGATCAGGGACGCGCCCAGCAACACGCCCAGCAGCGGACGGAACGAGTCGGAAAGGTACTCGAAGAAGGCGTCGAGCCAGGCCACCTTGCCCCGGGCCTTGGAGCGGGCCGCTGCCTTCACGTCCGCATCACTGGTGCCCTTGCCGACGGAGGCCATCTCCGGCAGGTTCATGATCTGGCTGAAGGTGGTCTGGACCCCACCGCCGATGACCACCTGGTACCGGTCACCGGACTGGGGCACCGCGCCGAGGACCCCCTTGATGGACTCAACTGACTTCTGGTCGACCTTGCCCGCGTCCTTCAATTCGAAGCGGAGCCTGGTGGCACAGTGGGTCACGCTCAGGATGTTTTCCGCACCACCGACCTTTGCGACGATGTCTTCAGCGGTGCTTGGTTGTGTTGTGGACGCCATTGTCGTTCCTTCCAGCTAGGACCCACCTGGTGCAGAAAACAGAAAAGACCCGAGACACACAATGTGTATCTCAGGTCTTGCCCCAACGTGGGTAACAACCCTATTGAGCGTTCGCTCGGCAGAAAGACTATCACCATCACGGCGGCCCGGCGCGGGTTGGTCGAGATAACGCTTCGGAACCGATCAGCAGATCCGGACTCAGCCGCCGGAGGCGTCGGATTCAGCGGAGGCGATGTCCGCGTCCCCCAGTTCGGTGGACTCCAGCCACCCCTGGGGCATGACCACCTTGTCCCGTGGCGTCCCCTGCCGTCCCCGGGGCGCCCCCAGTTCGCCCTCCGGGAAACCGACGTCGGGGTCGAGTTGGCCGAGCAGCCCGTCCAGCTCGGCGAGGGAAGTCACCATGGCCAGCGGACGGCGCAGCTCGCCCCCGACCGGGAATCCCTTGAAGTACCAGGCCATGTGCTTGCGCAGGTCGGTCAGGCCATGCTTCTCGCCATAGAGAGCGGCCAGCAGTTCGGCGTGCCGATGCACCATTGCAGCAACCTCGCCGAGCGTCGGCAGGGTGCGTCGCTCGCGTCCGGCGAAGACGTCGGCCAGGTCCCGGAACAGCCACGGCCGACCCAGGCAGCCGCGCCCGACCACCACCCCCAGGCAGCCGGTGCGAGCCATCATCGTCACGGCGTCTGCGGCCTCCCAGATGTCTCCGTTGCCGAGCACCGGGATGTCGAGGGCGTCGACCAGGGCCGCGATCGCCTCCCACTCCGCGACGCCGGAATAGGCCTGCTGGACGGTGCGGGCGTGCAGCGCGATCGCCGCGCACCCGGCGTCCTGCGCGATCCGCCCGGCGTCGAGGTAGGTGAGGTGATCGGCATCGATGCCGAGGCGGGTCTTCACGGTCACCGGGACGCCGTAGGGGGCTGCGGCGGCGACCGTTGCCCGCAGGATGGCGGCCAGCCGGTCCCGCTTCCACGGCAGCACTCCCCCACCGCCGCGACGGGTGACCTTGGGCACCGGACAGCCGAAGTTCAGGTCGACGTGGTTCACCCCGAACTCGGCGCACAGGATTCTGGTGGCTTGCGCCATCACTTCCGGGTCCACCCCGTACAGCTGCACCGACCGGACGGTCTCGCCCGGGTCGAAGCGCAGCATGTCGAAGGTCTTCGGGATGCGCTCGACGACGCCGCGGCTGGTGATCATTTCGCAGACGTACAGGCCCGCGCCCTGCTCCCGGCACAACTGCCGGTAGGCGGCGTTGGTGATCCCCGCCATCGGCGCCAGCACAACCGGCGGCCCGACTTCGACAGTGCCACCGCCGGGTGCCACCAGACGCAACGGCTCGACCACTTCCACCTCCGCATTCCCTCGATCCGCAAGTCGCTGACCCTCCCCGCGGTGGGTCAGCCTACCTACCCCCTTGCGCCCGGACGACTAACAGTGTGCGCTGGTGGGGTGAGCACAGAGCACAGCCGGGTGCTGGCCGCCCTGGACGCGGTTCCCAGGAAGGGCTTCCTGCCCGCGGACGTGCAGCACCTGGCAGCGCTCGACCAGCCGCTGCCGATCGGTCACGGCGCCACCAACTCCCAGCCGTGGACGGTGCAGTTCATGCTGGACCTGCTGCGGGTCCCTGAAGGCGCGCGGGTGCTGGACGTCGGCAGTGGTTCGGGCTGGACGACCGCCCTGCTGGCGCACCTGACCGGTCCGGGTGGATCGGTCCTCGGGGTGGATGTGGTGCCCGAGCTGGTGGAGATGGGCCAGCGGCACCTGGCCGGCCTCAACCTGCCCTGGGCCCGGATCGAGCAGGCCTCGCCCGGCAGCCTCGGGGCCCCGGACGAGGCGCCGTTCGACCGGATCCTCGTCTCGGCGGAGCCCGGGGAGATCCCGGCGGAACTGGAGCGCCAGCTGGCCGTCGGCGGCCGGCTCGTGCTCCCGGCGTCCGGGGTGATGTGGGTCGTCGACCGCGAACATGACGGCTGGCACCGGGAACCCGTGACCGGCTACCGCTTCGCGTTCGTTCCCCTGGTCTGATTCGGGGACGGTTCCTGTTCCGGTCCAGGTGGACCGGAAGGTCTGGTTCGGGGACGGTTCCTATTCCGGTCCAGGTGGACCGGAATAGGAACCGTCCCCAGATTCGGTCGGGTTCAGCAGCCGAGCAGCCGCGCTCCAAGGTAGGACTGCACCTGATCGATGGCGACCCGCTCCTGGCTCATCGTGTCCCGCTCGCGAATGGTCACTGCGTCATCGGTGAGGGTGTCGAAGTCGATCGTGATGCAGTACGGCGTACCGATCTCGTCCTGACGACGGTAGCGGCGTCCGATGGCCTGGGCGTCGTCGAACTCCACGTTCCAGATCTTCCGCAGCTGGGCAGCCAGGTCCCGCGCCTTCGGCGACAGGTCGGCGTTGCGGGACAGTGGCAGCACTGCAGCCTTCACCGGCGAGAGCCGCGAATCCAGCCTGAGCACCGTCCGGGTGTCCACGCCGCCCTTGGCGTTGGGTGCCTCGTCCTCGGTGTAGGCCTCCACCAGGAAGGCCATCAGCGAGCGGGTCAGCCCGGCTGCCGGCTCGATCACGTAGGGCAGGTAGCGCTCTCCGCTGGCCTGCTCGAAGTAGGACAGGTCGGTGCCGGAGTGCTTGGAGTGCGTGTCCAGGTCGAAGTCGGTCCGGTTCGCGATCCCCTCCAGCTCGCCCCAGCCGTCGCCGCCGGCGAAGCCGAAGTTGTACTCGATGTCGACGGTCCGCTTCGAGTAGTGCGAGAGCTTCTCCTTGGGATGCTCGAAGTGCCGCAGGTTGTCCGCAGAGATGCCGAGGTCGGTGTACCAGGACGTGCGGGTATCGATCCAGTGCTGGTGCCACTCCTCGTCCGTGCCCGGCTTGACGAAGAACTCCATCTCCATCTGCTCGAACTCGCGGGTACGGAAGATGAAGTTGCCCGGCGTGATCTCGTTGCGGAAGCTCTTGCCGACCTGGCCGATGCCGAACGGCACCTTCATCCGGGCGGTGCCCTCGACGTTCTTGAAGTTGATGAAGATGCCCTGCGCGGTCTCCGGACGCAGGTAGTGCAGCCCCGACTCGTCCTCGATGACGCCGAGGTGGGTCTTCAGCATCATGTTGAAGTCGCGCGGTTCGGTGAACTGGCCGAGGTTGCCGCACTCGGGACAGTTGACTTCGCTGAGGCCCTCGGGCCGCCGGCCCTTCTTGAACTCGAAGTTCTCCGCGAGCACGTCGGCTCGGAACCGCTTGTGGCAGGACATGCACTCGGTCAGCGGGTCAGAGAACACCCCGACGTGCCCCGAAGCCACCCAGACCTGGCGCGGCAGGATGATCGAGGAGTCCAGGCCGACCACGTCGTCGCGACCCTGCACCACCGACCGCCACCACTGGCGCTTGATGTTCTCCTTCAGCTCGACGCCGAAGGGGCCGTAGTCCCAGGCCGCCTTTGTGCCGCCGTAGATCTCGCCACAGGGGTAGACGAACCCCCGGCGCTTGGTCAGGCTGATCACATTCTCCAGGCGGCTGGCCACCATGCACTCCTCGTCGTCTCAGACTTGGCCACCCGGCTGGCAGCCTCGCCTAGATTAGCGTTCCACGGGGTCGGTTCTCCCCGACAGACGACGGATCGGCGTAGGCACTGGGCTCGTCGATGGCGAGCGAGAGCAGCGGGATCAGGACCAGCTTTGCAGCGGTGCCGTTGAACGCCCGCCGATAGGAGCCGACGTCGGCCCAGCGGCTGACGATCGCCCACAGCCAGGGTTCGTCGAGGTTCTGCAACAGCTCGGCGCCTTGACTGCCGGACGCAGCAGCGAAGTGCGCCACCACTGGCTCGGCCAGGAGCCGGAACCGGGCCGCGTCGCCGGTCACGCGGAACCTGCTGATCGCGATCACGACGCTCATCGTAGCCAGCCGGCCACTCGGCCTTCACGGTGTGAGCACTGACCCCCCCCTGCGTTCGAGATCACCCCGTAGGTGGTATTTGCGCGAACATTGCTGATGATGGGCCTGCCCCAGCCGTTCCAGAAGGTGGCGAGGGGCCTGGTGCTGCTGCTCGCCGTGGCATTCGACCTGGGGACCCATCGTCGCGCGGAGGCGACCGCCTGACCGTCGCCAGAAACGCAGACTGCGCCGCCGGTCGGTATCGGGCGGCGCAGTCTGGGATCAGGCTCAGGACCTCGCGAGCTTCACAACGCCGGCACAGTAGGAGCCGAAGCCGTTGATGCGCTGTTTGGTCACGTTCTTGCCGTCCCGCATGACGGTCACATTGGCCGAAGGGAAGACGCAGACCTTTGTCGCCTCATCCTCGTAGACCCATTCCGCCGCATCGGGCCAACCGCCGATGGCGCCGGAATACGCGTCCTTGAACGAGTTGGTGGAACTCGTCACCAATTGCGGGTTCGGAGTCCCGATTGCGCTCTTCGCTGAAGCCGAGCATGTGGGTGCGACGCTGAGCGACACGGACCAGGGTAGGCCGAGGCTGAGCGAGGGATTGAGGCTACAGAACTGCCTGTTGGCGATGGAGTAGAACTGCGAGATCCGGATCGACCTGAGCTTCACAGGCTTGTCGAAGTTGCACGTCTTGTAGGTCGTCACGGTCGTTGAGACGTCCCGAATCCGCGGATTCGAGTATCGGTATACGTCCCGGTGCTCGTCATCGGCGTCCGCCAGTCGCTTGAAGGTGACCCGCAACTTCGCCTTGCTGACCACCCGCAGGCACAGTGTGCTGTCCACCTTCACCCACTTCACGTCGTCGAAGGTTGCGGTCGTTCGGGTATAGGTGACCCCGGAGGCGGGCAGAGCCTCCGCCGGTTGGGCCGGTACGGCTACGCCCATGAAAGCGAATACGGCGACCATCGCAGTGGACAGGGATTTCCTCATGCAATCCTCCAAGGAATAGCAGGGTGTGGACTAGGCGATTCATGCGCAGAATTCCCGGTCGGCGCAATCATCGCACACACATATCCGCACCGAAAGAGGGGCGAGAAGACCTTAGCCCGCTCGTCCACGAGGGTTTCTTCGATCGGCTAGAACCCCATCGCGAGACGATGGTAGGCGTTGCTCCTGCGCACCACAGCCCCGGCCCGGACGCGGAATCCGGACGGGTCCCCCGGCACGCGGAACCTGCTGGTGGCCATCACAGCGATCATGCTAACGCCGACGCGGCGAAGCCCCGGCGCAGGGGCCGGGGCTTCGCCGCTGTCTATCGGCCCTAGTTGCGGTCGCTCTTGTTGACGAAGCCCGACTCGGGGTCTTCCTGTGTATTCGTCGCGACGCCCCCGACCCCGGTCTTCTGCGGTGTCAGGTCGGCACGCACCGGGGTCTTGTCGATCGAGAAGTTGCCGTCGCTGCGCCGCATCCCGCGCTGGATCATGCCGATGATGCTGGGCTTGCCCTGCATCTTGCTGAGGACGTCGAAGGCCACGGCAGCCAGCAGGACCAGACCCTTGATGACCTGGATGACGTTCGAATCGACCGACTGGTAGGCGAGGCCGAGGTTCAGCACACCCATCACCAGGCCACCGATCATCGACCCGATCACCGTGCCGACACCGCCGGTCACGGCGGCGCCGCCGATGAAGACGGCCGCAATGGCGTCCAGTTCGAAGCCCTGGCCGTCTTTCGGATTGGCTGCATTCAGGTAGGCGGTGTAGACCATGCCAGCGATACCGGACAGCATGCCCATGTTCACCATCACCAGGAAATCCACCCGCCGGGTGTCCACACCGGTGAGCCGGGCAGCGTTGCGGTTGCCGCCGACGGCGTAGATATGGCGACCGAAGACCATCTTCTGCGTGACGAAGCTGTAGATGATGACCAGACCCAGCAGGATCAGGCCAACCACCGGGATGCCCCGGTAGGAGGCCAGCAGGAGTCCGACAACCAGGATGGCAGCACTGAGCAGCACGAGTTTGCTGACCGACTGGATCATCGAGGGCTGCTTCATGTTGTGCTTCCTCAACCCGGCCCGGCGACGGAATTCGAGCCAGATGACGGCCCCGATCCCGATGAACGTCAGCAGCAGGGTCAGATTGTGGTAGTTCGTGTTCGGACCCACCACGGGCAGGTAGCCGTTCGCGATCTTCTGGAAGGCGTCGGGCACCGGGATCGACTGGGCGTTCAGGATCATCAGGTCAAGGCCACGGAACAGGAGCATGCCGGCCAGAGTGACGATGAAGGCCGGTATGCCGATGTAGGCCACCCAGAAGCCCTGCCACATGCCCACGACTATGCCGATGATGATTCCGAGCAGGAGCGCGAGGGCCCAGTTGAGGTTCCATTCCCGCATGGCCAGGGCAACGGTGGCCCCGACGAAGGCACAGACCGAGCCCACCGAGAGGTCGATGTGGCCGGCGATGATGACCATCACCATGCCGATGGCAAGGATCAGGATGTAGCCGTTCTGGATCAGCAGCGAGGTCACGTTGCGGGGGGCGAGGAAGCCGCCGCCGCTCAGGAAGGTGAACAGCGCGATCAGCAGCACCAGGGCGATCAGCATTCCGTATTGGCGGAGGTTGCCGGAGAACATCTCACGGAAAATGCCGCCGCGGGCCTTCTTTTCGCTCGGGGTGGCCAGCTTGGTGTCGGCCATGATCAGTCTGCCTTTCGTTGGGTCATGTAACGCATGAGGATTTCCTGGTTCGCCTGTTCACGAGGCACTTCTGCCGTGATCACGCCGGCGCTCAGGGTGTAGATACGGTCGCAGATGCCGAGCAGTTCCGGCAGCTCCGAGGAAATGACCAGGACGCCCTTTCCGGCGTCGGCCATCTGGTTGATGATCTCGTAGATCTCGTACTTCGCCCCCACGTCGATGCCGCGGGTGGGTTCGTCGAGGATCAGCATCTCGGGGTCGGTGAACAGCCACTTGCCAAGGACGACCTTCTGCTGGTTGCCGCCGGACAGCTTGTTCACGCCTTCCTCGATGGACGGCGTCTTGATCCGCATGCTCTTGCGGTACCGCTCGGCCGCCACGATCTCTTCGTTGTCGTCGACAACGCCCCAGGTCTGGATCTTCTTCAGACCGGCTGCTGTGATCGACTCCCGGATGGTGTCCAGCAGGTTCAGGCCGAGGCTCTTGCGATCCTCGGTGACGTAGGCCAATCCGGCGTCGATGGCCTGCTGGACCGTCTTGATGTGCTTCGGCTTCCCGTGGAGCAGCAGTTCGCCGCCAAGTTTCTGGCCGTAGGTCTGTCCGAACACACTGCGAGCGAACTCGGTGCGCCCGGCGCCCATGAGTCCCGCCAGGCCGACAATCTCGCCGCGGCGGACGCTGAGGCTGGCGTCCTTGACCACCAGGCGCTCGCCGTCGTCGGGGTGCGCGACCGTCCAGTTCCGGATCTCCAGCAACGGGTCGCCCACGTTCGACGTGTGCGCCGGGTACCGGTGCTCCAGGTCGCGACCGACCATGCCGCGGATGATCCGGTCCTCGTTGACTCCTTCGTCGGCGATATAGAGGGTCTCGATGGTCTTGCCGTCGCGGATGATCGTGATGGAGTCCGAGATCGCCTCGATCTCGTTCAGCTTGTGGCTGATCATGATGCAGGTGATGCCCTTGCCCTGCAGCTCCTTGAGGAGACCGAGCAGGTGCTTGGAGTCGGTGTCGTTCAGAGCTGCGGTCGGTTCGTCGAGGATCAGTAGCTTGACGTCCTTGCCCAGCGCCTTGGCGATCTCGACGAGTTGCTGCTTGCCGATGCCGATGTTCTTGATCTGGACGTCCGGGTCCTCGACCAACCCGACGTGGTCGAGCAGCTCCCGAGCCCGGGCGTTCGCCCGGTGCCAGTCGATCACGCCCATGCTGGACTGCTCATTGCCGAGGAACATGTTCTCGGTGATGGTGAGCTCAGGGATCAAGGCGAGTTCCTGATGAATGATGGCGATGCCTGCGGCCTCGCTCTCCGGGATGTTCTTGAACCGGACCTCGGCCCCGTCGAAGAGGATGTCGCCTTGATAGGTGCCGTACGGGTAGACCCCGGACAGCACCTTCACCAGGGTGGACTTGCCGGCGCCATTCTCCCCGCAGATGCTGTGGATCTCACCACGCTTCACATCGAGGTTGACATTGGAGAGGGCCTTGACCCCCGGGAATTCCTTGGTGATGTTCCGCATCGACAAGATGGTGTCGACCATGCGCTCTTACCCCTTTGTCTGCCTCTCGGCAACCGATGTTGCCCCCGCCCCCGGGGGTGCGTCCCGGGGGGCGGGGATGACCCCGCCACCCGGTCAGCCTAGTTCGATCAGCCCAGCTGATCAGCGGTGTAGTAGCCGGCGTCGAGCAGGGTCTGCTTGACGTTGCTCTTGTCGAGCGAAACCGGCTGCAGCAGCATGGTCGGGACGACCATGACGCCGTTTTCGTAGGTCTCGGTGTCGTTGACCGTGACGGTCTTGCCGCTGATAACCTCTTCGACCATTGCCGCGGTGGTCTTGGCCAGCTCACGGGTGTCCTTGAAGATGGTCGAGTACTGCTCGCCCGAGAGGATCATCTTGACGCTCTCCAGCTCGGCATCCTGACCAGTTACGATCGGCATCGCCTTGCCGCCCTGGCCGTAGCCGGACGCCTTCAGAGCCGCGATGATGCCGCGGGAGATGCCGTCGTACGGAGCCAGCACACCGATCAGGTCCTTGTCGGAGTAGGACTTGGTGAGCAGGGTCTCCATGCGCTTCTTCGCAACACCGGCGTCCCAGCGAAGGGTGGTCACCTTGTTGAAGTCGGTCTCACCGGAGACGATCTTCAGGGTGCCGTCGTCGATCTTGGGCTGGAGCACGCTCATCGCACCGTCGAAGAAGAACTTCGCGTTGTTGTCGTCGGCGGAACCGGCGAACAGCTCAACGTTCCACGGGGACTTGGCGCCCGAGGCGGCGAGGCCATCGAGCAGCGAGGTGCCCTGCTGCACGCCGACCTTGAAGTTGTCGAACGTGGTGTAGTAGCTGACCGCGTCGGTTTCACGAAGCAGGCGGTCGTAGGCGATCACCGGGATCTTGGCGTCCTTGGCCTCGGACAGGGCGCCCTTCAGGGCCACACCATCGATGGCAGCGACGACCAGGAGCTGGTTGGCCTTGGTGACCATGTCGTTGACCTGGGTGACCTGGGTCGGGATCTCGTCGTTGGCGTACTGGAGGTTGACCTTGTAGCCGGCCTCTTCCAGGGTCTTCTTCAGGTACTCGCCATCCTTGATCCACCGCTCGGAGGTCTTGGTCGGCATCGCGATGCCGATCGTGCCCTTCTCAGCGGCTCCGCCGGAAGCACTGCCAGAAGCCGACGGCGCTGCCGCCTGGCCGCAAGCGGCGAGCGTCAGCCCCATTGCTGCGGCGGCTGCAACTGCAACCATTTTGCGCATTGCTGCTCTCTTTCTCGATCCCCCGCCCCTGCGAAGTGGATCTGTGTGTTGACTTTGCCCGTCCCGGGAAGTCCCCGGGATCGAGCCCTATTCAGTTGTGTGGTCCGTCTGGTCCGGGTCAGAAACCCATCGCCAGCCGGTGGTAGGCGTTGTTCCAGCGCAGTTCCTTGATGAACTGCCCGGTCTTGGTTTCCGCGCCGATCAGAGCCAGTTCGACTCCGAGCATCTCGGCGAGGTCGTTGAGGTGCTCTGCCGTGAGCGCGGTCGACAGCACCGTGTGGTGCGGGCCACCGGCACTCAGCCAGCACTCGGTGGCGGTGGCGAAGTCCGGCTTGGCCCTCCAGACCGCCCGGGCCACCGGCAGCTTGGGCATTTCGGCCAGCGGCGGGACGACCGTGATCTCGTTCGCGACCATCCGGAACCGGTCGCCCAGGTCGCAGAGGCCGAGCGTGACCGCTTCGCCCGGGGTGGCGTCGAAGACCATCCGGACCGGGTCCTCGCGGCCACCGATGCCGAGCGGGTGCACCTCGATCCTCGGGGTGCCGGTCGCGATGGACGGGCAGACCTCGAGCATGTGCGCGCCGAGGCTGAGGTGGTTGCCGGGCTCCAGGTGGTAGGTGTAGTCCTCCATGAAGGAGGTGCCGCCGGGCAGGCCGAACGCCATGGTCTTGAGGGTGCGGCCCAGCACTGCTGTCTTCCAGTCGCCCTCGCCGCCGAAGCCGATCCCTTCGGCCATCAGCCGCTGGACGGCGAGGCCGGGGAGCTGGCGCAGGCCGCCGAGGTCCTCGAAGTTGGTGGTGAAGGCGCCGTAGCCGCCGTCGATGACGAAGCGGCGCAGGGCCGCCTCGATCCGGGCGCCGTAGCGCAGCGAGTCGGCGCGGCCGGCCCCCGGCCGCAGCTCGGCTGCGACGTCGTAGCGGTCCAGGTACTCCTCGACCAGGGCGTCGATCTCGTCCTCGGCGACCGCCTCGACCACGGCCACCAGGTCGTTGACGCCGTAGGTGTTCACCGAGACGCCGAAGCGCCGTTCGGCCTCGACCTTGTCGCCCTCGGTGACGGCGACGTTGCGCATGTTGTCGCCGAAGCGCACCAATTTCGAGCGTCCGCAGTTCCGACCAGGCGAGCGCTGCGCGGGACCAGATGCCGATCCGGGCGACCACCGTCGGGTCGCTGACGTGGCCCGAAACGGTCTTGCGCGGCACGCCAAGGCGGGTGGCGATGTAGGCGAACTCACGGTCGCCGTGAGCGGCCTGGTTGAGGTTCATGAAGTCCATGTCGATGGTGGCCCAGGGCAGGTCCCGGTTCACCTGGGTGTGCAGGTGAAGGAACGGCTTGCGCAGCGCGTCCAGGCCACCGATCCACATCTTCGCCGGCGAGAACGTGTGCATCCAGGCGATCACGCCGACGCAGTCGTCGTCAGCGTTGGCGTCGAGCATCACTCGACGGATCGCCGAGGCGTCGGTGAGCACCGGCTTGGCGACGACCTCGGCCGGGATCTGCTCGGCCGCGGCGAGAGCGCCCGAGATCTGGGCCGACTGGTCCCGCACCTGGAGCAGCACATCGTCCCCGTAGAGACCCTGGCTGCCGGTAAGGAACCAGATCTGCTTGCTCATTTGGCACTTCCTTGTCCATAGACGTTCTGATAGCGGTCGAAGAGACGGTCGATGTCGGCGGGAGCGATGGGCACCGGCTCACCAAGCTGCCGGGCGAGGTGGACCGTCCGGGCGACGTCCTCGACCATGACGGCTGCCTTGACCGCGTCCCTGGCATCCACGCCGATGGTGAACGGGCCGTGGTTCGCCATCAGCACGGCCCGCGAGCGACTGTGGCCGAGGGTCTCGACGATGCCGCGCCCGATCGAGTCGTCGCCGATCAGCGCGAACGGGCCGATCGGGATCTCCCCGCCGAACTCGTCGGCGATCATGGTCAGCACGCACGGGATCGGTTCCCGCCGGGCCGCCCAGGCTGTGGCGTAATCGGAGTGGGTGTGCACGACTCCGCCGACGGCCGGCATGTGCTTGTAGACATAGGCGTGGGCCGCGGTGTCCGAGGACGGGCTGCGGGTGCCCTCCACCAGATTCGCCTCGAAATCGCAGACGACCATGGCCTCCGGGGTGAGGTCGTCATAGGAGACGCCGGACGGCTTGATCACCAGCAGGTCAGCACCCGGGACGCGGGCCGAAACGTTGCCGGCGGTCCAGACCACCAGGCCGTTGCGCGGCAATTCTGCGTGCAGCGCCGCGACCTCGGTCTTCAGGGTCTCTACCACCTCGCGGAGTTCGGCTGGCACTCCGGTCATTGCTGGACCTCGGTCCCACCCGTCGTCGGCAATGCTGCGCCGACAAGGCTGTTCGCGATGTACGCCACTTCGATGTGCTCCTTGTGCCTGGCGGCTTCGTTGCCCGCCACGGAGGATGTTACCGGTACCACAAGGTTCTTCGGGGATCTGGAGATAACAGTTTGGTATCGTTAACACCACCGGGTTAGTCGGCTGTGTGCGACCTTTCGACATGGCTGAGGGACCGCAGGCCGCGGTCGAGGTGCCACCCGATGAAGGCCGCCACCAGCCCGCTGCCCTGGCGCAACGACACCTCCGGGACACCTCGGGTGGCCGGCCAGTTGCCGGCCAGCAGGGCGCCGAGATAGGTCACCGTTGCCGGTGCCGGGTGGGCAGAGCCGGGAGGCCGGCAGCGCCGGCAGACCATGCCGCCCAACTGTGGTGAGAAGGCCTCATGGGGCCCGGCGGCACCGCACCTCGCACAGTCGCCCAGGGTCGGCGCGTAGCCGGCGAGGGCCACCGCCCGCAGCAGGTAGGCGTCCATCACCATGGTCGGCGGGCGCGGTCCGTCCGACGTCCCGGCGGTGAGCGCCTGCAACGCGCCAACCAGCAACTGGAACTGCTGCAGCGCCGGCTCGCCCTCCTCGGTGACCAGCCGGTCGGCGGTCTCGATCATCACCTGGCCGGTGGTGTAGCGCTCATAGTCGTGGGCGAGTGGCTCGGAGTACGGGTGCAGCGTCACCGCCTGGGTGATCACGTCCAGCGTGCGTCCGGTGGCGAACTGCAGATCGACATGGCTGAACGGCTCCAGCCGGGCACCGAATTTCGATGACGTCCGTCGGACGCCGCGCGCCACCGCGCGCACCTTTCCGTGCCGCCGGGAAAGCATGGTGATGATCCGGTCGGCCTCACCCAGCTTGTGGGTCCGCAGGACGACCGCCTCGTCACGATAGGTCGGCACCCGGCCATTCTCCCCCGCCTTGGGGAAGGACCGGCCCAGGTTGGTTCCCGCGTGGCGTTGTTAGCGCACACACCTGCCTGCAATGATGTGCTTCGTAGTCTGGCTCACAAGGGTCGCGACCCTCAGCGTGGAGCCACCAGAAGAAGGATCAACGATGATCGACAGCCAGGTAGCCAGCATTCGCCAAGCGATCGAGCAAGGGCGGACCGCCCTCGGCATCGAATTGGGTTCGACCAGGATCAAGGCGGTCCTCACCGGAGGAGACAACGCCCCGATCGCGACCGGCAGCCACGACTGGGAGAACCAGTTCGTCAACCGGGTCTGGACGTACTCGATCGAAGCGGTCTGGGAGGGCCTCCGCGCCTGCTATGCCGACCTCGTCCGGGACGTGAAGGAGCGCTACGGCGTCGAGCTGACCAGCGTTGGTGCCATGGGCTTCTCCGCCATGATGCACGGCTACCTTGCCTTCGACGCCGCCGGGGAACTGCTGGTCCCGTTCCGCACCTGGCGCAACACGATCACCGGTGACGCGAGCGCGGAACTGAGTGAGCTCTTCGACCACAACATCCCGCAGCGCTGGAGCATCGCCCACCTCTACCAGGCGATCCTCAACGGCGAGGAGCATGCCTCCCGGATCGCCCACCTGAACACTCTCGCCGGCTACGTGCACTGGCAACTGACGGGGGCGAAGGTTCTCGGCGTCGGTGACGCCAGCGGCATGTTCCCGATCGACATCAGCACCGGCAGCTACAGCCAGGCCATGCTCACCCAGTTCGACGAACTGGTCGCAGACAAGGGCTTCAACTGGTTGCTGGGCGGCATCCTGCCGACCGTCCTCCCCGCTGGGGCGGAAGCCGGACAGCTCACCGAAGCTGGCGCCAGGCTCCTCGACCCGACCGGGACGCTGCGCCCCGGCGTGCCGCTGTGCCCGCCCGAGGGCGACGCCGGCACCGGCATGGTCGCCACCAACTCGGTCGCCCGCCGCACCGGCAATGTGAGCGCCGGCACCTCGATCTTCGCGATGATCGTGCTCGAGCACGAGCTCGCCAGGCGGCACTCCGAGCTCGACCTGGTGACCACCCCGGCCGGTGACCTGGTCGCGATGGTGCACTGCAACAACGGCGCAAGTGAGCTCAACGCCTGGGTGGGCCTGTTCGGCGAGTTCGCTGACCGGCTGGGCGCAGGAGCCGACGGCGGCACCCTCTTCGAAACCCTGTTCCGGGCAGCCCTTGAGGGCGACCCCGACTGCGGTGGACTGCTCAGCTACAACTACCTCTCCGGCGAGCACATCACCGGCCTGCACGAGGGTCGGCCGCTGTTCGTGCGAACCCCGGACAGCAAGTTCACGTTGGCCAACTTCATGCGCGCCCACCTGTTTGCCTCCCTGGCGACCCTGCGGATCGGCATGGAGGTGCTGCTCAAGTCCGAGGGCGTCCAGCTGGACTCGATGTTCGCCCACGGCGGGCTGTTCAAGACCAAGGGCGTCGCCCAGCGGTTCCTCGCCGCAGCGATCGACGCCCCGGTGTCCGTCGGCGACATCGCCGGCGAAGGTGGGGCCTGGGGCATTGCCGTGCTGGCAGCCTTCGTCCGGGACAAAGTCGAGGGCCAGGGGCTGGATGCCTACCTGCGGGATGACGTTTTCGGTGGGGTCGCCCTGGAGTCGGTTGACCCCGACCCGAGCGACGTCGCCGGTTTCGACGCCTACGTGCGGAGGTTCGCGGCCGGTCTGCCGATCGAGCAGGCCGCGGTAGCGCACACCTGATCGTCGGCCGGCTGGGGCGCCGCGTCCCCGGCCGGCCGCCGCTTTGCACTGCGGCGCGGCGGACCTTGGCATTCGGCCTGCGGCCGGGTCGCACCCAATAGGCTGCCGGAATGGGACTCCTTCGCGTCAGCGTCGACCACCTGGTCCGCATCACCGCCAGCTCGGCCCGGGTCCATGCCCGGGTCCACGGTTCTTCGATGGTGACCACCGGCACGGCCGGACGCAAGGCAGCCGAGGTGCGGGAACTGATTGCAGCACTGGCGGCCCGGGGGGTTGCCGAGGATTCGGTGGAAGTCGCCGGCATCCGTCTCAACACCTCCGAAGGACGGATCCTGCACAGTCAGAGCGTCGACATCCAGCTGGTGGTCAACGCTGCGGCCGATCAGTTGCCGGATGTGCTCGGTGTGCTCGCCGATCGACCGGGGGTCGCGGTGGAGCAGCTGGAATGGGTCTATGACGAGTTCGATGCCAGCATCGGTGCCGCCGCCGAGGCCATGACCAGGGCCCGACGCAAGGCCGACGCCATCGCCAGCGCCGCCGGCCTTGAGGTCACGGGCATCGCCAACGCCAGCGATTCGTGGAGCATGCCCGAACCGCGGGTCGAGTTCGCCGACTCCAGCATGGTGTACGCCTCCCGTGCGGTCGGCGGCCCGCCACTCGACCTCGGGCTGGAACTCAACTCCACCACTGAGCTGTCCACGCATCTCAGCGTGGACTTCACCCTCTCCTCATAGGCTGTGGCCATGCATCGCATCTCGACGTTGAGAGTGTCGCCGATCTGCCTCGGCGGGAACGTCTTCGGCTGGACCGCGAACGCCGCCAGCTCAGAAGCCATTCTCGACGCCTTCCTCGACGGGGGCGGCAACTTCATCGACACTGCCGATGTCTATTCGGCCTGGGTCCCCGGTCACCGTGGCGGGGAGTCGGAGAGCCTGATCGGCGGCTGGCTCGATCACCGCGGGAACCGGGACAAGGTGGTCATCGCCACCAAGGTCGCCAAGCACCCGATCCATCGTGGTCTGCGTCCGGCGAACCTCCGGATCTGCCTGGACGGCTCCCGTCGCCGGCTCGGGGTGGAGACCATCGACCTGTACTACGCCCACGAAGATGACGCGCACGTCCCGACAGCCGAATGGGTCGGTGCCTTCGACCAGATGATCGAGAACGGTGCGATCCGCCACTACGGCCTGTCGAACTTCACTCCTGCCCGAGCGCAGGAAGTCATCGACGTCGCAACCAGCGAAGGGTTGGCACTCCCGGTGGCCATCCAGCCGGCCTACAACCTCGTGCATCGGGCGGAGGTCGAGACCTCAGGACTCGGCGCATTCTGCATCGAGCACAAACTCGCCCTTGTCCCCTACTTTGGGCTGGCGGCCGGCTTCCTCACCGGCAAGTACGCCCGTGGCGAGGCGGCCCACGGGGCGCGGGCCGGGCGAGTGAAGAACTATGCGACCGAGGCCGGGTTCCTCGTGGTCGACGAAGTTGTCGCCATCGCCGAAGAGCTTGAGGTCGAACCAGCAACTGTCGCCCTTGCCTGGGTGCGCCAGCAGCCGGCAGTGACCGCCCCGATCGCATCGGCGAGTTCCACCGAGCAACTCCCGGCCATCCTGGCCGCTGCGGAACTGAAGCTGTCGCGTGCCCACGTCAGTCGCCTGTCAAAGGTGTCCGCGGCCTTCCGCTGATCGCCCCCTGCTCGCGCTGAGGGCCAGCCAGAATGGCGAGGGCCACCCCTTGGGACTGGCTCTCGGGCACAAGGCTGGCCCTCGATGTGACGGCGCGTCGGAGGTGCTGGATTCCCCGACGTCAGCTCTCCACGCTGCCCTCGATCTGGGTGGCTCCCCCGCTGTGCGCAACCTCGATTCTGCGCGGCTTGGCCTCCTCGGCCACCGGGATCCGCAGGCTCAGCACGCCATCGCGGTACTCGGCGGCGATCCGGTCCAGGGCCACGCCGTAGCCGAGGGTCAACTGGCGGGCGAAGGTGCCGGCCGGGCGTTCCCGGACCAACCACTTCTGCTCGTCGGAGGTCTCGGCATTGCGCTGGGCGCGCACCGTCAGGGTCCGGTCGTCCACGTCGACGTCGATCGAGGCCGGGTCCACCCCCGGCAGGTCGACCAGGGCCACGAAGACGTCACCGTCGCGGAACAGATCCATGGGCATGGCGGCGCTGGCCGGCGTCCGGGCGCCATCGGAGAACCAGCGGTCCACCTCCCTGAAGGGGTCGAATGCTCGTGCCATCAGGCTCACTCCTCTCGTATTTCGTTGGCACTCTCCTTGTCCGAGTGCTAACTCCAGTTTGCGACTTCTGGCCACCGAATTCAAGAGTTGAGTCCGACAGGCTCAACTTGTTCGCGGGTGGCGAACCGAATTCCCTCGGCTTCGCTGGTTAGGCTGTTCGCGTGGCTCAGCGCAAGGAGATCCGTCCGCCGGCACCGCATCCGTCCGGGGCGCGGCCGCCGGACATCGACCCGAAGGCGCTCCCCGGTCACGTTGCGATCGTGATGGACGGGAACGGCCGCTGGGCGAAGGCCCGCAACCTGCCGCGCACCGACGGGCACGCCCGCGGCGAGGACGCGCTGTTCGACGTGATCGAGGGCGCCATCGAGCTCGGTATCAAGAACCTCTCCGCCTACGCCTTCTCCACGGAGAACTGGCGCCGGTCGCCGGACGAGGTGCGCTGGCTGATGGGCTTCAACCGGGACGTCATCCATCGCCGTCGCGACCAGCTCGACGCCCTTGGCGTTCGGATTCGCTGGGCAGGACGCACCCCGAAGCTCTGGCGCAGCGTGATCAGCGAACTGCAGGAGGCCGAGCGGCAGAGCGCTGACAACAAGGTGCTCACGCTGCAGTTCTGCGTGAACTATGGCGGCCGCGCCGAGATCGTTGACGCGGCCCGGGCGGTGGCCGAGGCTGCGGTGCGCGGCGAGCTCGACCCGTCCCGGCTTACCGAGGAGCGCTTCCGACGATTCCTCGACGAGCCGGCCATCCCCGACGTCGACCTGTTCATCCGCTCCTCCGGCGAGCAACGGACCTCGAACTTCCTGTTGTGGCAGTCGGCCTACGCCGAGCTGGTGTTCATGGATCGGCTGTGGCCCGACTTCGACCGCCGGGACCTCTGGCGAGCGGTGGAGAGCTACGTCCAGCGTGACCGGCGTTACGGCGCCGCCGAGCCGAACAAGGTGGGCTGATGCCGTTCGTCGGTGTGCACTCCCCGCTCCTGGGGACGGAGGTCGAGATCCGGATCGAGGCTGACCCGGATGCCGCCCTCGCGGCCGACACCGCCGCTGTCGCCGAGTTCGAGCGACTGACTGCCGTGTTGTCGAACTTCCTCGAGTCCAGCGAGCTGAGTCGCTGGCGCCGGGCCGAGATCGACGAGTGCTCCGCGGATCTGACGAAGGTGCTGGCCGAAGCCCAGGCGTGGCATGCGGCCAGCGATGGCGCCTTCCACCCGGCCATCGAGCCGTTGCGGCGCCGCTGGCTCCAGGCTGTCGCCGACGGCCAGCTGCCCGAGCCGACCGAGCTGGCCGAGCTGGCCGCGTCCTGCGCCACCCTCCCGTTCACCGTGACCGACGGGCAGGTGCACCGGGTCGCCGACTGCTCCGGGGTCGATCTGAACGCCATCGCCAAGGGCTACATCGTCGATCGAGCGGCCGCGGCAGCCTTTGCGTTGCCCGGGATCGACGCCGTGATGGTCAATGCCGGTGGCGACCTGCGCCATCTCGGCGAAGGGTCGGTGCTGGTCGGTGTGGAGGATCCGGCTACTCCGTTGGACTATGCACCGCCCCGGTGGTGGGTCCGGCTTGCCCGGGCGGGCCTGTCCACCTCCGGGTCTGTCCGCCGCGGGTTCCAGATCTCGGGCGTTTGGCTGGGCCACGTCCTTGATCCCCGCACTGGCTGGCCGGTGGCCCACACCACCTCGGCGTCCGCGATCGCCACCGACGCCCTGACCGCAGATGCGCTGGTCACCGTGCTCGGGGTCCTCGACCCGGACCGGGCGTTGGCCTTTGCGGAGTCCGGGGGGATTGCCTGCCTGCTGGTGGCAGGTGACGAGGTCCTGCGGAGCACCAACTGGCCCGAGGAGGAGACTCCGGCCCAGCTGAACACCACCAGGATGAACCCGACGATCACGCCCACGCCGAGCAGGACGGGGGCGGATGCCGGTCAGTCCGCTCCGGCCTCCATGCCAGAACGCTCCTGAGCGGCCTCGATCGCGGAGTCCGTGGCTGCACCGGTGGTGATCGCGTCGGCCTTGCCCGACTCCAGCGACCCCACCAGTGCGGAAACCTCGCCCCCGACCAGGCCCAGCTGTGAGTACTGCTCGAGGCGCGTGCGGGAATCGGCGATGTCCAGGTTCCGCATGGTCAGCTGACCGATCCGGTCCAGCGGACCGAAAGCCGCGTCACCGACCCGCTCCATCGACAACTTCTCGGGGTGATAGGAGAAGGACGGGCCTTCGGTGTCCAGGATCGAATAGTCCTCCCCGCGGCGCAGTCGCAGGCTGACCGAGCCGCTGATGGCCGAGCCGACCCACCGCTGCAGCGACTCCCGCAGCATCAGCGCCTGCGGATCGAGCCAGCGGCCCTCGTACATCAGCCGGCCGAGCTTGCGGCCCTCCTGCTGGTAGTTCGCCAGCGTGTCCTCGTTGTGGATCGCCGTGAGCAGGCGTTCGTAGCCGATGTGCAGCAGCGCCATTCCCGGCGCTTCGTAAATGCCGCGGCTCTTCGCCTCGATGATCCGGTTCTCGATCTGGTCGCTCATGCCCAGCCCGTGGCGTCCGCCGATGGCGTTGGCCTCACGCACCAGGTCGACGGCGTTGATGAAGCTACGGCCGTTGATCGCCACGGGACGGCCCTGCTCGAAGGTGATCGTCACGTCCTCGGTGGCGATCTCCACGGCCGGATCCCAGAAGCGGACCCCCATGATCGGATCGACGATCTCGATCCCGACGTCGAGGTGCTCCAGCTCCTTCGCCTCATGGGTGGCGCCCCAGATGTTCGCGTCGGTGGAGTACGCCTTCTCCTTGGAGTCGCGGTAGGGCAGGTCGCGTTCGGCCAGCCATTGGGACATCTCGGTGCGACCGCCCAGTTCGCGGACGAAGTCGGCGTCCAGCCAGGGCTTGTAGATCCGTAGCTGCGGGTTGGCCAGCAACCCGTAGCGGTAGAACCGTTCGATGTCATTGCCCTTGTAGGTCGAGCCATCGCCCCAGATCCAGACATCGTCGTCACGCATGGCGCATACCAGCATGGTGCCGGTGACCGCGCGCCCGATCGGAGTGGTGTTGAAGTAGGTGCGTCCGCCGGTGCGGATATGGAAGGCGCCGCAGGCCAGAGCAACCAGGCCTTCCTCCACCATGGCGGTTCTGCAGTCGACCATCCGGGAGATCTCGGCGCCGTACGCGCCGGCGCGTCCCGGGACCGACGCGATGTCCGGCTCGTCGTACTGGCCGAGGTCCGCGGTGTAGGTGCACGGGATGGCACCCTTCTCCCGCATCCAGGCGACCGCTACGGAGGTGTCCAGTCCGCCGGAGAAGGCGAGACCGACGCGTTCGCCGACGGGAAGTTCGGTGAGGACCTTTGGCATGGCCGCGATCCTACCGGCCCGGCTCTCCCGGCTCGCCCGGAGCCGTCCCAGTGGTCGACCTCGGCGTGGCCCGGACAGCGGCGGAACGCTCCCCCAACCCCATCGAGGGCTCCCCCCAACGATCGAGAGCCAGCCCTATCGTTGAGGGCCCGCACCAGGGGACTGGCCCTCGGCGGCAACACTGGCCCTCGACGGGTCAGGTGTGGCCCGAAGCGCGGCGCCGATCCTGCCCGCGAGTTCGGGTCCCCAGAGATCGCCCCAGGTCCAGCGAACGACCCGGATCCCGAGGTCGAAGAGGCGCTGTTCGCGGCGCTTTTCGGCGAGCACCACCCGCTCGGTCGACTCACCGGGACGCACCAGCTTCGTGTACTTGACCAACCCGTCGAATTCGCCGGCCAGTCGTTGCCCCTCCCACCAGAAGTCGAGTCGCGCCACCAGCTCCCCGTCAGGATCGAATACCTCGTGCTGGAGGTTCGGCGGCGGCAGGTGAGCCTGGTGGAGCCGGACGCGGCTGAGCGATTCGCCCGCGCTCTCGGCCCTTGGATCGCCGAAGCGGAGCGCCCGTTCCGCCATTCGGCAGCCGCGTCCCCGCGCACATTTCGCCAACATCTCGGCCAAGTCGGCGCCCTGCCGCATTCCGGCGTCCGCCACCATCACCGCCTCCGGGAACGGGAGCCTCCTGACCAGGTCACACACGGTGCGGGCGAGCGTTGTGACCGGGAGACCGTCGATCATGGTGACGTCGGCGGGGCTGAGGGTGGCCCGGCGAGCGTGCAGCGTCGGGCTGATCGCCCCGTGCCCGCCACCGGCCCGGATCGCGACGACCTCTGCCAGTCTCGGACCGAGAAGTGGGAGTTGATGCAGAACGGCGGCAGACTCGTGCCCGAAGCAGGTTGCCGGCCCGAGCAATGGTGCTGCTGCCTCCAGCTTGAGCCGGTGCAGTTCCGCTGCACTCCGATCGCCACCCTCCGCCACAGCTCCCCGGCGAAGGCGCACCACCTGGCCGCCGCTGAGGGCTGCGCGCAACTCGGCCCGCGTCCGCCCCCGGTCCACCCAATCCGAGTACGTGATCACCGTCATGACGGCACTCTCCGTTGCGCCTGACCGACACCAGTCACCCGTCCACAGGATCCGAACTAGGTCCTGGATCATCCACACCCATCGAAGGCCAGCCGGATCGTCGAAGACCAGCTCCTGGGCGCGAGCCCTCGACGGTCCGGCTAGCCCTCGATCAGGAAGGGTGGCCCTCGATCGGGAAGGGTGGCCCTCGATCGGGAAGGGTGGTCCTCGATCGGCAAGGGTGGTCCTCGATCGGCAAGGGTGGTCCTCGATCGGCAAGGGTGGTCCCTGATCAGGAAGGGTGGCCCTTGACGGAGAGGGCGGGCGTCGCTGGGGAGTCAGGGACGATCGGGTCGGCCAGCACTTCGGCGATGATCCGCAAGGGCGTGGCCGACGCCTCGGGATCTTCGTCGCGGACGCTGATCAGGGCCTTCCACAGCGCCCAGCCGCGGGCCCTGGCCCAGGTGGCCGCGTCCAGGCCGACACCCTCAGCGAAGGCGGCACGAGCCCTGCCACGCAGAAAGGTCCAGGCAGGCACCAGGTCGCAGGCGGGATCGCCAACGCCGCAGGTACCGAAGTCGATGACGGCCGACAGCTGTCCCCCTTGAACCAGCAGGTTGCCGATCGCCATGTCGCCGTGGAACCAGACCGGAGCACCACCCCAGTCCGCCGCCAGGGCAGCATCCCAGACGGCCTGCGCTGCCGGAACCTCGATCCGGTCGGCGAGGTCAACCAGTCGACGACGGGTCTCGTCGTCGTACGTTTCCGGCGAGCAGCCTCGGTAGAAGCTGTGCTCGCCAGCGGTTGGCCCGCCGACCGAATCGACATCCCGCAGTGCCACCAGGAACCCGGCGACCTCCTGGGCGAACCGGACGGAGTCGCCGAGGAGATCCGTGGTCGCCGGTTCCCCTGGTAGCCAGTCCCGCACCGACCAGGGCATCGGGAAGGCCGGGCTCGGCGACCCCGTGAACACCGGCCGGGGAACCGGTACCGGCAATCGCGGAGCAAGCATCGGCAACCAGCGGTCCTCCTTGGCCACCGCCGCGGCGTAGCGCTGATGGGACGGCAACCGGACGCTCAGCCGGTCACCCAGCCGGTAGGTCCGGTTGTCCCAACCGTCCACCGGTACCGGCTCGATCGGCAGACCCGCCCAATGCGGCGCCTGCTCCGCGAGCAGGAGCTGCACCAGCCCGGCCGTGATGCCGCTCCGCCCGTCCGTGATGGTCAAGGCAGCGACCCGGTGATCAGGATCAGGAGTTCCGTCGGGCCTCCCGGTTGAGAGCGCCGACCACTGCCCGCAGGGACGCCGTAACGATCGACTCGTGCAGTCCGACTCCCCACATGACGTGCGCATCATCATCGGAGCCCACCTCGGTCTCGACATAGGCTGCAGCCTTCGCATCGCCACCAGAGGACAGTGCATGCTCGGCATAGTCGAGCACCCGGACGTGGTAGCCGAGGATCCCCAGCGCATCGACGAAGGCCGACACCGGACCGTTGCCTTCACCGGTGATCTCCTTCGCCACGCCACGGTCGGCGACCACGGCGGTCACTGCGTAACCGCCGCCGTTGGACACCGACTTCACGGTGACCAGCTCCAGCGGCCAGGTGTCGGCGAGGTACTCGGCGGAGAAGATGTTCCACATCTCGTCCGCTGAGACCTCGCCACCCTGGGAGTCGGTGCGGGCCTGGACGACCCGGGAGAACTCCATCTGCAGGCGGCGAGGCAGGTCCAGGTGGTGCTCGGACTTCATGATGTAGGCCATGCCCCCCTTGCCGGACTGGCTGTTGACCCGGATCACGGCTTCGTACGTGCGACCCACATCATGGGGATCGATCGGCAGGTAGGGCGCCTCCCAGGGAATCTCATGAATGGTCTTCCCTTGGGAGGCGGCCTCCTTCTCCAGCACCTCCAGCCCCTTCTTGATGGCGTCCTGGTGGGAGCCCGAGAAGGCGGTGTAGACCAGGTCGCCCGCGTAAGGATGGCGCGGGTGGACGGCCATGTTGGTGCAGTACTCCACCGTTCGACGGATCTCGTCGATGTCGGAGAAGTCGATCTTTGGGTCCACGCCCTGGGTGAACAGGTTCAGGCCGAGGGTCACCAGGCACACGTTCCCGGTTCGCTCGCCGTGGCCGAACAGGCAGCCCTCCACCCGGTCCGCGCCGGCCATGATGGCCAGCTCGGTGGCCGCGACGGCCGTGCCGCGATCATTGTGCGGGTGCAGCGAGATGGCGACGTTGGGGCGGTTGCGGACGTGCCGGCCGAAGTACTCGATCTGGTCGGCGTAGGTGTTCGGGGTCGACCGCTCGACCGTGGCCGGCAGGTTCAGGATGATCTCCCGGCCCGGGCCGGGCTGCCAGACGTCCATCACCTCGTTGCAGATCTCGATCGCGAAGTCGGTCGGGGTCTGGGTGAAGATCTCGGGGCTGTACTGGTAGCCGAATTCGACATCGGTGAGATTCTGCTCCGCGTACTTCATCACCAGCTCGGTGCCCCGGGTCGCCATGGCGACGCACTGCGCCTCATCGATGTTGAAAACCACCCGCCTGAACAATTCCGCGGTCGCGTTGTACATGTGGATGTTCGCCCGGTGCGCCCCGATCAGGGACTGTGCGGTGCGTTCGATCAGGTCCTCACGGGCTTGGGTGAGGACGCTGACGGTGACATCTTCTGGGATCGCGTCGCCGATGATCAGGCTCCGCACGAAGTCGAAGTCGGTCTGGGAGGCGGACGGGAAGCCGATCTCGATCTCCTTGTAGCCCATCCGGACCAGGAGGTCGAACATCTTGCGCTTCCGCGACGGAGTCATCGGATCGATCAGCGCCTGGTTTCCGTCCCTGAGGTCGGTGGACAGCCACCGGGGAGCTGCGGTGATCTTCCTGGTCGGCCAGGTCCGGTCCGGCACATCGACGGGCTCGAACGGCGTGTACCGCTGAAACGGCATCGGTGACGTCTGCTGGACCGGGAACGGCTGCGGACGCGTCGAGAAAGTGTTGGTTGTCATGGGTTCCTCGCTGGTGCGGGCTGGTGCCAGGCGCGTGCCGAACCTCCGCAGCGAGGAGGCCTGATCTACGTTCTAGGCCTCGCTGCGGCGACCAAGGATGAGTCGCGCCCATGACATGGCAGCCACTCTAGACATCCCGGACGCGATTGCGCCAGCAAATCCCACGCTGTGGCCGTTATTAGACGACAACCGCGACGGCGCGTCAGCGCCGGCAAGGGTGGAGTCTTGACGAGGGACGCGCCCGCGGCCCGAGGATCAGAAGCCGAGCCGGTTCAGGAGTTTCGGGTCCCGTTGCCAGTCCTTCATCACCTTGACCTTCAGGTCCAGGTGCACCGGCATCCCGACCAGCTCGGTGATCTGCTTGCGGGCGGCGGTGCCGACTTCCTTCAACCGCTGGCCCTGGTGCCCGATCACGATCCCCTTCTGCGAATCCCGCTCGACGACCATTGAAGCGAAGATCTCAAGCAGCGGATGGTTCTCGTCCCGACCTTTGCGCTGGCCCATCTCCTCGACCACGACCATGAGGGAGTGCGGCAGTTCGTCGCGCACACCTTCAAGCGCGGCCTCCCGGATCAGTTCGGCGATCATCGTCTCGGTCGGCTCGTCGGTGATCTCACCCTCGGTGTAGAAGCGCGGTCCCATGGGCAGCAGCTTGATCAGCTCGTCGGTCACCACGTCCACCTGGTCGTCGGTGACCGCGGACACCGGGATGATGCTCGCCCAGCGGATGCCGAGCTCCTCCTCGAGTGAGGCGATCTTCAGCAGGTGCTCGGCCATCCGCGACGGGCTGACCAGGTCGGACTTGGTTGCCAGCGCCACCAGGAGCGGCCGTCGCGGCAGCTTCGCGAGCTCGCCGACCAGGTAGGTGTCGCCCGGACCCACCCGCTCGTTCGCCGGCAGGCAGACGCCAACGACGTCGACCTCGCCCCAGGTCTCCCTGACCAGGTCGTTGAGCCGCTCCCCCAAAAGGGTGCGCGGCTTGTGGAGTCCAGGGGTGTCGATGACAACCAGCTGGGCATCCGGCCGGTTCACGATCCCCCGGACCGCGTGCCGGGTGGTCTGCGGCTTGGAGGACGCGATCACGATCTTGGTGCCGACCAGGGCATTGGTCAGCGTGGACTTGCCGGCGTTCGGCCGGCCGACGAAGCAGGCAAAGCCCGACCTGATGGTGGGTTCGTTCATGTCTCGCGTACCGCCGATTCCTGGGCTAGTTTGGCCGCGGCCTCAGCGGCGGGGTCTTCGTCGTCCAGTACTGGTGACGCCAGCACCGTCTGGATCGTGTTCCGACGGTCGCTGCCACGCTCTGCCACCAGCTCGATGCCCTCCCACTTCACCACCGAACCGGGGATCGGCACCTTGTTCAGCTCCTTGGCCATCAGCCCGAGCACTGTGTCCACGTCCTCGTCGTCGACCTTGAGGCCGAACAACTCACCGAGGTCGTCGATCGGCAGGCGGGCCCAGACCCGGAACCGGCTTTCGCCGAGTTCGGTGACCGGAGGCACTTCATCGTCGTACTCGTCGACGATTTCGCCGACGATCTCTTCCAGGACGTCCTCGATGGTGGCCAGCCCGGCGGTGCCGCCGAACTCGTCGATGACGATCACGACGTGGCTGCGGGTGAGCTGCATCTCCCGCAGCAGCTCGTCTACCGGCTTGGAGTCCGGGCAGAAGGCCGGCTTACGCATCAGGGTGTCGACGTTCTCGTTGGTCTGCGCCTTCGGGTTGTCGTACATCCGGCGGATGACGTCCTTCAGGTAGAGCACGCCGACCACGTCATCGACGTCCTCGCCGATCACCGGGATCCGACTGAAGCCCGACCGCAGGGCCAGCGAAACCCCTTGTCGCAGCGTCTTGCTGCGCTCGATGTACACCATGTCGGTGCGCGGCACCATGACTTCCTTGACGATCGTGTCACCCAGCTCGAAGACCGAGTGGATCATCCGCCGCTCGCCGGCCTCGATCACTTCCCGGGCCTCGGCCATGTCCACGAGTTCGCGTAGTTCGGCCTCGGACGTGAAGGGGCCGTCGGTGAAGCCCCGGCCGGGGGTGAGCACGTTGCCGATCACGATCATCAGCTGCGGGATGGGGCCGAGCACGGTCGTCAGCACCGACAGCGGGACCGAACTGGCGAGCGCGACCTTCTCGGCGTGCTGGCGACCCAGCGTGCGCGGCGCCACACCGAGCACGATGAACGAGACCAACAGCATGGTGGCCGACGGGTACAGGATCCGCTCCCATGCCTCGTGGAAGTGCTCGAAGAACACCAGGGCGACCAGCACGATCGCGATCACTTCGAGCAGGATGCGCAGGAACAGCGAGGTGTTGAGGTACGGGGCCGGGTCCTGGGCCACCTGCAGCAGCCGGTTGGCGCCAGCCCGGCCTTCGCCGACCAGCTTCTCGGCTCGAGACTTGGACACCGAGGACAGGGCGGCGTCCGCCGTAGTCATCAGGGCTGCGAGCAGGACGCACACGGTGGCGACGGCCAGCAGGATCCACTGGGTCTGGGTCAACGGGTGATCACTCGCCTTGCTCTGGTCCTTGGGGGCATCAGTCTAGTGGCACGGCTCCCGAAGGATCGCTGGCCGAGTGGTCCGACAGGTCGACCAACGGTTGGCCGGCGCGGCCGGCGGCACGGTCAGGCGCGGCTGGCTACCCAGGCAGCGATGACCTGATCGTTCAGGTCGAACATGGCCTTCTTCTCCGCCGGCTCGGCGTGGTCGTGGCCGAGCAGGTGCAGCAGGCCGTGGATGAGCAGGTAGTCGGCCTCCTCCTCCGGCGTCCGGCCACTCTCGGCGGCCTGCGCAGCGGTGACCGTTGGGCACAGCACGATGTCGCCGAGGAGGCCCAGTGGGGGCTCCTCGTCCGGCTGCGGAGATCGCAACTCGTCCATCGGGAAGCTGAGCACATCGGTCGGACCGGGTTCGCCCATGAACTTCTGGTGGTAGGCGCCCATCGTGTCGGCGTCCACGAGCAAGATCGACAACTCGGCCTGCGGATGGATCCGCAGCGCGTCCAGCGCGAAGGTGGCCAACTGCACCAGCCGCTCGCTGTCGACCGCCTCCCCGGACTCGTTGTTCAGTTCGATCATCGGCTCTTCCTCACTCGTGGCAGCGTCGCCTCGAAGCGGTCGTAGGCTGCCACGATCCGGCCGACGAGGCGGTGCCGAACCACATCGTGGCTGGTCATCCGGCAGAAGGCGATGTCGTGCACTCCGTCGAGGATCTCCTCGACGACGGTCAGGCCGCTACGGGTGCCCGTGGGCAGGTCGATCTGGGTGACATCGCCGGTGACCACGATCCGCGACCCGAAACCGAGCCGGGTGAGGAACATCTTCATCTGCTCCATCGAAGTGTTCTGCGCCTCGTCGAGGAGGATGAATGCATCGTTGAGGGTGCGGCCGCGCATGTAGGCGAGCGGCGCCACCTCGATCGTTCCCGCCGTCAGCAACCGGGGCACCGACTCCGGGTCGATCATGTCGTGCAGGGCGTCGTAGAGCGGGCGCAGGTAAGGATCGATCTTGTCGTTGAGGGTGCCCGGCAGGAAGCCGAGCCGCTCCCCCGCCTCGATGGCCGGACGGGTGAGGATGATCCGGTTCACCTCCTTGGCCTGCAGCGCCTGGACGGCCTTGGCCATGGCCAGATAGGTCTTGCCCGTGCCCGCAGGCCCGATTCCGAAGACGACAGTGTGGGCGTCGATCGCGTCCACGTAGCGCTTCTGGTTCAGGGTCTTTGGCCGGATCGTCTTTCCCCGGCTCGACAGGATGTTCTGGGTGAGCACCTCCGCGGCGCTCACGTCCGGATTGGCCGCCAAGCCGAGCACCCGTTCCACGGTGTCCGCAGCCAGGCCCTGGCCGGTCCGGATGATGGTGATCAGTTCGGTGAGCACGTCGGCCGCCGTTGTGACCTGGTCCGGGCTGCCGGTGAAGGTGATCTCGTTCCCGCGGACATGGATGTCGGAGGCGAGGCCGGCTTCAAGGATTCGCAGGAACTCGTCGCGCGGACCAAGGACCGAGACCATGGCGATCGATGCGGGCACGGCGACCCGGCGTTCTGCGACCGCCGCCGTCTGTGGTTGGTTCAGGGTTCCTCCTGTGTCTCAAGGCATTCATCGTACCCAGCACCACCCACGGCGGACCCGCCGCGGTTCGCCACAGTTCCGCTCCACCGCTGTCCGGGTGACAATGGCGCCAGTCCTCGAGCCCGGGAGCGCAGATGCCAACCGCAGGTGAGCCGATCGCACCGACCGGCCCGGCCGGCATCCTGGCGATGGCGATCACCAGCTCCAGTGCCATCTGGCTGATCGCCCTGCAGCAACTCGTGACCGGGCTCGGCGTGCTCGCTGTCGGCCTGGCCGTCGCCCTCTGGGTTGACCGGCGGCTCGCCCGGACGCTGCTGATCGTGGCCTGCGGGCTGGTGATCCTGTCGGTGACCTCGCTGGAGGCAGACCTCAGCGACCTCGGGCTGCTGCGCTTCACCCTGGTACTCGGCGGCGCCGTCCTGGTGCCCACCGTCCTTGCCCGGCGCCTGATCAGCCCGGACGCGGTCCGCTTCCCGGTCCGGGGACGGCGGTGGACGGGACTCCAGTGGTGGTACCTGGTGGCGGTCATCGTGATCGCCTACCTCTTACTGCCGTTCTACTTCGTTGGCTCCGGTGCCTACGCCAACTGGCCGCCGGTCGCGACAGCCAACGAGATCGGCCGGCTGTTCATCGGAGTGAACGCGGTCGGGATCTGGGACGAGCTGTTCTTCGTCTGCGTGGTGTTCGCCCTCTACCGGCGGCACGTCCCCCTCTGGACGGCCAACGTGCTGCAGGCGATCGTGTTCACCTCGTTCCTCTGGGAACTCGGCTACCGGTCGTGGGGTCCGCTGCTCACGATCCCGTTCGCGCTGGTCCAGGGCTGGATCTTCGCCACCACCGCTTCACTCGGCTACGTGGTGACCGTCCACCTGCTGTTCGACGCGATCGTCTTCCTTGTGCTGGTTCACGCCCACAACCCGCACCTGTTCGACTTCTTCGTGACGATTCCCGGCTAGCCGGTGGCGAAGCGGTCGGTGGCAGCCACCAGTTCGGCGACGATCGCCGGTTCCAGTGCGGAATGACCGGCGAGCACCACCCGGTAGTCGGCTTCGGGCCAGGCCCGGTGCAGGTCGTCGGCTGTGACCAGCGGGCAGGCCAGGTCGTAGCGCCCCTGCACCAGCACCGTCGGGATGTGTCGGATCCGGCCGATCTCCTCGATCAGTTGGCCTTCCCGCATCCAGCCGGCGTTCACGAAGTAGTGGTTCTCGATGCGGGCGAACGCCAGCGCGAACTCGGGGACGGAGTACTCGTCGACCGCGGCCTGGGAGAACTCAAGGGTGGTGGTCGCAGCTTCCCAGGTGGTCCAGGCCACACCTGCCGGCTGGTGAACCGCCGGGTCGGGGTTGAACAGCAGCTCGTGGTACGCCGCCATCCGATCGCCGTCGAACGGCTCGCCACCCAGCGGGGCCATGAACGAGCGCCACCATTCGGGGCTGAGGTGCCCCGCGCCGCCGTTGTAGTACCAGTCCAGTTCCGAGCGGCGCAGGGTGAAGATGCCCCGCAGCACCAGCCCGGTCACCCGGTCTGGATGCGCCTCGGCGTAGGCGATGGCGAGGGCACTGCCCCACGAGCCGCCGAAGACCAGCCAGCGCTCCACCCCCCGGTCGACCCGCAGCCGTTCCAGGTCGTCGACCAGGTGCCAAGTGGTGTTGGTGGCAAGGTCGGCGGACTCGGACGCGTGCGGCAGCGACCGTCCGCAGTTGCGCTGGTCGAAGAGGATCACCCGGTAGCAGGCCGGGTCGAAGAACCGCCGGTAGTTGGGGACGCAGCCGCCGCCCGGACCCCCATGGACGAACACCACCGGCAAGCCTTCGGGGTTGCCGCATTCCTCCCAGTACAGCTGGTGGCCGTCACCGACGGCCAGCAGCCCGCGCGCGTACGGCTCGATCCGGGGGTAAAGGACCTGCTCAGGATCAATCGTCATCGTCGTCATAGTCATCGATGATGTGCATCGCGGCCTCCTCAGCCGTCGCTGCGCCACCATCGATCCCGACGTCCCGGCCGATGCTTTCGGCCTCCTTGTCCAGGCCCGGAAGGCCGCCGTTGGCGTCCACCAGCCGACCGGCGCGCAGGTGACCGACCTCGCGCGGCTCGGACGGGTCGGGATTCCACGGGGAGTCGTCCTTCACCGGCTCGGGCACCTCCTGCGCGATGCGCATCTCCAGGGTCTCGCCCCTGCGCATCTCGGCGATCGTGTTGCCGAAGCGCTGCGCGGTCGACCAGTTCTCCCCGGTCACATAACCCTCATCGAGCACGTCGTTGACGCCGCGGTCCAGGAGGGTCTCTTCCGGTTGCAGCTGGTCGAGTTGCTCCGATTCGTCCGGGACGGCTACGTCAAAGTCGGTCATAGACCTAGATTGCCACGCCCGGACCGGGCGGGGGCAACCAACTCACACATAACCACTGGGAACATCGCCGCGACCCTGCACGGATGTGGCCGGCGAAGCCCCGTGACGCCAATTGCCCTACCGACTAGGACTGATCCGGTCTAGGATGCCCTCTCGTGTCCTCCGCCGCTCCTTCGATCGTGCCGCGACGCGGCAACTACGACCTGGTGCTGGCGGTCTTCGTCGGCATGCTGCTGATCTCCAACATCGGGGCAACCAAGCTGATCGCCTTCGGTCCGCACGTCGACGTCGCCGGCGTCCAGTTGATGCCGATCATCACCGACGGCGGCGCGATCCTTTTCCCGCTGACCTACATCCTCGGCGACGTGCTGGCCGAGGTGTACGGATTGCGGCGCGCGAACCGGGCGATCATCACCGGCTTCGCGCTGGCAGCGGTGATGTCGCTCACCTTCCTCGTCGTGGACGCGGCCCCGCCGGCAGCCGACTGGCCCAACCAGGACGCCTGGCACGCCGTGCTCGGCTTCGTGCCCCACATCGTCGTGGCCAGCCTGCTCGGCTACCTGGCCGGCCAGTTGCTGAACGCCGTGGTGCTGGTGCGGATCAAGCAGCGCTGGGGCACCCGGCACCTCTGGGTGCGGCTGATCACTTCAACGGTGGTGGGCGAGTTTGCCGACACCGTCGTGTTCTGCCTGATCGCCTTCGGACCGCTGGGTATCCCGCTGGGCGGCACGCCGATTCCCTGGCCGGCCCTGATCAACTACACCGCCGTCGGCTGGTTCTACAAGGTCGGGGTGGAAGTCGTCTTCCTGCCGGTCACCTACCGGGTGATCGCCTGGGTCAGGCAGCGCGAGCCCGCCTGAGCGGGCCCGCGGAGACGTCAGGCACGGACGACGCGGACCGACCAGGAGCCGCTACCGGCATCACCCTGAACGAACTGGATTCCCCAACCGCGCAGTGCGGAGAGGAACTCCTTGTAGTCGTCGCCTCCTCCCGATGAGCCTCCGGCCGCGAGAGCCTCCAGGTCGACCCAGGCTGCAAAGGTCGCCCTTGCATGGTCGGGAACGGCTTTGGTGAACCACTCCTTCGTCGTGAGCCTTGGTCCGTCGCCCGCCATCCGGTCGCGGTAGTCCGTGGTCGTGCCGGCGACAAGGATCGAGCCATCCACCCGGGTCAGGTCCTCACCGGGCACAGCACCGGAAGCAAGGGTCAGCAGCACCTGCTCGGCGCGGGCCGCGTCATCCGAGCTCGCGCGCACGCCGATCTCGAGGGTCTCCGGGAAGGTGGCGAGGTTCGTCAGCGTGTCGGCGGATGCCGCGACAATGAAGCTGTTGCCGAGCAACGCGACCAGGTCGTCCGGAAGGCTCAGGCCGATGTCGGCAACGGAATCCTTCGCCTCCTGCGGAAGCTCGGACCACGCCTTCGCCAGCGCCGGGCCGCCGCCGGTGATGCCGATTGCCACTCCGGTGTCGGCCGGCAGGTTCCCGAGGTCCCCTTCGGCGATGGCCACCGGCCCGATGAAGCCACTGGTGATACCGGCGACCTCCAGGGTGTCTGCAGTGAACCGCACTGCGTAGGCGACCCGTCCCTCGCTCACCCCGACGGCTGTGCTGACGTCCGGACCGCTCAACGTGGCCAGCGCGCCCACGTCCGCCCAGCCGGCCGAGATGCCGGGCTCGCCCACCGCTGCGAAGTCGGTGGTGAAGGTCGGATTCGTGGCAAGGGTGCCCTTGGCGATCTCGCCGAGGACGAACGAGGTCTCCTCGGTGTCGGTGATCAGGGCGTAGCCGTCGCGCAGGGTCACGTCGTACTTCACGTCACCCTGGCCGGCCCATTCCCGGAGTTGGCTCGCGCCCAGCTCCTCGTTCGTCAGCTCGATCGCTGCAACAACCGTCCCCTTACCGTCGTGGTCAACCAGAACCGACCCGAGCCGGTTTCCCAGCCACGGCTTCACGTCGGCCTCGTAGTCAGTGCCACCGAGGACGGCGTCGTCGGTGACCGCCAGCTCCCACAGCAATTGCTTCGGGTCAGGCAGGCCGGCAGCGAGGGCGCTCTTGACCTCCGGCAGGTCGCGCAGGAACTGCCACGCCGAGGTCTTCTGGGCAAGGGATGGATCGAGGTCCAGCTGGGCGTAGGCGATGGCGGAGCCAGGCAGCACGTCGCTGGGCTGCTCCCTGCCGCCGTACCAGCCGAGGAAACCGCCGGCGACGGCGATCCCGCCACCGGTGAGGACAACGGCGAGGGCGCCGACCAGGATCGTGAGCAGGCGCCGGCGCTTCGGCGGAGCAGAGGCCACCGGCGCCGACTGGGCCCAGCCGGCTGCCGGCTCACTGCCGTGGGCTGCGATGTAGTGCTGCGGGCCGGCATAACCACCGGTCACCGGTCCGCAACGGGAGCAGGTCGCGGCGAGGTCGGGCAGCTCCTGGCCACAGTTGGGGCAAGTCATTACGGGGTTCCTCTTGGTCGCGGCGAAGCCACCGCATCAGGGGTGGTCCAGGACCGAATCAGGCTAACGGAGCATCAGCGGCCGTGACTTGTCCCCGTGCGGGCGACACCAGCGGCCGGGAAGGGAGGAGTCTCGACGAGCAGCGCGTCACCGGTGCGAGGAATAGACGAGGCTGGCTCTCAGCCGCGCAGCGGGTGAAGCCGGCCGAGTCTCGACGGACGGCGCGCTAGCGGCGTCCGGAATAGAACCGGCCGAGGAACCCGGCCTTGAACTCGGCGAAGCTGCCGTTGTCGATGCTCGTCCGGATGTCGTCGACCAGGCGCACGGTGAACCGTTCGTTGTGGATGGTGGCCAGGGTGGCCGCCAGCATCTCCTTGGCCTTGAACAGGTGGTGCAGGTAGGCCCGGGTGTAGTTCGCACAGGTGTAGCAGTCGCACTCCGGGTCCAGCGGACCGAAGTCGCGCCGGCTGCCTGCGGTGTTCACGTTGAAGCGTCCGTCGACGGTGTAGATCGCAGCGTTGCGCGCCACCCGGGACGGCATCACACAGTCGAAGGTGTCGGCGCCGGCCTCGATGGCAGCGAAGAAATCATCGGGTTCGGAGATCCCCAGCAGGTGTCTGGGCTTGTCAGGAGGCAGTTCAGAGCAAACCCAGCCAACGATCTCACCGATGTTCTCCTTCTCCAGCGCTCCCCCGATGCCGTAGCCGTCGAAGCTGCTGCCGGCCACCTGGAGGCCGGACAGGTCACGGGCCGCCCGGCGGCGCAGGTCCTCGTACTGGGCGCCCTGTACCACGCCGAACAGCGCCTGGTACGGCTTGCCGGTGCGCTCGGTGGTCAGCCGCGAATGCTCGGCCAGGCAGCGGACCGCCCAGGCCTGCGTGCGGGCCACCGATCGCTCCTGGTAGTCGCGGGTGTTCATCAGGGTGGTGCACTCGTCGAAGGCGAACATGATGTCTGCGCCCAGTTCGTGCTGGATCCGCATGGACACCTCGGGGGTGAACCGGTGCCGATCCCCGTTGAGGTGGGAGGTGAAGGTCACACCATCGTCGTCCACGTGCGCCAGCCGGCTCTTGCCTGCGGCGATCACGTCGTCGTCAACCAGCCCGGTGGCGTCCATCGCCAGCACCTTCTTGAAACCGACGCCGAGGCTCATCACCTGGAAGCCGCCCGAGTCGGTGAAGGTGGGCCCGCGCCAATTCATGAACCCGCCAAGGCCGCCGGCCGCGTCCACGATGTCGGACCCGGGCTGCAGGTACAGGTGGTAGGCGTTGGCCAGCACCGCCTGCGCCCCGACTCCGGCGACGCTCTCCGGCAGCACGGCCTTCACCGTCGCCTTGGTGCCGACAGCGATGAACGCCGGGGTGCGGATGTCGCCGTGTGGGGTGTGGATCAACCCGGTGCGGCCGAGCCCGTTCGCCAGGAAGTTGTCGGGAGTGAACCCGAAGTCAGTTGGCACGGACGCCGAGCGCCTGCAGCTGGGCGAGCGCGACCACGCCTGCCGTTGAAGTGCGCAGCACTGCGTCCGAGATCAGGGCCGCCCGGCCCCCGGCAGCGGTGAAAGCGGCCACCTCGCCTTCGGTCAGGCCACCTTCGGGACCGATGATGAACATGACCTCGCCGCTGGTCGGTACCTCGATGGTGCCCAGGGGGGTCTCCGCGGTTTCGTGGAGCACGACGGTCAGGTCGGTCTGGGCGATCCGCAGGGCCACCTCCGCCGTTGACATCGGCATCGCCACACGTGGCACCCGGAACCGGCGGCACTGCTTGGCCGCCTCCCTTGCCGTGGTCCGCCAGCGGGTGAGCCCACGCTCGGTACGGTCGGGCGCCCAGCGCACCACCGAACGCTCCGCTTGCCAAGGGACGATCTCGTCGATCCCGAGTTCGGTGAGCATCTCGACGGCCAACTCGGCCCGGTCGCCCTTGGCCAGGGCCTGCACCGCGACGTAGCGGACCTCAGGGGGCGGGGAATGGAGCACCTCGACAACTGTGATCGACAGCCCGCTCTTGTCGGCGGTGGCCACCGGACCGCGTACCGCGGTGCCGTTGCCGTCGCTGATCAGGATCACCTCGCCGACCCGTAGCCGGCGGACGGCAGCTGCGTGCCGTCCCTCGTCGCCGGTGAGGTCAACCAGCTGGCCGACCTCTGGGGAATCCAGGTCGGCAAGAAACAGTGGTTCGGTCATGTGAAGTTCTCCTTCAGCCAGCTGAAGACGCCCTTGCCGTGCCGGGTCATCGAGACCTCGGGACGGCTTTCGTCGCGGGCCGCCGCGAACTGGCGCAGCAGTTCGCGTTGCTCGTCGTCGAGCCTCGTCGGGGTCTGCACCAGCAGGGTCACGCCGAGCTCCCCACGGCCATCCCCGCGCAGTCGGGGCACGCCCCGGTTGGGAATCGCGATCCGGGTGCCCGACTGTGTTCCGGGCGGAATGTCGACGTCCAGATGCGACTCGGCCGCGTCCAGGTCGTCCCGCTCGGCCTCGAGGGTGTCAAGGCTCACCTGGGTGCCGAGCGCCGCTGCGGTCATCGGCACCTTCACCACCACCTCGAGATCATCGCCGTTGCGCTTGAACATCACGTGCTGTGCAACGCTCAGTTCGACGTAGAGGTCGCCGGCCGGGCCGCCGCCGGGGCCGACCTCGCCCTGGGAGACCAGGTGGACGCGGTTGCCGGTGGCCACGCCCGCCGGGATCTTGACGTTGATCGTCCGGTGGCTGCGCACGCGGCCCTCGCCGGAGCACTCACCGCACGGGTTGGGGATGATGGTGCCGTACCCGCGGCAACTCGGGCAGGGCTGGCTGGTGCGGATCTCGCCGAGGAAGGAACGCTGCACAGCTGTGACGTCACCGGCGCCGTGACAGGTGGTGCAGGTGATCGGTTCGCTGCCCTCGTTGGCCCCCGTGCCGCTGCACTTCGGGCAGACCACTGCAGTGTCCACCCGCAGCGGCTTGGTGATCCCGAAGGCGGCTTCGGCAAGGGTCAGGTTGAGGCGCACCAGTGCGTCCTGGCCGCGCCGCACCCGGGAGCGCGGCCCGCGGCTGGCCTGGGTACCGAACATGGCGTCCACCAGGTTGGTGAAGTCGAAGCCGCCGCCAGGGAAGCCGAACCCGCCGGCCCCACCGCCACTGAAGCCCCCGCCGAGCGGGTCACCGCCGCGGTCGTACATGGCCCGCTTGCTCGGGTCGTGCAGCACCTCGTACGCCTCGCCGATCTCTTTGAACTTCTCGGCGGCGTCGGCGGCGTCTGCCACGTCCGGGTGGTACTTCATCGCCAGCTTGCGGTAGGCCTTCTTGATCTGCTCCGGGCTTGCGTCCCGGGGCACTCCGAGGGTCTGGTAGTAATCAGCGCTCACGCATCATCCTTCGGCCAGGAACCGGCCAACGTAACGGGCCACAGCCCGCACCGCCGCCATCGTCGAGGGGTAGTCCATTCGGGTGGGTCCAACGACGCCGAGCGTAGCCCAGGCGTCGGGGCTGTTGCCGTACGCGCTGGCCACCACCGAGGCGGCCCGCAGCTGCTCGTAGGGGTTCTCGTGACCGATCCGTACGGTCACGTCGCCGGTGGCGCCCACCTCGCCGAGCAGGCGCAACAGCACCACCTGTTCCTCCAGGGCCTCGAGGACGGGCCGGACGGTGGTCTCGTACTGGTCGGAGAACCGGGTCAGGTTGGGGACGCCGCCAACAACCACCCGCGTTGACGGGTCGGTCGTGACCAGTTCCAGCAGGGTGGCGATCACGACGGTGCCGAGGGGCTTCAAGTCGTTGGGGAGCTCGTCCAGCAGGGCGGTGGCCCGCTCCACCGCCTGCACCGGCGGCAGTCCGATCAGGGCGGTGTTCAGCCGTCCGCGGAGCTCGGCTACGGCGGATTCCTGCGCACCGCCGAGGTCGACCGGGTGCTGGTCCACCTTCCCGCTGGAACTGACCAGGATCAGGAGGCCCCGCTCGGCGTTCAGGACGACGATCTCGATGTGCCGGATGGATGCCCCGGAGACGATCGGGTACTGCACGATCGCCACCTGCTGGGTGATCTGCGCCAGCAGCCGGACGGTGCGCCGGACCACGTCGTCAACGTCGAGGGCGCCGGCCATGAAGGTCTCGATGGCGCGCCGCTCGGCCATGGACAGCGGCTTCACCGCACCCAGCCGGTCGACGAACAACCGGTAACCCTTGTCGGTGGGGATTCGTCCGGCGCTGGTGTGGGGCTGGGTGATGTAGCCCTCCTCCTCCAGCACGGCCATGTCGTTGCGGACCGTGGCCGGGGACACATCGAGGCGGTAGCGCTCGACCAGCGCGCGCGACCCGACCGGTTCGCGCATGGACACGTAGTCGGTGACGATGGCCCGCAGGATGGTCAGCTTGCGATCATCGAGCACAGCTACCCTCCCGTAAGCGTTGGCACTCCCGATGGTGGAGTGCCAGTCTAGACGACGACGTAGCCGGACGCGCCAGCGGCCGGCAAAGGAGGAGTCTCGACGAGCCCAGCGCTTGCGCTGGGCGAGGAGCAGCCCAGCGTCGGTGTTGGGCACGCCCTAGGCTGACCGGTATGACCCAGTTCAGCCTCGGCGAGTTCCGGCGAGTCGCCGACCAGGTGTTCGTCGCGGTCGCCGAGCCGGCCGGGGTGAACATCGGGCTTGTGGTCGGCCCGTCCGGCTGCCTGGTGATCGACACCGGGTCCTCGCCAGAACAGGGCGCCGCGGTGCGGGCGGCTGCCGAGCTCTTCGCCGGCGTGCCGGTGGCAGCCGTGCTGGTGACCCACTGGCACTACGATCACCTGTTCGGCCTGGCGGGGTTCGCGGGGGTACCCAGCTTCGCCCACGACACCGTCCCGGCCTGGCTTGGACGTCCGGAGTGCGCGGCGGCAGCGTCCGATCTCGGGGTGGCGGTGGCGGCGCTCGCAACCCCGGTCAACACGTTCTCGCTGGCGCGGGTGCTGGACGCCGGCGGCCGCCGGGTCGAGGTGGTGCACTTCGGTCGCGGGCACACCGACGGCGACGTGGTGGCGATCGTCGGCGATGCCGGGGTGATCTTCACCGGGGATCTCCTGGAGAGCGCCGGGGACCCCGACTTCGGCGACGACTGCCACCTGAAGGACTGGCCGGGAGCGGTGGACGGCATCCTCGGCCTGGTGGCCGAGGAGACGATCCTGGTCCCCGGGCACGGGGCGCCGATGGATCGGCTGGCCGCGTTCCAGCAGCGCGCCGAGATCTCCGGGCTCTTCGGCCAGGTGGAGTACCTGATCGGCCGCGGCGTCCGGTTGGCGGACGCCTACGCGGAGGGCGAGTGGCCCTTCGACGAGCAGACGGTCCGGAAGGTGCTGCCGCTGGCCTACGCGCAGCTGGCGGCCAGCGGGACGGTGCCGCGCACCCAGCTGCCGCTGGCCTGACCAGAGACTGCTGGCCTGATCAGGAACCGCTGGTTGAGCCTGTCGAAGCCCCGGCCGTCGGCGGACTAGCTGCCACCCCCGGCGGACTTGCGGCGGAACATGGTGCCACCACCCTGGCGACTGCGCTCTGCCGGGCCCTTCTCCTTGTGGTGTCCGCCGTCGCCGACGGTCCCCTCGGATGCTTGCTGCTTGCGGGCCAGAGCATCGCGCATCCTGGCCTTGAGTTCCTCGTTCGGGTCGTTCTCGGCCATTTGCTGCTCCTTCGCGGGACACGCTTACGTGGGTCACTCTGCCACCCGGTTACAAGGGTCGTCGAGCGCAACGACGACGACCCCGACGACTCACTGGCCGAACAAGGCGTCCCGCGCGGTCTGCCACAGCAGCGGATTGTTGGCCGAGAGCAGCCGGCGGCCGATCACCCCGGCGTGGTAGTCGGCGCCGGTGTCGGTGGAGATGCGCCCGCCCAGCTCGGTCACCATCAGTCCCCCGGCGAGGTGGTCCCAGGGAAACATCGAGCGGTAGCAGAGGAAGTCGACCTCGCCCTCGATCAGCTTGGGGTAGTCGACCCCGCAGGAACCCCAGGAGCGGATCACCTTCACGGCGGCGCACTCCTCGCCGGGCACCGGCAGGTAGCTGGCGCCGAGCGGCACCGAGCGGGGGCTGGGGGCGGGCGGGGAGACCGGCTCGCCGTTGCAGGTGACGCCGGCGCCACGCTCGACCACGTAGAGCCGCCGGTGGATCGGCTGCCAGATCCAGCCACGGACGGTCTCGGCGTTGCGCACCTCGGCCAGCATGACGGCGAAGTCGGGTCGGCCGCGGGCGAAGTTGCGGGTGCCATCGATCGGGTCGATCACCCAGGCGTGCCTCGCGCCACCCAGCAGCTCGAGGCTGGCCGGGTCGGTGAAGACCGCCTCCTCACCGACCACGAGGACGCCGGGCTCGGCTTCCCGAAGCACCCGGGCCAGCTCGATCTCTGCCTCCCGGTCGGCGACGGTGACCAGGTCACCAGGCTTCTTCTCCTGGATGTCGGCCAACTCCAGCGCACCGAAGCGGGGCAGGATCAGCCGTTCGGCAACATCCGCGAGGAGGTCCGATACCTGGTCGGTCTGCACTTCGGAGCTCCTGGGTCGCCGGTACTTGGATGCCGCAAAGGGTATCCACCCCCCGGCGCGGCGACTTACCTCGTCCGTTCTGCAGTCGCGGGTCCGGACCAGGACCGCGTCATCGGTCCGGGGATCACTCGCTGGTGACGAAGTCGATCAGTCGTTCCAGCTCCCTCGGTAGGGCCGGATCCAGGTCGTGCCAGTCGCGGACGCGGCCGAGGATCCACCGCCAGGTGCCGGCGATGTCCGTCTGGCTACGGGCGGGGCGGCCCAGCGCCGCGCTGATGCCGTGCTTCCAGTCCGTCCCTCTCGGGATCAGCGGCCAGCTCTCCAGTCCGACTCGTTCCGGCCTCACCGCCTGCCAGATGTCGATGAACGGATGGCCGGTGACCAGGACGTGGTCGGAATCCAGGCCGTGCACGATCCGGGACTCCTTGCTGCCGCTGACGAGGTGGTCCACCAGAACGCCGAGCCGGCGACCAGGACCGGGACCGAACTCCGCCACGATCGCCGGCAGGTCGTCCACGCCGCCGAGGTATTCGACGACCACACCGACGTGGCGCAGGTCGTCGCCCCAGATCTTCTCGACCAGTTCGGCATCGTGTCGGCCTTCGACGTAGATGCGGGAAGCTGCGGCCACCCGCGCGGGCGCGGGTGCTCCGACCCTTGAGCCCGAGGCCGTGTGGGTGGGCGCGGACTTCGGCGCCGGCCGGGGCTGGACGAGGCTGACCGGCAAGCCGTCCAGCCAGAAGCCGGGACCGAACGGGAAGCTGCGCCGGGCGCCCTTGCGGTCCTCAAGCACGACCAGGCCGTTCTCCCAGCGCACCACTGCGCCACAGAAGCCGGAGCTGGGGTCCTCCACCACCATCCCGACCTTGACCGGGGTCTCCACCGTCACCGGCTTGTTGGCGCGCTGCCAGCCCGGCGTCAGGACGTCCTTCTCGTACCGCATCCGGCCAGATTAGGCCGCGGCGGCCTCGGGTTCGCCAGCAACCCGCCGAGGGCCAGCCTTAACGTCGAGGGCCCGTCCCCAGGGACGGGCCCTCGACGCCAAGGCTGGCCCTCGATGGGAGGAGTGGCTCAGTCGGCGCCAAGGTAGGTGCGCTTGACCCGGTCGTCGCCGAGCAGCGTGCGCCCGCTGTCGGAGAACATGATCTTCCCCACCTCGAGGACATAGCCCACGTCGGCCAGCGAAAGGGCAGCCTGGGCGTTCTGCTCGACCAGGAGGATCGTCACCCCTTCGGACTGGAGTTCCCGGATGGTCCGCATGATCGTCTGGGTCATGATCGGGCTGAGGCCCATCGACGGCTCGTCCAGCATCAGCAGCTTGGGTCGGCTCATCATGGCCCGGCCGATGGCCAGCATCTGCTGCTCGCCGCCGGAGAAGAGGCCGGACGGTTCGGACCTGCGCTCGCCCAGCACGGGGAACAGGTCATAGACCTTCTCCATGTCGGCCTTGACGCCGCTGGAGTCGCGGCGGGAGTAGGCGCCGAGCTTGAGGTTGTCCTCCACCGACATCTGGCGGAACAGTCGCCTGCCCTCCGGCGACTGGGCGACACCCCTCTCAACCACCTTGTGCGCGGGGATCCCGTCGAGGCGCTCACCCTCGAACCAGATTTCGCCGGACACCGGCTTCAGCAGCCCCGAGATGCAGCGCAACGTGGTCGATTTGCCGGCACCGTTGGTGCCCAGAAGGGTGACGATCTGGCCCTTCTCGACGGTGAAGTCGATGCCCTTCACCGCCTGGACGCGACCGTAGGCCACCACCAGTTGCTTGACTTCAAGCATCGGTGTCCCCCTCCTCGTCGGCGATGGTCTGTGGTGAACCGATGTAGGCCTCGATCACCCGCGGGTCGTTCTGGACGACCGCACCGGGGCCCTCGACCAGCACCTCGCCGCGAACCAGGCAGCACACCCGGTCACACAGGTTGAAGATGAACCGCATGTCGTGCTCGATCACCAGCACAGCCAGGCCGAGATCGCGGATCTTGAAGATCAGGTCCTCCGCCTGCCTGGTCTCCTGCGGGTTCATGCCGGCCGTTGGCTCGTCCAGCAGGAGCAGCTTCGGGTCGGTGGCCAGTGCCCGGGCGATCTCCAGACGCCGCTGGTCACCGTAGGGGAGGTTGCGCGAGAGCGAATCGGCGGCCCCTGTGAGGCCGACGAACTCGAGCAGTTCCCGGGCCCGTTCGGTGGAGGCGAACTCTTCGCGGCGGTGCCTTGGCGAGCGGAAGACCGCGTCCAGAGCGTTGGTCTTGGTGCGGCTGTACATGCCCACCATGACGTTCTCCAGCGCGGTCATGTTGTGGAACAGCCGGATGTTCTGGAACGTCCGCGCCATCCCGGCCTTGACCACCAGCCGCGGCTTGGGCGGCAGGATGTCGCCGGCGAAGCGCACTTCACCGGAGGTGGGCTTATAGAGCCCGGTGAGGCAGTTGAAGAACGTAGTCTTGCCGGCGCCGTTCGGCCCGATCAGGCCGTAGATCTCCCCGGGGTGGACGCTCAGGCTGACGTTGTTCACTGCGGTCAGGCCACCGAACCGCATGGTGACGTTCGAGGCCTGCAGCAGTTCGGTATCGGCGTCGACGTGGTGTCCGGCGCCGCTGATCACCTGGGTCATAGGACGAACCCCTTCCGCTCCGGGTTGAGGTGGGCGTGATGCGTGATCAGGTCTTCCTCGATCTCCTCGGCCAATTCCTCGTCCTCGGCATGGAACTCCAATTGTCGCCTCTCGTCGGCGATGATGCCCTCCGGACGGAACTGCATCATCACGACCATCAACAGGCCGAACAGCAGCAGCCGGTAGTCAGAGAAGAACCGCAGCTTCTCCGGCAGCAGCTTCAGGATGGTGGCACCGATGAGCACGCCCATGACGGTGCCCATGCCGCCCAGCACAACCGCGGCCAGCAGGAACGCTGACTCAAGGAACACGTACTGGTCGGGCGTGACCGAGACGTCATGGTGCGCCTTGACCGCACCCGCGATACCGGCAAGGAAGGCGCCGCCGGAGAACGCCAGCAGCTTCAGCCCGAACGTGTTCACGCCCATCGCCTCTGCAGCCAGTTCGTCCTCGCGGATCGCCACCCAACCGCGGCCGATGCGGGAGTAGTTGAGGTTCATGAACACCACGATGATCAATGCGATCACGAACAGCATCAGCCAGTAGTAGTTGGCGAAGCGCCCGATGTCGATGCCCAGTATGTTGTGGGCTTGCCCGAGGTCGAATCCGAGGAAGTTCAGGTCCGGGATGCCCGAGATGCCGTTGGACCCGTTGGTGAGGTTTGGGCCATCGTTGCCGTCGAGGTTGTTCATGGTGATCCGGAAGATCTCGCCGAACGCCAGCGTGACGATCGCCAGGTAGTCTCCGGAGACCCGCAGCGTCGGTGCACCGATCAGCAGGCCAAGCAGGGACGACACCGCGCCGGAGATCAGGACGACCACGATGAACGGCGGGTGGAAGTCCACCGTCGAGAACGCCGATTCCGACAGGATCGCGGCCGTGAAGGCACCGGCGCCGAGGAAGGCGATGTAGCCCAGGTCGAGCAGGCCGACCAGTCCGACAACGATGTTCAGGCCAAGCGCGGCCGCAGCGAAGATGAGCACCTGGGAGGCGATCGACATATTCGCGTCGGACCCGTTCTGGGTGAACGGAAAGGCGAAGGCCACCACGAATGCTGCGAGCACCAGCACCCGGTTGTTGTTGGCGGCAGCAATGCTGAGCCAGCCGAGGATCCCGAACTGCCGCAGCACCAGGACGACGCCGACCATCAGGGAAACGAACGTGAGGAAGCTGCCGGCGTCAGTCTGGTTCAGGGCGAAGGCCGCCGCGAACAGCACCGCCGCCATCATCAGCGCGATCGCCACTATCTGGAGCCACTTCGGCCCGCGGATCCGCTCAAGGGTTGGCTCGGGCGAGTCCGGCAGGAACGGCGTGGCGAGCGCCGCGACAGCGGCACCCGCCACCGCAAGCCAGCCACCGGTCTCGATATTGACGATGCCGCCGAGCTCGATCGCGATCGCCGCCACCGCGATCAGCACCGTGACGAGAGTGGCGATCGATGCGGTCTTTGCCGAGGTGTTCCAGGCGACAGCCCGCGCGAAGCGGCCCAACCTGCCCTTGCCCACCAATGGCACTGCCAGCAACAACAGGAGCATCACCGGGAGAGCCAGGAAGTAGGTCTGCAGTGGCGATGGAGCGCCATAGAAGCCGACGTCGTCCAGGGCGCCGTGCCCGTAGGACCATGGCAGGAAGACGGACGCGATCATCGCCACTGAGCCGGAGGCGCCAAGGAATCGGGCCGGGTACCGGAACCGGATCTTCAGCTCGTCGCTGATGATGGCCCTCATGCTCGGTCCACCACCTTGGCGCCCAGCAGGCCTTGTGGCCGGAACACCAGCACCAGGATCAGCAGGGCGAAGGCCCACACGTCCTTCCAGGCCGAACTGCCGAACTGGCCGGGGATGAACGACGTGGCCATGGCCTCGACGATCCCCAGCACCAGGCCTCCGACGACCGCGCCGTTGATGTTGCCGATACCGCCGAGGACGGCAGCGGTGAAGGCCTTGAGGCCCGCCAGGAAGCCCATCCGGAAGTCAATGTTGCTGTAGCTCAGGCCGTGGGCGACGCCGGCTATGGCGGCCAGGCCAGCACCGACGGCGAAGGCTGCGACGATCACCTTGTCAACGTTGATGCCCATCAGGCGCGCGGTGTCCCGGTCCTGGGAGGTCGCCACCATGGCTCGTCCGGTCTTCGAGCGATTCACGAAGAACCATAGGAACACGGTGCTTACGGCCAGGGCGCCGACGGTGAAGATCGCGGGCATCTGGATGGTGACGCCACCGAGCCGGACGATCTCCCCGGAAATGCCCGCGACCTCGGGAAACGGGATGGCGCTCTTGGCGCTCGGGAAGCCGGGGATCAAGCCGAAAAAGAGCCGAACGAACTCCTGCAGGAAGACAGATACGCCGATCGCCGTGATCAGCGGCGCGAGCCGCGGTGCGTTCCGCAGCGGTCGATAGGCGAACCGCTCGGTCAGCAGGGCCACCGAGATCGACACGACGATGCCGCCGACCAGCATCAGCGGCAACAGGATGAGCAGCGATGCCGCCACCCCCCAGTCCTTGGGCTGGCCGAGGACCATCCAGGTGGCGAAGGCGCCGAAGGCACCCATCATGAAGATCTCGCCGTGGGCGAAGTTGATCAGCTGGACGATGCCGTAGACGACGGTGTAGCCCACCGCGATCAGGGCGTACAACGCTCCAAGGGAGATTCCGTTGATCAGCTGTTGAAAGAACAGGTCGAGCACTCGGCACGCACCCCTCTGGTCAAATTGGCGAAGGCCCGTTGGCGCCGACCTGAGGTGGGCGCCAACGGGTCGAGGACTACTTCAACTCGCCAGTTTCCTTGGCAGCCCAGGCGCCACTGGTCACTTCGTAAACAGTGAGCACTCGGGACACCGAGTCGCCGAACTCGTCAAACGCAACCTTGCCCGTTGCGCCGTCGAAGCTCACCGAGGAGATAGCCGTGATCGTGGCTTCACGGGCCGACTTGGCATCGGTAGCCGAGGCCAGGCTGGTCTTCAGGGCCGCGATGATGGCGTTGGCCGCATCGTAGGAGTACGCACCATAGGCCTCGTAGCCCTCTGCGAAGCCGGCAGCCTTGTAGCCGTCGAGGAACGGCTTGGCCGATTCGAGTGAGTCAACCGGTGCGCCCACCGAGGTGGCCAGGTCGCTGTCGGTGCCGCCGAGCTTGATGAACTCGCCGGAGAAGATGCCGTCACCGCCCATCACGGGAACGTCGAGACCGGCAGCCTTGACCTGCTTGGACAGGGGGCCGGCCTGCGGGTACTCGCCGCCGTAGTAGATGGCCTCAGGAGCAGCGCCCTGGACCTTCGAGATCACCGCGGAGAAGTTCTTGTCGTCCGGGTTGATGGTCTCGGCCGCCACCACGGTGCCGCCGCCGGCGGTGAACGCCTTGGAGAACTCGGTCACCAGGCCCTGACCGTAGGACTTCTTGTCGTGGATCGTGGCGACCTTCATGACCTTCTGGCCCAGCAGGTACTGCGCGGCGAACGGACCCTGAACCGCATCGGTGGTGCAGGTGCGGAGGTAGTTGGCGTTCGGCCGAGCCGGGGCAGTCAGGTAGTCAGCACCCTTGGTCAGCGCCGGGTTGGTGTTGGCCGGCGAGACCTGGACGATCTTGGCCGCATCGAGCACCGGGATCACGCTCTGGGCGACCGAGGAGTTCAGGGTGCCGACAACGCCGACCACCGCATCGTCGCTCGAGAGCTTGGTGGCGGCGTTCTTGCCAGTGTCGGGCTTGGCCTCGTCGTCCTCGGCGGCAAGCTCGAGCTTCCAGCCGGGAATGGCGTTGGCCTCGTTGGCCTGCCGGATGGCCAGGTCAACGGAGTTGCGGATGCCCAGGCCAAGGGCCGAAAGGTCACCCGACAGCGGGGCGATGACGCCGATCTTCGCCACCTTGACGGCGCCTGAGGTACCGCCGGTTGTGGCTTCGGTGCGGGAACCGCAACCGGTGAAGGCCAGGGAGGCCGCCACCAGGGCGATCCCAGCAAGTTTGAACGAACGCTTGTTCACATTTCCTCCTCGTTGGCGTGCACCCGGACCCGCCGGGTTGGGCAAGGGTAGTGGCGCAGGCACATTCGAGCACCTACATGTCTCAACTCTGTTACAAAACCGTTGTGTGGTTCGGTGTTACCGAATCGTTGTCATTCGGTCAATCGAGCAGGTCGCGGATCACGGCGTCGGCCAGCAGGCGGCCGGCGAGGGTCAGTCTCAGCCTCTCGCCGGCCTCCGTGACCAGTCCGGTGTCCACGACAGCGGCCACCCGGCGCTGTTCGGACGCGGTCAGCACCGCCATCGGAAGGCCGCTGCCGAGCCGCAACTCCAGCAGCACCCGCTCGGTGCGGCGCTCCCCGGCGGTGAGGATCTCACGGGCCTGGGCCGGGCTGTTCCCGTCAGCGAGCCGGGCGCTGTAGGCGCGGGGATGGCGGAGGTTCCACCAGCGGACCCCGTTGACGTGGGAGTGGGCCCCTGGACCGATCCCCCACCAGTCGTGACCCAGCCAGTACGCCAGGTTGTGCCGGGACTCATGACCGGGACGCGCCCAGTTGCTCACCTCGTAGGCGGTGTAGCCGGCAGCCGTCAGCCGGCTCTCGGCCAGCTGGTAGCAGTCGGCCTGGTTGTCCTCGTCGATCCCGGGAAGCTCGCCACGGCCGATCCGGGCGGCCAGTCGGGTGCCGGGTTCGACGATCAGGGAGTAGGCGGAGATGTGGTCCGGCCCCAGCGCGATCGCCGCGGCGAGGCTGGCGTCCCAGTCGGGCAGGGTTTCCGTGGGACTGCCGTAGATCAGGTCGAGGCTGACCGATGCGAACCCGGCCGCCCTGGCCCACTTGACCACCTGCTGCACCCGTCCGGGAGTATGCCGGCGGTCGAGCACTGCCAGCACTCCGGGCCGGGCGGACTGCATGCCGAGCGACAACCGGTTGAAACCGGCGGCGACCAGCGTGTCCAGGTAGGCCCGATCGACCGATTCCGGGTTGGCTTCTGTGGTCACCTCGGCGTCCGCGGAAAGCGGGAAGCGGTCGCGGACAGCGCCGAGGAGCCCGGCTAGTTCGCCGGCCGGCAGCATGGTCGGCGTGCCGCCACCGAAGAAGACGCTCTGCAGCGCCGGAGCTCCGGGCAACACCCGTTGGGCCAGGTCGAGCTCCACCCTCGCCGCAGCCAGGTAGGCGTCCTGGCTGGAGCCGGGCGCTGCGCCGAGCTCGGCTGCGGTGTAGGTGTTGAAGTCGCAGTAGCCGCACCGGACAGCGCAGAAGGGCACGTGCACGTAGACGCTCAGCGGTCGGTCCGCGATGCCGGCGGTCGCCGTGTCGGGCAGCGCACCGTCGTCGGGGGCCGGCTGGCCCTCGGGTGGGGTCGAGGGCACGGGTCAGGGGAGCACGAACGGCAGCGCCTGGCCGTCCAGGGCGCGGCGGCAGGCGCAGCTGGCGGTCGCGTCCGGCGAGTTGGCCGGGAGCGCGGCGATCGTGGCCGTGAGCAGGCTCTTCATCCGTTCGATGTTTGCCGAGAACTGGGCCAGCACCTCGGTGTGGGTGACCGCCTCGCCGCCGTCCACGCCGGCGTCATGATCGGTGACCAGGCAGACGGTGGTGTAGCACATGGCGAGTTCGCGGGCCAGGGCCGCCTCCGGCAGCCCGGTCATCCCGACGATGGTGCCCCCGGCCGCCGCATGCCACCGGGATTCAGCCTTGGTGGAGAAGCGCGGCCCGTTGATCACGACCAGCGTCCCGCCATCGACCGGACGCAGGTCTGCGTCGGCGGCCCCGAGCACCGCAGCGCGGCCGCGCGGGCAGTAGGGGTCGGCGAACGCGACGTGCACCACCTTGCCCTTGGTGTGGTAGACGGTGTGCTTGCGACCCGAGGTGCGGTCGATGACCTGGTCCGGGACGACGAAGGTGCCCGGACCGAGTTCGGGACGCAAGGACCCGACCGCTGCCGGGGCCAGGACCTGGCGGACCCCGACGCTGCGCAACGCCCAGAGGTTGGCCCGGTAATTCACCCGGTGCGGCGGGAACTGGTGGTGCTGGCCGTGCCGCGGCACGAAGGCCACCCGGCGGCCGGCCACCTCACCGATCGAGATCGGTGCGCTCGGCGCACCGAAAGGGGTCGAAGGAAGGACCGTGGTCGCGTTGTTCAGGAACTGGTAGAAGCCCGATCCACCGATGATGCCGATCTCTGCGTCCATGGGCGGCAGCCTATTGGAGTCCAACGTCGTCGGCACCGGTGCCGGTGGTCGACCCCGGATTTCTGCATGCCTAGGACTGCTTCTTGTCCTTGCTGGTCTCGCCGGTGGAGAGCGCGGCGACGAAGGCCTCCTGGGGCACTTCGACGCGGCCAACCATCTTCATCCGCTTCTTGCCAACCTTCTGCTTCTCCAGCAGCTTGCGCTTGCGGGTGATGTCACCGCCGTAGCACTTGGCCAGGACGTCCTTGCGCATCGCACGGACGCTCTCCCTCGCGATCACCCGGGAGCCGATCGCCGCCTGGATCGGCACCTCGAACTGCTGCCGCGGAATGAGTTCCTTCAGTTTCTTGGCCATCGCCACGCCGTAGGTGTAGGCGGCGTCGGTGTGCACGATCGAGCTGAACGCGTCCACCGGCTCACCGTGGAGCAGGATGTCGACCTTGACCAGCTTGCTGACCTGCTCACCGGCCTGGTCGTAGTCCAGCGACGCGAACCCCTTGGTCCGGGACTTGAGGGCGTCGAAGAAGTCGAAGACGATCTCGGCCAGCGGCAGCAGGTAGCGGATCTCCACCCGATCCTCGGAGAGGTAGTCCATGCCCTGTTGCTCGCCGCGGCGGGCCTGACAGAGCTCCATCACCGTCCCGATGTATTCGGAGGGAGTAAGGATGGTTGCCCGCACGACCGGCTCGTGGACCTCGGCGATCTTGCCTTCTGGGTACTCCGAGGGGTTGGTGACGATGTGCTCGGTGCCGTCCTCCATCACCACCCGGTAGACGACGTTGGGCACGGTGGAGATCAGGTCGAGGTTGGACTCCCGCTCGAGGCGCTCCCTGACGATCTCCATGTGCAGCAGGCCGAGGAAGCCGACCCGGAACCCGAACCCGAGCGCGCCGGATGTTTCGGGTTCGTAGACCAGGGCTGCATCGTTGAGCTGCAGCTTGTCCAGGGCCTCACGCAGCTCGGGGAAGTCCGCGCCGTCGATCGGGTAGAGCCCGGCGTAGACCATGGGGTGCGGCGGGCGGTAGCCGCCGAGGTCGCGTTTCGCCGGGTTGGCGGCCGAGGTGACGGTGTCGCCGACCCGGGACTGGCGGACCTCCTTCACGCCGGTGATCAGGTAGCCGACTTCGCCGACCCCGAGGGAGCCGGCCTTCACCGGGTCTGGTGAGATGACCCCGACCTCGAGAGTCTCGTGTGCAGCCTTGGTTGACATCATCAGCACCTTCTCGCGGTAGCTGAGTTCGCCGTCGAAGACGCGCACGTAGGTGACGACGCCACGGTAGGTGTCGTAGACGGAGTCGAAGATCAGCGCCCGCGGTGGGGCGGTGGCATCGCCGACCGGGTGCGGGATGTCGGCGACGATGTGGTCGAGCAGCTCACGGACGCCTTCTCCGGTCTTCGCAGAGACCCGGAAGATGTCGGCGGGCTCGCACCCGACCAGATGGGCAATCTCGAGGGCGTACTTGTCCGGCTGCGCACCGGGGAGGTCGATCTTGTTCAGCACCGGGACGATGTGGAGGTCCGCCTCCAGTGCCAGGTAGAGGTTGGCCAGGGTCTGGGCCTCGATGCCCTGGGCTGCGTCGACCAGCAGGACAGCGCCCTCGCAGGCCGCCAGCGACCGGGAGACCTCGTAGGTGAAGTCGACGTGGCCGGGGGTGTCGATCATGTTGAGCACGTAGTCGACACCGTCCACCTGCCACGGCATCCGCACGGCCTGGGACTTGATGGTGATCCCGCGCTCCCGCTCGATGTCCATCTTGTCCAGGTATTGCGCACGCATCGCTCGTCCGTCGACCACCCCGGTCAGTTGCAGCATCCGGTCGGCCAGCGTGGACTTGCCGTGGTCGATGTGCGCGATGATGCAGAAATTCCTGATGATCGCGGGCGGGGTCTTGCCTGGGGAGGGAGTTGGCATCACTTTCCTGGTCAGCTGGACAGCCAGCACACGATACCGTGTCCACGACCGCTACCAGATTCACCGGGGACCGCCCCGGCGAATCCTGAGCAGGTGGCCGGGACGCCGATTTGAGGCCCCGTCGCCCTCACTGGTAGAGTTCGAGATCGCGTTCTGCGGGGCGCAATATCCAGCCAAATCACCTGTGAAGAGGGCAAGCCCGGTGGCGAACATCAAGTCTCAGAAGAAGCGGATCCTGACCAACGAGAAGGCCAGGCTGCGGAACAAGGCCGTGAAGTCCGGCCTGCGTACGCACGTCCGCAAGTTCAACGAGGCCATCGACGGTGGCGACGCCGCGAAGGCCCAGGAACTGGCCCGCACCGCCACCAGGGCGCTGGACAAGGCTGTCAGCAAGGGTGTCATCCACAAGAACCAGGCTGCGAACCGCAAGTCGGCCATCGCCACAGCGGCCGCAGCTCTCTGAGCTTCCTCAACCGACGCCGCCCGGGACACCGGGCGGCGTTTGTTGTTCCCTGAAGGTGGCGGTCGGGCCGCCGGCTAGCTGTTGCCGGCCGCGGCAGCCGATCACCTTCAGCACCACCTGCTCGAGCGCGAAGCCGGGATCGCTCGCTGCGCCCTTGATCTGGGCGTCCGCGACAGCGACGGCCTTGATGGCCCGGGCCACCGCGACCGGCTTCCAGTCCCGCGAGAGCCTCGACAGGTCCTTCAGCTTCCACGGCGGAACGCCGATCACGCGGGCCAGGTCGGCGTCGCGCAGCCGCGCGTCGCGGCCGTCGAGGTACTTGCCGAGACTGCGCAGGTTGCTCGAAAGCGCGCTGGTGATCAGCACCGGCGCCACGCCGGTCGACAGGGCCCACCGCAGCTTGCCGAGGGCTCCGTCGATCCGTCCGCTGAGCACGTCGTCCGCGACCGAGAAGCTGGTCACCTCGGCCCGACCGCCGAAGTAGCGGCGCACCGCCGGCTCGGTGAGCAGCCGGTCCGGTGAGTCTTCCAGCAGCTGCCGGATCGCCGCCACCAGGGACCGCGGGTCGGTGCCGACGGCGTCCACAAGGGCTCCAGCCGTGGCAGCGTCCACCCGCCCCTGTTGGCGCCGGGTCTCTGCCGAGACGAACTGAGGCAGGTCCCAGGGCTTGATGGAAGGGCACTCGGCGACCTGCGGGCGCAGCTTGCGGAGCCGGTCGAGCAACGCCTTGCCCTTGTTCCCGCCGGGGTGGACGAGGGCCAGCGCCAGGTCAGCGCCCGGGTCGGCGGCCATGGCCAGCACTAGATCCGCCAGTTCGGCGGGCAGTTCGCTGAGCTCGCCAACCACCAGCACCGTCGCGGCCGCGAACAGCGACCCCCCAGCCGCCTCGGCCAGCGAGCCGGCATCAACCAGGTTCGCGTCCAGCCTGATCACGGCAGCATCGGCGCGTTCGGCGACGGCACGGGAAACGAATCCGGACACCGCCCGCTCGGCCAGCAGCGACTCCGGCCCCGTGACCAGCAGCACATGCCCGAACGGACTGGTTTCCTCCACGGCCCAAGCATGCCAGTCAACACCCCCAACAGTTTCCGGACCCGGTCGAGGCATCATCCGCTGCGCTGGGTGGTCACCTGGAGCCGCTCGCCGATCCGGGCAACGGCGATCGAGCCGTTCAGATCGGTGCGGAACACCCGCGCCCCTGTGCCCGCAACGGTCTGGATGGTGCGGTCGGCCGGGTGCCCGTAGTCGTTGCCCCTGCCGACGCTGACCAGCGCGACACTCGCCCGCGTACCGGCCAGGAAGTCCGGTGTCTGGTGTGCCGAGCCGTGGTGGGGCACCAGCATGACCTCGGCAGTCAGATCCGGCACGGTAGCCACGGCATTGCCCTGGCCGGCCTCCTCGAGGTCCCCGGCCAGCAGGATCCGCAGGCCGCCGCTGCTGGCTCGCAACACGAGGGAGCTGTCGTTGACGTCCGCGGAGTCCTCACCTCCCGGGCCGCCACCGCTGAGCTGTCGAGCGGCCAGGACCGCAACCTGCACCTCGCCGGCTGCCACCACCATCCCCGGCCGCGCCACGGTCCGGGGCGTGTCGCCGATGATCGCCAGGACCTGGCGCCAGCCGGACGCCGGTTCGCTGACCCCGGAGACCAGCAGGTTGTCGACGCGGCGTCCGGAGACGACCCCGGCCAGCCCGCCGATGTGGTCGGCGTGCAGGTGGGTGAGGATCAGCCAGGGCACTTCGGTGACCCCCAGCCCATCGAGACAACGATCCGCCGCGTCCGATTCCGGGCCGGCATCGACCACTATCGCCTGGCCCGGGCCCACCCGGAGCACGGTGGCATCACCCTGCCCGACGTCGCAGCTGACCAGCTGCCACTCCCCCGGCGGCCAGCCCGGCGCCGTGACCGGCCGGAACAGCACCCACACCATGGCGAGCGCCAGGACGATCACCAGCCACGGCCGGCGCCAGAGCAGCGGCAGTCCGGCGAGGACAGTGACGCAAGTCAGGGCCAGCAGGCCGACGGCAAGCGGGTCTGCCGGCCAGCTGATGCTCGCGCCCGGGAGGGCGCTGCCGGCCGCCGCGATCCAGCACAATCCCTGGGCGAAGCCACCGGCCAGCCAACCGACGATCGCGGCGAGGCCCGGACTGAGCACCGAAAGGCCTGCGGCGAGAAAGCCGAGCACTGTACCGGGCCCGACCAGCGGGGCCGCCACCAGGTTGGCGATCACCCCGACCAGGCTGAGTTGGCCGGAGATCGCTGTGACGATCGGCTGGGTGGCGAGCTGGGCAGCGATCGGCACCGTGATCGCCTCCGCCAACCACCCCGGCAGCCACGACTCCAGGACTCCGGCCCAGCGCCGGGCCCAGATGATGATGCCGGCGCTCGCGCAGACCGAGAGCACGAAACCGACCGATCGGCCCAACCACGGGTCGACCAGCAACAACCCGATCACGGCCCAGGAGAGCAGCCGCAACCCCAGCCTGGAGCCGCCCCAGCCCAGCGCGGCAAGCCCGACCAGCCCCATCGCCGCCGCGCGCAGCACGCTCGGCTCGGCCCGGCAGAGGAGAACGAAGGCGACCACCCCGACCAACGCGATCCCGCGGCGCCACCACCCGACCACGCCAGCCCTGGCAGCAGCCCAAAGCATCGCGGCAAGGAGCAGCGTCAGGTTCGCGCCCGAGACCGCGGTCAGATGGGTCAGCCCGGTGGCCCGGAACTGGTCCCGCAGCGCTCCGGACATGCCGTCGGTGTCGCCGACCACCAGCGCCGGCACCAGTGCCCTCGGGCCCTCCGGAAGACCGGAGACCGCCGTGCGCAGGCCGGCCCGCACCGCTGTGACGGCACTGTCTACCGGACCAGGTGGCGCCAGCAGCGTCGGCGAGGCACGTGCCCTGGCCCACGCGCTCACCGGCTCGTCCGGCGCGGCCGGGCTCAGGCGCACCACCGCCGCAACTGTCGCTCCGGACGACACCGCAGCCCACCGCTGCACCAACCCCCCGGACGCCGTGAGCCGCACCGTTGCGCCGGATGCCCACTGCGCGCCCCGTCCATGTGCCCTGGTCAGGGCGGCGTCGGCTGTCCACACCGGGCCGCCACGACCTCCATGTGTGACGCGACCGCTGCCCAGCCTTGCCTCGATGGTGATCACCGCCCCCTGTCGCGCCCATCCGGCGATCGGTCCATTGGCGTTGCTCCAGACCCGCACACCGCCGATCCCGGCCCCCAGCACCATGGCCAGCCCGGCACCAGCTGCCAGCCACCGCCGACGCCCGATCCCCAACCCCCCGACCGCAAGTGCCGCCACCGCGACGACGCCGAGCAGGACCAGTGACCCGGAGGTGCCCGCCCAGATGCCGACCCACGTGGCGCCGGCCAGCACTGGCCCCCGCCAGTCCCGAACATCCTCATCGCCGGCAACTGTTCGCTCAGACGCGGACATTCGGGGCCAGGTCGGCATAGGTCTTCGGACCGATCCCGTCCACCTCCTGCAGCTCGGTCACGGAGTTGAACCGGCCATGCTTCTGTCGCCAGTCGATGATCTTCTGCGCGGTGACCGGTCCCACCCCGGGCAGCGTGTCCAGTTGCTGGATGGTGGCCGTGTTCAGCGAAACGGATGCCGAGGACGACCCGGAGCCGGCCTGGCCTGCGTCGCCACGCAACTCTCCCCCGGGCTTCCGCCGGGTTCCGATCACCAGCTGGGCACCGTCGGCGACCACTGCCGCCAGGTTCAGCTCCCCCGGATCGGCTGAGGCGGTGAGCCCGCCGGCAAGAGCGATGGCATCGGCCACGCGGCCGCCCTGCGGTAATTCGACCAGCCCCGGCTGGTGCACAGCCCCGAGCACGTGGACGAGCACGTCCGGGGTCGGGGTGGGGCTCGGCGCCGGGCTGGCCACCACCGACGGAGCTGGTGCGATCGCGACCGGCGTGGATCTCGCCTGGAGCAGGCTGTACGTTGTCCAGCCGCACCCGACCAGCAGGACCACCACTACGGCCGCGAGGTGCTCCCTGGTGAATTCCGCGACCCGATGACCTGCCTGTCCCGCCAGGGCGCGCGTCCCGGTTACCGGCGCGCCCCGTGCCGCGGCTTGCTCCGCGCCGCCGACCTGACCGGGCGGCTCCGATGATGGCTCGGCCACTCCGGACGGAAGCGCGCCGGCGGAACCGGTAACGAAGTCGGGCACGGCCAGCGCATGCCGCGGCCGCACCTCGGCCAGCAGGGCCTCCAGCCTTTCCCTGACCACATCACTCATCACCGGATCCGGAGCCACCTTCATACCCGGCACTATCGGCAGCGCACCACGGGACGGGTCAGCCTGCCGGGAAGTTGTGGACAGCGAGGCCCGGCCGCTCCGGTTTCCCACAGGGCCTGCACGGAGCGCGGTACGCCGCGGGTTACCCTTGGAGTCCCACCCGGACCAGCCGGGCTACCCTAGGCGGACCCCACCGCCGAAGCGACAGGAGCCCGATGGCCACCCAACTCGACCTAGCCAACAGCCCGGCCAAGCACGGCGGCTGCGGTTGTGGCTGCGCCAGCACCGACGCCACCCCCGAACTGGTTGCTGCTTCGCTTCCGAAGATCATCCGGCACGGCGCCATCATCGGTGGCCTGACCAGCATGAAGCCCGGCCAGAAGCTGGTCCTGGTGGTCAACCACGACCCGCTGCCCCTGCTCACCCTGCTCGACCGGGTCGCCGCAGAGGCATTCGACATGGCCTACCTGGAGCGCGGTCCGGAGAACTTCAGGCTCGAGTTCACCAGGCGCTGACGATCCTTCTGGGCTGCTTGCCCGGGCAGGGAGGCTGAAACGGTGAACGCAGCAAAACGCAGGAACCGGAGCCGTCGTGGTCAGAGGATCTCGCTCGTCGCCACCACGATCCTCGCGCTGGGCGGCGCAACGTTGTTGCTCCTTGCTCTCGTACCCGAGATACAGGCCCGGCACCATTGGCTGGCGATGGCAGCATCGTTCGCCCCCTACGGTTGGCCGGCCTGGCTGGTGGCGATGCCGCTGGGGCTGGCAGCCACCCGTGGCCGGCGCCGGCTGCTGGTGCTCCCACTGGTCCTCGGACTCGCCGTCCACAGCCTGGTGCTCCTGCCCTACCTGCCGGGAGCGACGGCGGCATCGGCCGGCCAGTCGACGCTCAGCCTCGCGGCGGTCAACCTGCGCTTCGGACTGGCTGACCTGGACCAGCTAGGTGCCGAGATCGACCGGGTCAGGCCCGATGTGGTGGTCCTCACCGAGGTCACCCGGTCGAACGCCAAGGTGCTGGCAAGGAAGGTGTGGCGGGATCGGCTGCCGTACCAGGTTGGTACCACCGGGCGCGACTACGGCAGCAAGACCGGGATCGGGGACGCCAGCGGAACCATGGTCATTGCCCGGGTGCCGCTCACCGAACTCGGCCGGGCGCAGGGCACGGCCTTCACCAACCTGGCGGTTCGGGTCGATCAGCCCGATCATCGGTTCGTGCTGATCGCCGCGCATCCAGCCAACCCTGCGCACGGCATCGGCCCGTGGCTGCGCGACGGTCAGTCGCTGGCGAAGCTTGCAGCCGGCCACTCCCACGAGCCGCTGGTCATCGCCGGCGACCTGAACGCCACCGCAGAACACCTGACGCTCCGCGAGCTCGAATCCAGGGCCGGCGTAACCGACACAGCGAAAGGCCGCGGCTGGCACCCAAGCTATCCGGCCAACCGCTGGTACCCGCCATTGATCCAGATCGACCACGTGCTGACCTCGTCGGGGTTCACAGCCACCAGCCTCGACACCTTCCCGGTTGCCGGCACCGACCATCTGGGACTCCTGGTACGGCTGGCCCTTGCCTGAATCGGTCAGGCCGGGACGATACTGACCAGCTTCGGCACCCGCACGATCACCTGACGCACCTCGCGTCCGGCAAGGGAACGCTGCACCCCCGGATCAGCAAGGGCGATCGCGGTCAGCTCCGCCTCGCCGATGCCCGGAGGAACCTCCAGCTTGGCCCGTACCTTGCCCTGCACCTGGACGACGCAGGTCACCGACTCCGAAACCAGCAGTGCCGGATCCACCGTCGGCCAGGCCGCGTTCGCCACCGAAGGCGAGTGGCCCAGCAGCTCCCACATCTCCTCCGCGACGTAGGGCGCGACGGTGCTCAGGGCGACCGCAACCGCCTCGACGGCTTCCCGGACGGCCGGATCAGCCGCCCCGGCCCCGCTGTCGATCACCTTGCGGGCAGCGTTGACCAGTTCCATGATTCTGGCCACGGCGACGTTGAACCGGTGGGTGTCCAGGGACTCGTCGAGCTCGGCCACGCATCTGTGGGTGGCGCGGCGCAGTCCCAGGTCACCAGCGGCCGGGTCGGTGCCGACCGGACTCGCGACATCCTGCGCCAGCCGGTAGGCGCGTTGCAGGAACTTCAGCGACGAGCCCGGAGACATGTCCGCCCAGTCGATGTCGTCCTCCGGCGGGCCGGCGAAGACCACGGTGGTGCGGATCGCGTCCACACCGTAGATGTCGATCTGCTCGCCAAGGTCCACCCCGTTGCCCAGCGACTTGCTCATCGCCTTGCCCTGGTTGATCACCTGGCCCTGGTTCATCAGCCGGCCGAACGGTTCGCCGAAATCGACCAGCCCGAGGTCCCGCAGCACCTTGGTGAAGAACCGGGAGTACAGCAGGTGCAGGATGGCGTGCTCGACACCGCCGACGTACTGGGCCACCGGCATCCACTTGGCCACCTCGGCCGGATCGAACGGTCCGTCGGTGTAGTTCGGCGAGCAATACCGGAAGAAGTACCAGGACGAGTCAACGAAGGTGTCCATGGTGTCGGTGTCCCTGGTCGCCGGCCCGCCGCACTTCGGGCAGTCGGTGTTGACCCAGTCGGTCGCCGAAGCCAGTGGGCTCGTGCCCTTCGGCTGCAGGCTGGCCCCGCGCAGGTCCGGCAGGGTGACCGGCAGCTGGTCGTCGGGCACCGGGACCTCACCGCAGGACGGGCAGTGCACGATCGGGATCGGGCAGCCCCAGAACCGCTGCCGGCTCAGCAGCCAGTCCCGCAGGCGGAAGGTGATCGCCGACTCGCCCCGGCCCTGTTCGGCCAGCTGGGCGGTGATCGCTGCGATGCCGGCCGTCTTGTCGGCCAGGCCGGCCAGCGACGGCGAGTTCACATAGCTGCCGTCGCCCGGGGTGGCGACCCAGGTCTCCCCCGGGTCGGGCTGGCCGGTCTCCACAACCACCCGGACGGGCAGGTCGAAGGCGCGGGCGAAGTCGAGATCGCGCTGGTCGTGGGCAGGCACGGCCATCACCGCGCCGGTGCCGTATTCAGCCAGCACGTAGTCGGCCGCGTACACCGGCAACAGCTCGTCGTTCACCGGGTTGACCGCACCGACGCCGAGGAAGACGCCGGTCTTGGGCCGGTCAGACGACTGCCGCTCGATCTCGGTGAACCGCTTGGTGGCCTCGAGGTACTCCTCGAAGGCCGGCCGCTGGGCATCGGTCACGATCTCGGCGGCCAGCGGGGCCTCGGGAGCGACGACGAAGAAGGTGGCCCCGAACAGGGTGTCGGGACGGGTGGTGAAAACCCGCACCGGCGCATCGCGGCCCTCGATGGCGAAGTCCACCCACGCACCCTCCGAGCGGCCGATCCAGTTCCGTTGCATCGCCAGCACCCGGTCGGGCCAGCTGCCCTCGAGCTGGGCCATGTCGTCCAGCAGTCGCTGGGCGTAGTCGGTGATCTTGAAGTACCACTGGTTGAGCTTCCGCTTGGTCACCACGGCGCTGCAGCGCTCGCACAGTCCCTGCACCACCTGCTCGTTGGCAAGGACGGTCTGGTCGTTCGGGCACCAGTTGACGTAGCTGTCCTTGCGGTAGGCAAGGCCCTTCTCGAAGAACCGCAGGAACAGCCACTGGGTCCAGCGGTAGTACTCCGGGTCGGAGGTGTGCAGCCGTCGCGACCAGTCAAGGCTCAAGCCGTACCGCTTGAACGAGCGGGCCTGGGTTTCGATGTTGGCGTAGGTCCAGTCGGCCGGGTGGGCGTCGCGGGCGATGGCTGCGTTCTCGGCCGGCAACCCGAAGGAGTCCCACCCGATCGGGTGCATCACGTCGTAGCCCTTGAGCTTCCAATAGCGGGCGACCACGTCACCCATCACGAACGCCTCGGCGTGGCCCATGTGCAGGTCGCCGGAGGGGTAGGGGAACATGTCGAGCATGTAGCGGCGTTCCAACGAATCGTCGTCGAGCGGGGTGAAGGTGCCGTCCTCCTCCCAGAACCGCTGCCACTTCTCCTGCGCAGCGGCAGCGTCGTAGCTGACCCGTTCCCGTTCGGTGGTCACTTCGCGATCTCCTTTTTCGTTGCACACCCGTCGACCGGCATGAAAAAGCCCCCGCGGGCCGTCAGGCTCGCCAGGGGCCGCCGCGACTGCTTGAACAGTCGCGGCTACGGAAGCAGCAGGGATGCGCCTTGCACGCTGAAATGGTAACCGATTCGTCGACGAGGCCGCTCCGGCGACCGCCCGACCCGGCTATGGGCGCTGCCGGGAAGCACAGTCGAATGCTTCGACGTTCCCCACCGGCCAGCTGGGAGACTCAAGCAAGCAGGTCGCCGGCATGGGTCTCACCTCCGAGGTGGGCTTCCTCGTCGACCAGCAAGGGTGAACTGGTCCGCCAGCGCCGCGAGGAGTGGCTCGCGGATGTGTTCCCAATCGCTCGGCGGCACGACGGTCGCGTTCAGCCAGTCCAGCAGTGCTGCGATCGGCGCGAGCGGGTCGAGACGGTCGAGTCGCTCCAGGCAGACCATCTGCAGGGCGCCATCCCCGTTCTGCCAGGCCGCCATTCCCAGCAGCCCCAGCGCCGGGGGTTGGTGGCTGACGAGGGTGTACCGGACGACGCGGGTCCAAAGGGCCAGCTGCTGCCCTGCCGTCTCCCGGGTGAGGTGCCGCAACACCCGGATCTGCCCGTCCGGCAGTCCGGCCAGCAGGGCCAGCCGGATGCAGTCGACGACCTCCGGTGGCCGGTCGGTGGCCAGCAGCCGCCGCAGCAGGCGCCGCCGCCCCCTGGCGCCCAGCCGGAGCAGCTCGCCCGCCGCCACCTCGAAACCGGCCACCAGGTGGTCGGTCTCGGAGTCCGGTGGACCACTGATGCTGGCCGCAAGGTCCTTGCGGGAGGATCGGGCGGGCAGGCCGAGCACTGCGGCTTCGGCTGCGATCTTGGTGACCGCGCCGGTGATCTCCCCGGTCGGGCCGTCGGGGGTGTCTGCACGCCAGGACGCCGAGCCGACCTGCAGCAACCGCTGCAACCGGACGAAGCCGACCAGCTCGGCGCAGCCTTCGAGCACCTCCCAGGCCAGCGCGTCGTCGTCGGTGTAGGCGATGAACCAGCCGCCGGCACCGGGATAGCGCTCGAACAGCCGGGTGACCAGTTCGTCCGGGGAACCGGTGCCGGACACCGCGGCCAGGTCGACCCGGGCAGTCACCTCCACCCGTCCGGCTTCGATCACGATGGCGACAAGGGACTCCTCGGGATGGAAGCCGATCAAGTAGGGCACCAGGCCCACCAGATCTTCGATGTTGTGCACGGCCAGACGTGGCTGCGGCTCGGAGATGCTCACGTGAGGGCATCTTCGGCAACCGGCCGGGTGACCGATCATCGATCCACAGGGTGCAGGCCGGCCGCCCGGTTGTCCACAGCCTTCGAGGCCTGCCAGCGGGTAGCCTTGGCGCCGATGAACCAACTGCCACCACAGCAACCCTCCGACGGACCGCCGGAGGGTTCTGCGCCGCCCGCGCCGGCGCCGCTGCCCGGCTGGTCCCCGGCCCCGCTGTCCGATGGCGGGCGGCCTTGGGTTGGCGGCGGTCCGCCGAAAGCGCAGGAGGGTGCGAACCCGCTCGGCGGCCCGTCCCTACGCCCGGTGAAGATCGAGGAGTTCGCGCCACCCAGCTCCCGGCTACCGCTGCTGATCACCCTGGTCGTGCTGTTGGTCGCCGGCCTGATCGTTGGCGCAACAATGCTGCGCCAGGGGGCTCCGGCCGCATCCGCCTCCTCGACGGCCAGCCCGACCCGGACCGCCGCGGCGTCCGGCCTGCCGTTCCTCACCCCGGACGCGCGTCACGCCGGCCGTTGGGAGATTCTCGAGCACCGCTGGACCGACTCGGGCCTCGAGGTGGAAATCCGGATCTCGGTCGACCGGGGGCCGTTCAGCTACTCCTTCATGGCCTTCGAGAACGACGGCGTGGTAGCCACCAACCCGGACCCGGGATCGCAGCCGCCCCAGTTCTCCGGGCTGCCGATAGCGACCGGAGCGCAGGAATCCGGCTGGCTGTTCTTTCCGCTGGATCGGGGTCCGGCGACGATCATTCTGGCCACGGCCGGCGGCAACCAGATGTCGGCCCTGCCTGTGAGTGGCTGATCCGCAGCCCACGGACGCGGCTATGGTGAAGCGGTGACGACGCCCGAAGCCGTGCTCGAGATCGGCATCTTCACCGACGATTTCTATCCGGAGTCCGGAGGCGTTTCCAGGTCGATCCAGCTCCAGCTGCAGCAACTCAGCGCCGCCGGCCACCGGGTCACCCTGTTCGCGCCGAAGGCCGGGCTCACCCCGCCGTCCGAGTGCGCCTGGGAGGGCCTGCCGTACTGGCGGTTGCCCGGCACCCCCAGCTTCCTCTGCTCGCTCCAGGTGGGCGGCCGGCTGGCCCGCCGGATCGCCGCGGACCATCCTCTCGACGTGGTGCATTCCCAGAACGAACGCGGCTCGATCTTCCTGGCCGCGCAGGTCGCGCGCGAACTCGGCGTGCCCCAGGTGCACACCTTCCACTCCAACTACGTCGGCACCCACCGCACCACCCCGGTGGCCTCCGGACTCAACTCCCTGACCTATCTGGACTGGTCGGGACGGTGGCTGCGGCGCATCGCCGGCACCACGGCCCCTGCCCCTGCCGGCTTGCCGAGCGACCCGGACGCCGCCGCCGATTCGGCGTTCGCAGGTCGTGACTGGCGCAGCCTGGCTCGCCTGGCCTCAGCCGTTGCCGCCTTCACCTCACCGGCCGCCTACTTGATCGATTCGATCGTCGACGCCTCCGGCGGCAGCCTCGCCGGGCGGGGTCACGTGGTCCCCTCCGGGGTGCCGGACGCCTTCGTCCGGGCCGAGCGGAAGCGTCCCCGCGGCGAGATGACCAGGTTCCTCAGCTGCGGACGGCTCGGCCCGGAGAAGCGGGTGGACGTGATCCTGGACGCCTTCGGCCGCCTCGGCCGCGACGATGCCGAGCTGCACATCGTCGGCAGGGGCTCCGCCGAGGGCGCGCTGCGCCAGCAGGCCGCCCGGATCCGGCACGGCAAGGTGCGCTTCCTCGGCCACTTCGACGACGCCGACCTGATCGCCCAGGAGATCGCCGACGCGGACGTGTTCGTGCTGGCGTCCTACCGTTTCGACACCCAGGGTCTGGTGCTGGCTGAGGCGGCGGCCACCGGAACCCCGATCCTGTACTGCGACGACCGGCTGACCGTGGGCGTCGGTCCACAGAACGCGATGCTTACCGGCCCGGATGCGTCGGCGCTCGCCACCGGGATGCGCGAACTGCTGAACGCCCCGGAGCGGCTCGAGACGATGTCGGCGGCGTCAAGGGAGCTGGGCCGCGGTTTGACCGCTGCGGCGATGCGCGAGAACTACGAAGCTGTGTACCGGCAGGCGATTTCGGCCTGAGCCGCAGCCGCTACTTGCGCTCGAATTCATCGGCAGCGACTGGATCCCCGACTTGAGCGTCGTCAGGCATCCTTGGTTCGTTGTGCTGCGCATCGGGATGGTACTTGGAGAGGACCACGACGCCGGCGACTGCAATCGCACCGCTGACCAGCATGCCGAGCGCTTCGGGGAAGCCGAGCCGGGCGCCCTCACCCAGCACGGCCATGCCGAAGGTAACCGCGACGATCGGGTCGGTGGTGGTCATCGAGCCGACCACGATCTCGGCCGGACCGTTGGCGTAGCCCTGCTGGATCATCCAGCCGCCCACCACGTAACACACCATCAGGAACCCGACCACCGTCCAGAACAGCGGGCGGCCGGCGAAGTCGCCGGCGCGCACCAATTCGGAGACGGTCTTGACCATCGCCGACGACAGCCCGTAGAAGAACGAGCCGCCCGAGGCCCACATCAGGCAGCGGATCGCCGGCGAGCCGAAGCGGCCCAGGTAGCCGAGGACGCCGCCGGCAGCGAACACGATCAGGCTGGCCACGACGATCCGGGTGGGCGGCAGTTCGGTGTCCGGTGCCGCGGTGGACGCCGAGAACAGGGTGAACACCACGATGCCGATGATGGTCAGCGCGACCGCGCCCCAGATCGCCCTGCCCGGCCGGAAGTGGTGGATCTTGGCCGCCAGCAGCACCGCCCAGGGCACGGCAAGGATCCCGACCGGCTGCACAACGGTGACTGGCGCCATCATCAGCCCGACGATGTGCATGCTGGCTCCAGCAGCGACCGTGGCCAGGCCGAGCAGCCAGCGCGGGTTGCGGACCAGGTCCCAGATCTGCCCCGGGCCCATCGAGCGGTTCTCGGCGGTCTTGTCCACCGAACGGCTCACCGCCAGGTGCTGGATGGTGGAGCCGCCGGCGAACAGGAACGAGGCGAACACGACGATGATGATGGCCAGCGGGATGTTCTGGTCGAAGATCGAGAACCCCGGAGTCAGCAGCGGGATCGAGTTGGGCATCTCGGCCTGTCTATAAGGAACGGCGGAAGGGCCAGCCTACCTGAGCTGGCCGGTGCGCCGGTCAGCCGGCCCGGCGGGTTCGGCGCTGGTCGGGAAGCGGACGGCGGCCCGGAACTGGGCGGCCACTCCCTCAGTCCTCGTCATGCCGGAGCCCCCGCCGGGTTTCGATCCCGGCCAGCCCGAGGGCGATGGCCGCGGCCAGCAGTGCGCCGGCCACGGTGGCAAGGGCCCGCTCGGACGCGATCAGGCCCGGACTGCTGCCGGCCGAGCCGAGCAGCACCACCGCTGGCGTCATGAACATCACCTGCCTGGTGTAGTCCTGGCCGATGGCGTAAGCGAGGCTGAGCACCGTGCTGACCGCGAGCAGCGCGAGCAGGGCCCAGAGCGGCAACAGGGTCGCCGCCACCAGGGCCAGCAGCGCGCCGGCGATCGTGCCGAGTACCCGCTGGCCGGCCTTGCTCATGGTCTGGTCGTCGAACGGCCGCAGCACCACTGTGAGGGTCAGGGCCACCCAGTAGCCGTGGGGCACCTGCCACCAGGCCACCAGGTACACCACGGCACCCACCGACACCGCCATCACGGCCGCGTGCCGCCAGGCGCGGCGGGCCTCCACCCCTGCCACCGGGGCTGAACGGGGCAACCGGGTGGCCAACCCGACGACGAGGGCGCCGCCGATCAGCATCCAGATGGCCGTTCGCCCCGAATCCAGGTCACCGGGCACAAGGACCAGCACGGCTGCGGCGGTCGGCACCGCCGCCATCAGCCCGTCCTGGAGCGTCATGGCCGGTGCGACCAGCAGGCAGCAAAGGGCGACGAAGCAGGCTGCGGCCACCGGCTGCCCCCGCAGCCCGATCGCCACCGCACCGGCCATCGCTGCCGGCACCGCGAGGGCAAGGGCCTGCAGCGGCCGCAGCGTGACCGCCGAGCGCAACGAGACCAGCGCGCCCAGGCCGAGGGCGAGCGCTGCCGGGGTGCCGCCAGCGAGGTAGGCAATGACGATCGGTGCGACCATGGCAACGGTGACGACCGCACTGAGCAGAAGGCTCCGCCCCGGCACTCCCCATGGGCCCATCCGTCCGGTCATGGGTCAGGAGCGTAGCGGCCAAGGACCGGTCAGCCGGTCACCAGCCGCCGCCACCACCGCCGCCGAAGCCGCCGCCGCCGGAGAAGCCGGAGCCGCCGCTGGTGGCCGCGGTGGCGTGCTGCATCGAGCTGGACATGGTGCTGGCGAGGTTGTCCATCGAGCTGGCGAAGCCGTGGTAACCGAACCCGTAGCCGTACCCGACGTACCAGTAGGTGTCGAAGGTGTAGCGGCCCTCCGCGGCGAGCTGCTCGAACAGCTTCGTCCAACGCTCCGCCACCCCGAAGATCATCGCGTAGGGCAGGTACCGGGAGAACACGTCGATGCCCTCCTCGAACTTGATCTGGTCGGCCTCGGCGGTTCGGAGGTACAGCTCGAAGCCCTTCGACTGGGCCAGGACGGCCGACCCGGCGGCGGTGCGGGCGCCGAAATGCTTGTTCATCACAAGGACACCAAGCCCGACGATCACGCCGGCAAGACCGATCAGGCCAAGGCCGAAGATGCCGAACAGCACCCCGACGCCAACGCCCAACGCGATGATCACGATGCCGGCAAGGAACGCGAGCCCACGCACGGTGGCCGGATTGCGGGTGAACCAGCCGAGATCCTTGGTCACCCGGTGGTGCAGGTCCTCACGGGCCTTGGTCAGGAGACCGGCGTACTGGGGTTCGCGGAGGTCGTCGGTGGTGACCGGGCTCCCGCCGGAGAACAGCTTGGAGAGCATCCGCCTCTCGTAGCCGACCAGTTCGTCGCTGCCGGCCAGCTGGGTGAAGGCCCACTCCTTGCCGTCCTGCTGTTCGATCCGCAGGTGTCCCCGAACGGCGAGGTCGATCACGGTTGCGGTCACGTCCCGGTTGTCGGCCGTGGCGTCGACCAGGGTGCCGATTTCTCCGGGACGGGCGCCGGCCGGCGGCGTGAATTGCACCGCCACGGGGACCTCGCGGGTCTCGTGCCCGACCGAGACCTGCTGGTTGGGCGCCGGAAGCACGCCGGGGGTGAGCCCGAGGTAGACCTGGTCGTTGCGGCCGCGTCGGGTGCGCCGGAACAGCACCGTGAGGCCGAGCGCGGCGAGGGCTGCCGTCACGCCACCGGTCAGCGGTGTCACCGGGAACATGTTCCCGATGGTGAAACGGCGCGTCAGCCGCGCTTCGGCCCCGGTGAAGGTGCCGGCCGGGAAGCCTGCGGTGACCTGCATCCCCCTGCCGTTGCCCACCCCGTCGGCGGCGAACGTTGCCGCGGACCCCGAGCGGTCACTCTGGCAGGCTTCGGCGTAGTCGGACCCGCTGAAGCAGGCGGTGCGGCTGACCGTCGCCGGCCCGGCGACGGTCACTGCGACCTTCTGGATGGGCACTTCCCAACCGTTGCCGACAGCGTTCCAGTTGAACTCGTCCAGGCCGGATTGCGCCTGCTCGGGAGCAATGAGACCGCGGATCGTGTAGTTCACCTGATAGGTCTGGACGCCGGTGAAGGTGCGGCCCTCGTTCCCGACCCGGATCAGCAGGTTGCCGTCCTCCTCCTTGGTCTGCACTTCGGCGTTGGCGCCGCTTGGGCTCGAGACCTGGCCAATGGTCATGTCGAGCATCCGCCAGTGGTCCGGGTCTCCGGCGATCTCCTGCCGCAACGGGAAGGTCAGGTACGGGCCGTGGCCGGCTTCGGTTCCGAAGTCGAAGTCCAGGGTGAGCTGCACCGCCGTGGTGCCGTTCGGGTCGACGGTTGCTGCCACCCGGTAGTCGGTGATCCTCCAGTTCTCACCTTCCGCCCGCGCCGGAACCTGAACCAGGATCGCCGGTCCGATGACGATGAGAAAAGCCAGGAGAACCTGCCAGAGCCGCTTCATACTGCGAGCCTAACAACCCCGGGAGCAGCACCCTCACCGTTCGTCGCTATCCTGACCGGAGCGATCCAGCCAGGGGGTGTGATGACGGGTCAGGCGGTGACCGCGGAGCTTCTCGCGGTCGTGGTGGCCATGATCGACGGCCGGCCGTCTGTGCTCACCCTCGGCGAGCCCCCACGCCTGCCCGCCGGTCCGCTGCTGCCCAGCCACCGCTCCCTCCAGGCGGCCACCCGCACCTGGGTGGAGGAACAAACCGGACGACACCTGGGCTACCTCGAACAGCTGTACACCTTCGCCGACCTCGACCGGGAGGGCACCGGTGACCTCCGGCCGATCTCGGTCTCCTACCTTGGGCTCACCACCCCAGGCGACGAGCCGGGCATCGGCGGCTGGCGCGACTGGTACGCCCTGCTTCCGTGGGAGGACACCCGCACCGACACCAGCCTGCTGACCCGGATCGAGCCGAGCCTGTGGCGCTGGGCCGATGCCGACGCCGAACTGGGTGCGTCCCGCCGCCAGCGGGTGGCGATCACCTTCGGGCTGGCGGGCCAGGCGTGGCAGCCGGAACTGGTGCTGCAGCGCTATGAGTTGCTCTACGAGGGCGGGCTGGTCCCCGAGACGCCGGCTGCGTGGCGCCTCCCGGACGCCGAACTCGCCGCCGGCGACCGCATGCTCGGTGACCACCGCAGGGTGCTGGCCACCGGGTTGGCCCGGCTGCGAGCCAAGATCGGCTACCGACCCGTGGTGTTCGAGCTGCTGAGCCCGACCTTCACCCTGCGGCAGCTGCAGGATTGCGTCGAAGCGCTTGCCGGGCGCGCGGTGCACACCCAGAACTTCCGACGGCTGATCGAACAACAGGCACTGGTCGAGGAGACCGGGGAGGTGGACGCGGACACGGGCGGCCGCCCGGCCCGGCGCTACCGCTTCCGCCGCGAGGTGCTCCAGGAGCGTCACGTCGCCGGCACCAAGCTGCCGACCACCCGCGCCCGCTGACCAACTTCCCCAACTGCTTGCGACGTTGTTGGGTGTCCAGTTGCCGGGAATAGCACCACGCATGGTTTTGCTCAGATGTAGCATAAGGGCGGAACCTGGAAGGGGAACCCAATGACAATGCTGACCGCAGCCGACCTGTACCCGAAGGTCGCGCACGTCGTACCGGCCGTCGAGTGGGCCACCATGGCAGACGACGTGGAGGCCATCCTCCGGCTGAAGCAGGAACGCAATGCCGTGATCCTCGCCCACAACTACATGACCCCGGAGATCTTCCACGGCGTCGCCGACATCGTCGGTGACTCCCTCGCCCTCGCCCGCGAGGCAGTGGACGTCGAAGCCGATGTGATCGTGCTCGCCGGGGTCCACTTCATGGCCGAGACCGCCAAGCTGCTGAACCCCGGCAAGACGGTGCTGATCCCAGACCTGCGTTCGGGCTGCTCGCTGGCCGAGTCGATCACCCCGGCCGACGTCCGGGCCCTGCGCGCGGCACACCCCGGGGTCCCCGTGGTCACCTACGTGAACACCTCGGCTGCCGTGAAGGCCGAGTCCGACATCTGTTGCACCTCAGGCAACGCCGTCCGGGTGATCGAGAGCCTCGGCGTGCCGCGGGTGATCATGATCCCCGACCGGTTCCTGGCGGCGAACGTCGCCCGGCAGACCGGGGTGGAGGTGATCATCCACCCGGGCGCCTGCGAGGTGCACGAGCGGTTCACGCCCCACGACATCCGCCAGGTGCGGGCCGACCACCCCGGCATCACCGTGCTGGCCCACCCGGAATGCCCGCCCGAGGTGGTGGACGAGGCCGACTTCGCCGGCTCCACCGCCCAGATGGTCAAGTTCGTTGACGCGAAACGCCCGCTCAAGGTGGCCCTGATCACTGAGTGCTCGATGAGCGACAACGTTGCCCAGGCCTACCCCGACCTGGAGTTCGTCCGGCCCTGCAACCTCTGCCCGCACATGAAGCGGAACACCCTCGGCACCATCCGGCACGCCCTGGAGACCCTGACCAACGAGGTCACCGTCCCGGAGGATCTCGCCGACCGGGCGCGCCTGGCGGTGGAGCGGATGCTCGCGGTGGGGGTCGGTCGGTGAGCACCGTTGTCGAGGCCGGCTGCCCGGTCATCATCGGAGCCGGCCTGGCCGGTCTGACCGCCGCCATCGAACTCAGCCCGCTGCCCTGCATCGTGCTCAGTGCCGGCGCGGTCAGCACCGGCACGTCCACCGGCTGGGCCCAGGGCGGCGTGGCGGCAGCCGTCGGCCCTGACGACGACCCCGCCCTGCACGCCACGGACACGCTCGCCGCAGGCGCCGGCCTCTGCGACCCCGAGGTCGTGCAGGCCATCACCGCGGCAGCACCTGAGGCGATCGCCTGGCTGTCGAGCCAGGGCGCCGAGTTCGATCGCACGGAAGACGGCACCCTGCGGCTCGGCCTCGAGGGAGCGCACTGCCGGCGCCGCATCGTCCACGCCCACGGCGACCGCAGCGGCGCAGAACTGCTCAAGACAGTGGTGGACGGGGCCCGCGCCCTGAGCTCGGTATCGCTGTGGGACCACTCCCCCGCCCGCGAGATCCTCACCGAGGACGGGCGCGTCTCCGGCGTGCTGGTGGACACCCCCGATGGTGAGGTCGAGTTGCGCACCGACATCGTGCTGCTCGCCACCGGCGGCATCGGCGGCCTGTTCGACCACACCACCAATCCTTTGTCCTCCCGCGGCCAGGGCCTCGCCCTCGCACACCGGGCCGGTGCCACGCTGCGCGACGTCGAGATGGTGCAGTTCCATCCGACCGCCCTCGACGTCGGCATCGACCCGATGCCGCTGGTCAGCGAGGCCGTACGGGGCGAAGGCGCCATCCTTGTCAACGAGTTGGGCCAGTGGGTGCTGAAGAACCCGCTGTCCGCACGCGACGTCGTCTCCCGGGCAGAGTGGGCGCAGCTCCAGGCGGGCCACCGGGTCTTCCTCGACGCAACCAAGGATCCCGGCGAGCACTTCGCGGAATTGTTCGGTTCGATCTATGCGACCGCCCGCCAGGCCGGTCTGGATCCGGCGAAGGACCTGCTGCCCGTCCGGCCCGCCGCGCACTACCACATGGGTGGGGTGCTGGTTGATCTCACCGGCGCGGCCACGATCCCCGGTTTGTTCGCCGCCGGCGAGGTGGCGTCCACCGGCCTGCACGGAGCCAACCGGCTGGCCAGCAACTCCCTGCTCGAAGCCGTGGTTTGCGGACGCTGGGTGGCCAAGCACTGGCGAACCCTCGACCTCCCGGCCGGCGCACCGCCGGCGGCCCGCACCCACACCGGCCCCGAGTGGAGCGGCACCCCCGACCCCGTGGTCGCGCAGGTGCGCACGATCGTCAGCGCCGGGGCGGGCGTTCTCCGGGACGCCGAAGGCCTGCGCACCGCACTCGCCGCCCTCGAGGGCCTGCACCACAACGATGCCGGCCTGGTCGGGTATCTGGTGGTGGAGGCCGCGCTTCGGCGCGAGGAGTCCCGTGGCGGCCACACCCGCCTCGACTTCCCCGCGACGGCAGAAGCCGGCGAGCACATCCTGACTCACGGCGCGTCGGCGCTGGCAGCGCGATGAGGTCACTTCCGCGCATCGTGATCGAGCCCCTCGTCCGTGCCGCGCTACTTGAGGACCTCGGCAGGGCGGGTGACCTCACCAGCGATGCGATCATCGGGCCGGACGAGTCCGCGCGGGTGGCGCTCGTCGCCCGCGAGCCCGGGGTGATCGCCGGCACCGACTGCGTCCGGCTGGCCTGGGAGCTGGTCGATCCACGGATCCGGGTCGACGACCTGCTGCCCGAGGGCACCCGGGTCCAACCGGGAACAGTGATCGGCACCGCCTCCGGACCTGCCCGCGGGCTGCTCAGCGGTGAACGCGTTGCGCTCAACTTCCTCGGGCACCTCTCCGGGGTGGCCACCGGCACCGCCACGATCGCCGACGCCATCGCGCACACCAGTGCCCGGGTGGCCGACACCCGGAAGACCATCCCCGGCCTGCGGGCCCTGCAGAAGCACGCGGTCCGGGCCGGCGGCGGCAGCAACCACCGGTTCGGGCTGGACGACGCCGTGCTGATCAAGGACAACCACATCGCCGTCGCCGGTGGCTTGACCCGGGCCGTGGCGAAGGCCAGGGCCGGCGTCGGGCACCTGGTGAAGATCGAGGTGGAAGTCGAGTCGCTCGCCCAGCTCGCCGAACTGCTCCCGCTCGGGGTGGACGCGGTGCTGCTGGACAACATGGGTCCGGACCTGGTTCGGGAGGCGGTCGCGATGATCGCCGGGCGGCTGATCATCGAAGCTTCCGGGCGGATCACCCCGGCGACGGCCGTCCCGCTCGCCGAAGCAGGCGTCGACCTGATTTCGGTCGGCTGGCTGACCCACTCCGCCCGTGTGCTGGATATCGGCCTGGACTTCGCCGGCTGAGCCCCACTCCCCCTCCACCTTCAGCAGAGTGGACCGAAACCGCCGACAGCGGCGGTTTCGGTCCACTCTGCATCGGAGGTCGGCAAAGTCCGGGTCGGGACCCGGACGGTTTCGCCGTTGTAACAGGACTTGGTTACGGTGGTCCAATGAGCGCCGACATCGTTCCCGAATCGCTGGCCGAAACCGGCCCGATCCCGACCGACGAAAGTCCCACCACCGGGACCCACCGGGTCGGACCAATCTTCCAGCCGACGCACCCCCTCGCAGTTGCACCGGTAAGCGCGCCACCGCATTCCGTGGACGGCTTCGTCCGCGAGTTCCTGCGTGAACTGAACACCGGCCAGGGCGTTGGTCTTTCGCGTTCAACAGTGAACGACCAGTACCTCGCGCTGGCGCGCACCGTCCGCCACTACCTGATGGCCCGCTGGCTGGAGACGCTGAAGCACAACCGGTCGTCGAAGGCGAAGGTAGTCGGCTACCTGTCCCTGGAGTACCTGCTGGGTCGCCAGCTCGGCAACGCGCTGCTGGCCACCGACCTCAACGACGTGGCCGACAAGGCGCTCAAGGCGTGTGGGCTCGACCTGGCGACGCTGCGCGCCCAGGAGGTGGAGCCGGGCCTGGGCAACGGCGGCCTCGGTCGGTTGGCTGCCTGCTTCATTGACTCCCTTGCCACCATGAGCGTGCCCTGCATCGGCTACGGCATCCGCTACGAGTACGGCATCTTCCGCCAGACCTTCGTCGACGGTCGCCAGGTGGAGCAGCCCGACACCTGGCTGGCGCTGGGTGGGCCGTGGGAGTTCCCGCACCCGGAAGCGGCGGTGCAGGTGGACTTCGGTGGCTACACCGAGAAGTACGACGACGACGGAACCGAGCGCACCCGGTGGGTGGCCGAGCTGGAACGTCCTGGGCATCCCCTACAACTACATGGTTCCGGGTTACCAGAACGGCCGCGTGAACACGCTGCGGCTGTGGAGCGCCCAGGCCACCAAGGCTTTCGACCTGGCCATCTTCAACTCCGGTGACTACGCCGAGGCCGTCCGGGCGCAGACCTTCGCTGAGAACATCACCAAGGTGTTGTACCCAGAGGACTCGACCCCGCAGGGCAAGGAGTTGCGCCTGCAGCAGCAGTATTTCTTCGTCGCCTGTTCGCTGCGCGACTTCATCGAGCAGATGCTGGATGAGGACTTCGACCTTCACCACCTGCCCGAGCGGAGCGTCTTCCAGCTCAACGACACCCACCCGGTGATCGCCGTCCCCGAGCTGATGCGCATCCTTGTCGATGAGAGGAAATTCGACTGGGACGTAGCCTGGGCGATCACCAGCAAGTGCTTCGCCTACACCTGCCACACCCTGCTGCCAGAAGCCCTCGAGACCTGGTCGGTCGAACTCCTTGGCCGGCTGCTGCCGCGGCACCTCGAGATCATCTACCGGATCAATGACGAGTTCCTCGAGCAGGTCCGCGAGACCTACCCCGACGACGAGCTGCGCGCCCGCCGGATGTCGATCATCGCCGACTACCCCGACCGCTCCGTGCGAATGGCCTTCCTCGCCACCGTGGCCGGCATCAAGGTCAACGGCGTCGCCGAACTGCAATCGAAGCTGCTGGCCGAGAAAGTGCTGCCGGACTTCTCCGAGTTCTTCCCGGACAAGTTCACCAACGTCACCAACGGGGTCACGCCGCGCCGCTTCCTCAAGCTGGCCAACCCCAACCTGTCGGCGCTGATCACCGACACCATCGGCGTCGGCTGGGTCACCGACCTGGATCGACTCGCCGAGCTCGAGCCGTACGCGGAGGACGAGGACTTCCGGCGCGCCTTCCGCAAGGCCAAGGAGCAGAACAAGATTCGCCTCTACGGCCTGCTGCGCACCCGTGACGGAATCGAGTTGCCCGACGGCCACCTGCTGGACGTGATGGTGAAGCGGCTGCACGAGTACAAGCGGCAGACGCTGAAGCTGCTGCATGTCGTGACCCTTTACGACCGGATCATCTCCGGGCGGGTCGACCCGAAGACCATCCTGCCCCGGACAGTGGTGTTCGGCGCCAAGGCTGCACCGGGCTACCGGATGGCCAAGGACACGATCGCCCTGATCAATGCCGTCGCGGCAACCACCAATGCCGACGAGCGGGTCGGCGGACGGCTGAGCGTGGCCTTCCCGGCGAACTACAACGTGACTCTGGCGGAGAAGCTGATCCCGGCGGCTGACCTCTCCGAGCAGATCTCGCTGGCCGGCATGGAAGCCTCCGGCACCGGCAACATGAAGTTCGCCATGAATGGCGCCCTCACCATCGGCACCGACGACGGGGCCAACATTGAGATCCGCCGCCACGTCGGCAACGACAACTTCTTCCTTTTCGGCATGCTCGAGCCGGAGGTCGCCGAGCTCCAGGCGTCCGGCTACCAGCCGGCGCGGCACTACGAGGAGGACGCCGAGCTGAAGTCGGCGATCGACCTGATCGCCTCCGGAGCCTTCTCCGACGGCGACCGGAACGCCTTCGAGCCGGTGGTCTCCAATCTGCTGTACCAGGACCGGTTCATGGCGCTGGCCGACTACCGGTCCTATCTGGCGGCGCAGGACCGTGTGGAGAAGGCCTACCTCCAGAAGGAGGCCTGGACGAAGTCGGCGATCCTGAACGTCGCCCGGTCCGGCTACTTCTCCTCCGACCGCTCGATGCGGGACTACCTCGGCCGCATCTGGGGCGCCTCCCCCGACCACTGACCGCGCCTACCTCAGCGGGACGGCCAACAGCCGGTCATCCCCGCTGCGGGGGCTACCTCGGGAAGTGTTGTTGGTGAGCACGAGCAGTTGCTCGCCGACGATCTCGACTGCCCGGATGCGTCCCAGCCCGTCGAGGAAGACCTGCGGATCGGTCATCTCGGTTCCGGAGTGCGAGCTGACCCAGATCCGCTGACCCCGCAGGGCCGCTATGTAGACGGTGCCAGCCGGTGTCACCGCGATCCCGCTCGGAGATGCATCGGCCGGCCGCCAGACCAGGACGGGGCTGACCAGATCGGCCTGCTGGGTCCTGCCCTCGGCTCCGGGCCAGCCGTAGTTGGCCCCCGGCTGGATGAGGTTCAGCTCGTCGAAGGTGTTCTGGCCGAACTCGCTGGCGTACAACCTCCCGTCCGCGTCCCAGCCGAGGCCCTGCACGTTGCGGTGGCCGTAGCTGTAGACGGCGTTGCCGAAGGGGTTGTCCGCCGGGATCGAGCCATCGGCGGCGACGCGGAGGATCTTGCCCGCCGGCGAGTCGCGGTCCTGGGACAGATCGCCGCGACCGGCGTCGCCGGTGCCGATGTAGAGGTAGCCGTCCGGGCCGAAGCGAAGTCGCCCACCGTTGTGGTTGGCGGCGCGCGGGATCCCGGTGACGATCGGGGTGGGCCCGGTGAGCCCGGACGCGGTGTATCGGTAGCGGACCACACGGTTCTCACGTACTACGGAGTAGTACAAATACACGAAGCTGTCGTCGGCGAACTGCGGGGAGAGAGCGATCCCGAGCAATCCTCCTTCCCCACCCGGTGCCACCTCGGCGATCCGGGCGATGGACCGGGGGGCGCCCCCCGGAACTATCCGGACCACCTCGGCACGGTCGCGCAGGGTGACCAGGATGCTGTCATCAGGTAGTGCTGCAAGATCCCACGGAACATCAAGTCCGGTGGCAAGTTCCTCGCTGCCGGCCGAGGTGGGGCTCGGGTTGGCCGGGACGCTCGTGGATGTCGGCCCCGGTTGCGGCGACACACCGCAGCCGGCCAGGACGAGCACCAGGAGGCCGGCCGCGGCTCGGGCGCCCGAGGCACCCCGGTCCAGAGCCGGCGGGTCAGCCCGTCGGGGTCGCATCGGTTGCGGTCTGGGCAGCCGTCGTGAGGCTTGGCAGCGAGGAGTTCGGGGTTCCCGGGCTCGGGCTCGTCGGAGCCCGGCTCGTCGGAGCCGGGCTGGTCGGAGCCGGGCTGGCCGGAGTCCGGGAACTACCTAGGATCGTCGGCGTCGGGGACGGACTGGTCGGCGATGGACTCGTCGGGGACGGACTCGACGGGGACGGACTGGTCGGCGCTGGGCTCGTCGGGGACGGACTCGTCGGCGACGGACTCGTCGGGGACGGACTCGTCGGCGACGGACTCGTCGGGGACGGACTCGACGGCGACGGACTCGACGGCGACGGACTCGGCGAGGCCGAAATGGTGGGGGTCGGCGTGCGGGTCGCAGTGGCGGTGGCCGACGCCCTTGGCGAAGGCAACCCCGAAGGCATGAAGCTACCCACCCGGCGGCTCAGCCCTGCCTTGCTGGTGTCCCCGGTGAGGAACCGCATCGGGTCGACATAGAAGCCGTCAAGGATGACCTCGAAGTGCATGTGACAGGCGGTCGAGCGTCCGGTCGAGCCGATCCGGCCGATCACGTCGCCCTGCTCCACTGTGTCCTCCACCCCCACGTCGATCCTGGCCAGATGGTTGTAGGTGGTGGCGAAACTGCGCCCGTCCCGGTCGGCGTGCTTCAGCACGACCCGGTTCCCGTAGCCGCCGGCCCAGCCGGCATGGGTAACGGTGCCGGCCAGCGACGCCCACGCCGGATCGCCGCAGGGCTGGCCAAGGTCGACCCCGTCGTGCCAGCGCTGTCGGTGGGTGAACGGGTCGGAGCGGTAGCCGAACCCCGTTGAGGGGGTGTGGTCGGTGACTGGCCAGCCGATCAAGGCACCATCGGCTGTCAGTTGTACGCCCGTCTGGACCACGCCGACCGGATCGGTGAGCAGGTCTCCATCCTCGACCGCTCCCCCGATCAGGGCCGGTTGCGACCGCGGGCGCCGCCGGCGCCGGGTCGGAAGCCATGGACATGGCCGCCGGCTGGGCAGCCACCGGCACCGGGAGGACGATGTAGGTCAGCGGGCCACCAACCAAGGCGATGCCGACGATCAGCAGCGCCCGGCGGCTGACCCGGCGCCCGTGCTGGCGCCACGTGGTTTCGACAGCGTGCCGGGGGCGGTTTCGCTTCCAGAACACGACTGGCACGAGGACCCCCCTCTCGCGTTCTGTCCATGATCACCCGAGCCGCACCGGCACCGGAAGGGGTTCGGCGCAGTCAGGGGCAATTCTCAGGTGAAGGCAAGGATGCCGACGTTCAGACCAGGGCGGCGTCGAGCTCGATCCGGGTGCCGGTGAGGGCCGCGGACACCGGGCAGCCGGTCTTGGCGTCCTCTGCGAACTTGGCGAAGTCCTCCGCAGTGAGCCCCGGAACGGAGGCGCGCACGGTGAGCACTATTTGCGTGATGCCCTGGCCGACGACGAAGGTAACGTCAGCCCGGGTGTCGATTGCCGCAGCCGGCGTGTCGTTGCGGGCGAGAGCGCCGGACAACTGCATCGAGTAGCAGGACGAGTGGGCCGCGGCGATGAGCTCCTCCGGGCTGGTCCTGCCCTCGGTCTCAGCGGACCGGGAACGCCAGTCCACCGCGACGCTACCCAGGTTGGAGTTCAGGAACTCAACTTCTCCCTCGCCCTCGAGAAGGGAGCCTTCCCAGTGGGCCTGCGCAGATCGAACAGTCATCTTGATGCCTTTCATGAGGTGTCTCCTGGTGGGCCTTCCAGATTTCGGCAACCGCAGACCGCGCCGGGGTATTCCGGCCCAGGGCCCTCCACCAGGCGCTGCTTCGCCAGCGGAGCCGGGTTGCCGGAGCCGGCGATCGAAACCAGGTCGCACTGACCCCATCGACGCACCGTCCGCAGCATGGCCGCACGCCGAGGTCCGCCCTGCAATTGTGCGGATGGGGGACGGTTCCCGAGCCCTCCTACGGTTTGGGCCATGGGGGGAGGTCGGTCGCCAGCAGCGACCCAGCCCGGATGGTGAGGAGTCGGCTGTGAGCACCGGCCGCGGAAAGGTGTTCCTCAGTTACCGGCGGGCCGACACCCAGCACGCCGCTGGACGGGCTGCAGACAAGCTCGCCGACCGGTTCGAGTTGTTCATGGACATCGATACCATCCCGCCGGGGGTGGACTTCACCGACTACCTGAAGCGTGCTGTCGGCGGTTGCGACGTGCTGCTGGCCTTCATCGGCGACGAGTGGGCCGAACTCACAGACGAGACCGGGCGGCGACGGCTGGACGATCCTGACGACTGGGTGGTCGCCGAGATCGCCACCGCCCTGGCGCGGGAGGTTCCGGTGATCCCGGTGCTGGTCGACGGCGCGGCCCTGCCTGCCCCCGAGCGGCTACCGCTGCAGCTCCGGCCCTTGTTGAAGCGTCAGGCCACCCGATTGCGTTTCGACTCCTTCTCGGCAGATCTGGCCCATCTTGTGGCCGCGATCGAACATGTTGGGCGGCCGGCCAACGCTGGCGAGCCGACCGACGTCCCGACGCCGGCTCCGGATGGCCCATTCGCCGACCGCTGGCAGCAGGAGCCGGAGCACCACGATCGGACACCGCTCGGTCTGGCGGTGCCGGCCCGGCGCCGCCGGGCCGTCCCGGCCATCGTGGGAGTCGTCCTTGCTGCGGCCATCGGTGCGGGTGCCTGGGCCGTGTGGGGCCGGCCCGCGACGCCGGCAGCGGCACCCTCCCAGGCCGCCACCCCGGCAACCAGCCCGGCGAGCGCCACCCCACTGCCGACGGTCCCGCCGGCGACGACGGTGGCCCAGCTCAAGCTCCGGGTCCCGGCGGAGATCCGTCCGACCTGTCGCAAGCTCGCCACGTCGGACAAGATCCTGGCCAGGCACCTGGTCGTCGCGCTGCAATGCGCGCCGACCAAGTCCGGCTCGGGCCCACGGCCGCGCTACGCGTTCTACTTCCAGTACGCCGACCCGGCAGCAGCGCAGGCGGCATTCCGCGACTACTACGCGTCCGAACCGCCGGGACCGGGCGACTGCACGGCCGCACCTGGTGAGGTCCTCGACGATCGGGAGGACGGGAGCCCGTTCGGGGTGCTGCGCTGCTACAAGGACACCGACGACTACGGCGTTCTCGCGTGGATCGCGCCGGAACAGTCGATCGTGGCTTCGGCAGCGGACCGGGACCGGACGTTCGCCGAGTTGTTTGCCTGGTGGGGCGCTGCTGGACCCGTCGTCGGGTAGCTAGTGGCAGGACTACCGACTATCCCCGCTAGCCAGACCCTCCTATATTTCGAACGACGCGGTTCTGATTGTCGGGGGGGCATGATGGAAATCAGCGGATACAGGGTTGCGCAACAATTGCCGGGGGGACGGTTCGGGTCTCGGGTGCGGGCCGACGGCCCACCGGGCGCGGTGGTCCTGAAGGAGCTTGCCGGGCTGGACCCGATGGCAGCGGCGTCGGTGATCGAGGCCTTGGCCTCGGCCCGCCAACTGCGCCATCCGAACCTGGCCACCAGCTTCGCGCCCGTGACCGATGCCGCCGGCAAGGTCTGGCTGGTTGAGGAATGGCTCGAAGGCGTGTCTCTGGCAACCTTGTTCGAGGAGCACACCCTCTCCACCGGCCAGGCCCTCGGCCTGGCCCGCGGGCTGCTCTCCGGCCTGGCTGCCGCCCATTCCAGCGGCGTGGTCCATGGAGTCCTCTCGCCGGCCACATTGATGGTCACGCTCAACGGCGAACCCCGGCTGATCGACACCGGCACCTGGATCGTCGATCCCGAGGTGGCGGCCACCCGGGAGCAGGCTGCGCCCGAGACCCGCACCGGCACGCACCCCAGTCCGGCAGCGGACGTCTACTCGGCCGGCGCCACGATCAGTCAGCTCCTCAACGCCGGCCCGGTGGACGGCCGGCTGGCCGAGGTGCTGGCCAGAGCCACCAGCCCGGACCCGGCGGCCCGCCAACCCGACGCCAACGTGCTGTTGGGCGACCTCGCCGAGGCCGCTGAACGCGCCTACGGCCCGCTCTGGTGGACCATCGAGGGCATCGGCGGAGCCGTGGCTTCGGCGGTGGGGGCCACGGCTGGCGGGACTGCCGCCACCGGCGCCACTGCCGCAACCCTCCAGTCCGGGGCCGGGACGGTCACCGGCAGCCTCAGCGCGGGCAACGCTGCCATCGTCGCCGGCGCTGAAGCCGGGGCTGCGGGGGCCGGAATCGTCAAGGGCACTGTCAAGACAGCAAACCGACTCCGGAAGCTCATCCCGGTGATCATTGGTGGCGTGGTCATCGCCGTCGTCGGCGGAATCGCGTTCGCCAACACTGGCAACAACAGGGAGAAGGCCGGCCAGACCCTGGACGCACCGGCAGCTGTCAGCCCGGCGCCAACCCTTACGCCGACGCCCACCCCGACACCGACACCAACGCCGACGCCGCCGGTCGCTGCCGGCTTCAACGGCACGTACAAGTACACGACGGTCCGGACCAAGTCGAACCTTCCCCGGATACCGGTGGGAGAGAAGGACAGCTCCACCTGGCAGATCACCACTACCTGCGTCGGAGAGGTCTGCGAAACGTCAGCCTCGCGAGATGGCGAGGCCGTACCGATCGCGGCGACCGCGGAAGGTTGGCTCTCCGATGACCGGTACGCCGGGGAGTGCATCGACCTGGATAGCGGGAAGGTGGTCGAGGACAGCACCAAGTACCGAACGGTGCGAAGGCTGAAGATCGACAAGGTGGTCGACGGCCAGATAGTCCGGCTGGTCGGCACCTCCCAGACGACCCAGTTGGACAAGTGCAAGAACCAGTTCGAGCCGCGTGGGAAGTTCACCTACAAAGTCACGATGACCCTGCAGTAGTGACTCTGCTCAGGTCCCGCTCCGCTGGTCGCCCCGATTTCCCTAACCCGCTGGGTCTGGGTAAAGTGTGGCCCCGTCCTGAAGGACGTTGGGGCTATGGCGCAGTTGGTAGCGCGCTTCCATGGCATGGAAGAGGTCACGAGTTCGAATCTCGTTAGCTCCACCGTTGAGAAATCGCTCTGACTAGGGTGAACGCCCAGTAGTCAGAGCGATTTTCGGTAGTCGACGCGGAGATTCGCAGCGCATGGCGCCCGTCTCTGGCCGCAGAAGGTGCAGAACTCCGCGTCTTGAGGCGATCCGGCGGCCCAGCGGTAGGAGCGGTCGTGACGGCGCACGGGAGCGGGCCTCAGGATACTGACGGAGGCCAGCGATGACTGCGCCACTCGTCCCAGGTCGCGAATCCTGCCGGTGGATCATCGATAGGTTCGCTGCCGTCGAGTTCCCCTGGCGTTGGAATGCTGATGGTGGCAGCCCACTCCGCGAGTTCCTGGTCAGACATGTGCCACGTCGTGTGCGGCGCCTCGGCACGGCGCCGGTCAAGGCGTTCCCGCTGCTCGACCGGTGTGACTTCGAAGTAGCGCATCTCCACCGCCACACCGAGGTCCGCCGCTGCCTGGCGTAGCGCGGAGCGTTCGTCTCGACCCCAGAGTCCGTAGTCGACAACCACATCGATGCCGAGCTCGAGAGCGCGAAGCCCAATCTCGATGAGCCGTCCCTCGATCACATCCGACGCCGACGGCGGGTTCGCGAGCCCATAGAGCGCCTTCATCCATTCATCCTTGGTGAGACGAAGCGCATTTTTCCCGACCTCTATGCGGCGTGCCTCGGTGGTCTTCCCGGTGCCCGGCAGCCCTACCGTCAGGAACAGGGTTGATCGCCTCATCATCACTCCTTCGGGAGTCGTCGCTCCATCATCGCTGACGCTCGCCGCCAAGTTGGTTGCGTTGCCGGCCCGGTCACCCGCGGCCCGACCGGTTGCTACTTGGCGGTGACGAGGGCATGGCAGGTTGCGATAGCGCCAAGCCCCTCAGCGGTCTGGGTGGCCAGTTCGGTGTCGCCGTCAGCAATCCGACAGCTGACCGTGTCCTTGGCTCGCTGCGCGACAACAACCATGTAGACGTCACCAAGGACGGTGAACTCACCGTCCACCTGCCCGTTGGCGGCCAGGAGGTTGACGACGGTTGCACCGTTGCCGGTGATCGCCCGCATCCGGGCGCCGCCGAGGACAGTCGTCGGGGTCAGGGTCAGGTGGCGGGCGTTCGCTGGCTGCGGCTCGTCCGACTGGCGGGTGACCAGGCAGGTTGCGACCTTGCCGGGCCCGGACGCTCTCCGGGAGAAGCTGTCGTCATCGTCGCCGTCCTGGCCGGCGACCGCCACAGTGCAGGACGCTTTCGAACCTTTGCCGACCGGTACGACCGTCATGGCCGCGATGTGGCGCCGCTCGTCGACCGTTGTCTCCCAAGTGTGCTTGCCGGACTTGCCGATCGTCTCAATGTGGGTCTGGACGCCGTCGGACCACTGCACGATCGCTTTGCCGGTCACATTCACCTGGAACGCGACACCGGAGGAGTTGATTTCGATGTACTCCCCGTCGGTTCCGGCGCAGCCGGCGAGCAGCAGCACACCGGCGAGCAGGGCGGGTCCAAATCTGCGGATCATGGTGGTCCTCACGTTGGTCACAATAGAGAGATGGGCTGGACTTGGTGCCGATCCGGGCTCTGTTCCGGGCATTCCAGGGAGCTTCCGGGCCGGGTGGGGTGTTCACGCCTGGGTAACCGCCGGGTCGATCACCGTCGGCAGGTCGGTCCGGGTCCGCCCGAAGCATCCGCAGATCTGCTGCCCGCTGCATCAGCCCCGCCGCGGATTCAGCCCTCGAGCTTCTTGACGATTCGTTGCACGGTGAGCCAGGTGCGCGTGGTGATGTCCCTGCCGTAGGACTTCTCGAGCCACGACATGAAGTCGGGGGTCTTGCCGGGGTCGCTGTTGTCGGTGATCGCGAGGACGACTCGAGCGTCCCTGTCGTAGCGCACGACCTGGGTGCGCGGGTCCGGGTGCTTCGGAGTGACGTCCGGGGCGGTTGCGGCGTCCTTGAGGAAGGTCGCAGTCAGGTAGGTATCCGGCCCGTGCGTCAAGCCGGGGAACGGCCCGCTGTCAAGGAGCGCGCGCAGTTCGGAGTGTGCGCGGATGATGGTCCGGCTGTCGATGCCGAGGTCATGGGTGAGCGCTTCCTCGATCCGTTGCTCGAGTGTGGGTACGTCGACGGCGGCGCTGCCGAACAGGATGTTGCCGCTGGACAGCACCGAAGCCACCTTCGAGAACCCGAGCCGCTCGAACACTCCGCGCAACTTGTCGTTCGTCATGTTCGTGCCGCTCGGCGAAATCCCACGAAGGAGTGCGGCGTACTGGTGCATGGCGCCGACCGTACAAGAGACCTGGGCTAGCGGCGTACCAGCTGCGCCAGGACTGGTTCGCCCAAGGTGGCCGTCGCCGCTGTCCAGCGGAGTGAAGGTCGCCCTGCCCAGGGGCACCAGGACGATCAACTTGACCGCCCCGCTCGGGGACGGCGGGAAACTACGGATCTACACCACCAGGACCGTGAAACTCACGGTGAAGGTCATCGGCTACACCCGGGTCAGGTTTCCCTGAGCCTCAGCCGACCAGCGCATAGGTGACTTCCGGCCCCTCCGCCACCGGCAGCAGGCCGAGCTGGCGAAGTGGGGTTTCGGCTCCGTAGCCCAACTCGTCGAACACCCTGACCAGGAACCTGTCCGTACCGGCGCCGGCGGTGAGTTCGAGGACCCCGGCGATCACCTCGAACCGGCCGGTGTTAGCCGCACTGGAGGTGCGCTCGAGATTGCCGAACGTTGTGGTGGCCGCAAAGCCGCGCTCGAAACCACCGTCCGCGCGGAAGCTGTACTCGCCGATGCCGTAGCCGGTGGAGAGGCGCCACGTCCCGACGATGAGCTGCGCCTCCGTGCCGGTCGCCTCGGCGAGCGGCAGGGCGTGGAGGACGCGCAGCAACGGCTCACCGTCGAGGATGGCACGCGCCGGGTTCCCGAGCGCCCAGAGCAGGCGCTCCTGGCCAGCTCCGGACAACACCATCAACAGGGCGGTCACGTAGGTGTTGCCGTCAGGACCGGGGCGTCCGAAATCGCCCCGGGTGGATTCGAATCGCCAGCCGGACAGCGTCCGACCCGAACTCGTCGGCTGCCAGGCGTTGGCTGACCGCCAATCCGGGAGGAGGCTGGCCAGCATCAGGCCAGGGGTGCCTGCCGTCGGGGGCGAGAGACCGATAACGGGCAACGACGGGTCTGGCGGCGGCCAGAACACCTGGTCGTCCCCAACCTGCAGCTCCCGATAGCCGGCCGGAATGGCCGGCTCAAGGGCAGCCCCGACAGGAACCGCGGCGCGGCTGAGCAGGTCCGCTGCCCACGCCATGGCAACCGGCGGGACGCTCATCGTCTTCCCCGTTCACAGTCCAGCCGCGGCCGCGGCCCGTCCTCCAGATTGGGTTTTCGGCAACCCGGGCGCAATGCCGGACTCTGCTTAGCCGGGTCGGGTCAGGCTTCGGCACCCAGGTTGTAGGAGTGCATCCGCCAGTACTCACCAGCGGGTTTGAGCACCACCCAATGGCAGTTGCCCAACCCTGCGAACAGCCGTGCATGGGAGTAGTCGAGCCCCATCAACAGCAGCGCCCCGACCCGCAGCGACAGTCCGTGGCCGACGGCGAGGACCACCTCGCCGTCCGCTGCCGCCTCGGCGTGGTCGAGCAGGGCCAGTGCCACCCGGCGCCCGGCGTCGGTGGCGGACTCCCCCGTCGGTGAGCGCCGGAAATCCCGACCTTCGCGCAGTGCCGGCCAGAAGTCCGGCTCGACCCGGCCGACCTCGTCCATGCTCAGCCCGGCCCAGGAGCCGACGTTCACCTCCCGGAGCCGCGGATCGGCCTGGACCTCGATGCCCAACCGGCCAGTCACGATCCGGGCGGTCTCGACGGCCCTGGCCAGGTCGGAACTGACCGCCCGGGTGATGCCGAGACTGCCCAGCAGCAGTCCCGCTGTGGCGGCCTGGTCGCGACCGGCGTCGTTCAGCGGAATGTCGGCATGTCCCTGGAAGCGCCCGCCGTCGTTCCAGTCGGTGACTCCGTGGCGCAGCAGGACGACCCTGCCGGCGGTCATTCGGTCGCCGGCGGCGGTTCCAGGGGTCCCAGATCGAGCCGGGGGCAGTCCTTCCAGAGCCGCTCCAGCCCGTAGAGGGCCCGCGCCTCGGAGTGCTGCACGTGCACCACGGCGTCGAGGAAGTCCAGCAGCACCCAGCGGTTCTCCCGGTCACCCTCGCGGCGCACGGCCTTCACGCCGGCCTGCAGGAGCGCCTCCTCGACCGCGTCCACCACGGCGCCGACCTGGCGCTCGTTGGTGGCGTGGACGATCAGGAAGATGTCGGTGATCGCCAATCGTTCGGAGACGTCGAAGGCCACCGGGTCCAGCGCCTTCTTCGACACGGCTGCCCGGGCAGCGATCCGGGCGGTCTCAAGGGCGTGCTCAGTTGCGGTCACTTGACTCCTCTGGGGCGGTAGAGCCCCCGTTTGGCGATGTACTGGACGATGCCGTCGGGCACGAGGTACCAGATCGGCAGACCCTGCGCGACGCGCTCGCGGCAGGCTGTGGACGAGATCGAAAGGGCGGGCACCTCGAGCAGGGTGACCTTGTCCTCGGGCAGGTGGGCGATGTCGCTCTCACCCAGCGGCACTCCGGGCCGGGACACACCGACGAAGTGGGCAAGGTCGAACAACTCGTCCACTCCCTTCCAGGTGAGGATCTGGGCGAGGGCGTCGGCGCCGGTGATGAAGAACACATCCACCGCGGATCCGCGGAGCTTGCGGATGTCACGCAGGGTGTCGACGGTGTAGGTGGCGCCGGGGCGCTCGATGTCGACCCGGCTCACCGAGAACCGCGGGTTCGACGCGGTGGCGATGGTGGTCATCAGGTAGCGGTCCTCGGCCTGGGTCACCTTCCGGTCGGCCTTCTGCCAGGGCTGGCCGGTCGGCACGAACACCACTTCGTCGAGGGCGAACCGCGACTGCACCTCGCTGGCGGCCACCAGGTGGCCGTGATGGATCGGGTCGAAGGTGCCACCCATCACCCCAAGGCGCAGCCGTCGGCTGCCGGTCTGCTCCCAGGCGATCGGGGTTTCGCTCATTTGGCGTGCGGTCGGCTCTTGCCCACCTGACGGACGAAACCGAGCGCGGTCGCGAGAATTGCGAAGGTGGCCACCCCGATGAGGACGGGACCGGTCACGTCGTAGACGACGGCCTGCAGGACGGTGTGCATGCCGCGGATCCTACACGTGGGCACGCTCCTGCCGCCCCCGCCGACCTCACGGACGTGTCTGGCCGTCGCCGTCGACGATGTACTTGGTCGATGTCATCTCGATCAGGCCCATCGGTCCCCGGGCGTGCAGTTTCTGGGTGGAGATGCCGATCTCGGCGCCGAAGCCGAACTCACCGCCGTCGACGAACCGCGAGGAGGCATTGACCAGCACCGCCGCCGCGTCCACCTGCGCGGTGAACTTCTCGGCCGAGCTGCGATCGGCGGTGACGATCGTCTCGGAGTGGCCGGTGGTGTGCACCCGGATGTGCGCGATCGCCTCATCGATGGATTCGACGACATCGCAGGCAAGATCGAGCGAGAGGTACTCGGCGTCGAACTCATCGGGACCCGCCGGAACCACAGCGGTGGAGTACGCCAGCACCGCCGGCGTTCCATGCACGGTCACACCCGCCCCGGCGAGGGCGGCCAGGGCCTTCGGGAGGAACACCGGAGCCGCCACGGAATGCACCAGCAGCGTCTCCAGCGAGTTGCAGACACTCGGCCGCTGCACCTTGGCGTTCAGCATGATCGCGATCGCCATCTCCGGATCGGCGCTGGCGTCCACGAACAGGTGGCAGTTGCCGGTGCCGGTCTCGATCACCGGCACCTTGGCGCCCTGGACCACTGCGTTGATCAGTCCAGCACCACCCCGCGGGATCAGGACGTCCACCAGGCCGCGGGCGGCCATCATCTCCCCGGTGACGCTGCGGTCGCCCGCAACCAGCTGGACGGCGTCCTCCGGGAGGCCGGCCGCGGCCAGTCCCTGGCGCAGCGCTGCGACCACCGCCCGGTTGGAGTTGAGCGCTGAGGACGAGCCGCGCAGCAGGGCGGCGTTGCCCGACTTCAGGCAGATCCCCGCCGCGTCGGCTGTGACATTCGGCCGCGCCTCGTAGATGATCCCGACCACCCCGAGCGGCACCCGCACCTGGCGGACGCGGACGCCGTTGGCGTTCGTCCAGCCGCGGACCACGTCACCCACCGGGTCGGGCAGCCCGGCCAGGGACCGCAGCCCGGCAACCATACCGTCGACCCGGGACGCTGACAGCGCCAACCGATCGACCATCGCCTCGCTGATGCCGGCCTCCCGGGCTGCGGCGACGTCGGCGGCGTTGGCGGTCAGCACCGTCCCGGATGCGGCGGCCAGCGCGTCGGCCATCGCCTGCAGGGCAGCGTCCTTCGGGGCACGGGCAAGGGTGGCCAGTTCCCGGCTGGCGGTCTTGGCCTGCTTGGCCTGGTCGACGAAAGTCATAGGCGAAAGGTTAGTCGCCTACAGCTGTGACGTACCAACCCTGAGCTCACGCCGTCGTCACACCCCGGTTCTCGTCCGGCTCCGGGCCCGGACATGCATCCGGACCTCGTCTCTCGTCGGCACGAGGAAGGATCGCAGGCCCAGCTTCCGCATCATCCACCACACCATGTTGAACGCCGTGATCGCGAGGGTGCTCGTAGCGGTGATGATGGTGCCCGCGTCGACGACCATCAAACCCCAGGCCAGCCAGAGCGCCTGATTCAGCACGTTGCCGAACAGCGTCGTCGGGGACACGCCGGTCACTCGCGGTGCCCGGATCAGCTCGATGCTCTGGCCGAGGTTGGCGAAGAGTGCTGGCCAGAGCGCCACCATGCCGAAGACGGCCGTACCGAACATGACGTCGGCTGCGATCATCCCTGCCCCCAGCAGGATGCCCGGCAGGAGCACCACCGGCAGGAAGCGACCCAGCTCGCGGGACATCAGGAACAGGATCGGCAGGGTGGAGACGAGTCCCAGGAGGTTGGGCAGGATCAGGTTCAGTTGCCCGAGGATCACCCCGTGTGAGGCCCAGCCGATGTTCAGCCCAAGGATCAGCTGCCAGGCGGGCAGCGAGAGGCCTTCCACGTTGCGGGTGCGGGCCAGCCGGACCATCTGGGGCAAACCGATCATCGTGCCGACAAGGGCTGCTGCCCAGCCGACGATCAGGACCGCTGTCACGGCTTCTTCTTTCTCGGCCTGACTATCAGGTCATCGCGGTGCACGACCTCGCGGTCGAATGGTGCGCCGAACTCGGCGACCAGCTCAGGGGTGCTGCGGCCGATGATGCCCGGCAGGTCGGCGGAGTCGTACCCCACCAGGCCACGGGCGATCACGGTGCCGGATTCCGAAACGAGCCGCACTGGGTCGCCGGACCTGAAGTCGCCACGAACCTCGACGATTCCGGCCGGCAGCAGCGAAGCCTTGCGCTCGGTGAGGGCCTTCACGGCACCGGCGTCCAACACCAGTTCGCCCTGGGAGACCGAGGCATAGGCCAGCCACATCAGCTTGCGGGACCGCCGCTTGCCGGTGGCAAGGAAGAGGGTGCCGACCGGCTCGCCGGCCAGTGCGCTGCTCACCTGGGACGCTGCCGCGAGCACGACCGGCATCCCGGAGGCGGTGGCGATCCGGGCGGCCTGGAGTTTGGTGGCCATGCCGCCCGTGCCCACGTCGGCGCCCCGACGGCTGGTGTCGATCTCGAGGTCCTCGATGTCCTCGACGACCCGGATCGGGCGGGCGTCCCGGCTGGACGGGTGCGCGGAGTACAGCCCGTCGACATCGCTGAGCAGGACAAGCGCGTCCGCGCCGACCAGGTGGGCGACGAGAGCTGCCAGTCGGTCGTTGTCGCCGAACTTGATCTCGTGGGTGGCGACAGTGTCGTTCTCGTTCACGATCGGCACCACCCCGAGTTCCAGCAGCCGGGTGAAGGTGCGCAGCGCGTTGCGGTAGTGATCCTGGCGGGCCACGTCCTCGACCGTGAGCAGCACCTGGCCGACGGTGATGTCGTGCCGGCCGAACAGGGTGCTGTAGCGGCCCACCAGCAGGCTCTGGCCGACCGATGCCGCGGCCTGCTTGCTGGCCAGGTCGCGCGGTCGGTGTTTCATCCGCAGCGGACCCATCCCGGAAGCCATCGCGCCGGAGGACACCAGCACCACGTCCTGGCCCCGGCGGCGGGCGGCGACCAGCGCCTCCACGAGCACTTCGAGGCGGCTCATGTCGAGGGCACCGCTGGCATCGGTGAGGGAGGACGACCCCACCTTCACCACCAGCCTGCGGGCACCAGTGATCTCGGTCCGCAGGCCGGTGGCTGCGGGCGCGACCGTTTCAGTCATCTTCGTCGTCCCCGAGACCTTCTCCCGCAAGCCTCGTGTACCTCTCGGCCTCACGCTGGGCCGCCTTGGCGGCGTGGTACTCGGCATCCAGGACCCGGCGACGCTGGGCGGCCGGGCGGTCTGTGATCAGTCGCTGGTCCTCGCCGCGGCGGGAGAGGATCTCGGCGCCGATCTCCACCTGCGGGGCGAAGTCGAAGACCACCGGGTTGTCGGCGCCGATGGCGACCGCATCGCCGGCAAGGGCACCCATGGCCAGCAGTTCCTCCTCGATCCCCAGCCGGGCGAAACGGTCGGCGAGGTAGCCGACGGCCTCGGCGTTGGCGAAGTCGGTCTGCCGCACCCAGCGCTCGGGCTTGGTGCCGCGGACTCGCCAGACGAAGCCGCCCTCGCCGTCGCCCTGCCGGGTGATCGTGAACTCGGGTCCGGTCGCGACCGGCCCCGGCCGGATGACGATCCGCTTGGCGGCCACCTTGGGCTCGGCGGCGCGACGCTCGGCGACCAGGGCAGCCATCGCGAAAGTCAGGTCCTGCAGCCCGGCGCCGGTCTTGGTGGAGATGGCGAAGACCGGCAGTCCTCGGGCCGAGATGTCCTCGGTCACCAGTTCGGCCAGTTCGGCAGCGTCCGGTACATCGACCTTGTTCAGTGCGACCATGCGGGGCCGGTCCTCCAGCCCACCGTGGGCGTTGAGTTCGTTCTCGATCACGTCGAGGTCGGTGATCGGATCGCGCCCGGGTTCGTAGGTGGCGCAGTCGATCACGTGGACGATCGCCTGGCAGCGCTCGATGTGGCGCAGGAAGTCGTGGCCGAGCCCGCGGCCCTCGCTGGCACCCTCGATCAGGCCCGGTACGTCGGCGACGGTGAAGGTGGTGGCCCCGGCCACGACCACCCCGAGGTTCGGGATCAGCGTGGTGAACGGGTAGTCGGCGATCTTGGGCCGGGCCCTTGAGATTGCGGCGATCAGCGAGGACTTGCCTGCGCTCGGGAAGCCGACCAGCCCGATGTCGGCGACGACCTTGAGCTCGAGGGTGATCTGGCGGGACCCGCCCTCCTCGCCCAGCAGCGCGAAGCCAGGCGCCTTGCGGGAGTTGGACGCCAGCGCGGCATTCCCGAGCCCGCCCTTGCCACCGGCAGCGATCACAACTTCGGCATCCGGTCCGACCAGGTCGGCCAGCACGACACCAGTGAGGGCGTCGGAAACCACGGTGCCCTCGGGGACGTTGAGGATGATGTCCTCACCGTTGGCACCGTTGTTGAAGTCGCCCTTTCCGGGCTGCCCGTTGGCTGCCTTGCGCACCGACTGCCGGTGGTATTCGACCAGCGTGGTCAGGTTGGGCTCGACGCGGATGATCACCGATCCACCGTGGCCGCCGTTGCCGCCGTCCGGACCACCGAGGGGCTTGAACTTCTCCCGATGGATGGACGCGCAGCCGTGCCCGCCGTTGCCGGCGGAGACGGTAAGAACCGCCTGGTCGATGAAGGAGGGGATCGCCACAGGCACCAATTTTTCGACAGTTCCGGCTGATCGGCCCGGCAGGGCCGGCAGTGAGCGCACAGTCTATCGGTCCCCGGAGCCGGCCTTGCCCGCTGGCGGCACCTCGCGGTGCTCCTCTGGTGGGGCCCAGATGAGGTGCTCGTCCGATGGCATCTCGCGCTGCTCCTCCGGTGGGGCCCAGACAAGGTGCTCCGTGGCCGGCTGCGGGAGCGTGACCGTGGCCGGCAGGCTGGTCGGGTCGGGCTCCAAGGGCGCGGCTTGGTGCCCCGGTGGCGGCGCGAACGAGGCGTCGTAGGCCGGATCGCGGGCCGGGTTCGGGTTCGTGACCTCGGCAGCTGGTCGCTCCGGGATCGGGCTGGAAGTCCCGACCGGTTGCGCGCCGCCGTCCGGGAGGCTTGGCACCGCGGCCTGCCCGGCGGCAGGCTGCCGGCCCCGCCGGCGCCGGAGCCACAGCCACGCCATGGTGAGCGCAATGCCGGACACCAGCCCGGCCGCCAGCCCGACCACCCACCACTCCGGGCCGGGGTGGGCCAGTGCGACCACTCTCGTCCGGCCCGACGTGGTTAGGCCCGTGCCGGCGGTCAGGGTCACCTGGTTGCCGAAAGCCCGGCCACCACCCTGCTCGACCACCTGGCCGGGAAAGCTGACCTTGAGGTCGAGCGGCGCGTAGCCGAGCTGCTGCGGGACCTCCAGGTCGAGCACCAGGTACTCACCGACCCGGCTGACCTTCACCCCGATGTCCTCGAAAGCTGCCAGGTCGAGCGTGCCCCGCGCTCGGCAGATCTGGTTGCCGCTGGCATCCGGAGTGCCCTTGATCACCAGCCCCTGGAAGTCCTCAAGGCCGAGGCAGTCGGCTTCGGCATGGGTGATGGTGAGGTCGGCGACCACCTCGGTCTCGGAGCGCACATCCACCGTGCCCGTGATCTCGCAGCCGGCAAGCAGGGTGGCCACACCGAGACCGGCCAGGGCGACAATGCCCCGCCGCCACGCTCGACTCATGGCCCGATCCTAGCCAGCGGGCCAATTGTGCTGGTCCGCCGATACCGGCCGGAAACGCAAAGAGGCGATCCGAAGATCGCCTCCCTGAGTTGGCGGCTGGCGCCGCATAGTCCTACTCGGCGGCCTCGACCGCGATGTTCACTACCCGGCGACCGCGGCGGGTGCCGAACTCGACCTTGCCTGCGCGCAGCGCGAACAAGGTGTCGTCCCCACCACGACCAACGCCCTCACCGGGGTGGAAGTGCGTGCCGCGCTGGCGGACCAGGATCTCGCCGGCATTGACCTGCTGCCCGCCGAACCGCTTCACGCCAAGGCGCTGCGAATTGGAATCCCGCCCGTTGCGGGAAGCGGATGCGCCCTTTTTGTGTGCCATGTCAGTCCCTCAGCTCTCGATCCCGGTGACCTTGACCTGGGTGTAGCGCTGGCGATGACCCATGCGCTTCCGGTAGCCGGTCTTGTTCTTGTACTTCAGGATACGGATCTTCGGACCCTTGGTCTCCGCGAGCACCTCTGCGGTGACGCTGACCTTGCCGAGCCCCTTGGCGTCGGCGGTGATCTTCTCGCCGTCGACCAGCAGCAGCGGGGTCAGGGAGAGGCTTTCGCCGGCCTTCACCTCGACCTTGTCGATCTCAAGGATGTCGCCAACAGCTACTTTGTGCTGGCGGCCACCACTGCGCACGATCGCGTACACGCCCGACCTACTTCCTAAGTTCTGTCCCGTAAAGCGCTTCACGCCCCCACACGAGGGTGGTTCGCGCCTTGGTAATGCTCCCGAGCGGCACAAAGCCTGCCCGATAGGCACCGAGGGTAAAGAATACGTGTCCGCGGTGAGGAGGGTCAAACCGGGTCCACCCGGAGGTGCGCCCTTGCGGCCGCTCTCTCGCAGAACGCTGAGTTCTGCAGCCAATGAGGGGCTGCGGGCGACCCGGCGGACCGGCACGCGGAGAAATGCAGCGGATGAGGCCGCCTGAGGGCTTCACGGGCTGCAATTCTCCGCGTTTATCCGGCGACACAGCCAGGACCACCCCCAGAAGGTGCATAACTCCGCGTTACTGGCCGAGCGCGCGGGCGATCCGGGACATCACCGACTTGGGCTCCTGGTGGATCTCCTTCCCGAGCCAACGCACGATCCGGAACCCCTGGTCGCGAAGGACCTGTTCGCGCTCCTTCTCCCGAACGATGGCCGCGGGATCGGCGTACTTGAAGCTGACCGCCATCCACAGGCTCAGCGCCACGTCCGATTCCCGCTAGTGGCCGGTCGGGAGGGCTGCCATGCTGGTCTGCATGGACTTCGAGCAGCGCTATCGGGCGGTGGCCACTAGGGATGCCCGTTTCGACGGCGTGTTCATCACCGCCGTCCGCAGCACTGGTATCTACTGCCGCCCGTCCTGCCCGGCCCGCACCCCGCTGACCGCGAACGTCGAGTTCTTCGCCACCAGCGCCGCAGCGCACGAAGCCGGGTACCGGGCCTGCAAGCGCTGCCTTCCGGACGCCGTCCCCGGGTCACCGGACTGGAACCTGAGATCCGATGTCGCCGCCCGGGCGATGCGACTGATCGCCGACGGTCTGGTCGAGCGCGAAGGGGTGCCCGGGCTGTCCGCGCGGCTGGGCTACACCACCCGCCACCTGAACCGCATCCTCGGGGCCGAACTCGGAGCCGGGCCGCTGGCGCTGGCCAGAGCACATCGGGCGCAGACGGCGCGCCAGCTCCTTGTGGCCACCGACCTGCCGGCCAGCGACATCGCCTTCGCCTCCGGCTTCGGCAGCATCCGCCAGTTCAACGACACGATCGCCGAGGTCTACGACCGGACGCCGTCACAGTTGCGCGCCACCCGTCCCTCCGCCGCCCATCCGGGGGCACGTGGGCACGCGCCGTCCACCCCGGATTCCGACAACCCGGAGCTTGCCGGGATCCGCCTGCTCCTCCCGGTGCGCCAGCCCTTCGACGCCGCCGGGCTGTTCGCCTGGCTGGCTGCGCGGGCCGTGCCCGGGGTGGAACAGGCCGCGGCGGACCACTACGCCCGGTCCCTGCTGCTGCCCGGGGGGCCGGCGACCTTCGAGGTACGTGCGGACGGTGGCCGGCTGCGGCTGTCCGCAAGGCTCAGCGTGCTCAGCGACCTGCCGCCGCTGGTCGCCAGGGTGCGCCGGCTCTTCGACCTGGACGCCGACCCGGTCGGCATCGACGATGCGCTGGCCAGGGAGGCGGCATTGACGCCGTCCGTGCGAGCGGTTCCGGGAATCCGGTTGCCCGGCGCCGTCGACGCCAACGAGCTGCTGTTGCGCGCACTGATCGGGCAACAGATCTCGGTGGCGGCCGCCCGCACCCAGCTGAGCCGGCTGGCCGAGGCACTCGGCACGCCGCTGGCCGCCCCCACCCCCGACGGCCTGGACAGGCTGTTTCCCACCCCGGCCCAGGTGGCCGAGGGTGGCCGTGCCGTCCTGGTCGGGCCGCGGGCCCGCATCGAGAGCATCCTCGCCATCACAGCGAGCCTGGCCACCGGTGACCTGGCACTGGACTGGGCCGACGACCCGAAGGCCCAGCACGACCGCCTCGTCGCCGTCCGCGGCATCGGGGAATGGACGGCGAACTACGTCGCCATGCGGGTGCTGGGGCACCCCGACATCCTGCCGACCGGAGACGTTGCCCTGCGCACCGGCGCCCGTCGGCTCGGCCTGCCGGACAACCCGCGCGAACTGGCGGCGTGGGGCACCGGGGTATCCCCCTGGCGCTCCTACGCCAGCCTTCACCTTTGGCGAGCAGCCACGATGAACGGAGAGAAATGAAGCTCACCACGCTCGACACCCCGGACGGCCCCTTCACCCTGCTGGCCGAGGGCGGCGTTGTGCTCGCCTCCGGCTGGACCGCCGACGGTGCCGCCGTGCTGGCCCGCCTGCGTCCAGAAGAACGTCTGGCCGACGTTGCGGTGGTGGCGCCGGACGATCCGGAAGTGGCCGGCCCGGTCGCGGCCGTCGTCGCCTACTACCGCGGCGACCTGGCTGCCGTGGAGGCCGTCCCGGTGCGCCAACACGGCTCCGACTGGCGTCGGCGAGGCTGGCAGCTGCTGCGCGGCATCAAGCCGGGCGCCCCGCTGAGCTACTCCGGCTTCGCCACAGAACTCGGCAATCCGGCAGCGGTCCGGGCAGCGGCCAACATCTGCGCGACCAACGCGCCAGCCCTGTTCGTGCCCTGCCATCGGGTGTTGCGCAGCGACGGGAGCCTCGGCGGTTTCGCCTGGGGCGTTGCGGTGAAGCGCTCCCTCCTGGCCCGCGAGGCTGGCCAGCGCTGAGTGGACCGAAATAGGAACCGTCCCCGGTGGAACCGATCGGAACCGTCCCCGGTGGAACCGAGTTGGGGACGGTTCCTATTTCGGTCCACCGGCAACCGGCTCACTCGGCTGAGGGCACCGGATCCAGCGCGTCTGCGATGAAGGTGAGCACCGAACCCACCAGCAGCTGCTCCCGTTCGGCGACTTTCGTCGCCGGCAGGCCACGGGGCGGCGCCAGCGAGTGGCTGGCTCCGGGGACTCCGACGATCCGTTCCCCCGAGTAGCCGGCGTCAGCAAGGGCGCGGGCGACGTCCGCTGGTGACCCGAACGGGTCAGCTGCACCCTGGACCACCAGCGCCGGGCCACCAGCGGAGGCCAGCTCGGCGACCCTGGACTTTTCCGGCTTGCCTGGTGGGTGCAGCGGGAAGGACAGCAGCACCAGACCGGCTTCGGTTGGTTCGAAGCAGCGACAGGCGCACCTCGCACCGGCGCTGCGGCCACCGACGAACAATGGCAGCCCCGGCCAGTGCGCACGCACCGCAGCCACTGCGGGCACCCAGGCCCGGTCAAGGCTGGGCGGGGGTCCGGCCACCTTGCGTCCGGCGACCAGCCACGGCTGGCGGTAGCGACCGACGCTGATCCCGGACGCCGGCAGCTCCCGGGCCAGCAGGTCGAGATCCCAACTCGCCTCGCTACCCCCGGCGCCGTGCCCGAGCAGGAGCACCGCAATCGGCGTAACAGCCTCCGCCAGCACCAGTTCGCCCGGCCCGCCGGGGGTATCCACGGGCAGCACATTGCTCATGGGTCCAGTCTCACCGATCCGGGGCCGCAGCGTGGCATGCTGAGGCGACACCGCAGCCAGGAGCGCCGAATGGACTTCTACAACCTGTACACCCACGGGTTTGCCCGAGTGGCCGCGTGTACCTTCGGAATCCGGATGGTGCAGCCGCGGGCCAATGCCGAGGCCGTTCTCAGCCAGGCCCGGGATTGCGCCGAGGCCGGCGCCTGCCTGGCGATCTTCCCCGAGCTCACCCTTACCGGTTACTCGATCGAAGACCTGCTGCTGCAGGACACCGTCCTGACCGCCACCAGGGATGCACTCGACTGGCTGGTGCCGCAGACCGAGGGCCTCGGCTGCGTGCTGGTCGTCGGTGCTCCACTGGTCAGCCTGAACCGGGTCTACAACTGTGCTGTCGTGATCCATCGCGGCCGGGTGCTCGGCGTGGTGCCGAAGTCCTACCTGCCCACCTACCGCGAGTTCTACGAGCGTCGCCAGATCGGGCCGGGTGATGACGTCACCGGCGAGATCCGGGTCGCCGGGCAGGACGCGCCGTTCGGTGCCGACCTGCTGTTCGCCGCCGACGACGTGCCGGGCTTCGTGCTCAACGTGGAGATCTGCGAGGACATGTGGGTACCCATCCCGCCGAGCGCCGAGGCCGCGCTGGCCGGCGCGACGGTGATCGCGAACCTGTCCGGCAGCCCGATCACTGTCGCCAAGGCCGAGGAACGCAAGCTGCTCTGCGCGTCCGGCTCATCCCGGCTGATCGTCGGCTACGTCTACTCCGCGGCCGGTGAGGGCGAGTCGTCCACCGATCTCTCCTGGGACGGCCAGACGCTGGTCTACGACACGGGGATGCTGCTGGCCGAGTCGGAGCGCTTCCCCGACGGGCCACGGGCCTCCATCGCCGACGTCGACCTCGGCACCATCGTGCAGAACCGCCTCCGGATGGGCACCTTCGATGACAACCGGCGCGCTCACGCCGAGCGCACCGGCGAGTACCGGACCGTAACCTTCGAGCTGGTCGCACCGACCGGCGATCTCGGACTGCGTCGGCCGCTGGCCAGGTTCCCCTTCGTCCCAGCCGACCCGACCAGATTGGCCCAGGACTGCTACGAGGCCTACAACATCCAGGTCAGCGGCCTGGTGCAGCGGCTGAAGTCGATCGGCCAGCCGAACATCGTGATCGGTGTGTCCGGCGGACTCGACTCGACCCACGCCCTGATCGTCGCGGCGCGCGCCATGGACCGGCTCGGCCGGCCCCGCACCGACATCCTCGCGTTCACCATGCCCGGCTTCGCCACCTCCGCCCACACGAAGGGCAACGCCACCGCGCTGGCGAACGCGCTCGGGGTGTCCTTCGCCGAACTCGACATCACCGAGACCGCCCGCCTGATGCTGAACGGGCTGGACCACCCCTACGCCGATGGCCACCCGGTCTACGACGTGACGTTCGAGAACGTGCAGGCCGGGCTGCGGACCGACTACCTGTTCCGGCTCGCCAACCAGCGCAACGGGATCGTACTGGGCACCGGCGACCTGTCCGAGCTGGCGCTCGGCTGGTGCACCTACGGGGTGGGCGACCAGATGTCCCACTACAACGTCAACGGCGGGGTGCCGAAGACCCTGATCCAGCACCTGATCCGCTGGGTTATCGCGGAGCGCCTCTTCGACGAGTCGGTCGGGGTGACCCTGCAGGCGATCCTCGACACCGAGATCACCCCGGAACTGGTTCCGGTCGGCGAGGGCGAGACCCCGCAGTCGACGGAGGCGACCATCGGCCCGTACAGCCTCCAGGACTTCAATCTGTTCCACGTGCTGCGGCACGGGATGAGGCCGTCGAAGATCGCCTTCCTCGCCTGGCACGCGTGGCGGGATGCCGAGGTCGGAGACTGGCCTGAAGGGTTCCCGCACGACGAGCGGACCGCTTACGACCTGGCCACCATCAAGAAGTGGCTCGGGGTGTTCTGCAAGCGCTTCTTCGGGTTCGCCCAGTTCAAGCGCTCGGCGTTACCGAACGGCCCGAAGGTGGTTCGGGGTGGTTCGCTGTCACCGCGCGGTGACTGGCGGGCACCCTCGGACACATCGGCCGACCTGTGGCTGGCCGATCTGGCCACCGTCCCGGAGTCTGACGAGGGAGGCACCAGCGCTGGTTGAGCCTGTCGAAACCATGGTCTCGACAGGCTCGGGGCAGCCTAAGCCAACCCCGACGACACTCGGCCGGGATTGAAAACCAGTTCGGTCGCCTCGCGTGCTTCCGCGGCCGGGGCTTCCGCAGCCGGTGCCTCAGCCGGTGCCTCCGCAGCCGGTGCCTCCGCAGCCGGTGCCTCAGCCGTGCCAGCCGGTGCCTCCGCAGCCGTGCGCAGCCGTGCCTCAGCCGGTAGCCTCCGCAGCCGGTGCCTCCGCAGCCGGGCTCAGCCGGCCTCAGCCGGTGCCTCCGCAGCCGGTGCCTCCGCAGCCGGTGCCTCCGCAGCCGGAGCCTCGACAACCGGAGCCTCGATCGGTTCAACCACCGGCGCCTCTGCCTCAACCGGCTCGGCAGCCGGGGTCGACTGGCCACCGTCCCTGCGGGTGCGTGCGGTGCCCCTTCGCGCCGGCTGGCTGGCCGGGGCCCGACCGCCGCCACGACGGCCGGAGTCGCGATCCCCACCGTCGGCCGGTACCTGGGTGGCAACCGGCACGTCGTGGACGTGGTAGCCACGTCCCTTGCAGGTATCGCAGGGAATCGTGAACGCTTCGGCGAGGCCGGTCCCGATCTTCTTCCGGGTCATCTGCACGAGGCCAAGCGAGGTGACCTCGGCCACCTGGTGGCGCGTCCGGTCACGACCGAGGCATTCCACCAGCCGCCGCAACAGGAGCTCGCGGTTGGCCGGCAGCACCATGTCGATGAAGTCGATCACGATGATCCCGCCGATGTCGCGCAGGCGCAGCTGGCGGACGAGCTCCTCCGCCGCCTCGAGGTTGTTGGAGGTGACGGTCGCCTCGAGGTTGCCGGAGGTGCCGGTGAACTTGCCGGTGTTCACGTCGACCACGGTCATCGCCTCGGTACGGTCGATGATCAGCGAGCCGCCCGAGGGCAGGAACACCTTGCGCTCAAGTGCCTTGGCCACCTGCTCGTGCACGCGGAACGAGCTGAAGATGTCGCCCTGCGAGGCGCGGTCCCACCGCTGCAGCCGGGCGGCCAGGTGGGGCGCGACGTGCTGGACGTAGGCGTCCACAGTCTCGTAGGCGTCGTCGGCGTCGCCGTTGCCGTCGATGATCAGTGCACCGAAATCCTCGGTGAACAGGTCACGGACGATGCGGACGGTCAGGTCGGGCTCGGCGTACAGCTGCTGGGGAGCCTGGCCGGACTTGACCTTCTTCTCCAGCACCTCCCACTGCGCCTTCAGCCGGTTCACGTCCCGGATCAGTTCGTCCTCGGTGGCGCCTTCGGCCGCGGTGCGGACGATGACCGATGCGTCCGTCCCGATCAGCTCGTCCAGGATGCTCTTGAGTCGTCGACGCTCACCCTCGGGGAGCTTGCGGGAGATGCCGGACAGGTGCCCGCCCGGTGAGTAGACGATGTAGCGGCCCGGAAGCGAGATATGCGAGGTCAGCCGAGCGCCCTTGGCGCCGACCGGGTCCTTGCTCACCTGCACCAGCACCTGCTGGCCGGACTTGAAGACCCGTTCCACCTTCTTCTCCTGGCCGGTGACCCCGAAGCCCTCCCAGTCGACCTCGCCGGCGTAGAGGACGGCGTTACGGCCACGGCCGATGTCGACGAAAGCCGCCTCCATCGATGGCAGCACGTTCTGGATCCGACCGAGGTAGATGTTGCCGATCATCGAAGTGGCCGAGGCGCGGTCGACATAGTGCTCGACCAGGACCCCGTCTTCCATCACGGCGATCTGCGAGTAGTCGTCGGTCTGGCGGATCAGCATCCGGCGGTCTACCGCCTCGCGTCGAGCCAGGAATTCGGACTCGCTGAGGATCGGCGGCCGGCGGCGGCCGGCGACGCGGCCCTCACGACGGCGCTGCTTCTTGGCCTCCATCCGGGTGGAACCCTCGATGCCGGTGACTTCGTCGCTGGACGGGGTGGCCCGACGACGCGGCTCGCGGACCCGGACCACGACATCGATCGATTCGTCCTCGGTGTCGCTGGCGTCCTCGCCACGGCGGCGGCGACGGCGACGGCGACGGGAGGTGCCCTCGCTGACCGGTTCATCGCCCTCGACAGGTTCGGGCTCGGCGACTTCGGCCTCACCTGGCTCTGCGTCACCGGCCTCGGCATCCTCGTCACCCTCGGCGCCAGGCTCGCCCGCACCGCGACGGCGGCGACGGCCACCCCTGCGGCGGCGACGGCGACGCGGCGTGGTCTCGTCGCCATCGGCCGACTCGAGGTCATCCTCGCTGGCGTCTTCGGCGTCCTCGGCGTCCTCGTCTTCTTCTTCGTCCTCGTCGAGGTCGTCAACGGCGGTTGCCGGGTCGAGTCTTCCGCCGATGGCAGCGGCCAGGGAGTCGAGCACCGTTTCCGGATCGTCTTCCTCACGCAGGCCAAAGGTCTCGGCCCTGCGCCGGCGGGTGCGCGGACGCTCCTGCTGCACCAAAGCATCCAGGCTTGCGGCCACGTCCTCGCCGGGATCGGCGGCCGGCTCGGCCACCGGCTCCGCTGCCGGTTCGGCGACCTTGGCTGCGCGACGCCGACGCGGGGTCCGGACCGGTTTGTCCTCAGGGCGGTCTTCACTGGCGTCGGGCTGGGCCACCGGTGCGGGCGCCTCTGCCTCGATCATGGGTTCCTGGTCGGGGGCGGCCTTCGCGCGGCTGCGGCGGGCCCGCTTGGGGGCCGGTTCGTCACCTGGGGCGTTCGATGCAACCTCAGTTGCGGCGACCGGGGCAACCTCGGCGACCGTGCCGGGCGTGACTTCGGCGGCTTCGACCGGCGCGACTTCGGTGGCTGCGACCTCCGGCTCGGCGGGGGTCGCCGGGGCGGGCGGACCTGCTGGCCTGCTGGCGGCACGGCGACGACGCGGCGGCTCGACCTGTTCCTTGGCGGGCTGATCGTTGTTCGGGTAGTCAGAATCGAGCACTTAGCTCTCCTTAGGCGGCGGGGGCGCCGCAAACGTGGCTGCCATGGGCAGCAAAGACTGGTCGGTCGAATGCATCAGCAGCTTCGCCCCCGCGGTCGTCTCCGTCGCGGTGAGGTGTCAGCGCCGTGGTCGGTCTGTCACACCGGTCACAGCATTCGAGGGCTGGGGGTCTGGATGACTCCAACCTGACCCCAGTATTCCACACTCACTGAACCGCGTGGGGTCCTACCTGACCCCGTTCTGGATTCTCAGGAAGCGAACGGGTCGACCATCCGGCCGCCGTCCCAGGTGCCCTGCTCGATCCGGGTGATCAGGGCCGACTCGGCCGACTTCAGGCCCGGCCGCAGTAGCTGCAACGCCTGCACCACGTCGTCGGGTCGAACCAGGGGCTCCCCCATGGTCGAGACCAGTTCACACGAGTTGCCTTCGGCGACCAGCGTCAACAGGGCTGAACGGACGTCGAAGGTCCGAAGGCCGGTCTTCGTCATCCGCTGCACCTCGACGCGTTCGGTGGCCAGCAGTTCGGCCACTGCCTGGGCAAGGTCGCCGGCATCAACGCCGCCCAGTTCCACCCGCCACCGGGAAGCGGTTAGCCGTTCTGCCAGCGAGCCGCCATCCGCCTCGACCACCCGGACGATGACCAGCCCGTCGGGCATCGCGGCATTCAGGCGGTCCAGGACCGCGGCGGGGTCCAGCACTGCGGCCAGCCCGATCTCCAGGTATTCGGCCTCGCTGGCTGCGCCCGTCGGTGAGGCGTTGGCGTAGCTGATCCGCGGGTGCGGGGAGAAGCCGGAGGAGAAGGCCATCGGGATGCCGGCACGGCGCAGCGCCCGCTCGAAGGCCCGACCGAAGTCACGATGGGAGGCGAACCTTGCCCGTCCACGTTTGGCGTACTGCAGGCGAAGTCGCTGGACCGGCGGGTCCTGCTGCACAGGTGGCTGTCGTGACACGGCCGACAGCCTAACGGCCACTGCGCCGCGATTACGCTGGGCGGGTGATCGAGCTGCGTCGCGCCCTGCCCCGCGGAGTACCCGGCGGTGGGCGAACTCACCGCCAACGCCTACCTGGCCGACGGTGCGATGCCGGCGGCCGATCCGTACTACGAAGTGCTGCGGGACGCGGCCGCGCGGGCGTCGGACGCGGACCTGTGGGTGGCCGTGGACGAAGCCGGAACCCTGCTGGGCACCGTCACGTGGTGTCCACCGGGCTCCCGCTACCGCGAGCTGGCCGGCCCGGACGAGGGCGAGTTCCGGGCACTGGCCGTCGCCCCGGCTGGGCGGGGAAGCGGCGTCGGTGAGGCGCTGGTGCTTCAGTGCCTCGACCTGGCGGCAGGCTCGGGCGCAGCAGCGGTGGTGATCTCTACCGCCGGGTGGATGGCGGCAGCCCATCGCCTGTACCGGCGGCTCGGCTTCCGGCCCGCGCCAGAGCGCGACTGGTCGCCGCGGGCGGACGTCCGGTTGATCGCCATGATCCGTCCGCTGCCCTGAGCACGGGCTCAAGTGATGCAGAACTCATTGCCTTCCGGATCCGCCATCGTGTACCAGCGGTGGTATGGACCCTCCGACGCCTCGTGCAGGAAGGTTGCTCCCCGGGCCAGCAGCGCGTCCCGCGCAGTGTCCAGGTCGGTGTCCGGGGTTACCCGGACGTCGAGGTGCATGCGGTTCTTGGCCGTACGTGGCTCCGGCACCGCCTGGAACAGAAGCCGCCGGCACGGGCTGCCGTCCGGGGCGTCGGCCACACTGATCGCCGCCCCGGTGGCCCAGACGAGCTGACCGTCGAACACCCGGGTGTCGGCCTCGGTGGCGTGGCCGGCAGCGATCATCCTCCGGATGAAGTCCTCGTCGGTCGGTTCGACCGGCCAGCCGATGGTCTCCGACCACCATTGCGCGAGCAGGTGCGGGTCGGCGCAGTCCAGCGTGATTTGCACCACAAGTGGTTTGGTCATCTTTCCTCCTCGGTCGGCGGGTTGGTCATGGCCTCAGGGATCCCCGGCGGACGCGTGCCGTGCGCCGCAGCATGCCAACTGGCGAAGCCGGCCACAGCGGTTGGCAGGGTCGCGAAGATGCGGTCATCGCCGACCGCAACCGTGAATCCGGCGGCGGCCAACTGCTGACGCACCTCCATCTTCACCCTCGCCATCGCGAACACGACGCCCATTTCGTCGAGGGCCTGCCGAAGCTGCTCGAGGGTGTCGACGGCGGTCAGGTCCACCTCGACGATCGCTTCGGCGTTCAGCACGAACCACATCGGCTTGGGGTCGGCCCGGCGGACCGAAGCCATCGCCCGGGTGAGGAAGTCGTCGGCGTTGGCGAAGAACAGGGGCGAGTCGTAGCGGTACACGACGAGCCCGGGCACCTGGGTGGCCATCGGGTAGTCGTCGACGTCATGCATCCCGGCCAGCCCGGGGACGTAGCCGAGGACGCCGTCGTGCGGATGGGCGATCCGGCGGATGAGGTCCAGCAGGGACAGGCCGACGGCGATCCCGATCCCGTTCAGCAGGCCGGTGGCCAGCACCGCCACCAGGGTGACCAGGGCGAGGACGAGCTCGCTTCGCCGGAAGCCGGCGATCCGGCGAAGCTCGGCCAGGTCGACCAGGCGCAGCCCTGCGTACACCACCACCCCGCCGAGCGCGGCCTGCGGGAAGGCCGCCAGTACCGGGCCGAAGACGAAGATCGAGCCGACGACCATCCCCGCAGCCACCAGGGAGTGAAGCTGGGTGCGGCTCCCGGCCGCGTCCCCGATCACGGTCCGACTGGCTGACGACGACACCGGGAAGCCGGAAAGGAAGCCGTTGGCAAGATTGGCTGCGCCCATGGCGAGGAGTTCCTGGTTCGCGTCCACGTGTTCCTGCCTGCGAGCGGCGAACGACCGGCCGGTGAGGATCACGTCGCTGTAGCCAACCACTGCGATCCCGAGGGCCACCGGCAGCAGTGCCAGCAGGTTGATCCCGTCGGGATTCGGTAGCGCAAGGAGCGGGGATCGCTGTCGGCACCGCACCGATCACGGCGATGCCGTGAGCGGTGAGCCCGGCCACGGCCACGACGCCGGCTGAGGCAAGCATCACCAGCAGCGGCCCGGGCCAGGCGGGCGCCCATCGGTGCATCGCGAACAGCGCGACCGCGACGGTAACGCCGAGCACCAGCGTCGGGAGGTTGACCGAGCCGAGCTGTGCGACCAGCGAGGCGGTCTGCTCCCAGACGTTCGCGCCGGCGATGTCCAGCCCGGTCAGCTTGCCCAGCTGGCTGAACACCATCAGGATCCCGATGCCGGCGAGGTAACCCACGAGGACCGGCCGCGACAGCAGGTTCGCCAGGAAGCCGAGTCGGGCGATCCAGCCGACCAGGCACACCACGCCGACCGCGACCGCGACCAGGGCCGCCAGTTCGGCCCGGCGCTGCCCGCCGACCTGGCCGGCGAGCGCCGCGATCGCTGCCGCCGCCATCAGCGCCGTGGTCGACTCCGGGCCGATCGAGAGTTGTCGCGAATCCCCGAGGAGCGCGTACACGGCCATCGGTGCCAGGACGGCCCACAGGCCAGCGACCGGCGGCAAGCCGATGATCTCGGCGTAGGCCATCACCTGCGGGACCAGGTAGGCGGAGACGGTCACTCCGGCGAGCAGGTCGCCACGCAACCAGGACCGGTCGTAGCTGAGCAGCGTGGCCAGGCCCGGCGCCCAGCTACGCCATCCGGGGACGCGCTCTACCCGCTGCACGCGGCCAACGTAACCGGTGTTCGTCGCAGATGGTGCCAGGAAGCCCGGAATCGTTGGGCCGGGCGCCCCGGGGATGACGCCATCTCGATCCCGCAGCGGGACTTCTCGTACAGCTCAGCTGGGACGTGCCACGGCCAGCGGAAGCAGCGTTCGCCCGGTGGGGCCGATCTGGATCTCGGTACCGAACTGCGGGCACACCCCGCAGTCGTAGCAACCCGACCAGCGGCAGTCCTCCACCTCGGCACCGAGGACGGCGTCCTGGTAGTCCTGCCACAGCCAGTCCCGGTCGAGGCCGGCGTCGAGGTGGTCCCAGGGCAGGACCTCCGACTGCGCCCGCTCCCTCGTGGTGTACCAGGGCAGGTCGATGCCGTGCGGCGCCAGCGCCTTCGCAGCGGCAGCCGTCCAGCGTTCGTAGGAGAAGTGCTCGCTCCAGCCGTCCAGGATGCCGCCATCTCGCCAGGCCTCCTCGATCACGGCCCCGACCCGGCGGTCACCGCGGCTGAGCAGGCCCTCGATCTGGCCGGGCTGGCCATCGTGGTAGCGCATCCCGATGGCGCGCCCGTACCTTCGGTCTTCGCGGATCCTGTCCTTGAGCATCCGCAGCCGCCGGTCGATCGTCTCCGGATCGGCCTGCGCCACCCACTGGAACGGGGTGTGCGGCTTGGGCACGAAGCCGCCGATGCTGATCGTGCAGCGCACGTCGCGGGTGCCGGCTGCCCGGCGTCCGGTCTCGATCACCCGCGCGGCCATGTCGGCGATGCCGAGCACGTCCTCGTCGGTCTCTGTGGGCAGGCCGCACATGAAGTAGAGCTTCACCTGCCGCCAGCCCTGCGAGAAGGCCGCCGCCACGGTGTTGATCAGGTCGTCCTCTGTGACCATCTTGTTGATCACCTTGCGTAGCCGTTCGGACCCGCCCTCCGGGGCGAAAGTCAGCCCGGAGCGGCGGCCGTTGCGGGACAACTCGTTGGCCAGGTCGATGTTGAACGCATCCACCCGGGTGCTGGGCAGGGAGAGCGAGACGAAGCTGCCCTCGTACCGGTCGGCCAACTGCTTGGTCACCGGTCCGATCTCGGAGTGGTCGGCGCTGGAGAGACTCAGCAGGCCCACCTCCTCGAGCCCGGTCGCTGCCAGCCCGCCCGCCACCATGGTGCCGATCGTCTCGATGTTGCGCTCCCGCACCGGCCTGGTGATCATGCCGGCCTGGCAGAACCGGCAGCCGCGGGTGCAGCCCCGGAAGATCTCCACCGAGTAGCGCTCGTGGACGGTCTCGGCCAGCGGCACCACCGGACGGGCCGGGTAGGGCCACTCGTCCAGTTCCATCAGGGTGTGCTTGGCCACCCGGGCCGGCACTCCTGCGGTGTTCGGGGTGACGGCAGCGATCGCACGGTCGGCGCCGTAGGTGACGTCGTAGAAGGCCGGGACGTAGGCGACGCCGTGGCTGGCCAGCGTGAACAACAGCCCGCGTCGGCCCCCGGGACGCCCGGCCGCCTTCCAGGAGCGCACCAGTTCTGAGACGATCAGGGCCGCCTCCTCACCGTCGCCGATGACGGCCGCGTCGATGAAGTCGGCGATCGGCTCCGGGTTGAACGCTGCATGCCCGCCGGCGATCACGATCGGGTCGTCCTCTGCGCGGTCGACGCTGTGCAGGGCGATCCCGGCCAGGTCGAGGGCTTCCAGCAGGTTGGTGTAACAGAGCTCGGTGGAGAAGCTCACCCCGAGCAGGTCGAAGGCGCGGACCGGCAGATGGTTCTCCAGCGTGAACTGCGGCAGGCCGTGCTGGCGCATCTTCCCGGCCAGGTCCGGCCAGATCGAGAACGTGCGCTCGGCGAGCATCCAGTCACGCTCGTTGAGGATCTCGTAAAGGATCGCCATGCCCTGGTTGGGCTGGCCGACCTCGTAGGCGTCCGGGTACATCAGTGCCCACCGGACCTCTGCGCCGGCGAAGTCCTTGCTGACCGAGTTCACCTCGCCGCCGGTGTACTGCACTGGCTTGTTCACCTGGGCGAGCAGTGGTTCCAGCCGTGGATACAGCGAAGTCACGCGGTCAGCAGTCATGGTTGGGCAAGCGTAATCAATGTGTGAGCCGTTGCGAAGCCGCGGCTTTCGCCTCGAGTCGGGCCAGGACCGGCCGGCTGCGTAGTTCTCGTAGCGCGTCCCGCGCCACCCATCTCGCCGCTGACGAGTCCGGGTGGTCGGCCAGGATCCGCTCCCCCGCCGCCACAGCGGCTGCGTGGCAGGCGAGGGACCGCTTGCCGATCTGGCGCAGCGCCCAGTTGACCGCCTTCTTGACGAAGTTGCGCCCGTCGGTGGCCCCGGTCTCGACCACCGGCAGGAACGCGATGATGGCGGCGTCGGGAGCCTGCTTGTCGTGCACGGCGATGGTGGCCATCAGCACAAACCCGGCCCGCTTGACGAAGGTCTCCTCGCGCCCGGCCCACTCGACGGCTTTCGCATGGGCGAACGGTGTGGGCACGAACAGTTTCTGGAGTTGGTCGCAGACATCCCAGGAATCCAGGTCCGCCACCCACGCGTCCGCCTGGGCCTCGGTCACCAGCGCCGGAACCTCGATCAACCCGGCCAGGATCCTGGCCTCGTGCACCCCGGACGCCCACAGCCGGGCTGCGGCAGCATGCAGCAACTCCGGATCCCGCCCGCGGAGCGGACGGAGTTCGGTGGCAGCGGCGCGGAGGATGGGCATCGGCACGCCGAGGGTGCCTTCGGGATTGATGCCGTAGCGGGCCATACCGGCAACGTTGGCCGGCTCGCCCGCACTCCGCAGCCTGGCCAACAGCTCGTCGGCCAGTTCCGCCGGATCAGCGGTGCTCGGTCGTCCGAGGATCAATCGACCGGCTCGTGCGGCGCAGCGTTCTCCACCACCAGGTCGGCCCGGTGGGCCGGATCGCAGGAATGCAGGTACAGCAGCTGGCCCTGGTAGTAGCGGGCGTTGCGCGGGTCCTCCGGATCGGAGGTGATCTTCACGTCCCGTTCGGCCATCCGGTGGAACGACTCCTCGAACGGCACCTCCAGCCAGATCGAGATGTCCCAGACCTTCTTCTGCTTGCTCGAACACAACTCGTCGCGGTGGATGAACATGCCGTCGATGATCACCACGGCGTGGTCGGGGGCGACCCGCCACGGCGAGTGCACCTCGGACTCCGAGTCCAGGTCGTAGGCGGCCGTGCGGTAGCGCCCGGAACCACCGTGACCCAGCGGTTCGAGCACCTCGTTGCTGAAGCGCTCGTAGTCGTAGCTGTCCTCGAAGAAGCCCTTGGCCGAAGTCCTGCCCTGGGCGTAACGCTTCGACTGCGGGTTCAGGTAGTGATCCATCGAGATCCGGATCACCTCGAGACCGGATTCCCGCAGCAGCCCAGACAACTCGTTGGCGAAGGTGGTCTTGCCTGCGCCGTCGACGCCGTCGACCCCGATCAGGGTGCGGCCCACCCGGGAGCGGAGCTTGGCTCGCAGCCACTTCAAGGCGCTTGCGGCGTCCAGCTTGTTCACCACGTCGTTAGTCATCTCACACCTTTGTCAGCGTTCGCGCGGGCGCGAAAGAGATACCAGAATACCTCGGAGTCAACGCCCTGGTTCCGGCCGGGTGGCTCCCGGAGCCGTGGACTGGGGAAGTCGGAGCCTCGTCGCGGCCCACCACATCGCACCGGCAAGGGCGATCGTGAAGAAGAGCTGGATCAGGATCTCGGGCCCGGCGACGCCCGCCTGCCGGTCGAACATCGATTCCAGCCCGCCGAAGGGCAGCGTGATCTCGCCGACCAGGTTGTTGACGACGTGCAGGGCGACGCCGGCCTCCAGGCCGCCGGTCTTCCAGACCAGCAGCGAGAAGATCACGCCCATGGCGAAGTAGTAGCCGTTCAGCCAGGGGTCCCCTGCGCCGTGCAGCAGCATGAAGACCACCGACGTCACCGCAGTCGCTACCACGAGGCCGACCCGGCTGGAACCGAACCAGGAGCCGACGCTGCGGGCCATGATCCCGCGAACGCCGTACTCCTCCCCCGCTGCCTGGAAAGGGGTGGTCGCCACGATGGCCACGATCAGGAACAGCGAGTCGGCGTTCCAGACCAGCTCCGGTGGACCGGAGAGCCACACTTCGACACCGGCGCTGAGCAGCATGATCGGAACCGCCAGGCCGACGAACCGCCAGAACAGGGACCACCGAAACCCGCCGGCGATCGAACTCATCCACCTCGGACGCTGCCCGAAGACGGCCCAGCCGGCGAGCCCGGCCAGCGGGATGGCTGTGGCCAGGGCAAGGTTGTTGGCGGTGAAGAGGGCCGGGGTCATGGTCAGCTTGCCGGCCATCGTGTCCTGGGGGTCCACCCGCCCGGTCGACCAGTCGTACATGATGGCCGCCAGCCCGATCACGATGTTGGCGACGAGCCAGGTGGCCACGAACATGAGCGAGGCTCAGCAGCGGCTTCCACCAGCGGTAGCGCGGCGTCCGGAAGAACTCGTGGTACTCCCGCGGCACCACCGGCAGGGCCGCCGGTTTGGTTGGCTGCGGTTGCCAGTAGACCGGTTGGGACCCAGGAGCCTGCCACTGTCCGTTGTAGGGCGCAGGGAAGGTCTGGTTGCCGCTCAGGTAGGGCTGCTGGTACGGCAGCCCCGGACCGGCGGGCCCTTCGGGCGCGGGGTCGGCGGACGTGCCCGGACCATTCGGTCCGGGATCCTGCGGCAGGGCATCCGGCGACTCGGCGGGATTCAGCCCAGGTTCGGGAACCAAAGTCCGATCTCCCGGCTTGCCGACTCCGGGGAGTCGGACGCGTGGACCAGGTTCTCCCGGTTGGACAGGGAGTAGTCACCGCGGATGGTGCCGGGGGCGGCCACAACAGAGTTGGTCGCGCCGTTCATCAGCCGGACCACCTCGATCGCCGAAGGTCCAGCCAGCACAAGGGCCACCAGCGGCCCGCCGGTGATGTAGTCGCGCAGCGGCGGGTACCAGGGCTGGTCGACGTGATCGGCATAGTGCCGGTCGGCCATGGCCGTGTCGATGTGCCGCAGCTCAAGGGCGACGGCCGTCAAGCCCTTGGCCTCGTAGCGGGCCAGGATGGTGCCGGCCAGCCCGCGGCGTACCGCGTCCGGCTTCAGCAGCACCAGGGTCCGGTGAAGATCGGTCATGGCTGGCACCTTATCCTTCGCCGGGCCGGGTAACCGAAGTCAGGATGTCGGTGCCGTCGGGCGGAGGCCTACCGGTTCCGTGCGCTCGATCCGTCGGCCCAGCAGGAAACACACCACCCACAGCAGTGCGAACATCCCGCCCACCCAGAACATCATCTCGGTGGCCAGGCCAAGGCCGATGCCGACAAGCTGGGTGAGCCAGCCCAGTGGGTAGCCGACCGGACCGCGCAACAATGCGGCCGCCACCAGGGCGAGTGCCGCCGCGCCAAGGCCAAGCCCGAAGGAGAGTGGCACCGGGAGCGAGGAGACCTGGATCATGCCGGCGATCGCGAGCCCGAAGATGATCGCTTCGAAGGCGAGGATGCTGAGCATCACCCGGCCCATCGGGTTGCTGGCGGCGAGCCTCACGAGTCCTCCTCCGTGGGTCGCACCAGTAGCGCCCGCGCCTCACCGGCCGCGTAGACGGAGCCTGCGATCAGCACCCCGGAGCCCGGACCGGCCTCGTCGGCCAGCCGGACGGCTTCCTCGATCGCCCCGGTCATGGTCTCGGCGGCCAGCACGCGTTCGGCGCCGAACGCCTCACCGGCCAGCTCCTGCAGCGCTGCCGTGGACAGCGCCCTGTCGGTGGAGGCAATGGTGGTGCAGACGACGGTGGTCATGGCCTCTGCGAAGATGGCGAGCACTCCGGTGACGTCCTTGTCGGCCATCATCGCGACCACCCCGATCAGCGGGTTGAAGTCGAAGGCCTCGGTGATGGCGTCGATCGTCGCCCGGGCGCCGTGCGGGTTGTGGCAGGTGTCGAGCACTACCGTCGGGGACCGCCGGACCACTTCGAGCCTTGCCGGAGCCTTCACCTGGTCCAGGCCTTCGGCGATGACCTCTGCCGGCAGCGGCTTGCCGCCGAGGAAGGCCTCTGCGGCTGCGACCGCGAGGGCGGCATTGCGGGCCATGTGGGCGCCGAACAGCGGCAGCACCAGGTCGCCGAGTGGCCCCTCAGCGGTCTCCATCCGGATCATCTGGCCGCCGACGGCCGGCTTGCGGTCGATCAGGCCGAACTCGATGCCCTCCCGGAGCACTTCGGCGCCGACCTCGCTGCAGCGGGCCAGCAACACTGTGGCCGCTTCGGGGTGCTGCGCGGCCAGGACGGCCTTGCTGCCGGTCTTGATGATGCCGGCCTTCTCCGCCGCGATCTCGGCGACGGTGTCACCGAGCAGGTGGGTGTGGTCGAGGTCGATGGGGCAGACCACCGCGACCTGCGCTTCCACGATGTTGGTGGCGTCCCACCGTCCGCCGAGCCCGACCTCGACAACCGCGACATCCACCGGGGCGTCGGCGAAGGCTGCGTAGCCGAGCGCCGTCATGACCTCGAAGAAGGTCATTTCCACCCCGTCGATCAGCTGGGCATCGACGAGTTCGACCAGGGGCAGTACCTGCTCGACCAGTTCGTCGAAGACCTCTGTGCCGATCGGTTCGCCGTCGATACTGATTCGCTCGGTCAGGTCCACCAGGTGGGGGCTGGAGTAGCGGCCGACCCGCAACCCGAGGGAGCGCAGCAGCGAGTCGATCATCAGCGCGGTGCTGCCCTTGCCGTTGGTGCCGGCCACCAGGATCACCGGGCAGGACTTCTCCGGCGAACCGAGCAGGTCGCAGAGTGCCTGCACCCTGGCCTGGCTGGGTGCCACCCGGTGCTCGGGCCAGCGGGCCTGGAGTTCTGCGACGATCTGCGCGTGGGTTCGGCTCATGGTTTCCTCAGCCTAGACGACGAGCCTTTTCGGCGCGGAGCGTCGAAAGAGGCGAGGAGTCTCGACGAGGGACGCGGCAGCGGCCCGAGGAACAGACGACCAGGGACGCGTCAGCGGCCGCACAGGGCCCCTCATATACTGTCCCGGTGTCCGACTCCCCCGCCGTCTCGTCGTCCCGGCGTCCCTGGCTGGAGTGGGTGACCCTGCTCGCACGGCTGGTACTCGGCGTGACCCTGCTGGTGGCCGGCCTGCTGAAAGTCACCGAGCTGGACGCCTCGGTGCAGTCCGTGCGGCTGTACCAGCTGTTGCCCTGGGAGCTGACCAGCTTCGTCGGGGTAGCCCTGCCGATCGTCGAGGTAGCGCTCGGTCTGCTGTTGATCACCGGTACCTTCACCCGGCTGTCGGCGGTCCTCGGTTCGGCGCTGATGGTGGCCTTCATCATCGGGATCGCCTCGGTCTGGGCCAGGGGCATCTCGATCGACTGCGGTTGTTTCGGCGAGGGCGGCGCGGTGGAGGCCAGCCAGACCCAGTACCCGCTGGAGATCGCGCGGGACACCGGCCTGCTGCTGGCCGGGGCCTGGGCGGCCTGGCGGCCCAAGGCGCCCTTCGCCGTGGACAACTGGCTGTTCGCCGACCCGATTGACCTGACGGCCACCGACCCGGAGCCGATCGCTGTAGACGACAAGGAGTCGACCAGATGACCCAGAACAACCGCGAGCAGCTGCGCCGGAACCAGGTGGCTCAGGCCAAGCAGCAGCGGCTCACCCGGATCATCGGCGTCGGAGCGGCCGTCCTCGTCGTCGTGCTGGTCGGGGTGTTCGTCGGGGTCCTGGTGCAGAACCAGGGACGCCAGGCCACCGCGTCCTCTGCCACGCCGCCGAACGCGACGCAGGCGAAGGACGCGATCGTGGTCAACCCGGGCAAGTCCAAGGCCGGCGCCCCGGTGGTCGAACTCTTCTTCGACTACCAGTGCCCGGTGTGCAAGCAGTTCGAGGGCATCTACGGGGCCGCCTTCAAGTCCTTGGCCGACTCCGGTGACATCGAGCTGCGATACCGCAACATGACGTTCCTGGACACCAACCTGAACAACGACGCCTCGCTGCGGGCCGGCATCGGTGCCGCCTGTTCGGACTTCGCCGGCAAGTACTCGACCTACCACGAGCAGATCTACGCCAACCAACCGGCAACGGAGGGCGATGGCTATGCGGACGCTCTGTTGCGAGACACCATTCCCGCCGCTGCCGGGATCACCGGTACCGACCTGACCAGCTTCCAGGCCTGCTTCGACAACCAGGCGACGAAGGCCTTCGTCAACGGCACCAACGATTTGGCATCCAAGGACGGGGTCAACGCCACCCCCTCCGTCCACGTGAACGGCAAGGACCTGACGCTGCAGCAGATCGGTGCCGTGCAGCCGTCCGCCCTCGGCGACCTGATCAAGCAGAACGCCTGAGCTGAATCGAGCTGACCAGATGCCCGGACCGAGCCAACGCCAGCGGATGCGCGACGCCCAGCTTGCGCAGCAGCGCCAGGCTCGCCTGCGCCGCCTCATCATCGTCGGCGCTTCGGTGCTTGGGCTGGTGCTGGTGGCAGTGATGGCCGTGGTCATCATCCAGCAGTTCCAGAAGCCGGCGGCCACGGCGCCCAGCGAGCTTCCCTATCCCCCGAACGCAACCGCGCCGAGGGACGGGATCGTGGTCAACGACAACGCCGGCAAGCCGGATGTCGGACTCTACTTCGACTACCAGTGCAGCCACTGCGTCCAGTTCGAGCAGAGCTTCGGCGGCGCCCTCAGCCTGCTGGGTCAGACCAACGAGATCAGGTTCGTCCACCACACCCGGGTCTTCCTCGACAAGGGGGACGCGCAGGGCCTTTCGCACAAGGCCGCGCTCGCCGCAGCCTGCGCCGACGTGGTGGGCGGCTACCTGCCCTACCACTCGGCGATCTTCGAGGCCGCCACCCAGGGCCCGTACACCGACAAGCTGCTCCTGGAGACGATCCCAGCCCAGATCGGGATCACCGGCACCGAGCTGACCGCGTTCCGGGCCTGTTACTCCAACCAGAACCTGGCGCCGTTCGTGCAGGCCGTCGAGGACGCCGCCCTGAAGGCCGGCCTCACCGAGACCCCGCTGCTGACGGTCAACGGCAAGCCGGTCCCCGCCAGCACCTTCACCGGAAAGACCGGCGATGACCTCAGGGACATCATCGAGGCTGCGGCCAAGGGCTGACCCGTCCCCGCGCTTTCCGTTGGGGATGGCAGATTCCGAACTTCCTGCGCCCGCTCATTAGGATGCACCCCATGACCGAACTGGCCCAGACCACCACCATGCCCGCAGCCGCCGAAGCGGCGGGCGGCGTACCGGAGCGTCCGGTGCTGGAGGGACTTGAGGCGAAGTGGACGGGAATCTGGCGGGACCAGGACACTTACGCCTTCGTGCGTCCAGCATCCCGGGGGCAGGTGTTCAGCATCGACACCCCGCCGCCGACCGTTTCCGGATCGCTGCACGTCGGCCACGTGTTCAGCTACACCCACACCGACCTGGTGGCCCGCTACCAGCGCATGCGCGGCCTGCACGTCTTCTACCCGATGGGCTGGGACGACAACGGCCTGCCCACCGAGCGCCGGGTGCAGAACTTCTACGGGGTGCGCTGCGACCCCTCACTGCCGTACGACCCGGACTTCACCCCGCCGGGGAAACCCGACGCCAAGCGGCAGCTGCCGATCAGCCGGCGCAACTTCGTCGAGCTGTGTCACCAGTTGACCGTCGTCGACGAGCTCGCCTTCGAGAACCTGTGGCGGGCCCTCGGCCTCAGCGTGGACTGGAAGTCGCTGTACACCACCATCTCCGACGAGGCCCAGCGGGTTGCCCAGCGTGCGTTCCTGCACAACCTCGGACGCGGCGAGGCCTACCTCTCCGAGGCGCCGACGCTGTGGGACATCACCTTCCAGACCGCCGTCGCCCAGGCCGAGCTTGAGGCCCGCGACTACCCCGGCCACTACTACCGGGTGGCGTTCCACCCGGCGACGGGCTCAGGGACCGCTCACCCGGAGCCGGTCTACATCGAGACGACGCGGCCGGAACTGATCGCGTCGGTCTGTGCGCTGATCGCCCACCCCGACGACGCCCGCTACCGCGACCTGTTCGGCACCACCGTCACCTCCCCGATCTTCGGTGTGGAGATCCCGGTGCTGGCCCACCCGGCAGCCGAGCCCGACAAGGGTGCCGGCATCGCGATGTGCTGCACGTTCGGTGACCTCACCGACGTCACGTGGTGGCGGGAGCTCCGGCTGCCGATGCGCACCGTGATCGGCCGCGACGGTCGCCTGCACGCCGAGACTCCCGACTGGCTCACCAACCCCGAGCCGTACGCCGAGCTTGCCGGCCGGACGGCCTTCGGCGCCCGCGAGGCCATGGTGGCACTGCTCCGCGCGTCCGGCGACCTGGACGGGGAGCCAAAGCCCACCCAGCGGATGGCGAACTTCTACGAAAAGGGCGACAAGCCGCTGGAGATCGTCTCCACCCGGCAGTGGTACCTGTCCAACGGCGGGCGCGACGAGGAGCTGAAGCAGGAGCTGCTCGCGCGTGGCGAGGAACTCGCCTGGGTGCCCGACCACATGCGGCATCGCTACGCCAACTGGGTGAACGGCCTCAACGGCGACTGGCTGATCAGCCGCCAGCGCTTCTTCGGCGTGCCGTTCCCGGTCTGGTACGCCCTGGACGCCGAGGGCGAGCCCGACTACACCAACCCGATCACCGCGGCCGAGGACACCCTGCCCATCGACCCGTCCAGCGAGTGCCCACCCGGCTACACCGCCGAGCAGCGCGGCGTCCCAGGCGGTTTCGTGGGCGACCCGGACGTCATGGACACCTGGGCCACCTCTTCACTCTCCCCGCAGCTGGCCTGCGGGTGGGACACCGACGAGGAGCTGTGGCGCCTGACCTTCCCGATGGACATGGCCCCGCAGGCCCACGACATCATTCGCACCTGGCTGTTCTCCCGGGTGGTCCGGGCACACTTCGAGCATGGCGTGCTGCCCTGGAAGCTGGCGGCGATCTCCGGCTTCGTTGTGGATCCCGACCGGAAGAAGATGAGCAAGAGCAAGGGCAACGTGATCGTGCCCACCGACATCCTCGACCGCTTCGGCTCGGACGCCGTCCGCTGGCGCGCCGCGATGGCGCGTCCCGGAATGGATTCCCCATTCGACGAGACCCAGATGAAGGTCGGCCGTCGACTGGCGATGAAGATCCTCAATGCCAGCAAGTTCATCCTCGGCATCGCCGCGGACACGCCGGCTCGCACGCTGCCCACCGAGCCGGTCGACCTGGCCATGCTCGCCGGGCTGGCTGAGGTCGTGGAGCAGGCCACCACTGCGTTCGACGCCTACGACTACTCGGCAGCACTCGAGGCGGCGGAGAAGTTCTTCTGGCAGTTCTGCGACGACTACCTCGAACTGGTCAAGGAGCGGGCCTACGCCGATTCCGAAGTCAGCGACTCCGCCCAGGCCGCCCTGCGTGAGGCCCTCGGCGTGCTGCTGCGGCTGTTCGCCCCGTTCCTGCCCTTCGTCACCGAAGAGGTCTGGTCCTGGTGGCACCAGGGTTCGATCCACCTTGCGGCCTGGCCGCTGGCTTCGGACCTGCCGGCCGCGGACGGCGATCCGGCGCTGCTGGAGGATGTCGCGGCCGCCCTGATCGGCATCCGTGGCGCCAAGTCGCAGGCGAAGGTCTCGATGAAGACCGAGGCCTCCAGGGCGGTCTTCGCCGGACCGGCCGCTGCGCTCGGCCGGCTGGCCGCCGTAGAGAACGACCTGCGGGCAGTTGGCCGGATCACCAGCCCGATCGTCTGGGAGGCCACCGAACAACCCCTGCTGGTCACCGTGGAGTTGAAGCCAACCGAGGACCGGGTGCAGTGACCGTTAGGGCGCCGTTGACCGCCGCGCTGGCGCTGCTCCTTGCGGGCTGCGCTGTCGGCGTCCCCCGGGACAGCGCCGGCCAGGTGACTGCCGCTGCGACGACCGATGCGTTCTCGATCAAGGTCGGCGACTGCGTCGGCAAGGTCGCCGGCGAGACCGCAGCTGAACTCCCCCTGGTGCCGTGCGCCGAGACCCACCACTGGGAGGCCTTCTCCGCGAGCAACCTTGAGGGAGAGGACTTTCCCGGCAACGCTGAGGTCAGGGACCAGGCCGACAGGGCGTGCCGCGCGGCCTTCAAGGGCTTCATCGGTGTCGCCGCCGACGACTCGAAGTACGAGGTCACCTTCCTCAGTCCCACGAAGGAAACCTGGACGCAGGCCGCCGACCGTGAGGTGGTCTGCCTGGTCGGCAGCTTGAGCGGCGGCATCACCGGCACGCTGAAGGGCGTCGGCAAGTAGCCGCCCCGCCGCCCTGTCCCCGCCCGCCTCGCTACGCGTTGGCCGGGACGCTACCCGTCTACGAGTAGCGTCCCGGCCGATGCGTAGCGTCGCCCCACCAGACGTAGCGAGGCACGGGGCTCGAGCGGAGCGTCAGAGCAGGTCGGCCAGCACCGGGTCGGCCATCTTCATGACGGCAGACTTCGCCTCAGCTGCGTTGGTGCCCGCTCGGGCCGCTGCGGCCATCTGCTGGCACTGGGTCATGGTGTGCAGGCCGAGCGCCGTCCGGACGGCAGGCACCTTGCCAGGAGCCATCGACAGGCTGGAGACACCGAGTCCGACCAGCACCAGCGCCAACCCCGGGTCCCCGGCGGCCTCGCCGCACACACCGACGGGCTTGCCCATCGCCTGACCGCCCTCGCACGCCAGCGCGACGACGTCCAGAAGCGCCGGCTCCCACGGGTTCAGCAGATCGGCGAGCTCACCCTGCATCCGGTCGGCGGCCATCGTGTACTGCTGCAGGTCGTTGGTCCCGAGTGAGGCGAAATCGACGTGGTAGAGGATGCCCCGGCTGCGGATCGCCGCTGCCGGCACCTCGATCATCACGCCGACCTTGGGCAGGCCGAGCGCCCGTACCCTTGCGGCGAACCAGGTCGCCTCGGCCTGGGTTGCGATCATCGGCGCCATCACCCGGACATCGGCACCGGTCGCCTTGTAGGCGGCGGCGAGGGCCTCCAGCTGGGCGTCCAGGACCTCGGTGCGGATCATGCCCAGCCGGATACCGCGCCGACCGAGCGCCGGGTTTTCCTCCGGGCCGAGGTCGGCGAACTTCAGCGGCTTGTCGGCGCCCGCGTCCAGGGTGCGCACCACGATCCGGCGGTCGCCGAAGGCTTCGAACACCTCGGTGTAGGTGGCGGTCTGCTCGGCCACGGTCGGCATGGTCTCGCGATCGAGGAACAGGAACTCGGTGCGGAACAGGCCCACGCCCTCCACCGGCTGCTTGGCGGCCTTGCGGGCGTCCTCGGCGGTACCGATGTTGGCCAGCAACGCAACCGGGTAGCCGTCCTTGGTGGCCCCGTTGCCGGTACCCCCGGCGAGGGCTGCGGCGCGACGACGCTTCCGCTCGTCGAGCAGGGCGGACTCCTCAGCGGTCGGGTTGACGGTGATCTCGCCCACCCCGCCGTCGATCGCCACCGGCGTACCGAACGGAACCGCCATGATCCCGACGGCCTGCACCACGGCCGGGATGCCCAGCTGGGACGCGAGGATCGCGGTGTGGCTGGTCGGCCCACCGGCCTCGGTGATGATGCCGAGGCAGGTCTCGTTGGTGAGCGTGGCCGTCTCGGCCGGCGCCAGGTCGTGGGCGGCCAGGATGCTCGGTTCGGTCAGCGCTGGCACGCCGGGTTCGGGCTTGCCAAGGAGCCGGGCGACCGCGCGGTCCCGGACGTCGCGAAGGTCGGTGACCCGCTCGGCCATGTAGCCGCCGAGCGACTCGAACATCACGCAGTACTCCTCAACCGCGACGGTCACCGCGTTGGTCACGCCCAGGCCGTTCTTCAGCTGGGTCTCGATGCCGGCGACCAATCCCGGGTCGCGGGCCATCATGGCGCCGGCCTCCAGGATCGGTCGGGCATGCTCGTTCGCGCCGGCTGCCCGGGCCTCCAGGCCCTTGGCGACGTCATCCAGCACCCCCTGGACGACCTTGGCTGCAGCCACAGCATCCGTCGTCGGAGGTTCATCCGCCGGTGCCTTCGGGGCGGGGGTCACCAACACCAGGGGGCCGACAGCGGTACCGGCACTAACGCCGATGCCGTGGAACGTGGTGTGCAGGGCGTCGCCGGTCATCGGTCTACTCCGCGTCGAGATCTCGGGAGAGCAGCGCGACGAGTGAGTCGAGCGCCTCGTCCGCGCCATCACCCTCAGCAACCAGGGTGACCACCTCGCCGTTCTTCGCGCCGAGGGCCATGACCATCAGGATGCTGCGGGCATCGACCGGGTTACCCCCCTCCTTGGCGATGGTCACCGGGAGGCCGGTGGCCGTTGCAGCTTGCACGAACAGGGATGCGGGGCGGGCGTGAAGTCCGACCGAGGAAGCGATGCTGACTTGGCGAGTGGCCATGGGAACTCCTTTGTTGGCGTCATTGGCGACCGGGTTCCACAATGGCATAAACGCACCGTCACCTGCGACCGTTCGGGTCACTGGGTAGGAGTTTGACGATTCAGATTGACGTGATCGACCTGTTCAGGCGCTCTTGTCGCGCCTTTCGCTGCGCGAGAGCTGAGAGCGGCTCACCAGCTGCGGGGCTGCTCCGTCGTTGACCACATCGGCTCCGACCAGTACCTGTGCCACCTCGTCGTCGCTGGGCACGTGGTACATCACGTTGAGCAGGATCTCCTCGAGGATGGACCGCAGACCCCGGGCGCCGATGCCACGGCGCAGGGCCATCTCGGCGATGGCTTCGATCGCTTCGGGAGTGAACTTCGAGGTCGACCCCGTCCAGCTCGAAGAGCTTGCGGAACTGCTTGATCAGGGCGTTCTTCGGCTCGACCAGGATCCGTATCAGGGACTCGGCGTCGAGTTGCTCGACGGTCGAGATCATCGGCAGTCGGCCGATGAACTCGGGGATCAGCCCGAACCGGTGCAGGTCTTCTGGACGTACCTCCTCGAACGGGTTCATCGAGGTCGGCCGGCGCACTGCCGCATCGTTGTTGAACCCGAGCGGACGCTTGCCGACGCGGGCGTTGATGATGTCCTCGAGGCCGGCGAAGGCGCCGCCGACGATGAACAGGATGTTCGTGGTGTCGATCTGGATGAATTCCTGGTGGGGATGCTTGCGTCCGCCCTGGGGCGGAACCGAGGCCGTGGTGCCCTCGAGGATCTTCAGCAACGCCTGCTGGACGCCCTCACCGGACACGTCACGGGTGATCGACGGGTTCTCGCTCTTGCGCGCGACCTTGTCGATCTCGTCGATGTAGATGATGCCGGTCTCGGCCTTCTTGACGTCGTAGTCGGCGGCCTGGATCAGCTTCAGCAGGATGTTCTCCACGTCCTCGCCGACGTAGCCGGCCTCGGTCAGCGCGGTTGCGTCGGCCATCGCGAACGGGACGTTGAGCATCCGCGCCATGGTCTGGGCCAGGTAGGTCTTGCCGCAGCCGGTCGGGCCGATCAGCAGGATGTTGGACTTGCCGAGCTCGACCATCTCGTCGTCGGCGATCCGGCGACCCGGCGTGGACGCCTGCGCCTGCACGCGCTTGTAGTGGTTGTAGACGGCCACGCTCAAGGCCTTCTTGGCGGTCTCCTGGCCGATCACGTAGGCGTCGAGGAAGGAGCAGATCTCCTTGGGCTTGGGGAGCTCGTCGAGCAGTCCGGAGTCGCTGGTCTCGGCGAACTCCTCCTCGATGATCTCGTTGCACAGGTCGATGCACTCGTCGCAGATGTACACCCCAGGGCCTGCGATGAGCTTCTTGACCTGTTTCTGGCTCTTCCCGCAGAACGAGCACTTCAGCAGGTCCGAGGTCTCGCCGATTCGTGCCACGTTGCCCTTCTCTCCGTCTTGTCACCCACCCTAACCCGGCCACCCCAGCAGCGCCGGGATGGTCCGGGAGCGAATCAGTGCGGGTAGGTCCTTGAGCGAGGTGAGGATGTCGTCCACGATGCCGTACTCGACGGCCTCTTCGGCGGTCAGGTACTTGTCGCGCTCGATGTCGTGGCTGACCTTCTCCACCGGCTGGCCGGTGCTGTCGGCCAGCATGGACTCCATCAGCGAGCGGATCCGCAGGATCTCCCGGGCCTGGATCTCCAGGTCGGAGGACTGGCCGTAGCCGCCCTCGGTGGCCGGCTGGTGGATCAGGATCCGGCTGTTCGGCAGCGCCAGCCGCTTGCCCTTGGTGCCGGCGGCCAGCAGGACGGCCGCGGCGGAGGCGGCCTGACCGAGGCAGACGGTCTGCACGTCGGGCTTGATGTAGCGCATGGTGTCGTAGATCGCGGTCAGCGCCGTGAAGGAGCCACCCGGCGAGTTGATGTAGATGCTGATCGGACGCTCGGGGTCCATCGACTGCAGGCACAGCAGCTGGGCCATCACGGCGTTGGCGATGTCGTCGCTGATCGGGGTGCCGAGGAAGATGATCCGGTCCTCGAACAGCTTGGTGTACGGGTCGACCCGACGGACGCCGTAGGAGGTTCGCTCCTCCCACTGCGGGATGTAGTAGTCCATCGAGGGGCCGGCCGGGGCCAGGCCCATGGGCATGCTGTTCATCTGCGTCCTCACTGGTTCGGTGCGTCGGCGGTCTTGATCTGCGACGGCCCGCTCGTAGACGTGGTCGATGAAGCCGTAGGCCAGCGCCTCCTCGGCGGTGAACCAGCGGTCCCGGTCGGAGTCCTTCTCGATCTGCTCGACCGTCTGGCCGGTGTGCTCGGCGATCAGGCCGGACATCGTCTTCTTGATGTGCAGCGACTGCTCGGCCTGGATGCGGATGTCGGACGCCGTGCCGCCGAGGCCGCCGGAGGGCTGGTGCATCATGATCCGGCTGTGCGGCAGGGCGAACCGCTTGCCCTTCTGCCCCGAGCGACAGCAGGAACTGGCCCATCGAGGCGGCCAGGCCCATGGCGACGGTGGCGACGTCGTTGGAGATCCACTGCATGGTGTCGAAGATCGCCATGCCGGAGTCGACCGATCCGCCGGGCGAGTTGATGTAGAGGAAGATGTCCCGGTTGGGGTCCTCGGCGTTCAGCAGCAGCATCTGCGCGCAGATGGCGTTCGCGTTCTCGTCCCTGACCTCGGAACCGAGGAAGATGATGCGGTTGGCGAGCAGGGATTGGTAGACGGAGTCGGTCATGCCCATGCGGGCCGGCGCCGGCGGCCATGGACAGGCCGCGCTCGATGGCTCGATGTTCGTTCACGCAGGCGAACCTACCCGGTGCGACCGACGTTTCGGTCGTGTTGGACGCCCTGTTCGCTGACGGCGCACCGCCCGGGGCACGCCCGGGACGCGAACGTCGTCGCCACCCTGGGGTGGCGACGACGTTGCGCTGTGTTCGGTGACGCCTGGTCCGGACCTACTCGGCCTCGGGCTCCATGGTGGCTGCGGCGATGTCGACGGGGTTGCCCTCGGTGTCGACCACCTTCGCCTGCCCGACGATCAGCCCCATCGCCTTGTTGCGCCGGATCTCCTGCATCCAGGCCGACACGTGGTTGTGCTCCATCATGTGCTGGGCCTCCTGCTCCGGCGTGGAGCCGTTCTGGGCGGCCTTGCGAACCAGCAGTTCGGACAGGTCGGCCTGCTCGACGCCCATCTCGACATCGTCGGCGACCTTGTCCAGGATCAGCTGGGCCTTGAGGCCCACGCAGGGTGGACGTCTCGACCTCGGCCCAGAACTCCTCGGGCGTAGTGGCTTCCTCTTCGGCCTGCTCCAGGTAGCGCTCCAGGGTCAGCCCGGCCCGCTGCAGCTGCTCGGTGATCTGCTCCTGGCGGGCGGCGACCTCAGAAGCGATCACCCGCTCCGGCACCTCGAACTCGGTGGCCTCGACGAGGGCTTCGAGCACCTTGTCCCGGCCGCTGGCGACCTGCTCGGCGGCGAGCATCTGCTCGACGCCGGCGGCGAGGTCGGCCCGCATCTCCTCGACGGTGTCGAACTCGGAGATCATCGAAGCGAACTCGTCGTCGATCTCGGGCAGCTTCTGCTCGCTGACCTTGCTGACGGTGACGGTGATGTCGGCCGGCTCGCCCTCCAGCGGGCCACCGACCAGGGTGGAAGCGAACTCGGCGGACTCGCCGGCCGAAAGGCCGGTCACGGCCTCGTCCAGGCCGTCGATCATGCCGCCGGAGCCGAGCGATGTAGGTCACGTCCTCGGCGGTGGCGTCCGGCAGCGCCTCGCCGTCGCGGGTGCCGGCAAGGCTCGATCGTGACCTGGTCGCCATCGACCGCCGGGCGGTCGACGTCGGTGGTGGTTGCGAAGCGCTGCTGGAGCAGCCTCGATCCGGTCGGCGACCTCGTCGTCGACGGAACGCTTCGGGGCGACGGTGGCGGCGAGCTTGCTGAAGTCCGGAACCTCGAACTCGGGACGGATGTCGATCTCGGCGGTGAACTCGACAACCTCACCGTCCTCGAGCTTGGTGACCTCGACCTCTGGTTCGCCAAGCGGGCACGATGGCCGCCTCGGTGACCGCAGCCTCGAAGGCGCTGCCGGCAGGGCGGCGTTGATGGCCTCCTGCAGCACCGCGCCACGGCCGAAGCGCTGGTCGATCACCATGCGTCGGAACCTTGCCCTTGCGGAAGCCAGGGATGGTGACCTGCTGCGCGATTTCGCGGTAGGCCTTGTCCAGATGGGGCTTGAGGTCGGCGAAGGGGATCTCAACGGTGAGCTTGACCCTGGACGGGCTGAGCTGCTCGACGGTGCTGGGCAAGGCATGACTCCTGGAAGATTGGGACACAACTTGCCCATCCTAGCCAGTTGGGCACCCCCGGGTCACAATGGGGCCGCTCCCCCGAGGTCGCCATGCACCCTGCGGACCTGGTTCACGCCGGTCCCGATGGAGCGGATGACGGGAATCGAACCCGCATGGCCAGCTTGGAAGGCTGGGGCTCTGCCATTGAGCTACATCCGCGCGGGTCAACCTTAGCCAGAACGGCCGGCGCTCCGGGAATCGGCGACTCCTGACCTCGGATCCCGGGCGCGCTCAGGCGACCCGCCGTTGGCGGGTCGCCTGCAATGTCACGCTGGTCCCATCACCCGTTCGGAAGACCGAACAAGGTGAAACCTGCCCTGGCGAACCAGGGTCGGGCTACTGGGCTGTCAACCAGCTCTCCCTGGTCAGCATGGCAACCATGACTCCCGATGTGACCAGGCCGACGAACATGGCAACCCCGTCGATGTCGGTCACGACGCCGTACATGACCACGAAATTGGTTCAACACGGCCGCCAGAACGGCACTCGCGATGATGACCCCCGAAATAACTGCCGCAATACGCAGCGAATAGCGCATGTTCAGACCCCCCCGAATGAGCACTTGCGCGAATGCTACGCCATGTGCGATCCGCGGTCCAGCGACTCTCCAGTCATTCTTAGCCTGCGTTAAGCAACCTCGGTCCCAGGTGTATCGCCCCTAGCCGGGGCAGACGATCCGAAGCTCGGTCCCAGCCCGTCGAGGCCCGGGCCGGCGGTTACGGCTAACGCTCAGCTGAGGGCGGTGGCGACTGTTTCGGTGAGCTCCTGCCAGGACATTTCGAACTTCGAAACGCCTTGGGCTTCGAGGGTCGAAAAAACATCGGGCAGGTCCACGCCGGCCGCAGCCAACAACCGCATCACCTTCGCAGCGCTCACCGCGGCGCCCTCCGCCGGGAAGCCGATCGCCCCATGGTCAGCGTATGCGAGCAGCGTCTTCTCCGGCATGGTGTTCACCACCCCGGGAGCGACCAGTTCGCTGACGTAGAGGGTGTCGGGGTACTCCTCGGACTTGACACCGGTCGACGCCCAGAGCGGCCGTTGCCGCCTGGCTCCCTGCCCCGCCAGCGCCAGGAAGCGTTGGGTCGCGAAAGCTTCCTGGTGGGCGGCGTAGGCGAGTTGGGCGTTGGCGATCCCGGCCCTTCCCTTGAGTTGCCGCGCGGCGCCGTCGATCTCGTCCAGCCGTCGGTCGATCTCGGTGTCCACCCGGGAGACGAAGACCGAGGCCACCGAGTGGATGCCGGCCAGGTTGCGACCGGCTGCCGCAGCCTGCTCGAGGCCCGCCAGGTAGGCCTCGATCACCTCCCGGTACCGCTCCACGCTGAAGATCAGGGTCACGTTGACGCTGATCCCGGCGGCGATGGTTGCGGTGATCGCCGGCAGTCCCGGCCGGGTCGCCGGGATCTTGACCAGGACGTTGTCCCGGTCGACGCGCTCGCGCAGTTCGGCCGCCTGGGCGATGGTCGCGGCGGTGTCCATCGCCAGGCTGGGCTCGACCTCGATCGACACCCGGCCGTCGACGCCATCGCTTCCGGCGTGGACGTCGGCGAACAGGTCGCAGGCGTCGCGCACGTCGGCGGTGGTCAGCACCTTGATCGCCTCAGGCACATCCACCCCGTCACTGCGGAGGGCAGCGATCGATTCTGAGTAGTCGTCGCCGTGGCTGAGTGCCGCGGCGAAGATCGTTGGATTGGTGGTGACCCCACTCACCGAGTAGTCCTGGATCAGCCCAGCCAGGTTGCCGCTGGCCAGCCGCGACCGGGACAGGTCGTCGAGCCAGATCGAGACTCCGGCTCGGGCGAGCGTCCGCATCCGCTTGTTCATCTGCTGCTCCTTACGCTCCCGCTGCCACCAAGCCTAGGCCCGGGACTCAGTAGTTGATGAAGCCGTACAAGGCCCGGTGGTTCGACTTCGTGCCCGCGACCGTGTGGTCGATGCTTGAGGCCTGTACGGCTCCCCGAACGAACAGGTAGTCGATCTTCCGGCGATTCATCGTGGCCGCCGTGCCCAACCCGGACATCGCGTACGTGGTCAGGGCGTCCGGGTCGATTCCCGTGCGGTTCGCGTCCACGCCAATCACCCGGATCACCGACTTCTCCATCAGGCGGGCCGCTTGGGGGCTGAGCCGGATGCCGGTGCCCCGGACACCAGCATCGCCGTCCCCGGCGCAGGGATGGGTCTTGTTCTGCCGCGGCAGGTGCATCGTCGCAGCGAAGACGGACTTGCTGGTGCCCTTGATCGTGAACCGGGCGGCGATCGCAGACGTCCGCTGCCACTTCTCCGCCCTGGCCGGGTCGGTGTCGACGTTCGGGGGCTCATAAGCGATGCAGCCAGCGCCGTCGTTGTAGCTTGCGCCGGGCTTCAGCCAGCCGGTGCTCCAGTACTTGGACGTATTCGCCAGCGACAGTGTGCGGGAGTTGTAGATGATCCCATTCGTCTGCGCCCGCTTCAGGTCACCGAGCGACCGGTCCCTGCAGTCATGGTTGTAGCCCCACCCGGCCGGTTCGTCCCACGCCACGATCGCCCGGTAGGTGCCAGCGGCGTAGCCGAACCTCGCCGACAGTTCGTCGGCGTAGGAGTCCGCCTGCGAGCTGTCGCGAACCTGCTGGAGGATCACCAGATCGGGCGATTCGACCCCGCTCGTGCCGGTGTTCCCGGAGTCGTCCACCAGCATCGAGGCGAGGTGGTCGAGAGCCGGGATCTGCGTGCACGCACCGTTCGCGTCGTTTCGAACCAGGTTCTCCATGTTGTTGCTGTAGACCCGCAACACCCCGTGGACGGCGGTTCGGGTCGGGGACGGTTGGGGCGAACTCGCTTCAGCGGATGCCCGTGACTGCGGCAATGGCTGCGGTGTCGGGGTCGCTCGGGGTGCGGGAACGACGGTCACCAGTGCCGCACCAGCAAGAAGCAGGGCACCAAGGACCACAGCCGCTGGCACCGACCACTTGCGTGACAAGTGCATCGGGGTTCCTTCCTGCCCGGCGGGCACCCGGTTGAAGTCGGCCTGTCGTGGCAGGACCTGACGACCGGGTGGCGAGACGCTAGGACGATTATTGCAGTTGGGCCTGTCCGGCCTGCTGGCCGCCACCACTTCACGCAAGTGGAGCTTGCGTCGTCACTATTCAGTGTTACTATCTACCAGTAGTCAGTAGCACTGAGTAGTGACGGAGGTGTTCGGTGGGCAAGCAGATGACGGAGATGCTCAAGGGAACGCTGGAGGGCATCATCCTCTCGTTCCTTTCCGTCCAGCCGGCGTACGGCTACGAGATCACTGCCTGGCTGCGGGAGCAGGGCTTCGTCGACATCGTCGAAGGCACCGTTTACGCCGTGCTCGTCCGGATCGAGCAGAAGGGTCTCGTCGACGTGCAGAAGACCCCGTCGGAGAAGGGCCCGCCGCGCAAGGTGTACTCCCTCAATGCGCGCGGACAGTCAGAACTTGACGGAATTCTGGAGGACCTGGAGCTTCCTCGCAGAACGCCTTCAACAGCTCCATGAAGGAGGCAAGTAGCCATGGCGGCAAAGTGGATCGAGCTGGTCACCGGATCACTCGAGGACAAGAGGCACTACCGGCAGTACAAGGCGCGCGTCGAGAACCTGCCGGCCAACTACCGCACGGCGATCCACGCGCTGGAGAGGTACCTGACCTACTTCGGGGGCGTCTCGAGGAGCGACGTCCTGCTGAAGATGCTGGACGACCTCATCGACCTCTTCGAGCAGAGCGCTGCGGACGGTACCCCGATCCGGGAGATCGTCGGGGAGGACCCGGTCGAGTTCGTCGAGGCCTTCCTGCAGAACTACTCCGACGGCCAGTGGATCAACAAGGAGCGGGAGCGCCTCACCAGGGCCATCGACCGCGCAATCGACGAATCGAACTAGGGAGGCGAGATGACAACCGCTCAGGTGCAGGCACCGGCCATCCGGGTGCGGGGCTGGAGAAGTCCTACAAGGAACTTCAGGTCCTCAAGGGCGTCGATTTCGAGGTGGAAAAAGGCTCAATTTTCGCCCTGCTCGGCTCCAACGGCGCGGGCAAGACAACGATTGTCAAAATCCTCACCACGCTGCTCAAACAGGATGGCGGAACCGCCGCCGTCAACGGCTTCGACGTTGCGGCAAAGCCCGACGATGTGCGGCAGTCGATCAGCCTGACCGGGCAATTCGCCGCCGTGGACGAGATCTTGACCGGGCGGGAAAACTTGATCATGATCGCCAGGCTGCGGCACCTCAAAAATCCGCGTCAGGTCGCGGATGATTTACTGAACCGCTTCGGCCTGACCGATGCCGCCGACCGCAGGGTTTCCACCTATTCGGGCGGTATGCGCCGCAGGCTCGACATCGCCATGAGCCTGGTAGGAAAACCGCAGCTCATTTTCCTCGACGAGCCGACCACCGGGCTTGACCCCGAGGCGCGCATCGAGGTTTGGAAGACTGTCAAAGAGCTTGCCAGACAATGGCACGACGGTATTTCTGACCACGCAGTATTTGGAGGAAGCCGAACAGCTTGCCGACCGAATTGCCATTCTGCATGAAGGGAAAGATTATCGCCAACGGCACGCTCGCGGATCTGAAAAAGCTGTTCCCGCCCGCAAAGGTGGAGTATGTGGAAAAACAGCCGACATTGGAGGAGATATTCCTCGCAATCATCGGCAAAAGGAGAGAAGATAAATGGAAACGAGTACAACGATGACCAAACATTTTTTCAGCGATATGGGCGTTATGCTTGGACGTTCCATGCGCCATATTTTCCGCAGCATGGACACCATCATCACGGTCACCATCACGCCGATCGCGATTATGCTGCTGTTCGTCTATGTGTTCGGCGGCGCCATTCAAACCGGCACGGATAACTATGTGAATTACCTGCTGCCCGGCATCCTGCTGATTGCGATTGCAAGCGGCATCGCCTATACGGCTTACCGTCTGTTTATGGATATGCAAAGAGGCATCTTCGAACGGTTCCACTCCATGCCGATTGCGCGTTCGGCCGCGCTGTGGGGGCATGTGCTGACCTCACTGGTATCCAATGCGATTTCGGTTGTCGTCATCATTCTCGTAGCGCTCATTATGGGCTTCCGCTCGTCGGCAGGAGTATTGTCATGGCTTGCCGTGGCCGGTATCCTCGCGCTGTTTACGCTGGCCTTGACCTGGATCGCGGTGATTGCCGGACTGTCCGCAACATCGGTGGACGGTGCAGGCGCCTTTTCCTACCCGCTTATCTTCCTGCCGTTTATCAGCTCGGCGTTCGTGCCGACCGAATCGATGCCGGGCCCGGTTCGCGCCTTTGCCGAAAACCAGCCGGTGACCTCGATCGTGGAAGCCATCCGCGCGCTGCTGTCAGGTCAGCCGGTCGGCAATGATATCTGGATTGCGCTCGCGTGGTGCGTCGGGATTATGCTCGTGGCTTATGTCTTTGCGATGGCCGGCTACCGCCGCAAGATCGCCTAGACGCTCGCTACCCGGCCGGGGATCCCGCTGCGAGCAGCGTCCCGATCTCGAGGTGCCGCAGGAGGAACGCGCGTTCGTCGTAGCTCTTGCGACGCAGCCAGCCGGTGACCTCCTCGTTGCACTTGCTCGTGTTGCAGGAGCGACAGGCCGGCACCACGTTGAGCAGGGTGTAGCGGCCGCCGCGGGAGATTGGCAGGACGCAGTCGCGTTGCAGCGGACCGTCGGTCGCGCGGCAGTAGGCGCAGCCGGCCCAGGCCGACTGGATCGCGGCCCACTCGATTTCGGTCAGGTCGTTCACCACCCGGCTCATCCGGCGCTTGCGGCGACGCGAGGCCCGCGCGGCGCGACTCCTGCTCAGCGGCACCTGGCCAGCCTACGACGGGCCCCACGGGGTGGGGCCACGGCACGCACGCGATCCGCCTGGCGGCCGCAGTTTCGGCGATGACCATCGATTAGCGTGAAGGGATGGAGATCCGGGCTGGCCAGGTGCTGGTCAACTACGTGGAACACGGGACCGGTCGCCCCGTGCTGGTACTGCACGGGGCTGGGGTCGACCACCGCGAGGCCGAGGCCTGCTTCGAGCCGGCTCTCGACGGAGTTGCCGGGCTGCGGCGGATCTATCCCGACCTCCCGGGGATGGGTCGGACGGCCGCCCCGGAGACCCTGCGCAGCTCCGACGACGTCCTCGACGTGCTGCTCGACTTTGCCGACGAGGTCACCGGCGGGAACGCGCACCTCCTCATCGGCCACTCCGCCGGTGCGTACTACGCGCAGGCGATGGCCGCCAGGCGCCCGGCGCAGGTCGTCGGCCTGGCACTGGTCTGTCCGCTGTTGCCAGGACTGCGTGACATCCCCGAGCACCGCCTCGTCGCCGGTTCGGGTGAGCTCGGCGACGACGACTTCCGCAGCTACTTCGTGATCCAGACCCCGGAGATGCACGAACGATACGTTCGTTACGTCGCCCCGGCCGTCGAGCTGGTCGACCAGGCGGCGCTTGAGCGAATCGGCGAACGCTGGGAGCTCACCCCAGTTCACGCGTCGGCCTACGCTGGCCCAACGGTTGTCGTGGCAGGACGGCTCGACTCGACGGTGGGGTATGCCGCTGCCGCAGACCTCCTTGACCACTACCCGCACGCGTCGCTCGCCGTGGTCGACGACGCGGGCCACGCGCTCCCCCACGAGCAGCCGGAACTGCTCCGAGCCCTCCTTGCCGAGTGGCTCGAGCGAGTGGAGCGCTCAAGGTGACCCGGCTTCGCCCTCGCGATCCACATCAGCGGGTAGGGGGTGCGCGTTTCAATCAGGGCAACCCGGCGGCGTCTGGTCTGGCCGGGCCGGGCACACGTCCATCCCGGAGAGGAAGCCTTCGAGAAGGCGGCGGGCGCCGCCGTACTTCTCGACCGCCGGTTCCCACTCCGGACGGTGGACAGCCACGCCAACCATCTGGCCTGCATGCTCGCCGCCCGTGAAGAATCCCCGGGATTCCTGGCTCGCCATCGTCACCAGCAGGCCGGGATGGCAGGCCGTCTGGTGGCACAGCGGCACTGCCCGATCCTGGATGCCGGAGCATGGTTCGGCTACTTGCTGGCAGTACTTCTCGACCCAGGCGGCGACTCCTTCCAAGGTGTTCGGTGTGTCCGTCGCCGGCGTCGACCACACGGTGGCAAACACCCCGCCATCGGGAGACACGAACCCCTCTTGACCGGTGCTCAGCCAGTCATCGGCGTCCGCCTTGAGGGTCCAGTCGTGCTTTGCGGGGATCACCCGCCAGCCTGGTGGGTGCTTGATGGTGAAGCCGTACTGCTTCGATTCGTAGGCGATCCAGTTTCCTGAGTCGATCGGCGGCGCGCTCGGTGAGGACGTCACCGACGCCGCGGGTGGCGGGGTCGTCGCCGGTGGCGAGGGGTCTACTGATGGCGCGCCTAGGGTGCACCCGGCCAGGAGCAGGATCAGGACAACGGCAGGATGCAGGGCGATCCGGCCAAGGCCGGCTCGGGTGGCGTGAGTCGGTTTCACGGTAGGCCTCCGATCAGGATTCCGGTCACGGTTGGTGGCTCCAGCTCTGGGAGGTGTTCCAGGGTTTGCCGCTATGGCCGGTGACGCTGAGGGTGTCGTCGAGGATCACCGGGCGTGTCGCATTGTCCACCGGCACAGCCAGGATTCCCTGGGCGGGGGTCCCGGAGGGACTGTTGGACCAGGCGAAGTAGAGCAGGGTCAGACTGTCGGGCGACCAGCTGACGCTGTACGGGAACCACTGCCTCGACTCACCGCCGAAGGTCTGTGGGGGCGCAATCACGGTCTGGGTCCCGGAGGGTCCCAGCGGATCGTTGTCATTGACCACGACAACGACAGCCTCGTGTTCCTCAAGGCAGGCCCGTTCGGTTCCGGATCCGTCCCGGTAGGTGTCACACGCCCGCTGGAACACGACCCGGTTCCCGTCGGGGGACCACACCGGGCCGATCCCCAAGACCATTTGGTAGCCGGACACCAAGGGGCGTTGATCGGAACCGTCGGCGTCCATCAACAACAGGTCAACCGGTCCGTCCGCGCTTCCGCTCGGGTCGAACAGGACAGCCAGCGACCGGCCATCGGGCGAGACTGCCAGGGCCGCCGCGCCCACGGTGCCATCCAGATAGCGGGTCTGATCGGTGGCGGTGGAGTAGACGCTGATGCCCAGGTGAGCGATGAAGAGTTCCGCCCCCACCGGTGACCACTCCAGGTCGGTGGCCGGAAGGTCGGGTAGCCGGCGGATCTTGCTGGTCTCGGTGTCGACCACCCAAACCTCGGTGACAAATCCGCCAGCTGTGACGGCGCCGAACGCCAGCCACCGGCCATCCGCAGACCAGACCGGGCACGGCTGCTCAGCCAGGCCGTCCAGAGCAACAGTGGTCGTATTGGACGGTTCACCTTCGGCGCTCAACTCAGTGATCGCCAAAGCCGTATCCGTCGCGCCGGAGCCGTCATTGGTCGCCTGCCCGAAGGCGAGTCTCGCGCCGTCGGGGGAGAACGCCGGACACGTTTGATCGACAATGTCGGTGTCGGACCCAAGGATGCGTCGAGCCGGTGAGCCTTCCTTGACCAGGTAGATGTCGCCGTCGGTCTCTCCGGCCGAGAAGGCCACCCAACCCTTCCATACCGACGTCGCAGGGGCGGGCGTGGCCACCACCACAGGCGGTGGCGTACTGGCTGCACGCAGAGCCCAGGTCACCACCCCGCCGACTATCGCGCCGACCAGCAGCAGCGCGACGCTCGCCGCCACAAAGTGCACCCGGCGAGAGGCCGCTGGACGGATGCGTTGCGTTCCGGCCAACACCAGATCACGCATCTCGTCGTGCTCGAAGCGAGAGAGCCCGCCCTCATCCATGCCCATCAGGCCTCCATCGCAATGATCTCGTCGCGCAGCTTCGCCTTCGCCCGAGCCAGCCGCGACTTCACAGTTCCCTCCGGAATGCCGAGCGTCAGGGCAGTCGCACGCTCCGGATACCCCTCCAGCACCCGCAGGACCACCACGCTCTGCTCCCGAGCCGGCAACCGCTTCAACGCGGCAAGCACACCGCTCTCATCGCTCCCAGACAGCTCCCCCAGCGGATCCCGCCTCGGGGCGCGGGCGATCAGGCCTCGATACCTGCGACTGGATCGCTCCAGGTTGCGGGCCGCGTGCGACACCGTGTTCAGCAGCCACGGCAACGGCGACCCCTCAACCAACCGGACCGATGAACGCTTGCGCCACAGCTCGAAGAACGCGATCGTGACCGCATCCTTCGCGTCCTCACGTGCCGTGAGCAGTCGGCAGGCGTGACGGAACAGCCGTGCCTCATGCCGATCGAACAACGCAGCCAACCCCGCGGGGTCCCCGGCGCGAACCCGCACCCAGTCCGCCGCGTCAGCGTCGCTCATACCTTGAAGTGTCCGCCAACCACGAAAGGGTTCCACAACAGTCACGACCGCTGGCTGGGCAACAGTTCGTAGCCAGCAACCAGCTTCACCACGGAGTTGGGATCGTCGCCATCGGTGGGGCCTGGCTGCGTGAGCTGCGGAACCTTTTCGTGGTTGGCGGACATTTCAAGACATGAGCAACGAGGCCGTGGCAGATCGGAGACTTGCCGTGAAACCACTACACGCCGGCAAGGCTGGCCCTGGCCGGATCGCCCTGCTTCCCGCTGTTGTGTTGCTCCTTCTCCTGGCGGGGTGCACCCCGTCGGGAAGTCCTCGGCCATCCGTGACGATTCCGCCGTCCGCGATACGCGCGATACCCGCGACGCCCGCGAGGACCGCTAAGCGCCCGACGAGCGCGACGCCGATCGTGACCACGGGTACTCGCGGCGCCGGAACGATCTCGAATGGGTGGTTGGCGTTCGCTTCTGGAGGGCAGGGAAGCTCCTCCGACATCTATCTCGTCAAGGAGGGCTCACCAGCTCGTCGCATCCTGGGGACCGAGGACGGGGATGTCGATCAGTGGTGTCCTGCCTTCTCGCCGGACGGCGCACGACTCGTCGTCGGGGAAGCGGGGGACGTCGGGTTCGCCTCACTGGTGATCACGGATCTGACCGTCGATGGCAAGCCATTCGATTGGACCACTCTTGCTCTTGATGGGGTTAGGGATCCGCCGTGCGCGATCTGGTCCGCGGATGGCCGGTGGCTGGCGTTTGGTGTCGGGGCCGACGAACGTGGGTACTTGCCGCGCGTCGGCGCGGTCTGGGTCGCTCGACACCCAGACCAAGGACATCCGCCAGCTGACCGGGCTCGGGGCTACCGACATCGAGTGGGCGCCCAACGCGCCGGAACTTTTCATCGCCGCCGACGGCATCATGGCGTACTCCACCACGACTGACCAGACGCGTCGTGTCGGCAATACCTCAGGTGCGGTGGCCATCTCATTCTCACCCGACGGCAGGTCGCTGGCCGTCGAACGCGACTCGAACGGCGACGCGGACGGGCCATCGACCCTGTTGCAGATGGGTGCCGACGGATCCGATCAACGCATCCTGGTAGCCAACTACGAAGCGTCCCACGGGATCGGACCGGTCTGGTCACCCGACGGGAACCGGGTCGTGTTCCAGCGGCGCTGTGCCACCTATGTGATCGAACCCGGGTTGGAAGCTGTCTGCGATGCAATGCACGAAGTCGTCGTCATCGCTGTCAGCGATCACGGTCCCGGCGGACCGTTCGGCACTTTGAAGGTGATTGCGCCCCCACGAACGACGCGGGACGGCGAGGCGAGGGTCTGGGCCCCGTACAGCGTCTCCTGGTCGCCCGACAGCACGACACTGCTCTACATCGACTGGTCCAGAGGCATCCCCAACTACTCGGTGCAGGGAATTCTGGCTGTGCCGGTGGACAGCGCTACACCGCCAGTGGTCATCGAGGACTACCTCTCCGACGAACCCCACGGTGGCGAACCCTGGAACACCTTCCAGAGCTGGAGCAAACTGCCGTGACCGCGAATCCCGATCGCAGGAATACCGTGAATCGACTACTCGCCAGCAAGGCTGGCCAGGGGCCGGATTGCTCTGCGTCCAGCTGTTGTGTTGATCCTTCTCCTGGCGGGGTGCACCCAGTCGGCGCCGTCGGCCGGTACCTCGCCATCCGGGACTATCCCGCCGTCCGCGACGTCCGCGACACCCGCGGCGTCCTCACCGAGCGCGTCGCCGATCGACACGACAAACTGGACTGTCTACATATCGAAGCGGTACGGCTTCAGCATCAAGCACCCACCTGGCTGGCAGCGTTCAGTCCAGCCCGGGTCGTGGCCCGAGTCCTCAGAGCGGCGCAGGCAGGCAATCGGCCGCGATCAGCGGACGCCCCTCGCGGCGAACACCGCAGCGTAGGCGCGCTGACCCCAAAGGTTGGGATGAGCGACCGCGTCCAAGGTGCTGCCCGTGGCGATGTCCTGCGGGCCGATCACCCAGCGCCTGGCGGAGTCGCAGAAGCCGTGCCCGTTGAACAACGGCGCCACATTCACGAACCGGACCGCTGTTCCCACCGGAGTGGAGTTGGCCTGGTTCACGGCGGCCCTGATGGCTGCGTTGAGGCGATGCGTGGTCCTGTTGTACCAGGCCTTGTTGACTCGGCTGATCGAGTAACCCGGCGATCCGGGCATGGCCGGCATCACCACGCAGGCCTTCCTCTTCGAGCCGAAGAGCTCGTAGTAGCTACCCACATAGATCCTGGCGTTCGGGTACATCGCCCCGGTGGCGTCCAGCAACGTCGGCAGGCTGACCGCGAGTCCGCCAAGCCCGGCATCCACCAGATCCTGGACCTTCAGCTTCGTTGTGGGGTCGACCAGGTCTGCACACCTGATGCCGGCGGGGAGATTGAGGCAGCTCAGCAGCGCCTGCACCCAGCCGACGTCATTTGCACCGACGGTGAGTGAGATCTTCGTTATCTTGGCGGCCGCCGCCGGGTTGGCTGCGGCGTAGCTGCCCAGTTGGGTGGCCACGTCGGCCACGGTGGCACCCTTGACGGCAAGGTTGCCCGCCAACTTGATGTGCCGGCTCCTGGCGTCGAGCAGGCTCGGGTGACTGTGGACAGGTTTGACGCCAAGGCCCTGGGTGATCGAGTCACCCACAGCCAGGTAGTTGGGTGGAACCGGAATCACGTACCTGGCCTCGGCCCCGGTGGCCGGAAGACAGAGGGTCAGGGCCAGTGCTGCTGCAGCGAAGGCGGCAAGACGGTGTCGCATGGCAATCCTCTCCTGCGGACGGTTCTGAACCCTCTCAGGTTAGGCTCGCCGACAGCCGCGCGGGGCATTGTGCAAGCATTCATCCGGCGGGCGAGCACCTGAATCGCATGGGCTGACCAGCCGCGCGGGAGCGGAGCGGAATGGCTGCCGGGGAGGCGACGTGATCGCGCTCGATGCTTCAAGGAAGGGGGGTCCCGCACATGAGTCTCTACGTCCAGGAATCCGGCCCCGCCAACGGGCCCACCATCGTCTTCCTGCATGGGGGCGGTGGCGCCGGGTGGATGTGGCAACCCCAGGTCGGCGCTCTCGGCGACTACCACTGCCTCGTGCCGGACCTGCCAGAGCATGGCCGGAGCGTGGACGTGAAGCCGTTCACGATCGCCGGCAGTGCGGAACTGGTCGCCGAGTTGATCCGGACGCGGGCGCACGGCGGCCGCGCACACGTGGTCGGCCTCTCGGAGGGCGCGCAGACCACGGTGGCCCTGCTGGCGATCGCACCCGACCTCGTGGATCACGCCGTCGTCAGCAGCGCCCTGGTGCGACCCGTCCGTGGCGCCGGGATGGTTGGCCCAGGGCTCATCCGGTGGTCCTTCCGCCTGTCCGTTGCGCCGTTCCGCAACAACGGCTGGTGGACGCGGCTGAACATGAAGCGTGCCGCCGGCGTTCCGGACTCGTACTACCCGCAGTTCCGGCAGACGTTCCGGGAGCTGACCGAATCCGGGTTCACGAACGCGATGATCGAGAACCAGCGGTTCCGCGTGCCGCCGGGGCTCGAGGGGGTCACTGCGCCAACCCTGATCGTCGTAGGCAGCCGCGAGTACGGCGCCATGCGGGATTCGGCCCGGGACCTCGCGGCAGCCATCCCCGGATCCCGGGCCTGCGAAGTCGTGCACGCCCGGAAGATGTCCGTCGCGGAAGAGCACAACTGGAACCTGACCGCGCCTGACCTGTTCACTCAGATGGTGCGGGCCTGGATCACCGGCCAGGAGCTGCCCGCCGCGCTCCAGCCGCTCCAGGCCGCCGCCGCGTAGGCCCCCGGCCAGAAGACGGTGTCCGCCCCGCGCCGCGCAGCCCGACGGGCACGAACCGGGTCCGCTCCGCAATCCGCCCCGTATCGCCGCGGACGGTCGTGGGAAACGGGCCTGCAGCGACCGAATGCGAGCCGGGCCCAGTGCCGCCAGTGTGATCGGCGCGTTCAGCGACGGGCGAGGCGCTCAGCGCGCAACCGGTTCGGGCGCCGCCTCCGGCGGGTAGAGCACGCAGGCCACCTCGGTCGGACCGGACTGGCGCAGTGACACGTCGGCGTGCCCGGCGAACTCGAACACCAGGCCCTGGGCGGACGGGGTCGTCGACACCACGCCCTGCCACAGCGGCTCGGCAGCGTTCTCCGACCGGATGCGCTGGAACATCGCGGCCACGTCGGCCACGGTCCCCCCGCGGGGCTTCACCACCGCCCGACCCTCGCTGTGGTCGAGGTCGGCGAGACCACCGACCAGGGAGTGTTCGCGCTCGTAGTCGGCGACGGGTACCCGCGTCCAGTGCTCCTCGATCAGCGCCTTGAGGTCCCGCGGCTCCCAGCCGCACTCGGCCGTAGCCAGCGGGCAGCGCGGATGGAACGAACAGCCCCGGGGCGGCCAGGCCGCGTCCGGGATCTCACCGCGCGGCAGGTCCCGCGGAATCGCCTTGGAGGGGTCGATGTCCGGGATCGCCTTCAGCAGCGCCTGCGTGTACGGGTGTCGCGGGTTCGCGAAGATCTCGGCGGTCGGCCCGAGCTCGACCACCTTGCCGAGGTACATGATCGCCACCCGGTCGCAGAAGAACTTTGCTGTGGCCAGGTCATGGGTGATGTAGACGTAGGTGAGGCCGAGGTCGGATTTCAGGTCGAGCATCAGCTGCAGGATCTTCGCCCGCACGCTCATGTCCAGCATCGAGACCGGCTCGTCTGCGATCAGCACCTCGGGATCGAGGATGATCGCCCGCGCGATCACGGCCCGCTGCTTCTGGCCGCCGGACAGGTCGGACGGGTACTTGTTCAGGAACTGTTCGGCCGGCGCCAGCCCGACCCGCTCAAGGGCAGCGATCACTCGGGCCCGCAACTCGGCGCCGGCGGCGCGCTTGTGGATCACCAGCGGGTGCCCGACCGCGGTCTCGATGTCCATGGACGGGTTCAGGGACGCGTGCGGATCCTGGAACACCATCTGCAGCTTGGTTCGACGCTTTCGCAGCGCCTTGCCCCGCAGGCCGGCGATGTCGGTGTCCGGCGACCCGTCACCCGGCAGGTGCCGGATGCTGCCGCTGGTGGCCGCCACCAGGCCGAGCATGGCCCGGCCGAGGGTGGTCTTGCCGCTGCCGGATTCCCCGACGAGGCCGAGCACCTCGCCGCGCTCGAGATCGAGGTTCACCCCGTCCACGGCCTTGACGGTGCCGGTGTCCCGGCCGACCAGGCGGGCAAGCCCGCTGCCGCGCAGCGCGAAGTGGATCTTCAGGTCGTCGACCTGGAGCACCGGATCGGTGGCGAGCTCAGGCCTCGTCAGCAATGGACAACTCCTCTCGCACCAGTGGGGCCTGTTCGGACTCGGTCAGCCCCTGGGGGACGGCCGCCCAGCAGGCCACATCGTTGCTGCCGACGTGGACCGGCCCGCCGCCCCTGGCCTGCATGGCCGGTTCGCGGAGGCTGCAGACCGCCATCGCATCCGGGCAGCGAGGGTGGAAATGGCAACCCGACGGCGGCGCGACCAGGTCCGGTGGGGCGCCCGGGATCGAGTGCAGCCCGTCGGTGGAAAGGGTGATCGTCGAGCGCAGCAGCTCCCGGGTGTACGGGTGCTGGGGGTCGGCGAAGACGGTTCGCGCGTCGCCGATCTCGACGATCTTGCCCGCGTACATCACGGCCACCCGGTCGCACGCCTCGGCGATGATGCCGAGGTTGTGGGTGATCAGCAGCAACGAGGTGTCGAAGTTCTCCCGCAGGTCGTGGAGCAGCTTGATGATCTGCGCCTCGACCAGCACGTCCAGCGCAGTCGTCGGCTCATCGGCCACCACAAAGGCGGGCCGCAGCACCAGCGCCAGCGCGATCATCAGCCGTTGCCGCATGCCGCCGGAGAACTCGTGCGGGTAGGCCTTCCACCTCGACGGCGGGATGCCGATCAGGCGCAGCACCTCCAGCGACCGGTTCTCGATGTCGGCCGGCGACATCTTGGGGTGGTGGGTGCGCAGGGTCTCGATGAAGTGCTCGCTGATGCGCATCAGCGGGTTCAGCCGGGTCAGGGGCTCCTGGAAGATCATCGCGAGGTCGCGGCCGCGGCGGGAGAACCGCTCCTTCTGCGACATCGCCAGGAGGTCCTCGCCCTGGAAGCCGAGGTGGCCGTCCATCTTGGCGCCCTCGGGCAGCAGTCCGAGCAGGCCCCGGCCGAGGGTGGACTTGCCGCAGCCGGATTCGCCGACCAGGCCGAGGATCTCGCCGCGTCCGACGGAGAACGAGACCCCGTCCACTGCGCGCACCGGGCCGCGGGGGGTGCCGTACCAGATGCGCAGGTCGGTGGCGTCAATCACCGGGGTCGTCATAGCGCGTACACCGTCGTGGTCGGATCTTCCCGCCCCGGCAGGGTTACCAGGGCGAACCGGCGCTTGCGCAGGGTTGGGTTGACGGTCTCGTTCAGGCCCTCACCCACCAGGGTCAGGCCGGTGACCAGCACCACAATGGCGAGGCCCGGGAACAGCCCGGTCCACCAGATCCCGGACGCAGCGTCGTCCAGCGCCCGGCTCAGGTCGAAGCCCCACTCGGCGGCGTCCTGGGGCTGGATGCCGAGGCCGAGGAAGCCAAGCGCAGCGAGCGTCGAGATGGCGTCGGCGGCATTCAGGGTGCCGATGACCGGCACGGACTGGATCACGTTCGAGAACAGGTAGCGACCCATGATGGTGAGGGGCGGGGCACCCAGCGCCCGGGCAGCCTCGACGTAGGTGGCTTCGCGGGCGCTGACGGCGGTGTTGCGCACTACTCGGAAGTACTGCGGAATGTAGATGACCGTCAGCGAGAGCGCCGCTGCGACCACCCCGCTGGGCAGCACGCTCTTGAGCAGGAACGAGAACACGATCGCCAGCAATAGCGACGGGAACGCGTAGAGGGCGTCCATGATCAGCACCAGCACCCGGTCGGTCCAGCCGCCGACGTAGCCGGACAGCAACCCCAGCGGCACCCCGATCAACGCGGACAGCAGGACGCTGAGCAGGACCACCATCAAGGCGGTCTGGGCGCCCCAGATGACCCGGCTGAACACGTCGTAGAAGAGGTCGTTGGTACCGAAGGGGTGCCCGGGTCCGGGCGGTGCCAGTTTGGTGAACTTCACCCCGTCGACCGAGTTCTGCGCGAACCCGTACGGCGCCAGCCAGGGAGCGAACACCGCGAGCACGACGAACAGCCCCACCAGGACGAGGCCGGAGACGAGCAGCCACCGGGCCAGCCCGGTGGTGTTGCGGAAGGGGGCCAGGAGGGTCTTCACGAGTACCTCACCCTCGGATCGATCAGCGCATTGATGATGTCCACGGCAAGGCTGATCAAGACGACGACCACCGCGAAGAACGTGACCAGGCCCTGGACGCCGATGTAGTCGCGGGCCTCGATGTAGTGCACCAGCTGGGTTCCCAGGCCGGGCCAGTTGAAGGTGTTCTCGGTGAGCACCGCCCCACCCAGCAGCATCGCCGCCTGCAGCCCGATCACGGTCACCACCGGCACCAGCGCATTGCGGAACGCGTGGTGACGGACCACCTGGCGTTCGGGGATCCCGCGAGCGCGGGCCGCTTCGACGTAGTCGGCCTGGAGGGTCTGGAGGATGTTGACCCGGACCAACCTGATGAAGACGCCGCAGATCAGCAGGCCCAGGGTTAGGCAGGGCAGCAGGTGGTGGATCAGGATGTCGCCGAGGGCGGCCATGTTGCCCTGGAGCGCTGCGTCCACCAGCAGGATGTGGGTGATGGGTTTGGTGGCAACCGCGAACTGCGTGCGTGGGTTGGCGATGCCGGAGGTGGGCAGGCCGAGCGGTCGGGCCACGAACATCTGCATCAGCAGGCCGACGAAGAAGATGGGGGCGGCGTAGGTGATCACTCCGAAGATCCGGATGACCACGTCGCGCAGGGAGTCGCGGGCCCGGCCGGCGGCCAGGCCGAGCGGGATGCCGATGCCCAGCGCGATCAGGAACGCGCCGATGGTGAGGGTGAGGGTGGCGCCACCGTTGTCGCGGATGATCTCGAGGACCGGGCGGTTGTCGGAGATGGTCTGGCCGAAATCGAATCGGGCCACCTGCCACAGGTACTCCAGGTACTGAACGAACATCGGCCGGTTCAGGCCGAGGGCTTCCTTTCGGGCCTCGATGATGACCGGGTCGAGCTTGCCGCCGACGGCCGCGCTGACCGGGTCACCGGGGGCCACTCGGAGCAACAGGAAGACCAGGGTCAGCAGCACCAGCATCATCGGGATGATCAGCCCGATGCGCGTCAGGATGTAGCGGGGCAGTGAACCGCGGGACACCCGCGCCCCTTTCTGGGTGATTGAGCGCGCCCGCCGCCGGCCGTGATGGCCGGCGGCGGGCACGACTTCGGTCAGGTCAGGTCACGCCTTCTTGCTGATGGACCACAGCCGGAAGATGTACGTCGCGTCCAGGGTGTCCTTGACGCCGTTCATCTGCTTGCTGGCCACCGCGACGTTCTTGCCGTTCCACGATGGGATCAGCGGAACGTCCGCGGCCGTGATGTCCTGCAACTCACCGATGATCTGCTCCCGTTTGGCGGTGTCGGTCTCGCCCTGCTGCTGCGCGACGAGTTCGTTCACCTTGGGGTTGGAGTAGCCGTTCTTGAAGAACCCACCGTCAACGATGAACGGCGACAGGTAGTTGTCGGCGTCCAGGAAGTCGGGGTACCAGCCCAGGATGAACAGGTCGTAGGCGTTCTGCTTGTAGAGGGTCTGGTACTGGGTCCATTCAGCGTGCTCGGTCTTCGGCTCGAAGAGACCGGAGGCCTTGAGCTGGTCGGAAAGCTGGGTGGCCTCGTCGACCGCGTTCGGGCCGTAGTGGGTGTCGGTGTAGCCCAGCGTGATCTTCACCGGCGTGGAGATGCCGGCGTCGGCAAGCACCTTCTTGGCTGCGTCGACGTTCGGGCTGGCGCCGTAGACCTCCTTGAAGGACTCCTTCTGGCCGGCGAAACCTGCCGGGACGATCGAGTAGGACGGGGCGACAGTGCCGTCGTAGGAGTCCTTGGCGATGGCTTCACGGTCGATCAGGTAGGCGGCTGCCTGCCGGATGGCCTTCTGCTTGCCGACCTCGGTGCCAAGCTGCCACACCCAGTAGCGGAACGACGAACCGTCGCCCTGGATCACGTCGAGCGCGCCCTTGCTGGTCAGGTCGGCGTAGTCGGTCGGGGTCAGTTCGCGCCAGGCGACGTCGACCTCGTCGTTCTCGACCGCCTGCCGCAGCGGGCTGGAGTCCTTGTAGTACTTGACGAAGACCTGCTGGGACTGGGCCTTGCGATCACCGGTGTAGGTGGGGTTGGCCTTGAAAACGACCTGGTCACCCTTGGTGTAGGACTCGATCATCAGCGGGCCGGAGCCGACTACCTGCTCGTCGGACAACAGCTTGTCGGCCGGGAAGACCTCCTCGTCCACGATGGACGCCGCAGCTGTGGTGAGCACCTTGATGAAGGTCAGGTCGGCTTTGTTCAGGTTGAAGACCACGGTCGTTGCATCCGGGGTTTCGATCGCGCCGGCTGCCAGGGCCGGGGCCTTGGCGTCGCCGTTGGCGATGCTGCCCAGCAGCACCGAAGCGCCATTGGGGTCAGCGATCTTGATGTTGCGCTCCAGGGAGAACTTCACGTCAGAGGAGGTCAGGTCGTGGCCGTTGGAGAACTTCAGGCCCGACTGCAGCGTGCAGGTGACGGTCTTGGCGTCGCCGTACTCGCAGCCGGTGGCGGCGTCCGCCACCTCAGTGGAGCCGTTGGCCGGGATCACCATCAACTGCTGGAAGAGCGCGTACTGCAGGTTCCACGACGCGACGTCATAGGCGCCGGCCGGGTCGAGTGCGGTGACGGTCTCGGTCGTGCCGAGGATCCAGTCGCCTCCGGCGGCACCGCCTGCCGAGGCTGAGGCTGATGTGGACGCGCTCGGGGCGGTCCCCGAGCAACCCGCCAGCGCCACTGCCAGAGCAATCCCGACAGCCGCACGAGCGGTCTTCGACGTGATGTGCATGCGTTCTCTCTTCGATTGAGCCAAGCCCCGGATCGTCCCCCCGAGGCAGAGGATTGAGACAATCTAGACCCGATCCCTGGAAACGCTTCCAACATCCGGTCATGTGCTCTCGACATTTGACCACCCGATGAGTTGGGAGCGCGAGGGTTGTGGGCCCGGGGCGGACGGCGAACTCCGGCCAGTGCCCAGGCGATAGGCTGCGCTGCCCTCGACTCCATTGAGCAGTGGGTCGAGCCGACTCCCATAGCGACCAGGGATGCCCGTGCTCGGGGAGGAGTCGAATCGTTCTCGCCCGTCCCGATCCTCGCATCGCGCCACGCGATCGGCGGCAAGTCCGCATCTGTCGCTTGCTGGTGCGGCAGTCCCTATCTCAGGTCGTCGGGGTTGTGCAGTTGCTGCTCACGGAGCGGGTCCGGCTGGGAGCCACGCCCAGGCGGAGGTGGTGGCGGGGGGATCGCAGCCGATGCTGACTTGGCGACGATCCTGGCCACCAGATAGACGATCGCAGTGAGCGTCGCCACCATGATTGCCAGCGCGATGGCCCCCAGAAACGCAGAAATGACTCCGGCCACGAGGAACAGCAGAGCGAGGGCACCGAGACCGGCGACGATTACGCCCAGAATCGTGACGATGACCCGTGGCGCGGTTCCGATGGCGTCGAACAGATTCTTCACTTCACAGCTTCCCTTCGTTGGGTAAGGGCTTCCGATGTGTCAGTCGGTCGGATTCGACGCGGTCGCTGGCTCCAGGCTCAATCAGTCTGGCACCGAGCTCTGGCAGACTCTCCGCCGACATCCACCATTCGGCAGGATCCACCACTCATCCAGCGGTGGTGCGCATGCTGGCCACGCGTTGGTGCCAGCGTGGTGAGGGTTGTGGGTGGACACTGGGCGGAGGGCGGGGAATTGCCTGGCTCGCCTCGGTTGAGGAGGAGCGATGACCACGGGTTACGCGGTTGATCTTGCTGGCACCGCGACCGGGGATCCGTCACTCCTCGGCGGCAAGGGTGCCAATCTGGTCAGGCTCATCGGGGCTGGTATTCCCGTCCCGGCCGGGTTCTGCCTCACGACGTGTGCCTACGACGCGTTCCTGGACCGCGGCGTGAGGTCGGTGTTGGCGGACTGTGCCCTTGTCCCCGCGGATGGCTTGGAGGGGTTGGATGCCGGTGTCGGGGCAGGTCAAGCGGGAGTTCTTCTCGCGGGGACTGCCCGCCGCGGTTGATGCTGATCTGCTGGTTGCCTACGCCCGACTTGGTGGGGGGCCGGTGGCGGTCCGGTCGTCCGCTACCGTCGAGGACCAGCCCGGTCTGTCGTTTGCTGGGCTGCACGACACGTTCCTGAACGTCGTGGGCCCGGACGCCCTGCGCCAGGCGGTGCTCGCCTGTTGGGCCAGCCTCTGGACGGCCCGCGCAATCGGCTACCGGACTCGCAACGGAGTTGCACACTCCGGCGTCTCGATGGCGGTGGTGATCCAGCAGATGGTGGCTGGGCAGGCGTCCGGGGTGGCGTTCACGGCCAACCCCGTCACCGGCTGCCGGGACGAGGTTGTCGTGGACGCGACGTGGGGGCTGGGCGAGGCGCTGGTGTCGGGCCAGGTGGAGCCTGACCACTTCGTGGTGCGCGGTGGTCAGGTGGTGTCCCGGAGGCTGGGGGCCAAGGCCGTCGTCGTCGAAGCGGTCGAGGGCGGTGGCACCAGGACCATCGGCGCACCGGAGGCTGCGACGCGGGCCGCGCTCGACGATGTCACGCTGCTTGCCCTGGTGCGGACGGCACGCCGGATCCAGGACCTTGACGGCGTCCCGCAGGACATCGAGTGGGTGGTGACCGACGGCACGCTGTGGGTGGTTCAGTCCCGGCCCATCACTGCGCTGTATCCCGTGCCTGCGGACGCCCGCCCCGGCGAGGTGTTCTTCTCGTTCGCGCACTGGCAGGGCATGCTCGACCCGTTCACCCCGCTGGGACTTGAAGCCTACGCGGCAGCCGTGGGGGGCGCGCGGCGCAGTCTCGGCACCGACAGCGGGCGTCCCCAGCGTGCCCTGCGCCAGGCGGGGGGACGCCTGTGGGTCAACGTGACCGGCTTGCTGGAGACGGCGGTCGGCCGCACCGTCTTGTTCACGTTCCTGCGCAGCGTCGACCCTGTCTCCGAGGAGATCCTGCGCCGCGTCATCGACGAGCGCAGCATCAAGCCGCGACGGATGACCCGCAGCCAGGTGGGGACCGTGCTCCGAGCGGCCATTCCCGTCGTGGCCACGGTCGTCGCGAACGTCGCCGACCCCGCGGCGGGCCGCGCCCGGTTCGAGCGGCAGACGGCCGCCCACCTCGGCGGCCTCCGCCGGCGACTGGACCGCGAGCCGGGTCTCGGAGCGCCATTGAAGGCGCTCGGGGAGATGACCGGGGCGGTGCCCCTCCAGACTCTGGTGGGGCAGGTGGCCTGCGGACAGGCCCCCCTGCAGATCCTCATGAAACTGGCTGACCGGGTGCCCGGCGGACCGGAACTGGTCGACGCACTCTCGCGCGGGCTGCCGCACAACGTCACCACCCAGATGGATCTCGAGTTGTCCCGCCTGGCCGAGCAGGTCCGTGCAGACCCCGTAGCGAGCGCGCGCTTCGCGGCCGCCCCGGTTGCCGAGCTGGTCGCCGACTACCGGGCGGGGACGCTCCCCGTAGTGGCGCAGGAAGCGTTGGCGCGGTTCCTGGGGCGTCACGGCTTCCGGGGCTTCGGTGAGATCGACCTGGGCCGCGCCCGCTGGGGTGAGGACCCCACCGGAGTGGTCGAGGCCGTCCGCTCCCACCTCGCGGGGGAGCCGGTCCGAAGCCCCACCCACGTGTTCGAGCGGGCGGCAGACGAAGGCAGCCTCGCCCGGGAACGCCTGGTCGCAGCGTTCCGTGCTACGCCGGGACGCAGGCACCTGGCCAGGCTCGCTGGATTCCTGGCCGGGCGCTATCGCGAGAACGGTGGACGCCGAGAGTCGCCGAAGCGGTACCTGGTGGAAGTGCTAGCCGAACTGCGCGCGGCGTTCCTGGCCGGGGCCGGACCCCACGTTGCCGCTGGCAGGCTCGCGCGCGCCGACGACATTTTCTGGCTTCACGCGGACGAGTTGCTGGCCCTGGAGCGAGGAGACGCCCACGACTGGACCTCCCTCGTCGCGCGCCGCCGCGAGGAGTACGAGGGCGAACGCCGCCGCGCTCTCGTTCCCCGCGTCCTCCTCGCCGACGGGACCACCCACATCGATTCCGGGGGCGACCCCGGACCGGACTCCCTCACCGGGGTTGGCGTATCCGCAGGGACGGTCGAGGGGCCGGTCCGCGTGGTGCGCGACCCGCGGGCGGCCGGCCTCCAACCCGGAGAGATCCTGGTGTGCGCCGCCACTGACCCAGCCTGGACCCCGCTGTTCCTCGTCGCGGCCGGCCTGGTGACCGAGGTGGGCGGCATGGTGACGCACGGCTCCGTCGTAGCCCGCGAATACGGCACCCCTGCAGTCGTCGGCGTCTCTAGAGCGACTTCCCGGCTCGTAACCGGGCAACGCGTCCGGGTAGACGGATCGACAGGGACGATCACCATCCTGAAACAGCACCCAAGCTGACAACTCAGCGGTGCTGGACAACGACCGGCCTTGATACAGGGCGAGCGCGCCACGCTCGCCGTCCTCGCACCCGCACAAGAGAGCCGCTCGAGATGAATCCCGTTTTGGGATGCAGGGTGAAACCCCTAGTGGCGGAGCAGTAATCCCTAGTCAGCCGGCGAGTGCCGAAATGGTCGGGGCGACAGGACTCGAACCTGCGGTACGTGCCGGCTCAAGTAGACGTTCACTAGGTGTTTTACTCGAAATTGGCTCATTTTCGGGACGAGTTGGGGGTTATCTGGGGCAAAGGAATCGGTCGAGTTCCTGTGGTCCTCGGTCGCGGGCCGATGGCTGCCCAGGGTGGCCAGCTGCGAGGACGGGGGTGCAAGTGAAGCCGCCAGCCGGCCTCACGGAGACTCGACGCGAGTTCGCGGCAAGATGCTTCAAGCTCGTGGTTCAGCCCTGCAACGGTTGGCCCAAGTCGGTCGCCGCGGTCAGGCTCGTTTCCGATGCCCAACATCCGCTCTTGCCGAATGCAGGATGTTCCCGAGGTCACGCGTGGCGCCGGTCGAACCCGCCCACACCCCGGACATGAGCCCGCTTCGCGTGGGACCGAGGCGCTCATCCGAAACCGCCTCGGATTGTGGGAGGAGACACGAACTTGGGGGCCCCGCAGCGGTGCCGCCCACCAGGTCCGGATCCGCTGCGACCGGTCCGGCGCTGGCCCCCTGGACGGGGCGAACCAACTCAAGGCTCTGGTGCTGGAAGCCTCCTCGGCACGATTGCCTGGGTTTGACGGGGTTTGTCACCGGGGATGGTCGTGGCCCGCAGGAATGTGTGAGCGTTGGGGCAAGCGGTCGGGCAGGGCGGTAGGTGCCAGCGTGGGATCGGTCGCCCTCCTGGCGCCTATCGACCGGCCTGACCCGCGTCCTTCGGGCAACCCTGCGGGTGCTGATCCGGTCGAGCTGGACACACATCCATTGTGGATAGGAGCGCTTCGAGAATGCGCCGGGCGCCGCCGTACTTCGCGATCTCCGGCGCCCACTCCGGCAGCCCGACATCAAGGCCAACGATCTGGCCGCCATGATCGGCGTCGGTGAAGAAGGCGCGGAACTCCTGGTCGTCGGGGGAGGGCACCAGCAGGCCGGGATGGCAGTCCCACCGCTCGTGGCACAACGGCACCGCCCGGTCGAGGATCCCGGGGCAGGGCGGGCCCGCCTGGGTGCAGAACTTCTCGACCCAGGCCGCGACACCTTCAAGGGTCTCGGTTGTGTCCCCGACCGGCGTCGACCACACGCCAATAAACAGGTCGCCGGCAGGCGACACCAGCCCTTCCTGGCCGCCGCTGGACAACTGCCCGGCGTCCGCGTCAGCGTCCAGTCCCGCTCAGCGGGAATCACCTTCCAGCCGGGTGGGGTGCTTGAGGCTGAAGTCATAGCGCTTGGAGGTGTACGGGATCCAGTTGGACGTGTCTATCGGCGGCGCGCTCGGTGAGGATGTCACGGACGTTGGGGGTGCCGGGATCGTTGCCGGTGGCGAGGTATTGGCCGACGGCGTCGACGGCGTGCACCCTGCCAGGAGGAGGATCAGCACAACAGCAGGATGCAGAGCTATCCGGCCAAGGCCGACTCGGCTGGCGTGTGTCGGTTTCACGGTAAGCCTCCGATCAGGATTTCGGTCACGGTTGTTTGCTCCAGCTCTGGAATGTTGTTGCATGGCTCGCCGCCGGGTCCGGCGACGCTGGCTGCTTGCTGGACTCGAGGCTTGCCGCTGCGTTCGACCGGGAAACGACCCGATCTGCTTGTTCCATGCGGACGCTTAGGTAAGGCGGCAAGGACACCTGCCATGTCGCCCGATTGCGCTCGGCTCGCTCAAAGACCCGAGAGGCATGCACCATCACGGCCCCATCACCCCGGTTGCCTTCCCCAGATCTGTGTCGGGGCCCACTGTTGGCTGTAAACGTCAGGTATCGGCGGGAGCGCGTCGGCGAGCACTGTTGCGTCGCTCGGCGTGTCAGCGCGAACGGCGATCGTGCCCTGGGACTCCGTGCCGCCGTCAGACCAGGCCGAGTACAGCAGCATCGTGCCGTCCGGCGACCACGAGACATGGAAGGGATACCACACCTGTCGCCCGTTTGGCCCGTCGGTCTGCGGTGGCTCGATGACCGATTCGGTCCCATCGGCAACGTTCACGAGGACGACGTTGTGGTCCTCTCTGGAGGACGATCT
>CAWKFH010000003.1:0-839380 GCA_963848845.1 uncultured Actinomycetota bacterium
TGTGAGAAGTGGCTGTGGCTACGGGGAACGCTACTTCGTGTGACGGTCCGTGACGCCTCCAACATGGGCTTGCGTGGACGGCGAGGTAACACGAGGAGGTAACACGGTTCGAAGCACTCGAATTATTCGAACACGCACACTCAGCTCTCAGGGCCGGTTCCAGGACGAGCCGCGAACCGGCCCGGCCGTAGCTGCTCCTCCAGATCGGCGCGCGACGCCCCACTACTCTCTTCGCGCCGCCCTCCAGCACGGGGGCAACCACTTCGGATCGGGTGCTTGGTGCTTCGTGCGGGGGTGCCGGCTTGAAGGTGCGGCCGATTCGCGAGCATTCCGCAGCATCTTGACAGCCGACAGCAGTATCTCCATCGGCGGGCAGACCGCGCCTTCCGGCATCTGCAGCCCGCTTGCAGTTGGGCTCCCCAATGTTCTGGGCTGCCCGTAGTTGGGGTCTCCGACGGGGTCGTGGAGTCGCCTGCGCTGGTGAGGATCGCGGTTCAAGGCTGCGTAAGGATGGTTGGGCGTCATCCGTGGGAATGCTCGTAGCGGAGCAGCCACTTTCGGCGGCCTGCCCGGGAATAGCTGCACCGTTCAGTTTTGCACGCCGCCGTCTCCACGGATCCCATCAGATTCTCAGGCCTCGCCGGGTGCAAGCGATCTCGTCAAGCTCGGTGAGTACGAGAGTCGCCACCTACCCCTACCTCGGAATGGTGGCCCGTCATCAATGATGATGATGCATAGGCTTGTCGGCCTCTCCCTCGACGTCGGAGACCTCCCCAAACGGGCCGAGATCTGGTCGCGCAACCCGGACGAGCGCGTGGCCGAGCGGGCCCTCGACTCGCATGTGGCGTCAATCCAGTACCCGTCGAGCGAGACCGAGCACTCAGTCGGAGACGGTCTGGCCGAGGAGATCGTGGGGTACCTTCGACGACGCACCCGTGGCTCCATGTTGCTCCTAGGAGTAGGTCAGGGCATCCCCGCATGGGTGTCGGCGTATCGGACGACCTTGCAGCTCTGGGTTGAGGAGTCGACCCCGATCACCCGTGCCATGGTCAGCGGGCGCCGAGCAGGTGCTCGGTGGCCAACTGCTGCAGCTGGACGAAGCCGAAGCCCTTGCCGGCGAAGTAGGCGCCGGCGTCGAACTCCTCGAAGGCCGGCGGTCGGCCAGCAGGTCGTCGTAGGACTCCCCCTCGGCGAGGGTGGGTACCGCGAGCTCGGTCACCTTCGCAGCTACCAGCGCTGCCTGCACCTCGGGGTCGGCGCGGAACGCCTTGGCCCGCTCCTTCAGCAGCAGGTAGGTGCGCATGTTGGCCTGGACGGAGTCCCAGACGCCGGTCTCGTCCTCGGTACGCGACGGCTTGTAGTCGAAGTGCCGCATGCCCTCATAGGCCGGGCCACCGTTGGGGCCGCCGTTCTCCAGGAGGTCGACCAGCGCGAACGCGTTGTGCAGGTCGCCGTGGCCGAAGACCAGGTCCTGGTCGTACTTGATGCCCCGCTGACCGTTCAGGTCGATGTGGAACAGCTTGCCGTGGTACAGCGCCTGGGCGATGCCGGCGGCGAAGTTCAGCCCCGCCATCTGCTCATGCCCCACCTCGGGATTGAGGCCGACCAGCTCCGGGTGCTCAAGGGAGTTGATGAACGCCAGCGCATGCCCGAGCGTTGGCAACAGGATGTCGCCACGCGGCTCGTTCGGCTTCGGCTCGATCGCGAACCGCAGGTCGTAGCCCTTGTCCAGCACATACTGGGACAGCAGGTTGACGGCCTCGCGGTAGCGCTCCAGCGCGGCCCGGATGTCCTTGGCAGCGTCGTACTCGGCACCTTCGCGGCCGCCCCACATGACAAACGTGGTCGCGCCCAGCTCCACCGCCAGGTCGACGTTGCGCAGCACCTTCCGCAATGCGAACCGGCGCACCGCGCGGTCGTTGCTGGTGAAGCCGCCGTCCTTGAACACCGGCGCGCTGAACAGGTTGGTTGTGATCATCGGTACCTTCAGCCCGGTCGACGCGCAGGCGGCCTTCAGCCGGTCGATCTGGTTGCGCCGCTCGCCGTCGGTCGAGCCGAAAGCGAACAGGTCATCATCATGCAGGGTGAGGCCGTAGGCCCCGTACCCGGCCAGCTTCTCCACCACCCGCACCACATCGAGCGGCTTTCGCGTCGGCCCACCAAACGGGTCCGTGCCGTTGTAACCAACGGTCCACAGACCGAAGGTGAACTTGTCAGAGGCTGTGGGAGTGAGAGTCATTGAGGTTCCTATCCGTGGTTGGGGTTGAAGTAAGTGTCTTCGCTGTCGCTGATCGGATGCTGGGAGGTGAGGGTCGTTGTGGCGTCAAGGAGGTCCTGGAATCGGCCTATCTGAAGGTCGCCGGCACCCTGCGCCGCGGCGTCACCGATCGCTATAGCCAGCATTCCCGCAGCGTGTGCTGCTTCGACTCCGGCGACGGCGTCCTCGACGACGATGCATCGGGGGTGATCCGTTCACAGTCGGGTGTCCCATCTTCCGCAGAAGGCGTCAACGGGGCTGGTGCCCGTGAACGATGATCGACCGACGAGCTTCTCGATAAGGGCTTCGAGGACGAAGTCGCTGGAGTTGTAGGTGTTGATGAAGGTCTTCACCCGCGGCACGTCGATCAAGTGGTAGGGATTCTCGATCGAGACGAAGATGGTCGGGATCGAGGCGATGTAGTGCGGGCAGTTCGCACCCATCGGTTGGGCCCATTCGATACGGACTGTTGTCTGGTTGCTCTTGGTGGACAGGTTGGCGACATAGAGGATCGCGTCGTAGACGCCGGTGTAGTCGGTGGTCTTGTCCACCGCACCTTCGAACACGTTCTTCGGTTCGAATAGGTCGACGACGAAGCCTTCGGCGGCCAGTTTCTCGCGGATGAGTTCGCAGGCCCCGGTCCGTACCGAGTAGGTGTAGCCAGCGCCGGCCTCGATCGGGCAGAACAGGATTCTTCGGTAACGATCCGGCGTGAGCGGCAGCACCCCTTCTTGCTCCTTCACCAGCGTGACCGCCTTGTCGGCACACTCCTTGCTCCATGCCTGGTGCTCGGAGCAGCCGATTACTGCGCGGGCGCCTTCGATGGTGGGCCGGGGCCTGTCCTTGTGTAGACCGAGCGCAGCCTTGAGCCCGAGGACTCGGGCCACCGCGGCGTCGAGGCGCTCGGGTGTGATGGTGCCGTCCTGTACGCCGGCGAGCATGAAGCCGTGGTCCTCTTCGAGGTTGCGGGTGAACAGGAACATGTCCGCCCCTGCGGCGATCGATCGTGGAACGGCTTGCGAGCGGGGCAGCGGGATGGTGAACCCGGCCATGGTGGTGGCGTCGGTGACGACCAGGCCGTTGAAGCCGAGGCGGCCGCGGAGCAGGTCGCCCATCAGTTCGGGGGCGAGCGATGCGGGCAGGATCTCCTCGTCACTGATGCCGGGACGCAGGGCGCGCGAGTAGGCCGGCTGCATGATGTGTCCGACCATGACCGTCATCGCACCGGCTTCGATGCAGGCCGCGTAGGCGGCTCCGAAGGTGTTGTCCCATTCCTCGACCGCGAGGTCGTTGATGCTGGTGACGAGGTGCTGGTCGCGCTCGTCGCAGCCGTCGCCTGGGAAGTGCTTGATGGAGGCTGCCAGGCCGTGCGCCTGGACGGCCTTGACGTAGGCGACGCCCATGTCGCGCACACGTGCTGGGTCGGAGCCGAAGGTGCGGATGTTGGTGATCGGGTTGCGGAAGTTGTAGTCGATGTCGATGATCGGCGCGAACGCCCAGTTGGCGCCGACCGCCGCGCCTTCGCGTCCGCACACCTCCCCGAGCCTGGTCGCCATGGTGATGTCGTCGGTGGCGGCGACCTCGAGTGGCGATCCGAGTTGGGTGCCCTCGGTGACGATGCCGTTGCCACCCCGTTCGAGGTTCGCCGCGATGAGCATCGGGACGTCGCTATGCCTGTCGAGGAGGGGGCCGAAGGCGAGGGCTTCCTCGATGGTGCAGGGCCGGTACATGACTCCGGCGGGCTTGCAGACACGCAGGGTTTCCTGCAGTTCCTCCTCGTTGAGCCGCATCGCGACACTGCAGAAGAGTTGTCCCACCTTGTCCTCGGTGGAGAGGCCGGCGAGCGTGTGTTGCACCCAGTCCACTGCGTCGTCGTCGAGCCGGAAGGGTGCCTGGCGCATGGATTGGATGACCTCGTTGAGTTGCCTGTCGGGCATGTTGGATGCCTTTCTCAAGATGCTGGTGGCTGGGCGGTGGCGTTATCGGGTGACGTCTCGGCCGAGGTAACGGATCTCTTGGACGTCGATGGTTCCGTGGCGGGCGTAGGGGCCGATCACGCGCCCGGTGAACGACTCGCAGGTTTCTGCGGATAGGAATCGTCCATCGACCGCGGCGAGTGTCACCCAGTCGCCGGCGTCGTGGAATTGGGCGACGATCCGGTCACAGGAGGCGTCGGTCTGGTACGTGCCGAAGGGGGGCGGCTCGGCGACGAGTCGGAGCCGCACCGGCCCGGTGTCGGTGCGCTGCCGGGTCCAGGACTGGGTCAAGGTTGGCAGGTGCATGGCTGCGGTCACGTCCCCGTCTTCCACTTCGACATCGAGGTGGAAGTGCTCGTCATAGCGAACGGAAAGGCCGCCGACGCCGGCGCCTGCGTCCAGGACGACCATGAGCTCGCAGGCCTCGGTGCACTGGCGGATGCCGAGGAAGTCCGGCTGAGGGTCTTCCATGCCCACCCCTCGGCCGGCGATCCGGGCCCACCCCGGACGGGCTTCGAGGTTGGCGATCGCGCGCGGGAACCGGCGGACGCCGATGATCTCGCCGTCGAAGCCGTCCAGTGCGGCCGGCGACATGGAGGGGAACGCGATCCGTCGCTCGATCGTCAGCGGCTCCGGGCAGAGTTCGACCGGGGCGATGTGTGGCCAGCCATCGTTGTCCCAGGTGACTGGTGAACAGAAGGTCTCCGGCCCATGGGAGCGAAGGCGCGGGTGGTGGAGCGGGGCCGGGTGCCGAGCATGACGCAGGCCCAGGATCTGTCCGGTAGCTCGACCAGATCACCGTGTCCGGTGTTCTGGACGTGACGGTCGGTGCCGCGGGCGGTCACCAGTGGGTTGTGCGGAGCCCCTTCGAATGGGCCGTCGGGTGATGCGGCCCGTGCGATCGAGATGGCGTGGCCCCGCTCGGTGCCGCCTTCGGCGATCAGCAGATACCACCACTGCCCGATGTGATAGAGGTGCGGGGCCTCGGGGAACATGTCCCCGGTACCGGACCAGAGGTGGCGAACCGGCGAGGTGGGCTGTCCGGTGTTGGTATCCAGCGTCACCTGGGTGATTCCCTGGTGAGTGAGGGTGTTGTCCTGGTTGAGGACGAACCCCGACATGGTCACGTAGCAGGTGCCGTCGTCATCCCAGGCGATGTCGGGGTCGATGCCCAACACGTCCATCACGATGCCGTCGCTCCAGGGGCCGGCCGGTGAGGCCGCGGTGAACAGCAGGTTGCCGCGCCCGCCCATCATGTCGGCGACGACCAGCCAGTACTTGTTGTCGTGGAAGCGGATCGTGGGCGCCCAGGCTCCCCCGCTGGTCCGCACTTTCGCCGCGTCCAGCTGGCCGTCGCGGACGGCGACGTGGCTGAGCAGTTCGAACGTCTCCAGGTCGGTGGAGTGGAAGATGGGGATCCCTGGCAGGTACTCGAACGTCGAGTTCGCCAAGTAGTAGTCACGGCCGACTTTGACCACGCTCGGGTCGGGATGGAAGCCGGGGATCAGCGGGTTGTGCATGGATGTTCCTTCTGGGCTGAAGACGGTCGAGTACAGGTCAGAGATCCGAGACCTCGACCGGGGTGTACAGCTCCCGGCCCTCGCGGACGGTTCTGGCGGCTCCGGTGATGGTGAGGCTGGCGAGTAGCGACCGGTCCTCGCTTGACGTGCCGACGCTGAGGTCGATGCGTCCGGGTTCAACGATCCTGGTGAGATCCAGGCCGGTGAACGACGTCCGGTCCATGTGCACAGCGAAGGTGACGCGCCGGGATTGCTGTGGCTTGAGGTCGACCTTCGCGTAGCCGATCAGCTGCTTGAGCGGACGGGTGACCTGGGCGATCGGGTCACTGAGGTACAGCTGGATGACCTCGGCGCCGTGCCGCGCCCCGGTGTTGGTGACCGTCACCGAGACCTCCACGGACCCGTCGGGCGCTACCTCGGTGGCGCTGAGCCGGAGGTCGGTGAGGCTGAAAGTGGTGTAGCCGAGACCGTGGCCGAACGGGAACAGCGGCGTCGGGTCGAGATTGGAGACGCCGTCGGAGTACCACGCGAGTGGCGCGGCCAGGTAGGTGCCCGGCTGGCCGCCGGGATGGCTGGGGATGCCGATGGGCAGCCGCCCGCTGGGGTTCACGGCGCCGGTGAGGACACCGGCGATGGCCTCAGCTGCCTCGGAGCCCGGCATGAAGGCCTGAATGATTGCTGCGCAGCGGTCGGCGTACGCACCGAGGGCGTAGGGACGTCCGGAGACCACGAGGAGCACCACGGGCGTGCCAGTAGCAATGATCCTCTCGACCAGCTCACCCTGGATGCCGGGCAGGCTGAGGTCGACGGAATCGCAACCCTCGCCGGACGTGCCGCGGCCGAACAGTCCGGCCAGGTCGCCGACCGCGACAACGGCTACATCGCTGTCGCCGACCGCGGCCACGGCCGCTGCGATGCCGCTGGTGTCGGGGTCGAGGATCCCAACGCCCTGTGCGACCTTGAGGTTGGCATTACCCAGGCTGGTGCGCAGGGCGTCGGCGACCGACGCCACGTCGATACCAAGACCGGCTCCCTCGTACCGGGACATGATGTGGTTGGGGAAGGAGTAGCAGCCGAGGAAGGTGCGGGGGTCGTCACTGCAGGGGCCGACGAGCGCGACCTTTGTGTCCGGAGCCAGCGGCAGAGTCCCGTCATTGCGGAGCAGGATGATCGATTCCTCCGCCATTTCCTTGGCGATGCTGCGGTTCGCGGGGGAATCGAGATCGTGCGTATGCCCTTGCTCCTCGGCGTTCCATCCGGCATCCAGTAACCCGAGCTGCGCCTTCTGGACGAGCACCCGGCGCACGGCGCGATCGACGAGCGCCTCGTCGAGCCTGCCGGCCCGGACTTCCTCTGCCAGCAGGGCGTAGGACGAGGTGTTGGGAAGTTCGACATCGATGCCGGCGGCCAGGGCCAGGCGACCGGCCTCGGCGTTGTCGGCGGCGATGCGGTGCATGAGCGTGAGGAAGGTGATCGCCCAGTAGTCGGAGACCACGGTGCCGGTGAAGTCCCACCGGTCGCGCAGGACGGTGGTGAGCAGTCCGACCGAGGCTCCGACCGGGACGCCGTCGATGTCGCTGTAGGAGTTCATGACCGACCCGGCGCCGGCCCGGACCGCCATTTCGAAGGGCGGCATCATGACGTCTTCGAGTTCGCGTCGCCCCATCGGCACTGGTGCGTGGTTCCGTCCGGCCTTGCTCGCGGAGTACCCGACGAAATGCTTCAGGGTTGCGATGACTCCGGCTGCTTGCAGGCCTTCGACGTAGGCCGAGCCGAGAGTCCCGACCAGGTAGGGATCCTCGCCGCAGGTTTCCTCGACCCGGCCCCAGCGGTAGTCACGGACCACGTCGAGCAGAGGCGAGAGTCCCTGGTGAACCCCGACCGCTCGCATGTCGGCGCCGATCGCCGCAGCCATGCGACGGATCAGGTCGGGGTTGAAGGTAGCGCCCCAGGCGATGGCCGCCGGGTACACGGTGGCTCCGAGGGCAGTGAAGCCGGTCAGACACTCTTCATGGGCGATGGCCGGGATGCCGTGCGGTGAGGCTGCGACAACCTCAGCCTGTAGCCGGCGCAACTGGGCGATCCCGTCCGGGACGCTGATCGGAGCGGCGCCGAAGTTGCGGGTGATGTGCCCCAGGCCGTGGGCAATCGCGTTCTCCCAGGGGTGGCCCTGGGAGAACGCGGTCGCCATCGGGGCGACGTCGCCGGTGCCACCATCGACCTCGGCGGCAGGGACAGGCCAGAAGCTGCCGAGTTGCCCGACCTTTTCCTCCAGGGTGAGTTCCGCCATGAGGAGCTCGACGCGTTCCCCGATGTTACGGCTCTGGTCGTGCCACTGGTGCATGAGAGTGCTCCTGACCGGTTCGGTTCCTGATTACTTGGTGAAGCCGGCAGTGAGGCCGGAGACGAGTTGGCGTCGGCCAACCGCATAGGCGGCCAGCATCGGCATGACGGACAGGACGACGGCAGCCAGGACGGCGGGGATGTTTGAGCTGAACTCCCCTTGGAAGCTCCACAGGGACAGGGGCAGGACACGCTTGTCCGAGCTCTGGGTGAGGATGAGGGGGAAGAGGAAGCCGTTCCACACGTTGAGCGCGTCGTAGATGGCAACCGTGATGATGGCCGGCTTCGACAATGGCACCACCAGGGTCCACAGCATCCGCCAGTCGGTGGCGCCGTCCAGGCGCATGGATTCGAAAAGCTCGTTGGGCACGTCGCGAAGGAAGTTGACCAGGATGAGTACGGTCAGCGGGATCGCGAACGCGATGGATGGCAGGATGATCGCCCACAGGGTGTCGTAGAGCCCTACCTGCACGATCAGGTAATACACGGGGACGATGACACCCTGCAGCGGGATCGCGATGCCCAGCAGCAACACGTTGAACAACTGCCGGGACGCCGGCTGGCGGTTCCGCACGATCACATAGGCGGCGAGCAGGCTCACGAAGACAACCGCGCTGACCGAAGCCACGGTGACGATTACCGAGTTGACGAAGTACATGCCGAAGTTCGCGGCCAGCACTTCCTGGTAGGCCTGCAGGGTCGGGTTCGAGGGCCACGACAGCGGGTTCTCCGAGTAGTAGTCCGAGCGTGGCCGCAGGCTGGTGACGACGATGTAGTAGATGGGCACGATGGTGATCAGAAGCCACAGGCTCCCGAAGGTGCCGCCGGCAATGTTGGGGCGAGTGTGGGCGCGGGTGGATGCCATGTCAGGCCCCTTCCAGGGTGCTGTCCATCTTGGTGTTTCCTGATAGGCGGTTCAGGCCATAGGAGATCGCGACGCCAACCACGACGAGAATCACGCCCACGACGCTGGCGCCGCCCATGTCATAGGAGCGGAAGCCACGCAGGTACATATCGAGTGGCAGGACACGAGTGGCGTTGCCCGGCCCGCCGTTGGTCATCACGAAGATGAGATCGAAGTAGGTCAGTGAGCCGACGATCATCAGGGTCGAGCTGGTGATGATGGTGCTGCGCAGCATCGGCACGGTGATGTTGAGGAAGGTCGCCACCCGGCCGGCGCCGTCGATCATTGCCGCCTCGAACACCGATGCGGGGATCTGTCGCGCCGCCCCTTGGTAGAGCAGCGAATGGAACGGCACGAACGACCAGGAGATGACGAACACCAGCGTCGGCATGGACAGGTTCGGGTCACCGAGCCAGTCCTTGTTCAGGGCGTCGATCCCCAGCGCGGCGCCGAACCCGAAGTTCGGGTCGAGCAGCGCCTTGAAGGCGATGCCCACCGCAGCGGAGGAGAACAGCAACGGCAGGAAGTACAGGATCGAGTAGACCTCGCGGTAGCGCTGCTTCCCAGCCATGTACACGCCGAGCAGCAGACTGATGGGGAACTGAGTGACCCACGTGGCGATCGTGAGGACGATGCTGAGCTTCATCGCGTTCTGGGTTACGGGGTCGGCCAGGATCCTGACCCAGTTGTCCCCGCCGACGAAAGTCGGAGCGGCCAGGCCGTCCCAGTTCATGAAGGACAAGACGACCACCCCGAGCAAGGGAATAAGGGCGAACAGGGCGAAGAACGTCATGGCGGGCGCAGCCAGCCAGATCGAGGGACCGGTGCGCAGGCGCGCCTGCACACCGACACCACGACTGTGGCTCACTTTCGGGGCGCCGGTGCGCAGGCCCGCCTGCGCACCGGAGCCACGATTGGTGCTCACTTCACTGCGGCCATTGCTGCGACGAACTGCTCCGGGGTCTGCTTGCCGAGGAACACCTGGCTGAGGTTCGTCAGCATCGCCTGGGCCTGGGCCGCCGGCAGCGCCTGGTCCCACGACAGCTGGAAGCTCGGAGCGTCCTTGACCATGCCGTAGGCGAAGCCCAAGAACTCGGCCTGGTCGGACGCCTTGATCTTGGCCTCGGCGTCGTTGGTCACCGGGACGCTGCCCGCCTTGACGAGTGTGTCAATGTAGGTCTCGTTGAACAGGAGCTCGTTGAGGTACTTGATCGCGGACGCCTGCGCCTCCGGAGCGGCCGAGGCGGACACCGACCAGAAGTTCGCCGGGTTCCCGACGATGTTCTTCGGATCGCCCTTGCCACCCTCGACAGCAGGGAAGTTGGCGAACCCGAGCTTGCCCGACTTCACGAAGTCAGCCGCGTCGGTGATGAAGGTGCCGTAGACCCAGGCACCCTGCAGGAGCATTCCCGCCTTGCCCGTGTGCAACAGTGCCACGTCGGCGCCAGAATCAGCCACCACCGAGCCGTACTTGTCACCGAACGCGCCGGCGTTCACAAGCTGCTGGATCTTGGTCAGCGCATCGACGAAGGCCGCGTTCTGCCAGGCATCAGCCTTGCCATCGATGACCGCGGTGAACGCTTCCGGACCACCGATCCGGTCGGTCAGGTACTCCAGCCACATCAGCTCCGGCCACACACTCTGGCCGGCCAGCGCGATCGGGGTCTGGACGCCTGCCGCCTTCAGCTTCGCAACAGCGTCCAGCAGTTCTGTGAAGGTCTGCGGAGCCGCTGCGATGCCAGCCTTGGCGAACAAATCCTTGTTGTAGTAGAGCACGACCGGCTGGGCGTTATTGTTCGGGACGGCAAACAGCTTGCCGTCCACCTTGCCGGTGTCCAGCACGCTGGTGACGATCCGCGGCTCGAGGCTAGTGAGCTTGCCGGTCAGATCGACAATCTTGTTGTTGGTCGCGTAATCATTCAGGGCGCCCCCGGCCCAGCTGTAGAGCAGCGTGGGCGCATTACCGGACCCGACAGCCGTACGGATCTTCTCCTTGAACGCGTCGTTGGCGAAGAACTCCGACTTCAGCTGCGCGTCGGGGTGGGCGGCGTTCCATTCAGCGAACGACGCCTTGAAGACCTGTTCGCTCGTACCGCCGGTAAGGGCCCAGGCAGTGAAGCCTGCCCCAGATGCGGATGCGGCGCCTGGACCCGACGGTTGGGCTCCGCCGCTGCACGCGGTCAGGGCGATGACGGCCGCCGATGCGGCTGCGGCCAACAAGCCGCGGCGTGTAGTGAACCTCATAGTGACACCTCTCTGGGTCTGCGAAACTTTTCGATGCCGTTTCGCGCTTCTTTCGGAAGACTACGACACAAGTGCAAGAGTCGCAAGGCCCGCGACAGGCGGTTTCTGATAACGAATCGATTGCGAAACCTTTCGGTCTGTTACAATCGGTCAATGGATGCGAGAGTGACCCTCAGCGACGTGGCCGCCCAAGCGGGGGTGTCACAGGCTGCAGCGTCCAAGGTCTTCAACGATCGACCCGACGTCAGTGCAGCTACCGCGATGAAGGTGCGCCAAGCCGCCCAGGATCTGGGCTACCGCGCACCCGTGCGCAAGTCGAGCAGCGACCAGGTGAACATCTGGGTCACCATCGGGGACACCCTGAACAACTACTACGCACCGCAGGTCGTCAGCGGCATGCTCACTGAAGGCCACGAGACGGGCGCACTCACGGTCGTCAGCCAAGGCATGGGCAGCACCCGCAGCCCGGCGCCGGCCACCCGGAAGTGGATGACCAACGCCCACCGCAGTGGTGCGCAGGCTTTCATCTTCGTAACCACCAACGTCACCGAGCAGCTCCTGAACACAGCGCTCCAACTCGGGACTCCAATGGTCGTGGTCGACCCGTTCAACCGCCCACCGCATGGCGTAGCGGCCATCGGCGCCACCAACTTCAGAGGCGGCCGCGACGCCACAGACCACCTCATAGGACTCGGGCACACACGCATCGCCTACGTCGGCGCCAACCTCGAATCAACCCCGGGCGGCGAACGGCTGGCTGGATACCTCGACGCCCTCCGCCAAACCGGAATCACCCCTGACCCAGAACTGATAGTTCCAGGGAGCTTCGACCTCGCCTCCGGCCACGACGCAGTGCGTTTACTCGAGGGCCGGAACCGCCCTACCGCTGTCTTCGCTGCCAGCGACGCCGTGGCCTTCGGCTTCTACGACGCCTGTCATCAGAACGGGTTCAGGATTCCGCAGGACGTCTCCGTCGTCGGCTTCGACGACGCCCTCGGCAGTGAGCTCGTCTGGCCACACCTGACCACCGTGCGCCAGCCACTTCAAGAAATGGGCCGACACGCCGTCCGCACCTGCGTGGCCGCCGTGCGGTCGAGCAAACCCCCCGCCCCTCCGGTCGAACTCGCCACCACCTTGATCATCCGGGACTCGACCGCCCCACCGGCGGCGGCCGGGTAGGCGGGTCTCCCCTGCGGCTTCAGGACGCCTTGCGGACTTCGCGGGGTTCAGGGTGACCGATGACTCTGGCTCGGCGGCGGCACCAGGGTGGTGATCGTTCGACGCGCCACTTCTGCCGTGATGCTGTCGGGAAGGAGCCAGCGGCGCAGGCTGAGGCCTTCCTGGACGGCGTGGAGGATGTTCGCTGTGGGGTGCAGCCCGCTCTAAATGAGACAAGAATGAGACAAAGCGCGTCCGGACCCAGGACACGCCCCTCCCGAGAACCCTCGGGAGGGGTGTTTCCCCTTGTCATGGCGGAGGTGGTGAGATTTGAACTCACGATCGGGTTAACCCCGAAACCCGCTTAGCAGTAGGGCACAGTGGCGTCTTCCAACGCTCGCGTCCGGTCTTCAGTGTCCACGGAGAGATGGCGCACCATCAACCTCGAAGCCGCAACGTCCCCGAGACGTCAGGATGGACCATCAACGCCATCACACCTTGTCAGGACCCTTTTCATTCGGCGTCCACGACCTCCCCCACCCGGTGTACGACGGAATTGCCACCTCGGATGTGACCTCAGGTACCACGGTTTGGTCACATTCGAACGGAATGTGAGGGGTGTACCCGGACCGAAATCGCCGCTGACTAGGGCTTTCAAGTGGAGCGGATGACGGGAATCGAACCCGCACTGTCAGCTTGGGAAGCTGATGTTCTGCCATTGAACTACATCCGCCTGCGGGCGCCTCGGCGACCGCGCGAGAGGCAGTCTAGCCGCAGGCCGCCCGGCGCCGCACGCCGGTTCCCGCTTGGCGACGCGACGCACCAGTGAGGCGAAACCCTGCCGTCCTGACCCCAACGTCTGCCAAACTGCTCAGTGACAGCCACTTGATAGCACACCAGCTGGTGTGACCAACCAGGGAGCGGGGCGGGTGACCAGAGAAGAACGGGCCATCACCATCGTCGACCTGATCTCACAGGCCATGGCGGTCATCGATGATGGCGAGCAGGCCGAGCAATTGGTTTGCAGCGCGCTCTCGAAGGCCGCTGGAGCGGACAGTGCCGCCCTCCTTGGAATGGATCTCGGGCGCCGCCTGCGCGTCCACGCAGCCTGGCCCAGCCAGCGGCACGCTGCCATCCTCGCCGACGCGGCCGTCCACGGCGGACGCCGGTCCGAAGGCTCAAACCTGCAAGGTGGCCAGCACCCGGTGCTGGGCGAGATCGTTACCATCGGGCCAGAACTGGTCGAGCAGGCACCCGGCCAGGACCGGGTTCGGGTGCTCGCGCTGGCCAGGCGCGGCGGCTTCACCCCTGACGCCCGGGCCCTGCTCGCCGAAGCTGTTTCCCCGCTACAGCTGCTGCTCCCCCACGTGGCGGACGCCTGCCGACGGGCGCAGCAGGCCCGGACGGCGGCCGACGCTGCCGCGGCGTTGAACCTCACCGCCCGCGAAGTTGAAGTGCTGCAACTCCTCGCCGAGGGACTCCTTGCCCGCACCATCGCTGCCCGGCTCGGGCTTTCGCCCCGCACCGTCCACAAGCACCTGAGCAACGTCTACACCAAGCTCGGCGTCCACGACCGCCTCGTCGCGGTGAGCATCGCCCGCGCGCAGGGCCTGATCGCCGCCTGACCGTCCCAACCGGTCAGGGTTGGCCCCCAGCGCACCCCCAACCACCCCGCGGAACGGTTCCGATCGGCCGGTCGGTGGCCTAGGTTCGGATCATGACCAACCCTGTCGAACCCATCGATGTCGGTCCCGCTGCCGGCGGCGACCTGACCGCGGCCGACGCCGATCGTGACCATGTGATCTCCCTGCTAATGGCGGCCCATTCCGAGGGCCGTCTCACCGCCGTCGAACGTGACCAGCGGGTCGCTGCTGCCCGCCAGGCGGAGACCTTCGACGACCTGGTTCCGCTCACCCGCGACCTGGTCGGGCCGGCCAGCGCGGCGCGCCCCGTCGTCAGCTATGACCAGGCCAACCCCGCAGAGGCGGCCGACCAGATCGTCGCCGTCTTCGCCGGGGCGAGCCGGAAGCGCGCCTGGCGGGTGCGGAAGCACACCTCGGTCCTCACCGTCTTCGGCGGCGCGGAACTCGACCTCACCGAAGCCACTTTCGAGGCCCAGGACGTGGAGTTCAACGTGTTCTGCCTTTTCGGCGGGATCGAGCTGACCGTCCCGCCCGGTACCGACGTCGACAACCAGGTGATGGCCGTGCTCGGTGGCAGCGACGTCGGCAAGCTCGCGCCGCCGAACCCGTCCGCACCGCGGATAACGGTGAAGGGCTTCGTGGCTTTCGGCGGCATCGAGATCCGCAACCCCAAGGCTCGCAAGCGGCAGGGCTAGATTCGGAGCATGACCGACCTGTTCACCCCAGCCGCAGACTGGCAGCGGCTGCCGGAGCGCTACGTCCAGGTGCGGCGCCTGGGAGCCATGACCTACAACCTGGTGGCGACCGTGGTCGCCGGGTTGGCCGTCGGGCTCATCGTGGACTGGCGCTGGGCCGCTGCGGTTGCCGTCGCCGGACTGCTCTGGACCGGCTGGCGCGTCATCCGGGCGGGACGCTGGGTCCGCGCCTTCGGCTACGCCGAGCGGGCCGAGGACCTGCTGATCACCCAGGGCCTGTGGAGCAAGCGGCTGACAGCCATCCCCTATGGACGCATGCTGTCGGTGAACGTCGAATCCGGCCCGATCGACCGCTCCTGGGGGCTGGCCAGGGTGGAGCTGGTCACCGCCAGCGTCCAGTCCGCCGGCCACATCCCTGGGCTGCCGCAGGCTGAGGCCGCGGGGCTGCGGGACCGGCTGATCGCGGCCGGGGAGGCCCAGGCGCTGCCGCTATGACCGCTGAACCCGGCCCGGTCCTGCCACCGTCCCAAGCCTCACCGGAGCCGGCGGCGAAGGTTACCGAACGACCGCATCCGCTGACCCCGTTCATCCGGGGCTGGGTGGTGCTGCTTGCCCTGGTGCTTGGCATCGGCAGGGAGTTCGTGCCCAACGCTGAGGGTCCCCGTCCGCTGCCGCCGCTGGAGATCGTGCTGGGTGGGGTGGCCCTGCTGGCGCTGGCAGCCGGTCTGGCCGGCTTCGTCTCCTGGCGGTTCACCAGGTTCGTGATCGACGCCGAGGAGTTGCGGATCGACACGGGCGCGATCTTCCGCCGCTCCACGCGGATCGCCTTCGACAAGGTGCAGTCCATCGACGTGGTGCAGCCGTTCGCCGCCCGGCTGTTCGGCCTGGCCGAACTCCAGATCGACGTCGGCTCCCAGGAGCGCTCCAAGTTGCGCTACCTGCAGCTGACCCGGGCCTACGCCCTTCGCGACTACCTGCTGGCGCGGTCAAGGGGCCACCAGGCCCAGGTTGCCACCGCAGCCCATCCGGTCTCGGTGTTGAGCGACCTCAACGAGGCAGACGAAGTGCTGGTCCAGGTGCAGCCCCAGACCCTGCTGCTGGCGGCGGTGACGTCCCACGAGTTCTGGGCGATCATCCTCGGCGGGCTGGGCATCGTCACCATCGGCCTGGCGATCGGGGAGTGGTGGGTGCTGCTGGCCGCCGCCATTCCCACGGTCAGTGGCCTGTTCGGCTTCGTCGGCCGCCGGGTCACCGGCCAGTTCAACTACACCCTCTCCCGGCGTCCGCACGGCCTGCGGATCTCCCGCGGCCTGACGAGCCTGACCAGCCAGTCCCTGCCACCCCGCCGGGTGCAGGCGGCTCAGGTCAGCCAGTCGCCGGTTTGGCGCCGGCTCGGGCTGTACCGGATCGACATCGAGGTGATCGGCTGGGGAGCGGTCACCGACAACGAGGACAAGAGCGGCGTTTCCACCATCCTGCTGCCGGCCGGAACCATGGCGCAGGTGAAGGTGGCGTTGGGCGCCATCTGGCCACGGACCGACTTCACGACCGTCGACCTGCAACCCGCGCCGCGGCGGACCCGGTGGCTGCACCCGTTCTCCGGCCCGTTCCTGCGCCTGGGACACAACGACGACCTGGTCGTGTCCCGACACGGCTGGCTGGTGCGTCGCTGGCAGCTGGTGCCGCACGCCCGGATCCAGTCGATCCGGATCGCGCAGGGTCCGCTGTCGCGTCGCCTGGAGCTGGCCGACCTGGAATTCCACACCGCCGGCATGCACATCAGCGCCCAGGCCTCAGGGGTGGACGCCGGGCAGGTCCGCGAGCGTCAGGCCGAACTGCTGCAGCTGCTGCACCAGCACTCGGGCCGCGACCTGTCCGATCCGGATCCGGAGCCTCAGGCGGCAGGCCCGGACGCCTTGCGCGCAGACCAGGCCGAAGCCACCATCTCATCGACCGAGTAGGTCATCCGCCAGTCGAGGTCGGCTGCCGCCGCCTCGCCCGCGGCCACGATCCGGGCCGGGTCACCCGGTCGCCGTGGAGCAACCTCGGGCTCGAAGTCGATACCGGTCACCCTTGCCATCGCATCCATGATCTGCCGGACGCTGAGGCCATCGCCGCTACCGAGGTTGTAGGCCGGCCGCAGCTCGCGCCCATCGGCAAGGGCGAGCGCTGCCGAAACGTGCGAGGTCGCGAGGTCGCCGACGTGCACGTAGTCGCGCACACAGGTGCCGTCCGGGGTCGGGTAGTCCCCGCCGTTGATCCGTGGGGTCCGACCCGCCAGCAGCGCTTCGATGACGAGCGGGAAGAGGTTGTGCGGGCTGGCGTCGTAGACCTCGTCGGTGGCCGAGCCGACCACGTTGAAGTACCGCAGGCTGACGCCGTGGAAGCCGGCGCTCGCCCTGGCCTGGTCGTTGATCAGCCACTCCCCGATCAGCTTCGACTCCCCGTAGGGCGATTCGGGAGCGTTCGGGGAGTCCTCGGTGACCAATTCGGTGCTCGGGGTGCCATAGACGGCCGCGGAGGAGGAGAAGACCAGGTTCTGCACCCCGGCCGCCTCCATGGCGGTCAGCACGCTGGCGGTGCCGGTCACGTTCTGGGCGTAGGTGTGCAGCGGGCGCTGCACCGACACCCCGGCGTACTTGAACCCGGCAACGTGGATCACCCCGACGCAGCCGTGTTGGGAAAGGATGCCCGTGAGCCCGTCGGTGTCCAGGATGTCGCCCTGGACGAACGGCACGCCATCGGGGACGAACCGGGCCACGCCGGAGGACAAATTGTCCAGCACAACCGGAGCCAGCCCGCGCTGCTGAAGTGCCCGCACCACATGCGCACCGATGTAACCGGCGCCGCCGGTAACCAACCATGTCTTCACGCCAGAGAGTGTAGGGCGATATGGCGTTCGTCGGACGTGACGTCTGGCTAGGGTGGTCCCATGCAGAACCAACCCGTGCTGGGCATCGATATCGGCGGCTCTGGAATCAAGGGTGCGCTGGTCGACCTGACCGCCGGCGACTTCGCCACCGATCGCCTGCGCATCCCGACCCCGGCCGACTCGACACCGGCGAACGTTGCAGCCGTCGTCGCAGAGATCGTCGCCCAGTTCGCCGACCAGATGGGGGACGGGCCGATCGGGATCACCATCCCTGCGGTGGTCACCCACGGCGTCACGCGGTCGGCAGCCAACATCGACAAGTCCTGGATCGACGCCCCCGCGCAGAGGATCTTCGCCGAACGGCTCGGCCGGGACGTGGTGCTGGTCAACGATGCGGACGCGGCCGGCGTCGCCGAGGTGAAGTTCGGTGCGGCCAAGGACCACCCGGGCCTGGTGCTGATGACCACGCTCGGCACCGGCATCGGCAGCGCGATCCTTTACCGCGGCGTGCTCATCCCCAACTCCGAACTCGGCCACCTCGAGATCGACGGCCACGATGCCGAGACCCAGGCGGCAGCCTCGATCAAGACCCTGCTCGGCCTCAGCTACTCCGAGTACGTGCTGCGGCTGCAGCGCTACTACGAACGGGTCGAGGCCCTGTTCTGGCCGGACCTGTTCGTCGTCGGCGGCGGCGTCTCCAAGGATGCGGACAAGTTCATGCCGAAGCTGAGGCTCAAGACCCCGATCGTTCCGGCGCACCTGCGCAACCGTGCGGGCATCATCGGCGCGGCCTGGCTCGCGGTGGACAAGGAGGCCCACCCCGACCCGCTGGGCTGAGTCACATCCGCTCGGGCGCCTCGATGCCAAGGAGGTCGAGGCCGGCCGCGAGCACCTTCCGGGTGGCGGCGCACAGGGCCAGCCTTGACCCGCGAACGTCGCCTTCGCTCTTCAGCACCGGGCACTGCTCGTAGAAGGAGCTGAGCGCGCCGGCGAGCTCGTAGAGGTAGCCACACAGCCGGTGCGGCTGCAGGCTCTCCCCCACGGCGTCGACGACCTCCCCGAACCGGCTCAGGAGCAGGGCGAGCTGCTGTTCTGCCGGCTCGCCGAGCACGGTCACCGCCTCGAATCCGAAACCCTCGGCCTCGGCCTTGCGCAGGATCTGGTTCACCCGGGCGTGGGCGTACTGCAGGTACGGCCCGGTATCCCCGGTGGTGGCGACCATCCGCTCGGCGTCGAAGGTGTAGTCCTTCTGCAGGCCGCTGGACAAGTCGGCGTACTTGATCGCCGCCAGCGCTATCGCCGGGGCTGCTTCCCGCTCGGCCGCATCCAGCAGGCTGTTCAGGGTGACCGCTGTGCCCTCACGGGTGGAGAACTTCTTGCCGTCGGCGCCCAGCACCTGGCCGAACCCGACGTGCGCGGCGCTCACGGTTTCGGGCAGGTAGCCGGCCAGACGGGCCACAGCGAAGACCTGCTCGAAGTGGAAGGTCTGGGGCGCGCCGACGACGTAGATCAGCCGGTCCGCGTGCAGCGTCCCGACCCGGTGCCGGATGCCGGCCAGGTCTGTGCAGGTGTAGCCGAAACCGCCGGCGGCGTTGCGGATGATCGCCGGGGTGGTGAAGCCATCGACGAAGACCACCAGAGCCCCGTCGTCGACGACGGCGATGCCCCGATCCTCGAGGTCGTCGGCAACCACAGCCAGGTCGTCGTTGTAGCTCGATTCACCGGCCAGGTCGGCATCGGTCAGCACCACGTTCATCCGCCGGTAGGTGGCGTTGAACCCGGCCAGCGACACTTCGACCAGCTGCCGCCAGATCCTGCGCGTCTCAACATCCCCTGCCTGCAGCAGGACGACGCGCACCCTGGCCCGGTCCGCGAACTCTGTCGACTCCGACAGGTGCTCGTTGGCCCGCTGGTACAGGGCTTCTGCGCCGGCCAGGTCGAGAGCGCCGAGGTCGATACCCTCCTCAAGGGTCTGCTCCACCAGCATGCCGAACTGCCGGCCCCAGTCACCGATGTGGTTCTGCGGGATGACGACATGACCCTGCGCCCGCAGGACCCGGGTGAAGCAGTCGCCGATGATCGTCGAGCGCAGGTGGCCGACATGCATCTGCTTGGCCACGTTGGGCGAGGAGTAGTCGACGACCACCGTCCGGGGGCGCTCGGCCGTGCTGATCCCCGACTTCGGGTCGGTCAGCACCTCGGTGGCCGCCCTGGCCAGCACATCGGTGCGGATCCGCAGGTTGATGAAACCTGGACCGGCAATCTCCAGCGGCTCACAAAGGTCGGTGAGCTCGATCTGCTCCACCAGGCGCGCGGCCACCTCGCGGGGCGGGCGGCCCTCGGCGTTGGCCAGGCGAAGCGCAACGTTGGTCTGGTAGTGGCCGAACTGCGGGCGGGTAGCCGGGCGCAGCTCCGGGTCGATTCCGGCGATGGCCTGGACACGCTCGCTGAGCAGGGACGGCAGGGACGGCATGGCCGTTATCTTCCCACGACTCCGACGACCCACCTCTCCGGTGGGTCACGGCTTGTCGGGAGTGACCCGGGCCGGACGGTGGCTGGCCAGGTCGTAGACCAGCTTCAGGTTGGCGGCCAGCTCCCTGCGGTTGCCGTAGGCCCAGGTCCGGGGGCTTGACCTGGCGCTCTCGTCCCCAACCCCCCAGGCGTCCAGGCCGAGCGCGCGGCAGATACCCAACGCCCGGGGCAGGTGGAAACTCTGGCTCACCACGACCAGTCGCCGCACCCCGAACGCGTCCCTTGCCCGAAGGCAGGAGTCGTAGGTGTCCAGCCCGGCCGGATCCACGAGCAGCGCGGACGCCGGTACACCCTGCTCCAGGAGGTAGTCCCGCATGCCGCCGGTCTCGTCGTAGAACCGGGAGCGACCGTCCCCGGAGACCAGGAGCTGGGCCACCAGGCCGCGCCGGTACAACTCGACGGCCAGGTCCAGCCTGGCCCTCAGGAATTTCGACGGCACCCCGTCGGCGTAGACCTCGGCGCCGAGGACGAGGGCCACCGGCGTCCGCGGCAGGTTGTCCATGGCGACGATCCGGTCCCGGGTCGCCAGCCGGATACCCACCCCGAGAGCCACGACGCCGGCCAGCCCGACCGCAGCCAACGCGCCAACCCGCCCCACGATCGCACCCATTGCCATGCGGCCAGCCTAGATTCGCTCCGCTCCGGCGACACCGAACCCGCCGACACTATGCTGACAGCACTCTTCTGCAACGACTCCGGGAGCTTTCCAGTTGCGCGTCATCACCTACGGCACCTTCGACCTTTTCCACGAGGGTCACCTGCGGCTGCTGGAACGCGCCAGGGCACTCGGGGACCACCTGATCGTCGGGGTCACCTCGCAGCAGTACGACGACGGACGCGGCAAGCTGAACGTCCGCCAGAGCGTGCTGGAGCGCATCCGGAACGTCGAGGCAACCGGGCTGGTCGACGAGGTGATCATCGAGGAGTACGAGGGGCAGAAGGTCAACGACATCCAGCGCCTCGGTGTCGACATCTTCGCGATCGGCTCCGACTGGCTGGGCAAGTTCGACTACCTGAAGGACTACTGCAAGGTCGTCTACCTGGACCGCACCAAGGGTGTCTCGAGCACCCAGCTCCGCGCCGAGTCGGACGGGATCCTGCACCTTGGCGTGGTCGGCGCCGGCCGGATCGCCCGGCGGTTCGTGGAGGAGAGCCGCTTCGTCAGCGGCGTGAACGTCGACGGGGTGCACAGCCGGACGCCGGATCGGGCCCGCCGCTTCGCCGAGGAACTCGAACTCGACTGGGTCCACGACCGCTACTCCGACCTGCTGGCTGACTGCGAGGCCGTGTACATCGCCAGCCCGCACCAGAACCACTTCGAGCATGCGAAGACGGCCATGGAGGCCGGCAAGCATGTGCTCTGCGAGAAGCCGTTGGTCCTGACCCGGGCCCACGCCGAGGACCTGTTCGCCTGCGCTGCTGCCAACGATGTCGTGCTCCTCGAGGCGTTGAAGACGGCATTCCTGCCGGGTTTCCAGCGGATGGTGGGGGTGGCCCGCAGCGGTTCGATCGGCGACCTGCGGTCGGTGGACGCCACGTTCACCAAGCTGGTGAAGTCCGGCCGTGAACTGGATGGTCCCGACGGCGGCAGCATCTCCGAGCTGGCCAGCTACCCGCTGCTGGCAATTGTGAAGCTGCTCGGGCTGGACTGCCGTGCCCTGACCACTCGCTCGCTGCGGCCGGAGGGCAGCGAGGTGGAGGTCTTCTCCCGGCTCGACCTCGACTTTCCGCATGCGATCGCCTCAGCCCGCACCGGACTCGGGGTGAAGGCCGAGGGTGACCTCGTGGTGGCCGGGACCCGCGGCTACCTCTACGTGCCGGCGCCATGGTGGCTGACCGAGTACTTCGAGACCAGGTTCGAGGACCCGGCCCGGAACCGGAAGTTCTACTACAAGCTCGAGGGCGACGGCCTGCGCTACGAGATCGCCGAGTTCGCCTCGATGATCCGCGACGGCAGCCGCGAGTCGTTCAAGCTGCGGGCCTCGGAATCGATCGCCATCGCCGGGCTCATCGAGCGCGCCCGGGCCGAGGCGAAACCGATCGGTTGAGGTCGCCGGTCGTTGCTAGACCAGGAACTTGCGGGCTTCCTCGATGAACCGCTCGGCCACCTTGTCGGTCGGGGTGTCACTCAGGTAGTAGCTGCGCAGCGACCGGCGCGACTCGGCCTTGGAGTCGGGCCCCAGCATGTCGTCGAGCACGGCCTCGAGCCCGACGGCCTCGCCGTCGGCGACGTCGAAGACGTAGGCGGCCTCTGCCAGCGGGAACTCGGCCAGGAAGGCGTCCCCGTGCGCGGAGACGGCCCCCATGGCGAAGGGCTTGTCCGAGATCAGGAAGTCCGAGACCACGCTGGAGACGTCGGAGATCATCGCGTCGCAGGCGTTGAAGCAGTCCACCACCGACATCTCGATCTCGGCTCTCGTGGCCGAGATGTGGGCGCGCCCAGTGACCTTGGCGTCCGCGGTGAGCGCCTCGATGATCTCGACGCACGCCTCGGCGTTCCCCTTGTGCCTGCCGGAGTAGGGGTGCGGCCGGAACACGACGGTGCAGCCGCGGGCGAGCAGCGCCTCGACGATGCGCCGGCCCGCCGAAAGGGAGCTGTAGTTGGAGTCCTCGTAGAAGCCGGACCAGGTCGGGCTGTAGAGCACCGTCGGTGCGCTGATCGTGCCGATCGGCGCAGCTGCCATGTGCACGGACTCGAGCTGCGGGCGGCTCACGATGACGAACTGGTCGGCCCGGGTCAACACGCCGTGCTTGGCGAACCGGTCAATGGCTGCCTGCCCGGCGACGAAGTTCTTGTCGTACTGCCGGAAGGTCGGACTCACACTGGCGATCTTGTCGCTGTCACCGTGGTTCAACTGAATGTGGGTGAGGTGTGGAAAGCGGATCATGTGCGAATTACGCACCGCGGTATTCGCGTAGAAAACGACTTTCAGGGACGGGCAGACGATCGGGTCGAGGTCCTCGAGGCCGGGCCGCAGGATGATCGGTGCGTCGGTGAGCTTGGCGACATCGTAGAAGTTGGCCTTGGTGCGCACCAGGACGAAGTACGGCACCCCAAGACGGGCGAGGTAGGGCAGCCACATGGACGCCTGGTAGGCGGTGCCGGCCGGGGCCTGCCAGTGGAAGGTGAAGACCGGCTTCAGCTTGCCGAGGATCTTCGGCAGGCTGGCCTCGAACCGGTTCCGCCCGTGCAGGTAGCGCACCGACTGGAAGCCGATGATGCCGGCGAACACGAACCCGAGGAGGGCGGCGACCGTGGCCGGCAGGACGGCCAGTCCGAAGCTGGCAGCTGCGACGAACAGGACCACTCCGGTGGTGCTGGCGGCGAAAAGCCAGTTCGCGGCCGCGAGCGATGGCAGCGGCACTTCCCAGCCCGGAACGTTGGCCACCTGTGGGGCTGCGGATCTCACCGGCCCCCGGGCTGCCTGTTCGCCGAGCACCAGCAGGCAGAGCAGGGTGCCCGTCAGCAGGCCCTGGGCCGACCCGGCTGGCCCGTACTCGATGGCGAGGCCGCCGAGTACGACCAGGATCCGGGCAAGGGTGACGCTGCCCATGAGCAGCGTGCTCTGGGTCGAGTCCCGCCGGCTGGCGATGGCTGCATTGATCGGGGTCGAAACGATGAGCAGCATCGACGCTGCCAGCAGGACGCGGGTGGCCAGCGACTGCGGCGCAGCGATGGCGCTGATCACTGCCATCAAAGCCAGCAGATCGCACGCGATCGAATACCCACCAATCGCCCTCCCGATGAAACGCATTGAGGAAAGGGTGGACTTAAAGAGTGGTGGCATAAATGTCTCTCCGGGGCAGGGCCTAATCCTGTTTGAACTTAGCATACGGTGGGGAACTGCGATCCGGCCCGGGCTGCCCGTCCACAGGTCGCCACAGCCGGTGGGGCTGCCGCCACCCACACGCTCCCAGCCGCGACTGTGGGGTCCCCAGTGGCTTGCTGTGCGCAGCGTGTGCGTCGGTGCCGGGCCGTTCGGCCGCGAGTCTCGCGATAGGCTGGTGAGCCGACGGAAGGGAACTCAATGGCTGAACAGCGCCGGACGATCGGGGTAATCCTTGCTGGCGGTACCGGCTCCCGGGTCGGGCTGTCGATTCCGAAGCAGTTGCTGAAGATCGCCGGCAAGCCGGTGCTCGAGCACACCGTCGGCATTTTCGCCGAAGCTGCGGCAATCGACGAGATCCTGATCCTGATGCACCCCGACCACCTGGCTGCCGCCGACCAGATCGCGGCGCGCTACCCCAAGGTCTCCAGGGTCGTGCCGGGCGGCACCACCCGCAACGAGTCGACCCGGGCGGCGCTGCAGGCGCTCGACGAGACCGCCAATCCCGACGACCGGGTCCTCTTCCACGACGCGGTGCGTCCGCTGATGGAGATGCGGATCCTCAACGATCTGGTCGCAGCGCTGGACGAGCACGACGCCGTCGACGTCGCCATCCGCTCCGCTGACACGATCATCGAGGTGGACGACGCCAATGTGATCGTCGACATCCCCGACCGCAACCGGCTCCGCCGCGGCCAGACCCCGCAGGCGTTCCGGCTCAGCACGATCCAGGAGGCCTACCGGCTGGCCTGGCGGGACCCCGATTTCGTGGCCACCGACGACTGCTCGGTGGTACTGAAGTACCTGCCCGAGGTGCCGATCGCCGTCGTCAACGGTTCCGAGCAGAACATGAAGATCACCGAGCCGATCGACGTCTTCATCGCAGACAAGCTGTTCCAGATCGGCTCAACCGTCGCTCCGCCGGCGGCGAACATCGAGGAGTACAGCGAGAAGCTGGCCGGCAAGGTGATGGTGGTCCTCGGCGGCAGCTACGGGATCGGCGGCGACATCGTCGACCTGGCGAGGGGCTTCGGCGCCGAGGTTCGCTCGTTCAGCCGTTCGCAGACCCAGACCGATGTAGCCGAGGCCGGCGACATCGAGAAGGCGTTCGCCGATACCCACGCCGAGCTCGGCCGGATCGACTACGTGGTGCTGACCGCCGGGATCCTGAACCGCGGCCGGCTTGCCGACGTCCCGATGGACGAGATCCTCGAGGGCATCCGGGTGAACTACTTCGCCCCGGTGATCACCGCGAGGCTCGCCCAGAAGTATCTGAAGGAGACCAAGGGGCACCTGGTCTTCTTCACCTCCAGCGCCTACACCAGGGGACGGGCCGACTACTCGGTGTACTCGTCGACAAAGGCTGCGGTGGTGAACCTGGCCCAGGCGCTGGCCGACGAGTGGTCTCCGGACGGTATCAAGGTGAACACCATCAACCCCGAGCGGGCGGGAACCCCCATGCGGACCAAGGCCTTCGGCAAGGAACCTGAGGGCTCCCTGCTCTCCTCCCGTGCCGTCGCCTTGACCACCATCGACGTGATGTTGTCGACGCTGACCGGCCATGTGATCGACGTGCGCAGGGAGGAGCCGGGGCACGTCGGCATGTCCCGGTCCGAGCTGGAGGCCAGCCGCATCGCGCAGGCCCTGGCCGAGGTCGGCACGGAGCCAGAAGGCGCCTGACCTCCTCCACCGTGGCGGACCTTTACGGCCCTTTGGGCCGATAGGCTGCCCGAGCGAGAGGAGGCACCAGGTGGGCGAAGCGCACGATGGTTGCGGGCGGCGATGAAGCAGCTGCTCGACCGTTACCGGCGCGTGCTGGACCACCTGCTGCCGCGCATCGTGGTGTGGGCTGCGGCCCTGCTCGCGGTCCCGTTGCTGCTGGCCGGCCCGGTCGCTGCCGGCGCCGGGCTGGCGATCGCTGCAGTTGTGGCAGCCGTCTGGTGGCGCGTGGCCTGGGCAGGTGCGGACCGGCACCTCGTGGCCCGGGCGGCCCTGGCCCTTGCCGCCGCCGTCGCGATCGCCCGGAGCGAGGGGTGGACGTGGCCGCTGCTGGGCTGCCTCCTGTTGCTGCTCGGCGCCCTGATGGTCGAACCGACCGTCGGCTATGCCACTCGGCCAGCGTTGCGCGCCCATCGCCTGCCCGGCCTGGCGCTGTCGCCCGCGGCGCGTGTCCCCGAACCCCTGTTCCTCGGCACGAGCGCCGGCGTTGCCCTGCTGGCCCTCGGCTCGGTCGGCGTGGGCGTGCCGGCGGCGCTGTTCCTGGCCGCCGGGGCGCTACTGGCCGGGCTGGCCCTGGCCTGCGTCCAGCTCGTCCGGGGGCGGCGGCACGTGACCGAGACGGCGATCCGCGCCGCCCTGGTCGACCTGGCGCCGAGCTACGCCCTGTACTACAACGGCACCGGCCAGGGCGCCTACCAGGTTCGGATGTGGCTGCCGTACCTGGAGCGCACCGGGGAACGCGGCATCCTGGTCACCCGCGACCCCCGCTTCTTCGCCGAGGCCAAACGCCAGTTCGGCCTGCCGGTGGTGCTCGCCCGCACGGTCGAGGCCCTGGAATACGTCGCCGTGCCGAGCCTTGGCGCGTTCTTCTACGTGAACAACGACCCGAAGAACGCCAACGGCGTCCGCTTTGCCGGTATCACCCACGTCCACCTGGGCCACGGCGACAGCGACAAACCGGCCAGCTACAGCCCAACCTTCGCCATGTTCGATCGAATCTTCGTCGCCGGGCAGGCCGCGATCGACCGGTTCGCCCAGCACGGCGTGTTGGTGCCCCGGGAGAAGTTCGTGCTGGTCGGCCGGCCGCAGGTGGAAGACATCGAGGTGCGCGACTCCGACGCCGGCGTCGAGCGCCCGGTCGTGCTGTACGCGCCGACCTGGCGCGGCGGCCTCGAGGACTCCCTGTTCGGTTCACTGCGCTACGGCGAGCAGATTGTCGCGGCACTACTGGCCGCCGGCGCCACGGTGTGGTTCCGCCCGCACCCCTATTCGGCGCGCGACGCCGAGTCGCGGGTGCAGATCGGACGGATCGACGCGCTGCTCGCCGCGGATGCCGGGCGGCCGCACGCGGGGAGCACCGACACCGCAGCCCACACGGTCTACGAGTGCATGAACGTCTCGGACGCGATGGTCACCGACATCTCCAGCGTTGCCTCCGACTACCTCTACAGCAACAAGCCGTTCGCCATCACCGACACCGGGGTGGTTGACGACATCGAGACCGCCTACCCCCTGGCCCGGGCTGCCGTCCTGGTTCCGGTCACCGGCGACCTCGCCACCCCGCTGGCCGGCCTGGTCGGCCGGGACTCCCGCCGGGCAGCGCGGGCAGAGGTGCGCAGCTACTACCTCGGCGACTGGCCGCCCGAGGAATATCCGGGCGTGTTCGTCGCCGCGGCGCGCGCGGCGATGACCGGCGGGACTGACCCGATCCGCCACAGTCTCCAGTAGTGGTCGACATCGCCGACATCCCGTTTCGGCACCATCCCCGCTAGCCGGACGAGGCGACGCCGAGCGGCCACCCCGTTCCGACCAGCGACCCCTCTCGGTGGCCAGAGGAGCCGATGTATAGTCAGGCATCGCCGTTTGTCATCACCTGGGGGGTTGCTTGTGTCTCGAGTTGCTAAAGCATTGGGAGTCCTGGCTCTCGCGCTGACCCTCTCCCTTCCAGCCACAACCACCCTGGCAGCCCCGCTGCCCGCTGATTCGACCACCGTCATGGCGAAGGCTGTGCTCCAGCCGGTTGAGGCCTCGGTAAAGGGGGCGGTGACGGCGGTGAAGCCCGACGTCGCCTACACCACCGACCAGGGTGGACGGGTCGAGGTCTACACCTCCGCCGGCGACAGCGACGGCTCCCTCGACTGGCGCTCGGTGAACGCTTTCGCGTACCTGATCAACGAGGTTCCTGCCGGGAAGAACCTCTACGCCACAGTGTTCAACTCGCTGTACGACTACGGCAAGGCCAAAGAGCTCGCGAACGGCGATTTCCAGCTCGTCGATTCCGCCGGCAGGCCGATGGCGATCGAGGACACCTTCCGGCCTTCGACCGCCTTCCTGAAGCAGATCAACCAGTACGCCAACAAGGCGGAAGCCCAGCAGTACGTCCACGTGCTCGGCGCGAAGCGCTCCATGCAGGAGGCCTACAACGCCCCCAGCACCCTCGCCCGGCTGTTGCACAAGACGGGTGGCGCGGGCGTCATGAAGTACTGCAACGCAACCTCGACGGGGGCCTGCCTGACGACCTCTGACGAGGACGCCCTCATGCACTCCAAGTACGCCCTGTTCGAGCAGACGAAGGACTCCAACGGAGACCTGCGGAGCAATGTGATCTGGGTCACCTCGGCCAACCTGAACGGCTCCAGTGGTGGCCGGAAGTCCAACACCAGCATCGCGATCTACGACGACGCCGCCGGGTACCAGCAGCTCAGGGACATCGTCTGGAAAGCCAGCCACGACGAGGAGAATCTCACCACTGCCTACAGGGCGATCATGAACACCGGGATCACCGGCACCAACAGCGACTTCAGCTTCTTCCCCTCCCCCCGGACGGCTCGACGCCGAAGCCAACACGCTCAAGGCCGCCGCCGACCTGGCCGGCAAGACTGCCTGCAAGGCCTACCTCTCCCACTCGTTGTTCAACAACAAGCGCGTGGCGCTGCTCAACCAGCTGAAGCGGCTGCAGGACCAGAGCTGCAACGTGAAGATCCTCCTCGGCGAGAACGCGATCTCCGACATCGTGGACGCCTACTTCGGGATGAGCACAGATGCCCGCGAGATCATCAACCGGGTCGAGTTCGGCAACGTCCACGACAAGGCCATCACCGTCAGCTACACAGCCGGCGGCCTTCCCCACGGTGTCACCTGGGGCGGCTCGGCCAACGCCAACGGCACCAGCCTCACCCATGACGAGCTGGCCTTCCGGGCCTCGGACATCACGGTCACCAGGGCTGTGGAGCAGCAGCTGGAGCGGATGTACCAGCTGGCCCGTGGCGGCAAGGCGACCGAGCCGGTCACCGGGCTGACCATCGATCCGGCGACCCTGAACATCCACGTCGACATCACCAGGACCCTGAAGCCGCGGATCACCCCGACGAGCGCGAGCGTGAAGACGGTGACCTGGGAGTCGAGCAACACCGCGGTCGCCACTGTCAACGCAACCACCGGGGCGGTCAAGGGCGTCGGGTCGGGGACGGCGACGATCACTGCGACCTCGCTCTCCGGCAACAAGAAGGCGACAGCAACGGTCAACGTGACCCAGGACACCGGCGAGGTGACCGAAGAGGCCCCGGCCAGCCCCAACGTGATCAACACCCCGCCGACGCTGTCCATGGACCGGTACCAGCAGACGGTGTCGAGCACCGGTGATTACCGGACCACCGACGTCATCGTGACGTGGGGCTCCGGCGGAGTCGACATCAACGGCACCGTCTCGCTGCAGTACTACGACTCCGGCAACTGGAAGACCAAGACGACCATCAGCGTCACCAACGGCCGGGGCAAGAAGAGCCTGGCGATGAAGAGCAGCCGAGCCTGGCGCCTCAGGGCGAGTACGCCGGCCGGGGCCACCCTCGGATCGGACGCGAAGTACTCCAACGGCTACGCCTACAACGTGGTGAAGACGAGGGAGAACACGACCAAGCCCCGCCTGTACGCCCCGACGATGGTGAAGAACGGTGACATGATCCCCTTCCTCGTCACCTGGAACAACCCGTCGAGCAGGTACCCGACCAGGCTGCGCCTGCAGTACCTGTCGGGTTCGGGGTGGAAGACCAAGATCGAGGTCAGGATCGACGGCGGCGGCACCCAGAAGCTGGCCGCGGTGCCCGCCGGCAGCTCCCGCAGGTGGCGGATCGCCACGAGTTCAGCCTCGCGCCCGAGGGGTGCGTCCACGCTGGTCTCGTCCTCGATCTACGTCAAGGTCCGCTGACGGCTCCACCTCAACGGGTCGGATGACCCGCTGGGGTGGCCCTCAGGACGAAGCGCCGCGCTTGGGCACCAGCCGCCGCACGGCCTTCGTGACCCGGCGCTTCATCCTGCCGAGGAACCGCCTCGGCCTGCTCCTGGGCCCCTTGCTCGCAGCCAGCTCGGCCTCGGCCCGCTGCAGGTCTGCGTTGAGCTCTGGCATGCGGCGCTGCATCTCGTAGAGCGCCTCCAGGGAGTGCCGCATCCCCATCTGGACCGGCGGCGGGAAGTCGACGGCGGCGAGCCTCTCGTCGAAGGCGTCCGGGGACTCTCCCGGCAGGAAGACATGCCGAAGCTCGTGCTTGGCGAGGAACTCCGTCATCCGCTCCCACCGTTCCCCATGGCCGCTGACGGTCGGTCCCCAGTCAGCCTTCGCGTACAGCGATATCGCGTCGACCCGCTTCAGCTTGCTGTTGAGCACTCGATGGGGGATTTCGTGGTACTTGGCCAGCTCCAGGGTCCGGGAGTCGTGGGCGAGCAGCAGCGCCGGAGTGCCGGCCAGCAGGGCGGCGATCGTCCCGTGCACCCGGGTCCCGAAGGAGAAGTCGAACGTGGACAGGTAATCCATCCAGGTACTCGGGTCCAGGCACAGGCGCACCCGGTTGTCCCGGATCAGGGGGTGGTCCAGGGACGTCGGGGAGCCTTCCGGCGGGGTGTAAGGCGCGCGGAACTCCCCGGTAAGCATCAGCCCCAGCGTCCGCTGGTCCTGGGCGGTGTACATCAGGTTCGGGTAGCGCTGGGCGTGGTCGAGGCTGATCGGCCCGATCAGGGGACGATAGGGCGACACGTTCAGCGAGATCCGCGAATACCGGGTCAGCGACTCGACCTTGCGGACGATATCGAGTTCTGGCCCCCGCAGGAACAACGATGGGCAGCCGATCACGTCCACGTGCTCGGCGCCGAAGCCGAGATTGGCCAGGTACTGCGCGGTGAGTTCGCCCCGAACCCCGATGCTGGGTGAGCGCTCCAGGACGGCCCGGACGAACCTGGTCACGACCACGTCGAGATCGGAGGACTGGAACTCCCCAGAGACCGGGCCCTGCGCGCCGACCCCGAGGATCACGATCGGAATGGTGAGCTTCTCGAACAGCGCAGCCATCTCGCGCACGCCCTCGGTGAGACTGGTGCGGAACGCGTTCGCCAGCGGCACCACGGCCACGTCGTAGTTCTCGTTGATCTCGTTGGCACTGAGACCCTCGAACTTGCTCGTGGTGATCTCGGCGGTGCTCGTTGACAGCAGTCGGTAGGAAGCGTGGGAGAACATCAGGTTCCCGACGTTGCTGCCGATCAGTCGTTTCGACACCGTCTCGGTGGCCGATGCGGAATGGAACGGGCTCTTGTGAGCTCGCAGCAGGATGCGCGCCACGCTACCCCTACCCCGTAGATGGACTTTGGGTTGCGATCCTAGCACTGGGGACCCGAGCGCCCCGCCCGCGCCCGCGCGCCCGGGAAAGGGCGTCCCGGTGTCACGTCGGGCTGCACTCTTGACTGGCTGTAGTCTCGAAGCGTCGGCCGGATGGTCTGAGCTGCGGCCGGGCCGCAGGAGCAATGGAATCGTCTGGGGGATGTGGATGAGTGGAAGCCGACCGACGCGAGCCGTGCCGACGCATCGGCTCTGGTGGTGGCTGGGTGGCGCTGCCGTGATCGGCCTGGTCATCGCCGTCGTTGCAGTGTCCGCCGGGTGGGGAGTCCCGACGCCGCCCGCCTCGGCGAGTCCCAGCCCGACCTCAATCTCCGCCAGCCCGTCCGTATCGGTCTCCGCCACCGCATCGCCCACTCCAACCCCCAGCGACACCCCGAGTGCGACCCCCTCGGTGACGCCGTCCCCCTCGGCCACCCGGACGGTCGACAAGGCGCCCTACTGCCGGGCCTTCGCGCAGATCAAGACGCGGCCGGTATCGGCCAACTCTGAGGACGGCGGGGTCGACTTCGACGCGCTCGCCGACCGGTTCAGCGCGCTGATCAAGGTCTACTCCCAGGCGGCGAAGGCTGCGCCGTCCTCCCTCGACCGTCAGTACGCTGTGGTGCTGGCCTACCTGAAGGACATGCGGGCAGCTGTGGTCTCCAGGGATCTCGACGGGATCAAACAGATGATCACCAACCTGGACCTGTTGAACCAGTACATGGCAGCGATCCAGCGGGAGTCCGAGCAGATCTGCGGGTGAGCCTGGCCGCCGCCTGGACGCACGGCGGGCGCGCCTCAGGGAAGTACCACCGTGGCACGGAGCATGTTGTGGTCCGAAGGGATGGTCCCGATGAAGCGTCCGCGGCTGTCGAGGCGGGCCACCACCTCCCACTCCTTGACCCGCATCGGCGAAACGAAGATGTGGTCCACCATGGGGGCGAAGGAGTCCCTCGGGGCCACGCGCCGGTAGCGGTTCACCGTCTTCACATTGGCCCGGATGGTCTTCTCGGCGTGCCCCAGGCGGCCTGAGCCGGTGGCCAGGGGGTCGCGGTAGCCGCCACCGACGATGGTCGTGTACACCCGGTTCGAGGACGTACGGTTCTTGCCGGTGTTGAAGTCGCCCGCGACCACCACAGGCAGATTGTCGGTGTTGGCCTGCTTCACCGCGGCCACCAGTTGCCGGGCCGCGGATACCCGGTGGCCGTCGGAGGCGCTCGACGTCCGCGGCGCGAAATGGGTGTTCACGAACATGAACCGCTTGCCGGTCGCGCGCTGGGTGAACACGGCCCAGGTGACGTACCGCTGGAAGCCCCCGTACCGCTTGCTCCCGCTGATCGCGTGGTGGCCGGAGGAGATCAGCTGGAGCCGGGTGATGTTGTAGATCGTTCGGGTCTCGCCCGTGGACCCGCTGCTGGCGTCGACCAGCGCCCAGTCGGAACCGAGCGCGTTGGTCAGGGCGACGTACTGGCGCGTGCCCCCCCTCCTGGCGGGGGTCGCCTCCTGCAGGCCGACGACGTCAGGGTCCTCGCCGAGGATCGTCCGGACCAGGGCCGGCTTGCGCTTCGACCAGTCCTTGCGCGCCGACTTCAGGATGTTGTACGTCCCGACCGTCAACGGCGCCGATTGCAGCGGCTTGCCGGCAACCGCCGCCGACCACTCGCTCAGGCGCTCGCCCGCGCTGTCGACGACTCTGGCCCGCACATAGTAGGTCCGCTTGTGGGACAGCTTCTTGAAGGTCACCTCGGGGGCAGTCACGACGCTGCTATTCGGATCGGCGAAGGACTCCTCCAGCGAGAATTCGACCAGGTAGCGGGCGTCGGCCGTCACGTCCGTCCAGGCGGCCGTGAGACTCGTGGAAGTCGTGCTCGACAACGTCACCGCGGGGGGACTGAGGGGGAATCCTCGCGCCAGGGTCGTGAACCCGACGGTCTCACTGGGTGGGCCTTTACCGGCAAGGGTGATCGGGCTCACCCTGGCCAGGTACCGGGTCTTCGGCACCAGGTCGTCGACGACGGCCAGGCTACCGGTGGCCTCGGTGCTCCGTGCTGCCGTGAAGCCCGGGTCGGTGGCGACCTCGACCAGGTAGCGTTCCGACGTCCCCGCCCAGGTGATGACGGCCACCGACCCCCGGACGCTGACCGAGACCGAGGTCGGCGCCGGAACCGCCCCGGGAACCACCGCCGGCGAGTGGGTCAGCACCGTCGACCACAGCGCAGCGACGCCGAGCGCCAGCAGCGCGGGAACGATGAAGCGACGCCGCTGGGCCACCGGTCACCTTCTCCAGCGTGCGAACAGTGCCCCCGCCCGCTGCCGCAGCGAGGCGGGGCGGTCCTTGCGGGGCTTCGCCGGCGCCATCGCGCTGAAGCGAGGTGCCGCCTTTCGGGGCTTCTCCAGGGAGCGGTCGAAGGCTGCAAGCGCTTCACCGGTGCCGGCATAGGCGTGCTGCAGACCGTTCCGGGTCAGGAAGTCGGTGAACCGGGTGAAAAGTTGGTCATAGTTGGCGTTGAACGCCGACGGGTCGACGGCGGCGTACAGCCGTTCGGCGGAACTGGCATCGTCCAGGTCACGGGTCAGCGTGAACGGGATGTGGTGGTACTGGGCCACCTCGACCGTCCTGGAGTCGTGGGCAAGGAGGTGCACCGGAGTGTCGGCCAACAGCGCCGCGATGGTGCCGTGCAACCGGGGACCGAAGGCGAAGTCGGCCTCCCGGAGGCTTTCGATCCACGACCACGCCGTCGGGTAGTAGACCATCCGGTGCTCGCGGAACAGCGGGTGGGTGGTTCGCACCGGAAACCGGTCATCGCCGCGCCAGTCGGGGCGAGTCTCCTCGCCGGTGATCACCATGCGCGCTGTCAGGCGCTCCTGGGCGTAGACGGTCGACCTGGGGTATTCATCGACAGTGCGCTGCAGGAGGTCCGCCGTGGCCGGAATGCGGTGGTCGAAGGAGAGGCTGACGGCGCTGGCCGGCGAGAGGTCGCCGGCGGGATCGGACCACCGGAAGTCCGGCCCCCACATGAACAGGGAGGGGCACCCGATGACGTCGACCCGGTCGTCGGGGAAGCCGAGGTGCCGGAAGTAGCGCTTGGTGATCTCGCCGCGGACGCCGATCGTGTTCGAGTGGTCAAGGACGGCCGAGATGAACCGCCGGCTGGCCGCCTCATGCGCCTCCACCTCGGCCGTCGTGGCGGTCAGCCCGGTGACCCGGCTCGGACGCAGACTGCCCGCGGCCTCTTCGAGGCTCAACTGGGCGCCGATGCCGACGACGGTCACCGGAACGGTCAGTTTCTCGACCAGGCTCGCCCACTGATTGAGCTTCTCCCCCATCTGGAACCGCAGCGAGCTGGACATCGGCAGCACCAGGTGGTCGCAGTCGGCGTTGATGCGTTCTGCCCTTGCCGCGATGGCGCTGCGCTTGAACTCCCCGTAGCTGATGGTCCCGTGGGTTACCCCGTCCGCCGCGAGCGTCCGCGCCGTGCCGAACTGGAACAACAGGTTGCCCTGGTTCCCCCCGATGAGGTCGATCGACTTCAGCGGCGACAGGTTGGCGTCGGGTCGGTGGCACTCACGGATCATGATTCGACGCGGTCGAGGCTCGGTCACCGGGCTTCCTCTCTGGCGGCTGTCCTAGGCGGTCGACGGTCGGCCATGGACCTCCCTTCGACGCCGAACCACCCTACCGCGAGACCTGCGCGCAGGGCGTCGGCCACCAGGCGCGGAACCGGGTCAGGGCAGGCGGATGACCGCCTTCACCTGGTTGTGGTCGGACGGGATCGCACCGACGAACCGTTCGGCCGAGTCCAGGTTCACCACCATCTGGTACTGCACAACCCGGACGCCCTTCGACACCAGGACGTAGTCCACGTGCGTGCCGATCGGGAAGGAGGTCCGTCGGGCCCTGGTCTCAAAGCCGTTGGCCGAGTTGTACTCGACGTCGACCCTGGTCTCGGCGATCGCATTGGTGCCGGTGGTCCAGGCGGCCTCGGCGTTGTCCAACGGGTCGACCAGGCCTGCATTGATGAAGGACGTCGTAGGGCCCATTGCCTGGCTCTGTCGACCGGTTGGAATTGAGGTCGCCCGCGATCACAACCGGGTGCCGCTTCGGGTTCTTGGCCCTGACCAGATCGAGGATCTGCTTGGCCTGGGCGATCCGGGTCGTGTTGTACTGGGTGTCGGTGGCCGAGCCCTTGCCGGGTTCCAGGTGGGTTGCGACCACGAACAGCCGCTTCCCGCTCGCCTTGTCGGAGAAGACCGCCCAGACCGCGTAGCGGCGCGCCTCGCCAAGTTCCTGCAGGATCTTCGAACCCTCGTTCAGGAGGGTGAGCCGGCGGGAGTTGTAGGCCAGCCTCGTCCCGCTGGTGGTGGCGCCCGCGGCCGCGTACCTGTAGGGGATGTCGTCGTTGATCAGGTCGAGCAGGTCGAGGTACTGCTTGACCATCTCCCCGGTCGGGCTGACGGTCGATACCGGGGTGGCCTCGGCCAGCGCGATCACGTCCGGGGCCTGGCCGGTGATGTTGTCCGCTACGGCCTGGCGCCGGCTCAACCAGGTCCGTTCCGAGCTGGCCTTGAGCACGTTGTACGCCGAGACGGCGATCCCCGGCGATGCGGTTGCCTTGGCCGTGACCTGCGCCTCCACCTCGGAGTACCCGCTCAGCGCCGCCCCGTCACTGTCAACGGCCCGCGCCTTGAAGTAGTAGGTCCTGCCCGCTGACAGCCCGGTCACGACGCCACCGGTGGTGGGAAGGACCACAGCCTGCCAGGACTTCACCCGCAGGTTCTTGTCGGTGGTGTAGCGCAACCGGTACCTCAGGCCGGGCGTGCGGCTCGTCCAGGACAGGTACACGGAATGGGGGCCGCCAGCGGTGGCCTCCAGGTCGGTCGGGGGCAGCTCGGGATAGGCGCCGGCGGGGTCGGTGGTGACCGCGAGCACGTCGGAGTACCGGCCCAGGTCGGCCCTGGCGAGGCTGATCGCCTTCACCTGGAAGTAGTAGGTGGTGGCCGGCGACAACCGGGGCGCGGAGACGTTGGGGTTGGCGTCGGTGCGCGTCCAGTGGAAGTGGTTGCCGAGCACGTCCCAGGTATCAGGTGAGGACATGCTGGGACTGGTCGAGAACCGAATCCGGTAGGCGTTCGCGCCGGCGGACTTCCAGGTGAGTGCTACTGCCCGGCTCGCCGTTGCCTCGGCCCGCAACCCGGTGATGGAGATGGTGGCGGCTGAGCTGGTGGGTGCCGCGGCGAGCGACGCTCCGACCAGGAGCGCGAAGACCGTGCCGAGGGCGCCGATCCGGGTTGCGGCGCGAGACCTGAAACTCATCGTGGGTAGCTCCTTGGTTGGTACTGCGGCCCTGAGCCCCCCGACAACAGGCCACAGGAGCGTAACTCGCGCTTGGCGGATCCTCAGGGGTTCGGCAGGCTTTCGGTGCCCCACCCTGAAGCGCGGGTGCAGGGTGGCGGCTCCCGTTCGGCACCCGGATTTCGCAGACCTGCGGGCAAGGCGATGGCGACCGGTACAGCAACGGCCGGCGGTCACCGCAAAGGCGATGACTGCCGGCCAGTTGCCGAGCCGGGTCAGGGCAGGCGGATAACCGCCTTCACCTGGTTGTGGTCGGACGGGATCGTGCCGATGAAATCGCCGGCTGAGTCGACGTCCACCACCATCTGGTACTGCGCCACCCGGGTGCCCTTCGACACCAGGACGTAGTCCACGTGGGTACCGATCGGGAACTTGGTGCGAGCGGCCTCGCGCTCGAAGTGGTTGGCCGAGTTGTACTCGACGTCAACCATCGACTCGGCGATCGCGTTGGCTCCGGTGGTCCAGGAGGCCTTGGTGTTGTCCAGCGGGTCGACGTACCCGGCCCTGACGAACGCGTTGTAGGGACCGTTGCTCGGCTCCGTGCCGCGGCTGGAGTTGAGGTCACCGGCGATCACCACGTCGTGGCCCATCGGATTCTTGTCCTTGATCAGGCTGACGATCTGCTTGGCCTGGGAGATCCGCACCGTGTTGTACTTGGTGGTCGTGTTCGTGCTCTTGCCGGGCTCGAGGTGGGTGGCGACCACGAAGATCCGCTCATCATTGCTCGTATTTCCGAAGACCGCCCAGACCGCGTAGCGGCGCTGCGAGCCCAGCTTCTTCAGGATCTTCGACCCCTCGTTCAGCAACGTGAGGCGGCGGGAGTTGTAGGCCAGCTTCGTTCCGCTGGTGTAGTCGCCGGCGGCAGCGAACTTGTACGGGATGTCGTTGTCGATCAGGGCGAGCAGGTCGTTGTACTGCTTCACCTTCGCACCCGATGGGCTGGTCACCGAGACCGGGGTGGCTTCGGCCAGCGCGATCACGTCCGGCGCCTGGTCGGTGATGTTCTTCGCCACGGCGGAGCGCCTGCTGGACCAACTCGGCCCCGAACTCGCCTTGTGGATGTTGTAGGCGGAGACCGTGATCGACGCAGAACCCGTCGCCATGGGCAGGACCGCTGCGGCTTGCGCCGCCATGCCGGAACTGGGAACGCCGGCCGCGTAGCCGGTGGGCGCCGCTGCGAGCGAAGCGCCCGCGACTACGGCAAGCACTGTGCCGAGGACGCCGATCCGGGCTGTGGGGCGAGACCTGTAACTCATCGTTGGAGACTCCTTCATTTCGGTAACCGAAGTCCTGAGCCCCCCGACAACAGGCGAATGGATCGTACCATTACTCTTGGCAGATATTCATGGGGTTCACAGGATTTTCTCACTATCCGGCGCCCCGACTCTCGAGCGAAGGGGCAGGGTCCGGGCTCGGTCTTGACTCGTCTTCAGGCGAGACGCCCGTCGAGCCAAGTCGTTAGGCTGAGCCCATGAGCGCACCTGTGGATCCCACTGCCACTCCGGCCTGGTCGAAGCTGACCCAGCTGGCCGCTGACCTGGACCCCGACCTCCGCGGCTGGTTCGCCACGGATCCCGGCCGGGCGGAACGGCTCAGCTTCACCGCGGCCGACCTCTTCGTCGACCTTTCCAAGAACCTCGTCAACGACGAGGTCCTCGCAGCGCTGGTCGAACTCGGCGAACAGGTCGGGCTCGCCGAGCAGCGGGCTGCGATGTACGCCGGGGCCCGGATCAACGTCACCGAGAACCGCTCGGTGCTGCACACCGCCCTGCGCCGCCCACGCACCGACAGCCTGGTCGTCGACGGCGTCGACGTGGTCGCACAGGTGCACCAGGTTCTGGACAAGGTCTACGCCTTCGCCGACCGCGTCCGCAGCGGGGAGTGGAAGGGTGTCACCGGTGCCCCGATCAAGACCGTGGTGAACATCGGCATCGGCGGCTCGGACCTCGGCCCGGTCATGGTCTACGAGGCCCTCAAGCCGTACGTGCAGGCGGGCCTTGAGTGCCGGTTCGTCTCCAACATCGATCCCACCGACGTGGCGGAGAAGACCGCTGACCTGAACCCGGCCACCACCTTGTTCATCGTCGCCTCCAAGACGTTCACCACCCTGGAGACCCTGACCAACGCCCGCATGGCCAGGGCCTGGCTGCTCGCGAAGCTGCGCGAGGCCGGAGCGGTCGACGGCTCCGAGGGGATGGACGCCGACGCGATCAGCAAGCACTTCGTCGCCGTCTCGACCGCACTGGACAAGGTGGCAGCCTTCGGCATCGACCCGGCCAACGCCTTCGGGTTCTGGGATTGGGTCGGCGGCCGCTACTCGGTCGACTCCGCCGTCGGGACGTCCCTTGCTGTCGCGCTCGGCCGGGACAACTTCGCGGACTTCCTTGCCGGTTTCAACGCGATCGACCGCCACTTCGCTGAGACGCCGCCGGCCGCCAACGTGCCTGCGCTGATGGGCCTGCTGAACGTCTGGTACGTGAACTTCCTCAAGGCCGGCAGTCACGCCGTCCTGCCCTACGCCCAGTACCTGCACCGCTTCGCCGCCTACCTGCAGCAGCTCACCATGGAGTCCAACGGCAAGGCCGTGCGCACCGACGGCTCCGCAGTGGTCACCGAGACCGGCGAGATCTTCTGGGGCGAGCCCGGCACCAACGGCCAGCACGCCTTCTACCAGCTGATCCACCAGGGCACCCAGCTGATCCCGGCCGACTTCATCGCGGTCGCCACCCCGGCGCACCCGATCAGGGACGGCGAGTCGGACGTCCACGAGCTGTTCCTGGCCAACTTCTTCGCCCAGACCAAGGCGCTCGCCTTCGGCAAGACCGCGGCTGAGGTCCGCGCGGAAGGCACGGCCGAAGCCATCGTGCCCGCTCGGGTTTTCCCGGGCAACCGGCCGACCACCTCGATCATGGCGCCGGCACTGACCCCGTCCGTCGTGGGCCAGCTGATCGCGCTGTACGAGCACATCACCTTCACCCAGGGGGTCGTCTGGGGCATCAACAGCTTCGACCAGTGGGGCGTTGAGCTCGGCAAGCAACTTGCCGTGCAGATCGCTCCGGCGGTGGCCGGCGATGCCGAGGCGCTGGCCGGGCAGGACCCGTCGACCCGCAACCTGGTCGGCTATTACCTCGCCAACCGGCAGCGCGGCTGACCCGTTGGAGGATGGTCGGGTCGGGTCGGATAGAATCCGGGAGTCCGCAGGCCGGTCCGGCCGAGTAGCGATGGGAAATTCGAGCGCATGAGTCAGGCCGACTTGGCAGCCGAACACGGCTTGAAGCGGGTGGGAGCCCGGCCGCGGTTCTGGCCGTACCTCGGTGAGGCGTGGCGACGACGCTCCTTCGTCCTTGCGCTCGCCAGGTACCGGCTCCGGGCAAGCCTGGAGGGTAACCGCCTCGGGGTCCTGTGGCTGGTGCTGCAGCCGGCCCTGAACGCACTCATCTACGGCACGATCTTCTTCTTCCTCCAGCGCGGCACCGACCCCATCGCGTACGCAGCGCAGGTGGTGATCGGCGTGTTCCTGTTCCAGTTCTTCTCCCGCAGCATGACGCAGGGCGCGAAGTCGATCACGGGCAACCAGTCGCTGGTGCAGTCGCTGGCCTTCCCCCGGATCACCCTGCCGATCGCTGAGGTGATCGAGGAGTTCATCTCCCTGATGCCGTCGATCGCCTTGCTGTTCCTGGTGCTGCCCTTCCTCGGGTACTGGCCCACCTGGAACTGGCTGCTGATGATCCCGCTCCTGGCACTGTTCACCCTGTTCAACACCGGCATCGCCCTGTTCGCTGCCCGGCTGACGGTCCACGTCCGCGACCTCACCCAGCTGCTGCCCTTCGTCTCCCGGATCCTCTTCTACACCTCTGGGGTGCTGTTCGACGTGAGCAGGATCTTCGACCGGTACCCGGCGGTCGTGCTGGCGTACGACTTCCACCCGGTCTACCAGGTGCTGCAGATGGCCCGGGCCGCGCTGCTGGGCGGTCATGACTACAACCCGATGTACTGGGTGTACTTCTCCGTCTGGTCGGTGGTGGCCTTCGTTGCCGGCCTGCTGTTCTTCTGGGTGGCCGAGGAGAGGTATGGACGTGACTGAGCGGCGCACGCCCGTGGTCGTGGTCGACGACCTGCACGTCACCTACCGGGTGTTCTCCTCCGGTCGGGCGGTGCGGAAGTCCCGGGGCGGAATGCTCAAGCAGTCCGGTCACGGCATTCGGCAGGTACAAGCCCTTCGGGGGGTCAGCTTCGTCGCCTACGAGAACGAGTCGATCGGCGTGATCGGCGCGAACGGCTCGGGCAAGTCGACGCTGATGCGGGCGATGACCGGACTCACGCCGCCGGCGTCCGGGGCGGTGTACGCGTCGTCGCGGCCCAACCTGCTCGGCGTGGGCGCAGCCCTGATCCCCAACCTCTCCGGCGAGCGCAACATCATCCTCGGCGGCCTCGCCCTCGGCCTTGGCCGCAAGGAGGTCGAGGAGCTGTCCGACCAGATAGTGGCGTTCGCCGAACTCCAGGAGTTCATCGACCTGCCGATGCGCACCTACTCCTCCGGCATGCAGGCAAGGCTCAAATTCGCCATCGCGACCATCAGGCAGCACGAGATCCTGATCGTCGACGAGGCATTGTCTGTGGGTGACCGCGAGTTCCGCAAGCGCAGTGAGGCCCGGATCCGCGACATCCGCGACAACGCCGGCACCGTGTTCCTGGTCTCGCACTCGATGAACTCGATCCGGGACACCTGCTCGCGCACGATCTGGCTGCACCGCGGCGAGCTGATGATGGACGGACCGACCGAAGATGTCGTCGCGGCCTACGAGGATTCCCGCTCCGACGGGGTCGGCGCCCGGCGGAACCGCCGCTAGCTAGGAACGCGGCGAGCACACCCGCTCGAGGTTGGCGGCGAAGGCAGCCTGGGCCCCCCCTGGCGGGTCTCCGAGCACGTGCCGCTTCATCTCCAACCGCTTCGCGCGCAACGGGTCGTCTCCGAGGGCCGCCGCCAGCACCTCGTCCAGTTCGGCCAACCCGGGGTGCAGCAGGTAGGAACCGGCCTGGGACGGGTACCGCGACACGAAGGCCTCCCGCGGCAGGCCGTCGGGATCGCAGACGATCACCGGACGCTCGGTGTTGAGGAAGTCCGAGATCACACTGGAAATGTCCGACACCAGGACGTCGGCCCTGACCAGGGCGTCGGTAAGGCTGAACCCTTCACCGACGGCGACCACGTGGCCCCCCGGAGCGTCCGCCAGCAGTTCGCTGATCTCCGCGATCGCGGCGAGCATCGATGGCCGGACCACCCCACTGGCCGGATGCGGGCGGAACCAGACCTGCACCTCCCGATGTTCTGCCAACAGCCGGCGGACCAGGTCCACGCCCATGACGTCCAGGGAGCTGTGGGTGGTCTGCTCGTAGTAGCCCTCGAAGGTCGGGGCGTAGAGCAACACCTGCGGTTGCTGCCCGGTTGGGCCGACCGGAAGGCCGGCTGCCTGCGGACGGCCGATGACCGCGAACCGCTCCGGGCCGAGGTCGATCCCGGCCGCAGCGAACCGGTCGATGCCTGCCTGCCCGGCAACCCAGGTCTCGTCGAAGGCGCGGATCAGCGCGTTGGCGCTGGTTGCCTTGTCGGAATCCCCGTGGGCCAGCATGACGTGCTTCAGCCGCGGGTCGCGCAACAGGGTCGCGTTCCGTTCGCCGTAGGCGAGATAGAACGCCGCCCGGACGCCGGGCAGGACCAGTTGCTCGACGTCCCTGGTTGTGGGCGCGTAGCACACCGGTAGCCGGGTGGCGTCAAGGGGCGCGAGCTGGCTGGCCTCGCGGACCACGATGAGGCCGTTGCGGGGCTGCTCGTCGAACGCCGGGAGCCACTGGTTCACGATGTATTTCGACTGCCGGGCGGCCAGCGAGACGTAGACGACGAAAACGGGTTCGGTGGGCGTGAGGTCGGCGAGCAGGTCCGCCCCGAGTCGCCGTTGGGCGGCGTGCAGCCGTCTCGCCGCGACCAGCGTCCCGGCAAGGTAGCCGAGGCCGACGATGACCAGCAGGCCCGTGATCACCAGGTGGTAGCCGCTCGGCAGGGCCGCGGCGGCTGTGGCCATGGCCAGGGCCCCGAACTCGATCAGCACAAGGGCGCCCGGCGTCCCGACCCCGCGGGCGTACGCCCGGGCGTGGGCCTGGAAGGCGTCGGGCTGCCGGCGCGAACGCGGCAGGTAGCGCAGTGGCGGCGCGGAGCGCCACAGCCAGGTCGCCAGCACCGGCTGCAGGAGCCACGCCAGCTGGAGGACGAGCACCACCAGCACGTAGCCAAACCCGACCGGTGGATCGGTGGTTGTGACGAAGACCAGGGCTGCGGCGACGAGGCTCTTGACCAGCGCCCGCCACTGGGCGCGGAAGCCGACCAGGTCCAGCAGCCGCGTGACCGGGTTGTCGGCCGGGGTGGCCAGCCACTCGCAGGCTGCGCCCAGCGTCCAGGCGGCCAGACCCAGCCAGGGCAGTCGAAACCAGGCTGCGAGCAGGAGGACGGCGAGGCTGATTGCCAGCACCGGCAACTGGAGTCGACCCGCGATGGTGGTCAGGCCGGTCGGCAGGCGTGTTGGCCACGATGCCCGGGCGAGTTCTTCCCACTCGGGTACCGGAGCACGACCGAGGTTGCCGATTACTCTGCCGCGCCTCACGCGGCTCAGACTAGCGACGAGGACAGCGGAGGGGTCCGGGTCAGGCGCGAATGGCTACGTGAACGTGGTTGAAGTGGTTCGCGTTGAGGCTGCCGCGGTCGGCCATGTGGCGCCAGTGCGGCGACCGGGGAGTCCAGATCCGCTGTTCGAAGATGATGTGGTCGATATTGAATTCGCTTGCGTGCTTGATCAGGTAGTTGGCGATCCGGTGACCCAGCGCGCTCTCCGCCCGCGGGGTGAGCATGATGTCCAGCGCCCGGCCGTTCTTGTGGAACGGCAATCCGCCGGCCCGCCAGCCGCCGTAGGAGTTCACTGCCGGGAACAGCGCGCAGACCGAGCGGTAGATATGGACGGTGTCCTTGCGGAGCCTCCGCTCCACCGCTGAGCCTCGCGAGCATGCGGCCATGGTGGTGCCTGCTGCCTCGACCGGAGCGGCGTCGGAGAGATTGGCAACGAGCACCCAGCCGTAGCCTTTGTCGAACTCGATCTTGCGGTACTTGCCATCGATGTCGCTGGTGGCACTCACCCGGGCGCCAACGGCCAGGCTGCCGAGCAACTTCGCCGAGCTGTCGGCATCGCCGCGGACGTTCAGTGATCCAGTGGTGTAGAGGCGGGCAAGGCTCACCAGCTCCCTGGAGGCCTTCTTGGCCTTGACGACCCCGGCGGCCGGGGCGGCGAGCTCGTCAGCGGTGAGCGCGTGGGCGATCGGGGTGGTGGCGGACGCTGCGACCGACGCCTGCTCCGGGCTCGAACTGACCAGCGGTGAACTGACACCGAGCGCGACCGCGGTTCCGCCACTGCTGCCGAAAGCCACTGCGCCGGCGGTGGCAGCCACCGTGACCACCGCGAGAGTGATGCCGCCACGCGAGATCACCCGGTCGGTGAAGGTGGGTGCTGCCCGGCGCGGCCCGCTGCTCCGGTTGGGTGCCGGAGCCTGGGCTGAGGGCTCGATTTCAGGTGCAGCCGACGCAATCGGGTCAGCGACCCGGCGGGGCTGGTACATGAGCGATCCGTCCTGAACAGTCCGAGGCAGATTCTCAGGATAACTTAAGGAATCTGGGTGAGCAACCCTTACCGTGCGGGTAGCGCGAACGGTCGCGAACTCCGCCATAATGCCTTCGAGGTGTAGCAGCCGGCTCCACCTGTTCGGAGGGGTCCGTTGAAGCCACTGGTGGCCTGTCTCGCGGCGCTCGCGCTCGGCCTCTCCCTGGGACTGTCAGAGCCGGCCGCCAGGGCGCAGTCACCGATCCCGGCAGCAGCCGGTCACCAGCTCGCTGCGCCGGCCGCACCGGCGAAGAAGACCCCCAAGCCCAAGCCATCGGCCAGCCCGACGGCGACTCCCAGCCCGTCCCCATCGGTCCGACCACGCAGCGAGGCTGAGATCGAGGGCGATCGCTGGGTACAGATCGCCGTTATCGGTGGCGGCGGGCTGCTGGGCAGTGTCCTGGTCTTCTTCGCGATCGGTGCGCTGATGCGACGGAAGGGTCGCCGGCGCTGAACTGGACCGGTCAGTCCCCGAGCCGCCAATGCTGGAGTTGTACCCGCAGCCCATCCAGGCTCTCGCCGAGCGCGAGCTGGGTACTCACGAGCCCGCTTGGCCAGACCGCCATGGCGCCCGCTTCCAGCCAGAGTTCGGCCTGGTAGCGCTCCAGCCGTCCGCTGGCGATCAGGGGAGCGGGCTGCAGCAGTTCCGGCAGGGTTCTGGCATAGGCGGTGCCGAAGGCCTCCGTCGGCACCAACTGCACCGCGGCCGCCCCGGCGGCCAGGCCGGCGTGCAGCTCGGACGGGGTCAGTCCGCCAAGGATCACCGGCAAGTCGGGGGCTGCGGCCACCAGGTCCGGCAGCAGGTAGCTGGACGCAGCGAACGCGGCTCCGGCCGCTGCGGCAGCCACCACTTCATCGGGCTCGGTGACGTCATGGACGCCGACTCGCGCCCGCCGTCCGAAGAGGCGCAACAGCCCCGGCAGGTCCGCCAGCCGGCCGACCGGCAGGGCCCACAGCCGGAAGCCCTCCTGGCAAAGGACTTCGCAGGCGGGAACCAGGTCGTCAAGCTCGATGTCGGGCAGCGACACGATCACTTCGTGGGGGCCGACGTCGGGCAACTCGGGAGTCACCAGCCCATCCTGCCCGATCCGGTGACACCCGGGCGCCCGCGTGGTTAGCTGGGTCGAAGAGCCAACGCCGAGGAGAACCGATGGAGATCACCAGTGGCGGGATTCCGGCCAACTCCGACATCGACCTGCGCTACGCCGAGCCTGGGGTCGGAGGTTCCAACATTTCGCCGGCGCTGGTCTGGTCCGGCGCCCCCGAAGGCACCCGCAGCTATGCGATCACCTGCTTCGATCCTGACGCCCCGACCGGCAGTGGGTGGTGGCACTGGGTGGTTACGGACCTCCCGGTCGGGGTGACCGCGCTCGAGGAGGGAGCCCCGCTGCCAGCGGGGGCTCGGACCTGGCTCAACGACTTCGGGTACGCCGGCTGGGGTGGACCCTGGCCGCCGCCCGGACCTGCACACCACTACGTCTTCACGGTGTTTGCGGTGGGCGTCGAGCGGCTGGACGTTCCGGACGAGGCGACCAGCGCTGTGGCTCGGCTGACGCTCAGCTTCAACGTGTTGGGCAACGGCTCGTTCACCGCCCTCTTCCGAAATCCCACCAGTTAGGCAGCCGTTGTGGCGGTACTGATCGATCCGCCGCGCTGGCCGGCCCACGGCACCAGCTTCTCCCACCTGGTCTCGGACGAGTCGTTGGTCGAATTGCTGCTGTTCGCAGACGACAACGAGCTTCCGCAGCGGGCGTTCGACCACGACCACTATGACGTGCCCGAACGCCGCTACGACGACCTGGTTGCCGCCGGCGCGCAAGCCGTCCAGCCCTCTGAACTGATCCGGAGGCTGGTCGCCAGCGGATTGCGGGTGCGCACTCCCGAGCGCACCCCGAAGGCTGCACAGGTGCTGCCGGGGCTGGCCGCAGCATGGGCGGACCTCTCGCCGGGGCAGCCGGGGCTGGGCCGGGACCTCCTGCATCGCTGGCAGGAGCCGCACCGCTCGTACCATGACGTGCGGCACCTGGCCCAGATGCTGGCAGCACTCGACCTGCTCTGCGCCGGCCGGCCGCCGCGTCCGGTGGCCCTGGCTGCCTGGTTCCATGACGCGGTCCACTCGGGGACGGCCGGAGCCGACGAACAGCGCTCGGCCGAGCTGGCGGTCACCGAATTGCAGCGAATCAGACTTCCGTCCGCCGAGATTGCCGAGGTGGCGCGCCTCGTCCTGCTGACCATCAACCACGCCCCGGAAGATGGTGATGAAGCCGGTAGTCAACTGGTGGATGCCGACCTTTCGATACTCGGCCAACCGCCCGGGCGGTACCACTTCTATTCCCGTGGGGTACGGCTGGAATACCCAGCAGTAACGGATCAAGTCTTCGCGTCAGGTCGATTGCAGGCATTGGACGGGCTATTGTCGAAGCAGCCACTGTTCCGGTCAGAAGCCGGCCAGCGGTTCTGGGAGGTAAAGGCAAGAGGGAACCTCGACGCAGAGCGAATGCGCTGGTCGAGACTTGCCGATACTGACCGGGCACGGAGTCCAGGTTGAACCACGAGCCACTGCATGCGGGGGGTACGCAATGGCAAAGGCGGGTGTTTGGGTTGCTGCGGCAGCCTGCGTTGCCGCTGGCGCGCTTGTCGCGCCGCCAAGATCAGGAACGCCATTCCTGACAACAGGTGATCAAGTCGAGCCGACCATCACCGCTTCGGCGACGCCTTCAGGCGGCCAGCCGACCCTGCAGCCGACCGTAACCACAACCCTCCCGCCGATCAGCCCGACCCCCACCGTCACCACGACAGCGACCGCGACCAGCGAACCGACTGCTACCGCGACCGCGACCGCGACCGCGACCACTGAACCGACAGCGACCAGCGAGCCGACGACTGAGCCGACAGCCACGGCCACGGCGACGCACACGGTTCCCCCGTGGAACCCTCCGACGTCGACGCCGACGCCGACGATCAGTCCCACCCGCACGCCGACGGCAACGCCGACCGCGACCGGCACGCCCACGGTCACCGCCAAGCCGACGCCGACGCTCTGGCGGCCCACCCGCACCCCAACCGCATGGCCCACCGTCAAGCCGACCGCAACGGTCACGCCAACCCCCACCGTTACGCCGACGCCCACGGTTACGCCGACGCCCACCGTTACCCCGACGCCCACCGTTACCCCGACGCCCACCGTTACCCCGACGCCCACCGTCACCCCAACGCCCACCGTCACGCCAACGCCCACCGTCACGCCCAACGCCCACCGTCACCCCAACGCCCACCGTCACCCCAACGCCCACCGTCACCCCAACGCCCACCGTCACCCCAACGCCCACCGTCACCCCAACGCCCACCGTCACCTCGTGGCCGACGCCAACGGTGAAGCCCACCCCGACGGTCACTCCGACGCCGACCCCGACCGCGACGGCAACGCCGACGTACTGGCCAACGCACTGGCCCACGCATCGCACTGGCCGACCGACACCCCTACCGCGTTGCCCGAAGTGAAGCCCAGGCCGACCCCCACCAACTCCGAGCAATCCGACGCCAGGCCGCCGACCAAGTCGTCTGCCCCAGTGCGGCAGTCAGCGGCCCCCCAGCGGAACACCCCGAAGCCGAGCAGGGCGCCCGAACCGACGCGGCGGGCGAACCCGACCCCGAGCACCCCGCCGAAGGAGCTGGCCTCGGAGATCGTCAGGAGCCACCAGGCCGCCACGGCACGCGGTGGCAGCCGCGGCACCGAGTCCCGGACGCTGGCCAGCCAATGGTCGGGTCACTCGAAGGGCTGGTCGGGTCACTCGAAGGGCTGGTCGGGCCACTCGAAGGGCTCGCCGGGCCACTCGAAGGGCTCGCCGGGCGGCCACCGCGATGGGCACCGATGACCGGGGTACCCCTGACCGGCGCCGACTGGCGTGACCTGAGGTGACCCGCCGCAACGGCGTGGTGGCGCTGTTGGCGGCGGTCGCCCTCAGCGGCTGCACGGGAGCTGTCGTCCCGACCGTCGCTGCCAGCACCCCGACCGCAACCGCCAACGCTGCCCCGAGCTCGACCGACGCCGACGCCGACGCCCTCGCCGTCCGCGACAACCCCCAAGCCGAAACCCAAGCCGACGAGCACCGAGCCGCCGGCCGACACCCGCAAGGGTCGCCAACTGAACCAGCCGTACACGGTCAACGGCATCCCGGTGGTGTCGAAGAAGCACCGGATCACCGCCGCCTACGGACCCGCCCGGCCAACCGGCCCCTACCACCTGGACGCGTCAGCGGCGGCGGCACTGGCGAAGATGACCGCAGCGGCGCGAGCCGACGGCGTCCGGATCCGCGTCCGCAGCGGTTACCGCAACTGGACCACTCAGAATGCCATCTACCAGCGTGCCAAGCGGAACTACCCACAGAGCCTCAGCTTCTACGCCCCCGCCGGAGCCAGCGAGCACCAGACCGGACTGGCCGTCGACCTCTGGGACGGGGTTACCTGGAGCCTGCCGATGGCGAACACTGCCACCGGCAAGTGGCTGTTCCGGCACGCCCACTCCTACGGCTTCGTTCTGCGTTACCCGAATGGCAAGGCCAAGGTCACCGGCTACCACTACGAGCCGTGGCACTACCGCTACCTCGGCCGCAAGGACGCCCTGAAGTTCCCCAACAACTCCCTCACCCTCGAGGAGTACCTGGGCATCGACTGACGTCCGCCTCGCTACACCGAAGCCCACGAAGCTACCCGTAGACGGGTAGCTTCCCCGAGTTCCGGTAGCGAGGCGCTCGAAGGGAGAGAATGTCGCCATGACAATCGATGACCAATCGGTGCCCGCCACCGGGCTGATCGGCGCCGGGAAGCGGATCGGCATCCTGACCAGCGGCGGCGACGCCCAGGGGATGAATGCCGCGGTGAGGGCAGCGGTGCGGACCGCGGTCACCCTGGGCGCGCAGGTATTCGCGGTCTACGAGGGCTACCAGGGCATGGTTGACGGCGGTGCCGGAATCCGGGAGCTGGGCTGGGAGGACGTCGGCAGCATCCTGCACAAGGGCGGGACGATGATCGGCACCTTCCGGTCGAAGGACTTCCGCGAGCGCGACGGACGCCGCAAGGCAGCCCGCAACCTGCTCGACCACGGCATCGACCGCCTGATCGTGATCGGCGGCGACGGGTCGCTGTCCGGCCTGGACCAGTTCCGTTCTGAATGGGGAGAGCTGCTCGCAGAACTCGTGGCCGCCGGCGAATTGACCCAGGAGGTTGCCGACGCCCACCCGGCGCTGATGTTCGCCGGCCTGGTGGGATCGATCGACAACGACCTGGTCGGCACCGACATGACCATCGGTGCCGACACTGCACTGCACCGCATCGTCGACGCCACCGACGCGCTCTCCAGCACCGCCGCCAGCCACCAGCGCAGCTTCGTGATCGAGGTGATGGGCCGGCACTGCGGCTACCTGGCGCTGATGAGCGCGATCGCCGGCGGGTGTGACTACGTCCTGATCCCGGAGGACCCGCCAGAGGCCGGCTGGGAACAGCGGATGTGCGCTGCGCTGCACCGGGGACGGCAGGAGGGGCGTCGGGACTCCCTGGTCGTGGTCGCCGAGGGTGCCTGCGACCGCGAGGGCAAGCCGATCACGTCAGCCTACGTGCGGCAGGTGCTCGAGGACATCCTGCACGAGGACGCGCGGGTGACCATCCTCGGCCACGTGCAGCGCGGCGGTTCGCCCAGCGCGTACGACCGGTGGGCCTCGACCTGGCTCGGCTACGAGGCCGTCATCGAAGTGCTCACGGCCACTGCCGAGACCGCCGGGCCGGTGATCGGCTTCCGGGGCAACCGGGTGACCCGGGTGCCGCTGGTGGAGGCGGTGGCCAAGACCAGGCAGGTGCCGCAGCTGATCGCTTCCGGCGACTACGCCGCCGCCATGGAGCTGCGCGGTGGTTCGTTCAACGAAGCCAGGCGGATCCTCGCCGAGCTGGTCGAGCCCAGCCGGATCGACGCCTCCGAGGAGAGCCGCCGGATCGCGATCATCCACGCCGGCGGACTCGCGCCGGGCATGAACGCCGCTGCCCGCTACGCCGTCCGACTCGGGATCAGCAGGGGCCACACGATGCTCGGCGTGCAGGACGGCTTCCCCGGACTTCGCGACGGGCAGGTCAAGGAGCTGTTCTGGGGCGACGTCGAGGGCTGGCTGCTCGACGGCGGCGCCGACCTCGGCGTCCGCCGCACCGTCCCGACCGTGGAGGAGCTCTACCGGATCAGCCGGTCGATCGAGGACAACAAGATCGACGCCCTGCTGATGATCGGCGGCTGGAACGGCTACCAGGCCGCGGAACTCATGCACCGGGAAGCGGCCCGCTTCCCCGCCTGCGGGCTGCCGATCGTCTGCATCCCGGCATCGATCGACAACAACCTGCCCGGCTCGGAACTGGCGATCGGCGCCGACACGGCACTGAACGTGATCACGGAGGCCATCGACCGGATCAAGATGTCCGGCAGCGCAGCCAAGCGGGCCTTCGTCGTCGAGACGATGGGGCGCTACTGCGGCTACCTCGCCCTGATGAGCGGCCTCGCCGGTGGCGCCGAGCGGGTCTACCTGCACGAGGAGGGCATCAGCCTGGCAGCCCTGCAGGAGGACCTCGAGTGGCTGCGGAACAGCTTCCGCGCAGGCCGCAAGCTGTTCCTGGCAGTGCGGAACGAGAACGCCAACGCGCTCTACACCACCGACTTCCTGGCCAGGCTCCTCGAACAGGAAGGGCAGGGCCTCTACGACGTGCGGCAGAACGTACTCGGCCACATCCAGCAGGGCGGCTGCCCGTCCCCGTTCGACCGGCTGCTCGCCGTCCGGCTGGTGTCGCGGGCGCTCGACCTGATCAACGCCGAGTTCACCGCCGGGACGCGGCAGAGCCACTACCTGGGACTGGTGAAGTCCAAGGTGGTGGCCGCCCCGATGGGTCAGATGATGGCCGAGATGGACCTGCGCTACCGCCGGCCGACCGAACAGTGGTGGCTCGCGCTGCGGCCGGTGATGAAGGCGGTCGCCGACGCCACCGTCTGACCGCACTCCCCCAACCCCGGACGGACCGGGTTACCCGGCGGTCAGCCAGATGCCCAGCCCGGCGCCGGCAAGGCTGAGCAGCAGCATGCCACCGGCGTGCACCAGCACCGTCCAGCCACGTCCGGCGCGGGTGAGCCGGGCGGCCTCGACACTGGCGGTGGAGAAGGTCGTGTAGCCACCGAGGAAGCCGGTGCCCACGACCAGCTTCCAGCCCGGATCACCGGTACGAAACATCCACCAGCCGGTCAGCAGGCCAAGCAGGAACGAGCCGGTGACGTTGATCACCAAAGTGCCGAGCGGGACGGGCGAACCCTGGCTCCGGTGACCGATCCAGGTGTCGACCACGAAGCGGGCTACCGCCCCGAGGCCGCCGGCCGCTGCGACCAGCAGCCCGATCACCGGGCGCTTCCCGGTGCCGAGGAAAGCCGGTGCCGCCTGCTCGTCCAGCGCACCAGGCGGACGCCGAGCATGGCCGCCGACACGCCGGCGACGACGCTGGCCACCGCATACCCGGCTCCGATCAGCCATTCGCCGGAGCGGAGCAGCAGAACAGTCTCCACCGAGAAGGTGCTGTAGGTGGTGAAGCCGCCGAGGATCCCGGTGCCAACGCCCAGCCGCAGGCCGCGGCGCCAGCCGGTGTCCCTTCCGCTCGCGGCGATTCCCTCGAGCAGGGCGCCGAGCAGCAGCGCACCCCCGACGTTGATCCAGAACGTCACCCAGGGCCACTGCCCGGGCCCCGGGCCGTAGGCGGACTCCAGCAACGAGCGCAGGGTCGTGCCGATCATCGCGCCGAGGAAGATCAGCCCCAGCATGCGCGGGTCGACCGGCAGGCCGAACCGACGGGTAGCGCCAGCGCGCCTTCCGGGAGTGGCTACCACGGGGCGGGGGCCTTCCAGTCGACGATCGCCACCGGCACGATCAGCACCGGGCGATGCTGGTGCCGCGACAGGTGCAGCGCCACCGACCCGGCCAGGAACTCGCGGACCCGCTCGGTCGAGGACGGCCGGCGCGCGCCGACCACGAAGGCCGAGGCGTCGACGGCCCTGGCGAGGTGGGTCAGGGCCCGGTCCGGTCGGCCGGCGAGGTAGCGGAACTCCCACTTCCCCTTGTGGCCTTCGAGTTCCCGGTCCAGCCGGTCACGAAGCTGGTCCTCGACGACCACCCAGGAGTCATCTGCCAGGTCCGGGTCAAGGGAGGAGTGCCGGACGGTGCCGTCGGGATACTCCTCATCGACGATCCGGGTCTGGTCGACATAGGCGAAGTAGAGCGGCACGCCACCGAGGGCATCGGCCCAGGCGGCAGCCGTGACCGCGACCAGTTCGGACTGGCCGGGCACCACGCCGACCACCAGCGGATGCCCGGGTATCGGGACCATCCGCTGCGGGCTCGGCTGGGGAACGTGGTGGAACGGCACGTTGACCTCCAAGGATCGGGCGCACGCGGTACGCCCACCGACGCACAGGAACCATCAGCCAAGCGGCGGTTCGGGACCAGCCCGGGCGGGATCCATCACCCGCAGACACCCTAGCCCAGGCCCGCTGGCCGCGACCGGCAGGGTTGGGTGGACCTGGCTGGGGTGCTCGACAGCTACGAGTCCGGCAGCACGATCGCCGCTGCAGCATGCCGGCGCTACTCCGATCCCGACGAGCCGTCGTGTCCCTTGTGGGCGTGGTCGCAAGCCCGAGCGGGTAAGGCTCCGAAATGAGCCGGCATTACAGCATCGCCTCCAGTCCACCGCGGACACTCCTCATCTCCGGGAGCCCGACGAGACGTCGGGCAGCATCCTCGGCGTCACCGGCGGCGAGGCAACGCTCTGAACGTCCCAACCACCCAAACCGGAGGCTGGCATGAAGAAGAAGAGGAAGTGGTTCCTGAAGGTGGCCAATGCCTTGTCCGAGTTCGCCGGGCAGGCGGCCACCTTCGTCGGCGCCGTCGCGCTCGTGGTGATCTGGGGAGTGCTCGGGCCGGTCTTCGGCTTCAGCGACACCTGGCAGCTGGTGATCAACACCTCGACGACGATCATCACCTTCCTGATGGTCTTCCTGATCCAGAACACCCAGAACCGGGACACCGCAGCCATGCAGACCAAGCTCGACGAGCTCATCCGGTCGATCGACGGCGCCCACAACGCCCTGCTCGACCTGGAGGAGCTCGACGAGAAGTCCATCGCCAAAATCCGCGAACCCTACGAGGAGCTGGCCCGGGAAGCGCGGCGGGAATCGCAGCTCTAGGCCTGGCGATGCGTACCTCGGGTGCATTGTGCTCTTGAAGCTGTGCCCTGCAGGCTCAGCCTTCCGCGACCGGGGGGTCGGTCAGGACATACGGATCGGCACCCTCGGCCGCGTACCAGCCATAGGTTCGGGTCCGTCCCGAACTGCGCCAGCTGGACGGGGTGGAAGACTGCAGCCAGTCCAGCGGCTCCACGCCGCCAGGGACGCCACCGTCGAGAGCGAGGCGGAGCGCAGCCGACAGGTCGGCATCCACCCTGTCCGTCCGGGAGGTCGGGTCGACCGAGACGAACAGGGCCGTTCCCGATCGGGCCACGAGGTCGAGGAACTGGCGATTCCTGGCCCAGTCGGTCTGGGGCGTGCTGGCCACACAGTCGGCGTCGACGGTGAAGAACCTGCCGTGCTGCGCCAACCGGAAGGCCAGGGTGTTCACCCCCATGCGTCGCGTCCGCTCCCAGACCCGGCCGGACGTGTCGTCCCCGGTTCGTTGTGCCTGGACGAGGCCGGCGGCGAGGTGACCGACGACGTTGCAGCCGATGACGACACCGTCCCCGGCAGCCTCGTGGATCACGCGGTAGAGGTCGACCAGCACCTCGGCGGTGGTCCGGGTGTTGTCGAACACGTGGACGTCGTCGGCCGCCGGTCGTGCTCCCATCTGGAAGCCCCAGCGGCCCAGCGCCTCGAACGTCGAAAAGTCGTGCTTGACCAGCTCGAAGCCCCAGTTGCGGATCCGCCGGACGTCTGCGGCGACCGTGTCCAGGGTGGCGGGATGGCTGGGGTCGAGGGCCCAGCCGTACTCCCACTGGCGCAGGGCGCCGGCCGCCGGCTCGATCCGGGCTTGCAGCGGACGAAACCAGATTCCGGGCCGGACCCCGGTCGCGGCGATCCGGGCGGCGACTTCGGCCATGCCGGCGAACTCCACCGGACGGCCGCGGTCCCAGGGACCACCCGAGGAGCTGCGGCCGTCGGCGGTGCCGTCGATGCTCCAGCCGTCATCGACAACGCCGAACGGGCGGACAGGGTGGTCGCCGACGAGATCAGCGATCATCCGCGCGTCCCGGACGACCGCATCGGCGTCGAAGTCCCGGCCGTAGGCGTAGTACCAGTTGTTGCAGCCCACCAGCGGGCCGGTGGGCAGCTGGTCGGTACACAGGGCCGCGGCCAGCGCGCACTGGGTCCGGAAGGCGCCGGAGTCTCCGGCTACCCAACGGACGGTCGCAGCCACCAACTCCCGATCGCCGAGCAGCACCGGGTCGGCGCCGGCCCGGAGGTCCAGCCAGAGCGAAACGCCTTCAGGGTCCACCGTCCAGCCGGCGAAGGACCCCGCCCGCACATCCACCCCGGCCCCCCACGTACCTGCCGCGTGGTGGATGAGCACCATCCAGGGGTGCAACTGCTCCGCCGCCGGGCTGCTCAGCCAAGCCAGTTCGCCATAACTGCGCTCCCACGCGTCACCCAGCAGCGAGGCTCCGGGCGGCAGCGAGCGGCGCCAGCGCAGGTGCACCCGGGACAACGGGACCCCCGCAGTGGCCGCTACCAGCACGGCGAGACCCGGCCCGTCCGGCTCGCGCCTGACCTCGACCCCGCTGCCGCGTGGGTCGATCCAGCTGCCTCGGGGCTCGAGCTGAACCCGCACCAGGTCGGGTGCCGGCACGACTACCTGGGCGGTCATACGACGTCGGAGGTCGCCAGCACGTCAGAAGCCATGGGAGTACTCGTTTCCGGCCGTGGACGGGTGGTGAAGGAGCGTGAAGCGGCTGCGGCTCACGGCTGACTCCTGGGAAGGCTCTGGACGAAGGGATGGGCCGGGCAGGCGGCCCGGCCCATCCTGGATCAGGACTACCCGAACAACTGGTTAACCTGGTCGTTGGCCGCAGTGAGCGAGTCCGCCTTGGCCTTGCCGGTCATCACCGCGTCCACCGCCGGCTGCATGATGTTGGTGACCTGGGAGGCGTTGTCGGTGATCGGGAACAGGAAGGTCGTGCCGTCCTTCACGTGCACCAGGAAGTTGGTCACGTCGACGCCCTTGGCCTGGAACGCGGCCTGCGCCAGGTCGGTGCCACTGGGGATGGCCGGGAACACGGCGCCCGCCTTGCCGACGATGTCCTGGCAGGCAGCCGAGCCGAGGTACTCGACCCACTTGATCGCAGACGCCTGGTTCTTCGAGCCAACCCAGACGGAGTCGGCCAGGCCGTTGTACATGCTGGCACGCTTGCCGCTGGGGCCGACAGGTGTCGGGGCGACGCCGGTCTCGATGCCCTTGTAGCTGAACATCTGGTTGATCATCCACGAGCCGTTGGTGATCATGGCGTACTTGCTGGCGCCGAAGATGTCAGCGGAGCTCTGGCCGGTGACGGCTTCGATCGAGGGGGCGTAGCCCTTCTCGATCAGCGACCGCATCCAGGCGATGGTGCCCTGGAACTCGGGCTTGTCGTAGTTGTAATGCTTGCCCCACGGGTTCACGTCCGTGAAGGTCCAGCCGGTGGTGCCGGAGTACATGCTCCACTGGGTCTGGCCGTTGCCGCCGCCGGAGCCGCCGTCAAGGCCCAGGCCGTAGACCTTGACCTTGGTCTTGTCGAAGCCCGGTTCGTCGCCCCTCTTGCCACTGGCATCGACGGTGAGGTGGGCGATCATCTTCTCGTAGGTGCCGCCGTCGGTCGGATTCCAGGTCATGGCGCCCAGATCGGACTCTGCGAGGCCGGCATCCTTGATCAGCTTCTTGTTGTAGAAGACGGCGACGGTGTCGAAGTCCTTCGGCAGCCCGTAGCGCTTGCCGTCCTGGCCCACCCACAGGTCGGCCAGGCCCTTCTGGTAGATGTCAGTCTTCACGCCGTCCGCGGCGAGCTGGTCGTCGAGGGCGACGAGTTGACCCTGGGTGACGAACTCGGGGTACTTCGACAGGTGGTTGGTGAACACGTCGGGGGCGGTGCCGGCGACGAAACCGTTGCTGACACCACTCCAGTAGTCGTCCCAGGCGTACTGGGTGATCGTGACGTTGGCTTCGGGGTTCTCGACCTTGAACTCGTCCGCGCACTGCTGGTAGGCAGGCTTCTGGTTGTTGTCCCACAGCCAGTAGCTGATCTCGCCGGTCGCCTTGCCGGCTGCGGCGGGGGCACTGCCGGAGGCGCTCGGGGTCGCCTCACCACTGCAGGCGGTGAGCGACACGGCGATGGCCGCGAAAGCCGCGATGACTGCGCCGGCCTTCTTCCTGGTGAATCCTGACATGGTTGACGGTCCTTCCGTTAGGGCGATGAGGTGGTCTTCGTTGTGGTCCTGCCGAGACCCGATGCCGGGCGACGGGTACTGCGTCCTCCGCGGGTTGGGACTGCTCCCCACGGTTGCTTGTACGGGCTACTTGCTCCCGGAGTAGCCGATCGAGTCGATGATCTTCCGGGCGAAGGCAAAGAAGAGGATCAGGACAGGCAGGGCGGTGATCAGGGTTGCGGCCATCAGGCCTGCCCAGTCGGGCGATCCCGCCGGGGTTTGCGATCGGAACACACCGAGGGCGACAGTCAGCACCTTGGTGGCGTCGGTGTTTCCGACCAGGAGCGGCCAGAAGTAGTCGTTCCAGGTGCCGATGAAGGTCAGGATTGCCAGGGTGGTGATGGGCGCTGTGCTCATCGGCAGGATGATCCGGAAGAACACCCGCCACGGCCCGGCACCGTCGATGGCAGCAGCCTCCTCGATCTCGCGGTTGATCCCGAGGAAGAACTGCCGCAGGAAGAAGATCGCGAAGGGAGCCATCAGGAACGCCGGCAGGATCATGCCCGGCAGGGTGTTCAGCAGCCCGAGGTTCTTGATCAGGATGAAGTTGGGCAGGCTGGTGAAGATCGGCGGCACGAGCAGAGCGCCGAGGAAGAGGCCGAACACCGCGTTGCGTCCCGGCCAGCGGAGCCGGGCGAACGCGTAGGCGGCCAGCGAGCAGAAGAAGACCTGACCCACCGTCACGGCCCCGGCATAAATCACCGAGTTGCCCAGGTAGCGCCAGAAGTTCACCGCTGCCCCGGACCCGCCCTCGGCGATCGCCTGCGCCTGGGTGCCCAGGCCGAGGACGCGCTGGAACGCGCCCCAGGTGAAGTCCACCGGCAGCAGCGACGTCGGGTTCGACGGCAGCGAACGGGTGGTGGAGAACGCGGTGCGGATCATCCACAGGAACGGGAAGATGCTCAGCGCGAGGAATCCGACCAACACGACCCAGGCGCCGATGCGACCAGGCGTGAGGTTGCGGCCGCGACGGCGTTGTACGGCGTTTGCGAGGGCGAGGTCTTCAATGGTTGCCATGGCCATGCTCCTTAACCGAGATCGGATTCGCCGGCACGGAGCAGGCGGAGTTGGACGGCGGCGAGGATGGCCAGGATGGCGAACAGGACCACAGCCAGAGCGCTGCCGTAGCCGAACTGCCCTTCCCCGAAGGCCTTCTGGTAGATGTAGTACTGCATCACCCGGGTCACGTTGACGGGGCCACCGCGGGTGGTGACGGCGACGGTGTCGAAGATCTGGAATGAGCCGGTCACGGTGATCACCAGGATCATTGCCAGCACCGGACGAAGGAGCGGTATCGTCATCCGCCAGAACGACTTCCACTCCGAGCTGCCGTCGATCGACGCGGCCTCGTAGACGTACTTCGGGATGGTCTGCATGCCCGCGTAGACCAGCAGTGCGGTGTAGCCCATGTGACGCCACACGTTCACGAACGCCATCGTCGGGATCGCCCAGAACTCATTGGCGAAGAAGGCGATCTTCGACAATCCCATCCACTCCATCGCCACGTTGACGAGGCCGATCTGGTAATCCAGCAACCAGAACCAGAGCATGGCCGCGATCACGTTCGAGATCAGCCACGGCAACAGGAGCGCGCCACGCAACAGGGTGGACTGCGTGAGCCTCTGCATCAGCGCGGCGAGGACCAGAGCGATCACAGTCTGGAAGCCGATGTTCAGCAGGACATACTCGATGGTCACCCACAAGGCGTTCCAGAACAGCGGGTCCTTGCTGATCTTCACGTAGTTCTCGAAGCCGATCCACTTCGGCGTACCCAGGAGGTTGTACTGGGTGAGGCTGAAGTAGAAGCCACGGATGGTCGGGTAGACGAAGAAGACGAGGAACCCGACCAGCGCCGGGGCGATGAACACCAGTGCCGTCTTGAGTTCACTGCGCCCTGCAGACGTCTGGTCGGCTGACCTGTTGGCCTTGCGGGTCGCGCCCGCGGTTGGTTGCGCTGTGTTTGTACTCACCAGGTTCCCCTCGTTGGGACTGCCAGCCAACCCTGACGGAGGTGCCAGCGTTGATAGGCATGAAGCTACACGTGTAGAGTCCGGAACCGCAAGTGCCCGGGATAACAAAAGCGTTACGAGTTCCTGAGCGTGAAACTCTCACAAGAGTAGATGCGCGGAACCAATCTATTGGTGTAGATTCACGCCCAGCGACGACGAACGGGGGGGCCGGTGACCGGACACGGTTCCGATGGCGATGCACAGCCAGCTGCCGACGGGCGGCGGTCAGACCCACGCCGGGCCCCGGCCACAAGGGCGGACGTCGCCCGGGTGGCCGGAGTCAGCACTGCCGTCGTCAGCTATGTCGTCAACAATGGCCCCCGGCCGGTCGCGACTGCCACCGCAGCCCGGGTGCGTGATGCCATGGACCTGCTGGGCTACCTGCCCAATGCCAGCGCGCGCGCCCTGCGCCTCGGCCGGACCCACACGCTCGGCCTGGTGATGGCCGACAGCCAGAACCCGTTCTTCAGCGAGTACACCTTCGAGCTGGTGAAGGCGGCCGACGCCAAGGGGTGGCGACTCCTGATCGCTGACACCCGCAACGAGGAGGGGGCAGAGGCGGCCATCGTCGAGGAGTTCCTGGCCCGCCAGGTGGACGGGCTACTGTTCGCCAGCTCATTCGCCAGGTTGGATCGCAGCCGCACGCTGCAGGCCACCGGCATCCCGACGGTGCTGATCGATTGCCCGGGGCCGATCCCCGGACGCCGGACGGTCGGCACCAACGCCGGCGGCGCGGCCGAAATGCTGGTGCAACACCTGCTGGACCACGGCCGGCGGCGGATCGCCCTGATCGTCGGTGACAAGGGCTTCGGCAACCCCGACCCGCGAGAGCGGGGCTGGCGGCGGGCCCTGCGGTCGGCCGGGCTGGCCGACGGACCAATCGTCCGGGTGCCGTTCAGTCGCGAAGGCGGCTACGCCGGCGCCGGCGTCCTGCTCGACCAGGACCCCGACATCGATGCGGTGTTCGCGAGCAGCGACCTGCAGGGCATCGGCCTGCTCAGAGCCCTGCACGAGCGGGGAATCCGGGTCCCCGGCGACATCGCCGTGGCCTCGTTCGACGGCACGAAGGAGTCGGAGTTCTGCTGGCCCCCGCTCACCGTCGCCCGACAGCCCCTGCCGATGCTGGCGACCGCGGCGATCGATCTGCTGGACGCCCCGGACCTCGCCAGGGGGACCCACATCCAGCTGGAGGCCGAACTCATCCTGCGGCAGTCCTGCGGCTGCATGGCAGACCAACTCAACAAGACCCGGGTCGACGTGCTCACCCGGAGCCCGCGCCTTGACTAGGGAGAGCAAAGTGTCCGAGACCGTGACCACCGCCATCAACACGTTCGTCCTGCTGCGCAGCGAGGGCGTGTGCGCGATCCTCGACCTGACCGCAGGGCAGCTGCCGGCGATCGTCCACTGGGGCGCGTACCTGGGCGAGCTCAGCGCGACCGACGTTGCTGCGATTGCACGCTCCGGGGTGCCCCCTATCGTCGCCAACGTCGTTGACGAACCGGTGCGGGTGGCCCTGGTCCCGGAGCACCACACCGGCTGGGTCGGGCGGCCCGGCATCAGTGGCTCCCGTCACGGCCAGGACTGGTCGCCGAGGTTCACCGTCACGCAACTCAGCCTCGATGGTGCGGTCGTCGCAGCGGACGCCACCGATGAGCCGGGGCTGGTCACCGCCGGCCGGGGAGCACTCGAGATCCAGGCCGGCGACGAGGTGGGCGGCTTGCGGCTCACCCTGAACATCGAACTGACCCGTGGCGGGCTGCTGCGATCCCGGGCGGAGCTGACCAACGCCGGTGCGGACGCCTACCAGCTGGACGAACTGGTCCTCGCCTACCCCGTACCGCCGGTCGCTCGCGAGCTGCTCGACCTGGCCGGTCACTGGGGTCGCGAGCGGGTGCCGCAGCGCCGCGAGTTCACTGTCGGGACACACCTGCGGCAGGGCCGCAGGGGTCGCACCGGCGCGGACGCAGCCACGGTGCTGCACGCCGGCGTGCCCGGCTTCGGTTTCGCGAACGGCGAGACCTGGGGTGTCCACGTCGGCTGGAGCGGCAACCACAACCACTACGCCGAACGCCTGTTCTCCGGCGAGCAACTCCTCGGCGGTGGTGAGCTGCTGCTGCCGGGCGAGGTTGTCCTCGCGAGTGGCGAGAGCTACACCAGCCCCTGGGTCTACGGCTCCTACGGCGAGGGGCTGGACGAGGTGGCCCGGCGCTTCCACCGCTACCTGCGCTCGCGGCCACAGCACCCTTCGGCCGAACGGCCGGTCACGATCAACGTGTGGGAGGCCGTCTACTTCAATCACGAGCTCCAGCCGCTCCTCGACCTGGCCGAGCAGGCTGCGGCCATCGGAGTGGAGCGCTATGTGCTCGACGACGGCTGGTTCGGTTCGCGTCGCGACGACTTCTCCGGCCTGGGCGACTGGACAGTGTCGAAGGAGGTTTGGCCAGACGGGCTGCACCCGCTGGTGAACCGGGTCCGGGAGTTGGGGATGCAGTTCGGGCTGTGGTTCGAGCCCGAGATGGTCAACCTCGATTCCGACGTCGCCCGGGCCCACCCGGAATGGGTGATGGCCACCGGCGGACGACTGCCGGTGCTCTCACGTCACCAGCAGGTGCTCAACCTCGGCATCGCTGAGTGCTACGACTACATCCGCGACTCGATCTTCGCCCTGCTGGCCACCTACGACATCGGCTACATCAAGTGGGACCACAACCGGGACCTGATCGACGCCGGCACAACTCCGGGCGGGCGCCCCGGCGTCCATGCCCAGACCGAGGCGGTCTACCGGCTGCTCGACGAGCTTCGCGCTGCCCACCCGGGGCTGGAGATCGAGTCCTGCTCCTCCGGCGGCGGACGGGTGGACCTCGGCATCCTCGAACGCACCGACCGGGTGTGGGTCTCGGACTGCATCGACCCGCACGAACGTCAGCAGATGCTGCGCTGGACCTCCCAGCTGATCCCGCCGGAACTGATGGGCTCCCACATCGCCTCCGGCACTTCCCACACCACCGGACGCACCCACGACCTCAGCTTCCGGGCCGCCACCGCCATCTTCGGACACCTCGGCATCGAATGGGACCTGCGCAAGGCCACGCCGACCGAGCTCGCGGAACTGGCCGAGTGGGTCGGCTTCTACAAGACCCATCGCGGGCTGCTGCTTGGTGGCGACCTGGTGCGGCTGGACTTCCCCGACACTGCGCTCACCGCTTTCGGGGTGGTCGCGCCGGACCGCTCCCGGGCGATCTACTCCTTCACCTCAGTGGAAGCCTACGACACCGTCCTGCTGGGCCGGCTCCGGTTCCCCGGGCTCGACCCGTCGCGCCGCTACCGGGTCACCCCGGCGCTGGTCGGCAGGCCGCCGTCGGGACTGCGCCCCCCCTTGTGGTGGGGACTGGAACGCGACTTCAGCCACGAACTCGACGACGTGGCAGCGGGTCGTCCGCCGAAGTTCCGCGCCAGCGCCGAGCAGGTCGGGATCGAACTGCCCGGCTCGGTGCTGATCTCCACCGGGCTCACCGATGCCCCGGTGAACCCCGACCAAACCGTGCTCTACCTTGTGGACGCGGTCGACTGAGGCCCGGCGTTGCTCAACGATTCAGTTCCCCCAGAATGACCGGGAAGACGTTGTCGGCGGCGTGCTTGCCGAAGAACATGTCCAGGTGGCCGTAGCCGGGCAGCACGTGCAGGGTGTCTCCGGTGCGGTGACGCGCGAGGAACTCGTAGGTCCGTCGTTGGCTCTCCGGCAGGAAGCACCGGTTGCGCTCGCCCGCGAACAGGGCGAACCGGGCATCGGTCCGGGGCGCTTCACCGGCGTATCGGGAAAGCAGTCCGGGCCGCCTGGACACCGAGACCAGCTCGCCAGCCTTCACGCAGGCGGCCATCTGGGCGAAGAAACTCATCGGCACGATCGCCGAACTCGCCCCGGAGCCAATCGTGGGTCTCCTCGTTGAGGTTCTCGTGTGACCACAACGCCGGACGGCCTGAACCGTAGGTGAAGCTCACCATCCGGCACACCGGGTTGTCGCACTCGCGGTGGGTGGCCAGCACCACGCCCCGCGCCACGCGCGAGAAGGCTGAGGTGGGCCCGTCCCCCCAGGCCGGGTTCAGGTACGGGGTCAGCTGCTGCATCGCCGGCCGCAGTGCAGCGATCTTGAACCGGGCGAACGCCGGGATCACCGGGTGCAGCGAGACCGCGTTGCTGACGATCACGTCCACCTCGGGCAACAGCCCCGCCACCGCGCTCATGCAGAACGAGGTCGAACCCTGGCAGTGGACGACGGCCCTGATCGAGGCAGCCCCGGTCTCCCCAACGATGTAGCGCACCGCGGCCGGGTGGTCGTAGGCGGCCGCGTCGTCGAGGGTCCAGGGCACCGGATCGAGATCGATCGAGGCCCGCCAGTTCAGCAGCCACACGTCCCAGCCGTCGGCGATCAACGCGTCGACGATGGTGCGTTCCACCGGCGGCCGGAACAGCTCGGCCCGCACCCCGGCGCCGTGGACGAGCAGCACCGGGCCCTTCGTCGGCTCATCGCTGCCACGGACCCGGATCAGGGTCAGCGGCACGCCGTCCCCGGCGCGGAAGAAGTGGGTCTCGTTCCGGTGGGTCGGTCGGGCCAGCAGCGTCTCAGTCATGCGAGCCTCCCCTCGGCGCGGCCGGAGCCAGGTAGACGTCGCGCAGCGACTTGCCGAAGAACGCCCCGAAGGCAGCCATGGACGCCAGCGGGACCCTTCCCTCCGGCCCGGAACGTGGTCAGCTGCCTGGCGAAGTCCTGCGGGAGGATGCGCAGCAGCCCGGCCCCGATCACCTCGCCCTCCTGCCCAGGTGGGACGTGTCCCTTCAGGAGCGTGATGTAGAGGGTGGACGTGTCCTTCCAGACGTCCATTCCGGGATCGTCACGGACCTCCTTGAACCCGTAGAGGGTCACCGGCGCGCCGGCCAGGTCCCGCAGCCACAGGCGGTAACGCATCTCCCTTGTGCCGGCGGCCGCGGTCGCGACGAACAGGTTGAACCAGCCCCGCTCCACCGGCAGGTGGCCGCCGAGCAGCTCGCAGCGCACGTAGCCGACAGCGGTCCCGGGATGGTCGCCGGATTCGACGAAGCTCGCCACGTCTGGCACCTCGATGGTGAGTTCGAACATGCAGCGGTGACCAAGCAGCCGGGCTTCCCGCCAGCCGGCCAGCGGGTCGGTCGCACCGAGGGAAAGGTAGCCCTTCATCTGCTCGGTGAACCGCACGCTGCGCCCGATGGGCGGCGCCGCTTCCGGCTCGGCTGCCGTCGGCTCCGGGGTGGCTGCCGGACGCGGAGCGCGTGGCCGGTCCAGCAGGTGCTCCACCGCTCGATCGGCAAGGGCGGCGATGGTGAAGGCCGGGTTCGGTCCAACCGGGCCGGGCATCTGGGACCCGTCCACGACGAAGAGCCCCGGATGGCCGAACGACTCCCCGTAGGGGTCGACCACGCCTTCGTGGACGTGCCGGCCCATCGGCGTCCCGCCGAGCGGATGGACGGTGACCACCCGCTTGGTCCACCACAGCGGGCTGTCGTGGTAGTCGGCGTGTAGTGCCTCCGCGATCTCGCGCATGGTCTCGCGCATCGCGGAGAAGTACTCCATCGAGGTGGCCGAGGTCCACAGGACATCGAGTTCGCCGTCGCGCAGGACGATCTTCCCGTCGGCGACGTCGCGACCCATGCCCAGCAGTGGCAGCGCGCTGCTGCCGAGCCTGCCCTGCCCGACCAGCTTGGCGATCTCCGCCGAGATCGTCGACTCGTTGCGCTTCCCCAGGCGGTACGCCAGCAGGTCGCGGGCCACCATCGCGGCACGCTGAATCGACGAGGCGACCGCTGCCGTCTCGATCAGCCAGTTGGCGAAATCGGGGAAGCCCGCCTCCTGCACGTAGTAGCCGCGGCGGTGCCCACCCTCGTCCAGGCCGTCGGAGACGCGCATGGCGGTTGTGATCACCGGGCCGTAACTGCCATCGATCAGCCGCATGCCACCGGCGGGGCCTTCGGCTTTCGCACCCATGCAGAAGGTGAGCAGGTCGCCGTTGCCACTGAAGCGCGAGCCGAGCGCCCGGCCGAGCGCCGGGAGGTTCACCCGGTTCCGCAGCAGCAGGGCAGTCGTGCCGAAGGTGCCGGCAGCCAGGAAGAGGTTCGCGCACCGGATGCGGTGTACCGTCCGGGAGCGGTCGCCGGTCCGGTCGGGGTCGGTGCCGTAGGCGGTGTAGCTCACCTCGAACCCGCCACCGTCCAGTGGTTCGATCCCGGCGACCTCGCAGAGGGTGCGGATGTCAGCGCCCAGGTGCTTGGCGGCGGAGAGGTAGTTGTGGTCGAGGGTGTTCTTGGAGCCCTCGTTGCAGCCGATGTCGCACTCGCCGCACAGCCGGCAGGTCAGCCGGGTCAAGCCGTGGATGTTGCCATACTCAGGCTCCGGGATCACCTGCTTCGGTGCCGGTTCGCCTCCGGGCGGGGCGAACGAGATCGCCAGCGGCGGATGGAACGTTTCCAGGCCCAGTGCCTGGGCAGCCTCACGCAGGGCCTTCGCCTTGGGCAGGTCCGGATAGGGCGACGGGCTCGGCGTCATCATCTTCTCGACCGCCGAGTAGTGCGGCTCCAGGTCGGCTCGACTGATCGGCCAGTTCTCGTACCCGCCACCAGGGAGCGGGGAGTCGTGGACGAACCAGCGCTCGTCCTTCCGCAGCAGGACGTTGGCATAGATCAACGACCCACCCCCGAGGCCGCTCGCGACGATCCCCTCCAGCTTGCGAAAGGAGCGGATGTCGAAGAGCCCGAAGAGCCTGTCCTTCGGTTCCCAGAAGGCGCGGCTCATCTCGTACGGGTTTCGCGCGAAGCTGCCCGGCGGGTAGGCCTGACCCCGTTCGAGGACGATCGTCGACCGTCCGGCCTGTGCCAGCCGGTACGCAGAGACCGACCCGCCGAAGCCCGAACCGACCACCACGGCGTCGCAGTACTCGATCCCGCCAGCCGCCCCCCATGAGGCAGGGTGATCCAACAGCGGCACGCCGTCCCCCTCCCCCGACTGCACCCACCTGGCCTGAGGATCCCGCGTCTCCGGCGGGGCAGCAAGAAGCAGTAATGCCCAGTCAGTCCCTGCGCACCAGTTCTGCGTACCGTGCGAACTGCCTGGTGGCGTCGGCCATCTCTGCCTCGTCGAGCAGGATGGGGGCGCCGAGCTGGCTGGTGCGCCAGTAGTGCTCGCAAAGGGTCTCGAACTGGATCGCCAGCGACAAGGCATGGGCCAGGTCCCGGCCGTGGACCACCATGCCGTGGTTGGCCAGCAGGCAACCCCGTCGATCCTCCAGCGCTGTGACCGCGGCGTCCGACAGCGCCTGGGTACCGAAGGTGGCGTAGCCGGCACAGCGGATGGACGTGCCGCCGAACAATGCGATCAGGTAGTGGAACGCCGGGATGTCCAGCCGCTGGCACGCCAGCGCTGTGGCGAACGGGGAGTGGGCGTGCAGCACCGCACCCGCGTCCGGGAAGGCTGCGTAGATGTCGTGGTGCAGGCGCCACTCCGAGGACGGCTCCAGCGCTCCTTCGAACCGCCCGCCCGCACGGATCACCACCAGCTCGCCGGCCTCGAGCTCATCGACCGGCCGGCCGCTGGGGGTGATCAGGAAGTCGTGGCGACCGGGGGCCAGCCGCACGCTGGCGTTGCCCGACGTGCCCCGATTCAGGTCCACCTGACCCATCGTGGCGAAGGTGTCGATCAGCGCGGAGCGGAGCTCAGGGGTGGGGGTGGTGTTCATGTGGTCCGTTCGGGGAAGGCGCCGGCGAGGTCGGTGGGGCTGATCAGCCCGCGTTCGGTGATGAATCCGGTGATCAGCCGGGCCGGGGTGATGTCGAAGCCAGGATTGGCGACCGGCGTCCCGTCCGGGGCGAGCCGGACGTCCACGACTTCGCCTTTGGGGCCGAGGCCACGGGCGAACAGCACCTCAGCAGCGCCGCGATCCTCAATCGGGATGTGGGTGCCGTCGGGGCAATCGAAGTCGAGGGTCGAGGACGGCGCGGCCACGTAGAACGGCACCCCGACCTCGCTAGCTGCCAGCGCCTTCAGCCAGGTGCCGACCTTGTTGGCCGTGTCGCCGTTCGCGGCGATCCGGTCGGCGCCGGTGATCACCACATCGATCTGGCCCGTGGCGAGCAGGTGGCCGGCAGCGTTGTCGGCGATGAGCGTGTGCGGGATCCCGGCTTCCCGCAACTCCCACGCCGTGAGCAGGCCCTGGCTGCGGGGACGGGTCTCGCTCACGACCACTTCTACCGGCACGCCGTTGGCAGTGGCGGCGTACACCGGCGCCAGGCCCGTCCCGATGCCGCACGTGGCAAGCCAGCCGGCGTTGCAGTGGGTGAGCACCCGGACCGGGCCGTCGAGACGGCTCGCCAGCCGTTCGAGGACCGGCAGACCGTTCCGGCCGATCGCTTCACAGGTGGCTGCATCCTCGGTTGCGATGGCCCCAGCTTCCGCCCAGGCAGCGGCCGGACGTTCCGCATCCTCGAGCCCGACGAGGTGGCCACGCATCCGGTCAAGTGCCCAGTGCAGGTTCACCGCTGTGGGCCGCGTCCGCCCGAGGAGCTCGACTGCTGCCTCGAGTGCTGCCAGGTCCGGCCGGGAGGTGAGAGCGATTGCCACCCCGTAGCCCGCGGTCGCACCGATCAGGGGCGCCCCACGCACCCGCATCACCCGAATCGCCTCGGCCACAGCATCGAGGGTGGTCAGGTGCCGGGTCTCGGTCCGGTACGGCAGCGCGGTCTGGTCGAGGATCGTGATCCCGTCACCTTCGCGGCGGATCGTCTCCACCGGCCGGCGCAGTGCCGGCAGCCCGGACCGTGCGGGACCTTCCATGTCGTGACTCTATCCAGTGCGGGAGTGGCCTGGGCCGGTGCCGACACCAGGGTGGCTGGTGGACGGCCTCGGTTCAGCTGAGACCCAGAGCGACGCCGGATACATCACCATTTATGACACCGAGGATGCCTCGTCCAGCGGCCTGCCGCTCGGCCTGGGCTCGGACAACACCCAGGATGGCCCCCCGGTGCCGCACCCCTTCGAGGGCGACTCACTCGAGTTCGGCCTCGGATCAGCTGAAACGCAACTGGCCCACTCGACTACCTAGTCGCAGCGCCGGCGCACCGCTGGCTTGAAATCTGTGATTCGCGGGACCCCTCATTCCCGAAGGGGTCCCTTTTGCCTTCCTGGGCAGCAACTGGCGCCGGACTCCGCCGATTTCAGAAATGTCACTCGGGGAAAGGCGCTTGACAATTCAGGCTGCTGGAGCGGTGCTCGCCGGTTATCGACGACGTTTCCTCATCGCGAGAGTCGCGCTGAGACGCCGGGCAGCGTGACCAGACGGTTGGTGGAGAGCTATGACCGTGCCTAGGCTTGCCGCATGAGCAGCTCTGACTACCGCGAGCCGACCAACGACGAGCTGTGGGCCCAACCGCCGACAGGTGCCCTCCCGAGCTCGGGTCCCCAAGGTCTCGCACCCATCCCGAAGGTTCCCCTGCCCGCGCCGGTCCCGCACGCACCGGCGCCGGTTCCGATGCCAACGCCGGCTCCGGACCGGACCGTGTTCGTGCTGGCCATTGTGTCGATCGCGCTCGCTATCCCGCTCACGGCGATCAGCAGTTCCATCGCCGGCCTGCCCGGGTTGCTGGCGGTCTGGGTCGGCATCGTCCTGGTCAACTTCATCTACGCCCGGAGCCGTCAGCACTGACCCCCAGCCGCGTCCGGGTAGCGTGACGCCGTGGGTCACGTGGACATAGCGGGGGTGCGGTACGAGTTGCCGGACGGACGGGTGCTGCTCGAGGACGTGGCTTTCCGGGTCGGGGACGGCATGAAGGTCGCCCTCGTCGGGGCCAATGGCGCCGGCAAGACCACGCTGCTGAAGATCATCACCGGCGAGCTCGCCCCGCACGCCGGCGCCGTCACGCGATCCGGTGGTCTCGGGGTGATGCGCCAGTTCGTCGGCCAGGGGGTGGTCGACGGCGCCGCCGCCACCGAGGACCCCACGGTGGCTGACCTGCTGCTTTCCGTTGCCCCGGCGCGGGTGCGCGCGGCCACGGCGGCCGTGGATGCCTGCGAGCAGGCCCTGATGGACACCGACCACCTGGCCACCCAGCTCAACTACGCTGCAGCGCTGGCCGAGTACGCCGACGCTGGTGGCTACGACGTGCAGGTGACCTGGGACGTGTGCACGATGGCAGCCCTCGGCGTCCCGTACGACAAGGCGAAGTACCGCGCCCTCAGCACCCTTTCCGGCGGCGAGCAGAAGCGGCTGGTGCTGGAGTACCTGCTCCGGGGCCCGGAGGACGTGCTGCTCCTCGACGAGCCCGACAACTTCCTGGACGTCCCCGGCAAGACCTGGTTGGAGGAACGGATCCGGGAGTCGGTCAAGACGATCATGTTCATCTCCCACGACCGCGAACTGCTGGCCAACACCGCCACCCGGATCGTGACTGTCGAGCTGGGCGCAGCCGGCAACCGGGTCTGGACCCATCCCGGCGGGTTCGCCAGCTACCACGAGGCTCGCCGTGCCCGGTTCGAGCGGTTCGACGAGCTGCACCGCCGCTGGGACGAGGAGCACCAGAAGCTCAAGACCCTTGTGCTCACCCTGAAGCAGAAGGCGACCTACAACGACGGCATGGCCAGCCGGTACCAGGCCGCCCAGACCAGGCTGCGCAAGTTCGAGGAGGTTGGCCCGCCGACCGAGCAGCCGCGAGAACAGAGCGTAAGGATGCGGCTCACCGGCGGGCGCACCGCGAAGCGTGCCGTGGTCTGTGAGCAACTCGAGCTGCGGCTCGCCCGTGACGGCTCGTCCGTTGACCTGATGCGGCCCTTCGACCTGGAGGTCTGGTACGGCGAGCGGGTGGCTGTGCTCGGTTCCAACGGCTCGGGAAAGTCGCACTTCCTGCGGCTCCTTGCCCGCGGCGGCTCGCTCCCCGACCTTGAGCACGAGCCGGTCGGCGAGCCGGGCGCCATCGCTCCCGTGGAGCACACCGGCCGGGCCCGCCTCGGAGCGAGGGTGCGCCCGGGCTGGTTCGTCCAGACCAATGAGCATCCCGAGCTGGTCGGACGGACGCTGCTGCAGATCCTGCACCGCGGCGACGTCACCCCGGACGGCCGCGGGCGCGCCGGGATGGGACGTGAGCCGGCGAGCCGCGTGCTGGACCGGTACGAGCTCGCCGGAGCCGCAGAACTGCCCTTCGATGTGCTGTCCGGTGGTCAGCAGGCCCGGTTCCAGATCCTGCTGCTGGAACTCTCCGGCGCGACCCTTTTACTGCTGGACGAGCCCACCGACAACCTGGACGTGGAATCGGCCGAGGCTCTGGAGGAGGGTCTCGCCGCCTTCGATGGCACCGTGCTGGCGGTGACGCACGACCGTTGGTTCGCCCGCGGCTTCGACCGGTTCCTGGTCTTCGGGGCCGACGGCTCGGTCTACGAGTCCGACGACCCGGTCTGGCACGAGGGACGGGTGCAGCGCGAACGCGCATGACCACCACCTCCGCGGCCACCGTTCCCACCGTCCGGATCGGCACTTCTGGCTGGACGTACGACAGCTGGCGCGGGCCGGTGTATCCACCGGACGTGCCGGATGCCCGCCGTCTCGAGTACTACGCCGCCAACCTCTTCGACACCGTCGAACTGAATGCCAGCTACTACCGCTGGCCACCCGACAACTCGTTCCAGTCTTGGCGGCGCCGGTTGCCGCCGGGCTTTGCGTTCACGGTCAAGGCCCCTCGCGGCCTCACGCATGCCAAGCGCCTCTTCGGGCCCGAACGCTGGATTGCCCGGATGCGAACGAGTCTTGCCGTGCTCGAGGACCGGCTGGGCGTGCTGCTGGTCCAACTGCCCCCCGGGATGCCACGGGACGACGCCCGGCTCGACTACTTCCTCGGCGCGTTGCCGTCCGGGCTGTCGGTGGCGGTGGAGTTCCGGCACGCCAGCTGGCATGTCGAGGGAGTCTTCGCCCTGCTGGAGCGGCACCAGGCGGCCTATGTGGTGATGAGCGGGGCCGGCCTGCCGTGCATCCTGCGGGCAACTGCCGGCTTCGTCTACGTCCGCTTTCACGGGCCCGACCAACACCACCTGTACGGCGGCAGCTACGACGACGCGGCGATGCGCTGGTGGGCGGACCGGATCGGGGACTGGCGGGAGCAGGGCAGGTCGGTCTACGCCTACTTCAACAACGACACCCAGGGCTTCGCCGTGCACAATGGCCTGACCCTGCGCAGATTCACCACCGGCGAGGGACGCTAGCCGGCGTATTCGTGCGCCGGCGCACCCCGGACGTCCGTCGCGACGGCATGGAGACATCCGGCGGCGGGTTCCTGATCCGGAGCCAGCCCCTTGCGGGAGGTGGTGATGAAGAGGACGTCGCGATCGGCTCCGCCGAAGGCGCACGCCGTCACCTGGGATGCGCCGGGGACGCTGATCGCTTCGACGAACGCCCCGCTGCTGTCGTAGTGGTGGATGGCGCCACCGCCCCACAGGGCGACCCAGAGTCCGTCGTGCTCGTCGATTGCCATGCCGTCGGGGTGGCCGGGGGTGTTGTCGAGGAGGATGTGCGGTCGGCGATTGGACCATCCACCGGTCGCCGGGTCGACGTCGAAGACGTCCACCCGCCGGGTGGGGGTGTCGATGTAGTGGGCCAGCTTCCCGTTGCGGGACCACTGCAGGCCGTTCGAGATCGTCACCCCGGGCAGCAGGGTCCGCACGGAATGGTCGGCGTCGACGCGGTACAGCGCTCCGCCCCCTTCGTGTTCGTCGTACGCCATCGATCCGATGAAGAACCGTCCGCCCGGGTCGCAGCCCCCTTCGTTCAGCCGGACCGCCGGATCGGAGATCACCGGTGCGAGCTCCTCGAACCGGACCAGGCCAACGTCGGCCCCGAGCAGCCCGCTGTCGGTCGCGATGGCGTAGCCGCCGACCGTGCGGCGGCGAATGACGGTTGCGGCCCGACCTGGCACCTTGTGCGTCTCGATCCTGCCGGTCAGGTCACGGGTGAGCACCGTTGCGGCGAGCATGTCCACGAACAGCAGCCGCTGGGTGGCCACATCCCAGAACGGGCCTTCGCCGTGGTGGGTGACCTGATCGGTGACTCGTTCGGCTTTGATCGGGTGCACTGCTCTCCTCCGCTCGAGTTGTTGCGCCGATGGTCAGAGCCGAGTCAGTTCCTCTCCGGCCATCCGGAGTCTACGAGCGGAGCAGCCTGCGACGTCAGCTCCCGGTGTTTCCGACGAAGCTGCCCGGGTCGGCCAGGAACCGCTCACGGCAGTCATCGGAGCTGAAGTGATAGGTCTGGGCGTCGTAGACAGCCGAGGGTGAGGTCTGTGGGTCAACGGCCTCGCCGCAAACCGGGCACTGGATTTGGGCGGCCATGCTGGTCTCCTGTCTGTTCGCTTGCCAAGGGCGTACCCGCCGGGTGAGGACGACAAACGCGCGGCTGAAGTGAACAGGACTGCTTCCGGCCACGGCTTTCAGAGTTGGTCCGCAGCGCACGAACCGCCCCGGCGATTGCGCCGGGGCGGTTCGGTCGGTTCAGCTCGCGCTGGCCGCCTTGGCACGGCAGGCCGAGACGATGATCTCCGCGACGGCGCCGTCATCGAGGTGGGCGGTGTTGATGACCAGGTCGTAGCGATCATTCTCCCTCGGGTCCCAGTTGTAGAGCCTGATCGACATCTCGGCCCGGACCTCGTCCTCGTGCACCTGGCGACGCGCGGCCCGGGCCGGGTCGATCCCGGCTTCGGCAGCAGCCCTCGCGATCCGGGCCTCGACGGGTCCGTCCAGCTTGACGTGCAGGGCCCTGGGGTTGTCGGCCAGCACCACTGTGGCGTTGCGGCCAAGCACGACGCCGCCGGACGCCGTCGCCTGGAAGAGGCTGCGGTTGTTCTCGATGACCAGGTCGTACTCGGCTCGCTGGTCGGCCGGGATCAGGATGTTGTCGAGATGATCTGTGTTCTCCTGCCCGAACCGCTTGAAGAACCGCAGGAGGGGGCTGTCGCCATCCGCTTCCTTGGCGGCTGCGGCTTCCTCGAGTTGCTCGGAGCTGTAGGCCTGCCCGAGGTATTCGACACCGAGGGCTTCGGCGACCAGGCGCGCGATCCGGTCGGCACCGGAACCGTAGGACTCGAACAACGTCACAACCGGTCCCGTCGAGTTGCTGGTGGGGTTCATCTGTCGATCTCCTTCTCTTGTGGTCCTGACCGGCCGCGTTGGCAGTGGGCTGTGATGTGGTGTGTCTGTACTCATGCCTGGGCTGCTCCGGTGAAGTCGGCCCCCAGCTCGGCCTTCTTGGCTTCGTTCTCGTCACGGATCTGACGGAACAGCTTGTCGGTGAGCGGGTACTTCCAGAAGACCAGCATCGCGATGACCGCGCAGATGGCGGGCAGCAGGCCGATCGTGAACTTGATCGCGAAGATTGCCGATTCGGGCTGGATCGGGTTGGGGTTGGTGGCGGTTGCCGACAGGTAGCCACCGATCGCGAGCGCCCAGGCGCCGCCGGCCCCGCCGAGCGACTGGGTGATCTTGCGGGTGAAGGAGAACAGAGCGTAGGTGGCGCCCTCGGAGCGCTTGCCGGTCTTCCACTCGCCGTACTCCACCGTGTCGGCTTCGAGGCCGAACATCACGGTGTTGATGAGGGAGGCGCCGATGCCCTTGACTGCAAGGAAGACCAGGGCCATGGCGATGGCGCCGGTCGGCACGAGGAACAGGGCTACACCGCCGACGATGGTGAACATGCCGCACCACTGGAAGACGTTCTTCTTGCCCATCTTGCGAATGATCCAAGGAATGAGCGGGGTAATCACCAGAGCGATGCCCGAGTTCACCAGGGTCATGGTGGCCGTCAGGCCAATGTCGCCGAGCACGAACTTGGCGTAGTAGGCGGTGGCGCCGCCGACTGCGAACAGGCCGATCAGGTAGAAGAAGCTCGCTCCGCACAGGTAGGCCAGCGCCTTGTTGTGCTTGATGGTGTCGATCGTCTCCCTGATGGTCACCCGCGGGGTGGTGCGAACCACGGATTCCTTGCACCACAAGAAGGTGAGGAAGAAGGCGACCGAGCCGACAACGATGAACCACAAGGTGGTGGTGGTGAAGACATTCTGGACGGCTTGCCGGTAGACCAGCACCGCCGCGTCGTAGGTGGCCCTGGCCGCGGCGTCGGCGTTTGGGTCGAGCTTGGGGGCGGTCTTCTGGATGGCCGAGATCTGCGGGGCCACGATGTAGGTGAGCAGGACCCCGCCGATGGCGCCTCCGAAGGCTCGGGCGGCAACCAGCTTGGCCCGCTCATTGACCGACTGGCTCATGGCGGACGCCAGCGAACCGTAGGGAATGTTGATCAGCGAGTAGATCAGCCCCAGTGCGGCGTAGGCCAGGTAGGCGTAGAGGAGCTGGGTGTTCATGTCCGGGTTGACGTCGAAGATGCCGAGCCACTTGATCCCGGGGGTGGGGATGTTGAAGTTGAGGAAGCTGAGGAAGAGAACCGGCACCGCGAACCAAAGGATGAACGGCCGGAACTTGCCCCAACGGGTCATGACCTTGTCGACCGCGCGGCCGGCGAACAGGTCGGTGAAGGCGTCCCACAGGCGGACCACCAGGAACATCGTGCCCACTGCTGCCGCGGAAAGGCCGCCGACATCGGTGAAGTAGTAAAGCAGGAAGGCGGTCGACATGGAGAAGGACAGGTTCATGGCGAAGTCGCCAAGACCGTAGCCCAGGACCGCGGTTGCCGGCTGTTTGGCCACAGCTCCCTGGTGCACGGGTGGTGTTGCGATTGCGGTCATCATTGATCCTTTTCTAGGGTCCGGGCCGTTCCGGAGTTCGAAGTTGATTGATGCTATGGCGCTGGCAACTGAGTCATTCAGGCGTTGCCATCTGTTTCCTTGGGGCCTCGCTGCGGCCGTAGGATCGCGGCCATGAGCGCTCCCCGCCAGACCTCCGCGATGCCGCTGCTCGCCTGGATCGATGCCAGCAACGGGGTGGCCGGAGACATGCTGCTCGGGGCACTGGTGGATGCCGGAGCGTCCCTCGAGGCCATCCAGCAGGCGGTGGACGCAGTCATGCCGGCGACGGTGACGTTGACCGAAGCCCAGGTCCTTCGGGGCGGCCTGCGGGCCTGCAAGGTCGACGTTTCCGTGCTGGTCGACGACCTGCCGCACCGCGACTGGACGGCGATCCGCTCGATGCTGCAGGCGGCTGCGCTGAAGCCGGCGGTGAAGGAGCGAGCGCTGGCAGTGTTCGAGGCGCTGGCGAATGCCGAGGCCAGGGCCCACGGGATCGAGGTGGAGCGGGTGCACTTCCACGAGGTGGGGGCCTGGGACTCGATCGCCGACGTGGTGGGGGTGTGCGCCGGCCTGGACGCGCTCGGCGCCACCCAGATCTCGGCAGGCCCGGTCGCGGTCGGTTCGGGGAGCATTCGTTCCGCCCACGGCGAGATCCCGGTGCCGGTCCCGGCGGTGCTGGAGGTGGCCAGGGGCTGGAGCATCCTCACCGGCGGTCCGGGCGAGCTGGCCACGCCGACCGGGATGGCCCTCGTGACCACGCTGGCCCAGGCCGCCCCGACCCTGCCAGCATGCCGACTGCTCGGGGTGGGGATCGGAGCCGGTTCGCGCGACGACGCCGGACGGCCGAACGTGGTCCGACTGGTGCTTGGCGAGCCCGTCGGCGCGCTGGAGCCGGCCGCCGGCGGCGAGGCAGGCTGGAGCGATGCGTGGGTGCTGGAGGCCAACGTCGATGACGTTGATCCGCGCTTGTGGCCCGGTGTGCTGACCGCCCTGCTGGCCGCCGGGGCCGATGACGCCTGGTTGAGCCCGATCCTGATGAAGAAGGGCCGGCCCGCGCACACCCTGCACGTATTGGCCGGGCCGGAGGCCCTACCTGCGCTGCGAGAGCTCGTCTTCGATCTGGTGCCGACCCTTGGCCTGCGGGAGACACCCACGACGAAGCAGGTGCTGGACCGCCTCTGGGTCAAGGTTGAGGTCGACGGGCAGCCCGTCCGGATCAAGCTCGGGCACCGGGGTGGCCGAATCATCACAGCGACGCCCGAGTTCTCGGATGTCGCTGCCGTTTCCGAGGCGACGGGCCACACCCAGCGGTCGATGATGGCCAGCGCCAACGCCGCAGCAGCGGTTGCCGGGCTGGTCGTGGGTGGAGACGTGCCGAGCCCCACGTGACAAAAGCCGCCAGTTGTCGCAGAAGCCGCCGTTTGATCGGCGGCTTCTGCGCTAACCGGCGGCTTCTGTCGGGTACGGCGACGAGCTAGTAGCCGAGGCTTCTGATGTGCGCCATCGAGTCGGTGAGGCAGTCGTAGGCGTCCCGACCGTAGAGGTCGTCCTGCTCCACGAGCAGGTACTCCGCTCCGCTGGCCAGGGCCTGCTCGATCACCGGCGCGAAGTCGATGTTTCCCGCCCCGACCTCGGCGAACTGGACGAGGCCGGTGAAGGCCTGCATGAAACCGGTGAAGTCGCCGGCCGCCAGCAGGTCAAGGCCCGACTGCGGGAGGGTAGCCACGCGATAGTCCTTCAGGTGCACCAGTTCGACCGAGCCGCTGAACTCCCGCAAGACGTCGACGGGGTTCTTCCCGCCGCGCTGTACCCAGTGGACGTCGATCTCGAAGTGCATCGTCGGCGATACCCGTCTCACGATGTCGAACAGGGTCTCGCCGTCGTGCTTTGCGAAGTCGACATGGTGGTTGTGGTAGGCCAGCGTGATTCCTTCGGCGGCCAGCCGTTGCGCGGCTTCCTCTGCCTCCCGGGCGAACCTGATCACGGCATCCTTGGAGACCATCGCCTCGAACGGCATCATGCCGATCCGGGCGAAGCGGCAGTCAAGGCGCCGACAGTCGTCGACGATCTTGGTGAAGTCGGTGTCGAGGGCATCACCGGTCGCGGTGGCGCCCTTCTTGATTGCCACCGAGACGGCAGCCACCGCCAGGCCGAGTTCGAGCCGGCCGCGATCGAGGTCGGCGACGTTGGTCGCGTCCATCGGGATCTGGGACACCTCGACGGCCTGATAGCCCATCGCAGCGACGCGTCGCAGCACGGGCAGCATTCCGTCTGCGGCGACCTTGTCGCGCACCATCATCAGCTGAACGCCGAATTTCGCCATGGTCAGCTCTCTTCCCGGACGGCGAACTTGCCCTCCGCTGCGATTCGGCGGTTCAGTTCCTCGAGATACCCGGCCTCGTTGAAGTCCTCGATCGAGACCTCCTGGCCGGTCCAGCCCGAGAGGTGGATCGCGTTCGCCAGGCGCACGCCGTGGATGCCGTCGCCGACTGGCGCGATCAGCGGGGTGCCGTCAAGGATGTTGGCCGAGAAGTTCTCGATCACCCTCGGATGCTGCTCGCTCCAGACCGTCTCGTAGGTCGTTGAGGTGGTGGTCATGAGGTCGGAGGTGTCAGCACCCCCGGCGAAGATGCGCATGACGTCGGCCATCCCCATGCCCTTGCTGAGTTCCTGCTCGGGAGCGCTGAGCCTGGTGATGGTGACCTTCTTCGAGTCCTCCACAACGATCTTGCCCTGGTCGAGCAGGATCTCCAGGCGGTCGGTCCCCGGCAGGTCGTGCGTGCAGGTGATGAAGGTCCCGGTCGCGCCGGCGCCGAAGTCGACGACAGCGGTCACCTCGTCCTCGACGGCGATGTCGCGCTGGAAGCCGAAGGCGAGCTTTGCGAAGACCGACTTCGGTACGCCACAGATCCACTGCCACAGGTCCAGCTGGTGCGGGGCCTGGTTCACCAGGACACCGCCACCCTCGCCACCCCAGGTCGCTCGCCACTGGCTCTGGTCGTAGTAGCCCTGCGGCCGCCACCAGGTGGTGATGATCCAGCTGGTGTGGCGGAGCTTGCCCAGCTCGCCGCCAGCCACCAGGTCCCGCAGGTCCTGGTAGAGCTGGTTGGTGCGCTGGTTGAACATGATCGCTGTGGTTATTTCCGGGTGGGCCGCTGCGGTGTCGAGGAGCTTGCGGACCTGACCGGTGTAGACGCCGGCCGGCTTCTCCACCAATACATGGATGCCGCGCTCGAGGGCTGCGATCGCCATTTCCGGGTGCAGGTAGTGGGGCACGGTGGTCACGACGGCGTCCACCTCGCCGCTGTCGAGCAGCGCGAGGTAGTCGGTGTGGAACGGCACGCTGTAGCCGTCGGCCAGCGAGCGCTTGGCCTCGTCGGTGTCGCAGATGGCAGCCAGCACCGTGTTGCCGACGTGGCCCCCGGCGAGGAAGCCGGCGTAGTAGCCGCCCTGGGCGCCGAGGCCGATGATGCCGAGGCGGATCTTCTGGTCAGCCATGGTGGTGATCCTTCGTTGGATGTGTCGGGGAATGCTTCACGCTAAACCGCGAGCAGTCGCAGCCCGGAGTTGTTGCCATTCGTTGTCAGCGCAGGTTGCGGGCGCCTCAGGCGTCCGTGCTCAATGGTTCTATGTGGACGCTTTCCGGATTTGCAGATGAGATCTCCCCCGACCTCGACGAGCAGGTGGCGCTGGTCACCAGCCTCGGCCTGAGGTACGTCGAGTTGCGTTCGGCTTGGGACGTGAACGTGCTCGACCTCGATCCCGCCCAGCTGCAACGTGCCAAGGCGACCCTTGATGCCGCCGGGCTCGGCGTCTCGAGCATCGGCTCACCGATCGGCAAGATCGCAATCACCGACGACAATGGCCCGCACCTGGACCGGATGCGCCACGCGGCGGAGGTCGCGAACTTCTTCGGCGCCCCCTACATCCGGATCTTCTCCTACTTCATCCCGGCCGGCGCCAACGCCGACGACTACCGCGACGAGGTGATCACCCGGATCCGCGATCTCGCCGCCATCGCCGAAACCGCCGGGGTCACCCTGATCCACGAGAACGAGAAGGAGATCTTCGGTGACATCCCCCGGCGCTGCCTCGACATCGTGGAAGCCGTCAACAGCCCGGCGTTGGCCCTCACCTGGGACAACGCCAACTTCGTCCAGTGCGGCGTGCGTCCGTTCACCGAGGCGTACCCCCTGCTCGCGCCGCAGATTGCGTACCTGCAGGTGAAGGACGCGCTCGCGGCCGACGGCACGGTCGTACCGGCCGGCGAGGGCGACGGGGAGTTCCGGGAGACGGTCCGTGCGTTCGCGGCACGGGGGTTCGACGGCTTCGTCTCCCTTGAGCCCCATCTGGGCTACGGCCACTCCCTCGGCGGATTCTCCGGACCCGAGGACTGGACGCGCGCGTACCGGGCCTTCACGGCCATCCTCGATGAGGAGGGGATCGCCTACTCATGACAACCGCAGCCGTCCTCGGGATCGGGGACATCGCGGCCCTGCACCTGGCCGCCATTCGTGCGAACCCCCGCATCGAACTGGTGGGCGTGTGTGACGTCGACGCCGGTCGCGCCGAGGCTGCCGGACGCGCCTTCGGCGTCCCGTTCTTCACCGACCACTCCGAGCTCCTGCGCGCGGTGTCGCCGCAGGTGGTGCACGTCACGACGCCGCACGACCAGCACGTCCCTGTCGCCCTCGACGCCCTGGACGCCGGGGCGCACGTGCTCACTGAGAAGCCGATCGGGCAGAGCGTCGCGGCAGGTCGGCGGCTGGTCGAACGGGCTGCCGCCTCCACGCGGAAGACGGGGGTCGTCTTCCAGAACCGGTACAACCCGACCTCGGTCGCGATCCGTGAGGTCCTCGATTCGGGCGTGCTCGGGCCGATCTCAGGCGCGCGGGCAGCGGTCTGGTGGTTCCGGCCGGCCGCCTACTACCAGGCCGCGCCCTGGCGTGGACGCTGGGAGTCGGCCGGCGGCGGAGTCCTGATCAACCAGGCGATCCATACCCTCGACCTGCTGTTGTGGTTCCTCGGCCCGGCCGTGGCGGTACGGGGTCGGGCGGCCACGCTGGCCCTGGCCGCGGTGATCGAGGTGGAGGACACCGCGACCATCCTGATCGACCATGAAACGGGTGTCCGCTCGACCTTCTTCGCCACCAACACCCACCACACCAATGCCGACGTCGAGCTGGAGATCACCGGCAGGGACGGGGTCCTCAGACTGGCTGCTGGCGAGGCCTGGCTGGCAGATTCCGCTGGGACCCGCAGGATCGGCAGCGATGCCCAGGCCGACGGCGAGCGCTCCTACTGGGGCAAGGGACATTCGCTGCTGATCGACGACTTCTACGCCCGCCTTGACGAGCCGGATCCGTTCTGGATCGGCCCGGCCGAGGGCCTCGCCCCGCTACAGGTGCTTCGTGAGGTGTACGCCCAGAGCGGCATCCTGCCGAACGGGAGCGCGCCGTAGCCGCAACCGCTGGTTGAGCGGCAACCGCCCAACGGTCAGTGGGGTGCGGCGATCTGGGCGGCTAGGTGCCCGGCCCCGTAGCCGTTGTCGATGTTGACCACGGCGACTCCGGGCGCGCAGGAGTTGAGCATGGTCAGCAAGGCGGCCAGGCCATCGAAGGCTGCGCCGTAGCCCACCGATGTCGGCACCGCGACCACCGGGGCCGCGACCAGCCCGGCGACCACGCTCGGCAGGGCGCCGTCCATGCCGGCCACGACCACGATCACGGCGGCGCTGCGGAGCAGGTCCAGGCGGTTCAGGATCCGGTGCAGTCCGGCCACTCCCACGTCGGGCACCAGCTCGGTGGGCCGGCCAAGGAACCGGGCGACCAGTTGCGCCTCACGCGCCACTGGCAGGTCGGACGTGCCGGCCGCGGCCACCACCACCAGGCCCCCGGTTGGCGCCGACGGCTCGGCAGGCCACCAGAGCAGCCGCGACTCCTCGTCGTGGCTGGCTTCGGGTAGTTCGGCCAGTACGGCAGCCGCCTGTTCCGGGCCGGCCCGGGTGAACAGTGTCCGTGCGGACCGCTCCCGCACTGCCGCGGCGATTAGGCGCAACTGGGCAGGGGACTTCGATTCGCAGTACACCGCCTCGGGATAGCCGCGGCGCTCGGCACGGTCGAAATCCAGCTCGGCCACCTCCCGCAGTGCTGGCGGCGGTTGCCAGCCTTCGCCTGCTCCTTCAGCCATCGGTTCGGGCCCTGGGCGTCACCAGGGGCAGGGTGAACGCGCCGGACTGGATTCCGGCAAGGTCGAGGCTGACGAACCGGAACCCGGCTGCCCTCACCGCCTGGAGCAGTTGCCCGCGAACCTCGGCTGAAACCGCCCTGGCCAGGTCGCCCACCGGAAGTTCCAGCCGGGCGATCTCGCCGTGATGCCTGACCCGGGCGTCGGTGAAGCCAAGGGCACGGACGGCCGACTCGGCCACGTCGATCTGTCGCAGCTTCTCTGGGGTGACCTCCTGGAAATGGGGAATCCGGGAGGCAAGGCACGGGGCCGCGGGCTTGTCGGCAGAGGCCAGACCGAGCGCACGAGCCACCGTCCGGACGTCAGCCTTGTCCAGCCCGGCGTCCGCCAGCGGACGGAGCACCCGGTGGTTCGTGGCGGCTCGACCTCCCGGACGGTCGGGTCGCCGGGCGTCGTCGGCGTTCTCGCCGTACGCGATGGCGGTCAGCTGGTATCGGTCGGCGACCTCATCAGAGATCCGGGTGAACAGTTCGTCCTTGCAGTAGAAGCAACGGTCGGGACCATTGGCCCGGTACTCGGCCCGGTCTCCTTCATGCGTCTCCAGCTCGACCAGCGGGACGCCGATCGCAGCCGACACCGAGTGCGCAGCTGCACGCTCGTCGGAGGCAAGGCTCGGCGAGACGCCAAGGATCGCGATCGTCCTTGCCGGACCGAGCGCTCGTGCTGCCAGAGCCAGCAGGACGGAGGAGTCGACACCGCCGGAGAAGGCGACGCCGAGGCGGGCGGGGTCGCCCAACGCCTCGGTCACCCGGTCCGCCATGATCGCTGGCCCGCCGGTGAGCGGTCCGATCAGTGCGGTGGTCATCTGGTCAGCCTCCTGTGGTTGGCCGACCCGTCACGCCGGGAACCACGACGCCCGGCAGCTCCGCCTCGGTCCGGTCGGTCGACCACTGAGTATGGAAGCTACCCGCCTTGTCGACCCGGCGGTAGGTATGCGCCCCGAACAGGTCCCGCTGGCCCTGGATCAGGGCAGCGCTGCTGCGCTCGGCCCGCAGGCCGTCGTAGTAGCTGAGGGAGGAGGCGAAGGCCGGAGTTGGCACCCCGGCGAGTGCCGCCTGGGCGACCACCCGGCGCCACGCTGCGAGGCCGGAGCTGACCACCCCGGCGAAGTAGGGGTCGGCGATCAGCAGCGGGAGCTCTGGGTCGCGCTCGTAGGCCTCGGTGATCCGGTTGAGGAATCTGGCCCTGATGATGCAGCCGCCCCTCCAGATCCGGGCCATCGCACCACGGTCGATCCCCCAGCCGTACAGCTCACTGGCCGCGGCGATCTGGTCGAAGCCCTGGGAGTAGGCGACCACCTTCGAAGCGTAAAGGGCGGAGCGAACATCGTCGATGAACCGGTCGCGGTCCTCGATCGCCCAGGGCTGGGCGTTGGCCGGCAGTACCTCGCGGGCCGCCTTCCGCTGCGGGATCGAACTGGACAGTGCCCGGGCGAAGGTGGCCTCGGCGATCCCGGTGACCGGCACCCCGAGCTCGAGGGCGTTCTGCACCGTCCAGCGGCCGGTGCCCTTCTGTCCGGCCTCGTCGACCACGATGTCGATGAACGGCTTCCCGGTGGCGGCGTCGACGTGGTGGAGCACCTCTGCGGTGATCTCGATCAGGAACGACTCCAGGTCGCCGGAGTTCCATTCGGCGAAGATGTCGCCGATCTCGGCCGGGGCTGCGCCCAAGCCCTGGCGAAGCAGGTCGTAGGCCTCACCGATCAGTTGCATGTCGGCGTACTCGATGCCGTTGTGCACCATCTTGACGAAGTGCCCGGCACCGTCCGGCCCGACATGGGTACAGCAGGGCACGCCGTCGACCTTCGCTGCGATGGTCTCCAGCATCGGGCCGAGCGCCTCGTAGGACTCGGCAGGTCCACCGGGCATGATCGCCGGACCCAGCAGTGCGCCCTCCTCGCCTCCGGAAATGCCGGCGCCAACGAAGTGGAGGCCCTTGGCGCGCAGCTCGGCCTCCCGCCGGATCGTGTCGGGAAAGTGCGAGTTGCCGCCGTCGACGACGATGTCGCCGGTCTCGAGGTAGGGCAGGAGAGAGTTGATGGTTGCGTCGGTCGCTGCCCCGGCCTGGACCATGAGGATGATCCGGCGGGGGCGCTTCAGGCTGGCAGCGAAAGCCTCGACGCTCTCGGTCGGGCCGAAGGAGCCGGTGGTGCCGTAGGCAGCCATGAGCGCCCGGGTCCGCCCCGGCGTCCGGTTGAACAGGGCGACGGTGTAGCCGTGGCTGGCGAAGTTACGGGCCAGGTTGCTGCCCATCACCGCCATCCCGATCACGCCGACGTCGGCCGTCGGTTCGGTCGCAGCAACTCCGGCGGGGATGGGGATGGACATGGTTGGCTCCTGGTGCAGGCGATTCGCAGTTCTGGACGGCCGGCGATCGACCGTGTGCGTCCAATCAACCAGCGGACCCGGCTTCGCGGCAATCGGTTGCCGCTGGTTGCCGCAGGGGTAGCCTGACGACGTGACGGAGCACCCGCGCACGCCGATCACCATCTACGACGTGGCCACGGCCGCCGGGGTGGCGCCCTCGACCGTGAGCCGCACTTTCGCCCGGCCCGGTCGGGTCAACGCCGAGACCGCTGCGAGGATCCGGCGGGTGGCCGAGGAGATCGGTTACCGGGCCAACCCGATCGGCCAGGCGCTGGTCACCTCACAGACCCGTCTGCTCGGTTTGATGATCTCCGATGTGGCGAACCCCTTCTACGCGCAACTGATCCGGGGCGCCCAGCTGGCGGCGACACAGGCCGGTTACGAGATCCTGCTGGCCGACTGCCGGGAGTCGGGTAGCCGGGAGCGGATCGCCCTGGAACGACTTGTCCCGGTGGTCGAGGGCTTCATCATCGGCAGCTCGAGGATGGCGGACGCTGCGCTCCGGACGATCGCGAAGCAGCGGCCGATGGTCGTGCTGAATCGGGAACTGCGCGACGTTCCCAGCCTGATCACGGACAACGTCACCGGGATGCACGCAGCAGTCGACCTGTTGCGGGAGCTCGGGCATGAGTCGGTGGTCTACGTCGCCGGCCCCGAGGCCTCGTGGGCGGACGGCGTCCGGTTCCGGGCGCTGCGCGACCATGGAACGGCCATGGGCCTGCACACCCACAAGGTCGGGCCGTTCCTGCCAACCTTCGAGGGCGGGATGGCGGCCGGCCGGGTCCTGCTGGAGAAGCCGCCGACAGCGGTGATCGCCTACAACGACCTGATGGCCATCGGGGTCATGCACGCGCTGATCACTTCCGGCCTGAAGGTCCCCGAGCAGGTCAGCATCATCGGCTTCGACGACATCCTCACCTCGCGCCTGGTGCTGCCGACGCTGACCACGGTGGCCGCACCCACCCGGCAGATGGGCATGACCGCGGTCAACAACGTGCTGGCGATCATCAAGGGCGCCAAGCACGGCGGCGGTGAGGCCCTGATGATGCCGACCCAGCTGAAGGTCCGCGGGTCAACCGGTCAGCGCAGGCGGAAGAGGGTTTCCCCGGCGTTGGGCACGACCATGGTGTCCGGGTCGGCCTCGTAGGCTGCCAGGTCGAAATCCTCGACAGCGACGTAGCCGAGGTTCGCCTTGCGCACCCTTTCCTCCGGGATGGCGGTCACCAGGGTCACGTTCACCCGGCAGCGTTCGCCGTCGACCTCGTCGTAGGTGCCCGCGCCGCGCAAGTGGGTGCTGTGCGCAAGCACCCCCCAGTGGATGTCGGCGAACTTGTCCCACTGCTTAACGAAGTAGTCGCGGCAGTGGTAGCCGATCTCGTAGATCTCCCGGTGAACGAACGAGATCTCCTTCACGTGCGGGGCGTACAGGATCACCTCGCCCCCGTCGGCAACGACCGGCTCCAGCTTGTAGAAGCCCTTGGCCGCGGTCCAGATGTCCTCGTACTTCTCCGGGATCAGCGAAACGACCCGCTTCACCGGGGCGTCAAGGTAGCGGACGTGGGTCTCGGCTGAGATCAGCGCCGCGGCCGCCCAGGCGACCTCCGGACCCCCGAAGGAGGCCGCATGGAGGTCGTTACTGCCCGACTTGGCGACCACACAGAGAGCCAGCCTGCGGCTGGGGATCAGCGCGGCCGCCTCGTTGATCAGGGCCCGCACCGGGGTGATCCCGAGGGTGCCGATGATCTGGGCGCTGGTGATCAGCGCACCCACCCAGTGGGTCAGGTCGATGATCTGCTGTCCGGCGATTCCGGGGAAGAAGTACTTGTTGCCGCCGGAGAACCCCACCACCTCATGCGGGAACACCGGCCCGATCACCAGGGCGATGTCGTGGTCCACCACCGCCCGGTTCAGGGCTACGTCTGCGGCAACCGCAAGCAGCCCGCCGCTGAGTTCGGAAACCCGGTCAGCACTGATCGTGCCGAGGGTGACGAAGGTCTCCGGCTGCCACCACTCGTGGTTGACGACGGTCAGGCCAGGGTAGGTGGCCTCCAGCCCGCCCTCGCCGTAACCGAGGTGCTTGGCCAGTGCCGCCTCCGTCATCGCCACATGAGTGCCGAGCGCGACCACAGCGGTCATCCGGCTGACGCGGCCGGCGAGGGCTTCATGGACACATTGCAGGAGCAACGGCAGCGGGCTGGACCGGGTCCCGTCGGGGATCACGAGGCACACGCTCTTGCCGTCAAGGTCTTCAGCGGCCAGTTGTTCGGCGATGAACTGGCGGACCTGGTCGGTGGTCAGCGTCTGCTCCGGCCCGCCGATGACGGCCGCCTCCGCCGCAAGAGCGGCCACGGCTTCCCGATCGTTGGTCATACACAAACACTGCCCCTCGGCCACGCCGACAGCAACCGCCGGCGGCAACACCCGGCAACGCTTTCCCACCAGCCAGCGGCAGCGACCACGATGGGCCCATGGCTCGACTCGACCTCAACCCAGACCGGATGCTCCCCGCGGATCCCACCCTGCGGCCCATCGCCCGCGAGATCTACCAGGGGGTCCGCGACCTGCCGATCATCTCCCCCCACGGCCACGTGCCGCCGCAGTGGCTGGCCGATGACGAGCCGTTCGGAGACCCGACCTCGCTGCTGATCACACCCGACCACTACGTCACCCGGATGCTCCACGCCAACGGCGTCGCGCTGTCAGAGCTCGGGGTCGGCCAGGCCGGCTTCAGCCCGGCACAGGCCCGGGCAGCGTTCCGCCTGCTGTGTTCGCACTGGAAGGCCTATCGCGGCACTCCGGTGAAGTTCTGGTTCGAGTCCGAACTGGTCGACATCTTCGGGATCGACGTGGCACCGTCCGCGGAGACCGCCGATGAGATCTACGACGCCATCGCCGCAAGGCTGGTCACCCCCGAGTTCCGACCGCGGGCGCTGTACAACAGCTTCGGCATCGAGTTCCTGGCCACCACCGACGACCCCTGCGACGACCTGGCCCACCACGCCAGGCTGGCCGCCGATCCGTCCTGGACCGGCGAGGTCGCGCCCACCTTCCGTCCGGACAAGTACCTCGAACCCGCCAAGCCGGGGTGGAACGAGTCGGTCGACCGCCTTGGCGAGGTCAGTGGCACCGACACCGGCAGCTACGCCGGCTGGGTGGCGGCGATGGAGAACCGGCGAGCGTACTTCAAGGCCCACGGCGCGGTCTCCACCGACCACTCCCACCGGGACGCCAGGGTGGAACCGATCCCGGACGCCGAGGCCGAGCGTCTCTACGCCTTGGCCCGCACGGGCCGCATCACCCCGGCCGACGCCGACACCCTGCGGCGCAACTTCATGTTCGCCCAGGCCAGGATGGCCGCCGACGACGGTCTGGTCATGACCATGCACCCGGCCGTTCACCGCAACCACCACCCGGCCACCTTCGAGCAGTACGGGGCCGACGTCGGCGCCGACATCCCGATGCAGGTTGAGTTCACGAACGCGGTCGCGCCGATGCTCGCGGCCTTCGGCAACTCGCCATACTTCCAGGTCGTCTTCTTCACCATCGACGAGACTGTCTACTCCCGGGAACTGGCGCCCCTGGCCGGGTTCTACCCCTCGGTCTACGTGGGCGTGCCGTGGTGGTTCATCGACGCGCCGGACGCGATGGCGCGCTTCCGCGGCGCGGTGACCGAGACCGCCGGCTTCGGCCGGACCTCCGGGTTCATCGACGACACCCGTGCGTTCCTTTCGATCCCGGCCCGCCACGACCTCAGCCGCCGGGTCGACGCGGGGTACCTGGCCAAGCTGGTCGGCGAGCACCGGCTCACCCTCGACGAAGCAATCGAAACCGCCATCGAACTGGTGGTCGGTAACCCCCGAAAGGCGTTCAAGCTATGACCTCCGCAGCTATCATCAGGCTCTCCCGGGCTGCCGGCCACGGCCGTCCAGCTGCACCGGTGCGGATCGTCCACCTGGGGGTGGGGAACTTCTTCCGCGCCCACCAGGCCTGGTACACCGAGCACGCACCAGACGCCGCCGAGTGGGGCATCGCAGCCTTCACCGGCCGCTCCCCCGCCATGGCGGAAGCGCTGCGACCGCAGGGGGGGCTCTACACCCTGATCACCCGCGGCACCGAGACCGACTCCTACGAAGTGATCTCCAGCCTTACCGCCGTGCACGGCGCCGCCGAGCACGAGGCCTTCCTCGGCTACCTGCGGTCGCCGGCGCTGGCGATCGTGACCCTGACCGTGACCGAGGCCGGCTACCTGCGCGGCCCCGACGGCCACCTCGACCTGGCCAACGCCGGAGTCGCCGCCGACATCGAGGCGCTGCGCGAGGACGCCGGCGCGCCGGTGACCACCACGCCCGGCCGGATCGTCTCCGGGCTGCTCGCCCGCCGGGACGCCGGGGCGGGTCCGCTCGCGATCGTCTCCTGCGACAACCTGTCCCACAACGGCGAGGTGCTGGCGACCGTGGTCGGCGACCTCGCCGCTGAAGTGGATTCCTCGCTGGCGGCCTGGCTGGCCACCAAGGTGGCGTTCGGCACCACCATGGTCGACCGGATCACCCCGGCCACCACCGAGGAGCACCGCGCTTCCGTCCTTGCCGCGACCGGGCTGGTCGACGCAGCGCCCGTACCAACCGAGCCGTTCAGCGAATGGGTGATCCAGGGCAAATTCCCGGCCGGCCGGCCCGCGTGGGACGCGGCCGGCGCCCGGATCGTCGACGATGTCGCGCCCTTCGAGCGGCGCAAGCTCGCCCTGCTCAACGGCTCCCATTCGCTGCTGGCCTATGGCGCCACCATCCTTGGCCACGAGACGGTCGCGGACGCGATCCACGATCCTCGCTGCCTTGCCTGGGTCGAACAGTGGTGGGACGAGGCCTGCGCGCACATCCCCCTGCCGGGTCAGGACCTGGCGGCCTACCGGCAGGCGCTGCTCGAGCGCTACCGCAACCCGAACATCCGGCATGCCCTTGCGCAGATCGCCGCCGACGGTTCCCTCAAGATCGCCGTGCGCATCCTGCCAACCCTCCGCGCCGAACTGGCCGATGGCCGGGTCCCTGCCGGCGCCGTCCGGGCTGTCGCCGCCTGGGTGCAGCACCTGCGGGGTCTCGGCGCCCCGGTCAAGGACGTCCGCGCCGCCGAGGTACTCGCCTTGGCCGAGGGGACGCTGGCGGATTCCGTCGCCGCAGTGCTCACTTTCCTCGACCCCGACCTTGCCGGCGACGACCGCCTCCGGGCTGCCGTGCTGGCGCAGGCGACCGAGCTCGCCGCCTGAACCGTCGGAACCGTCCCCAGTTCTGAACCGCGGGGACGGTTCTCGTGGTTCAGGCCTTGGCCCAGCACCCCTCGATGCGACCGAGTCCGGTCCATGAACCAAGTTGGGGACGGTTCCTGATCCGGTCCAGGCGTGCCAGCGGCATCTTGGACCGATTTAGGAACCGTCCCCGATTTGGTCCGCACCACTGAGCCGGCGGAACCGTCCCCGCGGTTCAGGGTCCGGTCCACCGCTCCTCGATCCGGCCGAACTTCCACACCGCGACCGCCACCACCCAGGTCACAGCGAACAGCCCGACCATCAGGAAGCCGATGTCGCCAAGGTCGATGCCGGCGATCGCTGCGAGCGGTCCGCTGTTGATGCCCAGTTTCTCTGCGAGGACCGAGACCAGTTCGATGCCGCCGATGACGAGGGCAACCGCAACGGACAACCCGGTGATGGCGATGTTGTAGTAGAGCTTCCGCACCGGCCGCAGGTTCGCCCAGCCGTAGGCGTAGTACATGAACAACCCGTCTACGGTGTCCAGCAGGCTCATGCCCGCGGCGAACAGCACCGGCAGGGTGAGCACCGCGTACCAGGGCAGGCTCACCGCCGCCCCACCGGCGAGTACGAGCAGGCCAACCTCGGTGGCGGTGTCGAACCCCAGTCCGAACAGCGATCCCACCGGGTACATGTGCCAGGGCTTGGTGACGGCACGGGTCGCCCTGCTCACGAAGCGGGCGAGGATGCCGCGGTTGTCCAGCTGGGCTTCCAGTTCGGCCTCATCGAAGCCGCCGCGGCGCATCCGTCGGAACAGCGTGACGATCCCCGCCAGGACGACCAGGTTGAGGATGCCGATCAGCAACAGGAAGACCCCGGAGATCACCGTGCCGGCGGTGCCGGTCACCTGCTGCAGCGGTGAGGAGTCGTCGGAGAGCTGGCCGGCCAGCGAACGGACTCCCAGAGCGAGCAGGGCGACCAGCACGAACACCACCGTGGAGTGCCCAAGCGAGAACCAGAACCCGACCGACACCGGCCGCCCGCCCTCGGCCAGCTGCTTTCGGGTGGTGTTGTCGATGGCGGCGATGTGGTCGGCGTCGAAGGCGTGCCGCATGCCAAGGGTGTAGGCGGTCAGGCCGAGGCCGAGACCGAAGACCTGGCTCTGGCCACTCGAGAGCGGGGCGGATGCGACGAGACTTGCGACCACGCCCCAGCCGAGCACGTGCAGCAGCAGGATGAACCCCGCCATGCCGAGGATCGGCCGCCACTCGGCGGGAGTGGCGGCCCGTCGGATCAGAGCTTTGCCTGCCATTTCGCGGCCCACACTAGTTCGTTGGGCGTGCCGTTGAACGCGCTCTTTCCTTCCAGCTTGTCGAGGGTGGCCCGGACGTTGGCTGCGTTGGGATGGTAGGCGTTGACGTAGCACTTCACCATCGTCGCGTCGTGCAGGTGCGTGGTGAAGTTGTGGCTGACCATGAACGTCGGCACCTCCCACACGTACCAGGGGCACTCGTTGCTCATCGCCGTCTTCCACTGGATCCGGTAGTTGTTCTGCGCACCATAGCCAGCGATTTCGGCCAGGATCAGCGCTGCGTCCACCTCATCGCGGTATGCCAACGTCGGGCCCTTGACCCGGGTATTGCCGTCGTTGACGGTCACCTCGTAGCCGCGCTCGGTGAGCGCAGCGACGTACGCGTTCAGCATCTCTGGCTCGCCACCGCCGGTGATGCCCCCGACTTCGCCGGTGAGGTGGTAGATCCGGATGCGGCGATGGTCCTTCGGGTTCAGCGGCAGCTGGTCGAGGGTGTTCTTGACCAGCGTGATGCCCAGATCGGCAGCATTGGCCTGCATCTCCAGGTGTTCGGCGCAGCCCACCACCTCAAGGTCCTCCGCGGTGCGGAGCAGGGTGCCATCGGCCTTGGCCTTGTGCAGGTTCAGCCTGGCCTTGAGGCCGAGGATGCGGCGGTTGGCGTCGTCGAGACGCTCCTTGCTGATCACGCCGTTCGCGACGCCGGCCTTCATGAAGCCGAAGTCTTCCTCGAGGTCGTTGAAGAACAGGAAGGCGTCGCAACCGGCGGCGATCGCTGCGGGGACGTAGTCCTCCCGGCGCATCGCTGAGGCCATCCCGAGCATGTGGCTGGCGTCGGTGATCACGGCGCCGTTGAAGCCGAGGTCGGTCTTCAGGAGGCCGTTGATCAGCTCGGGCGAGAGCGTCGCCGGCAGGATGTCGGCGTCGGCAAGCTCCGGGTTCAGCTTCTGCTGGTAGTGCGGCAGTGCGATGTGCCCGGCCATGATCATCTCGGCACCGTTGGCGATGTGCGCCCGGTAGACCTCGCCGAAACTCGCCTCCCACTCGTCCGGCTGCAGTTCGTTGACGCCAAGGACCAGGTGCTGGTCGCGTTCCTCGGTACCGTCGCCGGGCCAGTGCTTGATGCACGTCAGGACGCCGGACTCGCGCTGCCCCTCGACGAACGGGATCGTGTACTTGATCACATCGGTGGCGTTGGTGCCGTAGGCGCGGGTGTTGACGATGGTGTTGCGCCAGTTGAACAGGATGTCGACGCACGGGTCGAAGTTCAGGTTCGCCCCGATCGCCCGCATCTCCCTTCCGGAAACGTAGCCGGCGTCGTGCGCGACCTGGGTCGACCCGGACGCCTCCGTCTGGGCGCCGGAGGCGATGTAGGTTCCGTCGCTCATCGCACCGTTACCGCCGGAGTCACAGTTCGCAGCGACCAGCAGCGGGATCCTGGACGCCGCCTGCAGTCGGTTCAGCAGGCCCTGCACCTGCGCAGCCGTGCCGCCGTGGTAGCGGGCGATGCCGACATGGAACTTCTCGACGATCTGCTCTGCGGTGTAGGAGGTGCCGGAGAAGCTGTCGGCACCGAAGAAGAAGAGGTTGGTGAACAGCTGGCCCACCTGCTCGTCCAGGGTCATGGAGGCCAGGGTCTGCTCGACCCAGGCGAGCTGGTCGGGGTCGAGGTGGTACGGCGCGGCGGTGAGGTCTACGAGCGCGGGCATGAGGGCATCCTTCTTCACTTGACCGTGGGCATGGTGACGGTGCGAATGCCGGAGATGGTCTCCCAACCGACGACATCTGGCAGTTTGGCGTTGAACTCCTCGATCAGGGATTCCTGGTAGGCGCCTTCGAAGGCTTCGTTCAGGAACCTCGGGAGGGCTTCGCGGGCGAAGCGGTGCCACGACTCCTTCTCCTCGCCCGGAAGGATCGGGTAGTACAGGCAGCCGGCCTTGGCGGCGGCATCCCGGTCCCCGGGGGCATCGCCGATGAGCAGGATGTGGTTCGCCGGGTACTTGCCGGTTGCCGCGTACTGCACATGTTCGGCCTTGCTGCCCAACTCCTGGCCGGCGATGACCTTCATGTACCGGGCCAGGCCGTGTTCGGACCACTCGCGGCGCAGCGCGTCCACCGGGGTGGCCGAGACGGTGATCTCGTCAACGTCGTCGTACATCGCAGCTATTGCCTCGCGGACGCCGGGGAAGGGCCCGCAGCCGTGCACCATGTCGGCGATGGCAGCGTTGACGGCATCGCCCCAGGCGATCATGCGATCCGCGGTGGGCGATGGGTTCGCGGCAGCCCAGCTGGCGATGCCCGTGTCGGAGAGCGGGTACGGCGACTCGATGAAGGCGGTCAGCTCGGGGTAGTCGGGAATGGTGACGCCGCGCTCGGCGACGTCGGCGCGGTCGCGAAGCAGGTCGAACAGCTGCCGAAGCGCCAGCCACCGGTTCAGTCCACGGGTGACGGAGCCGAGATTGACGAACAGCGCGGTTTCCCGCGCGATGGTGGAGATCGGCTGAAGGTCCCAGTACTTGATGTAGCAGGGGGTGAAGCACTCCTGGTGCTTGATGTCCATGGCGTCCATCGCACAACCGTCGGAGTCGATGCCGACGAAGAAGGCCCTTGACGGGGTGAAGTCGACCAGCGCCTGCGCGGCCTCTGGGACGAGCGCTGCGGACGGGCTTGCTGCCTCGGTGCCGGCGGCTTCGATGCTCACGGGATCTCCTGGTGATCGATCGGATAAGGGAGTACATCCCGGCCGGCGGCGCCGCGACAACCAGTTGCCATACCTTGCCGGATCGCGTGCGCCGGTGCGTGGCTCCACTGGTGGAGGATGGGGATTGACGTGATCGTGGGAGTGGACGGGGGATAGCGGCGATGAGAATCGGACTCGCCAACCGCGGGGTGCAGGCAGCGTTGCTTTCTGCGGTGCTGTTCGGTGCCGGCACGCCGGTGGCGAAGCTCCTGCTCGGCACGGTGAGCCCGTGGCTGCTCGCCGGGCTGCTGTACTGCGGATCCGGACTGGGCTTGCTGCTGTTCCGCCTCGGCCGCCGTGAGCCCCGGGTCAAGCTGCAGCGCCAGGAGTTCTGGCCGCTGGCCGGGGCCATCGTTTCCGGCGGCATTGTCGGGCCGCTCCTGCTCATGCTGGGCCTGTTCTCCATGCCGGCGTCGGGAGCTTCGCTGCTGCTGAACGCCGAGGCGGTGTTCACCGTCTTGCTGGCCTGGCTGGTGTTCAGGGAGAACGTCGACCGCCGGATCCTGCTCGGGATGCTGGCGATCGTCGCGGGTGCGGTGCTGCTGAGCATCCCGTCCGTGGTTTCGCTGGGCAGCCCGTGGCCGGCGGCCGCGGTGCTGGGCGCCTGCCTAGCGTGGGGGCTGGACAACAACCTGACCCGCAAGGTGGCGCTGACCGACGCCACCTGGCTCGCAGCGGTCAAGGGCTGCGTGGCCGGCCCGGTCAACCTGGCGCTCGCACTCGCGCTGGGCAGCAGCATCCCGGGGCCGGGCCCCATCGCCGCGGCGATGCTGGTCGGCTTCTTCGCCTACGGGGTGAGTCTCGCGTTGTTCATCGTCGGGATGCGACAGGTCGGGACCGCACGGGCCGGGGCCTACTTCTCGATCGCTCCGTTCTTCGGCGCCCTGCTCGCCGTGGCGATGGGTGAGCCGCTCACCTGGCCGCTGGTGGTCGCCGCGGCGCTGATGGGGCTGGGCGTGTGGCTCCACCTGACCGAGCGGCACGGCCATTCCCACCGGCACGAGCCGGTCACCCACAGCCACTGGCACACCCACGACGAGCATCACCAGCACTCCCACGACGATCCGGTCCCGCCGGGAACGGGCCACCAGCATGTCCACACGCACGACGGACTGGTCCACACCCACGACCACTACCCGGATGCGCACCACCGCCACACGCACTGACTCCGCTCCCGCCGGCATCAGGGAACCGTCAAGATCGGTCAGGAAGCCATCAGGGCACCGCCACTCCCGCGGTGAGCGAGCCACGATCAGGTAGTGATCGAAGACCTGTTGGCCGCACTGATCGGCCTCGCGCTGCTTGGCTACCTGACTTACGCCCTGGTCCGTCCGGAACGGTTCTGAGCGGCCATGGACGCAACCCTTGCCGCTGTCTTGTCGGTACTGACGCTGGCAGCCATCCTCGCGATCATCCACGTCCCTCTGGGCAGCTGGATCCACCGCGTCTTCACCTCACCGCGGCACACTCGCCTGGAGCGGGGCATCTACCGGCTCGTCGGCGTCGACCCCGAGACCGAGCAGCGCTGGTCGGTGTACGCGATCTCGGTTCTGGCCTTCTCGGTGGTCTCGGTGGTCCTGCTGTGGGCCCTCATCCTGCTCCAGGGCTTTCTGCCCCTGTCGCTGGGGCGCGCCATGAACGTCGACACAGCATTCAACACCGCTGTGTCGTTCGTGACGAACACCAACTGGCAGTCCTATGCCGGCGAGGCGGGCGCCGGTTACCTGGTGCAGGCCGTCGGCCTGACCGTGCAGAACTTCCTGTCCACCGGAGTCGGCCTGGCCGTGGCGATCGCAGTGGTCCGCGGCCTCGCCCGGGAGCACACCGACCGGATCGGCAACTTCTGGGTTGACCTCACCCGCGGGACGCTCCGCCTGCTGCTGCCGCTCGCTGCGGTGGCGGCGCTCGTCCTGATCGCCGGCGGTGTGATCCAGAACCTGGCTGAGCCGACCACGATCACCACCATCAGCGGCGGCCAGCAGGTGCTGCAGGGCGGCATGGTCGCCTCGCAGGAGGCGATCAAGGAGCTCGGCACGAATGGTGGCGGCTTCTTCAACGCCAACTCCGCGCACCCGTTCGAGAACCCGAACGGCTGGACGAACCTGTTCGAGATCGTGCTCCTGCTCGGCATCGCCTCGGCTCTTCCCTACACCTACGGCCTGATGGTCAAGGACCGGCGCCAGGGCTTCGCCATCGCAGGAGCGATGGGGATCCTCATGGTGGGCGCGATGTCCCTGCTGGCCTGGTCAGAGGTCGTGGGCGGCAGCATGGAAGGCAAGGAGCAGCGGTTCGGCCCGGCCTGGTCGGCGATCTTCGCCTCCGCGACCACCGGGACGTCCACCGGCGCGGTGAACTCCATGCACGAGTCGCTGCAGCCGATCTCCGGCGGGATCACCCTGCTCAACATGATGCTCGGGGAGCTCTCGCCAGGCGGTGTCGGCACCGGGCTGTACTCGATGCTGGTGATGGTCGTGCTCACCGTGTTCATCGCCGGCCTGATGGTTGGCCGGACGCCGGAGCTGCTCGGCAAGACCATCGGGCGTCGGGAGATCACCCTCGCCTCGCTTGCGATGCTGATCACCCCGGGCCTCGTGCTGTTGGGCACCGGTGTCGCGCTGGTCCTGCCGGTCTCCCGGGACGCGATCGCTGCCGATGGCCCCCACGGGCTGTCGGAGATGCTCTATGCGTTCACCTCGGCGGCGAACAACAACGGTTCGGCGTTCGCCGGACTGTCCGCCGACCAGCCGTTCCTCAACGTCGCCCTTGCCACAGCCATGTTCCTCGGCCGCTTCGTCCCGATCGTCGCGATGCTGGCGCTCGCCGGTGGTGTGGCGCAGCAGGGGCACCGCCCGGTGACGGCGGGCACGATGCCCACCCACACGGCGAGCTTCGCCGGGTTCCTGATCGTCATCATCCTCATCATTGCCGGGTTGACCTACTTCCCGTCCCTGGCCCTCGGATCCATCGCGGAGGCACTCTCATGAGCAGGCATCCCCGTCCGGCACACCCCAACCTGGTGGTCACCGCCTGGCAGTCGCTGCCCCAGGCGCTGGTGAAACTCGACCCACGGCATGTGGTCAAGAGCCCGGTGATGTTCGTTGTGTGGGTCGGTTCCGTCCTGACCACGGTGCTCTCTGTGCTCAACCCGTCCGTGTTCTCGATCCTGGTAGCGGTGTGGCTGTGGGCGACGATCCTGTTCGCCAACCTGGCCGAGGCCATCGCGGAGGGTCGCGGCAAGGCCCAGGCCGACACGCTGCGCAGGACCCGGACGCAGACGACGGCCCGCCGGCTCGGCGCCAACGGTGCCGAGGAGCAGGTGGCCGGCACCGAGCTTCGGGTCGGCGACCGGGTCGTGGTCGAGGCCGGCCAGGTGATCCCCGGTGACGGGGACGTCGTCGAGGGCGTGGCGACGGTGGACGAGTCGGCGATCACCGGCGAGTCCGCCCCGGTGATCCGGGAGGCGGGCGGCGACCGGTGCGCGGTCACCGGCGGCACCACGGTGCTCAGCGACCGGATCGTGGTGCAGATCACGGCGAAGCCGGGCGAGACGTTCATCGACCGGATGATCGCCCTGGTCGAGGGGGCCTCCCGGCAGAAGACCCCGAACGAGATCGCCCTTGGCATCCTGCTGGTCACCTTGACGATCATCTTCCTGCTCGCCGTGATGGCCCTGCAGCCGCAGGCGATCTACTCCGGCGAGCGGCTGAGCCTCGTGGTGCTGGTGGCGCTGCTGGTCTGCCTGATCCCGACCACCATCGGCGCCCTGCTCTCCGCGATCGGCATCGCCGGCATGGACCGGCTGGTGCAACACAACGTCCTGGCCATGTCGGGGCGCGCCGTCGAGGCAGCCGGCGACGTGAACACCCTGCTGCTGGACAAGACCGGCACGATCACCTTCGGCAACCGCAGGGCGACCGACGTGTTCCCCGTCCACGATGTCGACACCGAGGAACTCGTCGCCGCCGCACATGTCGCCTCACTCGCCGACGAGACGCCGGAGGGCCGCTCCATCGTCGAATTCGCCGCCGCCGCGGGCGTGACCGGTGACCTGGCCGACCGGGTCGCCCTGGTACGCGCCGGGGCGATCTTCGTCCCCTTCACCGCCCACACCCGCATGTCGGGCCTCGACCTTGCCGACGGCAGCCAGGTCCGCAAGGGCGCCGGGTCAGCGGTCACGGCCTGGGTGGCAGCCGAAGGCGGCGCGATGCCGCACGACCTGCAGCTGCTCATCGACGGAGTGTCCGAACAGGGCGCGACCCCGCTGGTGGTGGCCAGCCGCGCCCCCGGCGCCGCGCCGCGCATGCTCGGCGTCGTCCAACTCAAGGACGTGGTCAAGCCCGGCATGACCGAACGCTTCGCCCAGCTACGGGCGATGGGCATCCGCACCGTCATGATCACCGGCGACAACCCGCTCACGGCCAAGGCGATCGCCGCCGAAGCCGGTGTCGACGACTACCTGGCCGAAGCCACCCCAGAGGACAAGATGGCGCTGATCAGGGACGAGCAGGCCGGCGGACGGCTGGTCGCCATGACCGGTGACGGCACCAACGACGCCCCCGCCCTTGCCCAGGCCGATGTCGGGGTGGCGATGAACACCGGAACGTCGGCGGCGAAGGAGGCCGGCAATATGGTCGACCTCGACTCCGACCCGACCAAGCTGATCGACATCGTCGCCATCGGCAAGCAACTGCTGATCACCCGCGGCGCCCTCACCACGTTCTCCATCGCCAACGACGTGGCCAAGTACTTCGCGATCATCCCGGCGATGTTCGTGGCCATCTTCCCCGGCCTGCAGGCGCTCAACATCATGCAACTGCACTCCCCGAACTCGGCGATGCTGTCGGCCGTCATCTTCAACGCCCTGATCATCCTTGCGCTGGTGCCCCTGGCGTTGCGCGGGGTGAAGTACCGGCCGCTGAGCGCCTCGGCCATGCTCAACCGCAACCTGCTGGTCTACGGCCTCGGCGGGATCGTCGTGCCCTTCATCGGCATCAAGCTCATCGACCTGGTGGTCTCGCTCCTCCCTGGATTGGTTTGATTGAAATGACCCTTCTGCGACAACTCCTTGCTGGCGTCCGCTTCCTGCTCGTGATGACCGTGCTCCTCGGCATCGCCTACCCCGCCGCGATCACCCTCGCCGCACAGGTCTTCCCAACGCAGGCGAACGGCTCGCTCCTGACCGCAGCGGATGGTCAGGTGGTCGGCTCAGCCCTGCTCGGCCAGACCTTCGAAGGTGCACAGTGGTTCCAGTCGCGGCCATCCGCGTCCGACTACTCCGGCGAGACCTCCGGCGGCTCGAATCTCTCCCCCGCCTCGGCCGACCAGGCGGCGGCAAGGGCCGACCGCCGGGCCGATCTCGAGCAGGCCAATCCCGATGCCATCGGCCCGGTGCCGGAGGACGCGCTCACCGCGTCCGCTTCGGGCCTCGACCCGCACATCTCCCTCGCCTACGCGCAGTGGCAGGCGCCGCGGGTGGCGACGACCCGAGGGATCCCGACCGCCGAGCTGCAGACGCTGATCTCCGCAGCCACCGACCCGGCGCCACTGGGATACCTCGGCCAGGACGCGGTGAACGTGACCCGCCTGAACCTCCTGCTCGCCCAGCAGGCAGAGTGAGAAGGTAGCGCTATGGCGCGCGGCAGGCTGCGGATCTACCTCGGGGCTGCCCCCGGGGTTGGCAAGACCGTCGCCATGCTCGACGAGGGTCACCGGCGGGCCGAGCGCGGCACCGACGTGGTGGTCGGCCTGTGCGAAACGCATGGCCGGCTCCACACCGCCGACCTGTTGAAGGACATGGAGGTCATTCCCCGACGCCAGCTCCAGTACCGGGGAACCACCCTCGACGAAATGGATCTGGACGCTCTGCTGGCCAGGCACCCGACGGTCGCCCTTGTCGACGAGCTCGCCCACACCAACGTCCCCGGATCCCGCAACGAGAAGCGCTGGCAGGACATCCATGAACTGCTGGACGCCGGCATCGACGTCATTTCGACCGTCAACATCCAGCATCTCGAGTCGCTCAACGATGCGGTCACCTCGATCACCGGCATCGTCCAGCGCGAGACGGTGCCAGACGAGGTCGTCCGCGCCGCCGACCAGATCGACCTGGTCGACATGTCACCAGAGGCGCTGCGCCGCCGCATGGCCCACGGCAACATCTACAAGCCCGAGAAGGTGGACGCAGCGCTGGCCAACTACTTCCGGGTCGGCAACCTCTCCGCGCTGCGCGAGCTCGCCCTGCTGTGGCTCGCCGACAAGGTCGACGCCGGCCTTGAGGGGTATCGGGCTGAGCACGGCATCACCCAGAACTGGCCCACCCGGGAGCGAGTGGTGGTCGTCCTCTCCGGCGGCCCGGAGGGCGAGACGCTGCTGCGGCGCGGTGCGCGGATCGCGTCCCGGCTCGCCGGTGGGGTGCTGCTCGCCGTGCTGGTGTCCCGCACCGACGGCCTGGCGAACGCGCCGCTCAGCCAGGTGGCGGAGCTGCGCCGGCTCACCGACGAGCTCGGCGGGGAGTTCCACACCGTCACCGGCGACGACGCCGCCGAGGCGGTGTTGGCCTTCGCCCGCGGGGTCAACGCCACGCAGATCCTGGTCGGGGCGTCCCGCCTGCCGGCCTGGCAGCGCGGATTCACCCCCAGCTTGGCCGAGAAGATCATCACCGGTTCCGGCGACATCGACGTCCACGTGGTCACCCACCCTCAAGCTGGGAAGGGCTTCGGACGCCGTCCCGGCCGCGGGCTGTCCCGCCGGCGGGTCCGGGGCGGACTTGCAGCAGCCATCCTGCTGCCCCCGCTACTCACCTGGATCCTGCTATCCGACCCGTTCACGTCCGAGCTGCCACTGATCATTCCGATCTTCCTGCTGGCCACCGTGACCGTAGCGGTGATCGGGGGCGTCCTGCCGGCGATCGTCGCGGCCGTACTCTCCTCGCTCCTGCTGAACTGGTTCTTCGTTGAGCCGGTCGGCACGTTCACCGTCGCGGATCCGCAGAACAGCCTTGCCCTTGTCGTCTTCGTCCTTGTGGGCGTGCTGGTCGCCCTGATCGTCCACGTGAACGCCCGCCGCACGGAGCAGGCCCAGGTCGCCCAACGGGAATCGGTCGCGCTGGCCGAACTGTCCCACTCGCTGCTTGGCGCCACCGACCAGCTGCCGCTGCTACTGCGTAGCGCTGTCGACATGTTCGGCGTGACGGCTGCGGCCATCGTCCACCGGCCCGTGATCGGCGCGCCCGAGGTCGTCGCGGCCGAAGGCCCGTTCGACCCGCTGGCCACCGGGGACCACGAGGATGCCGACAGCACCCACGAACTCGTCCTGCAGCCACCGGGGTTGTCCGCCAACCAACGGCGCCTCTTCGACGCGTTCGCAGCCCACGCCGGCGCGATCCTGCAACGCCAGCAGCTCCAGCAGGCGGCCGTCACGGCCGGCGGACTGGCCCGCGACAATGCTGCCCGGGCGGCCCTCCTGTCGGCTGTCTCCCACGACCTGCGCACCCCACTGGCCGGCATCAAGGCCGCCATCGGCAGCCTCAGGTCCACCGAGGTCACCTGGTCAGCAGAGGACGAGGAAGAGCTCAAGGAGGCCATCGAGGAATCAGCCGACCGCCTCGAGGCGTTAGTCGGCAACCTGCTGGACATGTCCCGTCTCCAGGCTGGTGCACTGGTCGCCCACCCGACCGCGACCGATCTGGGCGAAGTCATCCCCGCCACCCTTGCCACTCTCCCCGACCCGAGCCGGGCTACCTGGGAGATCGACCCGGACGCCCGAACCGTCGAGGCGGACGCCGGGCTGCTCGACCGGGTGCTCGGCAACATCGCCGAGAACGCCCTCCGCTACCAGCCCGCCGACGCCCCGATCGCCGTCCATGCCAGCCGGGTGGCCGACCGGGTCGAGATCCGGGTCGTCGACACCGGCGTGGGCGTCCCGCAGGAGGAGCAGGAACGCATCTTCCAGCCGTTCCAGCGACACGGGGACGCGCCCAGCGGCGACGGGCTAGGGCTGGGCCTGGCCGTGGCGCGCGGCCTCACCGAGGCGATGGGCGGACAGCTCGGCGCCGAACCCACCCCTGGCGGCGGGCTCACCCTGGTGATCACACTGCCCACCTCCCCCGGCAGAGAGATCGCCCGACCGATCGGAGCCATCCCATGACCCGCATTCTCGTGGTCGACGACGACTCCGTGCTGCAGCGGACCCTGCGGATCAACCTTCGCGCCCGAGGTCATGAAGTCATCGTCGCCGGGGCCGGTGAGGAGGCCCTGGACGAGTTCCACCGCGAGCTGCCCGACCTCGTCATCCTCGACCTCGGACTGCCAGATCTCGACGGGGTTGAGGTGCTGCGCCGGATTCGGAAGCGCTCGGCCGTGCCGGTGATCGTGCTTTCAGCCCGACAGCAGGCCGACGACAAGGTCGAGGCGCTCGACGAGGGTGCGGACGACTACGTCAGCAAACCGTTCAACATCGACGAACTCATGGCCAGGGTGCGCGTCGCTCTCCGTCGTGGCCCGGCAGACGCCGACGCCCCGGACACCCTGCGGTCCAGTGGACTCGTCCTGGACTTCGGCGCCCACGCAGCCACCCGGGACGACTCGGTCATCCACTTCACCCCCACCGAGTGGCGCCTGCTGGCCGAACTCGCCCGCCACCTCGGCCGCGTCGTCTCCCACGAGGACCTGCTGAAGGCTGTCTGGGGACCGAGCTACGGCACCGAGTACCACTACCTGCGGGTCTACGCCAGCCAGATCCGCCGCAAGATCGAGACCGACCCGGCCAGGCCGCGGCATCTCATCAACGAGCCGGGCCTCGGCTACCGGCTCAGCGCCTGATCGATCTTGACGCAACCTTGATGGGCCGGCCCTTCTGCGGGCCCGTTAGGAGTGGTTGCGTGGAGGTATGGAGTTCGCGTGGTACCGGCAGCACCCAGGGATCGTCCGGGTGCTGGCCGTCGTGGTTCCGTTGCTGGTCGGCGGCGGGTTGCACCTGGTCATCGACCTCGTCCCGAAGAGCGCAGCAGCGCTCGTTCTGGTGCTGTTCGTCGTGGGCGGAGCGGCAACCGGCGACCGGGTCGCTGGCTTCCTTGCGGCGGTCTCGTCCGCCGTGGCGTTCGACTTCTTCCTCACCCAGCCGTACCTGCAGCTCCGGATCGACAACGTTGAGGACATCGAGCTCGCGGTGCTGCTCCTCCTGGTCGGGCTCGCGGTCAGCGAGCTCGCCTCCTGGGGTATCCGGCAAAGCGCCGCCGCCACCGAACAGGCCGACTTCGTGAAGGGCGCCCTGGAATCCGCTGACCTCGCGGCCGGCAGCACCAGCGAGAGTGAAGCACTCGAACGGGTGTCGGACACCATCCGGAGGCTCCTTGGTGTCGAGCGGGTCAGCTTCGAGTACGGCGACCACGACGCAACCGCTGCCGTGATTCTGCGGGACGGCTCCATGCGATACCAAGGCAAGTCGCTTGACGTCGCCCTCGTCGGCTTGCCCACCGGCCCCTACGCCTATACCGCTATCCCCGTCGTCCGGCAGGGAGCTCAGATCGGCTACTTCAGGCTCGCCTCACCCACCAGCGGCGTCCGCCCCGGCCGAGACGCGCTCCGCGTCGCCGTCCTGCTCGCCGGCGAATGGTCCCTGCGGGCAGTGCCCGGACAGGCGGGGACCGAAGGGGTGAACCGGGGAGTCTCGTCAGGGGCCACCACGATGCTGGCCTGGCAGTCCCCATCGGGGCTGGGGACGGCACTGCGGCCGCCCGCGGCGCCTCATGATCTGCACAGAGCGGGGAAGCGGTCCCGCCGCCCGTTGTCTAGACCGACGGGACCTGAGCGGTGAGAGATTCTCTATGTCAACTGCACCGCCTACCTGTCGAGTACCCGCCCCTGACCGACCCAGACGAGTCAATCCGGATCGGCTGAACCACAGCGACTCGCACGCCGGTGGGATACTCGACACATCATCGGTTTCACTCCGATCAGCTGAGGGCTGAGCCGGGATCGTCTGGGGGGTTCGGTGGATCTACCCGCGAGGGATGACGCGGTGGAGGCGGCGGCCACCTTCGCCCGCAGCCTGTCGCGGACTGCCAGCGAGCCACAGCAGCTGAAGCTTGCCGTGACCGTGGTGGTCGAGATGGTGGAGGGCTGCGATCACGCCGGGGTGACGATGGTCACCAGCGAAGGGCTGGAGACGATGGCTGCGACCTCGGAGCTCGTCACCAGCGGGGACCAACTCCAGTACGAACTCGGCGAGGGTCCATGCGTGGACACTGTGAAGACCCACACGACCGTGATCAGTCCTGACATCGCCTCAGATCCGCGCTGGCCACGCTGGGGTCCGGCGATCGCGCGGCGTTACGGGATTGGATCGATGCTCTCCCTGCTGCTGTACACCGGTGAGGACTCCTACGGAGCACTCAACCTGTACTCAGAACGGCCGAACGGCTACGACAGCGAAGACATCCTCATCGCGCACAGCCTCGCTGCGCACCTGGCTGTGGCCGTGGCCGCCGCTCGCGAGAGCGAACACCGGGGCCTGGCCATGGTCTCCCGTCTGGTGATCGGACAGGCCGAAGGCATCATCATGGAGAGGTACAAGCTGACCGCGGAGCAGGCCTTCGATCTGCTCCGGCACCTGTCGGAGAACTCCAACCGCAAGCTCTTCCTCGTCGCCGAGGAGCTGGTCGCAACCGGCACCACTGTGGGACTGCCACACCGCTAGCCAGGCACGCATCGCGCGGCAGGTGTCGGCACTGCTCCCGTTCACCCGGCGTCGGGTCTGGCCTGCTCCTCGCGGATCTGCGGCGGGGTGAAGTCCTCGGGGTGGATGCCGCGTTTGTCCGCGTAGAAGTCGCGAATCCGGTCCATGTCGGCGGTGACATCGCCGCTGAGGGTGATGGTCGGGCCCAAGCCGGCGGTGCGGGTTGCCGAATCCACATACCCAAGCACCACCGGCAGTTCGGCGCCGCGGGCGATGCGGTAGAAACCCGACTTCCACAGCCTGCCGCGGTGCCGGGTGCCCTCAGGGGTGACCACGAGGAAGAACTGATTCCCGGGTCGCACCCGAGAGACGATCTCCTCAACCAGCCTGCCGGGATTGGACCGGTTGACCGGGATACCCCCGAGGGCGCGCATGAACCAACCGAAAGGGACCTTGAACAGGGTGTGCTTACCGAGCCACATCGGCGCGAACCCGTACCGCCAACAGATCGCGAGCATGAACACGAAGTCCCAGTTGGACGTGTGCGGGGCGCCGATCAGCACCGCAGCGCCCCCGGCAGGCGGCGGCTCGGAACGAAGGTTATAGCGCGACACAGCCCAGAAGGCTCGCGCGAGAAGAGGCCGCACAACCATGTCACGAACCTAATGCATGCACTCGGGTGAAGTAGCCGGCAGTCGGGAGTTGGCGACTGATCTTCTGCCGATGGCGGGTACAGTGAGCGGGTGCCGTCGAAGGTGAGCCTCCCCCCGCGCCGGACAACCATCAGCGATGTCGCCGATGCTGCAGGTGTGTCGAGGACAACGGTTTCGTTGGTCCTGGCAGACCACCCCCGGATCACCGGACCGACGAAGGATCGGGTGCGAAAGGTCATGCACGACCTTGGCTATGTCTACAACCGTGCCGCGACCGCCGTCCGCTCCGGCAAGTCGACACTGGTCGGGCTGCTCCTCACCGACATCCGGAATCCGTTCTTCGCCGAAGTGACCATGTCGGTCGACCGCGCTGTTGAGGCCTACGACACCAGCGCGATTCTTGGTTTCTCGTTCGGCAGCACGAGCCGCGAGGCGCAGATTGCGTTGTCCCTGGTCGAGCACCTCATCGGTGGACTCATCCTGCTCCCCACAGCGGACTCGACCGCGCAGGGACTGTCGTGTCTGACGGGCCCAAGGCCGATCGCCCTGGTGCAGCTGCTGCGTCAGGTTCCGGACCTACCCTCGGACTACGTGGGTGTGGACAACATGGCCTCGGGGCGGCTGCTCGGCGAGCACCTCAAAGCTGTTGGTATCCGCAGCGCCATCCTCGTCGGCGGCGACCGGGCGTCCGCGCAGTTCAGCGATCGCCTTTCCGGATTGTCCGAGGGGCTGGGTACCGGTGACGTGCAGCCCGTCCTGGGTGGTGCGGCCGGCCTTGCCGAGGTGGTCAAGGGCAGACCGCCGGAGTGCGTGGTGACCTACAACGACACCCATCTCCTTTCTGTGATGCACCTGCTGCGGGATCAGGGGCTCGAACCCGGCCGCGACCTGGCTCTCGGCAGCTTCGACAACACCCCGCTCAGCGGCGAGGTGAAACCGGGGGTGACCTCGGTCGACCATCACGCCGCCACGTTGGCCGAGCAGGCGGTCGGCCTGCTGTTCGCCCGATCCGGGGACTCCTCGCGGCCCTGGCAGAGGGTCACCGTGCCCGGGACCCTGACGGTAAGGGAATCCACCCAGCTCTGAGAGCAAGCCACCGGTGAGTCCGCGCGTCCGGACGGGTCGCGTCGCTTGACGCGATTCCGGCAGTTCGAGTAACCTTAGTACATCGATACACTGGTTGTAGGAAAGGCAAGAGGATGACCACAGCGCAGGAGGCCACGCTCCACGAAACGCTGCACGGGTTGTCGTCCACTCCCCGGATCGAACGACTGCGGGAAGCGATGCTCGCCGAAGCGCGGGTGGTCTCGGCTGACCAGGCCCTGGTCACCACGCGCGTCTACCGGGAAAACCCCGATGCTCCCGTGATCCTGAAGCGTGCCCTTGCTCTGGCGGCAGCCCTTGGCGAGGTGCCCATCACGATCACCCCAGGCGAACTGATCGTCGGGAACCGGACACCTTCGGTGCGTGCCGGGGTCATCAGCCCGGAGGCCGGCGCTGCCTGGATCGACCGTGAGATCGAGACTCTCCCGACCCGGCCGCAGGACCGGTTCAACGTTGATGCCGAGACCACCCGCGTCTTCCGTGAAGAGATCTTCCCGGCGTGGCAGGGCACCTCGCTGGAGGATGTGATCCGGCAGCGTCACGGCTCGCAGATCGACGAGATCGCCAAGGTCGTCAAGATCAACCAGAAGGACCACGCGCAGGGCCACATCTGCCCGAACGTCGCGAGCTGGCTGAGCAGCGGTCCGTCCGGGCTGGCCAGGGAGGCAGTAGTGCGTGGCGCGAGCGCGACCGGCGCGCAGGCCGACTTCTACCGGGCTGTGGAGCTCACCATGCGGGGCGTACAGCGCTTCCTTTGCCGCTACGCCGATCTTGCCGACGACCTCGCCCAGACAGCCGAAGCAACGGACGCGGCCGACCTGCGCCGCGTCGCGGCGGTGATGCGCAACCTGGCGGAGGGCCCGGCCCAGACCTTCCACGAGGCGGTCCAGTCGCTCTGGGTGCTGTTCGTGGTGCTCCACACCGAGTCCAACGCTTCCTCGTTCTCACCGGGCCGACTCGACCTGGCATTGCTGCCCTACTACGAGGCAGATGTGGCCAGCGGCGCGATCACCGCCGAGGAGGCACTTGAGCTGATCGAGTGCCTGTTCCTGAAGTTCAACCAGATCGTCTACCTGCGCAACTCCGAGAGCGCCAGGTACTTCGCCGGTTTTCCGATCGGCTTCAACGTTGCCCTCGGTGGGCAGGACGCCAACGGCAACGATGTTGCCAACCCGCTGTCGTTTCTGTTCCTGCAGGCACAGAAGCACCTCGGCCTGCCACAACCGAACCTGTCGGTTCGGCTCCACGAGCACACCAGCGACGACCTCTTGAAGGAATCGGTCCGAGTCGTGGCAAGGGGCAGCGGGATGCCGCAGTTCTTCAACGACCGTTCGGTGATTCCGGCGCTCGAGGCAGTCGGCGTGAGCCACACCGATGCTCTCGATTACGCAATCGTCGGTTGTGTCGAACTGACCACCCAGGGCAACAACCTCGGCTGGAGCGACGCCGCGATGTTCAACCTGAACAAGGCACTCGAGCTGACCCTCAACGGTGGGGTCGATCTACAGACCGGCGAGCAACTCGGTCCGGACTTTGGCCGCCTGCCCGACTTCGCCACCTGGTCCGACCTCGAAGCGGCGTTCGAGAAGATGATCGACCACTACCTCGAAAGGATGATCGCAGCCTGCGAGGTGGTCGAGCGTGCCCACATGGATGTGCTGCCGACGGCATTCCTTTCTGCGGTCATCGACGATTGCCTCGCCGTCGGGGTGGACGTGACAGCCGGTGGCGCGAAGTACAACCTGTCGGGTATCCAGATGATCCAGGTCGCCTCGCTCGCCGACAGCCTCGCCGCCATCAAGAAGCTCGTCTTCGAAGAAGGGCTGATCTCAAGGGAGCGGCTCCTGGCGGCGCTGCAGGCGGACTTCGTCGGGTACGGGATCGAGCAGGCCCTGCTGCTGAACAAGGCACCGAAGTACGGCAACGACATCGCCTACGTCGACGAACTGGGCCAGCGGTGGGCCGGCTACTTCGCCAACCGGCTCGCGACCTACACCAACATCCGCGGCGGCCGCTACCACACCGGCATGTACACGGTGTCAGCGCACGTCCCGATGGGCCAGAACGTCGGCGCCTCGCCGGACGGGCGGAAGGCCGGAACCCCGCTGGCCGACGGCGGCCTGTCACCGGTTTACGGACGTGACCTGGCCGGCCCCACCGCTGTGCTGCAGTCGGTGTCAAGGATGGAGAACGAGTACACCTCCAACGGTGGCCTGCTGAACCTGAAGTTCCTGCCGGAGTTCTTCGACTCCGAGACCAACGTCGAGAAGTTCGCGCAGTTCCTCCGGGCGTTCGTCGAGCTCGAGGTGCCCCATGTGCAGTTCAACGTGGTCCGCCGTGAGGACCTGATCGCAGCCAAGGCGAATCCCGATCTTTACCGAAGCCTCACCATCCGCGTCGCCGGCTACACCGCCTACTTCACCGAACTCGCCGGGGACCTCCAGGATGAGATCATCGCCCGCACGACCCACGACCTGTGAATCGGCAACGGAGAGGCCAGAGGTGATGAGCACTGTGGCCGACCAGACCGCCTTGGCGGCGAATGTTGTGGACATCCGCCGCTTCTCGACCCACGACGGTCACGGGATCCGGACCACGATCTTTCTCAAGGGCTGCAGCCTGGAGTGCGCCTGGTGCCAGAACCCGGAGGCGATCAATCCAAGGATCCGGCCGGTCTTCTTTCGTTCCCGCTGCATCGATTGTGGGCTGTGCCTGGACAAGTCGACAACCGGCGAAGTGTCCAGGGACGAGTCGGGCCAGATCCGGGTCGACACCACCGTGGCGGGAGCCGACTGGGATGCCCTGGCCACCGTGTGCCCCACCGGTGCCATCACCTTCGACGCCAAGCGCTACACCGTTCCGGAACTCGTGGAACTCGCCCAGCGGGACCGGGTGTTCTTCGGTGCCGGTGGTGGGGTGACGCTCTCTGGTGGCGAGCCGCTGTTCCTGCCGCACTTCGCGGCTGCCCTCCTGAAGGCGCTGAAGGAGGCCGGCATCAACACGGCCCTCGAGACCGCCCTGAACGTCCGGGGTGAGTTCCTTGCCAACGCCCTCCCCTGGGCCGATCACGTCTACGCCGACTGCAAGCTGATCGACCCGGAGGCGCACCGGCGCTACACCGGTCACACCAACGAGCTGATCCTGGCCAACCTGACCGACCTCCTCACCGGTGAGCGGCGCGACGATGTCACAGTCCGCACCCCACTGATCCCGGGAATCACCGACAGTCCCGAGAACATCGCTGGGATCGCACGGTTCATCTCGAGCATCTACCCCGATGTGCGCTACGAGCTGTTGAACTACAACCCGTTGGCCGCGGCCAAGTACGACGTCCTGCCAGGCGTGTTGTACGTGTTCGACACGGACGAGAATCCGAAGATGTTCAACCGCGAGCAGCTGGCGGGCTTCCACCAGATCGCCCGGGCGAACGGCGTCAGGGCCATGGTCACGACCTGAAGGCAGGTTTCCGGTGATTCGAATCGCCACGATCGGCACCAGCCAGATCACCCACCAGTTCGCGTCAGCTCTCCGGCAGGTGCCGGGGATCACGCTCGCCGGGGTGTTCTCCCGGAATGCCGCCAAGGCAACCGCCACCGCCGAGCTGCTGGGAGGCCCACGCGCGTGGTCGGACCTTGATGCGATGCTCGCGTCCCCCGAGGTCGACGCGGTGTACATCGCCAGCCCGAACGCCATCCACCACGCCCAGTGCCGGGCAGCTATCGAAGCCGGCAAGCACGTCCTGGTCGAGAAGCCCGCTGTGGTCACCGCCGGCGAGTTCGAGGCCCTGCTGGGCCTCGCGCGAACCAAGGGAGTCCTCCTCTTCGAGGGCATGCGCAGCGCGTACGACCCCGGCATGGCCGTCGTCCGGCAACTGCTGCCCCGGGTCGGGACGGTGCGCAGGGTCTCATTCGAGTATTGCCAGCGCTCCGCTCGCTACGACCAGGTGCAGGCCGGCCAGTCGGTGAACATCTTCGACCCGGCACTGGCCGGCGGCGCCCTCAACGACCTGGGGGTCTACTGCGTGAGCGCGCTCGTTGACCTCTTCGGGGAGCCGGACCGAATCGTGGGCGCGAGTGCCACCATCGCCTCGGGTGTGGACGGCGTCGGCAGCGCCCTGGCAACCTATCCGGGTTTCGTGGCGGACATCGCCTACTCCAAGATCACGGCCTCGGCTCGGCCAAGCCAGATCGAAGGCGAACTCGGGACGCTGACCATCGACCACATCGCCGAACCCTCCAGGGTCTGGCTCCACCTCCTCGATTCACCACTCGAGGAACACGCCGTCGAGAAGTCAGCTGGCAAGCTCAGCTACGAGATCGAGCGGTTCGTGCAACTCATCGCCGGTGAAGCGGACCCCCGGCCCGACCAACAGCGCACCCTGATGACGTTGCGAACCATGGAGGCTATCCGCGCCTCGGCTTAGCCGGGCCGGCGTGCCCCGAAGGATCCGGGCCGGGTCCACCGGGTTCCGGCGCGGTCAGCGTCCAAGCTGGCGAAGGGTCTCAGCCATCAGCCGCTGGACGGCGAGCGTGTCGTCAAGGGGCATCAGTGGGGACTCGGTCAGGCCACGGGCGATGCACTCGGTTGCGTGGCGCAGTTCGTGGACGTAGCCGGCCGACACCTTCGGGACCGTGATCGTCTCCGGGGCGGCTCCGCTCCGGTGCAGCACCAGGCGTTCCATTCGATGGAAGCGCGGCGGCACGTCGATCCACCCCCGGTCCCCGCAGACCATGATTCGCCCGGGACCGTGCGCCTTGAACGAGATCGCGAGGCTCGCGAACCGGCCGTCCGGATACCCGAGCAGCAGCCCGGCCTCGCCGTCCACCCCGTTGGGCATTGCGCCACCAACGGCGTGCAGGACCTCCGGGGTACCGAGGAGGTCCTGGACGAAGGCAAGGACGTAGACGCCGAGGTCGAGGACCACGCCGCCGCCGAGGGCAGCGTTGAACAGCCGGTCGGCCGCGTCGAAGTCCCGGCGGGCGAAAAGATCGCCCTGGATGGACCGCACCTCACCGATCGCACCCTCGGCGATCAGCGAGCGGAGCTGTTCCATCGCAGGCAGGCAACGCGTCCACATGCCCTCCATCACGAAGACGCCGCGATCGCGGGCTGCGGTGATGATTCGCTGGGCGTCGTCGGGGTTCGTGGTGAAGGACTTCTCGACGAGCACTGCCTTGCCGGCGGCGATCGCCCGCAGCGCGAGGTCGGTGTGGAACGCGTGCGGCGTGGAGAGGTAGATGGCGTCGATGTCGGAACGAGCGAAGAGCTCGTCATAGGCGAGAAGCTCGAGCCCGCGGCTCGCTGCGAACTCCTCGGCGTGGTCCTCCGGTCGAGCTCCGACCGCGATCAGTTCCGCGTCCTCGACGAAGCCGAACTCGGTCGCCATGATCGCGGCGATTCTCCCGGGACCGGCGATGGCCCAACGAACTGTCATGGTTGTCTCCTCTGGTTGCTGGTGTCCTGGTTGGGGCGAGCGCCGGTCGCCTGCAGGTGGTGAGGCGGCCCGCAGGGGCCCGGGTTGCCCCGGGCCCCTCCGACGGCCGGCGCGCGCGTCAGTCGACGGCGGACTTGAGGACGTCGAGGACCTCGGTCTTGGTTGCTGCTGCGGTCAGTGCTCCCCGAACCGCAGGCCTGGCAAGCGCACGGGAAAGCTTGGCCAGAATCCTCAGGTGTTCGTCCCCGGCGTCCGCCTCAGGTACCGAGATCAGGAAGACAAGTCGGGCGCGGTCACCGCTGGGCGAACTCCAGTCGATGTCTCTTGCCTTGGCGAACGCGACCATGGGGCTGGCAGCGCCGTCGGACTTGGCATGCGGGATCGCTATGCCCTCGCCCACTGCTGTGGACATCAGGGCCTCGCGGGCCAGCGCGCTGGCCAGGACCACGTCGGGGTCGGCGACCTGGCCGGTCTTCACCCCGAGCGCAACGAGTTCCCTGATCAGCCCGTCGCGATCGCCGGCGGCCGACTCCATCAGGATGGTGTCTTCGCTGATGTAGTCGAGGACGGTGGCCGGACGGACCTTGGTCGCCACCCCGCCGCCGGTGCCGGGCGCGAGGTCGACCGGGGAGATCGGGGAGGTCGCCAGCCGCTCACTGCCGATCGTGACCTGGTCTCCGCGGCCCTTCCGGGCCCGCCGGCGCTCGGTGACCGCGATCAGGCCGAGGGCGATGGCTGCGGTGGTCGCCGAGCCCACGATCAGGGCGAGGGCGAAGGCGAGCGGCTGCCCGACGGCGCCGACCACGGCCACGATCGGTCCACCCCACATGACGTGGCACTCAACTGCGAGGAAGCCGGCGAGGCCTGCGCCAACCGCGCTGCCGATCATGTTCGCCGGGATCACCTGGAGCGGCCGGGCGGCAGCGAACGGGATGGCGCCTTCGGTGATGCCGAAGAAACCCATGAACATGGCCGCAATGCCGTTCTGCCGCTCACCGTCGGTGAAGTACCTGCGGCTGAGGAAGCTGGCAAGCGCCATGCCGATCGGCGGGACGGCGACCGCGACGCCGTTCATGCCCGCCGGGAGGTAGTTGCCGGCCGCGATCAAGCCGCCGGCAAACAGGTAGGCGACCTTGTTCACAGGCCCACCAAGGTCGAACCCGGTCATCAGGCCGAGGATGACACCGAGGAGGACCGCGCTGGTGCCCTGCATGCTGGCGAGCCAGACCGTCAGCCCGGAGAAGATGGCCGCGATCGGGCCGCCGAGCACGTAGATGAACAAGCCGCCCACGACGAGGGTCGTGGTGACCGGGATGACGATGATGGGCCAGATCGGGGCGACGTACTTGTGCACCGGGATCTTCTTGATGGCCAGAGCAACGTAGCCCGACAACAGGCCGGTGATGATGCCGCCAAGGAAGCCGGCGCCGGACTCGGAGTTGTAGATCGCCGGAGTGACGGCGAGCATGCCGGTGATCATGCCCGGAGCGAGACCCGGGCGATCTGCGATGGCGTAGGCGATGAAGCCGGAGAGGATCGGCACCATCAGGGTGAACCCGAGGATGCCAACCTCCTTCAGCGTCTCGAACAGGCTGCCCTCCGGGATCACCAGGCCGGACGGTCCAGGCACGCCACCGATGCCGAACGCCACGGCGAGCAACAGGCCGCCGACGACGACGAACGGGATCATGTGGGAGACACCGTTCATCAGGATCCCGTAGATCCCGGTGCGTTGCTTCACGCTCCCGGTGCCGCCGTTGCCTGAAGTGGCCAGGGGCTTGGCGGTCAGGCCGCGCTCGATCAGGGCCTCCGGCTTGTGGATGCCTTCGGCAACGCTGCTGACGATCACCTTCTTGCCCTCGAATCGACCCAGGTCGATCCGGGAGTCCGCAGCGATGATGATCGCCTCGGCGCGGGCGATGTCCTCTGGCTTGAAGACACCTTCGACGCCGATGGAACCGTGGGTCTCCACGTCCATGGTGTAGCCGAGCTTGTTGGCTGCCTGTTCGAGATTCTCGGCAGCCATGTAGGTATGGGCGACGCCGGATGGGCACGCCGTGATGGCCAGCAGATGGCGCTTAGCGCTCATGTTCACACTTCCTTGAGTGAGTGTCCGGGCGACCTGCGTTTGTCTACGCCAGCTTGCGATTGGTTTCGGATCGAAAGCTGAGTCGCTGAGACGAGCGTACGTCAAACTACGTACCAACGCAAGAGTGTATCGAAACACTCAAGGCGTGTATCGGAACACTAGTCTCTCCTCGCAGTCGCCGCACTCGCTCGAGCAGCTTTCATTTTTCCTTGCGGTAGACCGAAATACTTGAAGGGGTATGCCTGATAGAATCTGCGGTATGAGTTGGCAGCAGAGGACTGGGCAGGTAGCAACTCGACCCATGAGACCAGACCAGAGCGACCCGGCCATCGCCGGCCTCCCCCTGGACCCGAGACTCGTCGTCACCGACATGGACGGCACCCTGCTGGACGCTGACGGTCGGATTCCGGACGCCTTCTGGCCGCTACTCACCGAACTGGGGAACCGGGACATCGTCTTCGCCGTTGCCAGCGGACGCCAGTACGCGACCCTGTCCCGGCTGTTCGCCCAGCAGGCCGACGGCATCGTCTTCATCGCGGAGAACGGGGCCTACGTCGTGCGCGAGGGCACGGAACTGAGCTCGAGCCCGCTGGATCGAGCGTGCGCCGAACGGGTCGTCCGGACGGTTCGACAGCTGGGCAGGACCCACGACCTGGGCCTGGTCTGGTGCGGCCGGAACGCCGCCTACATCGAGCGAAGCGACGCAGCCTTCGTCCGGGAGGCAGCCAGGTTCTACGCAAAGCTTGAGATCGTCGACGACCTGATCGAGGTCGGCGAAGCTCCGCTGAAGTTCGCAGCCTTCGACTTCGACGGCACCGGGAGCGGGTCGATACCCGCCCTGGCGGAGGCCAGCCACCCCTGCAAGGTCGTCGTCTCGGGTGGGCACTGGATGGACATCATGGATGCAAGCGTGCACAAGGGTGTGGCAGTACGTGCGCTGATGTCGAGACTCGGCGTCGCCTCCGATCAGACAATCGTCTTCGGCGACTACCTCAACGACCTGGAGATGCTCGGCGAGGCGTCCTACTCCTACGCGATGGCCAACGCCCATCCAGAAGTACTGGAGCTCGCACGGTTCGTCGCACCCGGGAACCGCCACCACGGCGTGGTGACCACCCTGACCCAGCTCCTGGCGGTGGCCCAGGTCCGGGTACCTTCCTGAGCCTCGAGGCCTTCCAGCCACCGGATTGGTCGGCGCAGGCTTGCCAGACGGTACATCGATACACTTTCGTCGCTGCTTTCACTAGCAGTCTGATCGCAAGTGTGCAACGATTGTTCGTAAGCACGAACACAAGTGAGGAAACCGATGGAGATCCTGTTCGACACCGCCAACCTGGCCGACATCGAGGAGATGACGCCGTTCTACCCGGTGGCAGGGGTGACGACAAACCCGACGATCATCAGGGCTGAAGGCCGGATCGACTTCTACAACCATTTCCGCCGGATCCGGCAGATCATCGGCCCGGACCGGACCCTGCACATCCAGGTGCTGGCCCAGGACGCTGACGGGATCGTCGCCGACGCCCACCGGCTGGTCGACCAGGTCGACGGCAGCGTGTATGCGAAGATCCCGACGACCGAGCAGGGTATCCGGGCGATGCGGCTGCTCAAGGACGAGGGCATCGGGGTGACCGCAACCGCGATCTACTCCAAGACCCAGGGCATGCTCGCGATCGCTGCCGGCGCCGACTACATCGCGCCGTACTTCAACCGGATGGAAAGCCTGGACATCGACACCGGCGCCACGATCAAGTCGCTGGCCAAATTCATCGACCGCCACGGTGCGACCTGCAAGATCATGGCCGCCAGCTTCAAGAACGTGGCCCAGGTCAGCGCGGCCTTCGAAGCCGGCGCGGCGGCAGTCACCCTGCCCCCGTTCCTCCTCCGGGCCGCCCTCAGCACCCCCGACGTGACCCAGGCCGTGAACACCTTCGCCAACGACTGGTACGAGACCTTCGGAACCACCACCCTGCCCTGACCTGGCTCTTCGACGACAGTTCCCAGCCGGGAGTTCATGATGCCGAATCTGCCCGTCGCGGTCGCCCGTCCTCGGACGGCGGTCGTGGTCGGTGGCGGCATTGCCGGACTGGCCACGGCCATCGCACTCGCCAACACCGGCTGGGAAGTCACGGTCCTTGAGCAGGCCGCGGTCTTCTGGGAGGCCGGCGCCGGCCTGGCGGTCACTCCAAACGGGGAACGTGCCCTGGCCGCCCTCGGAGTGGCCGAAGCGGTTCGCCGGGCTGGTCACCCGATCAGACCCACCGGCATGCGTGCGGATGACGGCCGCTGGCTGCTGAGGCTCCCCACGGGCTCCGGATCATTGCAGGCGATTGGCATCCACCGTCGAACCCTGCACGCCGCCCTCGTCGATGCGGCCAACGAGGTTGCGCTGTTGCGACCAGGAGCCCGCGTCCTGAGTCTGGACGTCGGCGTCGCCCGTGGTCGACCCGCCCGCGTGCGCTGGCGGGAGGGGTCTGCGGAGCATCACCTGTCAGCCGACCTGCTGGTCGGCGCGGACGGCGTCAACAGCATCGTTCGCCAGGGCGTCGCTCCCGATGCCGACGTCCGCCGAAGCGGCTTCACGGCCTGGCGGGCCGTCGTCCCGGACGACCGGCTACTAGGCACCGACTGGACCTTCTGGTGGGGGCCTGGCGTGGAGTTCAGCGCCCATCGGATCGGTCCGGACCGCATCTCCTGGCACTGCCTGCTACCCCATGACGGCCGAGCCTCACTGGCCGATGACCTGACCAGCGTCCATGAACGCCTCGCTGGCTGGCCGGAGGGTGTCGTCGACATCGTGGCACTTGCCAAGCCCGACAGCATCCTCCGGCACGACATCTCGGTGGTCCATGGCGACGTCCGCTCCTTCCACTCGGGACGCGCAGTCCTGGTCGGCGACGCCGCCCACCCCCTCCTGCCCACCATCAGCCAGGGCGCGAACCTCGGCCTTGAGGACGGGGTGGCCCTGGGCTGCCTGCTCCAGAACGCCGATCTGGCCCGAGGGCTGAAGCGGTTCGACTCGCTACGGCTCCCCCGCCGCCGACGGATCGCGAACCAAGCCCGCCTGTTGGCCAGGATCGGCGGCGGGTGCCCACCCGGGCTGGGGCAAGTCGTCAGGGACCGGGTTCTCGATCGGCTCCCATCGGTCCTCATCACACGATTCCTGAGCCGGATCACCGACTGGCAGCCACCCTCGCCGGACTGACCCGGCACGGGCAGGGTTGCCCTCGGCGCATCACGTCAGGACGACCTTGACGCGTGCGCCTCCAGCGCGACCCCAATGATGCCGCTGTCGTTTTCCATCTGGGCGCGGACCACCGGCGCTTCCAGCTGGAGGAGCGGAAGGAACTGGTCGGCATCATGGCTGATCCCACCGCCGATGATGAACAGGTCGGGCCAGATCAGGCTTTCGGCGTAGGAGAGGTACTCCTGAAGCCGGGAGACCCATTCCGGCCAGGACAGGTTCTCCCGCACTCGTGCCACGGCGGAAGCCCAGGGGCAGCAGTCGAAGCCGTCGATCGTCAGGTGCCCGAGTTCGGTGTTGGGTACGAGTCGGCCATCGACGAAGAGGGCCGAGCCGATCCCGGTGCCAAGGGTGATGACGAGCACTACCCCGGTGTGGCCACGGCCGGCGCCAAGGGCTACCTCCGCGAGTCCGGCTGCGTCAGCGTCGTTGAGGACCGTCGCCGTCGATCCCAGCGAGTCCGCGAAGAGCGCTTCTGCGTTCGTACCGATCCAGGTGGGGTCGATATTGGTCGCATTGCGGACGACACCGTGCCGAACCACCGCCGGGATGGTGACCCCGATGGGGGCGCCAACCGGTAGGGCGGTGCTGAAGTGATCCGCCATCTGGCGAACCGCGGCTGCCACAGCCGCAGGGGTGGCTGGTTGGGGGGTCGGGATGTAGTGGCGGGGAGCGGCCAACCGTCCGGTCGCCACTTCCACCGGCGCACCCTTGATCCCGGTGCCGCCGATGTCGATCCCGAGGGCGAGCCGCCCAGCAGGCTGGGTTGTCATAGGGTCTGCTCGGTTCTGGCGATGATGTCGTCCTGGGTGGCCTTGGACAGGACGTTGAAGAAGGCGCTGTACCCGGCGACTCGGACGATCAGGTCGCGGTGGCGTTCGGGGTGGGCCTGGGCGTCGAGGAGGGTGGCCCGATCGACGACGTTGTATTGGACGTGGAAGCCGTTGAGCCGGTTGAAGAAGGTCCGCAGGACCAGGATCAGCTTTCTCCGGTCGGCCTCCTTGTAGAGGACTTGCGGGGTGACCTTCTGGTTGAGCAGGACGCCGCCGGTGATCCGGGCGGTGTCGAGCTTGGATACCGACTTGAAGACGGCGGTTGGGCCGTGGGTGTCGGCGCCGTGGCTGGGTGAGCAGCCTTCGGCGAGTGGTTCACCGGCGTTGCGGCCGTCCGGCGTGGCCATGGTGGAGGCGCCTTGTGGGACGTTGGCCGAGATCGAGGAGGTGCCGGCGGAGTAGGTACCGCCGATCGGGCCGCGGCCGTAGCGGGTGTTGTGGTGCTTGAAGATCTCGTCGATGCAGCTGTCGTAGGCCCGCACCAGCAGGGAGTCGACGTAGTCGTCGTCGTTGCCGTACTTGGGTGCGTTGGCCAATGCCGCCTGGATCTCCTTGCCACGGACTCCAGCGAAGTCGTTGCCGAGCGCGTCCCAGAGTTCGGTGGTCGTGATCGTGTGGTCTTCGAAGACGCACTTCTTGACGGCGGCAAGGGAGTCGCCGAGGTTGGCGATGCCGACCTGGAGGCCGGAGATGAAGTCGTACACGGCGCCACCCTCCTTGATCGGCTTGCCGCGTCCGAGACAGTCCTCCACCAGTGCTGAGCAAAGGATGTCGGCGACGTTCTCCTCAAGGGCGATGTCGCAGGCCGAGTCGAGGATGACGCAGTGCTGCTGGAACTCCCGGACGGTGACGTCCCAGGCGGCCATCAGCTCTTCGAAGCTGGTCATCCCGGTGAAGTGCTTGACCGGTGTGGCGAGCCGTTCGCCCGACTTGGGGTCGCACCCGTTGTTCATGGCGGTGAGCAGGGTCTTGGGGAAGTTCAGGAAGCTCATGCCGGTGCATCGGTAGCCCCACTTGCCGGGGACGGCGACCTCGACACAGCCGATCGCGGAGTAGTTGTAGGCGTCTTCGGTGGTGACGCCCTTCGCGATCAGGGAGGGAATGATGATCTCGTCGCTGTTGAACGCCGGCATGCCGAACCCGAGCCGCATGACCTCGACGCACTCCATCATGAAGTCGTCGGCCAGGCCGCGGTGGTAGCGCACTGTCAGGTTGGGTTGGGGCAGCCTGGTTTGGGCGACCGAGCGGAGCACCAGGTAGGAAACGGGGTTGACCGCGTCAGCACCGTCCGGGGTCTGGCCGCCGACGGTGACGTTCTGGTAGAGCGGGCCGCCGGCGCTGAACCTGGTGTGGGACCAGCTGCGAATCTTGGCCAGCGTCACGGTCTTCAGCCACAGGTTGGTCAGCAACTCGGTGGCCCGGTCCTCGCTGATCCGGCCGGCCGCGAGGTCGTTGGAGTAGTAGGGCTGCATGAACTGATCGAAGCGGCCGTAGGAGAGGCTGTGGCCATTCGATTCGACCTGGAGGCACAGCTGGATCAGCCAGACCGCCTGGATGGCCTCGTGGAAGGTCTCGGCCGGCTGCTCGGGCACCTTGTTCAGGATCCGGCTCATCTCCCGCAACTCGGCCTGGCGCGAGGGATCCGACTCGGTAAGGGCCATGCGGTCGGCCAGCGCGGCGTAGCGGTGGGCGAAGGTGACCACGGCGTCGAGGGTGATCAGGACGGCCCGGTAGAAGAACGACTTCTTCAGCTGTTCGGCATCGGTAAGGTCCAGTCCAGCCAGCAGTTGCTCGGTGCGGGTCCGGTAGCCGGCCAGGCCTTCGGCCAGCGCCCGTTCGTAGTGGACCGCGATGTGGGCGTCACCGGAGGTGATGTTGCCCTCGGGGTGGATCATCCCGAGGTCGTAGAACTTGCGGCTGGCCGGCGGCATCAGGCTCAGGCCGCGATCCTTCAGGGTGTTGTGCTCCCAGAACGGGGCGATCTCCCGAAGGGCCTGCTTGGCGTCCTCCGTGATCGTGAACCGGTCACCCGGACGCTGCTCGAACTCGTCCAGTTCTGCGATCACCCAATCCATCGCGTATTCGGGCATGATCGGCGCCGCCCGGTTCGCCGAGGCCTGGTTCCCACAGATCAGCGAGGCCGGTTCGATGAAGATCGACATGTTCTCCAGCACGTTCTTGACCATCAGCGCCCGCAGCAACACCATCGGCTCGTTCTGGTGGGCCCGGTACGTCTGGGTCGTCAACTTCGCCCGTTCCACACACACCGACTGGGGGGTCTCCATGAGCTCCTCGCGCCAGGCGGCCATCCTTGGGGTGAGTCGGCCGAAGTGGGGCTCGGCAACCGTGGTGTCCGGGTCTGCGATGGTCCTCATCTGAGGTCCTTTCCGTTTGTGTCGTTCGGGGGTGCGGGCATCGGTTGCCGCGGTCAGCCCGCGGGCACCTTGGCCACGGTGATCCCCGCCTGGGTCAGGTGGTCCTGGATCGGCAGGGGGAGGTTGGTGTCGGTGACCAGCCTGCTCACGCCGGTCACCGGGAGTAGTTGCACAGCTCCCTGCCGCGGGAACTTCAACGACTCGGTCAGCACAACCACTTCGCGTGCCTGCCTGGCCATCGCGCGCACCGCCTCTGCCCTGAGGTGGTTCTTGCCAGTGAACCCACTTCCCTCGGTGTAGCCATCGATGCCGATGAACAGGGTGTCGACGAAGAAGTTCGCCACGCACTGTTCAACGAGCGGACCGACGGTCACCTGGGCCTCGGGCTGGTAATCCCCGCCCAGCAGGACCACGTTCACACCCTGGGAGTTCCGCACGTAGTCAGCGATGAACGCGGAGTTGGTGATGATCGTGACTCCGCGCCGCTTCGTGGCGATCGCGTCGGCGAGCAGAGCGCAGCACGAGCCGGACTCGATCATCACGGTGCTGCCGTTGGGCACCAGGTCGGCGGCCGCTGCCGCAATCCGGCGCTTCACGTCGTGGTGGAAGGCCAGCCTGCTCAGCAGGTTGTCCGGAGCGATGGCGACGGCGTAGCCGTGCTCCCTGCGGACCAGGCCCCGCTTCTCCAGCTCGTCGAGGTCCTTGCGGACGGTCACCTGGGAGACAGCGAACATCCCGGCGAGCTCGTTCACGTCGACCCGGTCGTTGTCGATGACGTACTCGAGTATCTTCGACCGCCGCTCGCCACCCATCTGGGTTCCTTCCACTCCACATCAGCATTGACTTCCACACGAAGGTTAGTATTGTTACGTATGAAAGTGCAAGGGCCCGGTAACGAAACGGCATGGACGGAGCGGCGCAGTGACCGAGGACGTCGGCCGGATCTTCGACATCCAGAAGTTCTCGCTGCACGACGGTCCGGGAATCCGCACGCTCGTCTTCCTCAAGGGCTGCCCAATGGGCTGCGCATGGTGCTCCAACCCCGGCTCACGCCAGCTGCAGGTGCTGCAGGTCCGCGACCCGGGCAACGCCAAGGTGACCACCGCCGACAGCCGCGATTACACGGTCGACGAGGTCACCGCCATCTGCCTGCAGGACCTGCCGTTCTATGAGGAGTCAGGCGGCGGCGTCACCCTGTCCGGCGGCGAGGCCATGGTGCAACACAGGTTCACCACCAAGCTGCTGCGCAAGCTCAGGTCCAGGGGTATCCACACAGCCATCGAAACCACTGGCTACGCCGCGCCGAGCATCTTCAGCAAGATCATCGACCAGGTGGACCTGGCGATCATCGACGTCAAGCACCACGACCGCGCGCAGCACAAGAGGTGGACAACGGTCAGCAACGAACTGCCGCTGCGGAACCTGGCAACGGCGGTGAAAGCCGGCGGCGAAGTACTGGTGCGCATCCCCGTCATCCCCGGCGTCAACAACCAACTCGACGACGCGGTCGCCTTCAGCCGCCTGCTCAAGCCGATCGGCGTCACCGAGGTCCAGCTGCTCCCCTTCCACCAGTTCGGCGAGCGCAAGTACGAACTCCTCGACTGGGAATACCAGTTCGCCGGCGTCCCAGCCCTCCACGAGGAGGACCTTGCCGACTACCGGGAGACCTTCTGCGAGCACGGCCTAAGGGCCTTCTTCTAGCCTGGGTGTGCCGGGAACGTACTGGGCGGTTGTGCGACAGTCGTCGCTCGCTGCCCTGCGCCATCGCCAACTCGACTACCTGCTATTGCCTCTGGGGCGGGTCCGGCCCTTGACTCCTGACGAGTGCGGGGAGGAGCCTGAGCGCAGGTTAGCCTCTCCTCTGGAGCCGCCGTGAACGCCTATTCGACCCCTCGTGAGCAGCACAGCTGGCGGGCCCTCACCGAGCGAGCGACCCCGGACCACTACCGGCGAGCCACTCTCATGTTCTCCGACCCGCCGCCGCTCCCGCTGCCGCCGGTGGCGGAGACCAAGCACCCTCCGGTGCCGCCAACCGGGTCCGGTGGCTCGCAATACCCCTGGGAGAACCTGAGCTTCGAAGGCGGCGGGGCGAAGGGGTACGCCTACATCGGCGCCATCCAGGCTCTGGAGAAGGCGGGGATCTACCCTGCCCAGATCCGCCGAGTGGCTGGGACGAGCGTCGGTAGCATCCTGGCGATGTTCGCGGCCTTGGGAGCCTCGAGCGCCGAGATGGCTCAGCTGGTACCGACCGACCTGCAGCTCCTGGTGATGGACGGCGGCGGCGGCCGGGTCGGCTCGATGATGCGAACCGCGGTCACCCGCGGCATGCACCCCGGACAGCGCAGTTACGCGTTCCTCGGCGAAATCCTGCGGGACTTCACGGGCAGCGCCGATGTCACCTTCCGCCAACTGCTGGAGCGCTGTGGACGTGAGTTGTGCGTCCCGGTCACCAACGTCACCCGCATGATGACCGACTACTGCCACCCGAAGACGACCCCGAACATGCCGGTTCGCGTCGCCGTGCGGATGTCCATGTCGCTCCCGGTGCTGCTTCAGCCCGTGCTGCTCCAGAGGACAGCTGCCGCGGAGGACGTCCAGCTGGCTGAGGTGTACGTCGACGGCGGCCTGCTCTGCAACAACCCAAGCCACGCCTTCGACGGCTGGTGGTTGTCGATGGATCCCAAGGACAGCTTCCTTCGTCGCGTCCTCGACCTCGACGATGCCACTGCCTATTACTCCCGGTCGGTGCGGTTCAGCCCCGAGAACCCCAAGACGCTGAGCTTCACGCTGTTCTCTTCGGACGAGGCTGACATCACCCGTGCGTGGGTGCGTCCCGGGGGCGGGCCCCCACCCCGCCCGCACACCCCGGCGAAAGCCCGGTACGAGGAGGTCGAACGGGAGACTTCCATGCAGCGCCAGTTCCCGAAGCCGCTGCAGCGGCTACTCGCAGCCCTCAAGGATCTCGACTTGAACGCGGACGGCCTGGTTTCCGAGGAGGAACTTGAGCACGCCGTCGAGTCCGGTGAAGTGACTTCCGTCGAACTCCTCACGGTCTTCGGGACCACCTCGATCCACGAGATCTTCTCGACCCTGAACCGGAACGCCGACGGCTACATCGACTTCAGCGAGGTGGTCGCGTTCGTCGAGACACTCGGTGGCGACCTGACCACCCAATTGGTCGGCTTCCCCGCCCGTCCACCGCGCACCTTGGCCGGCTTCGCTGCGAACCTTTTCGATGCGGTCAGCCGCGACCTCAGCCGCGCAACCTATTCGCCCAGCGACCACCTCCGGACAGTGCCAATCTGCACCGACTATGTGACGACTCGGTCCTTCGACCTCGAACCGCCTGACTTCGAGTTCCTCGTCGAGTCGGCCAGGCGTAGCACCCGGGCCTTCCTGCTCGAGTACGACCAGCAGGGTCAAGCGACCGGGGATCCGGAACCGCAGACCTAGCGGGCCGGAACCCCGGAGGTCGTCGCACCCACCGGCACCGAGTTCGGGACCCGGCCCAGCACGTGGTCCCAGCCGCTGTCGTAGTTGGCTCGCATCGTCTCCCAGTCGGCGCCCCTCGCCTCCCAGCCGCCGTGGACAAGGGTCACCTCGGTGCCCTCGACCAGGTGTCTGAAGGTGATCTCGACCTGCGTAGCCTGCGAGGACGGCAGCCCGGGGTACCAACTGAAGGCGAGACGCGCTGCCGGCTCCCAGGCGGTGACCCGACCCCACTCATGCTCGGCACCGTCCCTGGTGACTTCGTAGACCCTCCCACCGACCCCGGGTTCCACCCGGGCGTCGACCGCATCCGCTCCACCCACCGAGTGAGTGTCCAGCGGCCACCACTCCCCCATCCGCGAGGTGAACAGCTCGAACACCAGACCCGGCTCGCCGGGCACGTGAATCGTCTTTACCAATGGTTCGATCTTCTGCGCATCTGCCTGACCCATGTCTTCCTCCTTCTGTCTCGTGGCGAAGCCCGCAAAGCTCCCCATCGCCCTGTCCCACATCTGATCCACCCAGCCCCGGAGCACTGCCATGCCCGTGGGGTCGGCCGAATACACGTGCCGATTACCGACCCTGGTCACCCGGGCCAGTTCGGCGTCCACCAGGACCTTGAGGTGCTGGGAGACAGCCGGACGACTCACCGGGAGCTCAGCGGCGATGTCGGCCACCGATCGCGGTCGCTCGAGGAGCAGCAGGTAGATGGCTCTCCTCGTCGCCGTGGCCAGCGCGTCGAGCTGGGTGTCGACCATGAGACCAACGGTAAGCGCCTGCTTACCGTAAGTCAAGACTTACGCTGACGGGTATGGGGAAGCTCGGACGGCACCTGTCCGGCTCAGCTCGCGCTTTCTCCGATCAGGCGGGGGGTCCACCCGCCGCCGGTTCCGACTTGCGGACGGCTCGCCGGATCGCTGGAGCTGCGAACGATCAGTTCGGGTTGGAGGACGACCTGACGGTGAACGTGCGCCTTGTCCCCGGAGGAGTGCTCGAAGAGCAGTTGGGCGGCGAGGTAGCCGAGCTCATCGGTTGGCTGGCGGACAGAGGTGAGCGGGACGATCCAGTCAGCGGCGAAGTCGATGTCGTCGTAACCGACCAGCGCCACATCGTCCGGCACCCGGACGCCGGCGCGGGCCAGCCCGCGGTAGACCCCGAAGGCCATCATGTCGTTGCCGCAGAAGATGCCGCTCGGCAGCTTGTCCTCGAGCAGGCGCTGGACGGCCGACAGCCCGTCCTGGATCCCCAGCCCCGGTTCGCTCAGCTCGACCAGCGCCGTTGCCGGGTCCAGCCCGGCCTTGGCGATGGCTTCCCTGGCGCCCTGGGCGCGTTCCACGTGCTGACGCAGCCCGCGCCCGCCACCGACAAACGCGATGTGCTCGTGACCCAGGTCGAGCAGGTGCTGCACGGCCAGCCGGGCGCCGGCGACGTCGTCGACGGAGACCGAGCAGTCCTCAGTCGAGTTCCGGTAGTCGAGGAAGACCATGGGCAGGCGTCTGGCCCGGATCCAGTCCTGGTCGAGTTTCTGGTTGGGACTGGCCGGAGTCAGCAGAGCTCCGCGCACTCGTTGCGCTGCGAGCATCTGCAGGAGTTGGGCCTCCTTCTGCGGATCGTTGTCGGAGTTGCACAAGATGACGACGTGGCCGGCTTCCTGCGCCGCGCGTTCGACGGCCCGGGCGGCTTCCATGAAGAACGGGCTCACCACATCGAGTACGACCAGGCCGATCACCTGGCTCGACGCGCCGGTGAGCACGCGGGCTTGCTGGTTGGGTACGAAGCCGAGCTCCCGGATGGCCCTCTGGACCGCCTCCCGGGTGCGGTGGCGCACCAGTTCGGGATGGTTGATCGTGTTCGAGACTGTGCCCACCGACACCCCGGCCCGCTCCGCAACGTCCCGGATCCGAACGTTCGTGAGTTCCGGGGCTGGATCGCGCACCGAGCGCTTCTGCCGCGTGGGGCGCCCATCGGTCGACGTCACGGCTCACCTCGGGTCATCCATTGGGTAGGACGAAGCGTAGGGGCAAACCCGCTGCCGGCCGGCCCGTCAGCAACGGGACTCGCAGGGCAGCAACGCTGCGGCGCAGGCAGGCCCGTGGCTGCGGCGGTCGCGCCGGGCTCCCTGAGCATCGATGTACCTCCGAGCTGCGGAGATCTGGGACGGCCCCGCGAAGGCTCGCTGCCGATCCCAGGTACCAACTTGATAACGCCGCGTCCTCTCCGTTGCGAGCACGGCAACCGAAGTATACAGTCTGAAGCGGTTCAGTTCTGAACCGCTTCAATAGCATTGACGCTTGGAGTGAACATGTCCGCGGACCCTGCCGCATCAGCCGTTTCGGGTCGCTTCGAGTCCTCTGGCCCCCGACGCTGGTACGTGCCGGATGCCTACATCCCGCCGGTGAGCACGGCTCCTGAGGTATCGCACGAATCCATTTGCGTCCTCAACGATGCCGACGGGGCGGTCGAGTTCACGGTGACCGCCTATTTCGCTGACCGGGATCCGGAACGATCGGAGCAGATCACCCTCGCAGCGCGGCGGGCGGTCCACCTGCGAACCGACCGTCCGGATCAGCTCGGCGGCCTCCAACTCGAACGCGGGGTCCCCTACGGAATCGTGATCGAGTCGTCGGCCGCCCTGCAGATCCAGTACAGCCGGCTGGACACCACCCAGTCCGCCTACTCGCTGATGACCGCATTGCTCACCAGCAGTGAGGACGCCGCGCGCACCGACTGAGCCGGCGTCAGTCGACAAGAACCACCATCACCGCCAACACAAGGAGAACGGCATGAAGCAACGACGCTTTATTGGTGGGGCCCTGGCCCTGACCCTTTCCCTGGGCCTGGCGCTGACCGCATGTAGCGGCAGCCCGACGCCCAGCGCGAGTTCGAGCGAGGGAGGCGCCAAGGACACGAACTACACGATCGCCGTGGTGCCCAAGGATGCAACCAACCCCTGGTTCGTCCGCATGGAGGTCGGCGTGAAGAAGTTCGCCTCCGAAACCGGCCTCAACGTGTACCAGAAGGGCCCCTCGGAGACCGACGCCACAATGCAGGCGCAGGTCATCCAGGACCTGATCGCGCAGAACGTCGACGCGATCGCGGTTGTGCCGGTCGATCCGGGCGCACTGGAAACCGTGCTGAAGGAGGCCATGGATGCTGGCATCGTCGTGGTCACCCATGAAGGCGCGACCCAGCAGAACACCATGTACGACATCGAAGCCTTCAACAACAACGCCTACGGGGGCTTCATCATGGACAACCTCGCGTCCGCGATGGGCGAGGAGGGTCTCTACACCACCATGGTCGGCCACGTGACCAACGCCTCCCACAACGAGTGGGCTGACGGCGGCGTGGCGCAGGCGAAGGCGAAGTACCCGAACATGAAGCTGCTCGAGGCCGAGCCCCGGGTGGAATCCCAGGACGACGGCGAGGTGGCCTACCAGACCGCCAAGGAGCTGCTGAAGAAGTACCCGGACCTCAAGGGCATCATGGGCACCTCCTCCTTCGACGCTCCCGGCGTTGCCCGGGCGATCGACGAGCTCGGCCTCAAGGGCAAGGTGTTCACCGCAGGCACCGGCATGCCGGCCGCCAACAAGCAGATCCTCGAGGACGGGTCGGTCTCCGCGCTGACCCTCTGGGACCCGGCCGACTCCGGCTACGCGCTGGCCGCGCTGGCCAAGAAGATCCTCGACGGCGACAAGATCGAGGGTTCGGTCGACCTGGGTGTCAAGGGCTATGAGGACATGAAGTTTGCCGAGGGCAGCACCAAGGTGCTCGAAGGCAACGGCTGGGTCGTCATCAACAAGGACAACGTCGACGAGTTCGGCTTCTGAGGCCAGGAATCGGGGCGCTGCTGCCGGTCTTCCGACCCCTCGGCCGGCAGCCAGCACCTCGGGTTTGACCTGCCTCCCCAACGGAGGCGGCGGGAAGCCCCCCTTCCCGCCGCCTTCGGTCCTGTTGGAATGCGCTGGAGCCGGGCGCGCACGGAGAAGGAAGAAGTGAATGGTTGACAACGTCTTGACGGTGCGGAACGTGAGTAAGGCCTTCGCCGGGGTGAAGGCGCTCAGCAACATCGATCTGGAGATCCGGCCAGGCGAGATCCACTGCCTTGCCGGCGAGAACGGCAGCGGCAAGTCGACCCTGATCAAGATCATCTCCGGGGTCTACACCCCCGATGAGGGCACCATCGAACTCAACGGCCAGGTCCACACCCGGCTGACGCCGATCGAGGCCATCATGAACGGTGTCCAGGTCATCTACCAGGACTTCTCCGTCTTCCCGAACCTCTCGGTGATGGAGAATCTGGCGATCAACACCGAACTCGCCGCCAACCGCAAGCTCGTGAACTGGCGCCGCTTCCGGAAGATCGCCGAGGAGGCGGTCGCCAAGATCAACTTCCAAGTGGACCTCGACGAGCGGGTCGGCCGCCTTTCGGTCGCCGACAAGCAACTGGTTGCGATCAGCCGGGCCCTGATGAGCGACGCGAAGCTGATCATCATGGACGAGCCGACGACGGCGCTGACCAAGCGGGAAGTCGACGCGCTGTTCCGGATCATCCTCGACCTCAAGGCGCGTGGCATCGCCACCCTCTTCGTCAGCCACAAGCTGGAGGAGGTCTTCGAGATCAGCGAGCGGTTCACCATCATCCGCAACGGTGAGTCGGTGATCACCTGCCTGCCGGCGGACCTCGACCGCAAGAAGTTCGCAAGGCACATGACCGGCCGGGACTTCGAGGAGGCCCGCTTCACGCCGGCCGAGACTTCGTCAGAGCCGATACTCGAAGCCGTGGGACTGGGCCTTGACGACGCGTTCGCCGACGTCAGCTTCACCCTTCGACGTGGCGAGATCCTCGGGATCACCGGCCTGCTCGGTTCCGGACGCACGGAGCTCGCCCTCACGCTCTTCGGTGCGTTGAAGAAGGACGCCGGGGAGATCCGGATCAAGGGCCGGCCCGTCATGGTGGACGGAATCCGCGCCGCGATCGCGAACGGCATCGGCTACGTCCCTGAGGACCGGCTCACCGAAGGCCTGTTCCTGGACCGGTCGATCGCCGACAACATCGTCATCGCCGAGATCGACAGCATCGTCTCCCGGAACGGCTTGCTGAGCCAGGAGACGCTTGGGCAACGCGCTCAGGAGTGGGTCGACCGGCTCAGGATCGCCACCCCCGACGCGGACAACCCCGCCAACACCCTTTCCGGTGGGAACCAGCAGCGGATCGTGCTGGCCAAGTGGCTGGCCACCGATCCGGAGATCCTGATCCTCAACGGGCCAACCGTCGGGGTGGACATCGGCTCCAAGCACGACATCCACGAGATCCTGCGCGGCCTTGCCCGCGACGGGATGGCCATCATCATCATCTCCGACGACATCCCTGAGGTGATCGGAAACTGCAACCGCGTCCTGCTGATGCGGGCCGGCCGGATCGAGCAGGAGATCGATCCGGCCGCAACGACTGAGGCTGAGCTTTCGGAACTGATGACCCGCGAGGGTCACGTAGAAGGGAAGCGTTGAGTTGACGAAGCTCATCCAGAAACTGACCCGGTCGAACGAGTTCTACGTCTTCGGAGTCCTGGTCGCCCTGAGCATCCTGATCCAGGTTCGCAGCGGGCAGTTCTTCACCGCGAACAACCTGGTGGACATCGCCAACGCGATGGTGGTCCCCGGCCTGTTCGCTGTCGGCGCCTTCCTGGTGATCGTCTCCGGCGGCATCGACGTGTCCTTCCCGGCGCTGGCCTCGCTGGCCGTCTACGCGACCACCCGGTTGCTGGTGGACGCGGGCTTCGCCGGCGGCATCCTCATCCCGTTCGCGATCGCCATGGTGCTGGGGGCGGTGCTCGGTGCCTTCAACGGGCTGTTCACCTCACGGCTGGCCGTCCCGACCCTGATCATCACCCTCGGCACAGCCAACGTCTTCTCCGGTGTCATGCAGGGAGCGCTGGGCTCGGTGCAGATCCCGAACATCCCGGCCTCAATGGACGCCTTCGGGACGGCGGCCATCTTCGTCGCCAGGAACCCGACCTCAGGGCTGACGTCCAGCATGCCGGTGTCCTTCCTGATCCTCGTCGCCGTGGTGGCGGTCGTCTTCTTCGTGATGCGATTCACCATGTTCGGCCGGGGCATCTACGCCATCGGTGGCGACGAAGCCTCAGCTGCCCGGGCCGGCTTCAAGGTGCGCCGGATCAAGTTCTGGCTCTACGTCATCGTCGGTGTGATCGCCGCGCTGGCCGGTCTGATCCGCACCTGCATGATGGGCCAGATGCATCCGACGAACCTGTTGGGCATGGAAATGATGGTGATCGCTGCGGTCGTGCTAGGTGGCACTGCCATCACCGGCGGCACCGGCTCCCTCACCGGGGTGATGCTGGGCACCCTGCTCATCGTCATCGTCGAGAACAGCATGATCCTGGTCGGGATCCCGACCTTCTGGCAGCGATTCTCGCTGGGCTTGCTCATCATCGTGGGCACCGGAGTATCGGCACTTCAGGTGGCGCGCTCAGGCAAGGGCCTGCGCGCCGCGATGGGATGAAAGGGCACGCAATGCAGACAGCAACCATGACCTCGAAATCGTTGCGGATCCTCACCAGGGACACCCATCTCACCAGGCTGGTCATCCTCCTGATCACCCTCTTCCTGTTCTTCGCCATCGTGAAGACCGAGGGCTTCCTGAACATCCGGACGTGGCAGTCGATGGCCATCCAGTTCCCGGAGTTCGGCCTGATGGCACTCGGCGTGATGCTGACCATGATCACCGGCGGCATCGACCTCTCCGTGGTGGGGATCGCCAACATGACCTCGATCGGCGCCGCAGTGGTCATGCTGAGCCTGGTTCCCCGTGGGGCTGATGCCGGTCAGGCGTTCTTCGGCATCGCGGTGGCAATGATCCTTGCCCTCGTCGCCGGGGCGCTGGCAGGGGTGATCAACGGCCTGCTGGTTGCCAAGGTCAGGATCCCTCCGATCCTGGTGACCCTTGGCACCCTTGAACTGTTCACCGGGGTCGCCATCCTGATCACGGGTGGCAAGCCGAAGAGCGGCTTGCCACCCGTGTACGGCCAGGTCTTTGCCGGGAAGGTCTTCGGCGTCGTCCCGGTGCCGCTGATCGTGTTCGTGGTCGCAGCGATCGTTGTGGCCCTGATCATGAGCAAAACGGCCTACGGCACGAAGCTCTACATGCTCGGCACCAACGCCAGGGCAGCCCAGTTCAGTGGCCTGAACACCACCAGCCTGCTGGTGCGCACCTACATGTTCTCCGGCCTGACCGCCTCGCTGGCCGGGCTGGTCATGCTGGCCAACTACAACTCGGCCAAGGCCGACTACGGGTCCACCTACACCCTGCTGACGGTCCTGATCGTTGTGCTCGGCGGCGTGAACCCGAACGGCGGCAGCGGACGTCTGGTCGGGGTGGTGCTGGCGATCCTGATCCTCCAGATCCTGTCTTCCGGGCTCAACATGTTCCCGAGCATCAGCAACTTCTACCGCCCCCTGATCTGGGGCGGCGTGCTACTGGCAGTGATCGCCACCAACCAGCTGTCGAAGAGGGGCTCCCTGCTTCGACACTTCAAACGGAAAGGACAGTCCCAATGAAAACAGCCAAGGACAAGCACGTCGTCGTCGGGGCGGACTTCGCCGGCTTCCCGCTGAAGGAGGCCGTAAGGAAACACCTGATCCAGCGGGGCTGGACGGTCGAGGACCTGACCCCCGTCCTCGAAGAGACGCCGATGTACCAGCGGGCGGGGTTCATGGTCGGCGCCCGGATCGCCGAGCGCGAGTTCGAGAAGGGGCTGATCTTCTGCGGCACCGGAATGGGCATCCACATCGCGGCCAGCAAGTGCCCGCACGTGCACGCCGCGGTCTGCGAGAGCGTCCCCGCGGCCCTGCGCTGCTCGACGGCGAACAACTGCAACGTGCTGGCCATGGGGGCGTTCTACGTCGCGCCCCGGCTGGGCATGGCGATGGCGGACGCGTTCCTCGACCACTCCTTCGGAGAGGGGTACGAGGACTGGGAGGGTTTCGACGACTACCACCGCATCGGCTACGAGGAGTGCGAGCACTTCGACTACGAGGCCTTCAAGTCGAACGGCTTCGCCGTCGTCGACCCCCAGGAGGCGCCGCTCGGAGCTGAGCCGCGCGGGCTGGCCTTCTAGCACTCGGATGATCCAGTCAGCGCAACTCCAGCACCCAACTCACCGACGGGCACGCCATTGAGCACGATCGCAGTTATCGGCTCCGCGAACGCTGACCTCGTGGTGCGGGTGGACGAGACGGCCGAACGGTGGCGAGACGCTCCTCGGTTCCGACCTGGTCATCACCCCCGGCGGCAAGGGCGCCAACCAGGCCGTCGCCGCCGGCCTGCTCGGGGCCGAGGTCAGATTCGTCGGCTGCGTCGGCGATGACGCCAACGGCGAGCTGCTCCGGCAGTCGTTGCAGGGCGCTGGCGTGGACACCGCCGGCCTGGGCAGTGTCGGTGTCGCCACCGGCTGCGCGTTGATCTTCATCACCCCTGACGGGGAGAACTCGATCGTGGTCGCCCCGGGTGCCAACAACGCCGTCAGCGCGCAGTACCTGCGACAGCACCAGGATGTCTGGGCGCCCGCCGACATTGTGGTGATGCAACTGGAGATCCCGATGGCGAGCGTCGAGTACGTCGCCGAGACCTGCGCGCGTCTTGGGGTCAGGTTCCTGCTCAACGCCGCCCCGGCGGCAATGGTGTCGGACCAGGTACTCAAGGTCTGCGATCCGCTGGTCGTCAACGAGAACGAGGCTGCCCGCCTGGTCGGGGGCCACCGGCCGGAGGCTGCGGGGCCGGCCGACCTCGCCCGGCGCCTGCTGGCCCTGGGCCCCCGAAGCGTGGTGCTCACTCTCGGCGCCGCCGGATCGATCGCGATCGAGGCAGGGGGTGAGCCGCGACACCAGGCCGCGCCGCACGTCCCAGCCGTCGACACCACCGGCGCCGGGGACGCCTTCGTGGGGGCGCTGGCCAAGGCATTGGCCGCAGGGGAGTCCCTGGCCGCCGGACTGGCACTTGGCAGCGCAGTTGCGGCGCTCGCCGTGCAGCGGCCGGGCGCCCAGGCTTCCTATCCGGACAGCGCCGCCCTGGAGCAGGGATGAAGCGCACCGGGATCCTGAACGCCGGCCTCAACTTCCAGCTCTCGAAGCTCGGTCATACCGACACCCTTGTGGTCGCCGACTGCGGGCTACCCCAACCCGCAGGAGTGCCGGTCATCGATCTGGCTGTGGTCTTCGGAGTGCCCGGCTTCGAGCAGGTGCTGAGGGCGATCGCCGGCGAGATCGTGGTCGAGGCCGCGGTGCTCGCCACCGAGACCACCGACCGCAACCCGGCGGTCGTCGAGCTTGTCGGGTCCCTCTTCGGCCCGCCGGAAGCCGTGTCCCACGAGCGTCTCAAGGAACTCAGCCGCCACGCCCGGCTGATCATCCGCACCGGCGAAGCCACCGCCTACGCGAACGTGATCCTGCGCTGCGGCGTGCCCTTCTGAGTCAGGCTCCGGTCCGGTGTCGGCTGGCGACGACCGGACTCGTCTCCACCCCGGCGCCGTGACGGTCACGCAGTCCACCTGGGGTGATGTCCCCGACAGCCGACCTGACCGTGGGGTGCGAGCCTGCTGCTGTCAGTGTCGGGGTGGCCCGATGCCCCCTCCACGGTTGTCGTCGTCGTCCGCGGCGGGGATGTCACTGGAAAAAGCTGATGATCAGCTGCACCCAGAACCACAGCACGACGCGCCAAACGCATCCAACCCACTCGTCGGCGACCTCGACCTGCCCTTCGAGACCATCCCCCTGCCCGCAGACCCACACCCGACCCCAATCACGCACCCAGGAAGCCCCTCAACCTGCTCGCAAGCTGGAAGGCCACCCCCACACCTCGCTCAGCTAGCAAGGAGGCGGCGAAGGACAGCGGCAGCCAGGTCGCTCCGAACTCACCTGGCGGCTGACCCCGGCTTGATCACCACCAGTAGTTGTCCTGCGGACTGTAGGGATCCTCGAGGGTCTTCATTTCGTCTTGGGTGAGGTCCAGGTCGAGGGCCGCGACAGCGTCCGCCAGATGGTGCGGTTTGGTTGCGCCGACGATGGGGCAGGCGACGACCGGCTTGGAAAGGACCCAGGCCAGCGCGACTGTGGCCATCGGTACACCGCGGCCGCTCGCGACCTTCTCGATGGCGTTGACGACGGGCTCATCGACGTCCCGGTCGAACGCCGAGGCAACCTTGTCGGAGGCGGATCGGCTGGTCTGCTCGCCCCAGGGCCGCGCTGCGCGTCCCTTGCGCAAGCGGCGAGTAGGGGGTTAGCCCGACGCCTTGGTCGAGGCACATCGGGATCATGTCGCGTTCTTCCTCGCGCTTGAGAAGGTTGTACTGGTCCTCCATCGCGGCGAAAGTGGTCCAGCCGTGACGGCGGGCGGCCTCCTGGAGCTTGGCGAACTGCCATGCCCACATCGATGAGGCGCCGAGGTAACGGGCCTTGCCCGCCTTCACGACGTCGTGCAGGGCTTCCATGGTTTCCTCGACCGGCACCTGGTCGTCGAAGCGGTGGATGTAGTAGACGTCGATGTAGTCGGTGCCGAGCCTGCGCAAGGACGCGTCGACCTGCTCCAGGATGGCCTTGCGGGACAGGCCACTGCCGCCAGGCCCCTCATGCATCTTCCCCCACACCTTGGTGGCCACCACGATGTCCTCCCGGCGGGAAAACCGCCTTATGGACCGGCCCACGAACTCCTCGGAAGTGCCGCCCTGGTAGCCGTTCGCCGTGTCCCAGAACGTCACCCCAAGCTCGACCGCCTGCCGGAAGAACGGCGCGGCAGCGTCCTCATCAAGCGTCCACTGGTGCATGCCCGCCTCAGTCCGGCCGTAGCTCATGCAGCCCAGCCCGACCCTGCTCACCCGCAGCCCGGTCCCACCCAGACGCGCGTACTCCATACCGACACCCTCCTCCAGGCCAGCCCAAACCGCCAGACGCCTGATTCGTGAACGGTAGCGAGCCTTGGCGACTTCGGGAGGGAGGGACTGGGTGCAAGATTGCCGGACATGGATGTACAGGAACTGGAGCAGTTCATAGTTCGCGCGAAGTCCGCCACCTACGTGGCTGACGGTGATCCGGCTAGCCCTTCGAGGGAAGGCTCCCACGACCTCACCTTCGTTGATGGGGACTGGAGCTACCGGGACTCGTACTTCGGTGGTGCTGACTTCATCGGTCAGGAGGTGGTCTGGCAGGCCGGCGAACCTGTCTGGGCGATGAACTACTACGGATGGATTATCGTCCCCGGCGCGATCTCCGCTGCCGACGCCGGACGGGTGATCAAGGTGGCGCTGAGCCGTCTGTATCAGGAGGGCAGGTTCCTCGGTGGTTACAGCGCCCAGGTCGAGAACTGGGTGTACAAAGACGTCGTGACCGGCGAGGTCAGCCACTTCCAGGGCCGCGAGCACATCAACCGACCCGGCCAGCCCGAGGTCTACGCCCTCATCTATCACGGAGGCCTCATCAAGGCCGAATAGGCCCCGCCGGAGTTCGACACCGCCCGCACCCCGCCGGACCGAACGTCCGGCAACGCCGCATTCGGCGCGGGTGGCGGGTCGGTGTTGGGCGCTCGGGCGGGTACTCCAGCCGAAGTACCGGGACTGCGAGGTAGCGGCGATACAGCGCGACGGTCATGAGCTGATTCCAGCTGCGCAGTGATGGGCTGCGGCTGGTCTTGCGCCCTGCGCTCTGTGGCAGTGACTGCCCGGCATTTGGCTGCCCGGTTCTGGACGATCCCGGCGCAGTGGGTCCTGTGTCGCCTGGGCAGCTCCGCGAGGAGTCCTCCCGTCGGGCGTACTGGACGGGTCAGCGGACGGTGTGTTCGGCGTTCAGCGATCCGGGACGCGTGTGGCGGCAGTAGCGTTGGGGGATGCGGATCGCGACGGCGAGTGACCATGCCGGCTTCGGGCTCAAGCAGGAGATCGGGCGCTGGTTGGGTGATCAGGGGCACGAGGTGGTCGACTTCGGCACACATGATGAGCAGGCCTGCGATCTTCCCGACTATGTCTATCCGGCAGCTTTGGCGCTGGCTCGCGGCGAGGTTGACCGGGCCGTCTTGGTCGACGGCGTGGGGTATGGAAGCGCGATGATCGCCAACAAGCTGCCCGGTGTGTTCGCTGCTGTGGCCCAGGACCCCTTCTGCGCCGGGCTCGCCCGGGCGCACTCCAACACCAACGCGCTGTGTGTCGGCGCCAAGATCATCGGCTCGGCCTTGGCGCTGGAGGTCGTCCGGAGCTGGATGGCCACCGAGTACCTGGGTACGACCGAGGCGAAGTACGCCCGCCGCGTCGCGAAGGTCACCGAGATCGCCGAACGTCATATCCGGCCGCTCTGACTCAGGGGCCGCTGCCCCCCATCCGGCACTGGATAACATCCGCACCTGCCGAACGCGGGGCGGGCGGACGCACGGTACCTGGGGAGGGTTCGTGGTGCGGGTCACCGCCGCAGATAGTCTGGCCGTGATGAGAACCTGTCCAGCGGCGGACGGGGCCCGCGGCGGGCAAGGAGCGCTCATGGACATCTACCTGATGCAGCACGGTGCGGCGACCTCTTCAGAGGAGGATCCGGCACGTCCGCTCACCCCGTCCGGCAGGAAAGCTGTCAATCAGGTCGCCGCGCGGGCCGCCGGGTGCGGCGTCCGGGCCGGGCGGTGCTTCCATAGCGGGAAGCTGCGGGCCGAGCAGACGGCCCGGATCATCGGCGAGGCGCTCGGGGCACGTGTCGAGAGCCTGGCCGGCCTCAATCCCTCCGACCCGGTCCGGCCGATTGCCGACTTGCTGCATGCAGAGTCGGGCTCCGCTTCTGGCGACGGGATCGTCCTCGTCGGCCACCTCCCGTTCCTGGATCGGCTCGCCTCCGTGCTCATCGTGGGACAGCAAGAGGCACACCCGATCCGGTTCCAGAACGCGGGCCTGGTCAAGCTCGTGCCGAAGGACGACGCGTCCGGCTTCGCCGTCTCGTGGATTCTCACCCCCGACCTGGCCGCCGACAGCGTCGTCGGCTGAGGCCCCCGCGGAGTCAGGGGCACGACACGCAGCGAGGCAGCGCCGCGGTGGACGTAGCCGACTAGGACCCCCTCCCGCCAGCCCGCCAAGAAACGGGGTTGAGTTCGAGTCACCGTGCACCCCGAAATGGGATTTCACTGTCATGCCGCAGAGCGCGGACGCGACCGGCCGGGTGAGGCCGCGCACCCAGATCATCCGCTGGCCACGCGCTGCCCAGCGGAATGGTGGACCCCGGTGGGCGGTGGGAGTACGCCACCGCTTCACGAACTGCGGGCGGTGACTGAGCCGAACCCGAACGTGCCCGATTAGCTGTTCGGTCCGGCGCCCATCTGCGCGAGTGCGCCGGCCATGTCCATGACACCCCAGTGATCGACGCACTGGTCACCACGGAACCGGATGATGTCGATGGCGTTGATGTTCACCGGGTTCCCGCTAGCGGGCACGCCCATGAACTCACCGGTATGGGTGCCGACGAACGAGACCCGTGCAACGACCTTGTCGCCATCCTGGAGCATGTCGTGGACGTCGACGTGGAAGTCGGTGAAGGCGGCCTGCATCATCTTGAACAGCTGCCTGGGTGTGTCCCGGGTGTTGCCCATCCCGGGGACCTCCTCGTGTTCGACGAAGTCCTCTGCCATGTACTTGTCCACGACGGCATCGACATCTCCACCAGCGGCTATGGCGGTGAACATCTCCTGCGTGAGTGCCTTATAGTCCGACATCGGCCCCTCCACTCGATTTCCGGCGCCTCGGCGGGGCCGGCTGCTTGGACGCTAACAGCGCCACCACAGGGCGGACAGGAGCAATTCGGACCCGCAAGATTCCTCGCGTCCTCGGAGTCCGCTCGACTCTCGGCCAGAACGCCACAGAACGCCATCGGCGCCGGGAACGCAAGCGAGATCGCAACGGTCCTTGAGGTGCTCGTGGCCATCGGGATCCGGCCAAACCGGGCGGTCCCTGCGACCCAAGAATGCCCGGGCAACGGTCCGGCTGGCATCCCCGCGGCTCGACAGTCACGGCGCCACTCCCACCCTCGATCAAGATCCATCCTGTATGCCGCACCTGGCGTGGTCATTTGGCTCGCGGCGAACTCTGTGATGAGGGGCGAACCGGCGGCCTGTGGTGGTGTCATCCGAGGCGCGACTATCTTGTCGCCATGGATGCAACGCCGGTCACCAGGCCAACCGAACTCCGCGTTGCCGCCCTGGCCCAGGAATGGTGTCTTGCCGGGGACAGCCGACACTTCTTCGCCGACACCTACGCCCTCATGACCGCGGCCATGATCGCGGAGGTGAGCGACGGCACCTTCCGGGACAATCCGTGGGTGACCCGCCTCGTTGAGCGGTTCACCGACTACTACCTCGACGCCGTCCACGGCTCAGAGTCGGGCGGTGGCTGCCCACCCGCCTGGACCGAAGCGTTCCAGGCGTGCTCCCACAGCGAACAGCACCCCCTGCAACTGATCATGCTGGGCATCAACGCCCACATCAACAACGACCTCGTGTTCGCCCTCGCCGACGTCATGCCCGACTGGAACGACCTGGACGAAACAGCGCGGGACACCCGCCGGGAGGACTACCTCGCCGTCAACAGCATCATCGCGCACCTGATCGACAGCATGCAGGAGGAGTTGCTGAACGCCGATGACCCCGTACTGGGCATCCTCGACCGACTTCTCGGCCCAAGCGACGAATGGCTCTTCCGCCAGCTCGTGACCTCCTGGCGCGACGCCGCCTGGGAGGACGGCTGCCGGCTCCTTTCGTGCGCCTCTGAGGACGAAAGGCAGCAGGTGCGGAAAGCCGTCTTGAAGCGGGCCAGAAAGACCGGGCGGCTCATCTCCGCCATGTGAACCGGGACGCAGCCGGTCAGGCGGCAGCGACGACGCCGTCGTCACGATCACGACCTCGCGGACGTCCCGACGAACGCCAGCAGTCCCTGGGTCCTGCCCCACCGACACGCGGCCTTGGCAGACGCGGCCGGGCTCGGGCCTGGCTCGCTGCTGAGGGCTACAGCACCACCGCCTGAGTAGAGGGCTCATCCAAGTGCGCACCACCGGTGCATCCTTCTGCCCACACGTGACCATGAGGGGCTAATACGCGCCGAGAGATGTTGTGCAGATGTTGTGCAAGGGTCCGGGAACGACAGCGGCTCTGACTATTCACCCTAGCCAGAGCCACATTCTTGAAGTGCGCGAGAGAGGAGTTGAACCTACCTCGGACCGCGCATGAACGAGCCTCCCACTAGGCGTTTCGTACAATTCTGGACGCCTGACTTGGGATTCGTGGGGCAGACGAGGGGCAGGATCCAGGACCTCGCAGGCAGCCGGAACGATGGTTCGTGGCCGGGCCGGACCGTGCCCGTCCTCGCCGGCACCACACCGGTGGAATCCTTCAACATCGACCCCTCGCCGACATCATCCTCAACGCCGAACCCGGCATCCGCCAGGTGCCGCGCAGCGACACGGCGTGTTACCCGGCTACCCCGCGGCCATCCGGGTGCGGCTCGACCCGATCGAGAACCAGATCGCCGAATAACTCGCCGCGATGAACTCCCACTCCTGACCTGTTCCCGCTTTCCCGGAGACGGGGTACTGTCCCGGCGGGCATCGGCGACCTCGGCGCTGACATCGGTGGGGATCGGTTGATGCCGTCCCGCCCGCAGTTGGCTGCCGGCGACGCCCGATCTGGCAGAAGATGAGCCCGCTGCGGGGCTAGGACTCACCGTGCTCTGAGTTCCCGCACGCGCTTGAGAACGCCGGGCATCGCCGCCTCGATCTGGTGCAATGTCACCTTGAAGCTGGAGTCGTCCCCGTAGAGGGGATCCTCGATAGCCGAGCCGGGGATTGCGTTGCGGTCGAAATCGGTTAGCAGGTAGGGAGTACGGGCATCGGGCACCATTTTCCTGATCTGGCGCAGCTCGATCGGCTGCATGCCGATCACCATTGCCGCGGCACGGATCTCTTCGGGAGTCACCCGGTGCGCCTTATGCGGCCCGGTCTTGTAGCCGGCGGCCTGCAGATGGGCGATGGCCCTCGGGTCCATGCCGTCACCGGCATGCGCGGCGCTCAAGCCTGCACTGGCGAACTGGACCGCGCTGAGGTTCTCCCGCTTGGCCATCGTCTCGCCCACGACCCGTGCCATCGGCGAACGGCAGGTGTTACTCCAGCAGACGAACAGCACGGACAAGTCACTCATCGAAGCTCCTCAGCACTCTCCGGACAAGCAGGCGATTACCTCCCGAGGGCGAAGCAACTGCTTGCACCCATCCGTGGAGTGCGGTCCCACGACCAGCCGGCGACAGTTGGCGCCAAGGGTCGCGGTGATCGACCTCCAGGCTGGTGCCTGGGGATGTGCCTGGTCGCCAGTTCCTTCTCCTTTGTGTCCGCCTGCTGGGGCAGAGGACACGGAGCTACTTCCGAAGGTGTTGGGCGGTCTTGACGCTGGCGACCAGTTCGTCCCAGGAGGTGCTGAACTTGTCGACGCCCTCGGTTTCGAGGGTCTGGAACACGTCGTCGAGGTCGATGCCGGCGGCGGTGAGCTGGTCGAGGACGGCTTGGCCTTCCCCGGCTCGGCCGTCGATCGAGGAGGTGACCTCACCGTGGTCGGCGAAAGCCATCATGGTTTTCTCCGGCATGGTGTTGACGACGCCGTCGGCGACCAGGCCGGCGACGTAGAGGGTGTCGGGGTAGGCGGGGTCCTTGGTGCCGGTGGAGGCCCACAGGGGGCGCTGGACGTTGGCGCCGTTGGCTGCCAGCGCTTGGAACCGGTCGCTGCCGAACACTCTTTGGTAGGCGTTGAAGGCCACGATCGCGTTGGCAACCCCGGCCTTGCCGTTGAGATCCGGTCGTTGGAGGGCTGCCAGGCGCTTGTCGATCTCGGTGTCCACCCGGGAGACGAAGAAGGAGGCGACCGAGTGGATCTTCGACAGGTCCCGGCCGGCTGCGGCGGCCTTGTCTAGGCCGCGCAGGTAGGCGTCGGTCACCTCTGCGTAGCGGTCCACGGAGAAGATCAGGGTGACGTTGACCGAGATGCCGGCGGCAATGGTGGCCTCGATGGCCGGCAGGCCCGCAGGGGTTGCGGGGATCTTGATCAGGACGTTCTCGCGGTCGACCAGGTCGTGCAACTCCGCCGCCTGGGCGATTGTCGCCTCGGTGTTGTTCGCCAGTCCCGGTTCGACCTCGATCGATACCCGGCCGTCGAAACCATTCGAGGCGGTGTTGATGTCGGCGAACAGGTCGCAGGCGTTGCGGACGTCGGTCGCGCACAGCTGCTTGATCGCCTCAGCGGTGGAGACGTCACCGAGTTCGGCCAGTTGGGACTCATAGTCGGCGCCTTTGGCGAGGGCGGCGGCGAAGATCGTGGGGTTGGTGGTCACGCCGACCACCGAGTACTCCGCGATCAGCTCGGCGAGGTTGCCACTGCTGATCCGGTCGCGGGACAGGTCGTCGAGCCAGATCGAGACACCGGCATCGGAAAGGGCCTTGAGGCGGGGATTCATGCTTGCTCCTCGTTTCTTCTGGTCAGGGCGGTTTTGGCGTGGGCTGCGATGTTGGCGGCGGTGAACCCGTACTTGGCGAACAGCAGGTTGCCGGCTGCGGACTCGCCGAAGTGGTCGATGGCGACGATCTCGCCGGCGTCGCCGACGTATTCGCGCCAGCCCATCGGCACGCCGGCCTCGACAGCGACCTTGGCGACCCCGGCGGGCAGCACCTCGGCCCGGTAGGCGGCGTCCTGGGCGTTGAACCACTCAAGGCACGGCATCGAGACCACCCGGGTGCCGATGCCCTCGGCCTGCAGTTGGTCGCGGGCGGCCAGCGCCACCTCGACCTCGGAGCCGGTGGCGAGCAGGACGACCTTCAGCTCGCCGGTGGCGTCGATGAGGGTGTAGCCGCCCTTGGCGAGGTCGCTGGCCGGCGCGTAGCCGGGCTGGTTGCGGTCGACGGTGAGCAGGTCCTGGCGGGAGAGGATGATCGCGCGACGGACGGTCGGTGTGCGCCAGCGCCTGCGCCCAGGCCTGGGCGGTCTCGTTGGCGTCGGCCGGACGGATGACGTCAAGGCCGGGGATCGCCCGCAGGCTGGCGAGGTGCTCGATCGGCTGGTGGGTGGGGCCGTCCTCGCCGACCCCGACGGAGTCGTGGGTCCAGACGAAGATGCTGGGCACCTTCTGCAGCGCCGCGAGCCGGACGGCGCCGCGCATGTAGTCGGCGAACACCAGGAACGTGCCGCCATAGCAGCGGGTCAGGCCCGACATGGTGATCCCGTTGAGGATGTTGCCCATCGCGTGCTCGCGGATCCCGAAGTGCAGGGTGCGGCCGGTGTAGTCACCGACGAACTCGTGGCTGGACTGCTCCGGGGGCAGGAACGACTTGACGCCCTTCATGGTGGTGTTGTTGGAGCCGGCGAGGTCGGCGGAGCCGCCCCACAGTTCCGGCATCACGTCGGCGAGCGCGGTCAGCACCTCACCGGACGCGGCGCGGGTCGACTTCTTGCCCGCGCCGAAGAACGGCAGCGCGGCGGCCAGGCCCGCAGGGAGCTCGCGGGCGGCCAGCCGGTCGTAGAGGGTGGCGGACTCGGGGTTGGCCGAACGCCAGGCTTCGAACTTCGGCTGCCAGTCGGCCTTCGCCGCCGCAGCACGCTCGGCCGCGTTGGCGCGGGTGTGTTCCAGCACCGCAGACTCGACCTGGAACGACTGCTCCGGGTCGAAGCCCAGCTCGGTCTTCAGCGCCGCGACCTCCGTCGCCACCCAGCTTGGCGCCGTGCACCGAGTGGTGGCCGGCCTTGGTCGGCAGCGGCCAGCCGATCACGGTGGTCAGCTTGATGAAGGACGGCTTGTCGGTGACCGCCTTGGCGGCCTCGATCGCCTCGTGGAGGCCTTGGACGTTCTCGGTGTAGCCGGTGCCACCGTTGGTCCAGTCGACGTGCTGCACGTGCCAGCCGTAGGCGGCGTAGCGGGCCAGCGACGTCCTCGGTGAACGCGATCTGGGTCTCGCCCTCGATCGAGATCCGGTTGTCGTCATAGATCAGCACCAGGTTGCCCAGCTTCTGCGCGCCGGCCAGCGAGGACGCCTCCGAAGCGACACCCTCCTGCATGCAGCCGTCACCGGCGATCGTGTAGATGGTGCGGTCGAACACCGACGGCTCGTCCAGCGGGGTGTTCGGGTCGAGCATGGCCCGCTCCCTGCGGGCGGCCATCGCGAAGCCGACGGCGTTGGCGATCCCGGCACCCAGCGGGCCGGTCGTGGCCTCCACACCAAGGGTGTGACCGAACTCCGGGTGGCCCGGGGTCAGCGAGCCTTCGGTGCGGAGCGCGGCGAGGTCGGAGACCTCCAGGCCGTAGCCGGCCAGGAACAGCTGGCAGTACTGGGTCAGCGACGAGTGGCCAGCGGAGAGGACGAACCGGTCCCGACCGACCCACAGGGGGTCGGCCGGGTCGCCGGTCATCACCTTCTGGTACAGCAGGTACGCGACGGGTGCTAGCGAGATCGCCGTGCCCGGGTGTCCGTTGCCCACCTTCTCCACCGCGTCCGCGGCCAGGATCCGGGCGGTGTCCACCGCGCGGGCATCGAGCTCGGTCCAGTTCAGTGTCATTCCTTGGCCTTCCGTCGCGCAGTTGCGTGTTTGATTCAGTTACTGACGCCGTGGCTTGCTGCCATGGTGCCGTAGCGGTTGTGGTAGCGGTCGTAGTTGGCTTCGATCTCCTCGTCGGGCAGGATCGAGATTTCGCCGATCCCCATGGCGATGGCCACGGTGTGGGCGACGTCTTCGACCATGATGGCCGCCTGGAGTGCCTTGTTGATGGTGGGGCCGATGGTGAACACGCCGTGCTGGCGCATCAGGATCGCCGGCGAGCGACCGATCTTGGCCACCACCTCCTTGCCGATGGCGTCCCCGCCAATCGAGGCGTAGTCGCCGCAGGGTACCGGACCGCCGAATTCGTCGGCGATGGCGGTCAGGCAGCAGGGGATGGGCTTGCCGACCGCGGCGAAGGCGGTGGCGTAGCGGGAGTGGGTGTGGACGACCGATTGCACGTCGGGTCGATTGGCGTAGATGCCGAGGTGCGACTGTGTGTCGGAGGAAGGTCCATGGTTGCCCTCGACGACCCGCCCGTCATAGGAGACGACGACCATGTCGGCAGGGGTCATTTCGGAGTAGAGCACCCCGGAGGGTTTGATGACGATGACGCCGTGTTCCTCGTCGCGGGCCGAGAGGTTGCCGCCGGTCCAGGCGACCAGTCCGGCACGGGCGAGGGCGAGGTTTCCCTCGCACACCTTCTGTTTGAGTTCTTCCAGCATGAGTTGAGTGTCCTTTCTCGTAGGTCTGGGGGTTCAGTGGTTATCGGCTAGGACGGCGATGCCGGCGTCGCGCAGCCAACGCTCGACCGTCAGCCGAGCCTGGACGCAGCGTTCGACGGAGTCTGGGGCGTCGTCGTTCCACATTTCGATCATCATTCGGCCGCTCCAGCGCTGGCGGGCGAGTTCGGTGAACGCCTTGGGGAAGTTGGCGATGCCCTCCCCCATCGGGACCCGGCGGGGTTCGCCGACGCGCACGTCCTTGAGGTGGATGGCGAGCATGTGGCCCTCACCGGAGTGGAGTTCCTCGGTCTCGTCGAGCTGTTGCTCGGCGATGTTGCCGACGTCGGGGTACATCTGCAGCCAGGGCGAGTCGATCTCCCGGACGATGTTCATGCCGCGGCTGATCGAGGTGACGTCGTTGCCGTCCACGTTCTCGATGCCAAGCAGGACACCGGCCCGGGCAGCTCGTGGGATGGCCCGCCGCAGTGACTCGACGTAGCGGCTGCGTTGGCCCGGATCGGCGGGTTCGTAGTAGGCGTAGTAGCCGGCCACCTGGAGAACGGGGATGCCCAGGTCGTGGCACAGGTCGATCCCCTCGGCGAAGATCCGGTCCGCTTCGGCCCTGACGGCAGGGTCGGCTGAGCCGGGGCCCACGGCACGGTGGATCGACAGACAGATTCCACCGAGCTGGATCCCTTGTCGAGCTGCTGCGGCGCGGACGGTCGCACGGGTTTCCTGTGGCCACTCCAGCCGGGCTCGGCGCTCGGGGGTTTCATCGACCGAGAGGTCGACGAAACTGAATCCCGCTCGCCTGGCATCGGCGAAGAGTGCGTCCCAGTCGCCATTCCAGCGCAATGCCTTCTCGTAGATGCCGAGGCTGACCTCGGCCTGGACGGGATCGGCCGGCCGGAGTGCCTGGAGGGTCGAGACGCTCACGGCCACACCTCGGCGAGCTTGTTCTGCAGCTCCGTCGCGGCGGCCAGTGGGTCCTCCGCGCCGGCGATTGCGCGTCCGGCGATCACCACACCAACCGGGGCGCCGGCGAAAGTGTCGAGGTCCTTCACGGTGACGCCGCCGGTGATGGTGACCGTGAAACCCATGCCCGCAAGCTCGTGCACGCGCTGGATGTCGTCCGGTCCCCAGGAGAGGTCGCCGGCGGCTTCCCGGTCGCGGGAGCGCTTGACGATCACATGCTGGGCGCCGAGCTTCTTCCACTCGCGTGCCTTGTCGGCGTCGTAGGTTTCGCCGAGTTCGATCTGGACCTCACCGCCGTATTCGTTGGCGACCTTGACGACCTGCGCGATCGTGGTCATGGAGGCTCCGGCGACGACGCTCACCCAGGATGCCCCGGCCTCGAAGCAGTTCTTGGCGATGAGGGTTCCGGCCTCCGCGATCCGGACGTCCGCCAGGATGGTCTTGGTCGGGTACAGGGCCCGCATCTCACGGACGACCCTGAGGCCCTCAGCGATGATCAGGATGGTGCCGCACTCGATCACGTCGATCTGGTCGATGGCCCGGTTGAGCGGGCGGAACGCCTCGGCGAGGTCGGTGTTGTCCAGCGCGAGCTGAAGCCGCGGCTTCGTCGGAGCCGCCATCTCAGGCCTCCTTGCGAAGGGTACGGGCGAATGTCATCTGAGTCTCCTTTGAGCTCCGGCCCGCCCTGTTGGGGGGCCACTGTTTCGATATGTCCAAGGTAGGACGACCGCGAGTCCCAATCCACGACCTCGTGCACATGTGTTCAGGGCGTTCATGAGCGATCCCCTGACCACGCTTGTGAAACCGCAGCTTGCGCGCCCCTGCCAAGCACGTCAGGCGATAGGATGCACATATGATCAAGCACCTGGACCTGGAACCTTCCGAGGCAGCTCCGCGACATCGGTCGCGGACCCTCGATGCACGCGAACACACAGCACTCCTGCTGGAGGTCGCCCGGCGCTACCACCTCGAGGGGCAGAGCCAGGCCGAGATCGCCCGAGAGGTCAGCTTCTCCCGGGCGACGGTCTCCCGAATGCTCTCCGAGGCCAGACGGCGCGGGATCGTCCAGGTCCGGATCGGGCATCCCATGGAGCGCGTCCTGGGCATCGAGAGGGCACTGGTGAGGACCTTTGGCCTGAAGCAGGCACGGGTGGCCGATCCGGAGGTCGCGTCGGCGGTGCAGGAGGAGGTCGCGAAGTGCGCGGCGGACCTGATCGTAGAGGTCGCCTCCGAGGAGGTCGTGTTGAGCGTTTCGAACGGCCTCGCGGTCACCGCGACCGTAGCGGCGATGCCGCAGCTGGTCTGGCCGCGGTCGCGGGTGGTGCAGATGATCGGAAGTATCGGGCAGTCCGAACGCCTGCTGGACTCGCCTGAGACCTGCCGCCGGATGGCGCGCAAGCTCGGCGGGTCCTTCCACCCACTTCCTGCCCCGCTGGTGGTGAGCACGCCCGCGGTGGCGCACGCGCTGCGCCTTGACAACCAGATCGCGACGACCCTCGAACTCGGCGCCCGGGCCGACCTCGCGCTGATCGGTGTCGGTGTGGTCGCCGATGGCCACTCGGGTCTGATCTTCCAGCAGTACGAAGACCTGGCCCTGGAGGAGGAGGTTCGCCGGGCGGGGGCGGTCGCCCACATCTGCGGGCATCATATTCTCGCGTCAGGGGAACACCTGCGTACCGTGTTCTGCGATCGGACGGTGGCGGTGGACCCAGAGCGGCTGCGCGAGATCCCTTTGGTGGTCGGAGTCGCCTGGGGCGAGGAGAAGGTCGCACCCCTCGCGGCGGTCATGCGGGGTGGCTTCATCTCCGCGCTCGTCACGGACCGGCACACCGCGCTGAGGCTGCTCGAGCCCGCCAGGGCCTGAGCGCGACACTTCTCGGCTCGAAAAGGGACGCGACCGGACCATGGAGCCCGGCCACGGCGATGCCGGGCCGGCGGCACGCGGCCGCCGACCCGGCATCGTTGAAGGTCAGATCGACTCCAGGGACCTGCCCTTGGTCTCCTTTGCGAACTGGTAGGTGATGCCGCCGATGATCAGCAGGATCGCGAAGAAGAGGAATGCTGGGGGGATGATGTCGGGGGTAACCTTCGCCCCGAACATCACACCCAGCAGTACCGGGCCGAAGATCTTCGCGGTGGCACCGATGCCGTAGCCCAGGCCAAGGCCGGTGGAGCGAGCCTCGTTCGGGAACTGCTCGGCGCCGAACGGGTTCAGCACGCCGAACGCGCCGTCACCGAAGGTCATCGCGATCAGGATGCCGATGAAGAAGATCCACCCTGCGTTGCCTCCCTCGCCGGCCAACATGGTCGAACCTGCGGAGATGAGCAGGCCGACAGCGCCAAGCAGACCGTAGACCAGCATGACCGTCTTGCGACCAATCCGGTCAGCCAGCCACGCCGAGGACAGGCGCCCGAGCAGGTCACCAAGGGAGACCAGCATGAACAGGTTGGCCACCATCGGGGCGTCGAACTTGTAGGCCGCCCCAAGGATCGACTGCCCCCAGGACTGGATGACCGAGGCCCCGAAGATGAAGCTGAACGAGCCGAGTGAGACGATGACCAGGCTCTTGCGGTACTTGCTGAAGATCACGGAGTAGGACGCCGACTTGGTGGTGGTGACCTCCGGCAACGTGCCGACCTCTTCGACCGGCATCTGGAGCGCCCACGCGAGGGACTTGCGGGCCTCGTCGGTGCGCCCGTGCGACTGCAGGAACCTTGGCGATTCCGGGACGAAGTGCAGCCAGACCAGCAGCAGGATCGGGATCCCGCCGAGTGCGATCAGCAGGCGCCAGTTCGAACCGGTGAGGCCGGAGGCCACCGAACCAAGGAACAGGCCGAGCGGGATGAAGACGGCGGTGAGGCCGGAGAGCAGGCCACGCTGCTTGGCGGGGACGAACTCCTGGACGTATGGGACCGAGACGATGTTCAGACCGCCGACCCCGATACCGACCAGCACTCGCAGGAGGGCCAGAATCACCCAGCCGTTGTTCGGGGTGAACACTGAGGCGATGGTGAAGACGGTGAACAGCAGGATGCACCAGAAGAAGGCGCGCTTGCGGCCGATGGAATCGGCGAGCCGGCCCCACATGATGGCGCCGATCACCGTGCCGAGGCCGGACATGGCCAAGATGATGCCGGCCTCGTCACCGCGTAGCTGCCAGCTCGGGTCCTTCAGCAGGACGTTCACGGCGAAGCCGATCAGGAACATGTCGAAGAACTCCGAGATGTTGCCGACTACGGCCAGCGAGATCAGGTTCTTTTGGTTTCGGGTTAGGGGTCTCGAGTCAATCTGCTCGAGCGCGGTCATGGTCGATGGTGCGTTTGTGGTCATTTTGGACTCCAGATTCGGGTTGCTCCTGCGTCAGCGCAGGATGTCGGTGGAGGTCGGGATCTCCAGCTCGGCCGGGGAGATACGGGTGAGGTCGCCGTGGTGGGTGAGGGCGAACTTGGAGGTCTGCAGGCCGTAGCGGATCCCTCGGAGCACCGAGTCACCCAGGTAGCCGTGCAAGGCGCCGGCGACGAAGGCGTCGCCCGCACCGGGTCGGTCCGTGACCGGGACCGGCTTCACCTCGAAAGTGTCGACGCCCTCGACTCCGCTGTAGTACACGCCGAGGGTGCCGTCGGTGGAAACCACGTGATCGATGCCGTAGCGATCACGCAGCTGCTGATTCACCGAAGGCCCGTCGCCAGCGAGGCCGAATACCTTAACGCCGTCAAGGCGGGAGCAGAACAGAATGGAAACCTTGTCCAGCAGTGGCTCGAGCACCGAACGCGCACGCTCCGGCGTCCAGAGCAGTGCCCGGTAGTTCACATCCAAGGCCACCCCGACCCCGCGCTCGGCCGCCTTCTGCACCGCGTAGGCGATCGTGTTGGCTGTGTTCTCGGTCAGCGCCGCCGTGATCCCCGTAACGAAGAGCACCCGGGTATCGAGAAGCGCATCCCAATCGAAGGTCTCCGGCGTGATCTCCCGGAAAGCGGTATGCAGCCGGTCATAGGTGACCCGAGCCGGCATCGGCGGGTCGCCGGGCTCCATGAAGTAGAGCGCCATCCGGCCCTCGGGCACCCGGACAACGTGGGACAGATCCACACCCACCGAGGTGTACTCCTGAATGAACCGCATCGCCAGGTCACCCTCGGGAAGCACGGACGCCCAAGCGGTGTGACGCCCCAGCTGGGACAGCAGGCCAGCCACATTGGCCTCCGAGCCGGCCGGCGTGAGCCGCAACGACCGACACGTTGACAAGCGATCACCCTTGTCGACGGTGAGACGGATCTGTCCCTCACCGAGGGTTGTCAGGTCGTAGGTGGTCATTTCCACCACCCCAGCCAACACGAACCACTACTCGTCACCGAGCGGGGATCCGATCCAGTTCGAGATGCCCCTCGCAGCGGGATGACAACCCCACACGACAGGCCGCAGTCCTGAATGTTCATCATGTCTCCTCTTGGGCCGCAACGCTGCTGCCCTCACCTCAAAATCTAGGCTTTCGGCAATGGTCAAGAAACCTTCGTGTGAACCGATGTGCACGACCCGCCAGCAATACGCCTCCACTTGACACACATCGCCCCTCCCGAATCGACACGGATGCACACCTGTTCAGGTTCGCGCGTCTTGATCCGCGGGCGACAGCGCCAGAAGGGCCGCGAATCGGGACCGTCACCAGACACCATGACGGGCCGTCCGGCCCCATCCGTCGCCTCCGCGACGATGGCCCGCGTCGGCCGCCCTTGGCGCAAGTGACGCCGCGACGAGTCATCCCCTATCGACCGTCCTACACGCCCCGAGAAGTTGGAGCCGCCAGCGCCTGGACCGCCCCGAACCCTCTGGTCCTGGCGCCGGAGGCCGTGTCGATCTGCCAGTCGTGCTCGGCTCCGGCCGTGCGGATCGCTTCAGACCTTGGCAGTAAGGCCACGATCGTTGCACACGACAGTGCGTCTGCGATCGCGGCGACGAACGCTCCGCGGTCCTCTCCGAAGATCTCGTTGGTCGGGTTCTGGGTCAGAGAGGAATGCGAACGACATCAGGAACCGGTCCCGGCCCGTGCGGAACGCCTCGGCGAGGTCGGTGTTGTCAAGCGCGAGCTGAAGCCGCGGCTTCGTCGAAGCGCTCATGTCAGGCGTCCTTGCGGAAGGTGAAGAAGGTCTGCGCGTTGAGCATCAGCAGCTTCTCCACGTAGGCCTTGTCGAACCCCTCATCGATCATGCGGGGGCCGTCGACGGCCGGGTTGTAGTCGACGCCGGTGGTGGCCCCGTACGCCTTCTGGTAGGACCGCTTGCCGGAGTCAGTGCCCAGGAGCAGGCGATCGCCGTAGCCGGCCTCGCCAAGCTCGCGGAACTCCATGATCCGGTTGGATTCGGGCTGGTACTTCAACCGGGCGGTGCCGTCCAGTTCGAGGTAGACACCGGTCTTGAGGATCTGCGTCAGGTACCAGATGTCGGCGTTGCGCTGGATGTGACCGATTGCGATCTGGTCGGCCGGTACGCCGAGGGAGATCATCAGCTCGGCCTGCTCCAGCCCGCACGTGCCGGCGGAAGTGTGGGTGTTGATCGGGCAACCGGTCTCGATCGAGGCGATGGCGGCGGCCTGGATGCACTTGTGCTCGAACTTGGTGATCTTGCCGTAGGCGGTGGCGACCTTGATCACGCCCGCCTTGTACGGCGTCCGCTCAACGATCGGACCGGAGTAGTCGTGCTTGTCGATGCCCTCGGTGATGTCGGCGATCACGAGTTCGGCGATCTTGTCCACGCTGTAGCGGTTGATCCAGTGCGACTGGGTCTCGAGGTAGACCTTCTCCTGGTGGAAGCCGGTCGCCAGGATGACCTGCAGGCCGTCGACCTTGGCCTCGACCTCGGCGAGCCGCTCGACGTCGCGGCCGCAGTTGATTGGGCACATGTCGACCACGGTGCCGCCGCTGGGCGTCCAATTCTTCGACGCCGAGACGAAGTAGCCGGCTTCCTCAACGGCCTTCTCGACCGAGTCGAGCTGGTGATCGGCGTCGATGAACACCTCACCGGCGCCGATGCGGATCAGGTGGTCGTGCGCGTTGATGACGCCGAGCGATTCCGGCGCGACGTCTCCGCGAAGGGTGCGAGCAAATGCCACTGCGAATCTCCTTTGGCTGCGGCCCGCTCCGATGCAGGCCTAGGTGTTTTCGGCATCTCCAAAGTACGGCTGACCAAAGGCCCTGATCCATCGCTTCGTGCACCGATGCTCAGCCTTCAACCCGAGCCCGCAGAGAAAGGCCTGGTGGAATCGAGTACGAACCTTCACTCGCGGTCGCTCATGGCCCTGAACTCTGCTCACAAATCCTGAAGCCGAGAACCGCGAGGAAGCGGTCCTGCGACATCACCCCCGCACCTCCGAACCAAGGGAGCACACCGCGCTGCCGCCCGAGGTGGGCGCGGCGTCACCATCTGGACGGGCAGAGTCAGGCCGAGATCGCCCAGGACGTCCCGTTCTCCCGCGCCACGGTCTCCCGATGCTGTCGGAGGCGCGGCGGCGAGGCATCGTGCAGATGCCCCCATGGAAAAGGTGCTGGGCATCGAGCGGGCACTGGTCAAGGCCTTCGGCCTCCAGCTGGCGCGGGTCGCCGATCCTGTGGAGCCGTCGGCCATGCAGGATGTTGCGCGGTGTGCGGCCGACCTGATCATCGAGGTCGCGTCTGAGGACGTCGCGCTGTGCGTCTCGAACGTGTTGGCCGTGACAGCCCACGGTGGATGCGATGCCGCAGGCGATCAGCGCGGCCGTCAGTTCCTTCGCGGGTCGGTAACGGCGCGCGAACCCGGAGCGCTGCAACCTGCCGCGAACCGGCAGCCCGGAACGGCGACTGGGTGTCGCCCCGAAGGACGGCACCCAGCCAGGGTTTGGCTCCCCAAGGGTGTTACAGGATCGCCGGGAAGGGCACGTTCTGCTCGTCGGTGAACGCGTCCTCGAACCCGCGACGGTAGTGGTACCGCATCTTGTCGGCGTCGTTCGGGTAGGTGAACTTGCCGCCCACCTCCCAGATGAAGGGCTTGAACTGGTACTGCAGCACGTCCTTCTTGAACTTCCACAGCTCGACGATCTCCAGGGGATCAGCCTTGAAGTTCGTCCACACGTCGTAGTGGAACGGGATGACGACCTTCGCGCGCAGGGATTCGGCCATGCGCAGGATGTCGGAGGAGGTCATCTTGTCGTGGTTGCCGATCGGGTTGTCACCGTAGGACCCGAAGGCCACGTCGACCTCGTGCTCCTTGCCGTGCTTGGCGAACCGGATGGAGTAGTGCGAGTCGCCGGCGTGGTAGAAGCTCCCGCCCGGGGTCTTGATCAGGTAGTTCACTGCGTTGGTGTCCATGTCGAGGATCTTGCCCCGGATGTCCTCCTCGGCCGTGACCAGGACGGTCCGGTCGAAGGAGTCCACCACGACGATCTCGATGTCCTTGACCTTCACGGTGTCACCGGGACGCACGACCTGGATGCGGTCCTCCGGAACTCCCCAGGACGACCAGAGGTCGGCACACCCCTGCGGGCCGATGAACTTCACCTCGGGCCCACAGTTCTGCAGCACGGCGGCGGCGAAGAACTGGCAGATGTGGTCCTGGTGGATGTGCGTGGCGAGCACGGCGTCCACTTGGGTCACAGCGAACGGGTCGAACACGATGGGGGCGGCCCGCAGGTTGGGCTGGGTCATCCGTCCACCGGTCATGTTGCGCATCTGGTGGAACTTGCCCATCTCCTTGACCTTCTGGGTGCGCTTGCCGTTGCCGAACCACAGGTCGACCGCGAGGTTCGCGCCGCTTTCGGTCTTCAGCCACAGCCCCGTGTTGCCGATCCACCACAGGGTGAACGTGCCGGGCTCGACCACGGTGGCGTCGATCTCCTCGTTCAACCAGGTGCCCCACTCGGGGAAGGCTCCAAGGATCCAGCCCTCCCTTGTGATGTCGTCGATCTTGCTCATGATGCAACTCCTTGTCTGCGTGGGCGATCAGATGGTGTCCAGATGGGCCGCCACGCTGCTGCCCTCCGGATCCAGCTAAGCCCTCCGATGCGGTGGTGCGCGAGAGCACCGAGAACAGATGTGCATAGCCGCCAACCAAGGTCGCGACGCGCTGCCAGAAACCACGCCTACATGGGGCCGGGCTCGCACATCGGTGCACGGGTGTCGAGACACTGCGGGCTGGACTTCCGCTTCGAGCTGTACTGAAACTGAACGGGAGATGCGGCCGCGTGCCGCCGATCGCGGGTCGACCCGTGGCGAAGGGGTTGCAGGCCTTGCGGCAGATCCCAAGCTGAGGATCCCGGACGAGGGGTGCCGTACCCGGAGCGCGACAAGACGGCCCGTGGAGGGTTGTCATGGCGTGGTTGGTATTGGTCGTGTCCGGTGTCCTCGAGGCTGTCTGGGCCACCGCCCTAGGCAAGTCCGAGGGCCTCACCCGAGTGGTGCCCACCGTGGTCTTCGCTTCCGGCCTCCTGCTCAGCATGGCTGGCCTGGCGTACTCGATGAGGACGCTGCCCACGGGGACGGCCTACGCGGTGTGGGTCGGCATTGGTGCAACGCTGACCGTCGTCTACGCGATGCTCACGGGACAGGAATCCTTCACCGTGCTCAAGGCACTGTTCCTGGCGCTCATCATCGGTGGTGTCATCGGACTCAAGGTGCTCCACTGAGGCGCATTGTCCGGCCCCACAACCCTGGGGCGCCCCGCCTGCCGTTTCAGGGGTCGGTCGATGGCGTGTGTCCGTCCTTAACCGCGTAAGGGATGTGCTCGAAAGGCCAGACCCAAACGGCGCCCTCGACCGGGTATCGGGCCACTACGCCGGATACCTCCGTGCAGGCGCCTCCAGCACCGAAAAGCGGGAGCGAGGTGCTGCTGATGCAGCGCAAGCAGTGAGAGCACCGCGGCGCTGGAGCAGCGGCCGCAAGCTCCTCAACGTCACCGAGCAGGCCACCAGCCCGGCCACCGCCTTCGACAGCACCACGGTCGACCGGCTCCGCGCTGGGCAAGCCAAGGTCTGACCCCACGGGCATGTTCCTCGGCAATCACAGCCTCACCTGAGCCTCGGCTGCTGGAACCCGATCCCCCACCCAGCAGCAACCGCCCACGACTTCGGCGATCACCAGCCACAGCTTTCCGGATCGACCGAGGTCAATAGGGCTGACAGTTTGCGGGCCCAAGGCTTGGGTCGCGAAGCGGGCGAGTTGCGGAAGAGTGGCAGGCCCACGCCGGGCGTAGTGTCGATGTATGAGCATCAGTCATGGGGTTCGTGAACGGGTCGCCCGCAGCGCCTTCGAGGCGCTCGGGACGCCCGGCGAGATGGTCGTGTTGATGGTGCAGTGCAGCTCCGCACATCACTTGGCGACAGTTCATCAGACCGCGTCCGGTCGGGTGTTTCACTCTGTGCTGCATTCGAAGTCCCATGGACGCCGGGATTACTTCGACAGCGGGCACCACGCGTCCCGGCTGGGGGTCGACTGGTTCGACCTTCTCGATGACGATGATCAGGGAATCAGCGATGACCTGCCCGCCGGGTGCGAGTGTGGGCCCTACACGTTGTCACGACAGCAACTGGCTATGCAGATCGAAGCTGGCGCCAAGAGGGTCATCGTCGACTAGCCCTCCGCCGAGCGTGTGATGCCGCTACGGACCGTGTCTGAGGCGTTGGGCGACTTCAGGGAACACAGCGGACCTTGACCGGCGTAGCGTAGGAGGTGGCGCCCCGGCGCCCCGGTCGGGGCCCACAGCGAGGCAATGACGCATCGCCGGAATCGCAGGGGAGGTGTCATGTCATCCACTCTCCTGTCCCCGCTCCGGGTGGGGACCCTCGAATTGGAGAACCGCATGGCGGTGGCACCGATGGTCACCTGGTTCAGCGGCGACAACGATGCCGGTATTCGTATGTATGACGAGGAGAGCGGGGCCGCATATGACGGCCTCACACCCAACCGGAAGGAACCTAAAACCGAGGTGCAGGGTCAACGCGCGCGGCGCTCAGCACATGCTGCTCGACATCAGTGACCCCACGATCGTGCTAGCCAAACTCGAAAGGCCCCTGCTCCCACCGGTGGCAAACGGCGGCTACGTCCCCAACGTCGTGTTCTCCTGCGGCAGCATCATCTACGGCGACCGGCTCTTCATCCCTTACGGAATCGGAGACGCACGAGTGTCAGTGGCCTCCACAAAGGTGGAGGAACTGATCTCCGAGATGGTCCCTCAGGTGCAAAGAATCGGGCGCCCTTCGAGCCATCCACAACCTGCACAGAACGAATCTGCCGCTGGCAACCGCACCGCAACCGGGAGCCGCTCTTGAGTACACCTAACTGGACACTCGCCCAGGGGCCGATCACGCGTCACGTTAGGGTCCGATTCGAGCACTGGGTGCATCAGTGTCAAGCAAGGTTCTAGAGCCATCCAGACAGGCTCCTCGCAGTCGGCGAGGTGCCTCGCTGTGCGGCATTGCTAGACGCCGGGACCATTTCCCCTTGTCAACAAATCAACGCTTCGCTAGGCCATTGTGTCCACAATACCCACGCGACCCGGCCCTTCGTGGGGCAGATCTGGGGCAGGCATCTCCGGGCCCTAGCGTCGACGGTTTGTCGGTACCGCGTCGTCACTGTCTATGTAGATCAAGCCGTACCGCTGTTCTTCATCTTGAACAGGACGGCGAAGGTGGCGGGACGGCCTGTGCGAGGACGGGCGCCAACCCGGTAGTTGTCGGGAGCTGCCTCCCCCACCCGCCGAACCGACAGCTGGCCCGCACCCCCTCGGAGGTGCGGGCCAGCTGCGGACACGTGGATCACGGAGCCGTTCGCTCAGTTCACGGCAGGATCACCACTCCGTTGCGGTAGCGGATCACGTAGCTCGGGTCCTCGTAGTTGTCCGGGTCTCCCGGCGCAGGTATGCCGTCCACGGTCTCGCCGACCCCGTTGACCACGTGGCGGATGATGCCCGGGCCGCTGAGGTTCTTGGTCATGACGTGTGTCATCGTCACGCCGGGTGCGTCCGGAACCTCGTAGCCGTTCTCGGTGACGATCTCGGGGTTGTTGCGGTTGAACACGTAGACCCCGCCGCCCCAGAGGTGGTGCCTCTTGACCTGGTCGGCGACCTTGTACCCGGCCCAGCCGAGCGTGCCGTCCGGGGTCATCCAGTCAGCCTGGGTGGGCGGGTCGTAGGGCAGCTCGTTCTGGTAGAGCAGCACCCGGCCGTCCTCGCCGTTCCAGATGGTGTTGTACTCCTGGAAGTGCTCGACGAACAGCCCGGTCGCCGTGACGTCGTCACCATTGACCACGAGGCCGTTGCGGCCGATGTTGGTCGCCCACCGCTCGGTGTCGCCGAAGTCGTTGTTGCTGGTGTCGAAGCCCTCGACGCCGTGGTCGGCACGCCACACCCAGGTGTGGTCGATCAGGACGTTGTCGCTGTTGATCTCCAGGGCGACGTCCGCCTTGCCGATGTGCGGTCCACCGACGCGGAAGTACACGTCGGACAGGGTCGTCGGGTTCGCGGGGTTGTTGTTGGGCCGGCCGTTGTTCCCGTTCGGCTTGCCGACCTGCAGCAGCAGGCGCGACTCCTCGGGGCCGGCGTCGATCGCCACACCGGCGACGATCACGCCGGGCCGGTCAGCGATCTTCATCGGAGTCGCGCCGTCGACGGCGGTCAGGGTCGCCAGGCCCATGCCCAGCACGACGGTGTTGGCACGCTTGACCTCGATGCTTCGTGCGACGTCGTAGACACCGGGAGTGAGGATCAGGTGCTTGCCCCTGGCCAGTTGCGTGTTGATCGTCCTGACCGAGTCGTCGGGATCGGCCACGTAGAAGTCGCTGAGCGGCAGCAGTCCGCCCGGGTGTCATGCCCTCGCCCCAGCTGATGCCGCGGGTGTTCTGGCGTGCCGAGGGCACGCGCACCTGGTAACGGCCCTTGGCGTCCACGAACAGGTACGGCTTCTCCCGGCTCAGCGGCGTCCGTGTCCAGGGTCGTGTACGGCGGGTCGGGGTAGGTGGTGTCTGCAGGGGCGCCGACGACTCCGGCGAACACCTGGTTCCAGACCGCGTTGCTCCACGAGCCGACCTCGCTGTTGCGCGTGAACCACTGCTGCTGGGAGCCGTTGATCAGGTCCCCGGTCTTGGAGTCGGCGATGTACCCACCGCTGGCGAAGGACGGTTGGGTGCAGTAGTCCATCAGGCTGAGGTTGCCCCCCGTGACCTCGACGCGACGAAGCGACACGGCCTGCGATACCGCCCAGAAGTTCGCCGACGCCGTGCACCCGTCCTGGCCGGCGCCGTTGACATTGATCGTGAGGTTGGACAGGCCGCGCCAGAAGTTGTTCAGCGCGAAGCAGCCGGTGAACTCCGGATCCTCGTCGAAGCAGCGGTTGCGGACCTCGATCTTGCCGTTGATCCGGACGTCACCCGGGCTGGCGCCCAGGCCTGCGACCTCGGTGTAGTACCCAACCTGGATCTGCAGGGGCTCGGCATCGGTGCCGTACACACCCGGCTTGAAGTAGAGGCCGTACCGCTTCTCGCCCATCTCGTCGTCGACCTGATCCGCCAGATGCCGTCAGCCACCGCCTTGATCTCGGACGTAGGCATGCTCGGATCGAAGATCTTCACGTTGGGCCCGAAGTCGGGCACCGTGGTGGCCGGTGCTGCCGTCGCGCTGCTGGCGACGCCGATGCTGCTGGCCAGCAGCGCGGCGAAGACCGCAGCGGCAGCGACCAGCCGCGGAAGGGATTTGCCTGGATGCATGAGGAATCCTCCAACCTAGAGGGGTGGCCCCGCGTTGCGGAGAACGCTCTCTGGGAGCGTAGGTCGAGCGTGAACCGCAGGCACAGGAGTTGTCAAGGGGTAGCACTGCCCGGGAGGCAAGGCCGGCCGGCGCGTCACCGGAGGTGGTCATGCGGACCCTCGCACCATCAGTCCGATCAGCTTGATCGCTGTCACGATCCGGGGGCCGGAAGCCCGAGGCCTCGTCGCGCGAGCACTAACATGTTGAAGACGTTCGCGACACCATCGGAGATCCATTGACGCACCACCCTTCGCCGCCAAGGCGCCCCACCTTGGTAGACGTGGCGACCTTTGCGGGAGTTTCTCGCGCGACCGTGTCCAGGGTTGCCAACGGTGCCACCACCGTCGATCCCAAGCTCACCGCAGTGGTGCAGAAGGCAATCACTGAACTTGGCTACGTCCCCAATACGACAGCTCGTGCCCTGATGACCGGCCGCACGAACACCATTGCACTGGTCGCCGCGGAGCCTGATGCCCGGGTTTTCGGCGATCCCTTCTTCAGCAACATCGTCCGCGGAGTGAGCCTGGAAATGGTTGCCGCGGGCCAACACCTGATTCTCTCGATGATCCAGCGCCAGGAGGACTCCGCGGCGGTCGAACGTTATCTGCTCGGTAATCATGTCGACGGGATCCTGCTGATCTCCGAGCACTGGGATGTTCAACTCGCAACCAGGCTCGACTCTGCGGGCATCCCGTTCGTGATTGGTGGCCGGCCGATGCATCCCGACGCGGCACCCCATATGTTGACAATGACAACCTGGGTGGATCGGCGGCGGCCGCTCGGCATCTGGTCGACAGGGGCCGGACACGCATCGCCACCATCGCAGGCCCGCCAGACATGAGCGCCGGCGTGGACCGGTTGGTCGGCTTCCGGGACTTCCTGGGAGACCTCTTCGATCCCGAACTGGTCGAGCACGCCGACTTCACCATCAACGGCGGTGCGCTGGCCACCAGCCGGCTGCTGCAACGGGTTCCCGACGTGGACGCCATCTTCGCCGCGTCCGATCTCATGGCCTTCGGCACCATCGCGACACTGCGGCGCTCTGGGCGGCGCGTCCCAGAAGACGTTGCCGTGGTCGGGTTTGACGACATCAACCTCGCTGTGGCACTCGACCCGCCACTGACAACGGTGCGCCAGCACACGCAGACGCAGGGTCGGATGATGGTGCGCATGTTGCTGTCGATGCTGGGACGCGACCTCCCGGCTTCGGCCGACGAGCTCCCGGAGATCGAGCCAGGACGTGATCTGGTACTGCCGGTGGAGCTCATCGTCCGCGCGAGTACTTAGGCAACCTCCTGGTCAGGAGCCGGGCCTGATCCCGCGGAGTCACTGGAGGTGATCCTCCAGGCGGCATGGCTGACCCCCCAAAGCACCCCGAGTGGGTCGGGTCAGACAGTCACCCTCAGCAGCCGGACCCGGCCGGTCCGACGAAAGATCTCGGCGCTCAGGTCTGCGGGCAATCGGCCGTTGGCCGAGGTGGCCACTGAGCCGTTGTCCAGGAGCGCCTCGATTCGGCTGGCCGTTCCGCGCCGCACCACGACTGGCACCTGGCAGAACGTGAATCCCAGCGCCTGAGCCGGCAGCTCCATGACGGCTTCCTTGCCGGACACGTTCCGGTAGCTGAACCGCCTCGGGGCGGAGAGCCACTCCTGGTCCCGCAGCAGCGCCGGCTCCACGAGGATTTCGCCGTTGCGGACATCCAGGCCGAGTTCCACGAGCCGGGTGAGGATCTCCTCCTTGACCTGGCCGGTCATGCCCGGCTGCCGTGCACCGCTACCGGCGGGCGTGTGCGAGTAGGGGTCGGTCGGGAACGCTCCGTACTCCCGCGGCGTCTTGCAGTAGCCCAGACCACTGCGGATGTCGTGGTAGCGGGCGGCCAGCGCCCAAACGCTCACTGCGGGCTCGCCGGAGCGGACCGCTTCGAGGGTCGCCTCCTGGACGGCAAGCAGCAGCTTGGAGACCATGTGCCAGTAGATGCTGCCCAAGCCCTCGTAGGCGAAGAAGGATCCGGAGCGCCCGGTGAAGTCGCGATGCGAGAACACCCGCTCGTACAAGGCGAGAATCCGGTCACCCTCGACCCTGGCTGCCACCGCGAACTCCGGGTCGGCCGCCAGCCGCTCGAGGACGGCGGTTACCGACCGGGCGTTGCGCAGCCCAGCCCCGAAGTGGAAGGCACCCAGCCGGTCGCGCACCACCAGACTTCGATCCCCCGCCGCGACCAGCCTTCCGAACAGCGGGATCTCCGCGGCGGCGTCGGCAGGGATGGTGTTCTTGTCCAGGAATCCCGGCAACGCCTTGTCCGGATACAGCAGGTAGCTGTGCTGGTCTGCACGGTAGAGGGCACTGCGGCGCAGCGCAGCCAGCAGCTCCAGGATCTCGGGTGCTGTTCAGGATCCCGGATGACAGCACGGCCACCTGACCCTCCAGCATCACCGGGAGCCGGTTGATCGCGGCTCCGTCGTGGGTGAGGGTGAGGGTGTTGTAGGAGTGGTACAGGCCGTCCGGACGCCGACTCGCACGCAGCCCGTCCTCTGCATAGCTCGACACAACGTCCAGGAAGTCCTGGATCTCGGCGACCGACAGGTCGCACGCTTCGGAAGGGGCGGCACCATAGACGTGGTCGCGAAAGCGCTCGCCCGCATGTCCGAGTCCGGACATGACCTCCAGCCTGGTCGCGTCGTCGATGTCCGGCAGCTGGCCGACGTGGGCACGCAGCACGGCGCCGAGTTCGCCGATCAGCCGGGCCAACGCGGAGTCCACCCGGGCCGGGACGACCAGCAGTGAGCTGAGCTGCTTCAGGTAGCGGCGCAGATAGGCCAGCGTGACCACGGAGAGTCCATGCCCCACCAGGGCATTGTTGGCGTCGTTCCATTCGGGCCGCTGGGTGTTCATCCAGATCCCGCCACCGGGCACAAGGTTCACTACCTTGGCCGCAAGCAGCAGCAGCAGCTTCTCCGCCAGCGTCACTCGCACCAGCTCGGCGTCGCGGTGGACCAGTCGGCCGTCGCCGCCTTCGGTCATGGCCCGTTCGGTCACGAGGCGGTGGTGGTCGTAGTCGAACTCGATGGTGTGGTGCGGGTCGGCCAGGGTCGCCTCGAACCCCTTGATCCGGTACGGCACGTCGGCGTGGGTGAAGATCGGGCGACTCAGCAGCGAGGCGATCCTGCCGGGATGGAAGTGAGCCGAGGTCTCCAGGAGTTTCAGCAGGTAGATGATCTGGTGGTCGCTCCAGTAGCCGATGTTCGACCACGGATTCTCCGGTTCCGGCACCTCCCAGTCGATCCCCTGCCGGGTCACCCGGTAGGGGTTGTAGCCGTCCGCGGTGGTGGCGTTGACGAAGACGGCGATCATGCCTTCCACGTACTCGGGGAACGACTGCGCAAGCGCCTCCCAGTTCTGGAAGATGTCGCGCCAGTTGCCCTCATAACCCAGACGGGGACGACCGCGGTCGTCAACCAGTCGGATGTCGAACCTGTTCCACGGACGGGAGGGATCCCCGTGTCGACGGCTGAAGGTCAACGGCAGGTATTCCAGTGCCAACCGGTCCAGGTCGGGATCGTCGATTTCGTCAGCCCAGGCTCGCAGCTCCTCGAGGCTGACCGAGACCGGCAGGGCCGCGAGATCGTCGACGTGGGCGGCGGCAACCGCAGCACTCCGAAGCCGGACGAAGTCCCGGAAGTCGTCCGCCGGAATGGTGTAGCCGTCGAGGGGGACACCGCCCCGCATGCTGTTGAACAGCACATTGGCCAAGTGATGCACACTCGCCCGCTCGTCCCCGGTGACCTGGAAGCCGTCGACGGACCCAAGGATCGCGACCAGCTTGTCGCGGCCCTGTGCCACGTCCGCTTCAAGTTCGCGCACGATTGACGACGGGTCGCGCAGCGACTCTCGCAGGTCGGACCACCTGCGCGCTGTCGTAGTCCACATCGGCAACGAGATACCACCGCACCGGCTGGCTTGGGGTGAGTTGCAGGGTCGATTCGGTCAGGTACGCTCCGCGGCGGCCGCGGACATCCACCTCGGCCAGTAGCGGGTGCCCCCCGCGGAAACGTTCAACCTGCTCAAGCGAGAGCGCCCTGGTGGGCACTGGTAGCCCTACGCCCCACACCACGTTGGCCGTAAGGGCCTCGGCGGGCTCGGCCAGGTCGGTGAGCTGGGAGCTCATGGTCATCAGGCCCAGCCCGGTTTCGAGGTCCAGCTCGCGCGCTTGTAGGCGTCCAGGAGACTGCTGAGTTCGTTCTGAACCTGTTGAGTGGCGCCACTGGGAAGCAGATTCAGGACTCCGTCGAGGACTTGGACCTGGCGGTCGTGGTCAGCGGTGGATTCCAGTGAGCAGCGCCGCACCAGCCCGAAGCGTTGGCTGGTGCTCCAGGTGACCCTGAAGGTCAGTTCGAGTTCGTCGTGGCGGTGCTCAAACATGACGGCGTCGCCGAATGTGCTCTTGTAGAGAGTCCTGCGTCCGGGTTCCCGATCCCCGAAGGGCTGCCAGGTGTGCTCGCGTCCGTCGGCACTCGAAGCCCGCACCAGGGTCACGCCGCCGGTGCGGCCGGCGCTTTCGGTGATCTTGTCGTCGGTGTAGTACGGGAACAACGCGTGATCAGCATTGCGCCGCCCGGCGGTCAGCCCGCCGGTGCTGGAGAGGAAGAGCCAGACGTCGGTGGCACTCGCCACGGTCATGAAGAACGGTGGCAACAGGTCGTACTCCGCGATCTATCAGCCAGCGGTCACCGTCAAGATCGACCAGTTCAGCGTCAGACGTGTCGGGATCCTCGAACATTCCGTGGTGGACCGTGGACATTGAACTCCAATCAGAGAGCGCTCTCTCCCGAGTCTCGCACGAGGCTCGGTTTCGCAGCAACCCCTTGACCGGAGAGCGCTCTCTCGATGCTTGAGGGAACACGATGTCCTCCCGGCCTCTTTGGTCGTCGCGGACCATCAGATAGACGAAGGAGTCTCCCCGTGCGTTTGAATTCCCCACGAAAGGCGTGCGCGGTTATCGCCGGTTTCGCGCTTCTCCTGGCAGGGTGCTCATCCAGCACCCGCGGCCCCGTCCGCCACCTCGGCGGCACCCAGCGACGAGAAGGTCACCCTCACCGTCGCGACCTTCAACGAGTTCGGCTACGACGACCTCTACGCCGAGTACATGAAGGCCCACCCGAACGTGACGATCACGCCGAAGAAGGCGGCGACCTCCAACGAGGCTCGCGAGAACTACTTCAGCAAGCTGGCCGCCGGCTCCGGCCTGAGCGACATCGAGGCCATCGAGGTGGACTGGATGCCCGATGTCATGCAGACCGCCGACAAGCTGATGGACCTCGGCGGCGACGACGTGAACGGGCCGCTGGCTCGACTGGAAGTCCGAGGCAGCCACAACGCCCGACGGCAAGCTGGTCGCCTACGGTACCGACATCGGCCCGGAGGGCGTCTGCTACCGTTCCGACCTGTTCGAGAAGGCCGGACTGCCCACCGACCGGGCCGAGGTTGCCAAGGCCCTCGGCAGCACGTGGGAGGACTACTTCAACCTGGGCAAGCAGTTCGTCGCCAAGTCTGACGGCGTCGCGTGGTTCGACTCCGCTGATGCGATCATGCAGGGCGCGATCAACCAGCTGCCCAACGCCTTCTCCTCCTCCGATACCGAGGAGGTGCTGATCCCGCTGGACCCGAACCAGCCGGTCAAGGACATGTACACCTCGATCCTGAAGGCCTCGGTCGACGACAAGCTGTCGGCTCACCTGCAGCAGTGGCAGCCGGACTGGACGAATGCGTTCCAGAAGGGCAAGTTCGCCACGATGCTGTGCCCGGGCTGGATGCTGGGTGTCGTCGAGGGCAACGCCAAGGGCGTCGAGGGCTGGGACATCGCCAACACCTTCCCCGGTGGCGGCGGCAACTGGGGTGGCTCCTACCTCACCGTCCCGGCACAGGGTGCTCACCAGGCTGCGGCTCGCGAGCTGGCCGCATGGCTGACTGCTCCCGAGCAGCAGATCAAGGCCTTCAAGGCCAAGGGCACCTTCCCGAGCCAGGTCGAGGCGCTGAGCAGCCCTGATCTGCTGGGTGTGACGAACAAGTTCTTCAACGACGCTCCGACCGGGCAGATCCTTGCCGACCGGGCGAAGGCCGTCACCGTGAACCCATTCAAGGGCCCGCAGTACTTCGCAGTCCGGCAGGTCATCGCCGACGCCATCAACCGGGTCGATGTGACCAAGAAGCAGATCGGCGGACGAGTCCTGGGCACAGGCCATCAAGGAGTTCGAGGCGCTCGCCTGATCGAGCAGTAGAACACTCCTCGTGGGCAGGGTGCACCTGCGCATCCTGCCCACGAACCTGTACCTAGCCCGAACGGGAGGAGTCCCAGAATGACGCTGGAGTCAACGGCTCAGCCGGTGGGACGTGAAGAGCGCTCCCTACCTGTACATCGCACCGTTCTTCCTGCTGTTCGCCCTGGTCGGGCTGTTCCCGCTGCTTTACACCGGCTGGGTGGCCCTCAACAGGTGGAGCCTGATCACCGGAAACCAGGGCTTCATCGGCATGGGGAACTTCAACTACGTGCTCGTCCAGCCCCGGTTCTGGGACGCGGTGGTGAACACCTTCAGCATCTTCCTGCTGTCGTCGGTGCCCGCAGATGTTCTTCGCGATCGCGATCGCCTCGGTGCTGGACGCGAACCTGCGGGCCAAGACCTTCTGGCGGATGGGCGTCCTGGTGCCCTACGTGGTGGCGCCGGTCGCAGTGTCCCTGGTCTTCGGTCAGCTGTTCGCCGACGAGTCCGGCGGTCTCAACGCCGTCCTCACCAACCTCGGTCTCGACCCGATCGGGTGGCACTCCGATCGCTCTGGTCGCACGTGGCGATCGCGACGATGGTCAACTTCCGCTGGACGGGCTACAACACCCTGATCTTCCTCGCCGCGATGCAGGCCATCCCCCGCGACGTCATCGAAGCGGCCGTGGTCGACGGCGCCAACCGCTGGCAGACCTTCATCAACGTGACCGTGCCGCTGTTGCGCCCGACGATCATCTTCGTCGTGATCACGTCCACCATCGGCGGCCTGCAGATCTTCGACGAGCCGAGGATGTTCGACAACTTCGGGCTCGGCGGCTCGGACCGCGAGTGGATGACGGTCACGATGTACCTCTACGAGCTGGGCTGGAACAGCCAGCGCAACCTCGGCCGCTCGGCCGCCGTCGCCTGGCTGCTGTTCCTGATCATCGTCATCTTCGCCATGGTCAACTACGCCATCACCCAACGGATCTCCAGTACCGAGGGCCGACCGGCCAAGACCAAGAAAGCGGCGTCACGATGACCTCGGTCGCAACAACCCGGCAACTGGCCGGCAAAGGAGCCTGCCCGCGCGGCCGCCCGCAGGCGTGACCGGATGGAAGGTGGCGTTCGGCGAGCCGGGCTGGAAGACCTACACGATCCTGGCCCTTGTCGTGCTGATCTCCGTGATCCCGCTGTACTACGCCTTCCTGCTATCGGCCTCCACCGCCGGCGACATCGCCCGCAACCCGATCCCGTCCCTGATCCCGCAGGGCCACTTCTTCGAGAACGTCAACCGGGTACTCACCGCCGGCATCGGATTCTGGCAGGCCATGGCCAACAGCATCATCGTCGCCGTCATCACCGCCATCGCGGTGGTGTTCTTCTCCACCCTGGCCGGCTACTCCTTCGCCAAGCTTCCATTCCGCGGCCGCAGCGGCCTGCTCGCCTTCGTGATCGGCACCATGGCTGTACCCACCCAGCTGGGCGTGATCCCGCTGTTCATCGTGATGTCCAAGCTCGGCTGGACCGGCAAGCTGGTCGCTGTGATCGTGCCGGCCATGGTCACCGCCTTCGGGGTGTTCTGGATGACCCAGTACCTGTCCGAGGCCCTGCCCTACGAGCTGATCGAGGCCGCCCGCGTGGACGGCTGCTCGATGATCCGCACCTTCTGGCACGTCGCCCTGCCGGCGGCCCGCCCGGCCGCAGCCATGCTGGCCCTTTTCACCTTCGTGGGCAGCTGGACGAACTTCTTCTGGCCGTTCATCGTCCTGGGGTCGTCCAACCCGACCCTGCCGGTGGCCCTGCAACTGCTGCAGGCGTCCTACTTCAAGGACATGTCCCTGATCATGGCCGGCGTGGTGCTGGCAACACTGCCTCTGCTCGCCCTGTTCGCCATCGCCGGACGTCACCTGGTGTCGGGCATCATGCAAGGAGCCGTCAAGGGATGACCACACTGGCCTTCCCGGCCCTTAGCTTGGCGAGGCGCTTGGGCCGGCCCCATCGCCGATCAACACGCACCGGACATGAAGCTGGACGGGGTCGCAGCGCTCGCACCCGCGAGTGATCTTACCGGCCTCGCGAAACCTGCCGCACGTCACCGGAGGTGACCTATTCGCCTCCTTCGTCGTGGCCGCGTACACGGCCACCTACCCCGACGTGACCTGGCGGGACTACATCCGCCCGGCGCCGAAACGAATGTGCGGGCCATGTCGCAGCGCTGCCTCGCAGAACCCAGCATCCTAATCTCAATGCTTCAGATCCGCTCCCTGGACAACGACCCGGAGATCTTCGCCAAGGACTCCCCCACAGGGCCCTCGAGCGAACGGCGTCCCGCGCCGAGTGTGGCCGGATCCTGACGACATCGTCGCGACGGCTCTCCTGCGGCACGGGCCGGCGCCGAGGCTCCACCATAATCGGTGGCGTGCTCAATCCCGATCTCTCGGCCGCCCGGTTCATCCCAAGGCTCTCCCTGGGGCCGCGTCTCCTGCAGCTGATCAGGAAGGCGTCATTTCCAGCAAACCCGGTGCCAGCAGGGCTGGTCGTGAAGGATGTCCTGATCGACAGGCCAGCAGGAAAGCTCCGGGTGCGCCTGTATCGCCGCGCGGAGCTGGGCCGGACCGCACCGGCGCTCCTGTGGTTCCACGGCGGCGGCTACGTCATGGGCTGGCCCGAACAGGATGACCGAACCTGCCTGGCCATTGCCAGCCGGTTACCGCTGACCGTTGCGTCCGTGGAATACCGTCTTGCACCTGAGAACCCCTTCCCAGCCGCGCTCGACGATGCGCACACGGTTCTGCAGTGGATGGTCGCCAACAGCATCGAGCACAACCTGGATACCGACCGGATCGCGATCGGTGGCGGGAGTGCCGGTGGCGGCCTCGCCGCGGCACTCGCCCAACGCGTCCGCGACGAGGGGCAGATCCACCTGGCGCTCCAAATGCTCGTGTATCCGATGCTCGACGACGAGACCGGTTCCCACGCGGCTCCCGCCCCCAGAGACGTGCGGATCTGGACCGCCACGAGCAACCGCCTCGGATGGTCCTCATACCTGGGAGACCCCGCCGATGGTCGACGGGATCTCCCGTACGCGGTGCCGGCACGACGAAAGGACCTCGCCGGACTGGCACCTGCCTGGATCGGAGTAGGCACCGAGGACCTGTTCTATGACGAGGGCGCCGACTACGCCCGCAGGCTCACCGCCCACGGCGTCCCCAGCCAGCTGATGGCCGTTCCGGGTGCGTTCCACGGATTCGACGCGGTCCTTCCTCACACAGACACATCCAGACGGTTCCTCGACGAACAGGTGGCTGCCTTGTCGACCGCGCTCCATTTGGCACCAGCGACAGCGCACGGCCCTCGCCATGACTGAACTCAAGCGGAGACGTCCATTTAAGCGGCCGATTGTTGGAATTGGACAAGGCTGAGGAGAAGAACCCGGGCGGGCCTGCGGCAACATCCGCTTCGCCACAGATCTTGGCCTGGGTGGCCTTTACCTTCTGGGCCACCAGATCGGTGACCTGGTCATTGTTGCGGGCTCGCGGCACCCCTACCGGCCTGCCCTCCCCGGACTCGTGGGCGGCGATCACTCGCCACGCCGTCTTGTGTGGTGCCGCACATCTCGGCAGCTCCCAGATACGTGCCCACCGGTTGGTAGGCGGAGATGATGTCCATTCGTTCTCTCGCGTTCTTCAGTGGAGAACTCTGAGTGGTGATCGTGTGACTGGTTGGCACCGCCACCGTCATCACGCAGGCCCTCGATGGGCCTAACGACACGACGAACGAAGAACGGGAATTCAACTTGGCCACAACCGGGGACCTACACCCTGTCACCACTGGGGACTTCTTCATGGCCACGGACACGGGTGGATTCGTCAGATGGCAGCGAGAATGGGGTCGCGCTGGGGTACACCCCATCTGGACAGCTGAGTCAGACCGGACGAGCGTCACTCTGGGGTCCGATCTTGGCTCTGATACACCGGTGTGTGGCGGGGTCCCATTGGCTGCCTGGACACCTGGAGGCTCGAGGCTCGTGCTGATCGGGGGTGACGGCTTGTACATCTTCGGCGCCCGTGGGGCGAATGAGGGGCAGGGAACCTCCGACTGAACGTCGCCACCACCGCTTGATACCCAGTCAGCGCCCATTTGGCAGTCGAGATCCCGTGGGGCAGATGTGGGGCAGGGACCTCCGAATGAGGCCCAATCCCGACAAGGGCCTGAAGCGAAACCCCTAGTCACACGAGATTCGCTACCACAAGAAACGGTACGCAGAGGATTTGCACCTCCAGAATTCGTCCATTTCCTGCGACTATTCCCCCTAGTCAGGGGCACCTTGGGTGCGCGAGAGAGGAGTTGAACCTCCACGTCCTTTCGGACACACGGACCTGAACCGTGCGCGTCTGCCATTCCGCCACTCGCGCCCGACTCCCTGGGGAGCCAGCCGAAAGAGGTTAGCACAGGAGACTGGGCTGTTCCGATTCGGCTGCCGGCCCCTGCGACAAGGGAAGCCACCATTTCCGACAGTCTGCACAGCCCTGCTCGATCGCTCATGAGGAGGACCCGCCCCCACCGCAGGTCCACCCTCACTCCCGACTGGAGTCTGAGTGCCCAAGCAATGCCGTCGCGTAGGCTGGAGGTTCCGCGCTGGATAGTGTTGGGCGTCATGTCAACTGGGGAAGGAGGGGGCCGTGGGGGTCTTCGACCGCGTCGAGAAGAAGCTGGAGAACGCCGTCAGCGGCGCCTTCGCGCGCGCCTTCAAGGGTGACGTGCAGCCAGTGGAGATCACGGCCCGCCTGCAGCGGGAGCTCGACGCCGAAGCCAAGCTCCTCAGCCGCGAACGCAAGCTCGTGCCCAACGAGTTCCACGTCGGGCTCTCCCAGCACGACTACGACCGGCTCACCCCGTACAGCAAGACCCTCAATGCCGAGATCGGCCCCCAGTTGCGCGACTACGCCAGCGACAAGGGCTACATCTTCAACGGCCCGATCATGATCGAGTACACCCTGGACGCCGCCCTGCCGGTCGGCCGGTTCACCGTAACCTCTGCTGCCGTGGCGGGCGTGGATGCCGCCGAGGAGGCGACCCCCAGCGAAATCCGTTCCGCGAACCTCGTCGTCGAGGTGAACGGCGTCCGGCACCCGCTGACGCCCCCCGGCCTCACCATCGGCCGAGGCACCGAAGCCGACCTGCGAATCAACGACCCCGGGATCTCGCGGCTGCACGCCCGGATCGGAGTGGTCGGCACCGGGAGCGGCCAGCAGATCAGCATCGAGGACCTCGGCTCCACCAATGGCGTCACCGTCGACGGGCAGCGCACCAGGCACGCCACCCTCGGCCTTGGCAGCCGGATCGAGATCGGCTCAACCCGGCTGGCGATCGTCTCGCCGGTGACCGATGTCTGAGCTGGTCGTCCTCGGACTCAAACTGGGGTTCCTGGCGATCCTTTGGCTGTTCATCCTGTTCACCGGCAACGTCATCCGCACCGACCTGTTCGGACGCCGGGTGCCGGCCGCCGAACTCGTCGAGCCCGCTCCCGTCGCCGGCGTCAAGCAACCGAAACTCTCCCGCAAGGCACTGAAGCAGCTGCCGAAGACCCTGAAGATCACCCACGGCAAGCAAGCCGGCCTAGAACTGCCGCTGGAAGGAGGGGTGCTGATCGGCCGTTCCAGCGATTGCCAACTGCTGCTCGAGGACGACTATGTCTCCACCCGGCACGCCCGGATCAGCGTCTCCCCGACCGGCTACCAGGTCGATGACCTCGGCTCAACCAACGGCACCTTCCTGAACAACCAGCGCATCACCCAGCCCACCCCGTTCCGCCTGGGTGACACCTTGCGCATCGGCCGCACCCTGATGAGTGTGGAGCGATAGATGGCGCTGGCGCTGCGCTACCTGGCGCATTCCGAGATCGGCCTGGTCCGCAAGAACAACCAGGACTCCGCCTACACCTCCCCCACGATGCTGATGGTGGCCGACGGCATGGGCGGCGCGGCAGCCGGTGACCTGGCCTCGGCCATCGCCATCCGCGAGCTGCGCACAGCGGACGGCGCGTACACCGGCGAGCAGATGCTGGACGTCGTCGCCGATGCGATCGATCGGGCCGGTGAGGCGATCAGCGAGCTGATCGAGACCGATCCGAGCCTGGACGGGATGGGCAGCACCGTCTGCGGGACGATGTTCGACGGCGCCCAGCTGGGGCTGGCCAACATCGGCGATTCCCGCGCCTACCTGTTCCGCGATGCGGCGCTGACCCGGCTCACCCGGGACCACTCCTGGGTGCAGAACCTCGTGGACGAGGGTCGGATCACCGAGGCCGAGGCCCTGGAGCACCCGCACCGCTCATTGATCCTGAAGGTGATCAACGGCCAGCCCCAGCACCGCCCCGACCTGCAGCTCGTGGACGTGCGGGCCGGCGACCGGTTGCTGATCTGCTCCGATGGGCTGTGCGGGATGGTCACCGACAAGATGATCGAGGCGGAGATGACGGGCGAGCGCGAGCACGTCCTCGCTGCCCTGATCGGCCTGGCCCACCACGAGGGTGGCCAGGACAACATCACCATCATCCTTGCCGACGTGGTCGAGGGCGAGCCTGGCGGTGCGACCGAGGTGCTCGGCGCCGGAGCTGTGCTCGACCTGGACAGCCCTCTGGAGACCACAGCCCAGCAGGGCGCCGTGGCCGCCGGCGCCGGACCGCGTCCCGACCCGTCCTCCGGCGAACACATCCGCTACTCCCCCGTCGCCCGCCGCCGGGCTTCCGCCTGGGTGAAGGTGGTGCTGGCGGTCATGATCCCGATGCTGGCGATCGGGGGCGCCGGCGCCCTGTGGTACTCCTACACGCAGCGCCAGTTCTACCTTGGCGCGAACGAAGCCCAGCTCGCCATCTTCCAGGGCGTGCGGGAGCCGGTGTTCAACCTGCCGCTTTCGCATGTCGTCGAGACCGACACCACCCGCGTCGTCGACCTGCCGCCCTACTACCAGGAGCGGGTGCGGGAAACCATGCCGGCAGAGTCACTGGAAGCGGCGCGGGAGACGCTCGGAACCCTGCGACTGAAGGCGCTGGAGTGCATCCGGCAGCGCAGCATTCCGCAGAACCCGACCCCGACGCCGAGCGCCACCGAAGCCACCCCGGCAACCCCGGACCCGTCCGCCAGCCCCAGCGACAGCCCGACCAACTCGACCACCCAGCCGCCCTCGCCGACACCGTCCGACACGTCCACGCCGGCAGCGCCCACGGAGTGCTGATGAGTGAAGTCGTCGGCTACCGCAGGCGTCGAGGCGTCGAGGCGTTCATGCTGATCTTCGCGATCGGGCTGGGGATGAGCGGCTACCTGCTCACCCACCTGAACCAGGACGCAGCCCTGCCACCGCAATGGCCCTACGCCCTTGCCATCCTGGCCGCGATCGGCCTGGCGCTGCACCTGGTGATCCGCTGGCGCCTGCCCTACGCCGACCCGCTGATCGTGCCGCTGGTCCTGCTACTGAACGGCCTCGGGCTGGCCATGATCCACCGGCTCGACCTCACCAGCGAACCGGTCATGCACAGCGCCGAACTGCAGCTGATGTGGACGGTTATCGCCGCGACGGCCTGCTGCCTGCTGATCGTCTTCCTGCGCGACTACCGGATCCTGCAGCGCTACACGTACACCATGTTCCTCGGCGGCATGGTGCTGCTGATGCTGCCGCTGGTGCCCGGGCTTGGCCTGGAGAAGAACGGCGCCAGGATCTGGATCCATCTCGGCGACTACAGCTTCCAGCCGGCGGAGCTGGCCAAGCTGGTGTTGTCCATCGCGTTCGCCTCCTACCTGGTGGAGAAGCGGGATGTGCTCGCCCTTGCCGGTGGCCGGGTACTCGGCATCGACCTCCCCCGGCCCCGCGACCTGGGCCCGATCCTGGTGATGTGGCTGGCCAGCCTCGCCGTCCTGGTCTTCCAGAAGGACCTGGGCACATCGCTGCTGTTCTTCGGGCTGTTCGTGATGATGCTGTACGTGGCCACCGAGAAGCCGAGCTGGCCGATCCTCGGCATCGGGCTCTTCGCGACCGGCGCCTACCTCGGGTACCTGTTCTTCGGTCACGTGCAGGTGCGGATCTCGTCCTGGCTCGACCCCTTCTCCAACTACGACCAGAACTACCAGGTGATCAACGCACAGTTCGGGATCGCCTGGGGCGGTGCCTTCGGCACCGGCTGGGGCCTTGGCCGGCCCAACCTGACCCCGCTGGCGAAGACCGACTTCATCGCGGCGGCGATCGGTGAGGAACTCGGCGTCGCCGGGCTGACCGCTGTGATGCTGATCTACGGCCTCATCGTCGCCCGCGGCCTGCGGGCGTCCCTGGTCGCCAAGGAGCCCTTCGGGAAGCTGCTCGCCGCCGGCCTTGCCTTCGTCTTCGCCATCCAGGTCTTCGCCATTCTCGGCGGCGTCACCCGGCTGCTGCCGCTGACAGGCCTCACCACCCCCTTCATGTCGCAGGGCGGTTCCTCCCTGATCTCCAACTGGGTGACCATCGGCCTGCTGCTGATCATCACCCACCAAGTGCGCAGTCCGGCGGCCCTGCAATCTCCCCTGCCCGAGCAGTGGCTGGCGGCCGAGACCACCCAGCTGATCCCGGTAGGTGCCGCTCCCGCCCCGGTGCCGCGGCCCGCACCTGCCGCACCCGTCCCCACTGACGCCCCTGATGACTCGTCGTCTGGAGCCCCGGGCGGGGACGAGCCCACCGAAGTCGTCGCCCTCCCTGGAGGCCAGCCATGAACCGTCCGATCCGTGGCGTTGCTGTGGCCTCAATGGCGATGTTCACCGCCCTGATGCTGAACCTCAGCTACCTCTACGTCGGCCAGCAGGAGTCCCTGAACGAACGCTCGGAGAACCGGCGGGTCTCGGATGCGCGCTTCGCCCAGGACCGGGGACCGATCATGGTCGGGAACACTCCCGTCGCCCAGTCCGACCCGGTGAAGGACCGCTACAAGTTCCAGCGCTCCTACGGTTCCGGGACGCTGTACGCCCCGGTCACCGGCTACTACGCCTACCTGTACCGCACCTCGGCGCTGGAGGCCGCTTACTCCAGCCAGCTGTCCGGAGTGGACGACTCCCAGTTCCTGGCCGGGCTGATCAACTCTGCCTCCGGCTCGACGCCGCGCGGCGCGACGCTGGAAACCACCCTTGACGCGAAGGCCCAGAAGGCGGCCTGGAACGGCCTGAACGGACGCAAGGGCGCGGTCGTCGCCATCGACTACACCACCGGCGCGATCAAGGCCATGGTCACTTACCCCAGCTACGACCCGAACGACCTGGCCACGCACGACCTGACCGCGTCAACGAAGGCCTGGAACCGGCTCAACGCCGACCCGGACAAGCCGATGGCAAACCGGGCGACCCGCGAGATCTACCCGCCGGGCTCCACCTTCAAGCTGGTCACAGCTTCGGCGGCGCTCGACGCCGGCCTCAGCGCGGACTCGGTGATCGACGCCTCCCCGTTCAAGCTGCCCGGATCCACCAGGGTCATCGCCGGCAACTGCGGCGGCTCGAAGATCACGCTCGCCCAGGCCCTGCGGGTCTCCTGCAACCCGGCCTTCGCCCGGCTCGGCGTCAAGCTCGGTGACGAGGCCCTGCGCACCCAGGCGGAGAAGTTCGGGTTCGGCACCAAGTTCCTCGACGACATCGGCTCGGCGGCCAGCGTCTTCCCCGAGGAGATCGACCAGGCCCAGACCGGGATGAGCGCGATCGGTGAGTTCGAGGTGGCTGCCAGCCCGCTGCAGATGGCGCTCGTGTCGGGAGCTGCGGCGAACGGCGGCATCGTCATGGACCCCTACATCGTCGACCGGATCCTCGACAACGACCTTCGGGTGACCAGCCGGACCCGTCCGCAGCAGCAGTCGGTGGCCCTGAGCTCGGAGAACGCGGCTGCCCTGCGGCAGATGATGGTCTCGGTCGTCGAGAACGGCACCGGGTACCGGGCCCAGATCCCAGGTGTGACCGTCGGCGGCAAGACCGGGACTGCGCACTCCGACAACGAGCGGCGCCCCTACGCATGGTTCACCGCCTGGTCGGCGGACCCGAACGTCGCCGTCTGTGTCTTCATCGAGGACGCCGAGATCCCGGCAACTGACATCGCCGGCGGCAGCATCGCGGCACCGATTGCCAAAGCAGTGATTGAGGCCCTGCGATGACCCGCCTAACGGGTTTCGCGCCCGGTCGGCCACAATGGGCACGATGGGCTGCTGCCACAGTTCGCCGGGCGAGCGTGCGGAAAGGAAACTGCGGATGACCGAAGAGCCGAGGCTTCTCGGGGGTCGTTACCAGCTTGGCCCGGTGATCGGCCGTGGCGGCATGGCGGAAGTGCGACGGGCGCGGGACCTGAGACTCGGTCGTGACGTCGCGATCAAGCAGCTGCGCATCGACCTCGCCTCCGACCCCACCTTCGAGGCCCGCTTCCGCAGGGAGGCCCAGGCATCAGCCGGGTTGAACCACCCCAACATCGTCGCCGTCTACGACACCGGTGAGGAGACCGACCCCAACTCCGGGGTGCAGGTGCCCTTCATCGTGATGGAGCTCGTCGAGGGCCACACCCTGCGCGAACTGCTGCGCACCGGTCGCCAGATCATGCCGGCGAAGGCTCTGGAGTTCGCCCAGGGCGTCCTTGACGCGCTCGGCTACAGCCACAAGGCCGGCATCGTTCATCGCGACATCAAGCCGGCGAACGTGATGCTGACCACCACCGGCACGGTGAAGGTGATGGACTTCGGCATCGCCCGCGCGGTCGCCGACACCTCCGCCACGATGACCCAGACCGCAGCCGTGATCGGCACCGCGCAGTACCTGTCGCCGGAGCAGGCCCGTGGCGAGACCGTCGACTCCCGCAGCGACATCTATTCCGCCGGCTGCCTGCTGTACGAACTGCTGGTCGGCCGGCCCCCGTTCCAGGGCGATTCCCCGGTCAGTGTCGCCTATCAGCATGTCCGCGAGCAGCCGGTGCCGCCGAGCCACCTCGACCCGGAGATCACCCCGGCGATGGACGCGATCACCCTGAAGGCACTGGCCAAGGACCCCGCCGACCGGTACCAGACCGCTGGCGCCATGCGCGCCGACATCGGCCGGCTGCTGGCCGGCCAGGAGGTGACAGCCCGCGCGCCGGCTCGGCTCCCGGTCGGGGTTGGCGGCGCGGTCGGTTCGTCGACCTCGGACGCAACCACCGTGCTGGCCGCCGATGAGCAGCACACCGCCAGCCGCGCCATCGAACCGACTGACCCGCCGCCGCGGCGGTGGGGCCTGATGGCGTTCCTCGTGGCCCTGATCGTCATCGCCGCCGGAGTCGGGGTTTACTACCTGGTGAACGCCAACCGGGTCGAGACCGTCTCGGTGCCCTGGGTCGTCGACCGCCTCAAGGACGACGCCGAGGCTGCCCTGATCCAGGCCAAGCTGCAGCCGCGAGTGGTCCAGGTGACCGGCCCCGATGACACTTCGGTGGGTCGGGTCACCAAGCAGAGCCTGTTCGACACCACTGTCCAGATCGGCACCGAGGTGGTCATCACCGTCAACGTCGGCCCAACCAAGGGCGAGATCCCGCAGGTGCTGGGCGCGGACAAGGACGAAGCGATCAAGATCCTCACCGACAACGGCTTCACCAACGTCACACCATTGGCGGACGAGAACGAGCCGGTGACGGCGAAGGCCGATGAGGTGACCCGGGTCGTCCCAGCCGAAGGCGCTTCGGTGACCCTGGACACCCCGATCACCGTCTACTACGCCAAGGGCTTCGGCGAGGTGCCGAACTTCCGTGGCCTCACCAGGGAAGAAGCGATCCAGACCGGCAAGAACAACGGCTTCACCAAGTTCGACTTCTCCCAGGCCGAGTCGACCATGCCGGTCGGGACGGTCATCGAACAGAACCCGGGTGCCGGTTCCAACGTGAAGCGGACGACGACGATCAAGCTGATCCTGGCCAAGGCGATCCCGACCGCGCCGCCGACGAGCGCGACACCGACGCCCACCGAAACCGTTCCCTGATCCTCGCCCGGCCGACGCGGGCCCGACCAGTGGTCAGGGGCGCAGTGCCATCAGGGGGGTCAGCCCGGCGGCCCGGGCTGGTGCGCCGGCGTCTCCGCAGCTGACCAGCCAGTTGGCCAGCATCTGGTAGCCGCCCTCGGTCAGGACCGACTCGGGGTGGAACTGGACGCTCTCGATGGGCAGTTCCCGGTGCCGGACGGCCATGATCACGCCGGACTCGGTGGTGGCGCTGACCTCCAGCTCGGCCGGCACGGTGGCCGGGTCGAGCGCCAGCGAGTGGTACCTGGTGGCGGTTAGCGGATTGGGCAGGCCTGCGAACACCCCGCGTCCGTCGTGGTGCACCAGCGAAGTCTTGCCGTGCAGCAGCTCCGGGGCCCGGTTGACCACGCCGCCGAAGGCGACCGAGATCGACTGCAGTCCGAGGCAGACCCCGAAGATCGGCAACCGTCCGCCGTGGGTGCGAACCAGTTCGATGCAGACCCCAGCGTTCTCGGGGGTTCCGGGACCAGGCGACAGCAGCAGCCCGTCGAAGCCGTCGGCCCAACCTGGCTGGTCGAACTTAAGGTCGTCGTTGCGCCAGACCTCGACCTCCGCCCCGATCTGGCCAAGGTACTGGACGAGGTTGTAGACGAACGAGTCGTAGTTGTCGACCACCAGGATCCGCGCCATGCCGCCCATTGTCCCCCAAGCCCGACCCGCCCGGCTGCGGTCCAGCGGCCGCAAGGCCCGGCGACGGGAGGACGTCGAATCTCGGTTATCCTTGATGGCGTCATCCAGGTAGTCAGGAGTCACGGTGCCCGAGTCAACGGTCCGCAAGGCGGCAGCTGAGAAGAGGAAGCTGGCCAACCAGGCGCAGCTTGCCGAGAAGCGCGCCGAGAAGACCCGTACCGTATCCGCGCCGGGAAGCCGCCAGTGGGTGGTCCCGACCTTCGTGACCGTCGGCCTGGTGGGCGTCCTTTGGCTGGTCGTCTACTACATCACCGCCTCCGTCCAGATCGACGTGCCAGTGTTGTCCGCGCTCGGTTACTGGAATGTGGTCATCGGCATGGGCGCAATGGCGGCAGCCTTCGGCATCGCCACCCTCTGGAAGTAGACCCGGCCACCAGGCCAGCGTTCAGGAGCGGTTGGGCTGCTCAGCCCTGGGGCTTGAGCAGCGGGAACAGGGTCGTCTCCCTGATCCCGGCTCCGGTGAACAGCATCATCAGCCGGTCAAGGCCGAGACCCATGCCACCCATCGGCGGAGCTCCGAACTCCAGTGCCGCAAGGAAGTCCTCGTCCAGCTGCATCGCCTCAGGGTCACCGGCGGCGGCCTTCAGGGACTGGGCCACCAGCCGCTCCCGCTGGATTACCGGGTCGATCAGCTCGGAGAAGCCGGTGGCCCGCTCCACGCCGCCGACGATCAGGTCCCAGGCCTCGATCAGATTGGGATCGCTGCGGTGCTGGCGGGCCAGGGGCTGGGCGATCGGCGGGTAGTCGCAGACGAACGTTGGCTGCAACAGGTGTGGCTCGACCAGCGTGCCGAACAGCTCCAGCACCAGCTTCTGGGCCACCCAAGACGGGTCGTACTCCACCTCGTTGGCTTCGGCCAGCCGCCGCAGCACGACGACGTCGGTGTCCGGGGTGATCTCCTCACCAACATGCCCGGACAGCGTCGGGTAGACCGGCTTCCACTCCCAGTCCCCGTCCAGGTCGATCTCGCCGGCCGGAGTCTGGAGCTGGCGGGTGCCGAGGGCGGCGTCGGCAGCGTCGGTGATGATCCGTTGGGTCATCGCAGCGATCGACGTCTGGTCGCCCCAGGCCTGGTAGGCCTCCAGCATGGTGAACTCGGCGGAGTGGGAGGAGTCGATGCCCTCGTTCCGGAAGATGCGACCCAGCTCGTAGACCCGGTCGGCGCCGCCCACCATGGCGCGCTTCAGGAACAGTTCCAGCGCGATCCGCAGGGTCATGTCGATGTCGAAGGCGTTCAGGTGGGTCTGGAAGGGCCGGGCGGCGGCGCCGCCGTGCACCAGCTGGAGGACGGGGGTCTCCAGCTCGAGGTAGCCGTCGGCGTGCAGCGATTCCCGGATGCTGCGGGTCACCAGGGCCCGCGTCCGCACCATGTCCCTTGCCTCCGGGCGGGCCACCAGGTCGGCATAGCGCTGCCGCACCCTGGTCTCCTCGCCGAGTTCCTTGTGCAGGGTCGGCAGTGGCCGCAGGGCCTTGCTCGCCAGCTGCCAGTCGGTGGCGAGCACCGAAAGCTCGCCGCGCCGGGAGGAGATCACCCGGCCGGTGACGGCGACGAAGTCCCCCAGGTCCACGTCGGCCTTCCAGGCGTCCAGCCGCTCCTCACCGATCTCGGCCAGCGACAGCATCACCTGTAGCCGGACGCCGGAATCGGCCTGGGTGAAGCCGTCCTGGATGGTGGCGAAACACAGCTTCCCGGTGTTGCGGATGAAGACCACCCGGCCGGTCACGCTGACCACATCAGTGGTCTCCTCGCCCGCGGTCAGGTGTCCCCACCCGGCATGGACGGCGGAAGCGCTGTGCGTCCGCGGCACTTCGATCGGGTAGGGCGCGACGCCTGCGGCCAGCAGTCGGGCGCGCTTGTCGTGACGCACCTGCTCCTGCTCGGAGAGGGACGGGGTCACGGCGGTCGGCTCGGTCACCGGATCAGGTTACCGGCGACCGGCGGGACTCCGGTGCCGGGTAACTAGGCCTTCTCGAAGAACTCCAGCCGGTAGCCGTCTGGATCGGCCAGCCGGAACCCGCGCCGCCCAGCGGCGGTGATCCCGATGGGACCGACCAAGGAATCCGACAGCCCGAGCTCGATCAGCTCGTCCCGTGCCGCCTCCACGGAGTCGACCTTCACTCCGATTGCAGCCGCGCCCGGGTCGGGCTCCCCGGAGACCAGTTCGACCCAGAACCAGTTCACATAGGCCACGGCCGAGTTGGCGGAGGCCCGACCGGGCCGGAAACCGATGGCCGCGTAGAATGCTGCGCTGGTCGCGACGTCCCGAACCGGCAGGGTCACGCCGGCGATGCTGCCAAGTTTCATGGGGTGACTCTAGAACCGTCCGTCCCTGGCCCGGTCTCGCAGGCAGCGGCAGCAATTCTTCCCAAGTCGTCCCTCCGAGTTGCTGAGTGAGTGCTCACTCACTAGTCTGACCCGGTGAGCAGAGCAACCCCCCTGGCCCCCGAAGAGCGCCGCCAGGCGATCATTGAGGCCACCCTCCCCCTGATTCTCGAGCGGGGTACCGACGTGAGCACCCGCGAGATAGCCAGTGCCGCCGGCGTCGCCGAGGGCACCATCTTCCGCGCCTTCGAGACCAAGCAGGAGCTGATCGTCGCGGCAATGCACGCCGCGCTGAGCGCCCACGATGCGCTGCGCCAGCTGGAGTCACTGCCGGCCGACCAAACGCTGACCGATCGGGTGGCCAGCATCCTTGAGGTGCTCCTCGCCGAGATCCAGCGGACGCGTTCCCTGACCGCGGCACTGTCGAACCCGCAGCTGTACAGCCCGCGAAGCCAGGACGGCCGGGCCTGCCCGCCCTTCAACCACCGGGAGCGCCGGGCGAGGCTCAGCGAGGCCGTGGAAACCGCGCTCTCCGGACATAGCATTGGCCTTGCGGTTCCCCCACGGGTCGCCGCCAATGTGCTGCTCGCGATGGCTTTCGCCACGAGCTTTGACATCACTGACAACAACAGCCTCGCCCAGCCGCGCGACCTCGCTGAGGTCGTCCTGCACGGACTTGCCAAAGGAAACGCATGATCCGCCTGCTAATCAAGTATCTGAGGCCCTACGCCTGGCTGGTGGTCGGCGTGATCGCGCTGCAGCTGATCCAGTCCATCGCCTCGCTGTTCCTGCCCACCCTGAACGCCCAGATCATCGATCAAGGCGTCGCCACCGGCAACACCGGCCTGATCTGGCTGCTCGGCCTGGTCATGCTCGGGGTCTCGATCGTCCAGATCGTCGCCCAGGTCGGTGCCACCTGGTTCGGCGCCCGTTCCTCGATGGCCTTCGGGCGCGACCTGAGGGCGTCCATCTTCGACTCGACGCTGAGCTTCTCCTCCCGCGAGGTCAGCAGGTTCGGCGCCCCCAGCCTGATCACCAGGAACACCAACGACGTCCAGCAACTCCAACAGCTGGTACTGATGACCGCCCTGATGATCGTTTCCGCACCGTTGACGATGGTCGGCGGCATCTTCATGGCGCTCCGCGAGGATTTCGGGCTGTCGTGGCTGATCGTGGTCGCCGTCGTCCTGCTGGGCACCATGATCGGCATCCTGGTCATCCAGATGACCCCGCTGTTCAAGGCCATGCAGGCGAAGATCGACACCCTGAACCGGGTGCTGCGCGAACAGATCTCCGGCCTGCGGGTCATCCGGGCGTTCGTCCGCGAACCTACAGAGGCCGCCCGCTTCGACGGCGCCAACGCCGACCTCACCGACACGGCGACCCGGGTCGGCCGCCGGATGATGACCATGTTCCCCGCGGTCATGCTCGTCATGAACCTTTCCTCGGTCGCGGTGTTGTGGTTCGGCTCCTACCGCGTCGCCGCCGGCGCCCTCCAGGTGGGGCAGCTGACCGCCTACCTGCAGTACCTGACGCAGATCCTGTTCAGCGTGATGATGGCAACGATCATGCTGATGATCGCGCCGCGCGCCGCGGTCTCCGCCGGACGCATCAACGAAGTACTCAACACCGAATCGACCGTCGTTCCGCCGGCCAACCCGGTCAAGACCGTGGCCAGGCACTCCGAGGTTCGGTTCGCTGATGTCGCCTTCAGCTACCCGGGCGCCGAGCAGCCAGTGCTCTCCGACCTGAGCTTCGCCGTCCGGCCAGGCCAGACCACCGCGATCATCGGCTCAACCGGCGCCGGGAAGACCACGCTGGTCAACCTCGTGCCAAGGCTCTTCGATGCCACCGCCGGAACTGTCAGCGTGGACGGGGTCGACGTGCGGTCCCTCGACCCGGACCTGCTGTGGGGCCGGGTCGGCCTGGTGCCGCAGCGACCGTACCTGTTCAGCGGGACGGTGGCCTCGAACCTGCGCCTCGGCAAGCCGGACGCTACCGACGAGGAGCTGTGGTGGGCGCTCGAAGTCGCCCAGGCCCGCAACTTCGTCGAGCACATGCCCGACGGCCTCAACTCCCCGATCAGCCAGGGCGGCACGAACGTGTCCGGCGGCCAGCGGCAGCGGATCTCGATCGCGCGAGCGCTGGTCCGCAAACCGGAGATCTACATCTTCGACGACAGCTTCTCCGCTCTCGACGTCGCCACCGACGCAGCGCTGCGGGCGGCGCTGGCCCCAGAGGTCGCGGACGCAGCGGTGATCATCGTCGCCCAGCGGGTCTCCACGATCCGGGGGGCCGACCAGATCCTGGTGCTGGACGCCGGCAGGATCATCGACGTCGGCACGCATGAGGAGTTGCTGGTCAGTTGTCCGACCTATCTCGAGATCGTGGAGAGCCAGTTCAAGGCGACCGAGGAGGTGGCGGCATGAGCGCGTCCACCAAGACCAGCGAGGCTGCGGCAGCCGACGGCGGCCGCCCCGCTCCGGTGAAGGCCAACGAGCGACCCAAGTACGGCCCGACCCACCGCGGTGTCGGCCCGATGGGTCCCGGCGTGGGCACCGGCGAGAAGGCGGCGAGTTTCGGCCCGTCGCTTCGCCGCCTGCTCGGCCACCTGCGGCCGGAGATCGCCATCATCTACGCCGTCATCGCGATGGTCATCATCGGCACGATCGCCAACGCCGTCGGCCCGGCCATCCTCGGCTGGGCCACCGACATCATCTTCAACGGCGTCGTCGTCAACGGCACCGGGATCGACTTCACCGCGCTCGGCAATGTGCTGTTGCTGGCGCTGGGCTGCTACCTGGTGGCCGGACTCCTCACCTGGAGCTCCGGCGTCCTGATCAACGGCGTCGTGCAGCGCTCGGTCTACCGGATGCGCAACCAGGTGTCGGCGAAGATCAACCGGCTGCCGCTGAAGTACTTCGACAACCAGCCCCGCGGCGAGCTGCTCAGCCGGGTGACGAACGACGTCGACAACGTCGCCCAGTCACTGCAGCAGACGCTGTCGCAGGTCCTGACCAACATCTTCATGCTCCTCGGCGTCCTGGTGATGATGTTCTGGCTCTCGCCGGTCCTCGCACTGATCGCCCTGATCACCATTCCGGTGGCACTGGGCCTGACGATGTTCATCGGCAAGCGCTCGCAGAAGCTGTTCGCCAAGGTATGGAAGTCCACCGGTGAGCTCAACAGCCAGGTCGAGGAGGCCTACACCGGCCACGACCTGGTCAAGGTGTTCGGCCGCCAGCGTGAGGTGATGGCCACCTTCCGCGCCAAGAACGAAGAGCTGTACGCCTCAGCGTTCGGGGCGCAGTTCATTTCCGGCATCATCATGCCGGTCATGTTCTTCGTCGGGAACCTCAACTACGTGGTGATCGCCGTCGTCGGCGGCCTCCAGGTGGCGGCTGGCCAACTCGGTCTCGGGTCGGTCCAGGCGTTCATCCAGTACTCAAGGATGTTCACCCAGCCGATCACCCAGCTCGCGTCCATGGCCAATCTGCTGCAGTCCGGCGTGGCCTCGGCCGAGCGGGTCTTCGAAGTGCTGGACGCCGAGGAGGAGACGACCGAGGAGAACGCCGACCTGCCGGCAGTAGCCGGGCGGGTCGCGTTCGAGCACGTCAGCTTCAGCTACCTCCCGGAGAAGCCCCTGATCACCGACCTCTCGATGGTCGCCGAACCCGGCTCGACGGTCGCCATCGTCGGGCCCACCGGGGCCGGCAAGACCACCCTGGTCAACCTGGTGCTGCGGTTCTACGACCTCCAGGGAGGACGGATCACCCTGGACGGCGTGGACATCGCCAGCGTCCCGAGGAGAAAGCTGCGCGGCGAGATCGGCATGGTGCTGCAGGACACGTGGTTGTTCGGCGGCACGATCCGCGACAACATCGCCTACGGCAAGGAGGGGGCAGCTGAGGAGGAGATCCTGGCCGCAGCCAAGGCCACCTACGTTGACCGGTTCGTGCACTCGTTGCCTGATGGGTACGACACGTTGATCAACGAAGAGGCCTCCAACCTCTCCGCCGGCGAGAAGCAGCTGATCACCATCGCACGCGCCTTCCTCTCCGACCCGACCCTGCTGATCCTCGACGAGGCCACCTCCTCTGTGGACACCCGGACCGAGCTGCTGGTGCAGCGGGCCATGAAGAAGCTGCGCACCGACCGCACCAGCTTCGTGATCGCGCACCGGCTCTCGACCATCCGGGACGCCGACGTGATCCTGGTCATGGAGGAGGGCGCCATCGTCGAGCAGGGCACCCACGACTCGCTGATCGCGGCCCGCGGCCACTACTACCGGCTCTACCAGACGCAGTTCGCCGCGGCCATCACCGAAGAGGACGCCGCCTGACCCAACATCGGGGACGGTTCCCATTACGGTCCAGCTTCGGAACCATCGACCATCGGGGACGGTTCCCATTACGGTCCAGCTTCGGAAGCATCGACCATCGGGGACGGTTCCTATTACGGTCCAGCTTCGCTCCCCGGAGCGCGTGGACCGGAATGGGAACCGTCCCCCTTTGCGTCGGTGGACCGGAATAGGAACCGTCCCCGAGGTGCCGGGCTAAGCTCCGGCCATGAGCCGGACATGGCGGATCGGGGAGGTGGCCGAGCGCACCGGGCTGACCAGGCGAACCCTTCGGCACTATGACGAGCTGGGCCTGCTGGTCCCATCGGCGCGAACCTGGGGCGACTATCGGCTCTACGACGAGGCCGACCTGCTGCGGCTACTGCAGATCCAGAACCTGAAGGCCCTCGGCCTCGGCCTGGCCGAGGTGGCGGCAGCGCTCGCCGATTCAGCGATGGACGCTGCAGCGACCCTGCGCTCGCACCTCGCCCACCTGGAGGACCGGGTCGAGTCGGAGCGACGACTTCTCGACCAGCTGCGTTCCCTTGCGGCAGCGCCCGAACGGAGCTGGGAGGATGTGCTGGACGCGATCGCGCTCGCCCAGAGTCTCGCTCACCCCGATCCGATCGTCCGGCTTCGGGCAGCCCTGCAAGCGCCCGGACGCACCACGGCCGAGCTGCTGCCGGCACTGGCCGCCGAGACCGACCCGGGCGTCCAGGAGGTGCTCGTCTGGGCCCTTGCCCAACAACCGGACGCCGCAGCGGCAGCCGTCCCGCTGCTCGACTCCCCCGATCCGGAACTGCGCTGCCTGATGGTGCGACTCCTGGACAAGTTGCGCGACCCGGAATCAGCTGCGGCCCTGATCGAGCGCCTGGGCGACCCCGCCCCGCCGGTGGTGAACGCCGCCGTGAACGCCCTCGGCCGGCTGCGCGCGGCTGCGGCACTGCCGGCGCTGGCCGCCCTGCTCGGCTCGGAGCTGGTGAACCAGCTCGACCTGATTGAGGCCCTGGCCGGCTTCGGGGCTGAGGCGGTGCCCGAGGTGGCCGCCCGACTGGCCGCGGGTGACGCCGAGACGCGGCTGCAGGCAGCGGAGGCGCTCGGCCGGCTTGGCAGCCCGGAGGCGATCCCTGCCCTTGCCGCAGGACTCGGCGACTCCGAGGCAGCGGTCCGGGTCGCTGCGCTGGTGGCCCTCGGCGAGTTGGGTCCCGCTGCTCGTCCAGCCATCGAGGGCGCTGCCGCCCAACCGGAGCTCGCCCTGGTCGCCCGGCGGCTCCTTGACCTTCACGTCGGGTGAACCTCTAGCTTCGTGGCAGAAGAGAGGAGGACCGTCATGGACCTGTTGACGTACCTGCGCGAAGACCTGGTGCGGCTGATGAAGCGACGGGAGAAGGTGGGGCTGCGCTCCGTCCGGGACGCGATCAGCGCCATCCAGAACGCCGAGACCAGCTACCTCACCACGCCGGCGAAGGTCGGGGCCGCCAGCGAGTTCGTCGCCGGCGCTGTCACCTTCGGCCAGGCCGAGCGCGTTGTGCGGCAGCTGAGCGACGCCGAGATGATGACGCTCGCCCGGGGGCAGGTGACCCGGCGGCTGGAGGACGCGGCCATGCTTCGTCAGCACGGCCAGGTGGACCGGGCGCTGATGCTCAAGGCCGAGGCGCTCATGCTGTCCGACCGCCTGGATGCTTTCCCCGGCTGAATCACCGCTGGTCGAGCTTGTCCTGCCCCGCGTTGGTGGAACGGGTCAGGCCCTTGGTTTCGACAAGCTCAACCAGCGGTTGGGGGCTCTACCAACGGTGAGGTGATGGGAGAAAGGCCGGCCCGGAACCCGTCCTGACCGGACCACAGCTCGGGAGCATCCCGGCGGGGGAGGCTGATCACCAGTCCGATAAACCCGGGGGGGTATATCACCAACGAGGGGTCAGAGGGCCGCGGGGACGATCTTCGACAGCACCTCACGGCGCTCGTCCGGGTTGAGCCGACCGAGGAGTTCCAGCATCTCAGCAGCTATTTGTGCCGCCCTGGAGGTGGCCGGACGGTAGAGCCAGGCCCGACCGTCCAAATTCCTCACCACGAGGCCTTTCTTGGCAAGCCGGTCAAGCACCGTCATGACGGTGGTGTAAGCCAAATCCCGGTCACGGGCGAGCACTTCATGCACGTCCCGAACCGAGAGGGGTTCAGGACGGTTCCAGAGAATGTCCATCACCGCCTGCTCGAGCTCTCCCATCGCCGCCATGAGGTCATGCTAGTTCAATCGTTGCGGTCTACGACACTCGGTAGTAGATTGCCCGCCATGAGCGCGGAAACCCTTGCCAGATGGCAGTTCGGTATCACAACGGTGTACCACTTCTTCTTCGTACCGATCACCATCGCCCTCTCGATGCTGGTGGCGATCATGCAGACGATCTGGGTCCGGACCGGCAGCGAGAACATGCTGCGGCTGACCAAGTTCTTCGGGAAGCTCTTCCTGATCAACTTTGCGATGGGCGTCGTCACGGGCATTGTCCAGGAGTTCCAGTTCGGCATGAACTGGAGCGAGTACTCCAGATTCGTCGGCGATATCTTCGGCGCCCCGCTGGCGCTTGAGGCGTTGCTCGCCTTCTTCCTCGAGTCGGTGTTCATCGGCCTGTGGATCTTCGGCTGGGACCGGCTGTCGAAGAAGGTGCACCTGATGACCATCTGGATGGCCGCCATCGGCACGATGATCTCGTCGGTGTTCATCCTCGCCGCGAACTCATGGATGCAGAACCCGGTTGGGGCCAAGTTCAACCCCGCCACCGACCGGGCGGAGATGACCTCCCTCTGGGACGTGATCACCAATCCGGTCGCACTGGTCACCCTGCCGCACGTGCTCACGGCCGCGTACATGACCGCCGGCGGCCTGGTTCTCGGCGTCGCCGGCTGGCACCTGGCAAAGCTCGCCAAGGCCAAGGCAGCGAACGGCGAGCTCACCGAGCGCGAGTCCAAGGACGAGGGCGCCTTCCGCTGGGCCGCCAAGTTCGGCGCGTGGGTGCTGCTGGCTGCCAGCGTGCTCACCATCGTCTCCGGTGACATCCAGGGCAAGATCATGACCGAGGTCCAGCCGATGAAGATGGCTGCAGCGGAGGCGCTCTGGGAGACCGAGGGCGGGCCCGGCACCAATGGTGCAGCCTTCTCGGTCTTCACCATCGGCACCCTCGACGGCAGGCAAGAGGTGTGGTCCTGGAAGATCCCAGGCGTCCTCTCCTTCCTCGCCACCGGCACCTGGGACGGCAAGGTCGAGGGCATCAACCCGCTGGCCGAGGAGTTCGCCGCCGGCCGGATCGTCAACCCGGACGTACAGCTGCAGAACGAGGCCGCCGAGCGGCTGGCCAAGCTCGGCGTCGAGGATTGGGTACCGAACATCCCGGTGACCTACTGGTCGTTCCGGCTCATGATGGGCCTCGGCTTCCTTGGCATGGCGATCGCGGCCTTCGCGCTCTGGACGCTCCGCAAGGGCGGCCTGCCGAAGCCGGGCAAGCTGTGGACGGCACTGATGATCGCCACCCCGCTGTCCCCGCTGTTCGCGAACTCGTTCGGCTGGATCTTCACCGAGATGGGTCGTCAGCCGTTCATCGTGATGGGCGTCCTGCCAACCGCTTCTGCGGTTTCCCCTGGGGTCAGCGCCTTCGAGGTCGGCCTGACCATGGTGCTCTACACCCTGATCTACGGTGCGCTCGCTGTGGTCGAGGTCGGACTGCTGCTCCACTACATCAAGCTGGGACTGCCGGATGTCGAAGAGCCCAAGGTGCTCGTCGACGATGACGCTCCCCTGTCCTTCGCGTACTGAGAGGCGAGAACATGTTTGCACTTGAAGTCACCGCGAATGCGCCCCTGACACTCCAGGTCGTCTGGTTCATCCTGATCGCCGTCCTCTGGATCGGTTACCTGGTCCTTGAGGGCTTCGACTACGGCGTCGGCATGCTCATCCCCTTCCTCGCCAAGAGCGAGAAGGAGAAGCGGGTAATGGTCAACACCGTCGGCCCGGTCTGGGATGGCAACGAGGTCTGGCTGCTCACCGCCGGGGGCGCCACCTTCGCAGCCTTCCCGGCCTGGTACGCCACCTTGTTCTCCGGCCTCTACCTGCCGCTGTTCCTTGTGCTGGTCGGCCTGATCATCCGCGGTGTGGCCTTCGAGTACCGCTCGAAGCACCCCGAGATGAAGTGGCGCAACGCCTTCGACTGGATGGCGTCCATCGGTTCCTTCCTCGTCACGCTCGTATTCGGTGTCGGCTTCGCCAACTTCATCATCGGCCTGCCGGTGGCGGCTGCTGCCAACAACCCGTCCCTGTTCGTGGTCACGCCCAGCCCGTACTTCTGGCAGCTGTTCAGCTGGTTCGGACTGCTCGGTGGAGTCACGCTGGTGGCCTTGTTCCTCTTCCACGGTTCGTTGTTCCTTGCATTGAAGACCAAGGGCGAGCTGCACGAACGGGCCAAGGGCTTCGCCACCAAGGTCGGCCTGGTCTCGATCGGCCTCGGCGCGATCTTCCTGGTGTCCCAGAACCTGATCCACCCCACCGGGCTGCCTGGTTGGGTGCTCCTCGTGCTGGCCGCGGCCGGACTGGCTTCCGCCTGGTGGTTCAACGCCCAGGATCGTGACGGGATCGCCTTCATCAGCACCGCTGCGGCCATCCTGTTCGTCGCGGTGGGGATCTTCCTCACCATGTGGCCCGGCCTCGGCTTCGCCGCTGTGGGTGGGGGCGCCTCCCCGCTGAACGCGATGAACGCTTCGTCGAGTGAGATGACCCTTACGCTGATGACCATCGCTGCCGTCATCTTCGTCCCGATCGTCCTGGCCTACCAGTCCTGGACGTACTGGGTGTTCCGCAAGCGCCTCGGCGTCGAGAACATGCCCGACGACCAGCCGGCTGAGCCAGCGCTAGCTGGCTGATGGCGGGACCGATCGACCCACGCCTCCTCCGTCGAGCCCGCGCCACCAGGGGTTACCTGGTGGCCGGGGTCGCGGTCGGCAGCACAACAGCCATCCTGACCCTTGGTCAGGCATGGCTGTTGTCGCGTTCTGTGGCCGATATCTTCGCCACCGGGCAGCTGGACACGCTGGCCGTCGCGGTCGGCGGCCTGGCCGTAGTGTTCGGCCTCAAGGCCGGGCTCGCCTGGCTGAACGAGTGGCTGGCCCACCGGGCTTCGGCCGCCGTGAAGTCCCAGCTGCGCCGCGACGTGATGGCCGCACGGATCGACCGTCCGCTCGACGCGACCTCCAGCAGCACCCTGGTGACCCTGATCACCCAGGGGCTGGACGGCCTGGACGGCTACTTCAGCAAGTACCTGCCGCAGTTGCTGCTGGCGGCCACCGTGCCACTGATCATCGGGGTGGCGGTCGTCTCGGCCGACCTCACCTCGGCGATCATCCTTGCCGTGACGCTGCCGCTGATCCCGGTGTTCATGGCCCTGGTCGGGTGGACCACCGAAACCATCACGAGGCGCCGCTGGCGGGTGCAGACCCGGCTGGCCAACCACTTCGCCGACCTGATCGCGGGGTTGCCCACCCTGCAGGTCTTCGGCCGGGCACGCGCCCAGGCCAGAGGCCTGCTGATCACAGAGACCCAGCACCGCTCGGAGACGATGCGGACGCTACGGGTCTCGTTCCTCTCGGCCCTGGTGCTCGAACTGCTGGCCACCCTCAGCGTCGCGATCATCGCGGTCACCGTCGGCTTCCGGGTGGTCTACGGCGACCTCGACCTGGCGACCGCCCTGTTCGTGCTGATCCTGGCCCCCGAGGCCTACCTGCCGGTCCGCCAGGTCGGGGTCCACTACCACGACGCCGCGGACGGCCTGGCCGCGGTCGAGCAGGCCTTCGCCCTGATCGACCCGCCCGAGGAATCGCCAGAGCCAGGCGGGGGGGCCGGGCCTCGGCCCGTCGACAAGCCCAGGCCAGGCCAGGGTCTGCCAGCGGAGGGTGTCGAAGTGCCGGGGCTTCGATCGTCGCGGAATGGAGCCGCGCTGCTCGCCGTCCACGAACTCACCCACAACTATCCCGGGGCCGGGGCGCCCGCCCTGCAACCGATCTCGCTCGAGGTGCACGCCGGCGAGATCGTCGCCCTCACCGGACCCAGCGGTGGCGGCAAGACGACCCTATTGAACGCTGTGATGGGCTTTCTTGCCCCCACCGGCGGGCAGGTCACCGGTCATGGTGAACCGATCGGCAAGCTGCCGCGGTGGCGCGACCAGCTCGCCTATGTCGGACAGGAGCCCGGCCTGCTCTCGGGAACCGTTGCCGACAATGTCCGGCTCGGCTTCCCGCATGCCACCGACGCCGCCGTCGCGGACGCGCTGCGCCGTGCCGGGGCGGCCGACCTGCCGGCCGACCAGTTGGTCGGCGACGATGCCGAAGGGGTCTCCGCCGGTGAACGACGCCGGATCGCTGTGGCCCGGGCCCTGCTGCGGGTCACCCTTGGCCGGGCCAAGCTCCTGGTGCTGGACGAGCCGACGGCAGGCCTGGACGCCAGCACCGAGGCCGGTCTCCTGCACAGCCTGCGCCAGCTCGGGGTGGGAGCGCTCGTCGTGACCCACCGGCCGGCAGTGCTCGCCGAGGCCGATCGTGTGGTGCAGGTGATCCCGGCACTCGTTCCGGACGGAGGTGCCGCAGCCCATCGCGACGCAACCGCCCCGCCGCTCGTCCGGGCTGTCGAAACCGCAACGGAAGCCATGGTCTCGACTGGCTCCGCAACCGCAACGCCGCTGGCCGAGCCTGACGAGACCACGGAGGCCATGGTCTCTACCAACGATCTGGGGACCGGGAAGCCACTGCTGCGCCGGCTCTTCGACGCGGTTCCCGGGGCTCGGGCCCGGCTTGGGCTCTCGACGCTGCTGGCCTTCTGCGCCACAGCTGCTTCGGTGGCGCTGATGGGGGTCGCAGCCTGGTTGCTGTCCCGGGCGGCCGAACACCCGCCGGTGTTGTACCTGGCCGTGGCATCGGTCGGCGTCCGGTTCTTCGGGATCTCGCGCGGCGTGTTCCGCTACGTCGAGCGGCTGGTCGGCCACGACGTCGCCCTGCGGCTGCAATCGGCGCTGCGGCTGGAGACCTATGCGCGGCTGGCCCGCACCACACTGCTCGGCCGGCGCCGCGGTGACCTGCTGGCCCGGGTGACCGCGGACGTGGAAGCCATCCAGGACCTCGTCGTGCGGGTGTGGATCCCGTTCGCCTCGTCGGTGGCCGTGCTGCTGGTCACGTCAATCGCCATCGCGTTCTTCTCCCCCGGTTCGGCGCTCGTGCTCCTGGCCACCTCGCTGGTCGCGGCCCTGGTCGTGCCGTGGATCTCGCGGACGGCGTCGGCCCGAGCCGATGCCATCGCCCTGCCCTTGCGCGGCGAGCTGGCCGACTCTGCGCGCGAGTTGTCCAGAACCGCCCCCGACCTGGTCGCCTACGGCGCGGCCGGAGCCCGGCTGGAAGCGTTCGCCGCCGTGGACGAGCGGCTCCGGCAGGCATCGGCGAAGTCTGCCTGGATCCGCGGGGTCGGGACGGCGGCCCAGGTGCTGGCCGCGGGCGCCGCCGTGATCGGTGCGCTGGTGATCGGTGGTCGGCAGGTCCAGGCCGGCACGATGGCGCCGGTGATGCTGGCCGTGGTGGTGCTCACCCCACTGGCCCTCCACGAAGCACTGTCCACGCTGATCCTCTCCGCTCAGACCCGGACCCGGGCCCGCGCCGCCCTGCAGCGCGTCGCCGAGGTGCTGGACGCCGAACCGGTCGGCTCCGGCGACCTGATCGACCCCGGCGTGCCGGTGGACGACCCGAGCCTTGCGGTGAGCGACCTCGGCGCCGGCTGGCCCGGATCGCCGGAGGTGGTCAGCGGGTTGTCGTTCACCGTCCGGGCCGGCGAGAAGGTGGCGCTGGTCGGACCCAGCGGCATCGGCAAGACCACGGTCGCCGCCACCGTGCTCGGGCTGATCCCGGCCCGGGCGGGCTCGGTGGCGGCGCACGGCCGGATCGGCTACCTGGCCCAGGACGCCCACATCTTCACCACGACGATCGCCGAGAACGTCCGGATCGGGAACCGGGACGCCACCGATGCCGACATCACCGACGCGCTCGCCCGGGCCGGCCTCGACCTGGATCCGAACCGCCAGGTCGGCGAAACCGGGGAGAGCCTCTCCGGTGGCGAGGCCCGACGGGTGGCACTGTCCCGGCTACTGGTCGGCCAGTACCAGGTGGTGATCCTCGACGAGCCCACCGAGCACCTCGACGCCGCGACCGCGTCCGCCCTGATCGATGACATCTGGGCCGGGAGCACCGACCGTCCCGTCCTCGTGGTCACCCACGACCCGGCCCTGGTCGAACGCTGCGATCGAGTGGTCACCCTCGCCTGACCCCACTCCCCCCGTTGCCGCGGGAGAGATCCCGCGGACCGCGGTGTGCAGCAGCCCGCCTGCCCGTCAGCGGTTTGACAGCATCCATCCCAGCACATGAGAATGATTGTCATGAAGATCTGGAAGGCCGCGGCCGCACTCCTGAGCGCGGCAGCGCTGCTCGCCATCGGCTCCTGCTCGTCCGCAGCACCCACCTCTGTCGACGGTGAAAAGCTCGAGGTCCAGGTGGCCTTCTACCCGTTCGGCTTCATCGCCGAGCGGGTGGGCGGTGCAGCGGTCAACGTGGCGAGCCTCACCAGGGCCGGTACCGAACCGCACGATCTCGAACTCACCCCCAAGCAGGTCGCGTCGCTGTCCACCAGTGACCTGCTGATCTTCCAGTCCGGCTTCCAGCCGGCCGTCGACATCGCTGTCGAGCAGGCGCAGCCGGAGCGCGTGGTCGACACCGCGTCCTTCCTCACCATGCTCACCGCCACAGCGGACGGGGCGGAAGCCGCCGAGGGCACCGACGACCACGCTGCCGTGGACCCGCACACCTGGCTCGACCCGACCAACATGGTGACGATCGCCGAACACGTTCGGGACGCCCTCACCGAGGCCCGGCCCGAGGCCGCGGCTAAGTTCGCAGCGAACACCACCAAGCTGGTGGCCGACCTCACCGCACTGGACGCCGGCATCAAGGCGGACCTCACCGGGTGCGCGATCAAGCCCTTCATCACATCGCATGCGGCTTTCGGCTACTTCGCCGCCCGCTACGGCCTGACCCAGGTCGGCATCCGGGGCCTGGAGCCGGACGTGGAGCCCAGCGCCTCCCGGATCGCCGAAGTCCAGCGGATCGCGACGGCAAGCCACGTGACGACGATCTTCTTCGAGACCCTGGTCTCTCCGGTGGTGGCGCAGTCGGTCGCCGGCGACCTGGGACTGAAGACCGACGTGCTGGATCCGCTCGAAGGGATCACGGCCGAATCCAGGGGCACCGACTACCTTGAGGTGATGCGGGCCAACGCAACCTCACTCAAGGCGGCCAACCAGTGCTCCTGACCACCGATACCGTGACCACCGTCCCTGCGGTCTCCGCGAGGTCGGTCGATGTGGTCCTCAACGGCATCCCGATCGTCCGCAGCGCCTCCCTGGACATCCAGCCGGGCGAGATGGTCGCGATCCTCGGCAACAACGGCTCGGGAAAGACCACCCTGATGCGGGCCCTGCTGGGCCTGATCCCGCACCGCGGCGACATCTCCCTGTTCGGCACACCGCTCGATCAGTTCCGGGACTGGGTCCGCATCGGCTACGTCCCGCAGCGGGGCGGCATCCTCGTCCAGCAGGCGACGGCCCGCGAGGTGGTCGCCAGCGGCCGGCTCGGCCAACGGCGCCCCTTCCTGCCCGAATCCGCAGCCGACCGGACGGCGATCGCCGCAGCGCTCGCCGAGGTCGACCTCACCGATCGGGCCCGCTACCCGTTCGTCCGCCTGTCCGGCGGCCAGCAGCAGCGGGTGCTGATCGCCAGGGCGCTGGCCACCGGCGCCGACCTGATGGCCTGGGACGAGCCGCTCGCCGGCGTCGACCGGGCCACGCAGGAGCTCCTCGCCGGGGTCGCAGCCCGGCTCAAGGCGAAGGGCACCACGATCGTGATGGTGCTGCACGAGCTCGGCCGTTTTCGCGAGCTGATCGACCGCACCATCGTGCTGGCCGACGGCCGGGTGATGCCACCGGGCTACAGCCACCACGATCATGATCATGCCGACCACGACCACCTGGCCGCCCACGGCGGACACGAGGTCGCCGAGATCGAGCGGCCGCGCACCCACCACACCGGGCTGGAGGTGGGCTGACATGGAACTGCTGGCCCTCGGATTCATGCAACGCGCCCTGCTGGCTGCCCTGATCACCGGCGTCACCGCACCCGCAATCGGCACCTTCCTGGTGCAGCGGCGCCTCAGCCTGCTCGGGGACGGGCTCGGCCACCTCGCGGTCGCCGGCGTCGGCCTTGCCTTCCTCACCGGCACCGCTCCACTGCCGATGGCTGTGGTCATCTGCGTGCTCGGATCGATCGGCATCGAGGTGCTGCGCGAGTCCGGGCGCGCCAGCGGAGATGTCGGACTCGCGATCCTGTTCTACGGCGGCCTTTCCGGTGGCCTGCTGCTGGCCGGCTTGGCCGGTCAGGGCACCGGGACATTGTCCGGATACCTGTTCGGGTCCCTGCTCACGGTCAGCGACAAGGACCTGTGGATGATCGCCGGTCTCGGTGTGATCGTGCTGGCCGTGACCCTCGGGCTGCTCCCGCAGCTGTTCACGGTCTCTGCGGACGAGGCCTTCGCCCGGTCGATCGGCCTGCCGGTCCGGCTATTGAACATCGTCGTGGTCAGCCTTGCCGCCATCACCGTCACCTTCTCCATGCGGACGGTCGGCCTGCTGCTGGTCAGTGCCCTGATGGTGGTCCCGGTCGCGACGGCGAACCACCTGGTGATCGGCTTCCGCACCGGCCTGCTGACCGCGATGGGGTTGGGCGCGATGGCTGCGGTCAGCGGAACGATCGGCTCCTACTACCTGAACACCGCTCCCGGCGCGCTGATCGTCGTGATCGCCATCGCGGTGTTCGCCCTCAGTTGGCCGCTCTCGCTGCTGCTGCAACGCCGACGGCGTCCGATCATCGAGGTGATCGACGCGGTAGAACCCGTCACCCACGAGTTGGCCGAGTCCCACCCCCACCAGCACAGCGACACGTGTGGGCACCTGGCCGTCCAGCATTCCGGGCACGTCGACTACGTCCATGACGGTCATCGGCACGCTGCCCACGAGGAGCACTATGACGAGCACTGACCTTGGCCGGGCCACTCCCCGCCATACCCGGCAGCGTGCCGAGATCCGGCAGGCCGTTGAGGAGCTCGCCAGCTTCGCCACAGCCCAGGAGATCCACGACCGGATGCGCCACAACGGTTCCGGGGTGGGTCTGGCCACCGTCTACCGGACGCTGCAGTCGATGGCCGGCGGCGGACAACTGGACTCGATCCGCAACCCGGACGGCCAGGTCGCCTACCGAACCTGTTCGCCCGGTCACCATCACCACCTGATCTGTCGCAACTGCAACCGGACGGTGGAAGTCACCGTCCCGCAACTGGAGCAACTCGTGCGGGGACTGGCGGCCGACCACGGTTTTTCCCGGATCGACCACGAGGTCGAGTTCTTCGGCACCTGCACCGACTGCGCTACTCCCTGAAAGCGCTCAACCAGCGGCGCGGGGCTGCTCGGTCAGAAGGGGAGACACCAGGACGCCACCGGCCGCGGGTTCGCCAACACCCAGCGCAGCGGTGAGAATGGCGACCACCTGTTCTGTGGTCCCGGCGTCGGGTGAGTACGGGTCGACGAAGTCGTGCATCCACTTCAGCCCCGGGTCGATGTTGGCCTCGCCGTAGTAGCCGGACCGCACCCCGAACACGTCGCCGGCGAAGGTCCTCGCCGCATCACGACGGATCGCGAGATCACCGGGATTGCTGGTCAGAACCACCCGCTCGAGTCGATGCCCGGCAACGACGGAATGGTCCATCATCGCCTCGGAAAGGTGCAGGAACGGCATCACGCCGGGGATCGGAAAGCCCGGGTACGCGTACGGGCTGTGGCCCAGGTCGGCCTTCTTGCGCGGATCCCACCACCAATAGATGCGCGGCACGAGGATGGGGAACCGCACCATCAACCGCACCAGCGGCAGCGGGAACCCCTTGGGGGCCACCAACGGTGCAGCCAGCACCAGCCGTTCGACCTCGGCCCGGTTGGCCGCCGCCCAACCCGCCAGGGTCCCGCCAGCGGACAACCCGATCACCCAGACCGGGTCCCCGAAGCCTGCAGCGATGTCGATGCAGGTATCCACATGGGCCACCAATTCGGCTTCGGTCAGGTTGTTCAGGTCACGGTTGAGGACATCGGGCAGGCCGTGGTGCGGAGTCCGCGGGACCAGGACCCGGAAGCCGAGGCGGCCCAGTTCCTCGGCAGCCGGACCGAACTGGGACGGCGCGTTGGTGAAGCCGTGCCAGACCACGATCGTGGCCAGCGCAGCACCCTCGGGCTCGACGAACCGGGTCCTGGTGATCTCGGGGATCTCGGCATCGGCGGCCCGGAGTCCGGCGAGCTTCGCGGACGCTGCAGCCCGGTCACCGGCCGGAGCCGGGGCGGACTCTGGCGGCGCCGGGATCGGGATCAGCCGCCGGAACCACGCCGGCCTCATCGGATTGGCGACAGCTGACATGCGGGTTTGCCGTCCTCTCGTGCTGTTGGCTCGGAGAGCACGCTAGAGCAAGGTGGGCGCCTGTGGTCACCCCCCTGCAGGCGCGCCAGAGCATTTCGCACCCCAAATATGACTTATTTCCCCTTGTCAACGCATTGGCGCCGGTCGGGGTACATTTACCCCAAACCTCTGAAACCCGACGAAGGGTGAACCATGGCCCGCGACATCACGGAGCTCCCCAACCTGGCAGTGGAAGGCGGCAGGGTAGCCCCGATCCGTTCCCGGATGCCGATCTACGTTGATCTCCTGCCCCCCTGCAACGCAGGCTGCCCCGCCGGTGAGAACATCCAGGAGTGGCTCCGGCTGGTGAAGGCCGGCCAGGAAGAAGCCGCCTGGCGCGAGCTGGTGAAGAACAATCCGTTCCCCGCCATCCACGGTCGGGTCTGCTACCACCCCTGCGAAGCCGTCTGCAACCGGGTCGAGCTCGACGGCTCCGTCTCCATCCATTCGGTCGAGCGCTACCTCGGCGACCTGGCGATCGAGAAGGGCTGGACGTTCGACAAGCCCCGCTTCTCCACCGGCCGCCGCGTGCTGGTCATCGGCGCCGGGCCCTCCGGACTGAGCGCCGCCTACCAGCTGGCCCGGATGGGCCACGAGGTCGAGATCCGCGACTCCTCCGACTCCCCCGGCGGCATGATGCGCTACGGCATCCCCGAGTACCGGCTCCCCCGCCACGTCCTGGACGCCGAGGTGGCCCGGCTGCTCGACCTCGGGGTGCGGATCGTCAACAACTACACCGTCAAGGACCTGCTGGCCGACCAGGCCGAAGGCGGCTTCGAGGCGGTCTTCGTCGCCATCGGGGCCCACCTGTCCAAGCGGGTGGACATCCCCAACCGCGACGCCTCCAAGATCCTGGACGCGGTCAGCTTCCTGCGTGACGTGGCTTCCGGCGAACGCCCCCTGCTCGGCAGGAAGGTGGCCATCTACGGCGGCGGCAACACCGCGATGGACGCCGCCCGGGTGGCCCGCCGACTCGGCGCGGAGGAGTCGATCATCGTCTACCGGCGCACCGAGGAGCAGATGCCTGCCCACGCCGAGGAGCGCGAGGGCGCGCTGCGCGAGGGCGTGAAGATGAACTGGCTGCGCACGATCAGCTCCCTCGACGAGGGCGACCTGACGGTGGAGATCATGGAGCTCGACGCGAAGGGTCGGGCCGTTGGCACGGGCCGGTTCGAGAAGCTGCAGGCCGACACCGTCATCCTTGCCCTTGGCCAGGAGACCGACTCGAACTTCCTGCGTCGCATTCCGGGCATTCACTTCGAGCACGATGTGGTGCAGGTCGACCCGCGCACCCTGATGACCAACGCCCCGGGCATCTTCGCCGGTGGCGACGCCGTCCCGTCCGAGCGGACGGTGACCGTCGGAGTCGGCCACGGCAAGCGCGCTGCCACCCAGATCGACGCCTGGCTGGCCGGTCGGGAGGCCGTGTCCCGCCCCAAGCACGACCTGGCCAGCTTCGACAAGCTGCACCTTTGGTACTTCGGCGACGCCCGCCGCAACACCCAGCCGGAGCTTGAGCCCTCGGAACGGATCACCGACTTCGACGAGATCGTCGGCGGCCTCACCGATGACCTGGCCCACGTCGAGGCTGCACGCTGCCTGTCGTGCGGGAACTGCTTCGAATGCGACGGCTGCCTCGGCGCCTGCCCGGAGGACGCCGTGATCAAGCTCGGCGTAGGCCAGAGATACCGGTTCGACTACGACAAATGCACTGGCTGTGCCACCTGTTTCGGCCAGTGCCCAGTGCACGCCATCGACATGATCGAGGAGAAGCGATGAGCCGGGTAATCATCGACGGGAACGAGGCAGCGGCCTCCGCTTCGTACCGGCTCAACGAGCTGTGCAGCATCTATCCGATCACGCCGTCCTCGACGATGGCCGAACTGGCCGACGAATGGTCGGCCAAGGGCCAGCCCAATGTCTACGGCACGGTCCCGACCGTGATCGAGATGCAGTCCGAAGGTGGCGCAGCCGGCGCGCTGCACGGCGCCCTGCAGGGCGGTGCGCTGAGCACCACCTTCACCGCATCCCAGGGCCTGCTGCTGATGATTCCGAACATGTACAAGATCGCCGGCGAGCTGACCTCGATGGTGCTGAACGTCGCCGCCAGGTCGCTGGCCGCCCAGGGGCTGTCCATCTACGGCGACCACCAGGACGTGATGGCGGTCCGGCAGACCGGCTTCGCCATGCTGAACTCCTCCAGCGTGCAGGAGGCCCACGACATGGCGGCGATCTCGCAGCTCGCGACGATGCGCTCCCGCGTCCCCTTCGTCCACTTCTTCGACGGCTTCCGCACCAGCCACGAGGAGAACAGCGTCGAGCTGCTCACCGACGACGAGCTGCGCACCATGGTTCCGGAGGACCTGGTCCGGGCCCACCGCCAGCGGGCGCTGTCCCCCGAGCACCCCTACATCCGGGGCACGGCGCAGAACCCGGACACCTACTTCCAGGGACGCGAATCCGCGAACCCGTACTACGACGCCGTCGGCGGCATCGTCGTTGAAGCGATGGACACCTTCCGCGGGCTGACCGGCCGGAGCTACGACCTCGTCGAGTACTACGGGGACCCCGAGGCCGACCGGGTGATCGTGATCATGGGCTCCGGTGCCCACACCGTCCGCAGCACCGTCGAGCACCTGGCCGCGTCCGGTGAGAAGGTCGGGGTGCTGCAGATCCGGCTGTACCGGCCGTTCCCGACCGAAGCCGTGCTGGCCGCGATCCCGGCCACCACCCGGGTGCTGGCTGTGCTCGACCGCACCAAGGAGCCCGGATCGGGTGGTGAGCCGCTGTTCCTCGACGTCGCTGCGGCGATGGGTGAGGCCCACGCCTCGGGCGCCCGGGCGAACCTGCCCCTGCTGGTCGGTGGCCGCTACGGCCTGTCCAGCAAGGAGTTCACCCCGGCGATGGTCGTCGGCATCTACGACGAGCTCGCCAAGCCGTCCCCGCGGCCCCGGTTCACGATCGGCATCAACGACGACGTGACCATGCTGTCGCTGGCCTACGACCCGAAGATCGACATCGAGGACCCGGCAACGCTGCGCGCAGTGTTCTACGGCCTCGGCTCGGACGGCACCGTCGGGGCGAACAAGAACTCCATCAAGATCCTCGGCTCGATCGAGGACACCTTTGCCCAGGGCTACTTCGTCTACGACTCGAAGAAGTCCGGCTCGCGGACGGTCTCCCACCTGCGGTTCGGGCCGAAGCCGATCGAGGCGCCGTACCTGGTCAGCCAGGCCGGCTTCATCGGCTGCCACAACTGGTCGATCCTTGAGCGCGTCAACGTGCTCGAGTTCGCCCGTCCGGGCACGATCCTGCTGGTCAACACCCCCCACGAGCCGGACCAGACCTTCGCCCACCTGCCCCTGCCGATGCAGCGCCGGATCATCGACCTCGGGATCGAGCTCTGGGCCATCGACGCCAACCTCGTGGCCCGCAAGGCTGGCATGGGCCGTCGCACCAACACCGTCCTGCAGACCTGCTTCTTCGCGATCAGCAAGGTGCTGCCGAGGGAAGAGGCGATCGAAGAGGTCAAGAAGACCATCCGCAAGTCCTACGCCCGCAAGGGTGCCGACGTGGTGCTCAAGAACGAGGCAGCTGTCGACGCCTCGGTGGAGAACCTGCACCGGATCCAGGTGCCGGCCGAGCCGGTCGGCGAGGTCGGCATGATCCCGCCGGTGCCGGCCGATGCCCCCGATTTCGTCCGGAACGTGACCGCCTCCATGCTGCTGGGTACCGGCGACGACCTGCCGGTCAGCGCGCTGCCGGTGGACGGCACCTACCCCTCGGGCACCACCAGGTACGAGAAGCGGAACATCTCCGACATCATCGCGGAGTGGGACTCGGAGGCCTGCATCCAGTGCGGCAACTGCGCCTTCGTGTGCCCGCACGCCGTACTGCGCGCCAAGTACTACACGGGGTCCGCCCTCGACGGCGCCCCCGAAGGCTTCCAGTCGGCGCCGCTGAACGCCGCCGGGTTCCCGGGCTCGCGCTACACCCTCCAGGTGTACGCGGAGGACTGCACCGGCTGCGGGCTGTGCGTCGAGGCCTGCCCGGTGAAGCCGCTGGGCTCTGGCGGTGCGCGCAGGGCGATCAACCTCACCCCGGTTCCCGAACGCACGAAGGAGATCCAGAACGTCAAGTTCTTCGAGACCATCCCGATCAACCGGCGTTCCCGGGTGGATTTCGCCAACGTGCGCGGCACCCAGTTCCTCGAGCCGCTGTTCGAGTTCTCCGGAGCCTGCTCCGGCTGCGGTGAGACCCCTTACCTGAAGCTGTTGACCCAGCTGTTCGGCGGCCGCGCCACGGTCGCGAACGCCACCGGCTGCTCTTCGATCTACGGTGGCAACCTGCCAACCACGCCCTGGTCATCCAACAAGTACGGGCGCGGCCCGGCGTGGTCGAACTCCCTGTTCGAGGACAACGCCGAGTTCGGGCTCGGCCTGCGGCTGGCCGCCGACCTGCACACCGCTACCGCCCGCCGCCGGCTGGAGTCGCTGCGCGACGAGCTCGGCGACAGCACTGTTGACGCCATCCTCGCGGCGCCGCAGCAGTACGAGTCGGAGCTCAGCCAGCAGCGCGCACGGGTGGACGCGTTGAAGGCGTTGCTGGACACCATGTCCGGCCCGCTGGTCGAAGACCTCCGTTCGGTGGCCGATCACCTGCTGCGACGGTCGGTCTGGATCGTCGGTGGCGACGGCTGGGCCTATGACATCGGCTCGGCCGGCGTCGACCACGTGCTGGCCTCCGGGCGCAACGTGAACATCCTGGTCCTGGATACCGAGGTGTACTCCAACACCGGCGGCCAGGCGTCCAAGTCGACCCCGATGGGTGCGGTGGCGAAGTTCGCCGCAGCCGGCAAGGGGACCGGCAAGAAGGACATGGCCCTGCAGGCCACCGCCTACGGCAACGTCTACGTTGCCCGGGTGGCGATGGGTGCCGACCCGCAGCAGACGCTCACGGCCTTCCGGGAGGCGGAGGCCTACGACGGGCCGAGCCTGATCCTTGCCTACAGCCACTGCATCGCCCACGGCATCGACATGAGCAAGGGGATGGAGCAGCAGTATGCAGCCGTCGCCTCCGGCCACTGGCCGCTGATGCGGTACAACCCGGTGCTGCGGGAGGGCGGCAAGAACCCGTTCCTGCTGGATTCGCCTCGTCCGCGGATGCTGTTGCGCGACTACCACGTCAAGGAACTCCGGTTCCGGATGCTGATGACCTCGGATCCAGAGTCGGCCGAGCGCCTGCTGGCGCTGGGTCAGGAGCAGGTGAACCGGCGCTGGGCGGAGTACGAGGAGATGGCCACCCGCGGCGCCGACCGGTTCGCCCAAGTCGCGAAGCAGGGCTGACCGATGGACACCACCTACCTTGGCATGTCGCTGCGCAGCCCCCTGGTCGCCTCGGCCGGCCCGTTGTCGCAGACCGTTGACGGAGTCAAGCAGCTCGCCGACGCCGGATTGGGCGCCGTCGTGCTGTACTCCCTGTTCGAGGAGCAGGTGCGCCGGGAGGCTGAGCGCGACGCCCTGCTGGAGGAGCTGAACTCCGAGTCCTTCCCGGAGGCAACCAGCTACTTCCCCAGCCTCGGCGATCCGGACGCGTCGCCGGCCCGGGCCTACCTGAACCTGGTCGAACAGGCCTCCCGGGCCATCGAGATCCCGCTGATCGCGAGCCTGAACGCCGCCAGTGTCGGCGCCTGGACGAGCTTCGCCCGCCAACTGGCCGACGCCGGGGCTTCTGCCCTGGAGTGCAACATCTACTTCGTCCCCGGTGACCTGTCCGTCACCGGCCCAGAGGTCGAGCAGCGCCACCTGGACATCCTCGCGGCCGTCAAGGCTGCCGTGGACATCCCGGTGGCGGTCAAGCTGTCCCCGCATTTCTCCAGCATCGGCAACTTCTGCCTGCAACTGGTCGATGCCGGTGCCGACGGGCTGGTGCTGTTCAATCGGTTCCTGCAACCGACGGTGGACGTCGAGAAGCTGGCGGTGGTGCCGAGCGTGACCCTCTCGTCACCGACTGACGCGCGGCTGCCCCGCACCTGGATCGCCAGCCTGCGGAAGCAGACCGACCGCTTCGCTGGCCGCGACCTCGGGCGTGGAGGGCGCAGCCGACGTCGTCGCCTACCTGCTGGCGGGGGCGGACGTGGTGATGACCACTTCGGCCCTGGTCCGCCACGGCGCCGGCTATGCCAACAAGCTGGTCGGCGGGCTGGCGGAGTGGATGTCCGGGAAGGGTTTCAAGTCGGTCTCCGACTTCCGCGGCCTGTTGGCGGTTCCCGTCTCCACGGATGGCAACGAATACGCCCGGGCCGGCTACGTCGGCGCGCTGGAGAAGGCGAAGTCGACCTACGGGTCACTGCTCGCGTAGGTCGAGGGTGCCGGGAGGAGCTGCTGCGCACCAGCCCGCCCGAGCGGCGCCTACCAGCGTCGCGGGCCGGCGCTACAGTATTTCCAGTTCCCGTGCAGGAAGGCTTTCCCATCAGCGACAGCGCTCGTACGGCGTCGGACGCCGCGGTCCCCGCCCCCGGGTCCGTCCCGGCCCGGAGACCATTGACCATCGCCGAGTTCACCGACAATTACGGTCCCGCCCATAGCGGCCTTCTCTACGCCGTCCAGTTCCTCGAGGAGCAGGTGTTGGCGGCCGGGCACCGGCTGCTGCTGGTCGCGCCCGTGGCTGACGGCCCGAACCCGATGGCCGGACACGAGCACCGCCGCGAGATCCGGTTGCCGTCCATGCCGATCCCCGGCACCCAGATCCGGTTGAGCATGGGCCAGGACTTCGATTACCGGTTGGCGCAGATGGTGGCCAACCCGCCGGACGTGATCCACGTCCACGGGCTCGGCCCGATCGGGATGCTGGGCATGTGGGTGGCCGAGCGCACGGGCAAGCCGCTGGTGATCACCTGGCACACCGACCTGGAGGCCTACGCCGAGCACTACTGGCATGTCGTGCCGTTCCTGAACGCCGCCTACAAGGTGTACGAGCTGCACATGGCGGAAAGCACCTGGGAGCAACTGAAGAAGATGAAGGTGAAGCGGCCGCGGCGCGGCGGCGCGCAGGTGGAGTTGCTGCAGCTGGCGGCCAAGATGCTCAGTGACGCCGACCTGGTGACCACCCCATCGGACAAGACCGCCAAGCGGGTGCTGGAGATCGCGCCGACAGCGAGGGTCCGGGTTGTGCCCAACGGCACCGACGCGCTCCCGGTGTTGCCGCCGATCGCCAAGGGACGCGGGCCGCGCCTCATCTACGTCGGCCGGATCTCGCTGGAGAAGGGCATCGGGCTGATGCTGGACGCGTTCGAGCTGGTCCGCGACCAGGTGCCGAACGTCGAGCTGATGATCGTCGGCGACTGGCGGGAGACGCCGGCCAAGCTGCGCCGCCGGCTGCAGCGGGCGGCCCGCTTCGGCGGCGTGAAGCTGCCCGGTCAGATCCCGCGGGAGAAGCTGGGGGCCTACTACGCCTCCGGCGACGCGTTCGTCTTCGCCTCGCTCACCGACACCCAGGCGCTAGTGCTGCATGAGGCCGCGCACGCCGGCCTGCCATTCGTCATGGTGGACCACGAGCTGCGGCTGGTCGTGGACCCGGGCGTGAACGCCGTCATCGCCCGGCCGAACCCCGTCTCGCTGGCCGGCGCCATGGTCAGCATGCTGAACGCGCTGAAGGACCACGAGTTCGCCGCCACGGCCGGGGCCCGCAGCCGCGAGCTGGCCGCGCAGTTCACGATCGCGAACCAGTCCAGGGAGTTCGTCGACATCTACGAAACGCTGGCCGCCGGAGGCGAGGTCGCCATCACCGAAGGGCTCGACCCCGACTACGGACGGCGGGTCTTCCCGCGCCGCCGGGTGACCGCGCAGTTCGAGGTCCCGGATTCCGCGGCTCTTGAGGCAACGTCTGGACGGCGCCGGAGGCACTGGTGGAACTGGGCGAAGCCGTCCCCAGCGTCGGGACACTGACCGGACGGGCAGAACAGCAGCCGGTTGTGAGCCGATTCGGGAGCGCCGGGGGCCGACACGCGACACGCGCAGCACCGTCTCGAAGCGGTAGCGATTCGCTCAGCTCTTCGTCCGTTCCGGTTGGGTGCTGGGCATCATGGGTGCCGACCGCCGCCGCCCATGCCGCCGGCGATGGCCTGACCGGCTGTGACCGTCGTGTTCCTCGTGGCGCCGGTGACGTCACCGGAATCGGAGTAGGTGCCAACGGTCGTCCCGGCGAGCCTGCCGCCGAGATACACGTCGTAGGTCTGCCCACTGGTGATGCCGGGGTCGGCTACGACCAGGGACGCGGCCTCCTTCACCGTGGTGTAGGAGGCGATGACGGTACCGTCCGTGACGATGCTGATCGTCTGGCCGGCCGCAACTGCCTCGCCGAAGGCGACCGCAACCCAGCCGCTGGTCGATTCTGCCGACGGGCTCTCGGCCATGCCCGAGCTGCCCGCCGCCACCACGGTGCCACCGGTGACGGTGATGCCGCCATTGGAGTCCAGCGCGCCGTTGCCGTTGGCCGTTGGCCCGGAGACCACGGTGGTGCCACCGGTGATCACCGTGGCGCCGTTGGAGTCAAGCCCGTCACCTTCCGAATTGACCAGCAGCGTGCCGCCGCTGATGGTGAGCAGCGAACCGTCGTCGGCCATCCCGCCGCCGCCCTGGCCAGCGGTGTCAGCGGTGCCGGTCCCGGAACTGGCATTCACGCCGTCGTCGGACGCGGTGACGCTCGTGGCCCCGCCGGCGACCGTGATGGTCGCGCCCTCAAGCCCCTCGTTCGACTTGGTGATGGTCAGCTTGCCGCCGGTGATGGCCAGGTCGCCCTCGGCGTGAATACCGTCGTCGCCGGCAGCCACCTCGATCGTGCCCCCCTTGAGCGACGTGTAGCCGACGGTGTCGTCGGTCTCGTTGTCGGACTTCAGCCCGTCGTCGCCCGACTCGACGGTGACGGTGCCGTCCTCGATGATCAGGTAGTCCTTGCCGCGGATGCCGTCGTCGGTGGCGGTCACGGTGATCGTGCCGCCCTGGATGACGAGGCCGTCCTTGCTGGAGATGCCGTCGTTGGTGTTGCCGGTCACCGTCAGGGACCCCGTCCCGCCGATGGTCAGGTCGGCCATTGAGAACAGGGCGGCGTTCGGGGCATCGTCGGCGGAGGTGTCGTAGTCCGTCCCGTCGGTCAGGAAGTTCTCCGAGCCGTCTGCCAGCACCACGACTGCCTCGTCGGCCGCCGTGACCACGAACGCCGAGCCGGCGTTGTTGGTGATCGAGGCGTTGTCGAGGACGATCCGGGCTTTGCCCTCGGCGTCGCTGTTCACGACCACCTGGCCGTCGCTGAGGGCGCCGCTGAGGATGTAGGTGCCGGGCGCCGTGATGGTGATGGTGTCTGCGCTGATCGTGACGCCTTCGCTCGAGGTGGTCCTCGAGGCGCCGTCGGCAAGAGTTATTGTCGTGACTCCGGCGCGCGTCGTAGTCGGTGTCGCCGGCTTCGGCGTGGCTCTCCGCGTTGTCGGAGAGTGCTTGGAGAGCCGATGCAGCGACGGCGGAGGTGGTGCTGCCGGCGCTGCCGCTGGTGGCAGCGACCGAGCATGCGGTCAGCGCCACCACGGTGACCAGAGCGGTGATACCGGCCGCCAGGCGCCGTCCGGCAGGCGAGTTGGTGAGATTCATGTCGATTTCCCTTCGAGCGATCATGCCGGGCGTTGGGCTGTGGGTAGTTGGGTGAGGACGCGATGCCACTTCAGGTCGGGAAGTCCGTCGTCGAGGACGGCCAGGCCGGCGCCGTACTTGCTGACCCGGCTCGGCCGGGTGCCGGCCCGCCAGAGCGCACGGTCGAGCGCCGACGGGGACGAGCCACCCTTGGTCTCCACGATCAGCCTGCCGGGCACCGAGACGGTCAGGGCAGAGCCGGGGCGGCGCCAGGCGAGCCTGGAGTCGATCGTGGCCCGGCTCGCCTCGGTCATCCCCGTGAGTAGCAGGGTTGCCCGGTCGTAGGCGGTGTGCAGGGACGGAACCAGTTCGGCAACGTCGACGTCCTCGACCAGATGGGCGGCCAGTGTGTCGGCAACGAAGGCCCGGGCGTCAGCGGTGAGTCGTCCGGCGTCGGCGAGATCGTACCGCCGTCTGTCCTTCACTGTAGTACCCCGTGGCCCACGGGTCTTCACTTCCAGCCAGGTCTCACCGGAGTGCCGGTAGACCCGCGTCCGCACCTTGAACCGGCGACGGCGACCGCGCCCGGAGCGGTGGAAGGCCTCCAGATCGGGGGTGTCGAAGTAGGTGGAGCGATAGGCGAAGTGCCGGCGGCCGTCGATGCTGAGCACCTCGACCCGGCCATCGATGGCGCCGATCACGCCCGGCAGTTCGTCGGCCGCGAGCACGTACTTTCGATCGATTCGGGTCTGCAGGGCGGCGATGCTGAGCAGGCGTTCCAGCGAGATGGCCGGAAGCTCCTCCAGGGCGCCCATGGTTGCCGGGCTGGTCATCGCCGACCCGCTGCCACCGGGACCGACTCGAGTTTCGCAGCGACGGCCGGCGCGGCCTCCACTGGCCTGGCCGTACGGCTGTAGCGGACGTCGACCGTCGTGGTGTCGTTGACCAGGTCGGTCTTGACCACGGTGAGTGACTGGATGCCCCGGTCCGACGATCGCCTCGACATGGGTGCGCAGCACCGCGTCGTCGTTGAAGGCCCGGTCGAGCAGGAGTTGCTGGCGGGTGGAGCCGCGGGTCACCCGTGGGTGGTCACCGAAGTAGAGGGTGACCAGGACCAGTGCCATCAACCCGCCCACCAGCAGGGTCGAGAGCCCGGTGCTGCCCGCCACCAGGCCCAGTGCCAGCGCTGCGAAGTAGTAGGCGACCTCGTGCTGGTTCAGCTCCTCGGAGCGCAGCCGGATGATCGAGAGGACGCCGAACAGGCCAAGCCCGACCCCGACCCCGACGGAGCTCGCCGACAGGGTGGCCATGACGGCCAGCACGCCGACGTTGACCACAAGTAGGGCGACCACCAGGTCGCGGCGGTGGTGCCGGGGGACGAACAGTCCGAAGACCAGCACGAGGATGGCCACCAGGTCGGCGGCGAGCAGGATTGGGGACACGGAAGGCTCCTTGTTTCGGGGACGGGAGCCATTCAGCCAGTCGCCGTTGTCAGTTTCCCCCGGACTTCCCTGTGAGCCTTCTGTGACCCGCCCGCGACCAAAATGGGGACGGTTCCTATTTCGGTCCAGCTGGACCGAAATAGGAACCGTCCCCGATCCCTGCGACCTAGGAGGTGGGTTTGAAACCCCGCAGGCGCAGGCTGTTCAGCACCACGAACACGCTGGAGAAGGCCATCGCGGCCCCGGCGATCATCGGGTTGAGGAAGCCCAGGGCTGCCAGCGGGATCGCGGCCACGTTGTAGGCGAAGGCCCAGAACAGGTTCCCCTTGATCCGGCCGAGGGTCGCCCGCGACAACCGGATCGCGTCGCCGGCCACCCGCAGGTCCCCGCGCATCAGGGTCAGGTCGGCGGCCTGGATGGCGGCGTCCGTACCGGTGCCGAGCGCGATGCCAAGGTCGGCCTGGGCCAGCGCGGCTGAGTCGTTCACGCCGTCCCCGACCATGGCCACCTTGCGGCCGGCCGCCTGGAGCTGCTTGACCTTGGCCACTTTGTCCTGCGGCAGGACCTCAGCGAGGACCTCTTCGATCCCCAGCTGGGCGGCCACTGCGCCGGCGGTCACCGCATTGTCCCCGGTGAGCAGGATCGGGGTCAGGCCGAGCCTTCGGAAGCCGGCCACCGCTTCCGCCGAGGTTTCCTTGATGGTGTCGGCAACCAGGATCGAACCGCGGTAGCGCCCTTCCCAGGCGACGGCAACCTCGGTAGCGGCCACCTCGTGTCGCGCTTCGACATCCAGATCGACCAACTGGCCGCTCCGGGCCCGCCCAGGCGCAGCGGACTGCGAGTTCGCGTCAGCGACCCAATCCGGGCGCCCTACCTGCACCTCACGGCCGCCGATCATGGCGATGATGCCCTGGCCCGGCGTGTTGTTGAGCAAGGTCACGCCCAGGTCGCTGTCGGCATGGGCGGCGATCGCCCGGGCGATCGGGTGCTCCGAGCCGGCCTCGGCCGCCCCGGCGAAGCGCAGCAGCTCGGCTGCCTCTACCCCGGCTGCCGGATGGACGGCGACCACGGCCATGATCCCTGTGGTCACTGTCCCGGTCTTGTCGAGCACGATTGTGTCGATCTCGCGCGTGCGCTCAAGGGCCTCAGCACCCTTGATCACGATGCCGAGCTGGGCGCCGCGGCCGGTGCCGACCAGCAACGCGGTCGGGGTCGCGAGGCCGAGGGCGCAGGGGCAGGCGATGATCAGCACCGCCACCGCTGCGCCGGCTGCGAACGGCAGGCCCTCGTCGAGCAGCAGCCAGGCCACCAGGGTCAGCGCGGCCAGCACCAGCACTGCCGGCACGAAGACCGCGGAGATCCGGTCGGCCAGGGCCTGGACGCGGGCCTTCCCGGTCTGGGCCTCCTCGACCAGTCTCGCGATGTGGGCGAGCTGGGTATCCCGGCCAACCCGGGTGGCCCGAACGACGAGGCGTCCCGTGGTGTTGAGCGTGGCGCCGATGACCTGCGCGCCGGCGGCCACGTCCACCGGGACCGATTCGCCGGTCACCAGCGAATTGTCGATCGAGGAGAAGCCCTCGACCACCTCCCCGTCGGTGGCCAGCTTTTCGCCGGGCCGCACGACGAAGAGGTCGTCGACGGCCAGCCGGTCGATCGGCACGCTCCGCTCCCGGCCGTCCACCAACACTGTCGCCTCGGTGGCGCCGAGGTGTAGCAGCGCCCGGACGGCCTCGCCGGCAGCAGCCTTGGACCGGGCCTCGATGTAGCGGCCGAGCAGCAGGAAGACGACGATGCCGGCAACGGCCTCGAAGTAGATGTTCGCCTCACCGGAGCCGCGCATCAGCGCCAGTTCGAACGGGTGGGTGTAACCCAGGTGACCCGCCTCGCCGAAGAACAGCGCGTACAGCGACCAGCCGAAGGCTGCGGTGGTGCCGAGGCTGATCAGGGTGTCCATGGTCGTGGCGCCGTGGCGGGCGTTGACCAGGGCGGAGTGGTGGAACGGCCAGGCGGCCCAGCCATAGACCGGCAGGGTGAGCGCAAGGCTAAGCCACTGCCAGCCCGGCACCTGCAGCGCCGGAACCATCGCCATCGCGATCACCGGCACGCCGAGCACGGCAGCCCAGATGAGCCGGCCGCGCAGTTGGGCAGCGTGGTCCACCGGCACGGCCTCGGGCTCCGGCATCGCGGCGCCGTAGCCGGTGTTCGCCACGACCTGGATCAGGTCCTCGACCCGCAGCAGCGGCGGATAGAGGACCCTTGCCTTCTCGGTTGCGTAGTTGACCGATGCCTGCACCCCGTCCAGCTTGTTCAGCTTCTTCTCGATCCGGGCCGCGCAGGACGCACAGGTCATGCCCGAGATGTCGAGTTCGACCGACTCACGCTGTTGGGTGCTCATCGGCTCAGGCCACGCTGTACTGTTCGCCCGCCTCGTACACGGCCTCGACGATCCGGTCGAAGTCGACCGGAGTCTCCGAGGTGATGTCGAGCTTGCCGGTCTCAAGGGTCACGGCGACCTCGGTGACACCGGGGACGGTACCGACCTCCTCGGAGATGGCGTGGGCGCAGTGCTTGCAGGTCATGCCGGAGACGGTGTAGCTGGTGATCATTTCTTGCCTTTCCTGGGTTGAGCTTGCACTGAGCCGGTCGGGGTTTCGAGGCCCGGAGTCAGGAGCGGACGAGTCGGGCAATGGCGGCCGAGGCCTCGGCGAGCTTCATCTCGGCCTCTTCGCCGCCGACCCGAGCGGCCCGGACGACGCAGTGACTGAGGTGCTCGTCGAGCAAGGCCAGGGCCAGGGCCTCAAGGGCCTTGGTCATGGCCGACACCTGGGTAAGGATGTCGATGCAGTACTGCTCCTCGTCGACCATGCGCTGCAGGCCACGGGCCTGGCCCTCGATCCGCTTCAGCCGTCGCAGGTACTCAGTCTTGTGGTCGAGATAGCCATGTCCGGTGTCGTGGTGACAATCGGACTGGTGGGACAACTGTTCATCGTGGTTCGCAGGCATCTTCATCCTCCCTAGTCAGGATACCCCCCAAGGGTATGCCCGGCAAGCGGGTGGGTTGTGGACATTATGTGTATAACCGTCCGCCCGGGAGCCCCTATACACCCCCCTATGCATGGGTTGTCAAGTCGGTGACCGCCCCGTAAAGATGACACCAGAGTTCTTTGCGTCCACACGTGTACGAGATCATATGCCCTAGTCAGATGGCTTTTGCTGGGGATCGGGTGGGGGCGTCCACAACTCCGACACCGCATCGTGCACAGGCCTACCCGCGTGGCGTCAAGGTTGTCCCCAAATGATCCACAGGCCCCTGTGGACGACTCCGTTGAGAGCGGGTGCGGATGGGTCTAGGTTGGCGGACGGTCGGGGTTTGGAATCGGCCATCGCAGACTGTCGGAGGGGCGTTCTAGTGTGCTCGTCAGAGCTCGTCAGACGCTCCTGGAGGAAATATGTCGCTCGCTGAGGTGATGCCGTACGGCTCCGAAGCCGACTATGCCGGTCCTGACCGGACCCCACCCCAGGATGTAGCGGCCGAGCAGAGTGTGCTGGGCGCGATGCTGCTCAGCAAGGATGCGATCGGCGATGTCGCCGAGCTCCTCAAGGGGCGAGACTTCTACCGACCTGCGCACGAGACGGTCTACGAAGCCATCATCAACCTCTACGGCCGCGGCGAGCCGGCCGACGCCATCACCGTCGCCGACGAGCTGGCCAAGCAGGGTGAGCTGGGCCGGGTCGGTGGCCACATCTACCTGCACGAGCTCCTGTCGACGGTCTCCATCGCATCCAACGCCGGCTACTACGCCGAGATCGTCCGGGAGAAGGCGATCCTGCGCCGGCTGGTCGAGGCCTCGATCAAGATCTCCCAGCTGGGGTACGCCGGTCAGGGTGATGTCGCCGGCATCGTGGACGCGGCTCAGCAGGCGATCTACGAGGTGGCCGAAGGCAAGGCCTCCGAGGACTACGAGCCCCTCTCGGCCCTGATGGAGTCAACCCTCGACGAGATCGAGGCGCTCAGCGCCCACGGGATCATGGCCGGCGTGCCTACCGGCTTCGTCGAGCTGGACGAGCTGACCAACGGACTGCACCCGGGGCAGATGGTCATCGTCGCTGCCCGCCCAGGTGTCGGCAAGTCAACGCTCGGGCTCGACCTGGCGCGCTCCGCCTCGATCCAGCACGGCCTGTGCTCGGCCTTCTTCAGCCTGGAAATGACCAAGACCGAGATCGTGATGAGGCTCATCTCTGCCGAAGCGCAGGTGCCCCTGCACGACATCCGCAAGGGCCGGATGAGCGACGAGAACTGGGGCCGGATCGCACGCAAGACCGCCGATGTCTCCTCCGCACCGTTGTACATCGACGACTCGCCGAACCTCACCATGATGGAGATCCGCGCGAAGGCGCGGCGGCTCAAACAGCGCCAGGACCTCAAACTGGTGATCGTCGACTACATGCAGTTGATGAGCTCCGGCAAGCGGGTGGAGAGCCGCCAGCTCGAGGTTTCGGAGTTCTCCCGGCAGATGAAGCTGCTGGCCAAGGAGCTCGAGGTTCCGGTCGTGGCGATCTCACAGCTGAACCGTGGACCCGAGCAGCGCACCGACAAGAAGCCGATGCTGTCCGACCTGCGTGAATCGGGATCGCTGGAGCAGGACGCCGACGTCGTGATCCTGTTGCACCGCGACGACATGTACAACAACAACTCCGAGCGTTCCGGCGAGGCCGACTTCATCGTGGCCAAGCACCGTAACGGGCAGACCAAGACCGTCACCGTCGCCTTCCAGGGTCACTACAGCCGCTTCGTTGACATGCAGCACTGATCCTGCGCCCCTGGCCGGGCCTCACCTCTCCGGCAGGGCGAGGCGGCCGGCCAGCACCAGGTAGGTGGCGGCGAAGGTTCGCCGCAGCCACGTGACGACCGGCGGCCGCTCGAGCACGTGGACGCGCACTGCTGCTGCGAGCACGCCGTAGCCGGCGAACACCAGGAGGGTCGCCGCCATGAAGGCGAGGCTCAGCGCCGTCATCTGCACCCAGCCCTCGCCGGCGGCCGGGTGGACGAAGAGCGGCAGGAACGCGAAGAAGAAGATGGTCAGTTTCGGGTTGAGCAGGTTGATCAACACCGCCTGGCGAATGATCGACCGAGCCGTGCGCACCTCGGAGGAGTCGTCCGCCGCCAGGGGCGTCCGGTCCCGCCAGGTCTGCCAGGCCAGGAACACCAGGTAGGCCACGCCCGCGTACTTCAGCGTCTGGAAGGCGAGCGCACTCGCGTGCAGCAGCGCCGCCAGTCCCGTGATCGCAGCCAGCATGTGCGGGACCACGCCCAGGGTGCAGCCGAGGGCTGCCACCAGGCTCGCCCGCCGACCCTGGCCCAACCCCATCGACACCGTGTACACCGCACCCGTGCCCGGGGTCGCCACGACCACCAAGGTGGTCAACCAGAACGCAGCATCCATGTCGGCCTCCTCCCCCGGCTACCCGTCACGGCAAGCGTTCCATCGGTGGGGTGATCTGTCGACGCGGTCCCGAGGGTCGGCCACCACGTCCGAGCCGCAGGCCGGCCGGGCTCAAGTCAGCCCGCACCCGGATCCTCCGGCTCACCCGCCGGTGCGAACCAGACTCAGCGCTGCGGCGAAGTCCAGCGGCTGCCGGCCGGTGAGCCGGGTCACCGTATCGGTGCAGGCCGCGAAGGCACCCTGCTCGATCGCGGCGAACATGGTCTGGAAGGCGTAGCGCCACCACGGTGACGGCTCGCTCCGCAACAGGCGGCCGGCGAACTCGTCCGGGCTACATGGGTGCGACCGCACGGGCCGTCCGGCCAGTGCTGCGGCTACGTCGGCGAGCCGGTCGTGGTCGTAGGCGGTTGCTCCGGTCACCACCTGCGGGGTCGGCAACGGCTCCGGAACCGCAACCGCGGCCACCAGCGCGCCAGCCACGTCGCTGCGGGCAATCGGCGCCACCGAACCGGAACTCATCGGAAGCGACAGCTCCCCGGTAACGGCCGCGTCCAGCACCCACCGGCCGAAGAACTCGGCGTACAGACCGGCGCGGACCACCACCGGCTGCGGGCAGGCCGACCGCAACCACTCTTCGGTGACGGCATAGGTGTGGGCGTAGCAGAAGGGGGATGCCGGGTCGGCGTCCTGCGAGCTCAGCAACACGACCCGCTCGATCCCGGCGCTCCGGGCGGCATCGATGATGTTGCGGTGGTGCCCCAGCACCCGGTCGGCCTCCCCGTCGCCACCAACGAAGACGAGCCGGTCGACGCCGGCCAGAGCAGCATCCAGGGAAGCCCGGTCGGCGTACTCGACTCTTGCCGCTCGCACGCCGGGCGTCCGGACCCGGCCGGGGTCTCGCACCAGGGCAACGGTGTCGAAGCCCCGAGCGCTCAAGCCTGCCGACACCAGCGATCCGACGGACCCGGCCCCTCCAGTCACCGCGACGCGCACCAGCGTCCCTCCTTCCGGCAACCCGGCTTCGGCACAGGGTTCCACCAGTCGGGCGATCTGTCGACCGCGGAGGTCACGGGGCCGTGTCAAGCGACAGCGCCCCAGGTCCCAAGTCAGGGGCTGCGCGCGATCTGTGTATAACTTGGATGTGATGAAACCCCTTGTGGATAACGGTTTGGGGGTCGGGGAAGTGTCAGTGGCTACGGTTAGCGTTGAGGCATGGGGATGGGGTTCGAGCAGCTCACCGATGGCCAGTTGGTGGCCACGATCGATGCTGTGCTGGATGCCCTGACCGATGACCGGTTGCGGTTGCCGTCTGATGCCGACCAGCTGGAGTTGTTGAAGGCCTCGCTGCGGGTGGACGGCCGGTTGCGGGCCTGGCAGGCCCGGCTGGCAGCGGGGGTCGAGGGCGCGGAGGCGGCGTGGCGGGAGCACGGCACGTCGACGGTGACCTGGTTGGCTGATGCGGCGAACCTGACCCGGCGGGAGGCTGCCCGGTTGGTGAAGGGCGGGCAGGATCTTGAGCGGTTCCCGGTGGTGGCCGCGGCCGCCACCAGAGGTGAGGTGTTACCGGCCCAGGCGGAGGCGATCACCGCTGTGCTGGGGAACCTGCCCCGGGACTTTCCCGACGAGGTGGCCACCCAGGCGCAGGAGCTGATGGTGGGCTTCGCCGGCAGCCACAACTCCGCAGAGCTTCGCCGGCTCACCCGGCACCTGCTCGAACTGCTGTCGCCGGACACCGTGGAGAAGTCGGAGGCTGACCGGTTGGAGCGCGAGCATCGGGTGGCGATGCGTAACCGGTATCTGAGGTTCAGCTATGACCACCACGGTTCGGTGCTGTTCGGTGGCAGCCTGCCGGTGGCCGAGGCCGAACCGTTCATCCGGATCATCGACGCCTACGCCGCCGTCGCCAAACGCGGACTGGACCGGCTCGACCCCAACACCGACCACGTGACCCCGGCCATGAACCGGGCAGACGACGATATTTGGTGTCGCGTCAGCGCCACCAAATCGAGGAGTCTTGACGAGGGGCGCGCCAGCGGCCAGAGGAACAGACGGGCTGCTGGCCATGGTGCACCACCACGCCCAGCAAGCCCTGGCGCCGACCAATGGTGGTGACCGGCCCCGAATCGTGGTCACCCTTGCCTACGCCAAGCTGGTCAAGCAGTGCGTCGACGCCGGACTGGTCGGGCACGGCGAACCGATCGCGCCTTCGGTGGCCCGGCGGTTGCTGTGTGACGCCGACATCCTGCCGGTCGTACTCGGGGGGCCATCCGAAATCCTCGACGTGGGCCGCACCCAACGCCTGGTCACCCCACCGATCCGGGCAGCCCTCGAACTCCGCGACGGCGGATGCGTGTTCCCCGGCTGCGACAAACCACCCGAAACCTGCCACGCCCACCACCTCCAACCCTGGTGGGCCGGCGGCCCAACCGCCCTGGCCAACCTCGCCCTGGTCTGCGCCCACCACCACGGCATCATCGAACCCGGCCACGACCCCACAGCCGACCGCTGGCAACTCCGAACCAGACCAGGCGGCGCACCCGAAACCATCCCGCCCCGACGAGTCGACCCCAACCAACGACCCCGACAACACGCCCGCTTCCGCACCCCGCAGCGAAGCTAGGGCGGTGCCGGCACGCCGCCCGAGCAGATCACGGCTGCCCGCAACGGTGTCGTCCTACCCGGGAGCGACGGCGGGGCGATATTCTCGATCAATACCCGGACGCTCCAGGTGCGTCGCGACACCGTCGACTCCCATGGCGACCGGGACTTGGGTTTGCTGCCCGAGCTGAAGCTTGTTGCAGGTTTGAAGGGAGCCAAGCCGTGACCGGTCCCGACGAGGCCGACCCGATCGATCGAACCCGGTTCCCGGTCGATCCGTGGAGTCTGCGGGAAACCCGCTACAGCGCTGCCGACCTCGGCGTCACCGAGTCGCTGTTCGCCATCGGCAACGGTTACCTGGGGTTGCGGGGCAACGTGGAGGAGGGCCGGGACGCCTACGCTCACGGCACCTACATCAACGGCCTGCACGAGGTGTGGCCGATCCACCATGCCGAGGATGCCTACGGCTTCGCCAAGGTTGGCCAGACCATCGTCAACGCCCCGGACGCCAAGGTCATGCGGCTCTATGTCGACGACGAGCCGCTGCTCCTGACGGTGGCCGACCTGGAGCACTACGAGCGCAGCCTGTCCTTCCGCGACGGCGTACTCACCCGCGAACTGGTCTGGCGAACCCCGTCCGGCAAGCACGTGCGACTGCGTTCGCGACGGATGGTCTCCATGGCCGAACGGCATCTGGCGGTGATGGACTACGAGTTCACCATGCTGGACGCGCCCGCCCCGGTGGCGGTGAGTTGCGAGATCCTGAACCGCCAGGACGGCCAGGACGAGTTCCACGTGCGCTCGGCGGCAATGGGCTCCGGCTTCGACCCTCGGCGGGCCGCCAACCTCAGCGGACGCGTGCTCGAACCCGTGTCCCACTGGGAGGGCGGCGGACGGTCCGTGCTCGGTTACCGCGTTGCGGAGTCCGGAATGACCCTCTCGGTGGCGGCCGACCACGATATCCAGACCACCGACGACTACGAGGTGCTCACCCAGATCGACCCCGACGTGGCGAAGCACGTCTTCCGGATCCGGGCCACGCCCGGCACGACCACGAGGATCACCAAGGTCGTGAGCTACCACACCTCCCGTGGCGTGCCACCGCGGGAACTGGTGGATCGGTGCCGTCGCACCCTCGACCGGGCGAAGGACGCCGGCACCGTCGCGATCTTCGCCGAGCAGCGGGCCTGGCTGGACGACTTCTGGCAACGCAGCGACGTCGAGATCGGGGGCCAGCCGGCGTTGCAGCAGGCAGTGCGCTGGAACTTGTTCCAGCTCATCCAGGCCGCGGCGCGCGCCGAGGGAAATGGCATCCCGGCCAAGGGCGTGACCGGCTCCGGCTACGACGGGCACTACTTCTGGGACACCGAGATCTATGTCCTGCCGTTCCTCACCTACACCTCGCCGGGCTTCGCCCGCAACGCTTTGCGGTTCCGCTACACGATGCTGGACGCTGCCCGGCGACGGGCGGTCGACCTCAACCAGCGCGGCGCGCTCTTCCCGTGGCGCACGATCAACGGCGAGGAGGCTTCGGCCTTCTACGCAGCCGGAACCGCCCAGTACCACATCGATGCCGACATCGCCCATGCGGTGTCCCAGTACGTCGCGGCATCCGGGGACCGTTCGTTCCTGGTCCGGGAGGCGATCGACATCCTGGTCGAGACTGCCCGGCTCTGGGCCGATCTCGGCTTCTGGCGCCGCACCGACGGGTCGGTCGATGGCAGCGAACAGTTCCACATCCACGGCGTCACCGGTCCCGACGAGTACACCACCGTGGTGAACGACAACCTGTTCACCAATGTGATGGCAAGGGCGAACCTCCGCGCGGCCGTACGCAACCTGCGCTGGCTGGCTGGCGACGACCCGGAAGCGTACGTCCGGGTGGTCGACCGGCTCTCGCTCACCGAGGACGAGATCACCGGGTTGTCCCGCGCTGCCGAGGCGATGCATGTGCCCTACGACGAGGGCGTCGGCATCCATCCCCAGGACGCCGACTTCCTCTCCAAGGAGCTGTGGGACCTTTCCCACACCCCGCCGGACAAGCGGCCGCTGCTGCTGCACTACCACCCCCTGGTGATCTACCGACACCAGGTGCTCAAGCAGGCCGACGTGGTGCTGGCGCTCTACCTGCAGGGTGACGAGTTCACGCCGGAGGAGAAGCGCGCCGACTTCGAGTACTACGAGCCGCTGACCACCGGTGACTCGACCCTTTCCGCGGTGGTGCAGGCGATCGTCGCTGCTGAGGTGGGTTACGCCGACCTTGCCACTGCCTACTTCAGCGCCGCCGTCTACGTCGACCTGGCCGACCGCCACCACAACACCGACGCCGGGGTGCACGTCGCTTCCCTCGGCGGGGTGTGGAGCGCCCTGGTGTCCGGGTTCGGGGGCATGCGCGACTACCTCGCCTCCTGGTCATTCGACCCGCGGCTGCCCGACGACTGGACGTCGCTGACCTTCCGGATGACCCAGGAGGGGAACCGGCTTCGGGTGGACGTTGCGCACGACACGATCACCTTCGAGCTCGAAACCGGCGACGCTGCGTCCGTGCCGTTGTCCGTGCAGGGCCGGGAGTTCCTGGTCACTCGCGACCGGCCGCTGACCGTCCGGTTGGAGCCACCGCCCCGGCTCCATGGGCGGCCGTCCGTGCGGGACATCGTCGGGGCGGTGCGCGAGGACGGCTCGATCATCCGGGCTACGGTGCCGGCGCACCCGTCCCTCGAGGACGCTGAATCCGTGGGGCAGACCCCGTCGTAGCGCCGCGTGATGCTCCCGGGGCAGCCGCAAACCCCGGCCCCGCGCGTCGGATCACGGCTGGCGGCCAGGTCCCCGCAGTGGGCCGACCACCACTCCCGGGTGTTGGTCGATGGTTCAGCCAGCGGTGGCTGCGAGCCAAGCGCCCTGCGAGGAACTACGGTTCGTCCGTGGAAGCGAGCCCAGCCGAACCCGACGACCTCCCAGACGTCGCCGAGGTGGACGGGGCCGAACCGGACGACCCGGAACCGGCCCTCGACGAACACGAACACGAGGACGCCCTCGAACCGCGGCACCTGATCCGGCGCTCCGACGTCATCCTGCGGGCCGGCATCATGATGCTCGGCGCCGGCACGTCCGGCCTCCGAGTGCGCGAGGTGATGCAGGCCGTGGCCGACACGGTCGGAATCCGGAGCATCCTGGCCCAGGTGACCTTCACCGACATCGTGCTCACCGTCCGGCGCCGCGGCATCTTCCGCACCCAGGTGGCTGAGACTCCGGCCCCCGGCGTGAACGCGCACCGGATCGCGCTGCTGATGGACCTCGCCCACTCGCTGCCACAACGAGCCACCGTCGCCGAGGTGGACGCGATGCTCGACGTCGTCGAGCACCAGCGGCCGCTGTACCCCGCGTGGCTGCTCACCCTGCTGGTGGCCCTGGCTTGCGCTTCGGTGACTGTGCTCACCAACGGCAACTGGCGCGAGGTGGCGGCAGTGCTGCCGGCTTCCGCGCTCGCCTACTGGCTGCACCGCACCCTGACCCGGCTGCAACTGAACCACCTCGCCGTGGTGATGACCTCTGCGGCCACCGCAACGGGGCTGTACATCGCCTTCACCCGCCTGCTCGACCTGGCCATGGGTGGCCCCAGCGTCCGGTTCGCCGCCGGGCTGATCTGCGCCGCGATCTTCCTGATCCCCGGCTTCCCGCTGATCACCGCCGGGCTCGACCTGACCCGGATCGACCTGCTGGCCGGCGTCCCGCGGCTGGCCTACGCAGCGATGGTGCTGCTCTCGATGACCATCGGGGTCTGGGTCGTCGTCACCGTGAGCGGGGTCTCTCCCGATCCGGTGCCGCACCTCGAAGGTCCCGCGCCTTTGGTGTGGCTGGCACTCCTGGCGGCGAGCTTCTTCGCGGTCTTCGGCTGGGCCACCATGTTCAACTCCCCGCTGCGGATGGCCCTGGCCAGCGGTGTGGCCGCGCTGATCGGCAACGTTCCCCGGCTGCTGCTGCTGCAGAACGGGGTCGAGGCCCACGTCGCCACGTTCATCGGCTGCTTCGTGATGGGGCTGCTCTGCGCCCTTGCCGCCCGGTTGTTCTCGATGGAGAAGATCATCATGACCGTTCCGACGATCCTGGTCTCGATTCCCGGGTCGGCGGCGCTGCGGACCCTGATCTACTTCGACCAGGCCGACGTGGTGCAGGCCATGGAGAACCTGGTCGCGACGATGCTTGCCGTGATCGCCATGGTGGCCGGCCTCTCCGGCGCCCGGATGATCACCGACCCCGAGTGGGCCTTCACCAGGTCCGACCCGCCGGGTTCGGCCTGGCACCTGGTCGGTCGCCTGTTCGGACGCGGCCGCGGCTGAACTTGATCTCGACCCCTCCGACCGGCGCAGGGCCTGCCAGGTTCGACCCGTGTCACCAGCCTCGGGCCCGCCACTCAGCCAGGTGCGGGCGCTCGGCTCCCAGAGTTGTCGACCGGCCGTGCCCGGGCCAGACCACGGCTTCATCGGCGTAGGTCGCGAAGATCCGGGCCTGGACATCGTCCAGCAGACTGGCGAACCGCAGCGGATCGCGTCCGGTGTTGCCAACCCCGCCAGGGAAGAGCGAGTCCCCGGTGAACAGCTGGGCCGGCGCTCCCGGCCCGGAGTGGGCCAGGGCGATCGAGCCGGGCGTGTGGCCACGCAGGCCGATCACCGCCAACTGGAGACCACCAAGACCCACCACGTCGCCGTGCCGGAGCCGTCGGGCGATCGGCACCCCGGTGGCCGCGGTGATCGCTGCAGCGTCGGCCTCGCCCGCCAGGGTCGTGACCTCCGGGTGGGCCGCGACCATCGCCGCCAGCGCCCCGATGTGGTCGCGATGGGCGTGCGTGGTCAGCAGGTACCGCAGGTGGCCGCTCGCCGCCGCCAGCAGTTCGAGGATCGCGTCCGGCTCCGCGGCAGCGTCGATCAGGAGCTGCTCACCCTGGCTGCTGAGCAGGTAGACGTTGTTGTCCATGCCGGAAACCGCGATCCGACGGATGGTCAGCTGCGGGAGCTGGATCAGTTCGATGTCCATGTCGCCTCAAGTGTGCCCTTGCCGGCCAGGCCTGGTCCTGCTGCGGGTGACACCTGTCCCCAGCGGTGCAAAGGTTGCGGGATGGACGCTGCCGACACCGCTGCAACTGAGGTCGACATCCACCACCTGGCCGCGGCGATGCCCAACACCACGATGCTGCGGACGCCGTCGGGCCGGGCGGTCTACCAGGTCGGCGGCAAGTCCTTCGTGTACTTCCGCAGCGCCCGCAAGGACGCCTTCGACCCGGCCACCGGGGAGCCCTACGACGACGTGGTGATCTTCTGGGTTGACGGCGAGGACGCGAAGCAGTCCCTCACCCGGGACCCGTCGACCCCGTTCTTCACCACTGCGCACTTCGCCGGGCACCCGTCGGTGCTGTTACGGCTGGCCCGACTGGCCGAATTGACCAGACAGGAACTGGCCGAGGTGATCGAGGACGCGTGGCTGTCCCGAGCCTCCAGCCGGCGGGGCCGGACCTATCTCGAAGGACCGGATCGAATCACCGGCTGACCCCTGGAGAGGCTCGGGGAAGGGCCGGACTGCTCAGCGCAGGTCCTGCCCCGGCGGCAACTGGCGTTGCTGCGGGGGAGGTGGCGGTTCGGATCGGCGACTCGCGAACATGCTCATCACCAGGGGCAGTCCGATGAAGAACATCGGCCACATCGGCCAGTAGTAGATCGGGCGTCCGGCCGAAATCGAGGTCATCAGCCAGATCGCGTTGAACAGCAACGCCAAGCCGATCCAGCCCATGGCCCCGGCCTGGGTGAACCGCCGCAGGTGGCCGTGTCGCCCGCCGGCGGCCGGCACCATCAGGTCGGAAACCAGCGGCACCAGCTCGCCGAGGGTGCGGGCCGCCCCGGCGCTATCTGCCCGTTCGTCGTGCTCGGCCGGGCTCAGTCGGCCGTCGAGCCGGGCCTGGTCGATCAGCCGGCTGGCATAGTCGCGGTCCGCGTCGGCGGCGCGCAACGCCTGGTTGGCCGGCGGCCGGGGATCGACCGCGAAGCCCTGCCAGGAGGCGCTGAGCGCGGGCACCGGGCGCTCGGGCAACGGTTCGGGGAGGTTCTCCCACTGGGTTCCGGCCATTTCTCGCCTCCGTCCGGGGATGTCGGTTCCGCCCCGACGCTACGCCAGCAGTCCCGCTCCGGACAGGGGGCCGGACCCGGAATGGACCCTGATCGGGGCGGTCCGGTCCGCGTCGCGGGCCCGGCGACGCTCGGCGTGCAGCATCCTTGTCAACGAGGAGATGACATGACCACACCAACCGAAGAGGCTGAGCGGGCGCGCCGCGAGCTGGTCTCAAGGGTGAAGCGGCTGCGGGTGTCGGCCACGTCCGACCCCACACGGGGCGACGAACTTGCCGACGCCCTGGTCCGGCTCACCGGCAGCCGACTGCTGGCCTGGGACTTCGCCGAAGCGGCTGCCGACGCCCCGGAGGCGGTGCTGCTCGCCGCCCGCATCCTGGCGCGCAACGGTGCCGCCGGCCCCTACACCTCCCCCGCCGACGCCACCCGTTTCTTTACCGCCTCGGCATCGCTGGCCGCGGTGCAGTCCGGGCTCGGGCAGGACGAGGCGGCGGCACGCACCCTTTCCGGGGTGGACGGCTGGCTGCAGCAACTGGGCCGGTTCCGGCTGCGCGACCACCTGGATGCCGCTGCAGTGATCTGGTCGCTGCTGGCCCGGTCCCGGTCGCTGCTCGCCACCGACGTGCCCCTGGCCAACGCCTTCGCCGACGCCGCCGCCCACCGGCTCTACGCTGCGGGACTGGATTCGGCACCCGGCTATCTGGCGGTCGCCGTGCACCTGCTGCTCGCTGACGGCCGCTGGGCAGCCGGGCACGCGGACGAGGCCCTTGCCCACCACCGGCTGGCCCTTGCCGGTCACCGGGCAGCGGCCGGGACGGCAGGCGCACGAAGACCCCGTCCGGGGGTGGCCCAGGTCATCGAAGCGCCGGTCGTTGCCCTCCACGAGCCGTACGCGCTGCGCCTGGAGAGCCTCGGCGAGACCGACTTCGCCACCGCCGTCCGGCGCGCGGAGGTCGCGCTGCTGGAGAGCCTCGAGGTCGCGGCCGGGTCCGGCAGGCTGGCTGTTGCCCGCACCGGCCTGGCCAGGACGCTGGCGCGGGCGGGACGAGGCGACGAGGCGGCAGCCGAACTTGCCGAGGCCACTGCCCTTGCCGCAGCTGCCGGGATCCAGTCGCCACCGGAGGCTTCGGTCGCCGGCCCCGGTGAACGATGCAGTTGGCCGTCCCTGTCCGCTGCCGAGGCCATGGCCCCGGACGACCTCCCGACCGACGCGATCACCCGGCTGCAGCAAGCCGTGCAGGCGGCGGTCTTCGACGGGGTCGCCGCCCGGTTAGCGGCACAGCGGGCGGAGGACGGCCTACGGTCGGCGGCCCACCTGGCGGCTGCAGCCAGGGCAGCCGAGGCCGCGGATGCCGAACGGCTGGCTCTGGCCGAGGCCGCGGCGGCCCGATCGGCCGCCGCCGAACAGGATCGCCAGGCGGCCGAGCAGGCGGCCGGCCGTCGGCAGGCAGAAGCGGCCGCCGCCCGCGCCGCCGCAGCCCAGCGCCGCCGTCGGTTGGCCGAGGAGCACCAGCAGCAGCCTGCGGTGGACCCGGTCGCCGCCACCGCCGCCGCAGCCGAACTCGCCGTAGCCCGCGACGCCGTCCGGGACGCCGGGGACGACCTCGACCGGCTCCGCCGCGCCAGGGAACGCCTGGTTTCCGTCCTCCGCCCGCTTGCCCTGCTGGACCCGGAGGTCCACCTGCCCGAACTGGTGAAAGCTCTTGAGTCCCTGGTCGGGCTGCGCTGGCGCCTCGGCGATCCGGAAGGGTCCCGGGACGCGGCCAGGGAGGCGCGGGCGCTGGCGGCCGAAGCCAGCCGTTGACCCCGGCTGGCTACGATTGCCGATGAGGAAGGACGACAGGAGTTCTGGTGAACCACGAGTTCCACGACCCCGCTGGACTGGCCGGTATGCCGGCGGCCAGGGCCTGGGTGGCCGGCGCGGCCATCGTCCTGCTGCTGGCCGGCTGCGCCCCCGGAGGTACCCCGATGAACAGCCCAGGTTCCACGCCCAGGCCGCCGCAGACTGGCACCCCGCTGCCGGGTGCCAGCCCCAGCACCGGGACCGAGACGGAGGTGCCACCGAAACGCTGGGCAGCGATCGTCGGCGACCTCGCCTCCCGTGGGGTACCGACCGACTCCGTGGCCCTGGTGAGTTCGCGTTCGGTCACCTGGAACGACGGCTCCCTTGGCTGTCCCGCGCCCGGACAGAGTTATACCCAGGCGCTGGTTCCGGGTATGCAGGTGCTGGTCAAGGTCGGCGGCACCCAGTACGACTACCGCTTCGGCCGCTCGGACACCCCGAAGCTCTGCCAGCGCTGACCCGTCCCGGGCGTGGCTCGGCCCCCACAGCTGGCGCTGCGGGGGCCGACGCCTGTCTTCAGCGGACGCCGAGGAGCAGCGCCTCCCGGGCTCCGGACTTGTTGTCGAAGACCACCACCATCAGGCCCTTGGGCTTCTGGGTGGCGAACCTCGCCGGATCGACCGTCACCGGAACCGTGATCCGGCCGTTCCGGGCGACCTCCTCGTAGGCGCCGTCGGCGATCGCCTTCGCCCAGGGGTCGTAGCTGGCCCACCCGGAGAACTCGTCGAAAGCGGAGCCGTCCTCGGCGGTGTAGCTGGACACGGTGTAGTCGAAGGCACCGGCATCGGCCGTCAGCCCGAGGCTGGCAGAGGTCACCGGCAGCAGGATCGTGCTGCTGTCGGTGGGTGCGGTCGGCGCGTAGCCCTCGCTGGAGATCTTCTTGGCCGCAACATCGTAGAGGAACACCTGGGGCTGACCGTTGAAGTCGCCTCCGGCAACCGCACCGGAGTCGAAGCTGAACAGTATGTACTCAGCCTTGCCGTCCTTGTTGGTGTCCACGGAGATGTCGAACTCCTGGCTGGCAGGATTCGACCATCGGTCGTGGTTGTTCACGGCGAAGACGATGAACTTGCCACCAGGCATGTCGAAAGCCTGCACACCGGCTGCCCGCAGGTCGTAGCCGCTGCCATCGAAGCTCCTGGCGACATCACGACCGTCGGAAAGGCCCCAGGTGTAGAAGTCCGCCACTGCCGTTAGCGCCCCGGCGTGGTTCGCCAGTTTCACCTTCAACGCCGTCGGCGTGGCCACCTTGGCCTTGCCGTTGACCGAAACGCCGCCCGAGCCGGTGACCGAGCCGGTCACGTTCGCCTGCGCCCGCGGCACCAGCAGGTAGGGCACCCGCAGCGTGCCGTCGGCCGAGGTCACGCTCACGGAGCCCGACGCCTCATGGAACCCGAACTGCTCATCGGTGAGGGAGGAGCCGACCTGGGAGGCCCTGACCAGGAGGGTCACCGCCACCCTTGCCGTGCCGCCGGCACGCACCTTGACCTTGCGGCTGCTGAACCGCAGGTCGGCCTCCACCGAAGCCGGGGACGCTTCATCGGCGAGGGTGTAGGTGACTGCCTTGCGGCTGCGGTTGTGGATGGTCAGCATCCTCGTGCCGACGAAGGCCCGCATCGGCTCGGCGAAGCCGAAGCTGAGCGTCGACTCCGCTGCCCGGCCGGTTGCCGTCCGGAAGCTGTCTCCGGTGACGAAGGTGCTGGTCTTGACGGTCTGGGCCGCGTCCACAAGGCCACCGCCGATCGAGACGCTGTAGTCGGGCACCTTCTCCGGGTCGGCCGTGTTGGCGACCGCTGCGGCGACCGCAGCAGCGGGCCAGTAGGGGTGTGCCTGGACGCCGAGCGCTGCCACGCCGGCGACGTGGGGTGCCGCCATCGAGGTGCCGGAAATGATCGCAGCGTCACTGCCCGTGCCGACCCCAGCGGAGGAGATCGACACGCCCGGTGCCGCAACGTTGGGGCTCAATCCGGAGTCTCCAGTCGCCGGCCCGGCGGAACTGAAGGACGCGTAGCGATGGTAGCCGGGGTTGTCGAGCGTGAAGTCCGACATGGTCAACTCCTGTCCCGCCGCTGCCACGAGGGCCGGCCCCGAGGTGCTCGGGACGCCGAGGAACGGGATCGTGACGGTGTAGGGCAAGCCGTCGTCCGGGTTGCCCGTGATCGGCCCCTCGAACGGCGGCAGGTCGGTGGCGTTGTTGATCATCACTACGGCGTCCGCGCCGGCCTGCTGGCCGTAGATCGCCTTCGCCACCCGGGCGCAGACGCCACGGTCGACGACTGCCACGACCTTCTGGCTGCCCTCGGGATCGACACCCGCTGCCGTGAGCGCCGCAGCGTAGGCCTCGACGGAGCACCCGAGTGCCTCGTTCTCGTCCTTTTCGTTGTCGATGTCGACGAGCCGGACGACCGTGAAGTCGCCTGCGGGCAGGTCAGCGCCGTTGGCGTTGATCGCCGTGATCGACGAAGAAGCCAGCTGCAGCTTCGCACCAGGGAAGGAGGGGGTGCTGTCGACGGCAGAGACCGCGATCACACCTTCACCGACGCCTGGAGCCCCGGCGAGGTAGGGGTTCTGGCCGGAGTTGCCGGCGGACGCGACCACGACGACGCCCGCGCCGACGGCGTTGCTCGCGGCAACGGCGTCCGGGGAGTCGGAACGGCCGAACGGCGCGCCGAGCGACATGTTGATCACGTCAAGCTGGTGGTCGACTGCCCAGTCGATCGCCTCGGTGACCACGTCGGTTGAACCCTCGCAGCCGAACACCCGCAGCGCGTACAGGTCGACCTGTGGGGCAACGCCCGGACCGACCTTGAACGTCTCGGCAGGAGTGGTGGAGTCGTAGGGTCCGGCGAAGGTGTCGCCGTCAGCCGCCACTCCGCTGCCACCGGCGGTGCCGGCGACATGGCTGCCGTGGCCGTTGCAGTCCAGCGGGTTGAGGTCGGGCTTCGGGGTGAGCGCAGGCGAACCGGCTGCTGCACCGGGGTCATAGTCGTCGCCGACGAAGTCGTACCCACCCTTGACCCGGGGAGCGGCCGGCCCGAACAGGGCGGGGTCCGCAGCCTCGGTCGAAGCGGCAGCCGCAGCGTCGAAGGCGTCGGTCGTCCCGGGACCGCCGAAGTCGGCATGGGTGTAGTCGATACCGGTGTCGATGATGCCGACCTTCACGCCCTTCCCGGTGTAGCCGGTGGACTGCCAAACCTGCGGCACGCCGAGGTAGGGAACCGAGACGGAGTTGTCCAGCGTCCGTGGAGTGATGGCGTGCACGGCGACGACGCCCGGAAGGCTCGCCAGCGAGGCAGCCTTGCCGCGGGCAATCTGCACCCGCATGCCGTTGTACGCCGACTGCAGGTGGGAAAGCACCTTGCCGCCCCGGGCCGAGATGTCGTCGGCAATCGCGTCCTGGGCCTTTCTCAGGGTCTGCTTCACCCGCTTGCGGTCCGAGGAGGAGAACTTGCGGTCAGCCTTCGCCTCGACGACGGCGACCGGGTCGCCCTTCAACTCGACCATGACGTTCACCTTGCCCGCCTTGTCAATGATGCTCGGCCGGAAGGTGGTTCCGACCGGGCCGGCGATGCCGATCCGGTCGATGTCGTCGTTCGAGTTCGGTGCGGCCGTGGCCACTGTGGGAACAGCCAGCGCCAGGGCGGCGGTGACGATCAGGATGCGGCGATGCGGGGACAAGGTGCCAACCTTCCGGAGAGCAGGAGGGGTGCGGGCCGAAGGCCCGGATGAGGAGAGGCTAGAACCAGCCTGAGAAGGCGTCAACGATTCTCAGGAAGGGAGAGCCATTACCCATCTGGCAAAAGGCAGTCCTGACCATCGGTGCCGGGTCGGGGCGGGTGCCGCCTTCCCCTCCCGAAGCGCCCGACGACCGCCGGATGCTGCCAAGCTGGACCTATGGCAACCAGCTTGACCTTCATCGGTGGGGCCGGCACGGTCACCGGCTCCAAGTACCTCGTCACGCATGACGGCCGCCGCATCCTGGTGGACGCCGGGGTCTTCCAGGGCGAACGAGAACTGCGGCGGCTCAACTGGGAGCCCTTCCCGGTGCCGCCGGCCAGCATCGAAAAGGTCCTGCTCACCCACGCGCACACCGACCACGTCGGCTACCTCCCGGTCCTGGTCCGCGACGGGTTCAGCGGCGAGGTGCTGGCCACCCAGGCTTCGTGCCAACTCGCCGAGATCGTCCTGCGTGACTCAGCCTTCCTCGCCGAACGGGACGCCGAGCACGCCGCCAGCCACGGCTATTCCCGGCACGACCCGCCGTTGCCGCTGTTCACCGAGGCCGACGTCGAGCGCGCGCTGGGCCGGTTCCGGATCGTCGACTACGACGAGCAGGTCGACCTCGGCGGCGGCCTGCACGCCCGGTGGACGAGGGCAGGGCACATCCTCGGCGCGGCCAGCATCCGGTTGGCCACCCCGAGCACGTCGGTGCTGTTCTCCGGCGACCTCGGCCGGGCGGAGCACCCGGTGCTGCGCTCGCGGGAGATCCCGCCGGGGGCCGAGACCGTGCTGGTCGAGTCCACCTACGGCGACCGGGAGCACCATGAACCGTCGGGCCCGGAGCACGAGCCCCTCGCCGACCTGATCCGGCGAACCGCAAGGCGGGGCGGGTCGGTCCTGATCCCGGCCTTCGCCGTCGACCGGACCGAAGTCGTGCTGCAGACCCTCACCGAACTGCTGCATGCCGGCCGCATCCCGGAACTGCCGGTGTACGTGAACTCCCCGATGGCGCTGGCGGCGCTCGCGGTCTACCGGGACCCGCGGCACGCAGCCGAACTGCGTCCGGACCTGGACGTGAACGCCTTCATCGACCTCCCCCACCTGCACGAGGTGCACACCACCGAGGAGTCGATCAAGCTGAACCGGCCGAAGCTGCCCAGCATCATCATCAGCTCCTCCGGCATGGCTACCGGGGGCCGGGTGCTGCACCACCTTGAGCACCTGCTGCCGGACAACCGCAACGCCGTGGTGCTGGCGGGCTACCAGGCTGCCGGGACGCGGGGCCGGGCGTTGCTTGACGGCGCGGCCCACCTGAAGATGCACGGCCGGCAGGTCGCGGTCCGGGCCGAGATCCTTGCCGACGAGGAGTTCTCGGTGCACGCCGACCGCTCCGAGCTGCTGGACTGGCTGGCAGCACTGGTACCGGCCCCGCGCCGGGTGTTCACCGTCCACGGCACGCCGGCGTCGGCTTCAGCCCTCGCTGCCGAGGTGCAGTTGCGCCTTTCCCTGCCGACCCGGGCGGCCCAGCTCGGCGAGGAAGTGGTGCTGTAGCCGGTGCTGACCCCAGCGAGGATGAGGGACGAGAGCCGCGTCAGGATCGGTGCCGCCGCCGATACACGTAGGTGGCAACGGTGGCAGCAGCAACGGCTAGCACCCCGCCGGCCAGCAGCCACTTCCTGGCGTCCGTCCGCTGGACCGCCGGCTCGGCCAGCGTCCCGTCGAGGAAGACCTTGCCGGCGGCACCGTCCACGGTGATCTCGTCCCCGGTGTGAATCAGCCGGGTGGCCGAGCCGGTGCCGAGAACGGCCGGGATCCCGTACTCCCGGGCGACGATCGAGCCGTGGCTGAGCACCCCGCCGATGTCGGTGACCACACCGGCCGCCATCGCGAACAGGGGCGTGTAGGCCGGGGTGGTGATCGCGGCAACGAGCACCTCGCCGGGCTCGAAGGCGGCGAAGTCCGCTGGGCTGTGCAGCACCCGGGCCTTCGCCGTCACGACGCCACCACTGCCGACGTTTCCGGTCAGCACGTCACCGGAGGAGTCCTCGTTGGCCGGGAACATCCAGCCCATGGAGTCCATCGCCCGGCTCTTCGGCAGATACTGGGGCGGCCTGGCCTGCCGCTGGCCCCTGGCCACGGCCTTGCGTTCGGCGACGCGTTCGCGCAGCCCCGCCGGCAGGTCGCCCTCGGCGTCAAGGGCATCAGCTGCCGTTCGCGCCTCCGACAGGGTCAGCCAGCACACGTCCATGGGCTCGGCGAGGGCATCGGCGGCGACCAGCCGGTCACCGAACTCGCGCAACAGTCGCCGGGCCGGCGGCGCGTAAAGGCCCATCGCAGCCAGCGCGTCCTCCCGTAGCGGGCCGGTGTGCTGCGCCCAGGCGAGGAGCCCCCGGACCGATCCGCCCGCCAGCCGCCAGCCGTGACAGCAGCCGGGCGGCGGCGTTCTCCCGGGCCGAAGCGGCAGCGCGCTGGCGCGCGTACGGGTCGGGCGCATCGGCGGTCAGGTCGAACCGCAGCGCCTGCAGGACCGGCCGGGGGTCGTCGGCCGGCACCGGGTTGACGAAGTCCAGGTTGTACAGGGTGTGCCCATGCCTGGCCAGGTGTGCGGAGAACCGTCGCTGCCACTCCGCCCAGCTGGCCGCGTCGACCCCGTCCGGGGCGACGTGCGCGAAGACGTCGACAGCTGGGTCGGCCAGGGCCCCCGCCAGCCTGCGGGTGCTCCAGCACCCAGCGGGACAGGTCGTACAGCGACCTCTCCGCGCGGATCGGCTCCGAGTCGTAGCCGAGCACGAAGGTGTCGGCCGATGGACCTCCCGGCTTCTTGAGCAGCCGGTCGTAGACGCCCATCCAGGTGAGTTCGGCCATCGAGGCCACGGGAATGATGGTCTGGACGGCGGTGTAGTAGTAGGCCATGGCGTCGACCAGCCGACCGACCGCGTCCAGCAGGCTGCGGGCCGGCAGCCCGGCCCCGACGAGGGCCTGCTCGGCCGCGACCTCTGCGGAGTAGTCGGCCAGCCGGGCGCGCCAGCGCAGCTCGACGAAGCTGCCTTGTCCGCCGAGGAGCTTGAGCGTCCGGGGCGACATCAGCAGCATCATGCGGCTCATCGCTTCGTAGCTGTACCGGTAGAAGGCGTAGCCGTTGATGGTCGGGAAGCCCACGTCGCCGAAGTCGCGGCCCGGCGCGAGCTCGGAAAGGAGCCGGATCAGCCCGGTCGGCACGGCCGTCGCCATCAGCCCCGCGAAGAGCGGGGTGAGCGGGTCCGGCAGTTGCTCGGTGATCGACGCCCGGAAGTAGAGGCCCTTCTCCGGCACCGGCCACTCCTGCGGCACCTCCCCGGTCCGCGGCGGGAGCGCCGTGATCGGCCGGGACTGGACGATGCTGAACTCACCTCCGGCCAGCACCCATTCGATGTCCTGCGGTGCGCCGAAGTGGGCTGTGATCGCCGAGCCGATGCCGGCCAGCCGCAGGGCGTCGGCACCGTCGAGGACCGCCGCCTTGCGCACGTCGTCCGGGTTCGGCCGTTCCGCGGTCCCGCCGCCAACCGGGTCGACCCGGATCGCCTTGTCGGCGACCTGGCGACTGCGTACGCGTCCATTGGCCGTGTCGACGACCACCGTGTCGGTGTCCACCAGGCCGGAGACGACTGCCTCGCCGAGTCCCCAGGCTGCGGTGATCACCGTCTCCTCGGTGCGGCCGTTGGCCGGGTTGGCGGTGAACATCACCCCGGCGGCGTCGGCCGGCACCAGGCGTTGCACGACCACTGCCAGTGCCACCTGTTCCGGGTCGACGCCGTGCTCGGCGCGGTACCGGATCGCGCGGTCGGTCCACAGTGAGGCCCAGCAGTCCCGTACGGAAGCCAGCAACGCTTCGGTGCCGATGATGTTGAGGTAGGTGTCCTGCTGGCCGGCGAAGCTCGCTTCAGCGAGGTCTTCAGCGGTTGCCGAGGACCGGACGGCCACCGGAACGTCGTGGCCCAGCAGCTCGTAGGCCGCGATGATCTCCGCTGCCAGGTCGGCCGGCACCTCGCCGGTGGCGAACAGCTCGCCCATGCGGACTGCGGACGGCTCCGCAGCCGAAGCGTTGACGAGTTCCGCTGCGGCTGCCCGGATGCTGTCGGCCAGACCGTGACGGGCGACGAAATCGGTGTACGCGGCGGTGGTGATCACGAACCCGTCCGGCACCACGAAGCCGGCGCGGACGAGCTCGCCGAGATTGGCGCCCTTGCCGCCGGCCAGGGGCAGGTCGGCCGCGGTCAGCTCAGCGAGCCAGCGAATACTGTCCATCAAGATCCCTTTCGATCCCGGCCCGACCGGCGGGCCGTCCGGCGTTTCAGGCTAGCGCGGCAGCCCGGTCACAGCAGCTTCGCCAGCCTGGCCTTCGTCCGGTTGGTGCGCACGATCCACAGCAGGTCGGGATCAGTGCCGCCCAAGCCGGTGAACACCGGCAGGCCAGCGCTCGGGTCCGCCGCAACTGCAACGCTCCAGCAATACCCCAATGCTTGCCGAAGCGTCCTGGCGTCGGCCTGGCGGCGTGCGTCCACCGGTAGGGAAAGCAGGTAGTCGGTGGCCCGCGCGCAGGCGGCAAGGGCCAGCGCTGCCGCCTCGGGGCGGCGGATCAGCCTTGGCTCACAGATCGCGGCCACAGCGGCCCGTGCCACCAGCGGCACCGGCCGGGCCAGCCAACCCCGCACCAGCTCGGCCAGGGCATCGAAGTCGTGGTCGCCGATCCGCTGCGCCGCCATGGCCACCGACTCCCGAACCCGCCAGGAGTCGTCGGCGGCGAACCTGGTCAGCTCGGCGACCACAGCGTCGGCTTCCACTGCCGGCTCGAGGAACTCCCGCCCCAGCGCGACCACCCCGCAGCACCGCAGGTACTCGTCGGACTCGCCGCGCAATTGCCGGGCGTGCGCCGGCGGCAGCAGTTCGGCCGCAGCAAGCAGGAGTTCCAGGTTCGACCGCGGGCCGGGCAGGCCCGAGTTCCGGGTCAGGTAGGCAGCTACGGAGTCGTAATCACCGGTGAGGCGCGCGGCGAGGTCGGGATCCAGCTTCGGCACGGCTCCAATCTGCCGCTTCCCCGGGCCCGGTGGACCCGATTTCGCGAACTCCCCGGTTACGCCTGGCCGGCGTCAGGCGTAGGTGAGGACGCCGTACTCCTCGTCTGTGAGCAGGCGAGGGTTCGGGCCGGCCTCGGCCAGCCAGGCCTCGACCGCGGCCGGCAGGACGATCGGCACTGCCGGGAACATGTCGGTAACCAGCACCGGCAGCAACAGCGCGTGCGGCTCGGCCGGCTGGATCGGTCCCACCACCAGCGCCCGGCCGACCAGGCCGGCACCGGTGAGGAACAACACCTCGTCCAGCTGGCTGAGCTCGTCGGGCGACTCATCGACCGAGAGCCCGACCGCGACATCGCCCCTGGCGGCCAGGATGCCGGCGAGGACGGCTGGGTCGTCCGGGCCCAGCCGGACGAACCATCGGCTTCCCGGGTGCTCGGTGTCGCGGATCGCCCGGATCACCGCCCCGGCGTCCAGGTGGTTCGCCTTGCGCCACCGTGCCAGCGTCCGGCGGGCATTTCGCCGCACCCTCTGGTCAGCCCCGGTGCTGGCCAGGTGCCACTCCAGAGCGCTGCCGGCGTAGTCGATGACAGCCACCGGCCGGGCCTTCCGGATCGCGTCCAGCGCCGCGCGCAGGCCCATCCCCGAATCCAGCAGCAGGGCAAGGACGGCGGACGGTGCCCGGTTCACTCCCATGTGGCAATGGACCAGCACCTTGGCCTTCGGGTCGGCGAGGGCTGCATCCACCCAGTCGGCCAGACCGCTGAACCAGTCCCCGCCGATCACCTGGCCGGCATCGGCCACGCGGTGCTGCAGGTAGTTGACCTGGGGCGCCCAGGTCTTCACAAGGGACTCGTCGCTCCATTCCTCGCGCAGGTCGGCGATATGGGTGATCCCGGCGGCGAGCAGCTCGTCCAGCTGGCGGCGCGCCAATCCAAAGTTCGGCGACAGGTCCCCGCCCACAGCCAGCCGCTCGGTGACGAAGTCGGCGTTGGCCAGGCTGAACTCCCCGGGGGGGTTGCCGGGCAGGTCCGTTCCGGAAGCGACCACGGGTCCATCATCGCGCACCGGAAGTGAACCCGAGCCCCACTGCTGTCGCCGTTCCGGTGCACTCCGCCGCCCGGCGCCGGGCGCGTTCGGTGCCGAAAGCCTCAACCCTGGATCCAGTCGCGTGACGGATTCCCCGAACGGCTGGCGACACGCCCGGGGACGGTGCATAGTGATTGACGTACGGGAGGGTACCTGTCGCTTTGGCGACGGATAACTGCAAAGGACTGCACCGCCATGCACCCCTTCCGAACCCTGCGCGCCCACGCGCTCTGCGTCGTCGCCCTGGCACTTGTCGCTTCGATGACCTGCCAGGCTCCGGCCTACGCGGAAGCCAGCATGCCAGCCGCTCCTGCCGTTCCCACGGTCGCCAAGGCCTCCCCCGAAAGTGGCTCCTTCGAGGCCGAGGTGCTGCGGCTGGTCAATGTCGCCAGGTCGAGTGCGCGCAAGTGCGGCTCGTCCAGGTTCAAGGCCGCCCCGGCGCTGCGCGCCGACGCGCTGCTCGCCAAGGTCGCGACCGCTCACAGCGAGGACATGGCCAGGCACTCCTACTTCAGCCATGACTCCCGCAACGGGCGGAGCCCGTTCGACCGGATGAAGAAGGCCGGCTACCGCTACGACTCGGCCGGCGAGAACATCGCCGCCGGGTTCCGCACCCCGGCGTCAGTCGTCAAGGCCTGGCTGAAGAGCGTCGGGCACTGCAAGAACATCATGCGCCGCAGCTTCACCGAACTCGGTGTCGGCTACGCCACCGGCGGTCGCTATGGAACCTACTGGACGCAGGACTTCGGAAATCCGCGCTGAAGTCCTCGAGGTTGTCGATCGCCCCGGCCCACCGCGAGGGACGGGCTGGGCGGTCGACATCAAAGGTTCGGCTCTGATCCACCCCGGGTGCTCTCCCGCACCTCCAGCTGAACCGGCAGTTGCCGGCTGCGCGGACGTGACCGGGTGGTGCCCGCGCCGCCGGCGACCAAGGCCAGCAATGCCCGCGCCGCCGCCCGTCCCTTCGCGTCCACGTCCTGCCGAACGGTGGTGAGGGTCGGCCTGGTGCGCAGGGCCAGCGGGTGGTCGTCGAAACCGACAACCGCCAGGTCCGCCGGCACGGCCAGTCCCGCATCGGCCGCAGCGGCGAGCACCGACTGGGCCATCACGTCGGTCAGGCAGAGGACGGCGGTGGGCCGGTCAGCGCCGGTCAGCATCAGCTGTGCAGCCTCCCTGGCGTCAGCATTCGGGTTCGGCTGGTTCACCCACGTTGGCTCGATCCCGGCGGCGGCCAGCGCGTCCAGCCACCCGGCGTGGCGCTCCACGATGACCCGCAGCCGGGCAGCTTCCGGCAGCAACGGGCCGGCTGCAGGCCCGGGTCTCTGGCCGAATCCGGTGGTCAGCAGGGCCACCCGCCGGTGCCCCAACGCCACCAGGTGAGCTGCTGCCGCCCTGGCACCGCCGCGGTCATCGATGGTGATCGACACCTGACCCGGTGGGGCCACCATGTCCACGTAGACCACCGGCAACCGGCGCCGCTGCAGCCAGTCCAGCGCCGGCAACTCCGGATCGCAGGAGAAGGCGATCGCCCCGTCCATCGCCACGTCGCGCGCCGGCACCAGCGATCCCTCGGTGATCGCCGGCACCAGCGTCAACGCGAGACCGCTGGGGGCAAGTTCGTCCGCGACCGCGCCGAGGAACCGGGCGCTGACCTCGTCGGCAAGGGAGTAGCGGAACTCCTTGGCCCACAGCACCCCGATCGTCCCGGTGGTGCCGGTGGCCAGCGATCGCGCTGACGGGTCAGGGCCGAGGTAGCCGAGCGTCGCCGCCTCGGCGAGGATGCGCTCGCGCAGGGCCTCGGACAGCTGATCGGGCTTGGAGAACGCGTTGGAAACCGTCATCCGGCTCACGCCCAGCCGGTCGGCTATCGACTGCAGGGTGACCCTGGCCAGCGTGCTCACCTCCCGGGTTGAAATCTGTTCGGGGACCAGTATATCTTTACCGGTACAGGTTCGTCTGTATCGGTATAGAGAGGTTCCCGATGTCGCTCCCAGCCAGCAACGTCAAGGCCGACCCGGAGTGGTGGCGGCGCGCGGTCGTCTACCAGATCTACCCCCGCAGCTTCGCCGACAGCAATGGCGACGGTGTCGGTGACATCAACGGCATCCGCAGCCGGCTGCCCTACCTCTCCGCCCTCGGGGTGGACGCAATCTGGGTGAACCCCTGGTACCCGTCCCCGATGAAGGACGCCGGCTACGACGTCTCGGACTACCGCGCCATCGAGCCGGTCTTCGGCACCATGACCGAGGCCGAGGCGATGATCGCCGAGGCGCATGCTGCCGGCATCCGGGTGATCCTCGACATCGTCCCCAACCACACCTCCGACCAGCACCGCTGGTTCAAGGCTGCGCTCGCCGCCGGCCCCGGATCCGCGGAGCGGGATCGGTTCGTCTTCCGGGAGGGTCGCGGTGACGGCGGAGCCCTGCCGCCCAACGACTGGATGAGCGAGTTCGGCGGTCCGGCCTGGACCAGGGTCACCGAAGCCGACGGGCGCCCGGGCCAGTGGTACCTGCGCCTGTTCGCCAGCGAGCAACCGGACGTGAACTGGAGCCACCCGGACATCGCTGCCGAATTCGAGGAGACCCTCCGCTTCTGGTTCGACCGCGGCGTCGACGGCTTCCGGATCGACGTCGCCCACGGGCTGGTCAAGGACGCCGGCCTCTCCGACATCAACGGCCTGCCGTTCCCGCTGCCCGACGACACCCCGGACGGCGTCGAGCATCCCCATTGGGACCAGCCCGGGGTGCACGACATCTTCCGCAGCTGGCGCCAGGTGGCCGACACCTACGACGGCCCGCGCGTCTTCTGCGGCGAGATCTGGGTGGGTCGCGATCACCGGCTGACCGCGTACCTTCGCCCGGACGAGCTGCACACGGCGTTCAACTTCAACTTCCTGATGGCTCCCTGGCTGGCGGCGCCGCTGCGCGCGACGATCACCTCCACCCTGAGCGCGCACGCAGCAGTAGGCGCCCCGGCCACCTGGGTGCTGGGCAACCACGACGTCTGCCGCCCGATCTCGCGCTATGCCCGCCCGCAGGAGCAGGTGGAGCCGGGCTTCCCGCACCTGCAGGCCTACCTGGACCTGCCGGCCGACTTCGCCGCGGGACGCCGCCGGGCGCGCGCGGCGGCGCTGCTCAGCCTGGCACTGCCCGGTGGTGCCTACATCTATGCCGGCGAGGAACTCGGTCTGGCTGAGGTTGAGGACATCCCCCTTGCGGCAAGGCAGGATCCGATCGTCGCCGGCACCGGCGGCCAGAACCTCGGCCGCGACGGCTGTCGGGTACCGCTGCCCTGGACCGCGTCCGGCGACAGCTACGGCTTCGGCCCCGAAGGTGGCGCGGCTCCCTGGTTGCCGCAACCGACCGATTGGGCGACGGCTGCCGCCGCTGTGCAGGAGACCGACCCGGACTCGCCGCTGGCGCTCTACCGGCGGGCGCTGGCCCTCCGGGCCGAGCATCCGGCCCTCGGCGACGGCGACCTGACCTGGGTCGAGGTCGGGGAGCAGGCGATCGCCTTTCGGCGCGAGCCCGGCTTCGGCTGCTGGGTGAACTTCGGTGACGAAGCCCTGGGCCTGCCGCCGGAGGCCGTCGTCACGCTGGCCAGCGGGGAGTTGGTGGACGGCAGGCTCGGGAAGGACACGGCGGCCTGGCTGAGGTTCTGAGAGCCGTTCAGGCGATTCGCTGCGGCGCCCGGGAGGCGGCACTAGCCTTTTCAGCTGTGGGTCCGGAACCCACAGCGACGAGGAGGTCAACATGGGCAAGTTCGAGTTGTACGCCGACGCCAAAGGTGAATACCGCTGGCGCCTGAAGGCGTCAAACGGCCAGGTCATCGCCACCGGCGGGCAGGGCTACTCCAGCGAGCGGAGCGCTCGCGAAGGGATCGCATCGGTCAAGAAGAACGCCCCAGCTGCGGAGATCGTCGAAGCCGAGAAGTGACCAACTCGAAAGGGCCGGGAGGGAGGTTGTCCGTCCCGGCCCTTTCGCTTGGTTCGGTTACTCGGTGGCCATCACCGGGACTGGCTGCCTCGCTGCGACCAGCTGGAGCACCCAGCCGAGCAGGATCGCCAACACGCCGACCCCGATCGCGAACAGGGCGACACCGAAAGCGATCACCGAAGTGAACAGGGACGAGCGCAGGAAGGAAGCGTTCATGGCGGTGGCGCGCAGCGGATCCTCCCGGTCGAGTTGGGCGTAGGTCTTGCCGCCGGTGGACTCGAGCGCGTGACCGTTGATCACGTCCGCTTGGACGAAGGCTTCCAGCGGGCCGGTGACCTTCGCTCCGGCGAACATCGGGGCGTCGGCGGAGACGGTGACGTTCTCCGCGGCGAGCTTCGTGCTGACCATGCCCCAGGTGAATGCCCCGGCAACGATCATCACCGCCCCGATAATGATGCTGACGAGACCGAGCGCGCGAACCTTGCCATCCGCGTTGCTGGCACTGCTGGCCATATCTACTCCTCTGGGTTAGACGGCCCACGGCCGTCCGGTTAGGTAAGGCTAACCTAGCCTAGGTAAGACTGCCACCTCGGCACTCGCGGATTTGGGCGCTCCGGCCGGCGGTCCCCGGCTTGCGTAGGGTGACCGGCGGAAAGGAATCCGCAATTGACAGCCCTGATCGTCACCGAGTCGCTGTTCGGCAACACCCTGGCGATCGCCGAGGCGATCGGCGGCGGAATCGCCGAGATCCTCGGTGGGGAAGAGGTCCGGGTGCTGCACGCCTCCGAAGCGCCTGCCGAGCTGCCCGCCGACGTGGACCTGTTGGTGGTGGGAGCGCCGACGCATCTGCTCTCCATGCCCAACGCCGGGACGCGGCATGATGCCAAAGGCAAGGGGGGTGTCATTTCCGAACCCACCGGGGTCCGCGAGTGGATCGGCACCGTCGCCATCCCAGCCGGCCTCAGGGTTGCGACCTTCGACACCTCGATCCCGTCCCGGGTCCGGCTGGGCACCGCCGCCGACGCAGCAGCTAGGGCCCTTCGCTGCCGGGGGGCCGAAACCACCGTCGGCCCGTCCTTCTGGGTCACCGGCATGGAAGGTCCCCTCGCCGACGGCGAGCTGGGTCGGGCGACCGCCTGGGGCCGGGAACTCGCCGGAACGCGGGTCGGGTCAGCGTAGTCGGAGCGGCGCGCGGACTTTCGGGTGACCAGGGACCCTTGACCACCGCAGCAGGCTATATTGACAAGGCCCGGATTGGGGTCCGTCCTGGTCAAGGGGAGAGCATGAAGCCAGCGCTGAGCCGCCTGTGGGTAGTCCCCACAGTGGTTCTCGGTCTGCTGTTCACCCTCTGCGTTGCCCCGCCGGCGCAGGCAGCGGACCGGACCAGTTCGACCGAGGCCAGACGGGTCGACCGGGTCAAGACGCCCAAGCTCACCTGGGTGGAAGCTGCTGACGGCAGCGGCTACTCGGCAAAGGTGAAGCTCCCCCGCGACTACGACAAGCCGACCGGCTCGACCGTCACAATCGCCTTGTTCAAGATCCCTGCCGCCGACCCGGCAAGCCGGATCGGCACCCTGTTCCTCAACCCGGGCGGACCGGGCGGATCCGGGGTCGACATCGCCATGGCTGCCACCGGGTTCCTCACCCAGTCGGTTCTCGACCGGTTCGACATCGTCGGCTTCGACCCCCGCGGCACCAACAGCTCCAGCCGGGTGCGCTGCTTCAGCAGCAGCGGCACCCAGGCGTATGCGCTGAGCAGCATGGACGTCGCCTTCCCGAGCACCTCGGTTGAGGAGTCCAGGTTCATTCTCGCCGGGAAGCGGCTCGCCAAGGGCTGCTCCGGCTACGGCGCGACGCTGGCCTCCTCGGTCTCGACAGCGGAGGTGGCCCGCGACCTCGACGTGCTGCGCCGGGCCGTCGGGGACAAGAAGCTGAACTACCTCGGCTTCTCCTACGGCACCTACCTGGGCGAGGTCTACGCCAACCTGTTCCCCGACCGCTTCCGGGCGCTGGTGCTCGACGGGGTGCTGAACCCGATCGCATACGCCGGCACGAAGGCCACCCGGGGGACGCCGACAACACTGCGGATCAAGTCCGGAGAAGCCGCCTGGAATGCCCTTGAGGCCGGTCTTGCTGCCTGTGAAGCCGCAGGCCCGGAGACCTGTCCGCTGTCCGATCCGCAGATGGATTTCGACCAGGTGGCCGCCACGTTGAAGCAGGCCCCGGTCAACGTCCTCAGCGGGGACGCGACCTTCAGCTACTCCTACAACGACTTCATTGCTGACGTCCTGAACCTCCTCTACTACCCCGACGGCATGGACTTCGTTGCCCAGCTCGTCGCCACCCTCCAGGAGGTCATAGCCGAGGACAACCCGGGCACGAGCACAGCCAGTAGCCAGCAGCTGGCCAGCCTGGTGCGGGCGCTGGGCCGCTCCACAAGTGGGCTGGAGACAGTCTCGTCGTACAACAACGATCTCGAGGCCTATTCAGCGGTGATCTGCTCCGACACCTACCAACCGGCGGACCCGAAGACCTGGAGCGCCGCCACGCGAACCGCCGACCTCCGGGCGCCCCACTTCGGCCGGCTCTGGGGCTGGTCGGACGTCCAGTGCGCCACCAACTACTGGAAGGCCAAGGACGAGGACGTCTACCGCGGCACCTACAGCAAGCGGACGGCGTCACCGGTGCTGATCGTCGGCAACTACCACGACCCGGCGACGAACTATGCCGGCGCGACCGAGACGAAGGCCCTGATGCCGAACAGCTACCTGGTGCGTAGCGACTCCTGGGGGCACACCGCCTACGGCACCTCCGGCTGCGTGACCGACCGGGTGGATGCGTACCTGCTGAAACTGACCCAGCCCGACACCAGCGTCTGCGTTGGCGACGTGCAGCCCTTCACCGCTCAGGTCTCGGCGTCGAGCAAGGCCCGCTCCAACGGGGCGCTAAGGGTGGCGGTCCCGAGCAGGGACGGCCTGCCGCCCGTGGTGCAGCCGTGGGAGAACCGCTGAGCCTCAGCCCAGTTGCTTGCGCAGGTGCACGAGGGTGACCCGGTCATCGAAGGGCACCCGGCGCTGTTCGACGTAGCCGGCCCGCGCGTACAGCCTCAGGTTGGAGTCGCTGCGATGGCCGGTGAACAAGAGTGCCTCTGCTGCCGGGGCCACCTCCTCGGCCCGGGCCAGCAGCAGTGCGCCCAGGCCACGACCCTGCTGATCCGGAGCGACCGCCAGCCGACCGATGTGGAGGCTCCGGCCGTCCACGCGGACCCGGACGGAGCCGATCAGCCGGGCACCGCTGACCGCGACCAGGCAGCGGCACCGATCGATCTCGACGACCACCTGTTCGATGGTCTCGACCAGCGGGGGCAGGAACGGGTCGCCGTAGAGCTGGGCCTCGACCACGAAGGCTGCAAGCTGCACGGTCAGCACTTCGCCGGCGTCGGCAGGCGTCATCGGCCTGATCTGCACAGCCTCGAGCGGCATTCCCGGTACCTCCAGATGTATTGGGCGCCTGCATCATCGCGCATCTGCCAGGTCGATGCGCATATCTACCACGTCCGGGATGTTGGACGCCCTTGCGGATGCCTTCTCCAACCCGTTCTGACCCCCTATGGTGAAATACGCCAAGGGGGAGGCACCTGCTCAACGGGTGGCCAACGAACAAATACAAGCACTACCGGGGGGAAGTGCAGGGAACAAAGCTCAGGTCGAGATTCCTACCGAGACATGGCAACAGGACTGGCGTCTACGGCCAGGTCTCGGATGGCGGATCGCAGGGCTCCCGGGGTTCGCTGGCCACCCGTGAGGCGGGCTCCCAACCGGATCAGCGGTGGCGGCTTCGGCCAGTAACAGGTCGATCGACGTCACCGCGGAGCTATGTCGAGGTGGATTCGATCGATACGGCTCTCGCCAGGATCACCGCGCTCGGGGGGGACGGTGTTGCAGGTCAGGGAACCGATCGACGGGCCGGTTGGTTGGTGGTCTTTGCTGACACCGGGAAACCAGATGGGTTTGGAGGAGAAGACATCCGAGGTTGGGTAAGCCGGATAGCAGGAAAGAAGTGATCAGGGGGCAAGGTGCAAGCCGGTCCGGAACAAGTCCGGGCCGGCTTTCCTTGTCCAACCCTCCGATGAGTGGTCGCCGGGGGCGACCCCGGACCCACGCAGGTGCTCCCGCAACACCGTGAAGCAGGCTCATGCCACGCGTAGGCTGACGAGCGTGCCGACTCCTGACTTCATCCTTGCCCTGCGCGCCACGGTGGGGAACAGCCGGCTGTGGCTGTCCGGGGCGACGGCTGTGGTGGTCCGGGAAGCATCCGACGGCGAGGAAGTGCTCCTGGTGCGCCGCGCCGACACCGGCGACTGGACGCCGGTGGCGGGGATCGTCGACCCCGGCGAGCACCCGCACCTGACCGCCGTGAGGGAAGTGGCCGAGGAGGCGGGCGTGCGGGCCGCGGTGGAACGTCTGGTCTGGCTCACCGTCACCGACGTGATCACCTACGGCAACGGCGACCAGACCCAGTACATCGACCACGTGTTCCGGTGCCGCTGGATCGACGGCGACCCGTACCCGGCCGACGGCGAGGCGACGGAAGCCGCCTTCTTCCCGATCGATGCCCTGCCGGAAATGACACCCAGGCACGGCGAGCAGGTGCAGGTGGCGCTGGCCAACCAGCCCGAGACCCGACTGGGCTGAGGCGGCCCGGGATTGAATTGCGTCGGCACACTGAGCCGGCCGGGCTAGCATCGCGGCAGTACCCAGGAAGAAAGCCGCCGATGCTCCCGTTCGCAGAACTGCACCTGCATCTCGAAGGCACGCTCGAGCCGGAACTGGTCTTCGAACTGGCCGAGCGCAACCGGATCGAGTTGCCCTACCACGACCTCGCCGACCTGCGCAGCCGCTACTCCTACTCCTGCCTCCAGGACTTCCTCGACCTCTACTACGCCAACCTGGCTGTGCTGCGCACCGAGGCCGACTTCGCCGAGCTCACCGACGCCTACCTGGCACGGGCCGCGGCAGCCGGGGTGGTCCGGGCCGAGGTCTTTCTCGACCTGCAGGCGCACACGGCACGCGGGGTGCCGGCGCCGATCGCCCTTGCCGGGGTGGCCGATGCCCTGGCGCGCTCCGAAGCCGACCACGGGGTCAGCTCGGGTCTGATCCTCACCTTCCTGCGCCACCTCCCCGCAGCCGAAGCCGACGCCGCCTACGACCAGGCACTGGCCACCGGGGTGGGACTGCTCGGAATCGGGTTGTGCTCTTCCGAGGTCGGCTACCCCGCCGCTCCGTTCGGCGACCTGTACGCGCGGGCAAGGAGCGACGGGCTGCGAACGGTCGCGCACGCCGGCGAGGAGGGTGGCGCCGACTACGTCTGGGAAGTGCTCCAGCACCTGGCGGTGGAGCGGGTCGACCATGGGATCAACGCCATGACCGACCCCGCCCTGGTCCAGCATCTGGCCGAGCGGGCGATCCCGCTGACGGTCTGCCCACTGTCCAACGTGAAACTGAAGGCCGTACCGAGCCTGGCCGCCCACCCGCTGCCGGCGATGCTGGAAGCCGGCCTGATGGTCTGCATCAACTCCGACGATCCGGCCTACTTCGGGGGCTACCTCGGCGAGAACGTTGCAGCGGTGCAAGCCGAGTTCGGACTCACTCCCGAGCAGGTGGGCACACTCGCCGGCAACAGCATCGAGGCATCCTTCCTTCCGGCCTGGGAGAAGCGACGCCTGCTGTCGCCGGCTGCCGGTCAGGTCAAGGCCGCGACGGGCAGCTGACGTCAGGGATCCGCACCCGGGCTAGCCTGAGGGTCGTGCGCACGACCACGGAAGACCTGCCGGGCCTCACCCTGACCAACCTCACCCTGGACGCCCCGCTTGACCACGCCGATCCCGCCGCCGGGACGATCGAGGTCTTCGCTCGCGTCGTGACCGGCGAAGGCGGCGCCGACAAGCCCTACCTGGTCTTCCTGCAGGGCGGTCCCGGCAATGAGGCACCCCGCCCGACGCTGGTGCCGGCCAGCCCGCCGTGGCTCCCGCGGGCGCTGGACGACTTCCAGGTGGTGATGCTCGACCAGCGGGGCACGGGTCGCTCGACGCCGATTTCGTCCACGTTCGCCTGGACCGACGGCGGGACTCACGCCCGGCTCGGGGCGCCGCTCGCCGGGTTGGGCCTCGCCGACCAGGCGGCTTACCTCACTCACTTCCGGGCCGACGAGATCGTCAATGACGCCGAACTGGTGCGGGAGGCTCTCGGTGCCGCGAAGTGGACGGTCCTTGGTCAGTCCTTCGGCGGCTTCACCACCCTGCACTATCTGGGGCTGCATCCGGAGTCGCTCACCGGAGCGCTGATCACCGGCGGGTTGAGCGCTGTCGGGCACCCGATCGACGACATCTACTCGGCCACCTGGCAGATCATGATCGCCAAGTCGGAGGAGCACTACCGCCGCTTCCCGGGTGACCGCGCTCGCGTGCGGCAGCTCAGCGAGCTCTGTGCCCGGGGCGGGATCAGCCTGCCCAACGGCGACCTGGTTTCGGCCGACCGCTTCCGCACCATCGGCAGCCGTCTTGGAGTTCAGGGCGGCTCGGAGCAGGTGCACTACCTGCTTGAGCTCGACCACGAGTCAGCGGCCTTCGCGCACGATCTCGCCGCAGCCCTCCCCTTCCATGGCCGGAACCCGATCTACGCCGTCCTGCACGAATCCAGCTACGCCGACGGGGTGGCCACCCGCTGGTCGGCAGACCGGACGATGCCCGACCGGGTCCGTGAGGACGTCACCCTGCTGGGCGGCGAGCACCTCCACCGGACACTGTTCGCCGAAGACACCGAGCTTGCACCCTTCGCAGAAGTCGCGGGCGTGCTGGCCGAACACGACTGGAACCAGCTCTACTTCCCCGAACGGCTCGCCAAGGCCGAGGTCCCGGTCGCCGCAGCCATCTACTACGGCGATGCCTTCGTGCCGCTGGAGTTCGCAATCGAAACCGCGGCGATGCTGCCGGATTGCCGCACCTGGGTGACCAGCGAGTACGAGCACAACGGGCTACGGATGGGTCCGGCGGTACTCGACCACCTGATCGGGCTGCTCAACCGAAGCCACTGGCTGTAGGCGGTGGGCAGCGTCGTGGAGGCACCGGACCTGAAGGTGGCGTACCGGCTGACCGTGCTGGCCGCGGTGGCGATGGCTGTCGTCTCGGCGGTGGGAGCGTTCTGGACCGGCTGGCTGTACCGCGACAATCCGCTGATCACGGCAACCTTCCGCGGCCAGGACCTGGTCACCTTGATCGTCGCGGTACCGCTGCTGGTGGCCGGCCTGATTCTGGAAGTCCGGGGGTCGAGCCGGGGACGCGCGCTCTGGTTGGGAATGCTGTTCTACTCGATGTACGGCTACCTCTTCTATGCCGTCGGGGCTGCTTTCAACGTGTTCTTCCTTGGGTATGTGGCCATCTTCGGCCTGGCCATGTATGCGCTCCTGCTCGCCGTGCCAAGGATCGACTTGGGAGCCCTCGCCGCCACCATGGGTGGTCGGACAGCCCGCGCGATCGCGATCGGCTACCAGTTGGTGGTCGCTGCCGGGCTGGGCCTGCTGTGGACCGGCAGCTCGCTCAGCTACCTGTTCACGGGGGTGGTGCCTGCCCCGATCGTTGCCTCCGGTCACCCGACTGGCGTGGTCTTCGCCATCGACCTGGTGTTCATCGTTCCGCCGATGCTGATCGGCGCGATCGCACTGTTCCGCCGGCGGTCGATCGGCTGGGTTCTGGCGGTGGTCATGAGCATCAGCGGGACGGTCTACACCCTCTCGCTTGCCATCGCCAGCATCGCCGTAACCGGCAGCGGGCAAGGCAGCGGGGAGGAGCTGCCGGTGTGGATCACCCTGACTGTGCTCGGCGCGATCACCGCGGGTACCCTGCTCGGTTCCATGCGCCCGGCCGAAGCCAAGCCCCAGCTGCCGGCCTGACCGAGTCCGCCATCGGTCAGGCCGTTGGCGCCTGCGTCCCCGCCGCACCCGGACGCGACTGGGCGTGCGCCCGGCGGCCCTTCTCCGGCGGGGACGGCAGCGCGAAGGTCCCGAGGTGGTTCGCACGCAGCAGCAGGCGGGAGGTCCGCAGCGACTTCGAGCGTCCCGAAAGCGGGGCGGAGTCCGCGTCCCGGCTGAGCTCGACGACACCCACCTTCAGGCTGCGGGCGAACGGCATCAGCATCAAAAGGACGCCAACCCCGAGCACCAGTGCCCGGACCGTTTCCGACTCCGGGCCGGGCAGCTGATTGCTCAGCCCGAGCCAGGAAACCAGGACACCAAGGGCGAGGAAGGAGGTGTTCTGGAGGCGCTTGCGCCAGCTGGCCCAGCGGTAGGCGATCAGCAGCATCGCCAGCCGGGCGGCCTCGTCCCGATCGAGCAGGTGGCGCAACTGGTGCAGCAGCCGCAGCCAGCGCGGGCCCCAACGGCGGCAGCAGGGCCGGCTGATCGAGCGCAGGTGCTGGATCAGGTCCTGGGCGTCGTCGACCAGCCTGGCATCGCCGCGCAGTCCCAACCGGTCCAGACCCTCCTGCGCGAGGATCGCGGCGTGCAGCCCACGCCGGCAGACCTCACCGAACAGCCGGGGCGCCAGCGGCTCCGAGCCGATCGGCACGCCGCGGCGGGCCCGTCCGGTCTCCAGGTAGAGCCGGGTGTCGCGATGGAGGTCGGCGGCGGTCCGGTAGTCGGCGACCGCAGCCATCAGTTGCTGCGCGTTCTCCACCGACCCAGTGGTGCCGGCCGTGTCCTCGGCCATGGCAAGGGCCGCCTCGAACTCGCTCTCAGCCTGGATGGTGCGGGCCAGGATGTGCTCGCCGACGCTGTCAGTGATCGCCATCGCCTCCCGCATCGACTCCTTGTACTTCCCGGCGATCAGCGCTGCCTGCGCGCCCAGCACCCTCAGGTCGAGATCGTGGCGCCGGGAAGGGAGCGCCTGGTCCAGCAACTCGTTGGCGACGGTGTCATCGCCCAGCCGCAGCGCCAGCATCGCCGCCAGCACCTGGACCGACCACGGGTCGGCAGGGGTCAGTGGCTCGGTGGTCAGGATCGCAGCGGCCCGCTCGTCGTCGCCGGCCAGGAGCGCCAGCCGCATCAGCTGCCGGCTGCTGACGTCTGGCCCGGCCTGGGCGAGCAGCGCCCTCGCCGCTGCCTGTCCGGAATACCTGGAGCCGGCGAACGGCGAGTCGTGCCCGACCCGGCCCTCGGTCACCGGGGTGCCCCACTGCATGCCGGCCCAGAGGCTGGCCTCGGCGTAGGCGGTGTCGTAGGGGTCGGCCGTGCTCAGGCGACGCAGGTCGGAAAGGATGCCGAGCGCCATCGGCTCGTCGGCAAGGAGGATCCGAACCCGCAGGATGGAGCGCTGCAACTCCGGCGGGACGCCGTTCTCGTCCACCTCCACCGACTTCCGCAAGTGGTCCCACGCCTCCCGGTACCGCCCCTGCTGGGCGGCCAGCCGGAAAGCCAGGAGTCGGTAGACGTGGCGCCAGTGCTCGTAGTCGTCGGGAGTCAGCCGGGCAGCGCTCCAGCCCTCGGCCTCGGTCGGACGGCCCTCGATCACGGCGATCGTGTGCAGGCAGGCGTCCTCGGCTTCGGCGAAGCGGCCGACATCGGTCATTGCCTGGATCCACCGGGACCGATCCTCGACGTCGAGGTCGGTGACGTGCTGGTTCCAGCGTGCGGCCAGTTCGTCGAACAGGCGTGCAGCGGTCGCGTAGTCCTCCAGCTCTGCCGAGGCGACGGCCTGGACGAGGACGGCGGCCGCGCTGAGCTCGGCGCCGGCCACCAGTTCCAGGGCCAGCAGGGGACTCTCGGCAGCCAGCAGGTCGGCCGCCCTGAGGGTGGACTCCGGGCCGGCTGCGGCGAACCTGACCAGGGCCTGCTCAAACTCCGCGTAACTGCCGATCGGCGTCCGCTGCCTCCGTCCGGCCTCGAAGAACCGGTCCAGCAGGCTGATCATCCGGACGCCGTCGGCATCGGAGGACGGCACCGGGCCGGCCATCCGCAGGGCCGCCGACCAGGCCTGCCGAGCCAACTCATCGTCCTCGGTACCGGCCTGTTCTGCGCGCGTTTCCGCCCGTTGCCACAACTCGGCTGCGACGAACTCAAGGATGTCCTGGTCGTCGGGAAAGGTCTCCACCAGTTCGCCCAGCGTTGGGTGCTCGCGGGCCGAGCCGAGACCGCGGACGGCCTGCAGCCACCTCCCGGCGTCGGCGCGGGAAAGGCCTCCCAACCGATGCAGTTCCGCGTAGGCAGCGTCCGCGTCCGCGTAGTCGCCGCTGGACAGCGATGATTCGGCGCGCCACCGCAGCTCATCGGTTGCAGCGCCGATCACCGGCTGGTCCAGCATTTCCCCCCCTACACCGCGTTATTGTCGGGCCCCGCCAGCGTTCGGTGAAAGCGTCAAAATTGCCACCTTGCGGGTGCCTAAGTACCTATCCGGGCAATTCACCAAGGCCTTGTCGCAATCGAGCGGAAAAGCCTAATCTCCAAACACACCCCAGCCGAGGACGGGCACCCGATGGCCAGTTGGATCCGGTTCGCGCGATGAGCGTCGCCCAGCGGGCTTTCGACGCCCTGAGCGACTACCTCGCCAAGGCCGGCGGGGTCACGCTCGACTCGTCCGGGCCGGTCCGGATCCGCCCGGCAGCTTTGACCCGGACTGGCCGGTCGCGTCGCAGCGGGGCGCTGCTTGACCTGCAGCTCACCGTCCTGGTCACCGTCGAAGCCGAAGCGCCGCTGCCCATCCTGGAATCGTTGCTGGTGGCGGCCGAGAACCATCCGCACATCTCGATCGGGCCGCTTCCGGATGCCGAGCCCGGCCTTGGGTTCAGCATCGTGGTGCCCGTTCCGGTGCCGATCGAGGAGCCCTCGGGTCCGCCGGTCACCGACACCAGGGTGGAGGTCCACCCGTTCACGATCCTCTCCGGCGAGGTGCTGGATGCCTCCGGCCGGGGTGTTCCCGGCAGTGTGGTGAGTTCCGCTACCACCCGACAGCGCTCGCTGACCGACGCCGCCGGCCGGTTCCAGCTGCTGGCCGCGGGCGGCCCGACCACGCTGACCGCGGACAAGGACGGCCGCACCACAACCATCATCGTCGAACCGGGCGGGGAACCGGTTCGCCTCGTCCTACCCGAAGGGAGCTAGCCATGGTCAACTATCGCGCCCCCGGCGTCTACGTCGAGGAGGTGCCGAGCGGGACCCGGCATGTTCGGCCGGGTCGGCACCTCAAGCCTCGGCGTCATCGGGGTGCGCCCCGAAGCCGGACGCTCCGGCCAACACCGTCGTCACCGATCGACAACTGGAGCCAGTTCGTCCGGATCTTCGTCGGCGACGCCACCACCGGCACCCACCTGAGCACCGCGGTCCACGGCTACTTCCTCAACGGCGGCAGCCGGGCCTACGTGGTGAACCTCGGGACCGACGGCACGCCTCGCCGGCAAGGGCAGCGCACCCGGCGGGCTGACCCTGCTGGAGGCCGATCGACGACGTCGCGATCGTGTGCGCGCCCGGCTACACCGACCCGGCCAGCCACGACGCCCTGATCGCCCATTGCGAGCACCCGCTGCGCCAGGACCGGGTGGCGATCCTCGACATCGTCGAGGACGTGGACGACGTCGGCCGGCTGCTCGAGGTCGCCACCGCCGGCGCACCGGACCGTCCGGCCAGTCGCACGCCGAGCCGGCAGCCGAGGGCGATCGGCGGCGGCACCAGCGGAACCAGCGGCGGAGCCGCCGACGCCGCCGGCATCGAAGGGCCTTCGGCCGCCGCGGTCGAAGGACGGCTACGCGGCCACCTACTACCCGTGGCTGGTGGTGATGGACCCGGTCTCCGGGGACAAGGTGACCGCTCCGCCCGTCCGGCCACATGGCCGGGCGTCTGGGCCCGCACCGACGCGACCCGCGGCGTGCACAAGGCGCCGGCCAACACCAACATCGCCGGCGCGATCGACCTGAAGTCAGGCGGGTGAGCAAGGGCGACCAGGAACTGCTGAACCCGGCCGGGATCAACTGCATCCGGTACTTCACCGGCGACGGGATCCTGGTCTGGGGCGCCCGCACCCTGGCCCCCGAGGCCAGCGAGTTCCGCTACATCAACGTGCGCCGGCTGACCAACATGATCAAGGAGTCGGTGCTCGACGGCACCCGCTGGGCGGTGTTCGAGCCCAACCACCACCCGTTGTGGGCGGCCCTGCGCCGGGACGTCAACGCCTTCCTCACCAACGTCTGGCGCGACGGCGCCCTGGTCGGCAGGACACCGAGCGAGGCGTTCTTCGTCAAGTGCGACGCCGAGACCAACCCGCCGGAGGTCCGGGACGCCGGGATGGTCGTCACCCTCATCGGGATCGCGCCGGTCAAGCCGGCCGAGTTCGTCGTCTTCCAGTTGATGCAGTCGGCCGACCAGCCGGCGGCCGAGCAGTCGGAGGCCTGAGATGAGCGTTCAGCCGGCACCGGCAGCGCCGGCGGCCCAGCCCGGAGCCCCGCAGGACCCCTACCGCGCCTACAACTTCAAGTTCGAGATCAACGGCACCGTGCAGGGCGCACTTCGTCCGGATCGACGACCTCGGCTTCAAGCTGGAACGCATCCTCTACCGCGCCGGCGGGGAACACGCCCAGGTGCGGTCCATCCCGGGCCGGGTCGAGTACCAGCCGGTGACCCTGCGCTACGGGCTCACCGACTCCAGCGAGATGGTCCGGTGGCTGTTCCGGGCCGCCGAGGGCACGGGTGGAGCGGCTCAACGTGTCCATCGCCATGCTGGACGACTCCGAGTTCCCGCGAGGTCCGGCGCTGGAACCTGATCGCCGCCTGGCCGCTGCGAGTGGCGCGGCGCCCAACTGGACGCGCTCGGCAACGACCTGGCGATCGAGTCCCTCACGCTGGCCTACGACCGGCTGGAGCTGGACGATGCCACGGCTCCGGTGGCGTAGCCGGCTGTCCGCGCTGCTGCGGGCCGCCGCCGAGCGGCTCGGAGCCGGAACCGCCGCCGGCCGACGACGACCGGGGCGCTCCGGATTTCTGGCTGGAGCGCGCCCGTACCGGACGCCCGGTGGGAACCGGTGACCCCCCGGTGGGGCAGGGCAAGCCGGCGCCTGCCCCGCGGAGGTCGCGCTCCGAGCCCGGTGGCGACGGTTCGCGCGTCCGCCGCCCGAGGCGGGGCGCTGCGGCGGGACGCCCCAGCTCCGCGCCGGGTGTGATCCCCGCGCCGCCGATCAGCGCTGGCGGGACCGCCCGGCGGTCGCGGGCACGGAGCGGAGCCGGCAAGCGGTCGGCGCCGACCCTTCGTGACGGCTCGCTCGCCAGCTCACGACCCTCCGCAGGCGACGGCGCCTGGCGACCGCCACCACCGGGCCGGCGCCACGTGCCGCTGCAGCGGGCGCGCCCGACCAGGCCCTCCCAGGCGTCGCCCGGTGCGGAACGTCACCAGGGCTCGGGGTTCCGCGGCCGCTGCCGCCACCAGCGGGCCAACCCGCGCCCCGGTGGCTGCCGGCAACGGTCCCGCCCCTGCACCAGCCGGTGCCGGCCCCGAACCTGCCCGGCTGAACCACCCCAGCATCGAAACCGGTGCCGCCGCACCACGAAGTGGACCCAAACCTCCGACAGCGGCGGTTCCGGTCCACCTTGGCGATGAAGCGGGCTGACCGACGGCGACCGGCGCCGATCAGTCGCCCAACGTCTGCCGTGCCGGTCGAACCCAGCGCCCCCAGGCTCGACCGCTACGGCCTTCCGGTTCGCCCGGCGCCGACCACCCCGGGCGGGGAGAGCCGCCTGCTGCTGCGGCCCTGGGCCAGCGACCCACGCCCGGACCTCCCGGCAGCGCGCGTCCCCGCCCGCGCCGGCGAACCGCCGCCCGCCCCACCGGTGCCGGTCGAGTCGATGTGGCCGGAGCTGCCGGCCCGGCCGGCCCCGATGGCTGATCCGGGCCAGCCGGCGACCGTCCAGCTGACCCGCTGGCTCCGGCTGACCTCAGAGCAGGCGGCGACCTGACATGGAAAAGGTCGCCTTCCTGATCGAGGACACCGGTGAGCACATCGGCTGCCTGCTGAACCCCGAGACGGTGGTGATGACCCGCACCGCCGGTGTCGAGGCGCGTCGCTCCTCCGGCGGCCGACTCACCGGCGCCGGGCTGGCCGACGACCCGCTGATGTTCACCGGCGGTGGCCGCACCGAGCTGAAGCTCGACCTGCTGTTCGACGTCGACCTGCGCCCCGACCAACGTCGAGGTCAGCGACGTGCGCCAGCTGACCCGGCCGATCTGGGCGCTGGCCGAGAACTCGGCCGAGGTGCGACCGCCAGCTGCGGCCGCCGCTGGTGATGCTGCTCTGGGGGCTGGCCTGGTCGATCCCCGGCGTGATCACCGAGGTGGCCGAGCGGTTCGACCGGTTCGCCGCCGACGGCTCGCCGCTGCGGTCGTGGCTGCGGCTGACCTTCGTCCGGATCGGCAGCGCCGCCGACCGCGAAGGGTGGCGAGGCCTTCGAGCTGGCCCGCCGGCTGCCGCAGCGTGGACCTCACCGCACCGCCGGTCGGCTCCCTGCCGGTGCCCGGCGACGGCAGCGACCACGGCCTCGAGACACCGGACGGGCCGGCGACCATCGACCCGGCGCGGCTCGGCCTGCTGTCGCTGACGGCCTTCGGCAACGAGTTGCAGTGGAAGGAACTGCTCACCTACAACGACATCGACGACCCGCTGCGGTTCGCCGGCCCGCTGGCCGTGCCCCCGTCCGGGGAGGGCCCGCGATGAGGGCACTGACAGGGGCTCCCCGAACTGATCGTCACCATCGCCGGACGTCGGCTGTCGGCCGCCGACGCCGCGCAACATCATCACGATCCGGGTGCGCAGCGCCCTCGCCCAGCCCGCCCAGTGCCAGCTGGCCTGGGCCGCCGAAGGCACCGCTCGGCTGTCGACCCGGCCGTCGGTGACGCGCTGAAGGTCGAGTTCGGCGGCCAGCGCAACCCCCTGTTCACCGGCGAGGTCACGGTGGTCGAGTACGCCTACGCCGCCGACACCGGACGCCAGCTGCGGGTCCGCGGCTACGACGCCCTGCACCGGCTGCGGAACCGGCAGTCCAGCCGGCTGCACGCCGACACCGACCTGGCCGGGCTGGCCACCGGCCCTTGCGAGCGGCACCGGGCTGAGCGTCGAGGCGCCCGGCGGTCCGGCTCGGCGACGTCTACCAGTGCGGCGCGCTCCGACCTCGACCTGCTGCGTGGAGCAGTCCGCGCGGGTCGGCCGCTACCCGGTGGTCGACGGGACGGCACGCTGCGGCTGGCCGACCTGGTCGGGGACGGCGAGCCGGTCGAGCTCACCTACGGACCAGCAGATCCACTCCGCGGAGGTGGAGGTCAGCGGCGAGCCGGCCTTCCGCTCGGCCGAGGTCACCTGGTGGCAGCCGGGCCGGCCAGCTGCGGACGACGCGCACCGCCGCCAACGGCGCCGGCGGTGCGGCGGTGTCCGGCCGACCCGGCCCCGACCGGGTCGGCGGCGGCGGGCCGCTGGTGCGCCTCGACGAGCTCGGCACCCGCGGCCGAGCCTGCGCCCAGGCCGAGCTCGACGTCCGGCGGGCCGGTGAGGTGACCGCGACCGTCGTCGCCGACGGCAACCCGCGGCTCCAGGCCGGCGCGCCGGGTGCGGCTCGAAGGGCCTGCGCAGCGCCCTCGAGGGCGACTACCCGATCACCGAGGCCATCCACGAGATCAGTGCCACCGGCTACGAGACCACCGTCTCGACCCGGCCACCGGCCGGACCCGCCGCCGCGGCCGGCCGACCAGGTGACCCTCGGCGTGGTCACCGACGTCGCCGACCCGGAGGACCGCGGCCGGGTGCGGGTGCGGCTGCCGGCCTACCCCGGCCTGACCAGCCCGCTGGGCGCCGGTGCTGCTCGCCGGCCGCCGGCCGGGACAAGGGCGTGGTCGCGTTGCCCGACGACGACGACACCGTCCTCGTGCTCCTGCCCGGACGCGACCCGGCGCACGCCGTGGTGCTGGGCGGCCTCTACGGCAGCCCTCGGCCCCGCCGAGCGCGCCGGACTCGGCCGACCGCGGCGCCGGACCGATGCTGGCTGCGCACCGCCGACGGCCAGCAGGTCGAGCCTCGACGGCGTCCGGCACACGATCCGCCTCACCGACGGCCACGGCTCGGAGGTGGAACTGGCGCCCGACCTGCTGCGGATCACCGCGGCCACCGACCTGCTGATCGAGGCCCCCGGCACGCGCGCTGCGGGTGCGGGCCCTGACGGTCGACTTCGAGGAGGCGACATGAGGATCCTGGTGCTGCCCGGGCGTGCTGCGCTGCGGCCACGACGGCAAGGTCGGCAACACCGCCTCCCAGGAGTGGGTGCGGATCGCCGGCGACCCGGTGCTGGTCGCCACCGACCCGGAGGGCCGGGAGATCTCGATGTGCCCGAACATCTCCACCAACACCAAGCAGTGCAACCACACGCTCAAGGTGATCCGCGGCTACTCCGACCTTCGTCCGGATCGACGGCCACGAGGTGTGCCTCGACTCGATCGAGGGCTTCACCGACGGCGTGCCCGCCGTCGCACTACACCGTCCGCGACCCCGGCCAGCAGTTCGTGGGGGCCGACTGCATGACCGCCGTCCGGTACCGGGCCGTCGCGTTCGTGCTGCCCGACTTCGACGGCGCCGGCGCCGCCGGGCTTGCGGGTCGACCCGCGCGGCCGGCTGGCCACCATCACCGACGCCGCCTCGATCCGGCAGGCGCTGCTGCTGCTGCTGTCCACCCGTCCCGGTGAGCGGGTGAACCGGCCCGGCCTACGGCTGCCACCTGTGGCGGCTGGCCTTCGCCCCGGCCGACGACACCACCGCCGGACTGGCCATCCACTACGTCACCCGCGCCGTGCAGCGCTGGGAGCCGCGGGTGCTGGTGCTCGACGTGACCGCCGGCGTCCCCGCCGACGACCCATCACTGCTGGAGGTACGCCTGCGCTACCGGGTCAAGGCCACCCAGGCCGACGGACGCCGTTGCGGTGGCGGTCCCGATCGCTGGACACCGGAGGGACGACATGAGCATCCCGGTTCCCAAGCTCGACGACCGCAGCTTCCCCGACCTGGTCGCCGAGGCCCTCGAGCGGATCCGCCAGCTCGACCCGGAGTGGACCGACCTGTCGGTGCACGACCCGGGCGTGGTGCTGGTGGAGGCGTTCGCCCACCTGACCGACGTCCTGCTCTACCGGCTGAACCGGGTGCCGGACCGGCTGTACGCCACGTTCCTGAACCTGCTCGGCACCAGCGTCGGCCCGCCCGGCGGGGCCGACCGCCGGCCTGGTCTTCAGCCGCACCACTGCCGATCCGATCCGGTCCGGATCCCGCGCGGCACCCGGGTGACCTGCCCGCCCGGGGTCCCGGGAGCGCCGCAGCCGATGTTCGTCACCCTCGCCGAGGCGACCATCGCAGCCGAGGCCAGACCGAGGTGCTGGTGCGCGCGGCCGACGTGGTGCTGCACGACGCCGTCGAGGTCGGGGTCGGCAACGGCACGGCCGGCCAGAGCTTCGCCGTGCCCTCGGCGCCGCTCGTGGCCGGGCCCGGGGTGCGCGATCGGCGTCCAGGCACCCAGCGCGGCAGCCGTGCCGGCCGGTCAGGCCGTCGTGGTGGACGGACTGCCCTTCCGGATCGGCCGTGAGGTCGACGTGTTCGCCGACGGGCAGCCCGGCGAGCTGGTCTACCGGCTGGACCGCAGCGCCGGGCAGGTGATCTTCGGCGACGGCGAGCGCGGGGCCGTCCCCGAACCCGGAATGGCGGTCCGCGCCTGGTACCGCACCGGTGGCGGCGAGCGCGGCAATGTTGCCCCCGGCCAACTGACCGTGCTGCGCGACCCGATCCAGGGCGTCGCGGTCACCAATCCGGAACCGGCCACCGGCGGCCACGAGGCCGAGCAGCTGGCCGTGGCGTTGCGGCGCGGCCCGCCAGGACTTCCAGGCGCGCGACCGGGCCGTGACCGCCCGGGACTACGAGGTGCTGGCCACCCGCAACGGCGGGGTCGACCGGGCCAGCGCCGTCACCCGCCGCGAGGCCTGGGCCTTCGCCGCTCCCGGAGAGGTGGAGGTGGTGCTGGTGCCGCACGTGCCGCAGCGACCAGCGGCCGGAGGGCCGGGTGACCCAGGAGGCGCTGGCGGCGAACGCCCGCGAGGAGGTGCGCGCAGAGGTGGCAGGCCTACCTGGCCGAGCGGGCGACGATCGGCGCCGTACCGGTGGTCGGCTGGGCGAAGTACAAGCAGGTCGCCGTCGACGCCAGGGTGGTGGTCCGCCCGGACGAGAACCCCGAGGCCGTCCGGGCCCGCATCCTGGCCCGGCTGGCCGCAGCGATCAACCCGGTGGCGGATCCCGACGCCGACCTCGGCGCCGGCTTCGGCCGGCCGCTGCGGGTCTCCAACCTCTACCGCGCGCTCGAGCAGTCCGAGCCCGGCGTCCGCTACGTCGAACGGGTCCGGCTGGAACTGGCCGAGACCCCGGACGCCGACGCGACCGACCTGGTGCGGGCGGAGGGCCAGCCGGGCACCTGGTTCGTCGGCCAGGGCGAGGTGCTGTTCCGCAGCACCAACTACGGCGACGGCTGGGAGGCCTGCGCGCACTTCCCCGGCGAGAAGATCCGGGCAGTGGTGCCGTGGCCGTCCGGCTCGGCCGCCCGGGCGTCCACTCTCGACCTGCCCGGCCACGTCGCAGTGGCCACCGAGCCGGACGACGGGTGGCCGGATCCACGTCAGCACCGACCTCGGCGGCGAGTGGACGCAGCTGGCCGACCTCGGCTTCGGCATCGCCGACCTGGCCTGGGTGGACCGGGCCGGCACCCCGACCGTGCTGGCGGCCGGCGAGAAGGGCCTGTACGAGGTGCCGCTGGCCGCCGGCACGGCGCCGGTGCAGAACCTCGTCGACGCCCAGCAGCCCGACCGTGGCTTCCAGGCCATCGTCACGTTCATCGACCTGCGCGGCCGGGTGGGGGTGGCGCTGGCTGCCGAGGCGGCCGGCGGGATCTGGCTGTCGCCGTCGGCCGGCTCGCCGGAGTCGTTCCGGCTGGTGCGGGCCGCCCGGTGAGGAGATCCGGTCGCTCAGCGTCGCCTACGACGGGCCGCGGGTGTTCCTCTGGGCGCCCCGGGCGGCGCCCGAGGGTGACGGCACCGGCTGCCTGCGGCTGCCGATCGACGAGTTGGGCAGCGTGGACGCCCCGACGCTGGCCGGCCGCTGGGAGGAACTGGCCGCCAACTGGACCGGCGGCAGTTGCTGGCAGGTCGTCGTGGTCGGCGACAGGGCCTACGCAGCCACCCAGAGCGCCGGCGTCCTCACCCTCCAGCTCGGCAAGGCCAAGCTGGAGTGGACGCCAGCCGGACGTGAACTGCGGCCTGCCGCTGCGCGACCGGCGCCGGTTCGCGCCGCTGGCCGGGGTCTCCGGTGCCGTCGACTCCTGCCGGCCAGCCGCTGGTGCTGGCCGCCGGCGCCGGCGGGCGTGCACCGCTCCGCTGACGGCAGGCGCCAGCTGGCGCGGCTGCTCGGCCCGGACGGTCGGCCGACGTGGTGACGGTGCCGAGTTCGTGGCTGTTCTGCTCCGGGGAGCACCGGGTGGAGGTGGTGAGTCGATGGCTAGGACCTCACTGCGCTCGGCCCTGCCGCAGGTCTTCGTCGACGCCGAAGTTGCCGGCTCGCCCGTTGTCGGCCCTGATCGCGGCCGGCGACGGCATGCAGCACCCGGTGGCCGACACGCTCGACCACCTCGAGGTGGCGGTGAACCCATTCCTTGCCTCCGATTCGCTGGTCTGCTACCTGGCAGCCTGGGTGGACCTTGACTGGCTGACGATCCCGGAGGACGCGCATCACGCGCGCTCGCACGCTGCCCGGCGGAGTCGACCCGTTGCGGGACCTGATCGCCGCAGCCGCGGACCTCTCGGCCCGCCGCGGGACGGCGTCCGGGATGGTCCGGTTCCTCGAGCTCGCCACCCGGGTGACCGGCTACCAGGTGAGCGACGCCGGCGGCTTCCACCTCCGGGTCGCCGTCCCGGCCGAGGCCGAAGCCCACCGTGAGGTGGTCGCCCGGATCGTCTCGGTGATCAAGCCGGCCCACGTGACCGCAGAACTCAGCGCGCCGCCCGGCGGCGGAGACCCCGCCCCGTCCGACCAACCGAGTGAGGAGCCAGGATGAGCAACATCGCACTTACCCTCCCCGCCAGCACCGTCACCACCACCGACGGCAAGGCCACGCTGACAGCTTCGGTCACGAACTCGGCGCCCGTCCCGGCGAGGATCGTCCTCGGGCGCGTTCGGACCGGCCGGTCAAGCCGGCCCGGGGACGCCAACCGGTGGCCCGGCCTGGACGACGATCGAACGTCCGCTGCGGGAGATCGCCGCCGGCGCCACCGAGCAGTACGCGATCACGTTCGCACCCCCGGCCGAGGCCGGCGCGGGTAACTATCCGGTGCGCTTCATCGCCTACTCCGCCGACCAGGCCCCCGAGGAACATGCCGACCAGGCCCGGCAGGTGGACGTGGTGGTGCCAGCCAAGCAGGCGACGACGGTGAAACCGCCGTTCGTTTGGTGGCCGTGGGCTGTGGCCGCAGCGCTGGTCCTCGTGGCCGGCGTGGTTGGTTTCATCGTCGTGCGTCCCAGCGGCACGGTGACCCCTCCGCCGCCCGGCCCGACCTCGCCGCCGATCACCGTGGTGAACCCGTGCACCGATCCCTGGGTGCCGCGGCTCACCCGGCCCGAGGACCTCACCTGCGTCACGGCGGCCAGTGCCGCGGAGGTGGTGTTCGACAACAACCCGGCGGTGCAGGCCCAGCGGCGGGCTGGCGGCGGGGCCTACGGGCCAGATACCTGCAACCCTGGCTGGGTGTGGCGCGAGGCCTACGTCGGCGACGTTGTCTGTGTCACCGGCGCGACCAGGACCCGGACGGCTGCGGAGAACCAGCCCGGCTACACCAGCAGCCCTTCCGGGATGCCCTCCGAGGTCTACCCGACGGTCTACAACCCCCCGACCTGGCAGGTACCGAATTACACCTTGTACCCGGAGGTGAGGTACACCATCATCGCGCGGAACACCTGAGCCGATGGCCGAGGACAACCGTAAGCCTCTGGTGGTCCTGGCCGTCCTTGTGCTGCTGGCGATCACGTTGTACGTCACCGGGGCCGTCGGCGCCGCCGGCGGGGGTCGGGACGCCGCCTGGTCGAACCCGTTCGGCGGGGTGTCGGTGGGCGATCTGCTGCGGCCCGACGAACTTGCCGCCACCGACGGCAACTGCAGCGTCGGTGCGGTCATCACGTTCGCCGGCGGCTGCCGGCTGCAGGTGGCTGCCGTCGAGGAAGGCTGGCCGTGGCAGCGGGTCACCCGGAGCATCCGGCTGGTCGGTGGGGCCGGGCGGGTGCGGGTGTCCCTGACCATCCAGGGCAAGGCGTTGCGCACCGACCTCGACCCAGGCGATGACGTCCGGCTGACCTTCACCCGCGACGGTGGCGAGCTGGGGCTGGCCTGCTTCGCCGTGGGCGGGTGCACCGTCACCCTTGCCGAGGACGGTCCCCGATGAGCCCGCTGGGCGAGGTCCGCCGGCCGCTGTTCGCGATCGCGGCCTTCGCGCTGCTCCTGGTTGTGCTGGTGGAGCTCGGGTCGGGGCTTGCCATCGGCGGCGGCCCGGCCGGGCCGGTGGCAACGATGGCCACCGGGGTTCCCGGGGTCGAGCCGGACATGCTCGAGGGGGTGGACGCCGACAGTCCGCCCGGCAACGGCATCGGCTACCTGGTGCTGGTGGACGGCTTCCTGCTGTTCAGCGTCGGGATGCTCGGGCTCAGCTTCCTGGCCAGCCAGCGGCTCTACGGCCGGATCCAGGGCATCGTCACCCTGGTCGTTTCGTTCCTCTGGCTGATGTGGTCGCTGGTGATGGCCCTTGCCGCCTTCGTGCTGCTGATGGTCATGGTTGGCCTGTTCGTCGCAGCGCCGTTCGGCACGATCGCCTACCTGGCCATCTGGGGATCCTTCCCGAAGGGTGAGGCTGCGGCTGTGCTGGGGCTGCTGCTGTTCCTGAAACTGGTGTTCCTTGGCTTCCTGGTGTTCAGCCAGCAGAAGTTCCTCAAGATCGTTGCCCTGATGATCCACGTCGCGTTGTCGTTCGTGCTGCAACTGGTGCTGGGGCTGGTCCAGGGGCTGCTGCCGTTCGTCGTGGTGAGCATCGGCGACCAGCTGATCGCCCTTGTGATCGCGATCGTCGCCATCATCGGCTCGGTGTTCGCCCTGATCTCGTCCATCCCTGCGGTGGTGAACTCGATCCGGGTCTCGAAGTCACCCAAGCAATGACCCAATCGCAAGCTGTGAGTTGGGCAGGCGGCTCAGGCGAGCAGGTCCGCGTATTCCGGGTGCAGCGCGAACCAGCGGACGACGTAGGAGCAGGCCGGCCGGACCTGCCAGTCGCCTGCCTCCCGGATCTCGTCCATGGCATGTTGCACCAGGCGGCCGGCGATCCCACGGCCGCGGAAGGCCGGCGGCACCACGGTGCTGTCGAAGTACGCGACGCTCCCGGACAGCCGGTAGTGGGCCTCCCCCGCGTGGACGCCGTCGATGGTCACCTCGAATTGTCCGGCGGCCCGGTCGTGGGTGAACTCCTCGGCCATGAGCTGCTCCTCTGCTGGGCGTGTGCAACGGCCAAGCCGAGTATTCCCCCCGGTTCCAACCCCCCGACGGACACCGCCCGGATCACTCCGATTCGTCGCGGCGCCTCCGGCTGGCCACGATGATGCCCGCGCCACCGGCAAGCAGCACAAGGCCGACCCCGAGGGCACCGAGCCCGGCGCCGGTGTAGGCAAGAGACGGGTCGCTGTGGCCGCCGCCGGAGCCGCCGCCGGAACCGCCGCCGTTGTCGTGGGTCGGGTCGACGACGGCCGGGGTGGTGGTGTGCTCCGTGGTGCACACCACCGGGCAGCTGCCACCGCTGCCGGGAGTGGCCGGGCTGGTGAACTCGGCGTTGTACTCGTCCTCGCCGACCACGACCGAGTAGGTCAGCACCGCTTCCTCGCCGGGCTGGAGGACGGGCACGGTCCAGGTCAGGATCTGGCCGGTGAGCGAGCTGCCGGCCGGCAGGCCGCCGGTGGTGGTGTGGGCCAGCAGGTCGGACAGGTCGTCGGTGACCACTGCGTGGGCGACCACGGCCTGCGAGGTGTTGCGCACCCTCAGGGTGAACGTGATCACGCTGCCGGGTTCGACAACGCTGCCGCTGGCCGGATCCGAGGTCTTCTCCAGTGTCCAGGCCGGGCTGAAGTGCCGGGTCCGGCAGTCCTCGTCCGGCTCTACGGCGAACGGCTCGAGGCGCCCGTCCCCACCGGGCGCGCAGCTGTCGGCACCGTCACCGGTGGCCACGTTGCCGAGCGTGATCCCGTAGGCCCCCGGCTTCACGGTCACCGTGTACCGGACGGAGACGGTCTCGCCCACCGGCACCTCCGGCACCGCCCAGGTGAGCGTGCTCCCGGCAAGGCTGGTCCCCGCCGGCAAGGCGCCGGCCAGGTCGGCGTCGTCAAGCAGGCCGGACATGTCGTCGACGACCACAGCGCCGGCAAGGGTGACCGGGCCGGTGTTGGCAACCGTCAGGGTGTAGGTGACCTGGTCACCCGGTTCGACGGTGGCTCCGCTGCCCGGGTCGCTGGTCTTGGTCAGCGTCCACGCGACGGTGTGGGCCACGGTCTCGCAGGATTCGGTGCAGGCGCCGCCCGGGCTGGCCGGGACGGCGACGTTGCGCACGATGGCTCCGGTCGTTCGGGGGGCCAGCTTGACCTGGTAGGTGAGGGTTGCGGTGCCGTCGACGGCCACCGCTGGCACGTTCCAGGTCAGCGTTGTGCCCTCAAGGGTGGCGCCGGCGGGCAACTCGACCAGCGTGGCGTCGTCAAGGACGTCGGCCAGGTCGTCGGTCACGACTGCCCCGGTGAGGGCGGTTGCGCCCTCGTTGGTGACGGTGAGCGTGTAGCCGAGGACGTCGCCGGGCCGGACGACTGCACCGGTGGCCGGGTCGCTGGTCTTGGCCAGCGACCACTTCGGGGTGTAGGCCGTCGTGCTGCAGGCCACGCAGGTGCCGCCGGCCGACGCCGGGGTGGCGGTGTTGGTCAGCGTTGCGCCGTAGGCGTCCGGGTTCACGGTCGCGGTGTAGGTGGCGATCACCGTGGCCCCGACGGCCACCTCCGGGACGTCCCAGGTGAGGGTGTCGGCGTCCCCGGTGATGCCCGCCGGCAGGTCCCCGATGGTGGCTTCAGCCAGGTCGGAGACGTCATCTGTCACCGAGGCGCCGACCAGCGGAACCGGGCCGGTGTTGGAGACGGAAAGGGTGTAGCTGACGACCTGGCCGGGCAGCAATTGGGCGCCGTCGGTCGGGTCGGAGGTTTTGGCCAGCGTCCACCTGGGGCTGTAGGCGGTGGTGGTGCAGTTGGTGCAGGTGGCGCCGACACCCACCGGGGTCACCGTGTTGGTGATGGTGGCGCCATCGGCGACCACCGTCGCGGTGTAGCTGACCGTCCGGGTCTGGTGCGCGGCAAGGGTCGGGATCGCCCAGGTGAGCCGGGTGCCGGTCAGGCTGAGCTCTGCTGAGCCGAGGCCGACGGTCGCGTCGTCCAGGACGCCGGTGAGGTCGTCGGACGCCTGGGCGCCGGTGACCGTCGCGTCGGAGGTGTTGGTGGCCGTCAACGTGTAGGTGATGACGGTTCCCGGCCCGACCACGGCACCGTCGGCGAGGTCGCTGGTCTTCGCCAGCGTCCACGCCGGGGTGTGCGCGACCGTGGTGCAGGTGTCACAGGCACCGCCGACGGACGCCGGGGTGGCTGTGTTCCGAAGCGTGACGCCGAGGGCGCCGGCGTTGACCTGCGCCGTGTAGTCGAGAGTCACGGTCTCGCCCGGCGCGACCGGGGGGACGTGCCAGGTGAGGGTGCTGCCGGCGACGTCGGCGGCGGCCGGCAGATCGCCGAGGGTGGCGTCGTCGACCACGTCGGCCAGGTCGTCACTGACGACAGCGCCGGTGAGCGGCGCCGGCCCGGTGTTGGTGACGGCCAGGGTGTAGGTGATCAGGTCGCCGGGGACGACGGTGGCCCCGTTGGTGGCGGTGCTGGTCTTGGCCAGCGTCCAGGCTGGGGTGTAGGCGGTGGTGGTGCAGGTCGTGCAGCTGCCGCCCGGGGTGGCCGTCGACGCCTTGTTGGTCAGGGAAACCCCCAAGGCGCCGACGCCAACCGTCACCGGGTACGAGACGCGCACAGTCCCGCCCACCGGCACTGTCGGGATCCGCCAGGTGAGCTCACTCCCGCGTACCGACAGGTCCGCGGCCAGGTCGCCGATGGTTGCGTCGTCGATGATGTCCGTCAGGTCGTCGGACGCGACGGCGCCCTCCAGGGGCACCGGGCCGGTGTTGGTGACGGTCAACGTGTAGTTGATGACGTCACCGGGGTTCACCACTGCCCCCGACGCCGGGTCGCTGGCCTTGGCCAGGGTCCAGGCGGGGGTGTACTGCGTGGTGGTGCAGCTGGTGCAGGTGCCACCCGAACCGATCGGGGTCACCTGGTTGGTCAAAGTGGCACCGTCGGCGGTCACGGTGGCGATGTAGGTGACCTGGCGGGTCTGGTGCGCCGCGAGCGTCGGGATGGCCCAGGTGAGGGTGTTCCCGGTCAGGCTGAGCTCGGCCGAGCTGAAGCCGACGGTCGCGTCGTCCAGCACGGCGGCGAGGTCGTCGGACGCCTTGGCACCGGCGATCTCGGCCTCGGAGGTGTTGGTGGCGGTCAGCGTGTAGGTGATCAGGTCACCGGGCTTCACCACGGCACCGTCGCCCGGGTTGCTGGTCTTGGCCAGCGTCCACGAGCCGGTGTACTGGGTCGTGCTGCAGGCGCCGGGGACGCAGGCGCCGCCGGGTGACGCCGGGACGGCGACGTTACGCAGGGTGGCGCCGGTGGCGCCGTCATTGACGGTGGTCGAGTACAGCAGGTCCGCCTGCGCGCCCGGCGCGACATCGGGCACCGCCCAGGTCAGCGTCGTGCCGCCGAGGCTCGCGCCGGCCGGCAGGTCGCCAATGGCCGCGTCGTCAAGGACGTCGGCGAGGTCGTCGCTGACGACGGCGCCGTGCAGGGTGGCCGGGCCGTCGTTGGTGACGGTAAGGGTGTAGTCGACGGTGCTGCCGACAGCGATCGTTGCGCCGTCGCCCGGACTGCTGGTCTTGGCCAGCGACCACTTCTGCGTGTAGGCGGTGGTGCTGCAGGCCAGGCAGGTGCCGCCGGCCGTCACCGGGGCTGCGGTGTTGGTCAGCGTTGCGCCGAGCGCTTCAACGGTCGCGGTGTAGGTCACCGTCGCGGTTCCACCGACCGGCACCGTTGGCACCGCCCAGGTGAGCAGGTTCCCGGCCCGCGCCAGGTCCGCCGGCAGGGGGCCGAGGGTGGCGTCGTCGACCAGCCCGGACACGTCGTCGCGCACCTGGGCACCGGCCAGCTGGACCGGCCCGGTGTTGACCACGGTCAGGGTGTAGCTGACCACGTCCGACGGCTCGACAACCGAGCCGGTGGCCGGGGTGGACGACTTGGCAAGGGTCCACGAGGGGCTGAACTGGGTGGTGGTGCAGGCGAGGCAGGAGCCGCCGTCCCCGATCGGCGCCACCGTGTTGGTGATCGTGGCGCCGTCGGCGCGCACCACGGCGGCGTAGGTCACCGTGGCGTGCGCACCGGGTTCGAGGGTCGGAATGGTCCAGGTCAGCTCGTCGCCGGCAAGGCTCAGCCCGGCCGCGGTGGCGCTGACGCTGGCGTCGTCACGCACATCGGACAGGTCGTCGACAGCCTTGGCGCCGGTGACGACCGCAGCCGAGGTGTTGGTGGCGGTCAGGGTGTAGGTGATCACGTCGCCGGGCACGACCGTGGCGCCGTCGCCGGGGCTGCTGCTCTTCGCCAGGGTCCACGCCGGCGTGTGCGCAGTGGTCGAGCAGGAGGCTGCGCAGGAACCGCCCGCGGTCGCCGGGACGGCGGTATTGCGCAGGGTGGCGCCGGTCGCGGTCGCGTCCACGGTCGCGGTGTAGGTCAGGGTCGCGGTGCCGCCGGCGGCGACCTCGGGCACCGTCCAGGTCAGCCGGTCGCCGCTGACGGTAGCGCCGGCCGGCATCGGTGCCAGCGTGGCGTCGTCGAGCACATCGGCCAGGTCGTCATGGACGACGGCGCCGCTGAGCGGGCCGGCGCCGGTGTTGGTGACGGTGAGCGTGTACCCGATGTCATCGCCAGGGGTGATGGTGGCGCCGTCGGCCGGGTCGCTGGTCTTGGCCAGCGTCCAGGCCGGGGTGGTCTGGGTGGTGCTGCAGGTGAGGCAGCGTCCACCGGAGCCCACCGGCGTTGCCGCGTTGGTGATGGTGGCGCCGACCGAGCCGGCTGCCACGGTCGCGGTGTACCCGACGCTCACCTGGCCGCCGACCGGAACGTCCGGGACGGCCCAGACCAGCGTGGCGCCGGTGCGGGTGAGGTTGGCGCCGAGGTCGGTGACGAGGGCGTCGTCCAGAACCTCGGCGAGGTCATCGGAGACCAGCGCGCCGCTGACCGGGACCGGTCCGGTGTTGGTGACGGTGAGGGTGTAGCGGATCTGGTCGCCGGGCAGCACCTGCGCGCCGGAGCCCGGGTCGGAGGTCTTCGCCAGCGTCCAGCCAGCGGTGGACTGGCTGGTGGCGCAGCCACCGACGCAGCTGCCGCCGGCCCCGACCGGCGAGACCGAGTTGACGACGGTCACGCCGTCCGCGCCGGCCTTGACGACCGCCGTGTAGGTGACCGATGCGGTTTCGCCCTTCGCAAGGGTCGGGATCGCCCAGGTCAGCAGGTCGCCGGTAAGGCTCAGCTGTGCGGAGGCGAAGCTGACGTCCGCGTACGGCAGCACCCGGGACAGGTCGTCAAGGGCCAGCGCGCCGCGGATCTCGGCTTCGGAGGTGTTGCTGGCGGTCAGGGTGTAGGTGATCACGTCACCGGGCTGCACGGTCGCTCCGTCGGCCGGGTCGCTGGTCTTCGCAAGGGTCCAGGCCGGGGTGTGGGCGACGGTGGTGCAACTGGTGCCGCAGGTGCCGCCGACGCTGCCGGGCTCAGCTGTGTTGTCCAGGGTCGCGCCGACAGCGTCGGCGTGCACGACCACCCGGTACGTCAGGGACGCGGTCGCCCCCGGAGCCAGGTCGGGCACGTTCCAGGTGATCCGGTCGCCGGACCGGACCGCGCCGGCCGGGACGGCAACGAGGGTGGCGTCGTCCAGCACGCCGGTAGCGTCGTCGGTGACCACAGCGCCGTGCAGCGTCGCTGGACCGTCGTTGGTGACGGTAAGGGTGTAGTCCACGGTGTCGCCGGGGCGCACGGTGGCGCCGGGACCGACGCTGCTGGCCTTGGCGAGGGACCACTTCGGCGTGTACTGCTCTGTAGTACAGATGGAGTCGCAGTTACCACCACTGGAGGCAGGGGCTGCACTGTTCGCCAGGGTCGCCCCGGAGGCGTCCAGCCTGATCGTGGCGGGGTAGCTGACGCTCACCGATGCGCCGACCGGCACGTCCGGAACCGCCCAGGTGAGGGTGTCGTCGGTGCGGCTGAGGCCGGCCGCCAGGGTGCCGAGGTCGGCGTCATCCACGAGGCCGGAGACGTCGTCGGTCACGCTGGCACCCATGACCGCTACCGGACCGGTGTTGGTCACCGTGAGGGTGTAGTTGATCGTGTCGCCGGGCTCCAGCACTGCGCCAGGAGCGGCGTCGGCTGTCTTGGCAAGGGACCACCTGGCGCTGAATTGGGTGGTGGAGCATCCGGAGCCGCAGGATCCGCCCTGGCCGTTGGGGGCGACGGTGTTGGCGATGGTCGCGCCGTGTGCGCCGGCCGACACCTGCGCTGTGTAGCTGACGGTCCGGGTCTGACCCGGCGCCAGGGACGGAATGGTCCAGGTCAGGGTGGTCCCGGTGCGGCTGAGCTCCGGCGAGTCGAATTGCACACCTGCGCCGGCGAGCACGCCGGTCAGGTCGTCGGTTGCGGTCGCTCCGGTGACGGCGGCGTCGGCGGTGTTGGTGGCGGTGAGGGTGTAGGTGATCAGGTCACCGGGCTCGACCACAGCGCCGTTCGCCGGGTCCGAGGTCTTGGCGAGCAGCCAGGCCGGGGTGTTGGCGAGGGTTGCGCAGCCGGCGGCGCAGCGGCCACCGGCGCTCGCCGGGGCGGCGGAGTTGGCGATCCGGGCGCCGTCGGCCCGGTCGTCGAGCTTCACCTGGTAGGCCAGTTCGACGCTCGCCCCGCTGGCCACGTCCGGCACGTCCCAGGCGAGGGTGGTCCCGCTCAGCGTTGCCCCGTCGGGCGTTGCCAGCAGGATCGCGTCGTCGAGCACGTCGCTGAGGTCGTCGTTCACCTTGGCGCCGTGCAGTGTGGCCGGGCCGGTGTTGGTGACGGTAAGGGTGTAGCCGATCACGTCGCCGGGATGGACGGTCGCAGCCGTCGGGCGGTCGCTCGCCTTGGCAAGGGTCCAGCTCGGCGTGTGGCTGGTTGTGGTGCAGGACGCGGTGCAGCTGCCGCCGGCCGAAGCGGGGGCCGCGGTGTTGGTGATGGTCGCGCCGAGCGCTCCGGCCTGCACCTTCGCGGAATAGGTGACCGAGACGGTGGCTCCTGCGGGTACCGCCGGCACGTCCCAGCTGAGCACGTCGCCGCTGCGGGCCAGCCCGGTGGGCAGCGTTGCCGGGTCGGCGTCATCGACCAGCAGCGAGATGTCGTCGGTGACGACAGCGCCGGTCAGCATCGTCGGGCCGGTGTTGGTGACGGAAAGGGTGTAGTCGATGGTGTCCCCGGGGGCGACGTCGCTGCCGCTTGCCGGGCTCGAGACCTTGGTCAGCTGCCAGGCCGGCGTGGTGTGGTTGGTCACGCACGATCCGGGGCAGGCACCGCCGACGCCCTGCGGGCCGGCCGAGTTGGTGATCGTCGCGCCATCCGCGCCGGCCGACACCCGCGCGGTGTAGGTGATGGTCCGGGTCTGCCCGGCGCAAGGGACGGGATCGCCCAGGTCAGGGTGGTGCCGGCCAGGCTGAGCTGCGGGGAGCCGATGGTCACGGCAGCGCTGGGCAGCACCTTGCCGAGGTCGTCGGTGGCGGTGGCGCCGGTGATGACTGCATCGGAGGTGTTGGTCGCAGTGAGCGTGTAGGTGATGACGTCCCCGCTCTCCACCACGGTGCCGGACGCCGGGACGCTGTCCTTGGCCAGCGTCCAGGAGCCGGTGTGCAGGGTGCTGCTGCAGGACGTCGCGCAGGTGCCGCCGACCGTTTCCGGGACGGCGACGTTGCGCAGCCGGGCCCCGATGGCGTCGGAGTGGACGGCCGCAGCGTAGGTAAGGGTGACGGTGTCGCCGGCGGCCACGTCCGGCACGCTCCAGGTCAGCATGGTGCCGCTGAGCGCTGCGCCTGCTGGCAGGGCGCCCAGCGTGGCGTCGTCGACCACGTCGGCCAGCTCGTCGGCCACCCGCGCCCCGTGCAGGGTGGCCGGGCCGGTGTTGGTGAGGCTGAGGGTGTAGTTGATCGCCGCACCGGGAACCACGGTCGCGCCGTCGGCCGGGTCGGAGGTCTTGGTCAGCGTCCAGGCATCGGTGTAGGCGGTGGTGCTGCAGCCGATCGAGCAGTAGCCGCCCTTGCCCACCGGGGAGGCGCTGTTGGTGATGGTCGCGCCGGTGGCTTCGGCCCGCACGACTGCGGAGTAGGTGATCGACGCGACCCCGCCGACCCCGATGGTCGGGATGGTCCAGGTCAGCTGGTCAGCCGATCTGGCCAGGCCGGCCGGGAGCGTGCCCACGTCGGCGTCGTCGACCAGCCCGGAGACGTCGTCGCGCACTGTGGCGCCGGTGATCGGGACCGGACCCTCGTTGACCACGGTCAGGGTGTACGCGATGGCCTCCCCCGGCTCTCACCACGGCACCCGTTGCGGGGTTGGAGGTCTTGGTGAGGCCCCACTTCGCCGTGGACTGGCTGGTGCTGCAGCCGCCGAGGCAGCTGCCGCCGGCGCCGTTGGGGGTCACCGAGTTGGTCACGGTGACTCCGGTCGCTGCGGCCTTCACCGTCGCGGTGTAGCTGACCGAGGCGGTCTCCCCGGGCAGCAGGGTCGGGATCGTCCAGGTGAGCGTCTCGCCGGAGCGGCTCAGCTGGCTGGACGTGAACGCCACGTCGGCGTTGGCGAGCACGCTGGCCAGGTCGTCGACGCCGGTGGCTCCGGTGACGGTGCCCTCGCCGGTGTTGGTGGCCGTGAGGGTGTAGGTGATGACCTCGCCGGGTGCTACGACCGCGCCGGTGTCCGGGTCGGACGTCTTCGCCAGGGTCCACCTCGGGGTGTAGGCGGTGGTGGCGCAGCCGGCGGCGCAGTCGCCACCGGTGGTGGCGGCCGTGGCCGAGTTGTGGAGGGTTGCGCCGATGGCGCCAGGATTGACCGTTACCCAGTAGTCAAGACTCGCCGTTCCACCGGGAGCGACATCGGGCACCTGCCAGGTCAGGGTGCTGCCGCTGATGGTGGCGCCGGTCGGCAGGACGCCGAACGTGGCGTCGTCCAGAACGCCGGAGAGGTCGTCGCCCACTTCCGCACCGTGCAGGGTGGCCGGTCCGTCGTTGGTGACAGTCAGGGTGTAGCCGATGGTGTCGCCGGGCTTGACGGTGGCGCCGTCTCCGGCCGTGCTGGTCTTGGCCAGCGACCATTTCGGCGTGGTCTGGACGGTGCCGCAGGAGCTGTCGCAGTGCCCGCCGACCGAGGCCGGGCTGGCCGTGTTCCGCAGCGTCGCGCCACGGGCGCCCGCCATGACCTTGGCGGTGTAGCTGATCGAGGTGGACTCGCCGGCGGCCAGCGTCGCGGACCGTCCAGGTCAGCCGGTCGCCCGAGCGGGTCAGTCCGGCCGGCAGTTCGCCGAGGACGGCGTCATCGACGACCCCGGAGATGTCGTCGGTGACCGTCGGGGTCACCGGCACCGGCCCGGTATTGGTGACGTCGAGGGTGTAGGTGATGGTGTCCCCCGGAGCGACCACTGTGCCCGTGGCGGGCGCGGCAGACTTGGCAAGGCTCCACTTCACAGTCGCCTGCCTGGTGGTGCAACCGGTGCAGCTGCCGCCGACTCCTTCGGCCTCGACCTGGTTGGTCAGGGTGGCCCCGTCGGCACCGGGGTGCACTGTCGCGGTGTAGGTGACCGAGGCGTTTTCGCCCGCGGCAAGGGTCGGGATCGCCCAGGTCAGGGTGTCGCCGGAGCGGCTCAGCTGCGCTGAGGTGAAGTCGACGTCGGCGTCGGCCAGGCCGGAGAGGTCGTCGAGGGCCGTTGCGCCGATGACCCGCGCTTCGGAGGTGTTGGTGGCCGTCAGGGTGTAGGTGATCGTGTCACCGGGCGCGACGATGCCGCCCGATGCGGGGTCACTGGTCTTCGCCAGCGTCCAGGACGGGGTGTGGTGGGTGGTGGTGCACGCGGCTCCGCAGGCCGGCGGGTTGGTCTCGCCGGTTGCCGACACCGTGTTGGTCAGGTCGACGCCGATCGCGTCAGCGTTCACGGTGGCGGTGTAGGTGAGCTCGAGCTTCGCGCCGGCCCTTACCGTACCGACGGTCCACACCAGGTCCGCGCCGGTGAGCGTCGCCGAGCCCTGGGTAGCAGCGATGTCGGTGATGCCGGCATGCTCAAGGACGCCGGCCAGGGCGTCGGTGACCACCACGTCGGAGGTGAAGCCGACCGGGTCAGCGGTCACGGTGACCGTGTAGTGGATCGCCTGGCCGGGCACGACGGTGGCGCCGTCGGCCGGATCACTGGACTTGGCCACGGAGAAGCTGCCCTTGGTACGGGTCAGCCGGTTGATGGCGGTCACCGAGACCGGGGTGTCCGTCCGCGGGAGGTCGAAGCTGATCCGCCGGCCGCTGGTGGTCCCGGTGGCGTTGGCGACCGCGAGCTCGGTCGACCAGGTGTAGGAAGCGTCGTTCGGCGCGGGCGGGGTGTCCTCGGTCACCTGGCAATCGCTGCCGACCGGCACGTTCTCCGGGGCGTTCCAGGTGCTGCCGGCGGCGAGGCCGAAGGTGCCGGGGGAGTTGTCGGGGAACACGTTGCCGTTGGCTGCCCGGCAGCTCCAGGCGAAGGTGTACAGGGCGGCCGGGTCGACGCCCTCGGTGTCACCGGTGAGTTCCTTGGTGACCCCGAAGCTGCCGGTGATCCGGTTCACCGGGTTGCCAACGACGATCGCCGGACGCTGGCCGGCGGTCACGATCACGGGCTGGCCGAGGTCGGGGGTGCCCCAGACGTAGGAGTCGTCGATGTTGGAGGGCCGATCCGGGTCGTCCTCGCTGGTCACGGTGCACACCGAGCCGACCAGCACGGGTGGGCTGGTCCAGTCGGCGCCGGCCGCCATCGGACCCCAGTTGCCGGTGACCGGGTCGTCACCGTCGTGGGTGCATCGGTACTCGCCGGAGAAGGTGAGGCTCGACTCGAGGGCCGCGGGCAGGACGTCGTTGCCGAGCAGTAGCTGCTTGGTGACGGTGAAGGACTCCTTCACCCGGGTGGTGGCGTTGTTGACAGTGACCCTGGCGGTATCGCCCGCGACCGTGGCCAGCGTCCCGCCGGCCGGTGCGTAGCCGGGCTGCTGCCAGGTGTAGGAGCTGTCGGTGAGGTCCGCGTCGGCGAGGCTGTTCTCGGTGACGACGCAGACGGACTCCGCCGGGATGGCCTCGTCCCCTGGGCGGGCGACCACGGCGCTGCCGCCGGTGGCCGGGAGTTCCCAGCTGCCGGATGCGGCCGCCTCGCCGTTGTAGGTGCACGACCAGCTGCCCTTGACGGTCAGCGAGGCGGCGAAGGCGGTGCCTTGGCCGTCATAGGCCTTGGTGATCGCCAGGCCCGACCAGCGCCGGGTGGCGGTGTTGGTGACCACGAGTTGCGCCGGCTCAGCTGCCGAAGCGATCCCGACGCTGCCGCCGAGGTCCGGCTGCGCCCAGGTGTAGGACGAGTCGATCAGGTCGGTGTCGCTCGGGTCGTCCTCGGTGGCTGTGCACTCGGCGGTGAACGGGATGTCGGCGTCGCCGGACAGCGTGGCTTCCCCGTCGCCGGCGACCGTCCAGTGGCCGGTGTAGCTGTCCGAGCCGTAGGTGCACCGGTAACCGCCGGAGAAGGTGGTGCCCGGCTTCACGGCCCCGAGAGTGCCGTCACCGAAGGCCTTGCTGACGGCCAGGTGGCCGGTCACCCGGCGGATGCCGTTGGTGACGGTGGCCGTGGGCGCGTCATTCGCAGCGGTGACCCGCGTGGTCGCCCCGCCGCCGGGGAAGCTGACCGACTCGCTGTCCCAGGCGTAGGAGGCGTCGCGGAGCTGGCTCGGGTTCGGGAACGAGCCTTCGCCGACCTGGCAGGTCCAGCCGTAGGGCACCTGGTCGATGACGGTCCCGGTTTCGCCCGGACGGACGTGGCGCTGTCGCCTCGAGGTGGCCGCTCTCGGCCGGGTCGTTGAGGTAGCAGACCGCGGTAACGCTGAAGCCGGCGAAGCTGCCGGACGGGGCGTAACCGCCGGTCGCGCCGCTGAGCTGCTTGGTTGCGCGGACCTTGCCGGTGTCGCGGAGCAGCGTGTTGGTGACGCCGAGCCGGTTGGCGGCCGCACCGGCGACGGTGACGCCGTGGTACGCAGGTGTGCTGTCCCAGCGGTAGGACGGATCGCTGCTGGGGGCACCCAGCGCCGAGGTGTCCTCGGTGACCGAGCAGTCCGAGCCGATCAGGATGTGGCCGGCGTCGCCGGTCAGCGTCGCCAGCGCGCCGTCCTCGCTGCCCGTGCCGTGCCAGGTGCCGGTTACGGCCGGGTCGTCGCCGTACTTGCACGACCAGTTGCCGGAGAAGGTTGAGTCGGCGTCCACGACCCCGGCATAGCCGGAGTTGTCGATGGTCTTGGCGATCTCGATCCCGGCGTACACCCGCTTGATCGGGTTCCGGATGCTGATCTCGTAGCTTCCGCCCGCGTCGGTGAGCTGCACAGCGTCGCCGATGGTCGCGGTTTCCCAGGCGAAGGAGTCGTCCTTGAGGCCGGCGTTGGTGCTGCCTTCGGTGGCCGAGCAGGTGGCGCCCAGCGGAATGTCGGTCCAGGTGGTCGAGCCGCCCGCCGCGACCTGACGGGTGCCCTGGGCGCCCGCGCCGGTGCAGGTGAGGGTGACCGGGAAGATCGCGTCGCCGCCGGCGGTGAAGCCGCTGGTCTCGCCGGTGACGGTCTTGGACACCACAACCTGTGCGGTCTTGGCGCTGATCGAGTTCACCACGCGGACGCTGACCGGCTGCGCATCGTCGGTGGTGGTGAAGGTGATGCTGCGGCCGTCCTGGCCGGAGTTGGTCGCGTCGCCGCTGACGCTGAGGCTGACGCCGTCCCAGCGGTACGGGTCGATGGTTCCGGGCAGGTCACCCTCGGTCACGGTGCAGACCGAGCCACCGGGGATGGCCTCGGCCGGGGCCTTCGAGTCGCCGGCGTTGACGCTGAAACCGCCGGTGATCACCTCGCCCGTGATCGGGGTGCAGCTGTAGCTGAAGCCGAAGTCGGCGGCGGCAGGGAAGGCGTTGCCGGCCGTCCCGCCATCGACGCTCTTGGTGATGCTGAACGAGCCCTCGGCCCGGTTCAGCGTGTTCACAACGGTCGCGACGGCTCCATCCTTGCCAACGGTCGTCGGGTCGGGCGTCTGGGTGGACCAGGCATACGACCGATCCCCAGCAACCGGTGCACCCGGGTCGTCCTCCGAGACCGTGCAGACCGAGCCGACCAGGACGTCGACGGAGGTCGCCTGCCCCTGGCCGGTGACGTTCCAGGAGCCGGCCTCGACGTGCTCGCCATTGTTGTAGTCACAGCGGTAGCCACCGGAGAAGGCGTACCCGCCGGTGTCGTGGCCGGTGTGGTTGACGACGTCCTTGGTGATCGAGAACTGGGCGTAGACCCGCCTGATGTCGTTGGTGACGGTGACCCGGCGGGCGTCCTCGGCCGCGGGCACCGTCACGGTGATCGGGTCGGGCACAGCCTTCCAGGCGTAGGAGGCGTTGGGCAGCGCGTCGTGCCCTTCCGGCGCTGCGGTCTCGGTGACGGTGCACGAGCTGCCGGCCGGCAGGTAAGGGGTGAGCCCGCTGGTGGCCGAAGGCCAGGTCAGGTTGAACGTTTCGGCGTAGTTGCCGGTTTCGCCCTGGGCCGCGGCGTCGCAGGTGACCGCGAGCTTGAACTCGGTGCCGCCGGCGACCTGGGTGGCGAAGCTGTCGATCTCCTTGCTCACCTGGAGGCGACCGTAGCCGATGCTGGTCGGGTTCGTGACGGTCACGGTCCCGGGGTCGGTGCGGGACACCGCGATCGCGCCACCGGTGAGCCCGGCGTAGGTGGGATCGCCCCAGACGTAGCCGGACTTCAACAGGTTGGCGGACGGTGCCTGTTCGGCGACCGTGCAGGCCACACCGGCGGGCACGGTGACGGTCTCGGTGCCACCGGCGGCGATGCTGACGGTGCCGGCGTAAGGTGCGCCGCAGTCGTAGTCGAACTTGAAGTCCTTGCCGGACCCGTTGTAGCCGTTGCCGGTGACGACCTTGGCGAGGTTCAGGTTCACCAGGTCGCGCTGGAAGTAGTTGGTGACCGTGATCGTGCCGGTGCCGTTGGGGGTGATCGTGACCGCGCTGCTGACGGCGTGGTCGGCCCACGCGTACGACGGGTCGACGAAGTCACCGGTCCTGGGTGCCTGGTCCTCACCGGTCACCGAGCAGGTGCTGGACGCCGGGATGCCGGAGATCGTCGCGGAAGTGCCCGTGGCCACGTCCACCGTGCCCGAGCTGACCGTGGCCCCACCGAGCTGGCAGGCGTAGCTGATCGGGAAGGTGCGGCCGGCGCCGCCGGTGTAGCCGGCGCCGGGGACGCCGGGGAGCGCCGAGATCGCCTTGGTGAGCTGCAGCGATCCCAGCTGGCGGGAGGTGCCGTTGGTGATGTTCACCGTCGAGGTCTGGTCGGCGTTGACGGTCACGGTCGCCGGGTTGGCCGGTGCCACCCAGACCCAGGACGGGTCGAGCAGGTCGGTGTCCGTCCCGGTCGGCGGGTTGGCTTCGGTGACGGTGCAGTTCGCGCCGGCAGGCACGTTGTCGATGGTCACCGGGGCACCGGCAGTGCCGTTGGTGGCGGCCGGGAAGACGGTGACCGTTCCCGACCTCACGGTGGCGGTGCCGTGCGTGCAGGTGTAGGTGGCGGAGAAGGCCTTGGCGGTGCCACCGGTGTAGCCGTTGCCGGTCACGGTCTTGGTGATCGCGAGCCTGCCGACCGCGTACTTGTTCCTGACGGTGCAGACCGCACTCTGGCCGGCGGTGAGGGTGAGGGTGCTGCCGTTGAGCGTGCCGCTGGTGCACGACCAGGCGCCGTCCTGGACGTAGCCGGGCGTGGTGGCGGGATTCGACCCGACCTCGGCGAGGTTGTAGCTGCCCGCGATCACCGTCCTTGTGGTGACCGCGGCGCTGCCGCCGGCGCCGGAGATGCTCTCGCCGGCTACCGTGCCCGAGCCGGTCGCCGACAGCGTCCAGTCGGCCGGGGTGGCCTGGGTTCCGCTCTGCCCGGCAGTGGTGACCTGCTTGACCAGGGTGAGGGTCGCCCGCGGCGTGTAGGTGTTCGAGTAGGTACAGGTGATCGGTGCCGCCGTAGCTGTCGGCGTCGAGTAGTCGCCGGAGAACCTGATCCCGGACCCGGTGATCGTCAGCCCGGCGATGTCGGAGTTCCCGGCACCATCCACGCAGGCGAGGCCGGTGAACGCCCAGCTGGGATCGGTGGGCGCCACCTCGGCGACGTTGATGGTCTGGCCGGTGACCAGGTTCGCGGTCTTGACGGCCTGGCCGGCAGCACCCGTCCCGGTGGGGGTGAGGGCGAAGTTGCTTCCCCACGGCGACCCGGCGACATCGCTGCTGGCCGTGAAGCTGAACGCCGGGTACGCGGGCGGCGCACCGTAAGGAGCTGCCACCTGCTTCCTGATCGTCAGCGGGCGCACCTCCTGGACCTGCGCGTAGAGGCAGCCGTTGCTGCTGGCGCTCTCCGGGGTGGTGAAGGTGGTGGACACCGTGCCGAGGCTGGTCACCGTTGCGGTGCACGCGGTGCCGGCCTGGGTTGGCGTGAAGCCCCGGACGATCACGGTGTAGGTGACACCGTCGTAGGTGAAGCTCTGGTCGCCGACCTGGTTCAGGAAGGTGGTGGTGTCGGGGGCGTTGACTCCGGTCGTCTCGTTCATCTCGTAGCTGAACGGGAGCGTCATGCCCATGAAGCCGATGTTCAGGTTGCCGCGGTAGTAGGTGCGGGTCAGTGCGTAGACGCCGTTGTTGTTGTGCGTCATCCGGCCAAGGTTGAAGATCGTGCCGGGCGCCAGCGAAGTGATCGAGGCCGGCGTGAAGCCGAGGGCGCTCTGCGTGCTGAGATCGAGCAGGGTGGTGCAGTTGCCGAATTGGCTGCCACTGCCGTGGCCGGCCCACACCGTGTTCCCGGCCGCAGCGTAGACCGTGTTCCCGGTGATCGCTGAGGTGACCGGCACACCGCCGGTGTTGGTGACGGTTCCTGTCGTGGTCGCGCTGGTTGCCGTGCCAAGCCGGATGCAGTCGGCCGTGGAGAAGCTCGCGGTGCCGCCGCCGGCGGCACTGGCCGTGTAGCCAGTGTGCAGCGCCATCTGGGCCTGCACGTTCTGAGAAGCTGAAACTGTGATCGTCGCTGCAGCGGCCACGGTTGGAACCGCGACCAGACCTGCACAGGCCAAGGCGAAAGCCAGGACCCAAGAGACCCCTCGGTTTTTCAGCATGTTCATTCTTTCCCCTAAAAAGAGATGACCATGTTTCGACTAGGAAGCTACACCACCGAAGGCACTTAAAGCCACCGAAACCGGAAAGATTCGGGAATGCTCTCCACTTTTCCCGGCTTTTGTCACCCGCAATGGGGACACTATTTCGAGAATGTCCCCATTCCGGGTGACCGGCATTTATCGCCGGATGTCCCATACCGGGTGACGCCCGTAGTGGGGGGTCTTCGCCAGACCACGGGACGTGGTTGAGCAGGCCCGCGAACGCCACTCGCCGCGGCCTGGTCGCCCGAGCAGGCGGAAAGGGCCGGAACACGGCGGCGCTCCCTTACCTGAGCGCGGGAAAGGGAGCGCCACCGGACGACCAACAATCGAGCCGCGACCCGCAGGAACCAGGTCGCCGGCCCCGGCGACCTGGTCCGGTGCCCAGCAGCATGGCCAGACAATGAATTCAGAGCTGGCTCCGAGGTGCGGGATTGTTGTCGCTACTAGATTCCTGGCAATGCCATGAGCCTGCCGTGCCCCGAGATCTGACCCATGGCCGTAAGGAAGATACCCTTCAGGTCGTCGGCCGATGCCCCGCAGAAGTAATTGTCGCGGTCGGAGTTCTCGGCCTTCCGCGCGGTTTCGGACGTGCAGTCAGTCGCCGTGCTGGCCGCCCCGTCCTCCCCCTTCGAGGCCACGCCGGCCAGCACATCGCGAACGAGCGCCGTGCTGCTGTCGTTGGTCTTGCAGCGCGCGGTGTTCACGTTGCCGTACCCGATCACAATGATCATTACGCCCTTGCTCTTCGCCTCGGTCGCGATCGCGGCCAGGTTGCTGCAGGCCTTCGCCGAGCCGCCGGCACCCGCAACGCCGATGTCGTAGGGGCTGCTCAGGCTGGTCGCCGAGTCAGCGCTGCTGAAGATCTCCGAGGGTGCGCCGTCGGTCTCGAAGATCACCACCTTCTTGGGCGTCCCGAGATCGTCCCTTGCCGGCATCCCAGCGAGGTTGCCCGCATCGAGCACGTAGTTCACCGCGCCCTTGAGTGCCGAAGCCAGGTGGGTGCCCTCATTCGTGTTGGCGGGCTGGCCCGCGTACTGGTTGCCGTCCCACCCCGCGGTCGGCGCCGGATACCGAACCTCGTCGGACGAGTGGTTCAGGCAGGTGGTCGAGGCCTTGTACAGCGCGCTGCTGGTGTTGACCTCGATGCCGTCCGTGGTGAGCGTGGAGTAGTCGCTGGAATACGGTACCGACACCCACTTGCCGGCGAACTTCCAGAGCTTGTTGGTGGCGCTCCAGGGCGTGCCGGACACGCGATAGTCGGCCGCAGTGAAGGCCTCCCCGCCCTTCGGCGTCTCATTCAGGCAACCGTCGCGGGCCCAGCCGATCGCGATCGTGCCGAGCGCAACGAACTGCTGCTGGCTGTTCATGACACTGAACATGTTGACCAGCCCTTCCTTCAACGCCGTCAAGGCGGAGGAGGACATCGACGGGGTGCGGTCGGCCATCACGACAACGTCCATCGGGTTCGGAATGGCCTTCCCGCAGAAGCCCCGGCAGGCGGCGGAAACCATTGTCCCGGTGTCGCCCTTATTGATCCCGATCGCCGGCCCGAACGAGTAGTCCACCTCCTTGTTGTGCTTGACGACGATCGTGTTGCACTGCTGGCCGGCCGTGCAGGGCACCGAACAGATGTAGTCGTTGCAGGTCAGTGGATCCCAGACCTTGCTGGTGATCCCACACAGGCTCGAGACAGTCGCCCAGTCGGGCGAGTTGGTGATGTTGTTGTAAGCCACCACACAACGCAGGGCAACGCTCGGCGTGATTGCGCCGAGCCCGGCGGCCACCATGTTGTCCGAGGCGAACTTCTCCGCATCCTCGATCGCCTTGGCAGCGTTGCCCGGCAACTGCTGGGCACCGGCAGCCGCGGCGGAGTCAAGGGAGTTCTGGAGCTGCTGGCGCTCATAGGCCAACTTGGCGATGTCCAGACCGAGCGCCGCCGACCCCAGCAGCACCACCATCATCAGGGCAACGATGATCGCAACGGCCCCGCGCTCGCTTCGGTGTCTACCCAGCAGACTCATGGCTCTCACTCGATTCTCATAAGGCTCTGGCCCTGCAGGGTGATGGTTGGGTCGAAGCCCAGCACTACCGGCGCAAGCCAGGTGTGCACGTAGGTGAGCGTCACCGTGACAGTTCCCCCGGTGTCGACAGTCGCATCGTCGAGCGAGCACGCGCTTCCCGATGCGGTCTTGCAGGTGACGACGACAATCGTGCCGGAGTCGGTGGCGCCGGGCATTGCGGCGATCGCCGCTTCCGTCGCCGCTTGCGCCTGGAACGTATTGCCACCGAGTGCCGCCGACCGTGACCCCTCGCGGGCCGCGTTCGCAACCACGGCCTGGGTGGTCATCACCGTTCCGAACTCGACGATACCGAACACGAGCATGATGAGGACGGGGGCTACCAACGCGAATTCAAGGGCAGCGGCCCCCCGCTGCGACTTACGCGATCTCCACTTGGTGAGCACGCGCTTCCATTCTGCCATTTAAACTACTCCGGACCCCTCCAGAATCAATCGGAGTCTAAGGCCGGGTGCAGAGCGTGTCAATGCAGCGGTGGATCTCCATACATTAGTGCAGGTCGGCCGATTGGTTGGGATTGTTGTCGGAGTGTCGCACCGCGAGATCTGGTGCATGATCCCTAGCCAGCGGGACAATGCAGGCAAAGCTCAGGCACCGCTGATCGGCTTCAACCAATCCCGGTGTCCCCCTTTCGGGCGACACTGCTCCAGGTGCCCTTGTCCCCCTTTCGGGCGACACGAAAAGCCGCAGAATGCCCCCAAACCCTATTGCTGCGGGAACCCGATTTTCTCGAGCACTCGGCGGCGTCCACTGACGTAGGCGATTTCCAGGTCACCCATTTGGATGACATCGCCGTCAGCCACCAGCCCGCTGGCCCGATCGGCGCCGAGGTGGGCGTTGATGCGCACTGCCCGCTGGCCGCGGGTCGCTCCCCTGGCGCCGACCAGCACACCGCTGAGTCCGGCCAGTTCACCCGCACCCTCTGGCGCTGCCAACTTCATTCGCCGGCCCATGAGCACAATGTCCGCAACCCCGCGCCCGTCCCGGGTGAAGGCGAGCAGTCCGTCCATGCGCGGGGTGAGCAGCGTCCGGCCGATCAGCAGCAACACGGCGCCGAACGCGACCAGTACGGCGATGACGCCAAGGGTTGGCAGCAGGACCGGTGGGAGCTTGAGTGGTGGCGGCGGAACCACTGCGCTCCCGACGAGTTCCGGGGCGAACACCAGCCCGAGATCCTTCTCCAGCACGTTCGCCCAGGGAGAGGCCACCTTCGCGACCAGGCTCACCCCGGCATCGGATCCCGGCGTTCCCGACACGGTCGCCTGCGCCTGGACGGTGACGTGGCTGCCGGGTTCGAGGGTCACCTTGTCCGGCAAGCCGGAAAGGGTGACCCTCAGGCCCGCCGGCGCCTTCACCTGCAACCCGCTCAGTTCCACCGGCACGTGCGCATAGGGTGAGGTGAACTCGAGGCTCACCGCCGCCGGCGCATTGTTCGCCAGCGCCGAGGTGAGGTCTCCGGTCCAGGCCACCTTGATCGGCGCGGCCAGTTCGTCCTTGAGGGCTTTCGCTGCCTGCAGCCGGACCAGGTCTCCGGCGACCTGGGCAAAGCGGTTGCCGACCTCGGTCGAACTCACCTCCGTTGCCAGGGGGAACACCTTCTTCAACAATGCTGCGTCCGTGGTGGCCTTGAGGGAGACGGCGTAGGCGGCAACCTCATGACCGATGGCGAGTTCGGTGGCGCGGGTCCTCAGCTTCTTCCATGCCGCCGACCTGTGGTCCGCGTACGCCGAACCCGGGAGGGTGTCCGTCTTCCCGTCGGTGATCAGGATCAGGGCGGTCAGCCGGTGGGTGTCCTCGCTCTCGAGGGCCTTGAGCCCGGCGGCGATGCCGGCACCGATGTCGGTGTGGTCGCCAGTGGCTCTGGCCGGCAGCTTGGCCACGATGGCGTCGGGGTTCTTCCCGATCACCCCGCGGAACCGGGCTTCAGCCCTGGCATCGAACGTCAGCAGGGAGACCCGGTCGTCGGCGTCGAGGTCGGCAAGGAGCTTGCGCAGCTCGAGCCGGACCGCTTGATAGCGCCCGCCCTGGTTCATCGATCCCGAAGTGTCGACCACCACGACGTAGTCCGCCGGCTCGGGGGCCAGTCCAAGTGCCTTGATGACCTCGTCGACACCGATCGCGGCCGGAGCAGCCTGCGCCGGCACTGGGGCCGCCAGCAGGCAGGAGCCCGCCAGGCCCAGGAGGGCCCCGACCAACTTCGTTCTGAATCCCACCACAAACCCCTCTTAGATGTCCTCTTTCGGGTGACTCATACCCCGAATAACTCATTTCATGTCCCCTTTCGGGGGACCGTGGAGAGCCTAATGGGAACAGCCTAATACGAATCTCAGACTTCTTCGAGCAAACCTTTGACAAACCACTGGGGGCGTGTGTAATCATTCTATCGAAGTGACTCTGGGGGGAAGGTTTCCGGGGTCACCAGCGGAAACCTATCCCAACACCTGAAAGGGGTCTCTCATGAAGAACCTACCCGCCAAGATCGTCGGCTCCATCGTCGCCACCAAGGAACGGGGCGCCACCGCCGTCGAGTACGGCATCATGGTCGCGCTCATCGCCGCCGTCATCATCACCGCCGTGACTCTGCTCGGCAGCAACATCAGCGGCCTGTTCAACTCTGTCGCCGGCGATATCGCCGTCCCGTGATCTCGGATTGAAGCCGTTGCGAGGCGCCCCGGGCTGCCGCCCGGGGCGCCTCGCTCCTTCCACAAGAGACGGTCACGCCGGAAGACCAAGTGTCACCCGGACGGAGGACAAATATCCCCCAGGGGGCATTCCCCCCACCCGGTCGACAACTAAACGGCCTACGAGATTATCGTTACTTGTCACCCTTAAGGATGACAAGTAACGCCGATCCGGCCCGCGAATCCGGTTATTGACAAGGCTCAAGAAGAGCAATACTCGTCACGGCCTGCTGGCGGCAGGAAGACGAGCGCCACCCGACAGCCCAGCTGTCGACCATTGTTAACAACTCGAGTCCAAGGCGGTCCCAATGCAACGCCGAATCATCGCCGCGGTCGCCGCGGTCCTCCTCGCTGGCATCGGCGCGGCCATGCTCTACAGCTACGTGAACACTGCCGAAGCCAGAGCGTTGGCCAAGATGGAGACGACCACCGTGCTGGTCGCAACCAAGGTCATCCCCGCCGGCACCCTCGGCGCGGACCTTGCCCCGTTCGTCGCACTCAAGCAGCTACCCAAGATTGCCGTGGTCGATGGCACTCTCACCGATGTGGTCAACGTTGGCGACCTCGTCACCACCAGTGACTTCCAGATCGGCGAGCAGCTCCTTGCTGCGCGGTTCGGCGAACCCAACATGACCACCGCCGGCGAGGTCGACGTCCCCTCCGACCTGCAGCAGCTGACCGTCCAGCTTGGTCCTGACCGCGTCATCGGCACCAACATCGCGCCCGGGAACAAGGTCGGCGTCATGATCTCCAAGGAAGAGAACCAGGTGGGCCTGACCAAGCTGGCCTTCCGCGATGTCCTGGTCACCAGGGTGCAGGGCGCGCCCGGCGCGCCTGCAGAAGCCGGCGACGTCGCCCCCTCCAGCGACCTGCTGGTCACCCTGGCGATCTCGCCCCAAAGCGCAGCCCAGATCGTCTGGGGTGCCGAGTTCGGCCATCTCTATCTGGTCCTTGAGCCCGTGGATGGCGACCACGACAGCTTGCCTCTGGTCAAGGCGAAGACAGTCCTCGGATGAGCCCGGTACTGGTCATCAGCCGCAACCCCCAGGTGGTGGACCTGGTTCAGCAGGCCTGGGGGCCCGATGGCTACGCGATTGCGCCCGAACAGTTCCCCGACAATGTGCCGGCGCTGCTGAACCTCCTGCAGGGGGCACCTCTCCCCGTGATCGCCGTGCTCGACCCGACCGAACAGGTCACGGCGGCACTCGCATTGGCTGTGGAACTTGATCGGAACTTCAGCATCGCTTCCATCCTCGTGAGTGACCAGGCGGCGGAGCTCGGTCTCGCCGCCATGCGGGCCGGGGTGCGCGACATCGTCCGCCCGGGCGCGCCTGTGGAAGAGATGAAGCATGCCTTGGAGCGGGCCGCCACCCACTCCGGGCCGCGGGTGCAGCAGAAGCCGGGTACGCCCGGTGCAGCCACCCAGCGGGGGAAGGTGGTCACGGTGGCTTCGCCCAAAGGTGGCGTGGGGAAGACCACCGTGTCCACCAACCTCGCTCTCGGTCTGGCCCAGAAGCTGCCCAAGTCGACGGTCCTTGTCGATCTCGACCTTCATTTCGGAGACGTCGCCAGCGCCCTCAACATCAGTCCTGACTACACCTTGCCGGACATGGCCCACGGGCCGGCCAGCCACGACCCGCTGGCCCTGAAGAGCTACCTCTACCTGCACCAGACCGGGTTGTACGTCGTGCCGGGCTCGGAGTCCCCGGCAGCGGCGGACGCGGTCACCTCCAAGGAGGTGGTCAACCTCCTGGACACCCTGGCCGGCCAGTTCAAGTACGTGGTCGTCGACACCGCGCCAGGCCTCAGCGAGCACACCCTCGCTGTGCTGGACCAGACCGACATCCTGGTCATGGTGACCAGCCTTGACGTCCCCGGCGTCCGTGGCCTCCGCAAGGAATTGGACACCCTGCGCGACATCGGCCTGCTGCTGGAGTCCCGCACCGTTGTGCTCAACTTCATGCACCCCAGCCGTGGGATCTCCGTCGCGGACGTCGAGGCATCAATCGGCCGCAAGGTGGACTTCCAGATACCGCAGTCGAACTCGGTTCCGATCTCGGTGAACCAGGGCATCCCGCTGCTCCAGGGCGGCAGCCGAGATCCGGTCACGAAGGCGCTCCGCGCCCTCGTCGACACCATCGACAACGACGAGAAGGCCGGCAACAAGGGCCGCCGCTTCCTCGACTTCGGGCACAAGAAGGAGGCGGTCCAATGAACCTCACCGAGCGAGTCCTGGCCGTGCAGAAGGGTGAGCGCGGGATCCCGCGCGACTCGAACTCGCCCAGGGCCGGTTCCACCCCGACCCGCGCCTTCGAGCCCGGCTCCCCCGCGGCCCCCGCAGCGCCCGCAGCCCCCGCCGGCGGCAATGCGCCGCCGGCCCCCTGGCTGCCGGTGCCCGAGTCCACCCAGCAGCCCGCCGCGGCACCGTCGGTGACCTGGGCGCCGCCAACCTTGACCGGGACGGACGACCAGCATCGCCTGGCCGCCCGGGCACCGGCGCCGCCGCTGGCGGTGGAGACCCACGACGCGCTTTCCCGAATCAAGGAGGACGCCGTCGAGCAGCTGTTCGAACGGATGGGGGCGCGGCTCAACGACCCGAACCTCGACGAGGCAGCTCTGCGCGGCCTGGTTCAGCAGGAACTCAACGCGATCATCGAGGGTGGGAAGCTGCCGCTGACCGCCCGCGAGCGGCAACGCCTGATCCGCGAGGTTCACGACGACGTCCTCGGACTCGGTCCGCTGCAGCCACTGGTCGACGACAAGGCCGTCACCGAGGTGATGGTGAACGGCCCGTACAAGGTTTACATCGAGCGCGCCGGCAAGCTGACGCTCTCCCAGGTCCGCTTCAAGGACGAACCCCACCTGCGCCGGGTCATCGAACGCATCGTCAGCCGGGTCGGCCGCCGCATCGACGAGTCCTCGCCGCTGGTCGACGCCCGCCTCGAGGATGGCTCCCGCGTGAACGCGATCATCCCGCCCCTGGCGGTGAGCGGGTCGACGCTGACCATCCGCAAGTTCTCCAAGGATGCGCTCACCGTCCCCGACCTGATCAAGCTGCGGACGCTCACCCCGGAGATCGCCGAACTGCTCAACGCCTGTGTCGTCGCCCGGCTGAACATCATCGTCTCCGGCGGCACCGGAACCGGCAAGACGACCCTGCTGAACATCCTGTCGGGGTTCATTCCGAGTACCGAGCGCATCGTCTCGATCGAGGACGCCGTCGAGCTCCAGCTGCAGCAGGACCACGTGGTCCGGCTGGAGTCCCGCCCGCCCAACGTCGAGGGCAAGGGTGAGGTGACGATCCGCGACCTGGTCAAGAACTCGCTGCGCATGCGACCCGACCGCATCATCGTCGGCGAGTGTCGTGGCGGCGAGGCCCTCGACATGCTCCAGGCCATGAACACCGGCCATGACGGATCGCTGTCCACCATCCACGCCAACACCACCCGCGATGCTCTTGCCCGGCTCGAGACCCTGGTGCTGATGGCCGGCATGGACCTGCCGCTGCGGGCCATTCGCGAGCAGGTCTGCAGCGCCATCGACGTGATCATCCAGATCACTCGTCTTCGGGACGGCAGCCGACGGGTCACCTCGGTGACCGAGGTACAGGGCATGGAGGGCCAGACCATCACCATGCAGGAGGTCTTCGGGTTCGACTACTCCGCCGGGATCGCCCCCGACGGCACCTTCCTCGGCCAGATCCGGCCCACCGGCGTGCGCCCGGGCTTCACCCAGAAATTCGATGACTACGGGATCCAGCTGACCCCCGGCATCTTCGGCACCGGCGACCTGTGGTCGGGGGGGCACCGCTGATGGGCTTCTTCGCATCCCCGATGGCCCTGACGACCGGCTGGACACTGCTCGGCCTCGCCGGTCTGCTGACGTTCGTGCTGTTGATGCTGCCCAACCGTCGGCTGCCCCTTGCCCGCCGACGGCCAGGTTCGCAGGACACCGGATCCGGCCTGAAGAAGATTGCCGGCGCGGCCACCGACACCGTCGACAAAGTCATGCGCGGCCGCGGCGGCTCGTTGAACGCAATCCTCGAAGAAGCCGGCGTGACCACCCCGGCCAAGGACCTGATCGTCATCGTCGGCGCCGCAACCCTTGCCTGTTTCGCGTTCGGACTGGTGGCCGGGCAGCCAGTCGTCGGAGTGCTGCTGGCGCTGCTGTGCCCGATGGCTGGCCGGATGGTGCTGTCCATGCTGGCGGATCGGCGCAGAAAGGCCTTCGGCGGACAGCTGGATGAGATCCTGCAGATGATGGCCGGCAGCCTACGCGCCGGCTACAGCCTGCCGCAGGCGGTGGCGACCATCTCCCAGGAGGCGGAGCAGCCGGTCTCGACGGAATTCGCCCGGGTGACCAACGAGGCCCGGGTTGGCCGGTCGATGATGGAATCCCTGGATGACGTCGCGGCGCGGATGCGCAACGAGGACTTCTACTGGATCACCCAGGCCATCGGGATCAACCGGGAGGTCGGCGGCAACCTCGCCGATGTCCTCGACAACGTCAGCAAGACGATCCGCGAGCGCACCCAGATGAAGCGGCAGGTGGCAGCGCTGGCCGCCGACGGCAAGCTGTCGGCAATCATCCTGATGCTGCTGCCCTTCGTGATCACCCTGGTCCTGTTCGTCCTGAACCCGACCTACATCATGAAGCTGTTCACCGAACCCATCGGCTGGATGATGCTCGGAGTTGGCGCGATCATGCTCGCCATCGGCGGCTTCTGGCTGGCCAAGGTAATCAACCTCAAGTACTAGGACGCGCACATGCAACCCATCGCCCTCGTCGCGATCGCCGCCCTGACGCTCGGCCTCGGCACCCTGCTCTGGTTCGCTTTCGGCGGCGGAACTGCCGGACGGAAGCAGATGCTCGCCAACCTGCGCCGCCAACAGGAGCAGCCCAAGGAAACGATCAGCATTCCCACCGACCAGCAACCGGGCGGCCTGGCGAGGCTGCTGCGCCGCGGCCTGCCGGTGCCACTGGTGAAGTCGATCACCAAACTCTGGTCCGGTGCCGGACGTCCCGAGCACAACACCCCCGACCGGGTCATGGCGATGATGGCCCTGTTCGGCCTGGTGGGCGCGGTCGTCGGCATCCTGGCGTCCCGGGTCGTCGCGGCGCCGCTCGGGATCATCCTGGGCCTCGGCATCTTCGTGCTCGCCTTCTTCCTCCCCATGGTCCGGCTGCAGAGCGCCGGAGCCGACCGCAAGACCGCGATCAAGCGGGAGTTGCCGGACACGCTCGACCAGATGAGCATCGCGGTCAACGCCGGCCTCGGCTTCGACGCAGCCATGTTGCGGGTGGCCAGGAACGGGAAGGGGGTACTCGCCAACGAACTGGTGCGCACGCTGCAGGACATCCAGGTCGGGCAGACCCGGCGGGTGGCCTACGAGGACCTCGCAACGCGCACCGGGGTGGACACGTTGCGGAGGTTCGTCCGCTCGATCATCCAGGCCGAGGCCTACGGCATCGCCCTCTCCGACGTCCTCCAGGCCCAGGCGGACGAGCTACGGCTGGAGCGGAGCCAGCACGCCGAGCGGAAGGCGATGGAGATCCCGGTGAAGGTGGTCTTCCCGCTGATCCTGTTCATCATGCCGGCCATGTTCATCGTGGTGATGGGCCCGGCGGTGATCGGCATCATGGAAGCCTTCGGCAGCATGGGCTGATGGAGCACCTCACCGGAGTAGTGGTCGGTGCCCTGGTGGCCGCTCTGGCCGCGTGGGCGCTGAACGGCGTCATGCTGCGGTTGGCCACCTCCGACGCCCCGATCCTGCACTGGCGCCTGCAGGTGCCGGTGGCAGCGGTACTCGGCGGCTTGGCCGGCCTGGCCGGCAGCTGGGCCGAGACCCTGACCTTCGTCGTGCTCGCGATCGCTTCCGGGCTGCTCACCGTGATCGACCTCGCCGAGGAGCGGCTCCCGGACGCGATCGTGCTGCCACTGATCCCGATCACCGCAGCACTGCTGGCCGTGGCCGCCTGGGTCACCGGAGACTGGGGTGCGCTGCTGCGTGCCCTCGGGGCGGGGGCAGCCCTGTTCGTGTTCATGTTCGCGATGATGATCTTCTCCCCCGACCTCGGCTTCGGCGACGTCAAGCTGGCTGCGGTGACCGGCATGGTCGGTGGCTGGTTCGGCTGGGGAGCCGTACTGCTCGGGTTCGGCGCAGCCTGGATCACCTTCGCCGTCCTCGGGGTGGTGATGCTGGCCACCCGCAAGCGCCACGGCCGGGGGTCCTTCGCTTTCGGCCCGTTCATGGTCATCGGAGCCGTCATCGGCGTCTTCTGGGCCGGCGCCGCCCTCGCCTGGTGAGCTTCGGTCAGTCCGGTTGGATCGCCTGGTCCAGCTTCAGCGTCCGCGGGGGTGACTGATCCCCGGAAGCCCGGCGAATCACCAGCACGTCGCAGCGGGCATGCTCGACCACCTGGTCGCTGACCGAGCCGAGCAACAGGCCCGAGAACCCACCGAGACCCCGGGTGCCGACCACAACGATCCGGGCATCCTGGGACGCCTTGACCAGTTCCCGGCCGGCCGCGCCGTGCGGCACCTCGAAGGTGACCTGGACGTCCGGGAACTCGGCCCGCCGGGCAGCGGTCTGGGCCGTGAGCTGCTCAAGGACCGCCGCGGCGAAGTCATCAACCGGCGGGACGTAGCCCGGCGTCCAGGAGCGCGGACGGGGAGCATTGCTGATCGACCAGGCCCGGACGATGCGCGCCGGAGCCCCCACCTTCGACGCCAGCCAAAGGCCCTTGCGCAGGGCCTCGTCGGCGAAATCGGAACCGTCGTAGCCGATCACGATCGGGGCTAAGTCATCCATGACCTGACTCTACCGGCCGTAGAATCGACATCGGGTATCAGCGGGCAGATGGGAGCCGTCATGAACCAGCGCCGGAGGACGTTGATCGTTGGAACGGCCGGGCGGGACTTCCACGTCTTCAACACCATCTATCGCGAGGACCGCCACCACGAGGTGCTCGGTTTCACCGCTGCCGACACGGCCCCGGGTACCAGCGGACGCTACCCGGCCTGCCTCTCCGGACCGCTGTACCCCGACGGCATCGCGATCCTGCCGGAATCACAACTTGAGCAGGTCATCGCCGAGCTCGGGATCAATGATGTGGTGTTCGCCTATTCGGAGCTGGGTACCGCTGAAGTGCTCCGGCTCGCCGCGCGGGTGCTGGCCGCAGGGGCCGATTTCCAGTTGCTCAGCCCGTTGCGCACGATGCTGCCGACCAGCAAGCCCGTGATCGCGGTCACCGCCGCCAGATCCGGAGCCGGCAAGTCGCCGACCGTGCGCTACCTGGCCACCCTGCTCACATCCTGGGGGCTGCAGGTCGCCGTGATCCGGCACCCGATCCGCGCCCAGAGCTTCGCCGAGGATCGGCAGCACACGTTCGCCCTGGTCGACGACGTCCAGCTGGACAGCTGTGCCCGGCCCAGCCGCGAACCGTACGACGCGCTGCCCGGGACCTGGGTGTTCTCCGGGCTCGACTACGCGGCCATCCTGGCCGAGGCCGAGGGCGCAGCCGACGTCATCCTCTGGGACGGCGTCGGGAACGACCTGCCCTTCCTGAAGCCACGCCTGCACATCGCCCTGACCGACCCCTTGCGGGCTGGGGAGGAAGCCGACTACTTCCCCGGCGAGGTCGGCCTGCGGCTGGCCGACATCGTGCTCATCACCAAGTGCGACTCCGCCGGCATCGACCAGATCGAGCAGCTGGAGAGCGGCGTAGGCCGGATCAACCCGGGCGCGATCGTGCTCACCGCCGACTCCCCGGTCCTCGTCGAAGGCGCCGGGAACGTGATCGGACGCACCGTGGTGGTGGTCGAGGAGGTGCACAGCTTGCGCCTTGGGGCGGTGAAGCCGGGCGCCGGGCTGACCGCGGCCCACCAGATCGGGGTCTCCGGCATCATCAGCCCGCTGCCCCAGGCCGTCGGTTCGCTGGTCGGCGTCTACCGGCTGCACCCCGAGGCCCAGTCGGTGCTGCCGGTTCCCGGCTTCGGGGCGTCCGACCTGGCCGAGGTGAGGGCCACCATCGAGGCCACGCCCAGCGAGGGGATCATCAACGCCACCCGACTGGACCTGGCCGTTGCGCTCGGCGTTGACCGTCCGGTGGCCCGGGCGACCTACGCGCTTGCCCCCCACGATCCCGACGAACTGGCCAGGCTGGTCCGGGCAGCTGTGGACCTGCCCACCTGACCCGCGACGCGGCCGGCGGTCCGGCGGCGCTACGATCTCATGCCTGACCAGGAAGGAACCCATGACCGACCACCGGGTGCTCAGCCCCGCCCAACTGCTGGCTGTAGAGCAGACCGAGACCTACGGTTCACACAACTACCACCCACTGCCGGTGGTCGTGGAGAGCGGTTCGGGAGTCTGGCTGACCGACGTGGACGGCAACCGCTACCTTGACTTCCTTTCTGCCTATTCCGCGGTGAACTTCGGCCACTCCAACCCCGAGCTGGTGAAGGTGGCCGTCGACCAGCTGGCGAAGGTGTCGATCACCTCCCGGGCCGTCTACTCGGCCACCTACGGACCGTTCATCGAGGCCCTGGCAAAGCTGTGCGGCAAGGACATGGTGCTGCCGATGAATACCGGCGTCGAGGCGGTCGAGTCGTCCCTGAAGCTGGCCCGCAAGTGGGGCTACGAAGTGAAGGGCGTACCCGAGGACCTGGCCAACATCATCGTGATGGAAGGCAACTTCCACGGCCGCACGATCAGCGTGATCTCGTTCTCCTCCGACGACGACGCCACCACCAACTACGGCCCGTTCACCCCCGGTTTCGTCCAGGTTCCCTACGGCGACCTTGCCGCGATGGAGGCGGCAATGGATGAGCACACCGTGGCCATCCTGGTCGAGCCGATCCAGGGCGAGGCAGGTGTGATCACCCCGCCGCCCGGCTTCCTGCACGGCGTCCGGGAGCTTGCCGACCGGCACCGCGTCCTGATGATCGCCGACGAGATCCAGTCCGGGCTCGGCCGCACCGGCAGCACCTTCTACTGCGAACAGGTCGGCGTCGTGCCCGACCTCTACCTGCTCGGCAAGGCCCTCGGCGGTGGCGTGGTTCCGGTGTCGGCAGTGGTGGGGAACGCCGACATCCTCGGCCTGCTGAAGCCCGGCCAGCACGGGTCGACCTTCGGCGGCAACCCGCTGGGCGCAGCGGTCGGCCTCGCCGTCGTGCGGCTGCTCGAGACCGGCGAGATGCAGCGGAACTCCCGGGAGCTGGGCGCCCACCTGCACAGCCGGCTCAACGAACTGCTCGGACACGGCGTGACAGAGGTGCGTGGCATCGGCCTTTGGGCAGGAGTGGACATCGACCCGGCACTCGGCAGCGCCCGCAGCATCTGCGAGCGGATGCTCGCCAAGGGCGTGATCGCCAAGGACACCCACGGTTCAACGATTCGTTTGGCTCCGCCGCTGGTGATCACGCGCGAGGAACTCGACGAGGGCGTGGACGTGCTCGCGGAATGCCTGGCAGAGGCCCGGACAGAGACGCAGGCCGACGCCGGACTGGTTGCCTCGCTCTCGTGAGGTGACCTCCAGCCCGAGGCGCCGACGCTAGCCCCGACCTGCCTGCGCAGGCACCCAGAGTTCCAGGTCTTTCCCCGCTGCCTGCAGGATCCACTCGGGTGAGGACCGAAGGCCACGCAAGAGGCCTAAGGTCAGCCCATCGGTGACGTCCAGAAGGATGCACCTCGTGCCATCAGGAACGACCCGCTGGGCAGTTCCTCCGAGATACGCGGAGGTGAGGATGAGCATGTCCCTGCCAAAGAAATCCGCCCTGCCGTCCATCCACACGGGCACGTCCGGTCGCAGCAGCACCACCGAGCCACCGATGCCCGGAGCGGAGAACAGGTTGCAGCCGGCCGGCAACTGGGCCGCGAAGGCCCGCTCGGGAGGTTCGCCGTGCTGTCCAGCGAGAACCACCAACCCGGGCGAGAGCACAACCAGGGTGGCAGAAAGGACAATCCTCCAGAACCGCCCGCTGCTGTAGTCCTGCAACCGAGCCCGGAACCCCACCGAAGCGGGCCAGGCCACCATGCGGAGTCGCAACCAGTCCACGGCACGGGTCGCCGCTGCCGCAGCGACCGGTGAGAGCATGAGCAGCGACACTCCCAGGAAGCGGATTGCCACAAGCCCGGCCACCGCTGCCGGAACCCCAATCATCGCCAGTGCGGCCAGTTCGCGAACGGGCTGACCTGCTCGCCAACGTCGTCTGAGCCACCAACCGGTTCCGGCGGCGAGCACCAGCGCCACAACCAGCATCACCGAGCTGATGAGCACCAGCCGCGGCGGCAGCCTTGTATCGAACGGCGACATCCATTCGGTGATGATGCCCTCGCAGGCATCCTGCACTGCCCGGGAACGCGCCAAGCCCGTCGCCACCCCGTAGGGCGACATCAGGGTGCCAAGCGCCCACCCGAAGCCACCGCCGACAATCAGCGCCCAGCGCCGGCCAGCTGTAAGGCCTGACGTCAGCATCCAGATAAGGGCCCAGACCACTGCCATTGCCGGTCCGAGCAGAAGGAACGACAGATGGAGCCAGTTCCCCAGTGTGGAGAGACCAAGGGCCAGGATGGTGACGCCGGTGGTGAGTGCGAACACTGGCGCAGCGCCGGCGCGATCGCTGATTCGAAGCGCCACGTACACGGCGAAGAGCAGCACCACTTGCACGGCGAGCGTCGCGCGCGCATTGAGCATTGAGTAGGCGGCTGCCATGACCACCAGCAGTCCCAGCAGGCCCGGCAACGGTCGCGACCCGAGCCTCCGGCCGAGCAGGTTCACGATCACCATCAACAGCACGATTGAGGTGGCCGAGAGGACGAAGAACCCCCAGAAGCTGCCGAGCTGGTACGAGTATGCGAGCAGGATGTTCCACAGTGGTGAGTTCGGGTACCAGTTACCCTCGACCCCGGACCACGTCCAGGTGTCCGGCCTGGCCAGCGGCACGCCAGCGAGGTTCTCAATGCCGGCGCGGATCTGCCAGTACGGGTCACGTTCCTCCATGTGACCGGCCCGGATCAAGGCCAGCGAGCCCAGGAATCCCCAGAGCACGAGACTGTCCCAGCGGCGCTCCCGGTTCGCGCCGGCCGGCTTGCTCATCCCTGATTCCCTCCGCGGTTGCCGCAGACACCATAGCGGCGAACACCCGCGGCCGAGGTGCCGGCCACCCCGGGGCAATCCGCCGGAATTGCCAGAATCTGGGCGCCCCCCGGGTAGCCCAGATTCTGGTAGGTCGATCGAGTGGTAAGGCTCAGGCGGCCTTGACCGCAGAGACCTCCAGCTCGAGGGTCACCTTGTCGGCAACCAGCACGCCGCCGGTCTCCAGCGCCGCGTTCCAGGTGAGACCCCAGTCCTTCCGGTTCACGACGACCTGGCCCTCGAAGCCCACCCGGCTGTTGCCGAACGGGTCGACGGCGACGCCACCGAAGGCGAACGGGACGGTGACGGACCTGGTGACATCCTTGATGGTCAGGTCACCGGTGACGTTGACGGTCTCTTCGTCGCTGATGGCGAAGTCGGTCGCCTTGAAGGTGATGGTCGGGAAGGTGGCGGCGTCGAAGAAGTCGGGGCTCTGCAGGTGGCCGTCGCGACCGGCGTCCCTGGTGTCGACGCTGGCGACCTGGATGGTCACGTCGAGGTTCGAGGCGGACGGGTTCGCGCCGTCGATGCTGGCGGTGCCTGAAACGTCGTTGAACGCGCCGCGCACCTTGGCGATCATCGCGTGGCGGGTGACGAAGCCGACCCGGGAGTGGGACGGGTCGAGGTTGTAGGTCCCGGAAAGGTCCTGCAGGCGAGCGGACTGGGTGGCTGTGGTCATTGGGGTTCCTCCTGAAGCATTGTTGAACTCTCAACTAAAACCATAGTACCCGATTGTTGATTCGTCAACTATTGCCTGGGCCAGCCGTCCCCCAAGGCCCTGCCGAGGGGTGTGGCCGGGAGGTAAGGTGACAGCACCACTCAGCCGGACGGCGCGCCGCCGCCCGTCCGACGACCTGTACGGAGGATGGATGAGCAACGCGACCTTCAGCCACGACGAGGTCAGCCTGGAGCTCCCGCTGGCGGAGGCGACGCAGGGCAACAACGGGTTCGACATCACCAAGCTCCTCGCCGTCACCGGCGACACCACGCTCGATGTCGGTTTTGCCAACACCGCTTCCTGCCGGTCGGCCATCACCTTCATCGACGGTGACGCAGGCATCCTGCGCTACCGCGGCTACCCGATCGAGCAGCTGGCGGAGACGTCGAGCTTCCTCGAGGTCTCCTACCTCGTGCTCAACGGTGAGTTGCCCACCCCAGCCCAGCTGCACGAGTTCTCGACTGGCATCGCGAAGTACCACCTGATCGACGAGCGGATGCGGGAGATGTTCCGCTCCATGCCCCGCAAGTCGCATCCCATGCCAGTGCTGGCGGCCGGCCTGAACGCGCTCTCCACCTTCGCCGAGTCCAAGTACGGCGCCGGCGCCCACGACCCCGACCGGGCGACCCACCTGCTGCTGGGCGCGATGCCAACCCTCGCCGCCTACGGCTACAAGAACTCTGTCGGTCAGCCGTTCCTGTACGCCGACGACTCCCTCAGCTACATCGAGAACTTCCTGCGCATGTCGTTCGGCCTGCCGACCGGCCCCTACCCGTTCGACGACGCCTTCACCAGGGCGCTCGACGTGCTGCTGATCCTGCATGCCGACCACGAGCAGAACTGCTCCACCTCCACCGTCCGCATGGTCGGCTCATCCGGAGCGAACATCTACGTCTCGGTCGCAGCCGGCGTGAATGCCCTTTCCGGTCCGCTGCACGGCGGTGCCAACCAGGCCGTGCTCGAGATGCTGAAGGGCATCCGCGAGGAGGGCAGCGACGTGGCCAGCTACGTGAACAAGGTGAAGGACAAGAAGGACACCACCAAGCTGATGGGCTTCGGCCACCGGATCTACAAGAACTACGATCCGCGCGCTGCGATCATCAAGAAGCACGCCGACGAGATCCTGCGGAACCTCAACGGCAACGACGAACTGCTCGACCTCGCCGTCCAGCTGGAAGATGCGGCGCTGTCGGACCCGTACTTCCAGGAACGCAAGCTCTACCCGAACGTGGACTTCTACACCGGCCTGATCTACCAGGCAATGGGCTTCCCGCAGAACATGTTCACGGTGCTGTTCGCCCTCGGCCGACTGCCCGGCTGGCTCGCGCACTGGCGCGAGCAGGCGAGCGACCCGGCCACGAAGATCGGCCGTCCGCGCCAGGTCTACATCGGTGAGGTCGCGCGCGACTACGTGCCGATCGAACAGCGCGGCTGAACCGGCTGCGGGCCCTCAGCCTGACCGGACCCTGATAGCCCGCCGACGCTTCGAATGCGACGTCCGAAACCCGCGAGCCGCGGGCCGGGTGGGCAGCTAGCGTGACCAGGTGACCGCAACCTCACCCGTCCGGACCGTCGCTCCACCACGGTTGTCGCCGCTAGTGGTCGTGGCGATCATCGTCACGGTGCTCGCCTGGGCGAGCGCCTTCATCGTCATTCGAGGCACGGCCCCATTCTTCAGCGGCGGCGCCCTCGCCCTCGGGCGCCTGCTTGTCGCCTCGGCGCTGCTCAGCCTCGCCATGATCGGGCGGCGGTGGGTGCGTCCGACCAGGCGGGAGTGGCTACAAGTCGGCGCGTTCGGGGTCGCCTGGTTCGGCGCCTACAACGTCGCGCTGAACATTGCCGAACAGACCCTGGACGCGGGGACGACGGCCATGGTCGTCAACACCGGCCCCATCCTGATCGCCCTCGGCGCCGGCTGGATCCTCCGCGAGGGCATCCCGAAGTGGCTCGCGATCGGCGCCGGGATCGCATTCGTCGGCGTCGTCTGCATAGGCCTTGGCACCAGCGGCGCCGGTTTCGGCTCGGGGGTCGGCGTGCTCTGGGCACTTGTCGCCGCAGTCACCTACGCGGCCGGCGTGCTCTTCCAGAAGCCCGCTCTGCGGCGCCTGCCGGCAGCACAGGTCACCTGGCTGGGCTGCCTGATCGGCATGATGACCTGCCTGCCCTTCGCTGGCGAACTAGTCAGCGGGGTCGCGACCGCGCCCCCGCCGGCGATCCTGGGCGTCGTCTACCTCGGCGCCATACCTTCCGCCCTCGCCTTCAGCACCTGGGCCTACGCCCTCGCGCGGATGCCAGCTGGCCAGCTCGGCATCTCGACCTACGTCGTGCCGCCGCTGGCCATAGTGCTCGGCTTCATCGTCTTCGCTGAGGTGCCCGCGACGCTGGCGATCATCGGTGGGGCGATCTGCCTGGCCGGTGTCGCGCTGAGCCGCCGCCGGGGCTAGCCCGACCGGTGCCGCCGCAGCAGCAAGTTCGTTGACGCCGCCGGTATCAGGGCCTCCCCACGCCGCTCCAATCAGCGGAGTCAACCAAGGAGGCGTACATGTTTGTCGTCAAGCTCACCGTGCTCGTTTCAGCATTCTCCCTTGCGGGGGCACTGTTGGTGCCATCAACCCAGGCAGCGGCCGCCCGCCCGCTGGCCATGCCGACCGTGGCCACCCGGACCGTCCAGGTGGACGTCGACGGCGATGGCCTGGTCGACGAGGTGACCGTCGAACAGAACGCGCCGCACTCGTACGTTGTCAATGTGGTCACGGCCGCCGGTCAGGACGACGTGGTGCAGTTCGCGTCGACGATCGAGGACGACTGGGGCATCGAACCCTGGTACGGCGCCGCCCGCATGGACCGCGTCAAGGGCTACGAACTGCTCCTGCTCACCTCGGGAGGCGACGGGGTGATGTTCCGCGTGCTCACGTGGCGCACGGGCGGTCTCGTGTTCCAGCGCGCTCCCAAGACCCTGATGAAGGGCTCCTACGACTGGTACCTCGCCGACCTAGGCTGGGTCAGGTTCGGCTACCGGTTCACGACCACCAACGGCCGCCGCTACGTCCGCGACTTCGAGCTCTACCGCAACGGCAAGTACTGGAAGGGCACCATCGTGAAGTCGGTGTGGAAGTCCGGCGCCTGGCGCAAGGTCAGCTCAGCCAAGGTGAAGCTCACGAAGGCCCAGGCGAAGACCTACGACTGGCTGAGCGGCTTGAATGTGATCGCCCAGCCCTAGCCCTCCACCCCACCCCACCCCACCCATCCTGCGCAAAGTGGACGGAAACCGCCGACAGCGGCGGTTTCCGTCCACCTTGTAGCCACCGAGGTCGCGTACCCACGTGGCGCTTGAGCGGAGCGCGCTATTGACGCGGCTGCAGGTGCACCACGGTGGGCTTGCTGACTTCTGCGAAGAAGTCGTTGCCCTTGTCGTCGACGACGATGAAGGCAGGGAAGTCCTTGACCTCGATCTTCCAGATCGCTTCCATGCCGAGCTCCGGGTACTCCAGCAGCTCGACGCTGGTGATGCAGTCCTGGGCTAGCCGGGCAGCCGGTCCACCGATCGACCCAAGATAGAAGCCCCCGTGCGCGGCGCAGGCGTCGGTGACAGCCTTCGAGCGGTTGCCCTTGGCCAGCATGATCATCGCGCCGCCGGCGGCCTGGAACTGGTCGACGTAGGAGTCCATCCGGCCGGCCGTGGTCGGGCCGAACGACCCGGACGGCATGCCCGCCGGCGTCTTCGCCGGACCGGCGTAGTAGATCGGGTGGTTCTTCAGATATTCCGGCATCGCCTCGCCGGCGTCCAGGCGTTCCTTGATCTTGGCGTGGGCGATGTCGCGGCCCACGATCACCGTGCCGTTCAGGGCAAGGCGGGTCTTCACCGGGTACTTGCTGAGTTCGGCGAGGATCTCGGGCATCGGCCGGCCGAGGTCGATCTCGACCACTTCGCTGTCCTCGAGGTGCTCGTCGGTGGTCTCGGGCATGAAGTGGGCCGGATCCCGCTCAAGCTGTTCGATGAACACGCCTTCTGCCGTGATCTTGGCCAGGCACTGGCGATCGGCCGAACAGGAGACCGAAATGGCAACCGGCAGGGACGCGCCGTGCCGCGGCAGCCGAATCACCCTGACGTCGTGGCAGAAGTACTTGCCGCCGAACTGCGCACCGATGCCGAACTCACGGGTCAGCTGCAGCACCTGCTCCTCGAGTTCGAGGTCGCGGAAGCCATGCCCGCTCATCGAGCCGGACGTGGGGAGCGAATCCAGGTACTTGGCCGAGGCGTACTTCGCGGTCTTCACGGCGTACTCCGCCGAGGTGCCGCCGATCACGATGGCCAGGTGGTAGGGCGGGCAGGCTGCGGTGCCGAGGCTGCGGAGCTTCTCGTCGAGGAACTTCATCATCGACGCCGGGTTCAGGATGGCCTTGGTCTCCTGGTACAGGTAGCTCTTGTTGGCCGAGCCGCCGCCCTTGGCCATGAACAGGAACTTGTAGGTGTTCTCGTGCCCGGGAGCTGTGTCGGCGTAGAGCTCGATCTGGGCCGGCAGGTTCGAGCCGGTGTTCTTCTCCTCCCACGTGGTGAGGGGGGCGTTCATCGAGTACCGCAGGTTCAGCCTGGTGTAGGCGTTGAAGATGCCCTGGCTCAGCGGGAGCTCGTCGGTGCCGGCGGTGAGCACCTGCTGGCCGCGCTTGCCCATCACGATCGCGGTGCCGGTGTCCTGGCACATCGGCAGGATGCCGCCGGCGGCGATGTTGGCGTTCTTCATCAGGTCCAGCGCCACGAACTTGTCGTTCGGGCTGGCCTCCGGGTCGTCCAGGATGTTGCGCAGCTGCTGCAGGTGCGCTGGACGCAGGTAGTGCGCGATGTCATGCATGGCGGTCTCGGCCAGCAGCTCCAGCGCAACGGGTGCGACCTTGAGGAACGTGCGGCCGTCGGGGCCGGCAACCGTCTCCACACCGTCGGTGGTGAGGAGCCGGTAGGGGGTGTGGTCCTCCCCGATGGGCAGCAGATCCTCGTAGCGGAATTCGGCCATGACACTCCTTTGCTAGCAGTCGCCATCTTCCCACAGCAGCACCGGCCAGATTGCACGGAACGCGTATCCGGGCGGCCGCATGGGTACCATCGAGGTGGCTGACGAAGATGTCGGTCGACGCCCACCCAGCGGAGGTCACATGTTCGGCCAGCCCCGGTTTGCTGCCATGAATGCGCACATCAACAGCGTCTTCGAGAAGCAACGGGTCCTGATCTCCGCACACCGGGGCAGCGGCGGTGGCAGCGTCGCGGTGAACACGACGCTCGGGATCAAGGCGGCCGTCCTGCACGGGGCCGACGTCGTCGAGATCGACGTCACGGCGTCCCGCGACGGCGAGTACTACTGCTTCCATGACGGGTGCGAACCCGAGCTGCTGGGCATCGAGACGAACCTGCAGAACTTCACAGCCGCTGAGATCGACAAGCAGTCCTACATCTGGGTCGAGAGGCCCGGACGCCCGGCGAAGGTGGAGCGGCTGCTGCCCCTGCTGCGCGGTTTCCGCGAGACCGACACGCTGTTCAACATCGACCGGTCATGGTGGCGCTGGCCGAACCTGCTGAAGGCGCTGGACGGGCTCTACATGGCCCACCAGATCCTGATGAAGTGCCCGGCGTGGGAGGAGGCGGCGCTGGAGCGGCTGCGCGAGTTCGACGTGAAGTTCCCGTTCGTGCCGATCTGCGCCACCCCTGAGGACGTGCTCCGCACGGTGAACGACCCGAAGCTGAACACCATCGGAGTGGAACTGATCACCAATTTCCGGGAGCACGCGTGGTTCAGCCCGGCGGTGATCCAGTCCTGCCACGAGCAGGGGGTGTTCGTGTTCGTCAACACCGTCACCCTCCCCACGGGCGTCCCGCTGTTCGGTGGCCTGGATGACGAGCTGGCGATCAGCGAATCCCCTGACCTTGCCTACGGCCCCGTCTTCGACCTCGGCGTGGATGCGGTCCAGACCGACTGGCCGGCGCTGGTTCGCGACTACCGCAGCCGACGCCTGGCCTCCCGGGGCGCGCAGCTGGTCTCGGAAACGACGGCGTCGTCCTAGGCAGCGGAACCCTGGCCAGGGAGGGCGCCAACACCAGCAGCACGCGGCCGGACTAGGGAGCGGGGACGGCCGGTGGCCCGACCGCGACCTGCGGCCCCGCAACAGCGTCGGCGGACGGCGTCCAGCTTTCGGAGGGTCGCAGCAGCAGCCACAGCCCGGTGACCAGCCCGGCAACATAAAGGGGATCGCCGAGGACGGTGTCGCCGAGTTCACCCCACTGTGACGGATCGACGTCGGTGCCGGTGGCCCTGGCGAGGGCAACGTAAGCGACCCCGGTGGTGGCGAGAAGGGTGTTGGCAAGGAACAGCAGGACCCGGGTCGACTGCGGATACTTCGGCGACGAGACGTAGGTGACCTGGGCCTCGGTGAACACCCGCCACGCCAGGCCGAAGATGAGCAGCAACGAAGGGGTGAGCGCCAGCAGGACGCCGGCCGGGTTCTCGAGGGCGTTGCGGTGCGGATACAGCACGGCGAGCAGCAACACCGTCATCACCCCGGTGGCCCGGCCGCGGTCGAGCCGTCGGGTTGCGGCGAGCACGGCGGCCGCGACCAGCGCGACCACGGCAGCCAGCAGGCCCAAGGCGGTGGTGGTGCGGTCCTGGAGGAAGGTGAGCGCCGGGGCGACGCCGACCGCGTCGGCGAGGGCAAGGATCGCGAAGCTGCCGAGCGCCACGGCCTCGGCCAGCCGTTCGCTGCCAGCCAGCCGCCAGGCCAGCACAAGGGTCACCGTGCCGAGCGCCAGGCGCCACAGCAAGGCCGGGCTGTTGTCGTTGAAGGCGAACCACGCGGTGTTGAGCGCGTCCACCAGGCCGGTCTGCCCGAGCAGCTGGAAGATCCCGCGCAGGATGATCACGGGAAGGGTGAGCGCCACGACGGCAGCCACGGCCGCGGCCAGCGGGTACAGCCAGCGTCCCCACACCTCGGGATAGGTCGCGGGGGGCGGCGGTGCGGGCACCCGGGCACGGCGGACCAGCACCGCGAGCGTGATCACCACCAGGGCGAGGACGACCGCGCTGGCGCCGATCGCCGGCCAATTCAGTTCGCGGCTCCCGGCGGCCAGGAAGGTGGCGATCGCCAGCCAGGCGACCGTGATGCCGAAGCCCGTCCAGAACAATCCCCGGCCCATCGGACGGTTGGCGGTGGCCTGGGCACCTGTCACCACGATCTGCGCCGGGGCGGAGCCGGCCACCATCACCGCTGGCAGGATCAGCGCCTGCAGGCTCACCAGGGCACCCTGCAGCGCGGTCGGGCGCAGGTCGAGTCCGAAGTCCAGCCCGGCGGCCGGCATCGACCACGGCGCAAGGGTGGCCACCGTCAGCAGTCCGGCGACCACCAGGAACTCCCACCACGCGTAGCCGCGGAACGAGCGGGCGATCGTGAAGCCGACCAGGCCAAGGTAGGCGAGCGCGGAAGTCGCCAGCAGTGCCGGATTGGTCCAGGCCTGGGCGGAGAAGAAGACCACCGCTGCTGCGCCGATCAGCAGCAGGGTGACCCGCAGCCACCAGGACGAGTGCAGGGCTGCGGTGCCCGCCATGGCGAAGGAGAGGATCACCCCGGTCAGCAGCACCGGCAGGGCCACCTGCGGGACGCCGTCGGTCACGTTCGGACTCACCGCCAGGTCGCCGTTCTGCCGCAGCGGGGTGGCGAACAGGATGGCAAGGGTGAGCAGTCCGAAGACGACGGCGGTGGCTGTGCCTACCTCCCGCAGTCCGCGTGGCCACGCCGAGGGGTGTGGGCGGCCTTCCCGCACCGGGGCGACGAAAGTGATCCGCAGCACATCGCTGACCGCGGCAAGGAGCTCTGCCAGCACCGGTCTCATCGGGCCACCACGCCCAGCATCACACCGTTCGGACCGTGTACCAGCACCCGGCCGTGGGCGGCCACCAGATAGGCGCTGCCCGAGGACGGGTCGCCGATCGCCACCGGCCATTCGGTGACCTGGTTGCCGTCACCGTCCAGGAGCACCAACCGGTCGGCGCCGAGGAGCAGCAGCCGGCCACCCCCGCCGATCCCGGCGAAGGTCCGCGGTCCGCGCCAGGACCAGATGCGCTGACCGGTCCCGGGGTCGAGGCCGACGGTTTCGTCCTCGTCGCGGAGCACCACCACCCGGTCGAGGGCGATCACGTCCTGGGTGGTGAGCCGGTGGCGCAGCGTCCAGCGTTGGCTGCCGTCGGCGAGCGACAAGCCGCTGACCCTTGGCCCGTCGGAGTTCGGGATCACCACGACCGGGTCGGGACCGGCGCTGACAGCGAGGTCCTCAACCCGGCCGACCCGGGTGCTCCAAAGCTGGTTGCCCGGGGCGTCGAAGCAGGTCAGCTGGCCGCCCTGGTCCACGACCAGCACCCGCTCGCCGGCCACCAGCGGCGGGACGCGTACCTCGATCCCCAGCTGCTGCTGCCAGCGTCGGTCGCCGGTGGCGAGGTCGTAGCCGGTGACACTCCCGTCGAGGGTTGCTACCACCACCAGGTCGCCGAGGCGGGCCGGGCGCACCACAGCGAGGTCGGGCAGCCGCACCTCCCAGAGCCACTCCCCGGCCGGCCCGTACGCCACCAGTTGGCGATTGACGTTGGCCACCACCGTGGTGGTGCCGAAGGTGGCGGCTGCGGTGTTCCGAACGCCGGGCCGCGCCCGCCAGACCGCAGGTGGCGGGTCGACCGCTGTGGCCAGGGCGATCACATCGGGCACCACCTGGTTGGCGTAGACGACGGTGCCGTCGGCCAGGATCCCCGGAGCCGAGACCGGGCTGACCAGGGTGGTTCCCACGCCCAACTGGTTCACCTTGCGCGCGGTGAAGCTGAGCCGGTCGGCGCCGGACCAGTCGAACGGCGCTTCGGGGGTGACCCTGGCCGCCAATGGGTCGGTTGGCTGCCAGCGTCCGGCATCGGTGGCGAAGCCGGTGATACCGGCGTGCCGGCACCAGGTGCGCTCGCTGCTGGCCGGCTGGTTGTCGCCGATCTGTTCGCGCATGGTGACCACCAGGCAGCCGCGGACCGTTAGTGCCCGGTCGCCGGCGGCTGTCGCGGAGAACTCGGCGCGGTAGCCGGCGGTGTCCGTTGCCCCTCCGGCGTCGGTCACCAGCACGGCACCCTCGGAGGTCCAGCTGCGGCCGGCAGCGAGGTTGTCGGGCAGGTCGAGCCGTCCCGGTGCATAGACCAGGCTGGTGTCGTCGAACCCGCTGACCACTTCGGCGCGGACCCCGTCGCTGCCGATGCTGAACAGGTCGTCACTGCGGCCGCTGACCTGCCCCGCGCCGGTGAGCCGGACCGTGCTGAGCCGGGCCAACCCGGCGGTCGCCCAATCCAGCTTGGTCAGCGACAGCCAGGTGAAGAACTGGCCGGGGCCCGAACCGATCAGGGTGGCGGCCTGCCCGATCGCCCATTCGCTGGCTTCGACCCCGTCCGGACCGGCGAAGCGTTGGCGGTGGCCGTCCGCCGGGAGCCAGCCGGCTCCGCCCGTGTCGGCGGTGGTCACCGGGCGACCGAGTGCCGCCGTCAGGACCAGCAGGGAGACCAGGATCAGCCCGACGCCGATCACCGGAGCGCGGATCCGTCTCGGTTCGGTGGATTCCACCCGCGCACCCTATCGAGCAGCGAGCACCAGCGCGAGGGCTTGGCGGAGTCGTCCCGCCTCGCCGCCGCCATTCTCAAGATCAGTCCAAACGAGACAGGTAGTTTGCTATTGGGGCATTTACTTGAGGGTGGAACAAACGCATATCGAATGGCAGCTCGATCGAAGGCCAGCTTTTCATCCTGGTCCTCTGGACTCAGCCCGCTCTCCTCATCGCCCCATCACATCCCGCACCGCCCGTACCACGTCCTCGGCATACTCCTCCGCATTCACAATCGAGGCATGGTTGGCTCCGGATACCATGCGGAATTCCCCGCGGGTGGAGAGGGTGGCCGAGCGGCGGTTGAACTCCGTCCAGGACCGGCGGTAGGCGTCGTCGGGCTGGTCGGCGTTGAGCACGATCAGGGGCAGGTCACCGAGGCTGGTCACGGCGCGCAGCTCGGCTGAGGTCCCGGGCATGCCGGCGCTGACGTCCAGCAGCAGGTTCCAGAAGCCGTTCTTCTGGCGCATGGCGCGGTAGGCAGCCGCCTGTTCCGCTGGCAGGTCGCCGGTGGTGATGCCGTCGACGCCAAGGCTGTCGCTCAGGCGCATCACGCCGACGGGCGCGAGCGCCGCCGCGATCTGCATGAATGAGTCATCCTGATTGGTGGAGAGCTCTGCGGGCAGGTCCGGTGTGTCGTAGATGCCCGGATCCACCAGCACCAGCCCGGCCGCCTGCCCAGCATTGCGGTCGGCGAACAGCAGCATCACGTCCGCGCCGTAGGAGTGCCCCACCAGAACGTAGGGTCCGCCGATGCCGGCGTTTACCAGTGCTGTGTGCAGCTCGTCTGCCGATCGCCCCGCCGTGCGCGGCAGCGGTCCCGGTTCCGACCAGGCAAAGCCGGCCCGGTCGTAGGCGCACACGCGGTTGGTTCTGGAGAGCTCGGGCTGGACCAACGCCCACTCGGCGGAGTTTCCGTCCCCCAGATGGTCGAGGATCACCGTTGGACTGCCCTCGCCGGTGCAGTAGAGGTGCAAGCTGTGCCCGCCCACATCCACCAGTTCCCCAGGCGGCGGGAAACGCCGCACATCGGCGCTGTTCCCGACCTGCTGGTAGACGGCGCCGGCCCCCAGCATCGCGATCAGCAGGAGGATCAGCGCCAGCGAGGCGCGCGCCAGCCAGAACAGGAAGCCACGCCGGTGGGTGTTTCGCACGGGCCCACTCGATGCCATGCTGCGCTCCACAGGAAGAGGTTGTCTGGGCAATTGGCATGGACAGTAACAGTCCCCCGGGAGGCCCACATCCCCGGCTGCTAGAAGTGCGTACGGCCTTCAATGATTGGCAGAAGGGACCCCGTATTCGGTTTCGCGGGAACGGGAAAGGGCGGGATGGTTCTTTCGAATGCCTGGATCCACGTCCTGCTGCGCTATGTGGAAACGTTGCTGGGGAAGTGGCAAGACTCCGCCGGCGGAGGGCGAGCCAGAAGAAACGGCGTGCGAACAGCACAAGGGATTCGCGATCCTCTTCCAGATGGAAGAGGGCCGGATGACCCCGCCACGGGTTCACCAGCATCGAGCAACGACTCAGGCCCGGCGAGCGCGCGGCCGGCCCTCGATGACCTGCTGGCAGAGCTCGACAGTCTCCGGCAGCAGGTCGAACCCGAGCATCCGGGCCTGGCGGGTCACCTGGTTGACGAGGCGCTCGACGTCGACTCGATTGCCGGCGCGATGCTCGGTGCGGATGCGGGCGCAGAGTAGTTGCTCGTCCTCCGCTGCCACCACCAGTGCCCGGGCGGCGGCCCACCGGGCCAGGTCGACATCTCCCCTCGCCAGCGCCCGCTCGGTGAGGATCAGCCCGACGTCGCGCAGGGCGCTGGCGATGTCCGTCCGCAGCTCCTCGGCCCAGTGCCACTGGCCGGGTGCAGCATCGGCCAGTGGTGCACCCCGGACGAGTTCGAGGGCGGCCACCAGGGTGCTGTCGCCGACGCGATCGATCCCGGGGGACAACAGGAGCTGGACTCGCTGCCAATCCGAGGTCACCCCCGGATGCAGCAGGATCCGCCCGGAGTAGGCGTCGGGCAGGTAGGCCTGGCCGACCGGATCGTCGCCGAGCCAGTTCCGCAGCCGGCTCAGGTTCGATCGGCGCGTGCCCTCGGCCACTGCCAGCCCCGACGCCATGGCCGTAGCCGTGCGGCCGGGGTGCTCCAGCAGCCAGGCGCAGAGCTCGATCAGCTGCTGCCGGGAGCGGCTCGGCTCGGGACCGGTGGCCCCGCGCAGGTCAGTGGGGCCGATCAGCAGCACCTGCGGGTGGGGTGTGGCCGCGACAAGTCTGACGACGTCCACTGGTTCATCTCCTCGGCGTGCGATCTGGGGCAGGGCAACGACGTTGCCGTCGTCCCCGCTCCACCACGGAGCGGGTGTGGTGGTGGGGTTGTCGGCGAAGCGGAACAGGGCGGCGACCCCCGCCCGGGCGGCTTCCGGGATGCCGTGCGCCCGCAGTTGCCCAGGCCGGCCGGCCAGTTGCCCTGCCGGTGCGTATGGGTCGCCGGTGACGGTCCACTGGACCACGGCGGGGGCAGGTGTTGGCAGGATCGCAGCGACCCCCGCAGCCGTTCCGCGGAGCACCCGGTCCAGTTCCTCGGCCGCTTCCGGAGGCACGTCGCCCGTGAACAGGAAGACCACCGGCGCGACTGCGTCGGCGCGGTCCGGATCGGTCCGCAACGCTGACAGCTCTTCCTGGCCGAGGGCTGCCCGGCGTTGGCCGACCAACAGGTGGAGCTGGGCGATCGCGTCCTCGACCCGGGGCTGCCGCTGCACCCGGTCTCCGCCGGCCAGGGCGATCAGCTCCGCACCCTCGCCGACGACCACCAGCCGTGTTTCCTGTGACCAGGGCGCACAGGCAAGTTCCACTCCGATCGCGGCGAGGGTCGCGTTGCCCAACTCGACCTCTTCGGCCGCCACGCCGAGGACTCGGGAGCGCTCGGCGTCCACCAGAACAAGGTCTCCGGAAGCCGTGCTGCCCAGGCTCACGACCGCTGGGTAGGGGCATGGGTGCGCACTCGCGACGGGTTCGGACCATTGGTCGGCAGGGAGGGTCCAGCTGTCCGGGCTGGCGGTGAATCCGGCTGGTCGCGACCCGCTGGGGCCGGCCCAGTGAAAGGTGATCCCATCCTCGGCCACCTCGATCCGCTCGAGTTCCGGCAGCGCGATCCCGGCGTCGAAGCAGTGTTGACCGATCGTCCGAAGCGCAGCGTCCAGGGCGGCCAACCGGTCCGGACGCTGCCGGATCCCCATGGCTGCGCGGAGCCGGGCCGCCTGGTCCTCGGGCGGGATCAGCCGCCGGCCCACCGGACGCTCGCGGAGCCGCAGGAAACGCCGGGCCTCGAGCGTCCCGATGATGGCGGCGGCAGCCAGCGTCCCGAGGGTCCCGAGCAGCGGAGCGAGGGGGGCCGCCGGCTCCTCAGCAACCCCCTCGGCGGCGGGCGATGCCTCGGCCGGGGGGGCCGTGGAGGCGCGTCCGGGTTCGGTGGCCGCCTGCTGATCGACCGGGGCGTCTCGGGAGGCGGTTCCGGTTCCGTGGCGAGCGTCGGCTCGGCTTCAGGGCGGTCGGGGTCCGGCCGGGAGCTGCGCGGAGCCTTCCCGGCGCCCGGGACTACCAGGCTCCAGCCGACCTCGATGTGATCGGGATCCCGGATCAGGTCGTCGTTGGCTGCGGCGATGCTTGGCCAGCGGCCAGCCGCGCCCAGGTGTTCGAGGGCGAGGCCCGAGAGCGTGTCGCCGGGCACGACCCGGACCCGAAGCGGCTCCTTGCCCCGCCCGGCCGGCAGCGCCAGCCTTGAGCCCGGCGTCAGGGGTCTCGATGGGTCGCCCAGCTCCACGGGGTTCGCTGCCGCGAGCTCCCGCCAGCGGCCACCGTCCCCAAGTAGTCGCTCGCTCACCGTCCAGAGATCGTCGCCGGGAGCAACGAGATACGTTCCCCGGCCAGGTTCGGCCAACTCGACGCGGGCCTCGGGCTCCGCAGCCAGACCCGGGGGAGCCGGCTCCAGCGCCACCACCCTCGCCTGGTCCGGCGTCACATCCGCTGACCGTGCCGGGGCAAGGGCAAGGACGGCGAGCAGCAGGGCCGTGCTCACCTGCTGCAGGCCACCGAGCAGTGGAATCCGGAACCGCAACCTCCCGGCAGTGAGCAGCCGGACGGCTTCCACAACGATCGACGCGGTGAAGGCCGACCACGCGAGCCAGCCGACCGCGGTCAGGCCGACCAGCAGTACCGTCCCGTCGTCGGGGCGGGCCAGGGCCGCCGGCCACCCCTCGGGCGCCCGGCCCCAGGCGACCAGGGCGAGCGGGGCGCCCACCAGCATCACGACGAGGGCGGCCAAGGCACTCAGGCCACGAAGCCAGCGCATCACTTCCTCCCCCGGAATCGGTCCACCACGGCCTCGGCACTTGCCTCCACCAGGACCACCCCCGGCCACCCCGGTACCAGCACGTCGCCCAGCGGGACGTCGCAGCTGACGGTTGCGCTCACCACCGCCGGCCGACCTGGCTGAGTTGCCAGCGCTGTGACGTCAACCTCGACCCCGAGGCGCAGGCAGCGGAGCCCACCGACGGCGGCCTGGGCCGCGGCCAGCTCCCGGGCGACCCGCGTGGCACCGCCCGGATCCCGCGCCTGGGATATCCCGCGAGCGGCGGCTCCTGCGGCCTGCTCGACGGTGGCGCGGGCCAGCCAGGTCCGCGCGCCGCCAACCACAAGGCCGACGAGCAACACCAGCACCGGGACGACCAGGGCGAACTCGACCGCCACCGACCCCCGCTGCTGCCCGGTCACCGGGTGACCTGTTCCAGCGGCAGGACTGCACGCTCGATGACCAACCCCTGGCCGATGTCGAAGAACAACGGGGCCCGGCCGGAGACGGTAACGACCAGATGCCCCTCCTCAGCGGCAAGAGTGATCTCCACCTGTTCCAGCCCGCCCTGGGCAGCGACCCGCCGTCCGGCCTGGCGGGCAGCGGCTTCGGCCGCCGGACCGGTCGCCCGCAGGTCGGCCGCGACCGCCGCCGCCTGCGAGGCCACCGTCCTGGAGTGGAGCCACACCCCCAGCTGGACCAGCCCGAGCACCAGCAGCAGCAGGACGGGGAGGAGGATCGCCCACTGGGTGGATTCGGCCACCCCTCGCTGGTTCACGGCCGCGGCAGCTTCGCAGTGACGTAGATGGTGACGGCACTGATCACGATCAGGGCGACGGCGACCGCCCCGGCGAGCAGGATGGCGTTCTCGGTCGACTGGGAGAGACCCCGCTGATCGCGGGCAGGTGGCGGCGCAACCAGGACTCCGACCAACAGGTGCAGGATTCTCATCGGTTCTCCTTGAAGGTGGTTTCAGCCGCTGACCAGTCGCAGGATGGGCGGCACGAGAAAGAACAACCCGAACACCAGGCTCGGGATGACCATGAACAACGACATCCGTTCCGAAACCGAGGCTGCGGCGATCTTCGCTTGCGTGAGGTGGGCGTCCCGTAGTTCCTTGACCCGGGCGCGGAGCGCACCGGAGAGCGCTGCGCCGGACTCGTCCAGTGACATCACATCCGCGGCATCAACCAGGGCGGGCAGCTCCAGCTCGAGTCCGAGCCGGTGGAGTTCTGCAAAGGGCGCGCGCTGCTCGAGCCGGGCGCGTTCGAGCGCGTCCCGGATGGCTACGAACACCGCGATGTCGCTGACCGCTGCCGCCGATCGCAGCGACTGGCTCCCCGACTGGTTGGCCAGCCGTTCCAGGGTCACCAGGTCGAAGTAGGTCAACAGCGCCTCGGTTGCGTCCGCGCTGAGGTTGCCCTCGGCGCGGCGCAACAGCAGGTCGGGCAGGAAGAAGCCGGCCAGGCCGAGAACCAGCCCAGCGGCGGCCGGGAGCTCGGGTCCCGACCAGCCGGCGAGCACCGCGCCCAGGCCGAGGAGTGGCGGCAGCACCAACCCGCCCAGAGCCGTCAGCACCTTGTGCGCGCAGTGGCGATCCACCGACCGGCCCGCCATCCGCAACCGGCGGAGCGTCTCGGTACCCACCGGTTGCGGCACCCTGGCCCTGACCAGGCCGCCGATCCGGTCGATGCCGGTGCCAGCCGGCTCCGGCGGCGCTGCCGGCCGACCGTCCAGCAGGTCAAGGGCGTCCGCGAGCCGCGGCTGTACCGGCAGCAGGACGCCGACGAGAGACCACACCCCGAAGGCGACCAGCGACCCGGCCAGCACTGCGATCAACAGGTTGTTCACTGGGCCCGCCGCAGGATCCGCTGCCGGGGCCTTGGCAGGGTGAGCCGACGCAGGAGGAGCAACGAACCCAGGTAGGCCAACACCAGTGCCGTCAGCAGAACCTGCCCGAGACCCGAACCGTAGGGCGCGAAGAAGGACCCGCCGAAGAGCAGCGCCAGGGAGAGCACGACCAGGGTGATCACGGTCACCTGCCGTACGACGATCCGGGGCTTGGCCCGCTCGGTCTCGATCTCCCGAAGCGCCCGAAGCCGGTCCTGGATGCTGTCGGCGAGCGCGGCGAGCGTGGCGGTGGCTCCCGTGCCGCCGCGTTCGGCAGCCAGCGAGAGGGCGGCGATCACGGCGTCCGCGTCGGCGCTGTCCAGTTCGTCGGCCAGGTTCAGGAGTGCCTGGCCAACGGTCCAGCGGTCGTCCAGCCGTACGATCAGCAGCCGCAGGCTCGGGGCCAGCAGAGCCGGAGCCTGGCCGACCGAGACCCGGATCGCATCCGTGATCGAGCGTCCGGTAGGCAACAGCGAGCTCAGGGTACGAATCCAGCGGTCGAGGGCTTCCAGCACGGCCACGTCGCGGTTGGACGGTGCCGAAAGCACCATCGGCAGCCCGAAGGTCACGATCGGGACCAGCACGGCGAGCAGCGGCCAGCCGACGAGGGCAGCCGTCACCAGCCCGGCGGCAAGGGCGAGAGCCAGCTGCCACCACCGCCTCCGGATGGCCCTGCCAGTGCCGCTGTCCACAAGCTTCCTCCACAGGCTTGTGGATGACGCGGTCGCGTTGGGAGGCGGGCTGTGGAAACCGGCGACGATCGCGATCCCTCCGCCGACGATCAGCACGCCGCAAACCGCAGCCAACAGGTTGCCCATCACGCCTCCCAGGCCGGGTTGAACTGGGCCAGCTCGGTCAGCAGGCCGGCTTCCGGACTGAAGTACTCCTCGCCGGCGGGATCTGAACGGTAGGTCAGGTGCGTGACCGGGCGACCGCCCTCCAGCCCGCCGGTCAGCTGCCGGATCTCGGCTACGGCACGGGTCCGCAGCCCGCCGCGCCAGGTGTCGTCGACCAGCCGGACGTGGATCAGCAGGTGAATGTGGTGGGCGATCTGGCGGTACGCCTCATCCACGGTCAGCACCCCGCCCTGGGCTACCCGGGATGCGAGCCGGTCCATCGTGGAGGCGGCCGAGTGCGAGTGGGTGGTGGAAAGGGTCCCGGCACCAGCTGTCATCGCCTCGAACATGGCGCCCGCCTCACCTCCCCTGACCTCCCCGACGATCAATCTGGAGAGGTTCTGCCGGAGGGCCTCCGGGATCAGGTCGGCAACGCTGAACTCGCCGATGCGGCGACCGTCCTGCATCTCGCCCATGCCGACCCTCGCCTGCAGCGCCAGCATGTTCCGCCGCAGCGGCTGCAGGTGGGTCAGCAGTTCATAGTCGGTCTCGAGGGTCCCGAACCGCTCGTTCTCCGGGATCGCGGCGATCAAGGCACGGAGAAGGGTGGTCTTGCCCGCCCCCTGATCGCCCGAGATCACCATCGACTTGCGGGCCAGAACGGCCGCGTGCAGGAACCGCGCCACCTCGACCGGCATCGTTCCGCCCGCAGCGAGCTGACGCAGCGTCACGTCGGTCAGCGTGTGCTGGCGGATGGTTACCGACGGGCGGTAGCTGAGCCCGAAACCGATCGCATGCAGCCGGAACCGATCGCCGAGCGCAAGGGTCATCATCGGGTGGGCGTCGTCGAACGGACGGGCCGGCGACACCGACTCACCAAGGAAGCGGATCGCCTCGACGAGCTCGACATCGGAGTCGGCAACGGCCGGTTGCGCCTCGCGCCGCCCGTCCCCGTACTGCACGACAACCGAGTCGAACCCGTGGATCTCGATGTTTTCGGCTCCCGGGATCTCGAACAGGGGCTGCAGGCGACCGAAGCCGAAGATGGCGTTCTCCACCGCCTGGGAGTAGGCCCGCTCCACCGGCATCGACCAGAGTGCCTCCCCGTTGCTGCTCAGCGCGTCCACGTGCTCGCGTACCACCGTCGCGATGATCGACCGGCCCAGGAGCAGGCGATCCACGTCAGTCTTCGGCCCGGGATGCTCGGCGAGCGCAGCCGTGATCCGCTCGGACGCCCGCCTTCGCAGCGTGACCACCAACGGCCAGTCGACGGCAGGGCCGTCGGGCCAGGTCTCGATCAGGCGCCCGCGACCGAAGCTGGTCTCCAGTGTCTCCGCCCCGGCCAGCAGGCCCACCTCGGCGAGCCGCTTCACCGCGGTGCCCCGATCAGGCTGCGCCGACCGGCTGAGCGCTCGGCGAGCTGCTTGCCGAGCGACCGGACGTCGTCGAGGTAGGCGCTGGTTCGCAGCCGGCGCGGCTCACGCTCCCCGGCGGCGAACACGGCCGCCTCGTTCGGCTGCCAGGCGATCTTGGCCCAGACGGGCACGCCGAACTGGTGCCCGATTTCACCGGAGCCGTACGGTCGGCCGGGTCCGGTGACGATCAGGCCCACCCGTTCCTCGCCGGCGGCGGCCACCACCTGGGGAAGGTAGAGCCGCAGGGCGGCCAGGTCGACCAGGCGGCTGCCGGTGACCACGCCGATCCCACTGCTCACGTTCACCAGGGCTGCAGGGAGCCCGTCCGGGGTCACTCGGCCCGCGTCGACCAGCACTGTCCGGCCATAGCCTTCGAGCGCAGTTGCCAGCTCCGGCCACACCGGGTTGAACAGGGTCACCATGCCCGGGTGGGAGAAGCCGGGCAGGAAGTCGTGTGCCTCCGCCTCGTCCAATGGAATGGACAATGCCGCGATGATTGCCGCCAACGGTCGCCGTTCCCGGTGCGCCTGCAGCACACCGCCAAGTCCCCGCCCGGCCGGGTCGGCACCCTGCAGGTAGCCGGCCAGCACAGACTGGTCGGGTTCGGTGTTCGCATCGACGAGCAGAACCGGTTCGGGCCAGGTGACCGCCAAGGCCACCGCGAGGCTGGTCACCCCAGGGGAGTGGCCGGCGCTGGTCAGCAGCAGGACGCTCATCGCTGGCCCCCGGCCAGCCGCACCAACACGAGCTGGTCGGCTGCCGCCAGCCGCGCCACCCGCTCGCCCTCGGCCGCAGCCACGGCGACGTCCACCGCGGCAGCCCCGTCCGGCAGGGTCGTGGCCGTCGTGGCGATTCGGCCGGTGACGCTGGCGCCGGCCGGCGGCTCGCCTCCATCGCGGCCGACCGGCACGAGCAGCACCTCGGTCCCCGGTGGCATCGGTGCCGCCGGCAGCCGCCCGGCCGCCAGCCGCAGGCCCAGCCGGACGCTGCCGAGTTCGACCGGCGGCTGGCCGTAGGAGCGGGGGCTGAGCAGGCCGCCCTCGCCGAGGTCGATCAGGGCGGTGCGGCCGACCACCTCGTCCAGCTGCGCGGACGACACCGTCTCCACCCCGACCGCGGGAACCGCTGACGTGACGCCGAGGTCGGCAGCCGTGATCACCTGGTCGCGATACACCGTCCGCTTCACTGTGAGCACCGACTGGGCGCTGCTCAGGTTTCCGTAGAGCAGGGCCGCGCCCAGCCCACCGAGACACACGGCCAGCACACCTACCGCCATCCAGCGCAGGTTCCGCCGGGTGCGCACCGGGCTAGCGCCCAACCTCTCCGCGGCCATCAGCCGACCCCCTCCCGCCGGGGCGGCTGGACCTCGGGGTGGAGCGCAGCGACCAGTCCGGCGGTGCAGGGATCGTAGGCGAGCAACCCGACCGATTCCTAGAGCGCATTCGTACCCTGTGGAGAACTCGTGAACCCATCCACAACCGCCGGGCCATCCCCCGGGGCCGTGGTCATTGTCCTGACACCTGCTTGTCCTGTGGCGGCCACGTTGGTGGCACTAGGGTGTTCATCGTGAACGTAGAGGCGATGGCCGCCCAGTATCACGACCTGGTCGTGACAGCTTGCGAGTGGCGGGCGATGGGTGTGGCTGACCCCCATGAGATGGCCGCCCAGGTATTCGACCTGCTCGACGAACGCCGCGACCACAACCTGCAGGACCTCTACCGGGCGATCGACCGAGTGGTGTTCGCCAGCTATCAGCACTATTCCGACGGCATCAACCTGCTCCAGCGGTTGCAGTTGGGCACCATGCTCGGACGGACAGCCCCCAGGACCCCCGCCGACGAGTTCCTCAAGGCCCTCAGCAACCTGCGAGGTCGCGACCGCCAGCTGCTGCAGTTGCGCTTCTGGGACGAGCTGGACGAGACCGAGGCCGCCGAGGTGCTCGACATCAGCATCGAAGAGGTCCGCCGGCGCCTGGCGAAGGCTGGAATGCGATACCTGAACAAGCTCCTTCGCAGCCATCCCGACCTGGCGATCAGCGACGTGATCGACACGATCGCCAGCATCAAGCCCGGCATCTATCGCCGCTACGGGTCCATCTAGGCCCAATGGGCGAGCCGTTTCCCGTCCGCCGGGGCGCGACCCGCCCAGTTTCGGCCGAAGGGCTCGTTGCGGTTCCGGTTTGCGTCAGTTCAACAGCAGGTACAGCGCCGGCATCGCGATCATCCCGATCACCAGGGTCACCGACGTCATGAACGCCGACAGCTCGACGTCCAGCCCGGCCCTGCCGATGAACCCGGGCACCATGGCCGCGATCGGCGCGAACAGCAGCATCACCAGCACCAGCCGGGCTTCGACCGGCAGCGGCAAGAGCGTCCAGCAGGCCACGGCGACCACGATCGAGAAGGCGTAGCGGACGGCAAGGAGCCGCGCGGCGGCTGCGTACTTCGAGCGGTGCAGCTTCAGTTCGAGGCCGATCCCGATCATCAGCATCGCCAGGAACGGGTTCGCTGCCCCGACGATGCTGGTGAAGGTGATCAGCAGGTCCGGCAGCCGCAGGTCCAACAGCTTCAGCAGCAGCAGCACGACGTATGTCACGAAGACCGGGGACCGGGCGAGCGTCCGCCCGGTGTTGCGCCAGCGGTGACTGCCCGGTTCACCGGCCAGCGCCATCCCCCAGCCGTAGCCGACCCCGGCCGAGGCGACAGCGTTGCCGATGTCGAACAGCGAGGAGTAGATCATCGCCTGCGGCCCCATGAATCCCGACAGGTACGGAGTGGCGAAGGCGCCGATGTTGTAGGTGCCGGAGTTGAACACAGCGAACGCCTGCTCCCGTCGTCCCCGGCGGGCAGCGACCAGGTACCCGATGCCCTGCTGGACGACGGTCACGAGCAGGCCGAGCGCGGTCAGCCCGAGCAGGGCCCGGTCGAGGTGATAGTCGTTGAAGCTGGTCAGCAGGGCACACGGCAGCGTTACCCCGAGTACCAGTCGTGCGAACAGCCCGAAGTCGGCCTTGGTCACCCAGCCGAGGCGCTTGATCCCAAGGCCGATGCCGACGATCGCCACCAGCGAGAGGGCCCGCGCAGCGATCTCCAGCATGGCTGGCAACCTACCCGCGTGGCCGTCCCGCGCCGACCTGGCGGGCCAAAGTGGACCGAACCCGCCGACTGCGGCGGTTTGAGTCCACTTTGCGTGAATGGGTGGGTGGGTGGGGCTGCGAGGATCAGACGCCGAGGATCAGTCGAAGATCGGGTCGACCGTACGGGTGCGCTTGAGTTCGAAGAAGCCGGGGTAGGCGAGCACGTTGACGAAGCCGTCCCACAGGCGCCCGGCCTCCTCGCCGTTCGGGGCCGGCGACATCACCGGACCGAACAGGCTCATCCCCGCCACCCTGATCACCGGGGTGCCCACCTCGTCACCGACGGCGGCTGTCACCTCGGCCTGAACGGCCCGCAGGGCGCCGTCGTTGGCGTCGGTCTCACCGGCGTCCGCCAGGGCCACCGGCAGGCCCACCTCGGCGAGCGCGGCCTCGTGGGTGGCTCTGGAGTTCGGCTCCTCACCAAGGTGGATGCGGGTGCCGAGCGCCGTGTAGAAATCGGCGAGCTTGTCCGGGTGTTGTTCGGCGACCGCCAGGCTGACCCGAGCCCCTCCCCAGGCGTTGTCCATGGTTCTGCGGTAGGACGGCGAAAGGTCCCGGCCCTCGTTGAGCACCGAAAGGCTCATTACGTGGAATTGCACGTCCACTTCGCGGACCTTCGCGACCTCAAGCGCCCAGCGCGAAGTCATCCAGGCCCATGGGCAGAGCGGGTCGAACCACAGGTCAAGGGTCTTTCGATCAACGGTCACCTTGGCGAGTCTAGGTCGGTTGTGGGACCGGCCGGGCGCGCCAGCCCCGCCAGCTAACCTCGGACGGTGATCCGCTTCGTGGTCCTCGACCTGGGCCAGGTGCTGTCGTCGCCCCAAGACCTCTACCGCGCCCCCGCCGCGCTTCTTGGGGTGGATCCCGCGGCCTACGAGGCCAGGTACTGGTCGCATCGTCGCGCTTACGACACCGGCGGCTCCGATGCGGAGTACTGGCAGGTGATCCTCGAAGGGGTCGGCGTGCAGCCGTCCGAGGAGCTGGTCGGCGCTCTGGCCACGCTGGACGCCAACCTGTGGACCGAGCTGCGCCCGAGCGCCCGCCGGCTGCTGGCAACGGTCCGCAGCTGGGGCCCGGCGATGGCCCTACTGAGCAACGCCCCGCTGGTGCTCGGCGAGGCGGTCCGGCAAGCCGAGTGGGCGACTCTCTTCGACCGGGTCTTCATTTCGGCCGAGCTCGGGGTGACCAAACCGGATCCGGCGATCTTCGAGATCGTCACGGCCGGGCTCGAGGTCGCGCCCGATGAACTGGCCTTCATCGACGACCGTCCCGCCAACGTCGAGGCTGCCCTCGCGGCCGGCTGGAACGCCCACCTCTGGGTCGACGACGCGGACTCCATCGCCTGGCTCACCGAGGTTCTGGACCGCTGACCCCACAAGCTGTGAGTTGGGCGCCGGTGTCGGCGCCCAACTCACAGCTTGCGACGGGGAGTGGGCGGGTCAGCGCAGCGGCAGGTAGAACGTGCCCGCAGTCTGCTGCCGGCCATCCCAGCCGCCGAAGACCAGGACGCCGTCGGGGCCGGCCCCGACGGACTGGCCCAGCAGGTTGCCTGCCGGAGGCGGGGACAGCTCAGTCCAGGTGCCTGCCGCCGGGTCGAGCAGGTGACCCGAGGCAAGCAGCAGGTTGCCGGCCACCGAGGTGTTGCTCCAAGCCTGGATGACGCCCTCACCGGCCGGCAGCTCGGGCAACCGCGTCCACAACCCTGTGGCCGGGTGGTAGATGCCACCCATCGGGTAGCTGCGGCCCCAGTTGCCCACCTCGCCGCCGTCCGCGGAACCCGGTTCGGGCCAGACCACCAGGTCACCGACCGTGGTGGCGCCGCCTCCGATCACCTCGGAGTCCGGAAGGCGCCGCCACGTCCGGGTGCTGAAGTCGTACTCGGCCAGCCGCGCCACCGCGGGCTTCTCCGAACCCGGGTTGGACACCAACTCCTTGGCGGCCAGCAGCAGCTTGCCGTCCGCCCAGACCGCCCGCCTGTCGAAGCTCGGCCCCAGCGGGTCGACCGGAAGCGAGGACCACTGGCCGCTTGCGGGGTCGTAGATCTCGCATTCAGCTTCGTCCTGCTCGTCGCTGTAGCCGATGCTCACCAGGACACCGCCGGCAGCCACCAGTTCGCCGTCGCCGGCGTTGCCTGGCAGCGTCGCCCACGCATTCGCTGCGGGGTCGTAGCTCACGACGGTCTGTCCGCTCTGGGACGAGACCCGGTAGTACAGCTTCCCGAGGACGGCGACCGGGGCCGTCTCGGAGATTTCCACCGGCGCGGTCGCGATGCGCTGCCAGGTGCCCGTCACCGGGTCGTAGCTGGCCCCGTCCCGCAGCCGCTGGCTGGGGGCCGGGCAACTCGCAGCACGCGGGCAGGGGGCGTCCAGCTGGCCGCCGACCAGGTAGAACCTGCCGCCGAGCCATGCCCCCGACGCGTAGCTCCGCGGCGTCAGCGGGGAGCTGGAAACCTTGCTCCAGTCACCGGGGGTCCTGGTGACCTCTGCGGGCTTGTCGGCGGAGCCGAGCCGGTCCTCCGCGTCCATCGGCGCAGCTCCACCGGCAGCCTCGGGAATTCCGGCAACGGTCGTCGACGAAGGGCTGGCTCCGCCCAGCTGCGGCAGGATCACCGCACCGGCCGTGGCCACGACCACCAGGGCGGCAGCAGCAGCAAGGCCCTTCGTCCAGCGGCCGCGGCTGGCGATGGCCGGCCCGGCGGCAGCCTTGAGCTCCTCGGGGTCCAGCGGACGAAACGACTCGACCGGAACCGAGCCGCGCAGTCCCTCGGTGAAGGCCCGCTCCTCACGCTCGAAGTCCTCAGCCATGCTCGCCGACCTCCAGCTTGGCCCGCAGGGCGAGCAGTGCCCGGTGGACGTGGGAGCGCGCCGTCCCCTCGGGGCAGCCGAGGATGTCGGCGATCTCTGCGAAGGTCCGGTCCTCGTAGAACCGCAGCACGACGGCCGCCCGCTGGATCGGGGGCAACTCGCCGCACAACCGCAGGGCCTGGTCGGCGTCCGCGACGGCCTGGGACGCGTCAGGGGTAACCGGCGCCGGACCGACCAGCGACGGGTCGGCCGTTGGGAAGACCCGGCGGACCTTCCGCCACGCCGAGACGTGGGCGTTCACAATGCTGCGCCGCACATAGGCGTCCACCGCGCCCCGGGCTGCGATCTGCCGCCAGCGCGGATACAGCCCCAGAAGGGCATCCTGCACCGCGTCGTGGGCGTCTTCGGAGTTGCGGGTGACCAGATAGGCGAAGCGCAGCAACGCGGCCGAGCGGGTGGTCACGTAGTCCTCGAAATCGCCAACGCCGGCGTCAGCGACCACCGCGATCGGCTCGCTCACGCCAACCCCCGTCCAGACCGTCACCCATTCAACACGCGCCGGCCACCCGGAACGTTGCGTTACTCGCCCGGGTAACGCACCCGGACCTGGGACCGGATCTCGTCCAGCACCTCAATGATGGCCACAGTTTCGTCCAGCGGCAGCCGCGGCGACTCGGTGAACCCATCGGCGACCAGTTGCGCGAAGTGCGCGGCCTCGTACGCCAACCCCTGGTGTCCCACCAGCTCCGGCGTCGCGCTGGTGATGCTGACCCCGGACGGGGCTACCAGCCGAACCCGTCCCGGAGCGTAGAAGTCGCCGTCCAGCTCGATCCGGCCGAGGCTGCCACTGATGCTTGCAGTCGTCGGCGTCTTCGCGGCCAGGGTGCAGCTGACCAGCGCCTGGGCGTTCGGGTTGGTCGGGAAGCGGGTCAGTTGCGCAGACACCTGCCGGTCGACCCCGGTCTCGGTGAGCGCCCCGGTGGCGAACACCGCGCTCGGCACTCCGAGCGCGAAGGCTGCGAACGAGATCGGGTAGATGCCAAGGTCGAGCAGGGCCCCGCCGGCCAACTCTGGCAGGTGCAGCCGGGGTGCCCGGTCGGCCGGCAGCAGCTGCCCGTGGTCGGCGATGAGTGTTTCGAGGGAGCCCAGGACGCCGTCGGCGAGCAACTGCCTGACGATGTCGGTCCGCGGCAGGAACCGTGTCCACATCGCCTCCATCAGCGCCACCTGCTGCTTGCGGGCTGCGGCCACCACCCGGCGCGCCTCCTTGGCGTTCCGGGTGAACGCCTTCTCCACCAGCACGTGCTTGCCGGCTTCGATGGCCAGCAGCGCCTGCGCGGCGTGCTCACTGTGCGGGGACGCGACGTAGACCGCCTGCACTTTGGGGTCGGCGACGAGCTCGGCGTAGGAGCCGTAGACGGTCGGGACGCCGAACTCGGCGGCGAACGCCCGGCCCCGTTCGAGCGAGCGCGAGCCCACCGCCACCACCCGTTGCCGGGTCGAGGCGCGGAGCGCGGAAGCGAAGAGCCGGGCGATCCCGCCGGGGGCGATGATCCCCCAGTTCAGCGGCGGCGCCTCGACCGGATCGGGCACGCGGGAGGGCGGCAGGAACGTCGTAAAGGCCATGCAGCAAACCTACGAGCACGAACGACGGATGCGCCAGCGGCTACACCCTTGCACCCGCAGCCCCGGCGATCCTAGAATGTAAGATATCTAACTACCTCGAAGGGGAGGTCAGGTGCGAACGCCAGCGCCGGCCGATCGCCTCGACGCCGCGATCAGCGGCTTCATGCGGTACTTCCTGGTCTACGTGAACCCGATCATCCATCGCACCGAGTACCGGGGACGGTCCTACTCCGAGTTGGAGATCATCGTCTGCATGGCGCTCAGCGTGGTCGGCCCGACGCGCCCCGGCGGCCTCAGCCGGGGCCTGCGGATCGAGAAGGGCAGCCTCACCTCGGTGATCCGGCGGCTGCGCGAGCTCGGCCTGATCGAGCGCACCGCCGTCGTCGGCGACGAGCGCGGCTACCGGGTCTCGCTCACCGTGGCCGGCGACCAGCTCATCGAACACCTCGCCGAGCAGCGCCGCCAAGGCTTCGAGGAGTTGTTCGCCACCATGGACCCCGGGGACGCGGAAGCAGCCGCCGCTGGCGTCGACCTCCTGACGACTCACCTCAAGAGAAGGGACGAAGGACATGGCCGGGTGGGCTAGGCGCAAGCAGGTCCAGTTGGTCGACTGGCGAAAGGCGGCCGACCCCGACGACCTCAGGGAGTACGACGCGTTCGGCCCCTGGATCGACCAGGTGCGTTCGGAGATCGGCATGCCGAGGGTCTTCCGGTCCCACTACCCCGAGTTCGGCGACGCCCGGTTCCTGCTCAAGATCCCCCGAGCCATCGACCGGGCCGCCGCCCGCCCGGGCATGGACCTGTACGCGGCGGTCCTTGCCGTCCACGATCGGGGGGTCTGCCTGCTGCGGCACGAGGACGGCAACGTCACCCGCCAGGACGCTGCCTGGACGCAGGTGGTCGCCTGTGGGACCTACACGAACCTGCTGCTCGCCCGCTGGTCACTGCTGCTGTCGGACGGCTCCGCGATCCACGTCAAGCACAACAGCGTCGGCGCCCCCATGCTGGCGAAGGTCACCCAGTTCGTGAGAACCCGCATCGTTAACGACGTCGAACCGTCCACCCAGCCCATGCTGCCGTCCGTGCCCGTGCCCCAGGACTTCTTCGGCAGCAAGCTGGCAAACCTCAAGTGGACCTTTCCCGCCCCGGTCGTCCCGGTCCATGTCGAACCCAGGAACCGGCTCTGCCGCGACCAGCGAAATCGGCGGCGCCTGTCCACGGGAGTCATGGTCGTCGACACCCCGCGGGAACTGGTCCTCGTCAGCTGCGGCGAACCGCTGCGCCCGTTGTTCATGCCGAACTACGCCACGAACGTGCTGATCGTGCCGTACGGCGGCCTGACCTCATTCGACGTCGTCCCGCCGGCCGCCGGCAGGCCGCAGACCTTCAGGTCCCTCGTGTTGCGTGCCGGGAGCCAGGTGATCACCCAGCCCTGCCTCGATCACCCAGGGCCGGCGGTGACCGCCCTGGCCGCCCGCGGCGTGCCGCAGGGCGCCCCCGCGGAGGCGGCCGTCGGACTCAGGTGAGGGTGGCCACGAGGATCGCCTTGATCGAGTGCATCCGGTTCTCGGCCTGGTCGAAGACGATCGAGGCCGACGACTCGAACACCTCATCGGTGACCTCGAGCTCCGGCAGCCCGAAGCGCGAGTAGACCGCCTCACCGACCTCGGTGTCCCGGTTGTGGTAGGCGGGCAGGCAATGCATGAACTTCACCTCGGACACCCCGGTGCGCTCCAGCAGGGCAGCGTTCACCTGGTAGTCGCGCAGCAACAGGATGCGCTCGGTCCACACGCTCTCCGGCTCACCCATCGACACCCAGATGTCGGTGTGGATGAACTGGCAGCCCTGCACGCCGTCGAGGTCCTCGGTGAAGGTGATCCTGGCTCCGGTGTCCGCTGCGATCCGGCGGGCCGTGGCGATCACCTCGGCCGGCGGTTGCAGCTTGTCCGGCGCCACCAGCCGGACGTCCATGCCGAGCAGGGCGCCCCCGATCAGCAGCGAACAGCCGACGTTGAACCGGGCGTCACCGACAAAGGCGAACGCGATGTCGTGGTCGTCAAGGCCGGAGGCCTCCCGCATCGTGAACATGTCGCACAGGCTCTGGGTCGGGTGCCACTCATCGGTCAGCCCGTTCCAGACCGGGACGTCAGAGTAGCGAGCGATCTTCTCCACCGTCGACTGGTGGGCACCGCGGTACTCGATGCCGTCGAACAGCCGCGACAGCACCCTTGCCGTGTCCGCAGGTGACTCCTTGTGGCCCAGCTGGGAGGAGTTGCCGTCCATCTGGGTCACGTGGGCGCCCTGTTGGTGCGCTGCGACCTCGAAGGCGCTGCGGGTACGGGTGGACGTCTTCTCGAAGATCAGCGCGAGGTTCATGCCACCCAACAGCTGCAGTTCGGTGCCGGCCTTGCGGGCGGCCTTCAACTGCGCGGTCAGCGTGAGCAGCTCAAGCCACTGCTCCGGGGTGAAGTCCTGCTCCTTGAGGAAGTGCCGGCCGGTCAGACTGTTGGCCACCTTGTGCCTTTCTCGATCTCATTCGATGGGAGAACTCTGCCAGAGTCCGAAGAGGAACGAACTGCGAGGAACAGACGACGACCGCCCCGGCGCGTCAGCGGCGGGAAGGGAGGAGTCCTGACGAGCAGTCAGGAACGAACTGCGAGGAACAGGAGCCAACGCGGACGGCGATGTCGCCGTCCATGGAGAGACATGACAGCATGGAGGCCATGCTCGTTCGTTTCCTCGCCAGCGCCGCGGCACTGGCGGTTGCCACCTGGGTGCTGCCCGGGATCACGCTCGCTGACAACGACGTCTCGAGCAAGGCGATCACCATGCTCGTGGTGGCGGCGATCTTCGGGGTGGTGAACAGCATCATCAAGCCGCTGTTCAAGTTCGTCAGCGCCCCGCTGATCCTGATCACGCTCGGCCTGTTCCTGCTGGTCATCAACGCTGGCCTGCTGCTGCTGGTCTCCTGGGCCGCCGAGCAGCTGCACCTGGGCTGGCACGTCGAGGACTGGGGTTCAGCGGTTTGGGGGGCGTTGATCGTCTCCGTCGTCAGCTTCGTCCTGAACGCGTTCTTCAACAAACGCGGCGAGAACCACCGGTGAGCGTGGACATCAAGTTCATCTGCTGGGGCAATATCTGCCGCTCACCCATGGCCGAGGTGGTGGCGAAAGCGCACGCCGCACGGGAGAGGCTCAAGGGTGTCACCTTCAGCAGCGCCGGCGTCAGCGCCGAGGAAGCCGGCCACCCGATGGACCCACGGGCGGCGGCGACGCTGCGGGCCGCCGGCTACACCCCGGGGCCCTTCACCGCCCACCGGATCACCGTCGAAGAGGTCCATTCGGCAGCGATCCTGATCGGGATGGAGCAGCTGCACCTGGAGAAGCTGCGCCAGCTTGTGCCGGGAGCCCACCACCTCTACCTGCTCAGCGACTTCGACCGCGACGCGGTTCCGGGTTCGGCGATCGAGGACCCCTGGTACGGCGACGACTCCGACTTCGAGATCACCCTGAAGGAGATCGAGGCGGCAATGCCGGAAGTACTCAAACGGGCAGCGGAACTGGCCGCCGGATAGGCTTCCGGGCAGTCGTCCGGCTGGATCCGGGACTGTCAGGAACCAAGCCCGCCCCGCGCATGGCAGGCTGGGGCCATGCATATCCTCGTTGTCGATGACGACCAGGCGGTCCGCGATTCGCTGGCCCGGTCGCTGCACTACTCCGGTTGGGAAGTCACGACGGCCAGCGACGGGATCGAGGCCCTGGCCCGATTGTCGGCGATGCGCCCGGACGCCGTCATCATGGATGTGATGATGCCCCGGCTCGACGGCCTGGAGACCACCCGTTCGCTGCGGGCCTCCGGCAACGACGTGCCGATCCTTGTGCTCACCGCGCGGGACGCCGTCGGGGACCGGGTGGACGGCCTCGACGCCGGCGCCGACGACTACATGGCCAAGCCGTTCTCCTTCGAGGAGCTTCAGGCCCGGCTGCGGGCACTGACCCGGCGGGTGCGGCCGGCCAACGACGATTCGGGTGCCGACCTGCTGTCGTTCGCCGACCTCAGTCTCGACCTGCAGACCCGCGAGGTCACCCGTAGCGGGCGCCGGATCAGCCTGACCCGCACCGAGTTCGCGCTGTTGCAGACCTTCCTGGAGAACCCGCGTCGAGTGCTGGAACGAAGCTGGCTGCTGAACGAGGTCTGGGGGTTCGACTTCCCGACCACGGCCAACTCGCTCGAGGTGTACATCGGGTACCTGCGCCGCAAGACCGAGGGTGAGGGTGAGTCCAGGCTGATCCACACCGTGCGCGGCATCGGATATGTGCTGCGCGAGACCCCACCGTGATCCGCTGGTTGCGATCAGTCCTTTCGGTCAGTAACCGGCCCCTCCACGACCGGCTCACCGCGCTGATCTCGGCTGCGGTGGCCGGGGCGGTCGCCATCACCGGCATCGCCGCCTACGTGATCACCACTGTGGCCGTTTACGACCAGCTGGATCGGGAACTGGTCGACATCGCCGCCGTGACCAGCAACTGGATCTCCGGTGACATCGAGAGCATGGGTGGGCTGAACAGCGACGCGTTGGCGACCGCCAACGTCACCGTGCTGGTGATCCGCTCCGACAACCGGACGATCGCGCCGCCGGGAGCCACCACCGTGCTGGTGCCGAGCGCGCGCGAGATGGCGGTCGCCCGCACGCAGACCGGCTCGTCGGCGCGCACCGGGGTCGACACCGAGGGCGAGCCGTACCGGATCGTCGCAGTACCGCTCACCGACGGCACCAACCACTACGCGCTGGTGTTGGGCCGCCCACTCCAGGCCACCGACGAGATCCTGCGCATCCTGGCGTTCTCGCTGCTCACCTTCGGCCTGCTGGCGGTGCTGGTGGCCGGCGCGATCGGCTGGGTGATCGCCAGGTCCGGCCTGCAGCCGATCCAGCGCCTCACCGAAGCCGTCATCCGCGTGACGGAGACCGACCAGCTGGAAGCCATCGAGCCCGGCGGCATGGACGAGCTCACCGACCTCACCCGCTCGTTCAACACCATGATGAGCACCCTGGCCTCCTCGCGCGACCGGCAGCGGCGCCTGATCGCGGACGCCGGGCACGAGCTGCGCACGCCGCTGACCTCACTGCGTACCAATGTGGAACTGCTGATCGCCGACGACCGCCAGGGCATGCTGCCCGCGGGGGCGCGCGGCGAGATCCTGCGCGATATCGCCGCCCAACTCGGGGAGTTCACGCAGCTGATCGGCGACCTGGTGCACCTGTCCCGGGAGGACAGGGTCGAGGCCCATCCGGAGCCGATCGACCTGCGGGACGTGGTGAACAGTGCGATCACCCGGGCCAAGCGACGCGGTCCCGGCCTGTCGTTCGACGTCCAGCTCGAACCACTGTTCCTTGTCGGCGAACCGGACAGCCTGGAGCGGGCGATCACCAACCTGCTCGACAACGCTGTGAAGTTCTCCCCACCCGGCGGGACGGTGACCGTCCGGCTGATCGGTGACCGGCTGCGGATCAGCGACCAGGGCCCGGGCGTGGACGAAGCCGACCTGCCCCACGTGTTCGACCGGTTCTACCGATCCGACCAGGCCCGCAACACCCCCGGCTCCGGGCTCGGGTTGTCGATCGTCGCGCAGACCATCAAGGCCCATGGTGGCTGGGTGAAGGCGGGACACTCCGAGACCGGCGGCGCGGAGTTCACGATCCGGCTGCCCGGGAGCAGCACCTCATCGGAGAACGCCGAAGCCGGCGATGACGAGGGCACCGTCCTGCTGCCGCGGGTGAGTAGCTGACCCCGGCTGTCCCGGCGCCGCCCCTGGAATCACCAGGGGCGACGGCGGCCCGGAGGGGTTAGGGCCGCCGCCGCCGTTTGGGGGGTCACAACTGTCGTGATCCGGTGCAGCTGTGGCGCCTGAAATTCTGACAGGTAGAGCCCCGTAAGTTCAGTAGCCGCGCGAGGTGTCTGCCGAAGCCGATTCCCCGGCCAGCGACTGGATGTACTCCGCCACCGTTGTGGGCTTGGAGAACATCGGGTAGTCGTAGGCGATCGCGTTGTCGTGCTCGGCATTGGAGGTGGCCCCGACCGCATCGGTGAGGGTGATCACCTCGTAGCCGCGCTCGTAGGCCGAGCGCATCGTCGACTCGACGCAGCAGTTGGTCAGGAACCCGGCCAGCACGATGGTGGTGATGCCCTTGGACCGCAGGATGAAGTCGAGGTTGGTGGAGCCGAAGGCGTCCAGGCCCCGTTTGCCCTCGAGGACTACCTCGCCGTCGTCGGGCGCGACGTCGCCAACGATCTCGCAACCCCAGGAACCCTTGACGAAGGCGTTGGAGTCGACGACCCCCTTGAGAATGCCGTAGGGGTGGCTGGTGATCTCGAAGTAGCCGGCCTGGAACGAGATCGGGCTGTGCACGATGGTCATCCCGGCCTCACGGGACGCGCTGAGCGCCCTCTTGGCGTTGGCCAGCATGCCGGTCGCGGCCATCGAGCCCTCGACCGCACCGTGCAGGGCGCCACCCTCACTCGTGAAGTCGTTCTGGAACTCGATCAGGACAAGCGCCGTTGTTGACGGGTTCATTCGCTGCTCCTCTCTTCATGCCTTCCGGACACTCGTCCGGAGGGCCAGCGACTGACTTCGGGGTGTCAGGGTTCCGGGGTCACCCGGCTTTCTTCGGGTCGGCCGCGACCGCTCCGGACACCTCGGCCAGCAGTTCCACCACATGCCGGTAGGGCTTGCCGGTGGCCCTGGTGAGGCCGAGTTCGCAGGTTCGGTTGCAGCTGGCGTGAGCCTCTGCGTCGAGCTCAGCGGCCTCTGCGGCCTCCCGACGGGTCGCCGAAGCCGTGAGCTCCGGGTGCAGCATCCCACGGTCCCCGGCGAAGGCACAGCACCCCCAGTCCAGGGGCACGTTCACCTGCTCGGCGACGGCGCGGGAAACCTTCACCAGGTCGGCGTTCAGCCCCATCTGGGTGGAGGAACAGGTTGGGTGGATGGTCAGTGATCCCAGCTTGGTGTACTCGCCGAGCACCGGCAGGACGTGGGCGGCGACGAAGGCCACCGAATCGATCACTTCCACCCTCAGGTCGGGATCGGTCTCGATCATGTGCCGGAAACCCTCGGTGCACGACGACGCGTCGCAGACCACCGGCAGGCGGCCGTTGTCCGTGGCAGCGCGGATCACCGGCAGCACCCGGTCGCGCATCGCGGCGTAACCGTCCGGGATGCCCTTGCTCGACCATGGCGTGCCGCAACACATGGACTCGATCTGCTCGGGCACAAGGAGAGTCAGCCCGGCCTTCGCGCACAGCGCCTCGAAGCTGAGCTGGACGCCAGCGCCCTCCGTCGGCCCGAACATCACGTTCACGCAGGCCGGCAGGTAGACGGCTGTGACCACGCCGGACGGTTTCGGCCGGCGTCGGGGCGGTCCGCCGCCTGGCAGTTCGGCCGTCCACAGCGGGATCGAGTCGCTGCCGAGCACGGCCCTGGCGGCCTTGTCGACGCCGCTGAGGGCCACTTCAAGCGGTCCGGGCAGGGCATCGGTGATGCTCATCACGGTGGAGAAGGTGGCCGTGGTGCCCTTCCAGTGCTTCGCCAGGGTGGTCCAGACGGACGCGGTCGGTTTCGGGATCGTGGTCCGGCGCAGCTTCTTCACCAGCAGGCCGGTGTTGATGTTCACCGGGCAGGCGGTACCGCACATGCCGTCGACCGCGCAGGTGTGCACGACCTGGTAGTCGAAGTCCTTCTCCAGTCGCGCCACGGCTGCGTGGTCGCCGGCCAGCTCCAGGTTGGCGATCTCCCGGCGGACGGCAATCCGCTGGCGCGGCGTGAGGGTCAGGTCGCGGGACGGGCAGACCGGCTCGCAGTACCCGCAGGAGGTGCAGCGGTCAACTTCTGCATCGACGCTCGGGTTGAGCTTGATGTGCTTGAGGTGGATATCGGCGTCGTCGGAGATGATCGTGCCGGCGTTCAGCAGTCCGGACGGGTCGAAGAGCCGCTTGATCTCGCACATCACGTCGTACAGCTCGTCGCCGTACTGGCGGCGCACGAACGGTGCCATCACCCGGCCGGTGCCGTGCTCGGCCTTAAGGGAGCCATCGTTGGCGATCACCAGGTCGACCATCTCCTCGGTGAAGTCGATGTAGCGCCGCATCTGCTCGTCGCTCTCGAACCGGTCGGTGAGCATGAAGTGGATGTTGCCGTCCTTGGCGTGCCCGAAGATCACCGAGTTGGCGTAGGCGTACTTGTCGAACAGCACGGTCAGGTCGACACAGGTGTCGGCCAGCTTCGCCACCGGCACGACCACGTCCTCGAGGAGTGCGGTGGTGCCGCTCTGTCGCGCGCCGGCGACCGAGGTGTACAGCCCCTTGCGCAGTGTCCACAGGCCGGCTCGCAGCACCGGATCGTCGGCGAGGTCGACCGGGCCACCGACCGGGAGCTGGTCAAGGGTCGGACGGGCGTCCTCGGCAAGGTGCCGGAGCTCCTCGGCGCTGGTGGCCTGGTATTCCACCAGCAGGGCTGCCTGCTTGTCGATCCTGAGGTCCTTGATCATCGCCGGGGTCTCCGGGAAGGCCTGGCCGACCCGCAGTGACGTCGCGTCCATCAGTTCCAGGGTCGCGGCACCGGTGGCGACCAGCGCCGGCAGCGCCTGGTTGGCGGCATACAGGTCGTCGAAGACCACCAGCGCCGTGTTCACGAAGTTCCGCAGCGGGATGGTGCGGAAGGTGGCCGAGGCGACGAAGCCGAGCGTGCCCTCGCTGCCGATGATCAGGTGGGCGAGGATCTCCGGAACGCTGGCGTAGTCGAGCAGCGAGTTGATGCCGTAACCCATGGTGTTCTTCATCGAGAACTGCTGGGTGATCTTCGCCACCGATGCCGGGTTGGCCAGCACCCGCTGCCGCAACTTCAAGAGTCCTTCGTAGAGGACGGGCTCGAGGGCGCGCAGCCTGGCGTCGGCGTCAGCTGCCCCGGTGTCGATGACCGTGCCGGACGGCAGCACGACGACCACCGACTCCAGGGTCCGGTAGCTGTTCTCAACGGTGCCGCAGGCCATCCCGGAGGAGTTGTTGGCGACAACTCCGCCGATCGTGCAGGCGGCCTCACTGGCGGGGTCGGGTCCGAACTTGGTGCCGTAACGGGCCAGCCGGGCGTTGAGCTGCTTCACCGTCACGCCGGGCTGGACGCGCACCCTCGCCCCGTCATCGAGGATCTCGACGGCGGTGAAGTTGCGGCGCACGTCGGCCAGCACCCCTTCGGTGCCGGCCTGGCCGGACAGGCTGGTTCCGCCGGAGCGGAACGTGAGCCCGATCCCGGCTGCTGCGGTGGCCCGCAGCAGCCGGGCGACCTCGTCGGCGTCCCTAGGGGCGACGATCGCGGCGGGGGTGAGCAGGAAGTGCGAGGCGTCGTGGGCCAGCGCCCGCCGATCGATCTCGGCGGTGCGAACCTGCGCCGGATCGCCCACGCACCCCGCAAGCAGGGTGGTGAGCTCCGTCTGCGTCAGGGCGACAGTCACGGTACCGGCACCATCCAGGACAATGGACCGGCCTGGAGCACGACGATCACCGTGAAGTAGGCCAACAGGGCGAGGCTCCACAGGACGACCTTACGGAAGATGTCACCCTCCTTGTTGACCATGCCGACCGCTGCTGCAGCGACCGCCAGGTTCTGCGGCGAGATCATCTTGCCCATCACGCCACCGGAGGAGTTGGCGGAGGCCATCAGCACCGGGCTGATGCCGGACTGCTCGGCAGCGGTCACCTGCAGCAGGCCGAACAGGGCGTTGGACGAGGTGTCGGAACCGGTGATTGCCACTCCGAGCCAGCCGATCAGCGGCGACACGAACGCGAACGCGCCGAGCAGGCCGAGGGCGAGGGCACTGCCCAGGCTTGCGGTCTGGCCGGAGAGGTTCATCACGTAGGCGAGGGCCAGCACCGAAAGCACGGTGACAATCGTGAACTTCAACTGCTTGATCGTGTTGACGTAGGCCTGGACGGCGTCGGAGGCCTTCACCTTGTAGACGATGCAGGTGATGATGCCCGAGAGCAGCAGCAGCGTGCCGGTGGCGCGGAGGTGATCGAAGGTGAAGATGGTCGACACCGGCTTGCCGGCGCTGTTCAGGATGGTGGAGGCCATCTTGCCGTCCTCACCGAGGGCGTTGAGCCCCGGCCATGGGAACTTCACCTGACCGATGCCCAGCAGCCAGGTCTTGACCGCAGGGATCTGGCTGATCGAGAAGACGACGATGATGATCGCGTACGGCGCGATCGCGCCCCAGATGCGACGGCCGCCGGTCGCAGTGACCTCCGGGTAGTGCGCGAGGCGTCCGGACGCCAGCGCTGCGGAGTCGGCATCGTGCAGCGCGGACTCCTCCAGCGGGATGGAGTTCTTCGGCTTGAAGAACCGCAGCATCACCAGCACGACACCGATGGTGACCAGAGCAGCGACCACGTCGGTGATCTCGACGGTGATGAAGTTGGAGGTGATGAACTGGGCGATCCCGAAGACGACGCCGGCGACCACGGCCACCTGCCAGGTCTCCTTGACGCCTCGCCACCCGTCGACCAGGAAGACCAGGACCAGCGGGACGATCGCGGCCACGAACGGGGTCTGCCGGCCGGCCATCTGGGACAGCACCTGAATGGTCAGTTCGGGGTGGGTCGAGCTGACTGCTCCGGCGAGGGTGATGATCGGGGCGCCCATGGCGCCGAAGGCCACCGGGGCAGTGTTGGCGAGCAGCGAGACGATGGCCGCCTTCATCGGCTTCATGCCGGCTGCCATCAGCATCGCTGCCGAGATCGCCACCGGAGCGCCGAAGCCCGCGAGGGCCTCCATCAGTGCGCCGAAGCAGAACGCGATCAGGATCGCGAGGATGCGCTGGTCGTTGGACACCGAGCGGATGAGTGACCCGAGGGTGTCGAACCAGCCGGTGATCACCGACAACTGGTACACCCAGATCGCGTTCAGCAGGATCCACATGATCGGGAACGCGCCGTAGAAGACTCCCTCACCAGTGGCGCTGAGGGCCATGGCGGCTGGCATGCCCCAGCCGACGATGGCCACGATGATCGAGGTGGCCACCCCGATCAGTGCCGCCAGCCAGGCCTTCACCTTGAAGACGCCGAGCAGGATGAACAGCAGGATGAGCGGCAGTGCAGCTAGCAGTGCCGAGAGGGCAAGGCTGCCCGCTATCGGTGCAAGGGGTTGGGTGAACACCTGGGTATCTCCTCACTGAGATTTTGCCTAACAGGTATGATTGTCGAACAAGTAGACCCGTCATGCAAGTGCTCGGTCTATTCGTTGGCACATTTGGCCCAAGCAGCCGCAATAGGATGCGATCAGAGCTCAGCGAAGCAGGTGGGGTAGTGGTCCGGAACATCGTCGTCACGTCGGTCATCGACGCCGTCGTCGAGGACCTGAAGGGCCTGGTGCTGTCCCGTCAACTCGAGCCCAACCAGCCGCTGACCGAGGTGGACGTTGCCGCTCGCTACGACATTGCCCGGGCGACCGCAAAGGCGGCCATCGAGCGCCTGGTCAGCGACAAGGTCCTGGTAAGGAAGAACCACAAGACCGCTCGGGTGGTGCGGCTCGGCCCGTCCGACGTGCGCGACATCTACCGCACCCGCGCCTACCTGGAGTCGGAAGTGCTGCGCCGCCTGGCCGAGCGCCGCGAGGTGCCGATCGATGCCAGGGTAGCCAACGCCGAGATCGACACGCTCTGGAAGCAGGGGTCCTTCGACATCGTCGAACCCGACATGCGCTTCCACACCTCGCTGATCGACTCCCTCGGCAGCACCCGGACGAGCACCGTCTACGGCTCCCTTGCCTTTGAGGTGAAGCTCTGCATGGCCCAGCTGCAGGGGAGCCAGCGGCTCAGCCCGGAGATCATCGTCGCCGAGCATGCCCGGATGCTCGAACTGCTCGAGCAGGGTGAGGGTGACGCCGTCGCCGCACTCCTGGACGAGCACCTCGCCCGGGCCCGCGAACTGTTGGCCGGCGCCCTCGGCGGCGAGCCGGGCCCGGAAGCCTTCCGGCCCTCCTCGGCCCTGCCACAACGCATCGCCTGAACGGAAGCCAACGCGATCAGGGGTACGGCCAGGGGTTGGCGGTGCAGCCGCCCAGATCGCCGATCTGGGACATCATCACCGGCGCCGGCCGGTTCTTCTTCTCGCAGTCAGCTGGCTGTTCCCCCAGCAGTTGGCCCATCCCATGGTTCACCAGGTAGGTCCGCCACCCGGTGGCGTCCCCGGAATAGCTGGGCGGGGTCACCGACCAGAGCGCAGCGTTCACGATCACGTCAGCGCCATCGGTGCAGGTGCCGGCTACGTCCAGGTCGCACAGCTTGGCCGCGGTTCCCGGAGCGCCGACGGTGATGCTGAAATGCGCCTTGGCCGGATCTGCCACCGCAGCGAACCGAAGGCCACCGCTTCCGGTCCAGCTGCGGGGATCGTTCAGGACCCCGGCGATCTGCCTGGCGACCGAATCAGCCTTCAGTTTGGCCGTGGTTTCGACCCGGACGCTGTAGCGGCGAAGGGTGCCGCTCGAGCTGACCGAGGGGACGTTCACCGCCGAGATGTCGAACTTGCCCGACGACTTCATCTTCGGCACCTTCAGGGTCGGCTGGGTGCTCGCCTTCGGGCTGGCCGAGGCGGTGGGGTCACCGGACGCGGTTGGGGTGGCCGAACTGGTGGCAGGCAGCGGAGCCACCGAAGTAGTGGGATGGCCGGCGCGGGTCACCGGCGTCAACATGGCGTTGACCCCCATGGCAAGGGCGATCACCGCGACGGCACCAACGGCGATGGCTGCCCACGGCCGCGGCCCCATCCGGGCCCCGGCCCCGGCGGCTTCGGACAACGCCTTCCGGGCTGACGCCCAGCGGTCCGGTGGACTGCTCGGCTCGCTCATCCGACCAACCTAAGTGAAACAGCGCCGGCCCTCACCCAGACCCGCCGGATCAGCGGGCCGGAGAGGACCGGCGCCAGGTGGAGCAGTTCAGGCTGCGACGACGTTCACGTTGATGTGTGCGACGACACCGGAGGTCAGCTTCAACCCGACGGTGTGGTTGCCAACGACCTTGATCGGCTTGCCGATCTCGACCGAACGCTTGTCGATGGCCGGGCCACCGGCCTTCTTCAGCGCCAGCACGATGTCGCCAGCGGTGACCGCGCCGAACAGCTTGCCGGCAGCTCCCGTTCGAGCGGGCAGGGTGACGGTGAGTGCCTCCAGCTGCTCGCGCACCTGGACAGCGTGTTCGACGTCACGGATCTCCCGGGCGCTACGCGCCCGCTTGATGCCTTCGATCTGCTTCTCCGCGCCGCGGGTCCACTTGATCGCGAAGCTGCGGGGCAGCAGGTAGTTGCGGCCGTAACCGTCCTTGACCTCAACGATGTCGCCGGGGACGCCGACGTGCTCGACGGGGGCGGTGAGAATCAACTTCATGTCAGCCCCTTCTCAGCGAGCGGTCGAGGCGTAGGGCAGCAGTGCGAGTTCGCGGGCGTTCTTGACCGCGATCGCGACCTTCCGCTGCTCCTGCACCGACAGGCCGGTGACACGGCGAGCGCGGATCTTGCCACGCTCGGAGATGAACTTCCGCAACAGGGCGGTGTCCTTGTAGTCGATGGTGCCGATGCGAATGGACTTCGCCGGCGCGACCTTCTTCGATTTCACAGGCTTGCGCTGTGAGGCCATTGTGGTGCTCTCCTAGGTTCTGAGAAGCCCGGCTGGACGCCGGAATGACTTACCTCGATGACGCCGGGGTTCCGGCGCCGGTTCGATCAGAACGGGGGTTCTTCGCTCTGGGCCGAAGCCCAGGGGTCAGCGCCACCGGTCTTCTCGGTCTGTCCGCCGCCTGCGCTGGAGTTGCTCCAGGAGGAGCCACCGCCACCGGCAGGCGAACCGCTGTTGTAGTTGCCGCCGCTGCCCCCGGAAGACCGGGTGACCTTGGCGGTCGCGTACTTCAGCGCGGGACCGATCTCTTCAACGTCAACCTCGAAGACCGTGCGCTTCTCGCCTTCACGGGTCTCGTAGCTCCGCTGGCGCAGCCGGCCCTGAACGATGACCCGCATCCCCTTGGTGAGGGATTCGGCAACGTTCTCCGCCGCCTGGCGCCACACAGCGCAGTTGAGGAACAGGGCGTCGCCGTCCTTCCACTCGCCGGATTGGCGGTCGAAGTTGCGTGGCGTCGAGGCGACAGTGAAGTTCGCCACCGGCGCCCCGGACGGGGTGAAGCGCAGCTCCGGGTCGGCGGTCAGGTTGCCGACCACGGTGATGAGGGTTTCGCCAGCCATGTTTTGGTTCTTTCGATCGGACTTAGCTCAGGACCCCACCAGACTGTCAGTTCGCACCGACAGTTTGCGAGGGGTTCACGGCAATCAGTGCAGGTCTGGGCGGATCACCTTGGTCCGCATGATCTGCTCGTTGAGGGTGAACTGGCGATCCAGCTCCTTCACAACGGCCGGTTCAGCGGTCACGTTGATCACGATGTAGATGCCTTCGGACTTCTTGTTGATGTCGTAAGCCAGGCGACGCCGGCCCCAAACATCCTGGTTGTCCACAGTGCCACCGGCTTTGGTAAGGCCGGCCAGCGGCTTTTCCAGCAGACCGGTCACCTGACGATCGTCGACATCAGGATCGACGATCACCACGATTTCGTACTTGCGCATACGCGAACTCCACCTCCTCTGGTCTCGAGCGGCCATGGGCGGGTCCCATGGCAGGAGGGCGTAGCAGACGGCCGTCGCCGAATGCAACAGCCAAGGAGGAACCTTACCGGCCCCCGGGCGGCCGAGCGAATCGCCGGGTCAGCAAGGCCGCCACCGGCCGGCGGGTCGACGGGTCCTAGTGGCGAGACCGCGGCACGCGTCCCGGCAGCCAGCTAGCCTCACGGCAGCAGGCCGCACCGACGAAGGACGAAGTATGCGCAAACTGGTCACGGGCATTGCCGCCCTTGCAGCCTTCAGCATGCTGTGGTCGGGACCGGCACCGGCGGCGAGCGCAAAGAACCCACCACCACCCAGGGCGCTTGCCAGCGCGACCATCGACGCCCACCTCGGCTACATGCAGCAGCGCACCTGTTCCCCAACCGCGAAGCCCGGAACCACCGCGTTGCTGAAGGCGCTGATCAAGGCCTGGGGCGGCTCCTCCTCCGGCATCTCCCGGCAGTGCGGCGTCGGTGCGACGTCGGAACACAAGGAGGGCCGGGCGCTGGACTGGCGCATGGACATGAAGTCCTCCAGCCAGCGGAAGCGGGTCGACAAGGCACTGGCGTGGCTGACCGCCAACAACGGTGAGGTCGCCTATCGGCTGGGCGTGATGTACGTCATCTGGAACCAGCGGATCTGGTCGCTCTACTACCCCCAACTCGGCTGGCGGAAGATGGCCAGCCGCGGCTCGTACACCGCCAACCACAAGAACCACGTCCACATCTCGCTGTCCTGGGACGGCGCGATGAAGCAGACCTCCTGGTGGACCGGCGTCCCGATCACCGAGCCGCTCAACTCCAGGTGTGGGGCCGGCGGTGCCCTTGCCTGCCGGCCAACCATCGGGCGAACCAGCCTCGCCTGGCCCTACCAGAAGACGATCGTTCCCGAGTCGTTCCTGCCTTCGCCTTGGACCAGCCCGGGGATCGGCGGCGATCCGCAGGTCGGCCGCACGCTCACCGCCGTGGCCGGTACCTGGGTGCCCGCTGGTTCGACCTTGGCCTACCAGTGGACGGCCGACTCCGTCGCCATCCCCGACGCCGACGCACAGACCTATGTCGTGCGGCCGGAGGATGTCGGGAAGACGATCCGGGTGCGGGTCACCGCAACCTCTCCGGCCGGAACGACCGGGAAGACGGCTGACGGCATGACCGACGTGCTCAAGGCCAGGTTCAGCACCACCCCGAAGCCGAAGATCGTCGGCACCATGGCCACTGACCAGGCCGTGACGGTGGACGCCGGCGCCTGGGCGCCCGAGCCCGACAAGCTCACCTACACCTGGCTGCGCGACGGCAAGACCATCAAGGGCCAGAGCGGCCCCAGCTACCGGCTCACCGCCGCAGACACCGGTGACAAGGTTGCCGTCAAGGTGACCGCCACCAAGGCCGGGTTCTACACGAAATCCGAGACCTCCACATCGCAGACCGTGGCCAAGGCCGAGTTCGCCACGGTTCCCGTCCCTGCGGTCAGCGGTGACTTCCTGGTCGGCAGCACCCTCACCGTCGATCCGGGCACCTGGGATCCGGCGCCGACCGGCATGGCCTATTACTGGTTCGCCAACGGTTCGAAGATCCGCGGCGAGACCGATCCAACCCTCGTCCTGAAACCTGCTCTCGCCGGGAAGCAGGTCCAGGTCCGGGTGAAAGCAGCGCGCTCCGGTTACCGCACGACCTACATCCGTTCGGTGGAAACGCTGGTCGCACCCGCCGGGTGACCCCTGCCCGCGGCCTCAGCGGGCCGGTGAACAGGGGTCGCTGACTGCGATCCCGGGCAGGTACCTGCTCCATTCGTCGGCCGAAAGCTGGTCACCCCGCAGACCGCACAGGTCGGAGGTGGCCTGTTCCGGGTCGATCTCCCAGACCCGCAGCGCGCCGTTCCCGCCGGACACTGCCATCCGTCCACCGGCAAGGTACCGGACGTCCCAGGGACGCCTGACCCCGCTGGAAAGGGCGAACTCGGGGGTGTCGTCCGCGGGTTTCGTCAGGTCCCAACCCCAGATCCGCTCGTCCCCGCTGGCCGCGATGAGTGTTCGTTCGTCCGGGCTGAACAGCACGCAGTTCGGGGCCGAATGGGGATCGCCGAACTCGCGGATCCTTGCGGGACGCGTGGGGTCGGCCAGGTCCCACACCGAAACCTGACCCGACTCGGTGCCCACTGCCAGCAGGGCGCTCTTCGGGGCGAAGGCGATCGAGATCGGCGTCGATTCCAGACCTGTGATCGCTCCGGCCTTGCGTGGCTGCTTCGGATCGGAGACGTCCCACAGGATCACCTGGCGGTCGGGCAGGGCCACGGCCAGGGTTCTGGAGTCGGCACTGAACCAGACCATCTGCGGATCGGGGGTGGCGAGCCTTGCCAGCATGGTCAGGCGGCCACGTGCGTCGGCCTCGAGGAGCGCGCATTCAGTGCCCTTGTAGCCCATCGCCACCACCAGCCGGGAGTTCGGGGCAGCCTGCACGAAGGAGATGTAGCCAAGGCTGACGTCAGCCACCGAGGCGGTCCCCGCTGCCCCCCGATCGGTCAGGGGCCAGGACAGCACCCGGCCGTCGAAGGTCGCTCCGAGCAGGTAAGAGCCGTCGGGGGCAACGCCGACGGCGCCGGACTGCTTGCCGCCAGGCAGCCCGGTGTCGGGTGCTGGCAGCTTCATCGGCTGACCGTCGATGCGCCACAGCTGGATCCCGTCGCTGAGGGTGCCGCCGGCCAGCCACTTGCCGCCGGACGCGTCCGCGCTGAGGTTGTACATCTCCGAGCCTGCGGTCCGCCAGGTCGGCTCGGCGGCCGGCCAGGCACGGAGGGTACCGACTGCGTCGGTGGTCACGGGCCGATCGCCAACGAAAGCCGCGCCGGTCACCCCGGAAGGACCGGGCAGGGTTCGCACCAGCTCGCCGGTGGCAGCGTTGAACACCCTTGTGCGCTGGTCCGAGCTGCCCGCGATCAGAAGCCGTCCGTCTCCCGAGAAGCCGACGGAGTTCACCCAGTCCTGGAACCCGCTGAGGCTCCCGGTGGCGACGGCCCGGTCATCCTCGAGCCCCCAGCGCAGCAGGCCGGTCGTCGCCAGCCCGGCCGCGAGGCTGCGCCCGTCGGGGCTGACCGCAAGGCTGTGGCCCGCCCGCCCCCTGAGGCCCGCAGGGAACGGGATGTCGGAGAGCCGCTCCCAGGCTCCCCCGGTTCGCCAGCGGGCCAGCTTCCCCGCTTCCCCAGCGACGTAAAGGTGCCCGTCATCGAAGACCAGGGCACTCGGCGCGGCCCGATTGCCGGTTGCGCCGGCGGCCAACTCGAGCGAAGCCTCGCTGAACCCGGCGTTGCCCAACTGCCAGAGCTGCACCCGGCCCGACGTGTTGCCGAACGCCGCCACGGTTCCGGACGGGTCGAAGGCGACCGCCGTGGTGTTCGCGCCCGCAACGCCGGGCGCCAGGTCGACGACCAGCCTCGGCTCCCCGGTCACGTCCCAGACCCGGGCCGAACCGGTGCCCGCAACAGCCAGCAGGAGCGCTGCGCCCGACCGGGTGGCGGCCATGGCGGTGATCTGCCCTGGGGCGGCGGTGAAATGGCGCCCCGGGCTGGTGGCCACGTCCTGCGCCGACCAGAGCGTCACTTGTCCGGTGCCGTCGCCACGGGCCACCAGTTGCTCGTCCGGGCTGACGGCAAGGACAGCTTGCTGCTGGCCGAGCCAGCGGGTCGGGACGGCCAGCGAGGTCGCCCCCAGCACGGCGGAGGTGCTCTCGGTGGTGATCGCCAGCCGGCGCGCCAGCACCGACATCTGGGCCTGGAGGTTCGGGTCCTGGGAACTCAGTTCACGCGATGTCGTGGCGATCTGGCGGGACTGTGCCTCCCGCCGGGCGCGGTCGGCCTCGAGCTGGAACCCCCGACCCTGCAGGAAGAGGAAGCCGGAGACCAGCGCCATGGCCAGCCCGATGACCGCCATCGCGATCGCCACCCGCCCCCGGCGTCGCAGCCGGCGGCTGGTCGCCCGCTCTTCGTCAAGGACGGAGGCGAAGTGGGCCTCGCTGGCAGCGACGAACCCCCGTTCGACGTCGGTGAGCAGTTCCTGCTTGCCGCCGGAGCTCAGCCATTCGGTGAACACGGCAAGCCTCTTGACCGGGATCAGGGCTGCCGGGTCACGTCCCGACTCGATCCAGACCGCGGCAGCGCCGCGCAACTTGTCCATGACGGCAAGGTCGTCGCGGTGCTCGGCCAGCCAGTCGTTGAGACGGCGCCAATGGCTGAGCAGCGCCTGATGGCTGATCCGCAGTTCGTCGTCGAACGTGGTGAGCATGCGCGCGGCGACGAACGCCTCCATGGCCGGACGGGTGCTGGGCTCGACCTCGCCCAGGGGCAGTGTCTCGTGCACCAGCACGTCCCCGGTCACCCGCACCAGCCGCAGGAACAACCGTTCCGCGGCGCTCTGCTGAGCCGGTTCCAGCGACAGGTACACCTGCTCGGCCAGCCGATCGACCGCGCTCGCCACCCCGCCGGCGGTGCGGTAGTCGGCGAGGCGGAGGCGACGGCCGTCGCTGACCGCCCAGGCCAGTAGGAGGGCGCTGGAGAGCAGCGGCAGCGCTCCGGTCGTCTCCCGGCTCGTCCCGGGGCTTGGGGCCACGTCGTCCAGCAGTTCCTGCATCAGGTCGTCCTCCACGACCACCCCCCGAGCCTCGGCGGGGCGGAGGATGACCTCCCGAAGCTCTTCCCTTGTCATCGGGCGCAGCAGGACGGGGCGCGACATGGCGGCTTCGAGGGCGGGTTCGAGACTGGCAAGGCCGAAAGCGTCCGACCGCATTCCGAAGACCACCACCGAACTGGCGGCCAACTCCCCGAGGGCCAGCATGAACTGCCGTTTCGGCTCGGCCGGCAGGAGCAGTGCCTCCTCGAACTGGTCCACCACCACCAGCCGGTGACCGGGCTCGCCCGGCAGGGTGAACTCGCTGGCCAACAGCCGGAGGACCGAGACGGCAGTGCCCGACCAGCCGATCAGGGCGCCGCAGGAGACCTCCTGGCCGAGCACCCCCGCGGCCAACAGCGAGGACTTCCCACTTCCGGACGGCCCAACCAGCGCCAGCAGGCCGTGGCCTTCGGCTTCGGCGAGGTTGCGGACCGCGATGGCGACCCGCCGGCTCTGCTCCGTCCGGCCGAAGAACAGTCCCTGATCGGCGACCCGAAAGGGTCGCAGGCCGAGGTAGGGCGACTCGCCGGTCTTGAGGGCTGGCTCCGCCGCGCCCCAGGAGTCCTCCCACAGGTCGGGCGGAACGTCGCCACCGAGCCCGAGGTGGTCGAGCAGGCGCTGGTAATTGCCGCGCAGGGCAGGAGTTGGGAAGTGCTTCCCGTTGAGCCAGCCCTGTGCGGTGGTCGCAGGCACGTCCGCAATCCGGGCAACGGCACGGATCGAGAGGTGGTGGCGCTGGCGCGCCCCATTCACCAGGGCAGCAAGCTCCTGCCGGTTACCGGGGGCGGGCATGCCCGGATTGTCTCAGGGCCCCGCCCTGTCCACCGCCACATTCCGGATTTCGCCGTTCAGGGAACTTCGTCCAGCCACAGCGCCGGGTGCAGGTGATCGGAGAGCTCGAGCTCTTGGACCAGCAACAGGAACTTGGGCCGCAACGCCGGGGTTGGAAAGTGTCGACCGGCCAGCCAACCCTGGACGGTTGCGGCAGGCACGCCGGCAATCCGGGCAGCGGACCTGATCGAGAGATGGCGGTCCAGCCGCGCCTGGTTGATGAGCTGGGCGAACTCGGAGCGGGTAGGCCGGTATCGCACGGGGCTCCTGTCGGGGGTGTGCCGGTTTGGGGGTGCCCTGGCCGACGTTGACATGGGGCAGGCACCGACCCAGGGTAAGTAGCGTTCGCCGCGCCGGTGTGAATTGCGATCACCGCCATGACCGCGACCACTCAACCAGCGGCGGTCGGAACCAGCGCCCCCCAGCCCTGCTGTCCGTGCCTGCTGTTCCTAGTCAAGCGGTAGCCGAAGGCCCATCCGCGCGCCAACCACGGAGTTCGTACAGACTCGTACACCCAAGCAGGGCGTCAGATCCGCGCCCAGGTGCGATATCCGCCGTCGAGATTTCGTACCTTGCGGCCTCGCTGGGCCAGGCTTCGCGCGGCCAGATAGCCGCGCAAGCCGACCTGGCAATGCACGATCACGTCCGCTTGGACCTCGGCAATGCGTTCCCGCAGCTCGTCCACCGGAATGTTCACCGCACCGGTCACGGCGCCGCGGGCGAACTCGGCCGGGGTCCGAACGTCGATCAGCTGCACGCCGTTGGCCACCTCGGCGTCCACCTCGTGCCACTGGATGGTCTCGGTCAGTCCGTCCCGCAGGTTCTCGGCGATGAAGCCCAGCATGTTCACCGGATCCTTGGCCGATCCGAACTGCGGGGCGTAGGCCAACTCGAGGTCGGCCAGGTCCGATGCGGTAAGCCCGCCCCGGATGGAGGTGGCGATCACGTCGATGCGCTTGTCGACCCCGGTTCCGCCCACGCCCTGCGCGCCGAGGATCGCGTCGGTGTCGGCGTCGACCACGAGCTTGAGGCTCATGCCTTCGGCGCCCGGGTAATACCCGGCGTGGTTCGCCGGATGGGTGTGGATGACCCGAACGTTGCGGCCGGCTGCCAGCGCCCGCTTCTCCGTCCAGCCGGTGGCGGCTGCCACCAGCCCGAAGGCGCCGACGACTGCCGTGCCAAGGACCGGCCGGGCGGACACGCTGCGCCCGGCGATCACGTCGGCGACGAGGCGGCCGTGCCGGTTGGCCGGACCAGCTAGCGGCACCAGGGTGTTGTCGCCGGTGATCACGTCCCGCTTCACCACCGCGTCGCCCACTGCGTAGATCGCCGGGTCGGAGGTGCGCTGGTGCTCGTCGACCAGGATCCCGCCCCGCTCCCCGATCGCAAGGCCGGCGGCTTCGGCAAGGCCGGTCTCGGGTCGGACGCCGATCGCTGCGATCACGAGGCCGGCGGGCACGGTGCGACCGTCGGAAAGGGTGACCGAGTCGGCCGCGATGGTGGTCACAGAGGCTCCGGTGACCACGGCGACTCCCTGCTTGAGCAGGTGCTTCTCCACCAGGGCGGCCATCTCCACGTCCAGCGGCGCGAGCAACTGGTCGGCCAGTTCGACGACGGTGACCCGCAGCCCGCGCTCGGTCAGGTTCTCGGCGAGCTCCACGCCGATGAAGCCGCCGCCCATGATCACCGCGCTCGGCTGGTCTGCGCACAGCGCGGCATTGACCGCGTCCGCCATCTTGTCGGTGTCGGCCATGTTCCGCAGGGCAAGCGCCCGCTCCACGCCCGGGATCGGGGGAACGAACGGCGCCGCGCCGGGTGCGAGCACGAGGTGGTCGTAGCTCTCGGTGTACTCGGCGCCGGTCGCCAGCTCCCGGACGCTGACCCGCTTTGCCGCCCGGTCGATCGCGACGACCTCGGAGTCCACGCGGACGTCGATGCCGAAGCGGGCCTTCAGGCTCCCTGGAGTCTGCAGCAGCAGGTCGCTGCGCTTGTTGATGATTCCGCCAACGTAGTAGGGCAGACCACAGTTCGCGAAGGAGACGTTGCCGGAACGTTCCAGCACCACGATCTCCGCATCCTCAGCGAGCCTGCGCAACCTAGTCGCAGCGGACATGCCACCTGCGACACCACCAACAATCACCGTCTTCATAGTCCCTCACTATATACCCCTAGGGGTATCCTTCTTTCGCACGCCCCCGTCGGCGGGAGCCTGGAGGTGGTTACTTCCGGGGCTTCCCTGCACGGGCGTACATGTCGTCGACGAGCTGGGCGAACCGGCGCTCCACCTCTTTGCGCTTCACCTTCAGCGTCGGGGTGAGCAGCCCGTTCTCCTGGGTGAACTCGTCCACCAACAGCCGCAGGTCGCGGATCTGCTCGTAACTGGCCAGCCTTTCGGTGAGCGCGGAGACCCGCCGGCGCAGCTCGGCGATGATCTCGGGATTCGAGAGCAGCTCCTCGCGCTTCGCCCAGGTGAGCTGCAACTGCTTGCCGATGTCCTCCAGGTGCGGAAGGGAGGGCGCGACGAGCAGGGTGAGGTAGGGGCGGTTGTCGCCCAGCAGCAGGGTGTACTCGAACAGCGGGTCCGAGGCCAGCAGCCCCTCGATCGACGAGGGAGCCACCTTCTTGCCGTTGCTGGTGACGATCAGGTCCTTGATCCGGTCGGTGATGACCAGATAGCCGTCCTCGTCCAGGTGCCCCACATCGCCGGTGTGCAACCAGCCGTCGATCTGCACCGCCGCCGTCTCCTCCGGCTTGCCCCAGTAGCCCAGCATCACGTTCGGTCCGCGGTAACAGATCTCTCCGGAGTCGGCGATCCGCACCTCGCCGCCATCGATCACCTGGCCGACGGTCCCGAAGCGGTAACGCGACGGTGAAGGGAAGCTCACCAGGGGCGAGGTCTCGGTAAGGCCGTAGCCCTGCAGCACCAGCAGGCCACAGGCGAACAGGAACTCCTCGATCTCCTTGCGAAGCGGGGCACCGCCGCAGGCGAGCACCTTCTTGGGCCCGCCCATTGCGGCGCGGACGTTGCTGAGCACCAGCTTGTCGGCCAGCTTGTACTTCACGATCTGGGCGGGGCTGCGCGGCACGTCGTCGCGGACGGCCCGGTGGAAGGCTGCGCCCACCTCGAGCGACCAGGCCATCAGCCGCTGCTTGACCGCAGAGCCGGCGACCTTGTCCTTGGCTGCGATGAAGACCTTCTCGTACAGCCTCGGCACACTGACCATCATCGTCGGAGCGGCCCGGACCATCATCTCAGCGACCGTGCGCGGGTCGGGGACGTAGGTGTTCAGGCTGCCGTTGCTCAGCACGAAGTAGGTCCAGGCCCGTTCGAGCGCGTGGCTCAGCGGCAGGAAGCACAGCGAGGAGTCCTCCGCGGTGACCGGGAAGTAGCTCTTCAGCACGTCCACCTGGTAGGTGAACCCACGGTGGGTGAGCATCACACCCTTGGGCACGCCGGTGGTGCCCGAGGTGTAGATGATCGTGGCCAGGTCGGCGGCGGACGCTGCCGCCATCCGCGCGTCCACTTCGGCGAGGTCTGCGGGGGCCGCGGCCAGCTCGTCGGCCAGCGTTGTGACGCCTTCGGCCGGGCCCGACTCGAAGCTCACCACCTGGGTGAGCTCGGGCAGGTCGGCGCGGACCTGGGCCAGCTTGGCCAGCTCCGCCTCGCCACCGACGAAGGCCAGCCGGCAGCCGGCGTCGGCGAGGATGTCGCGGGCCTGGTCGGCGGAACTCGACGGGTACAGCGGCACCGAAACCAGGCCGGCGCTGGCGCAGGCCAGGTCGACCAGCGTCCACTCCGGAACGTTGGTGGAGAAGATGGCCACCCGATCACCCGGGTCGAGGCCGAGGGAGATGAGGCGCCCCGCCAGGCGCCGCACATCAACTGCGAGGGCCGAGTAGGTCCGGACCTCCCAGTTCTCCCCCGCAGGGACCCGCGTTGCCGGGCGGGAGCCGTGCGCTGCCGCGGCTTCCGCGAACATCACAGCCAGGTGACCGGCGTCCATCGGCGCTCCTTCGCATCGTGGTCTATCGCCAAACCTACCCCGGCGTAGGTACCCCCGGGGCCCGATCCGTTGCACGTTGGCCCACCGGTCACTGGCAGACTGGATGCGGACGAAAAGGGGGCTGGCCATGGAGAACCCGGGGCTACTGGACCTTACCGAGCTGCTGCGCGGACTTGAGCCCGTCAGGCGCCCCGGCGAGTACGTCATGGTCAGTACCAACCGCGAGGTCGGCCTGCCGGCCCAGGCGAGTGTGGTCGAGGACGAGGGCACCAGCCTGGTGCTGGAACGGCACATCGCCGATGCCTTCCGGCTGGACCACTCCGCGGTCTTCGCCTGGATCACCCTCACCGTCCATTCCTCGTTGGCTGCCGTTGGCTTGACGGCTGCGGTTGCGCAGGCGCTGGCCAGCCGCGACATCCCCTGCAACGTGCTGGCCGGCTTCCACCACGATCACCTGCTGGTACCCGGCGACCGGGCGGACGACGCGCTCGCTGCCCTGGCCGAGCTCTCGGCGTCGGCTGCCTGACCGCCGCCACCTGCCACTCCAGCACCGGGCGCGGCTGCCTAGACTGCTGGCATGTTGATGGGCGCACATGTCGACCAGACCGACCCGATCGCAGAGGCAAGGGCGCGTGGGGCCGGGTTGAGCCAGTTCTTCCTCGGCGACCCGCAGGCCTGGAAAGGTCCGCAGGTTGCCTACCCCGGCGGTGCCGCCGCCCTGAAGGCCGACGCCGAGGACGCCGGCGTGGCGCTCTACGTGCACGCACCGTACGTGCTGAACGTGGCCACCACGAACAACCGGATCCGGATCCCGAGCCGGCAGCACCTGCAGAAGCAGCTCACCGCAGCCGCGCAGATCGGTGCTGCCGGGCTGATCGTGCACGGCGGCCACGTGCTCGCTGCCGACGATCCCGGGATCGGCTTCGACAATTGGCGCAAGGCACTCGACGGACTGACCATCGACGTCCCGCTGCTGATCGAGAACACAGCCGGCGGGGCGAACGCCATGGCCCGGCACCTCGACCGGTTGGCCCAACTGTGGGACGCGATCTCCGCCTCTCCGAACGCCGACCGCGTCGGGTTCTGCCTCGACACCTGCCATGCGCACGCCGGCGGCATGGAACTCCTCGGCCTGGTCGACAAGATCATGGCGATCACCGGGCGGATCGACCTCGTGCACGCCAACGACTCCCGCGATGCCTTCGACTCCGGCGCCGACCGGCACACCAACTTCGGTTCCGGGAACTGCGATCCGGAGGGGGTGGCGCAGATCGTCGCGACGGCCGGGGCACCGATCGTCGTGGAGACCCCAGGGGGCGTGGCGGGCCAGCGCGGTGACCTTGACTGGCTGACGGAACAGGTCGCGGCGGCAGGGTGAGTCCAATCGCCGACCGAGTCCCAAACCGCCGACCAGCCCGCTGGCCGCCGGCCGGGCCGCGATAACCTGACCGGCGTGAGCAACAGCATCTACATAGCCGCACCGGAGGGGCGTACGGGCAAGTCCATGGTCGCGGTGGGCATGATCGAGGCCCTGACCCGCATCGTGAGCTCGGTCGGTGTGTTCCGTCCAGTGGTGCGCAGCGGCCAACCGGACGAGATCCTGCAGACCCTGGTCAGCCTGCCGGGCGTCTCCCAGACCTACGAGGAGGCGGTCGGGGTCACCTACGGGGACGTGCACAACGACCCGGATGCCGCGCTGCACGTGCTGGTGGAGAAGTACGCAGCCATCAAGGAGTTGTACGAGTCGGTGGTGATCCTCGGCTCGGACTACACCGAGACCACCTCGCCGACCGAACTGACGTTCAACGCCCGGGTGGCGGCCAACCTCAACGCCCCGGTGATCCTGGTCGTCTCCGGCAGGAACCGGACGCCGGAGGAGATCCGCTCCGCCGCAGAGGGCGGCCTGGCGGAGTTCCGGGCGCATCACGCGAAGGTGATCGCTGTGATCGCGAACCGGGTGTCGTCACTCGACCGCGCCTCAAGCGAGGAGGTGGATCCGGCCGAGCTGGACGCCGTCCGCGCCGAGCTGTCCAGGCTGCCGGGCGTTGTCACCGCTGCACTTCCGGCGGACCGGCTGCTGGCCGCCCCGAGGCTGCGCGCCCAGTTCGAGGCGGTCGAGGCGAACCTGGTCCTCGGCAGCCCGGAACTGCTCGACCGCGAAAGCCAGGACATCCTGGTGGCGGCGATGACCCTGCCGAACGTGCTGAAGCGGCTCACTCCGGAGTCGACGATCATCATGCCCGGCGACCGCTCCGACATGCTGCCCGGCCTGCTGCTGGCACACCGGTCCGGCTCGTTCCCGCAACTGGCCGGCATCATCCTGCTCGGCGGCTACGAGATCCCGGACACGATCGTGCGACTGATCGCGAGCATCCACAACGAGCTGCCGATCGGCATGACCCACCTTGGCACGTTCACCGCAGCCGACAAGATGTTCCGGCTCGAGGGTGCGATGACGTCCAGCCCCCGCAAGGTGGAGGTGGCCCGGCGCCTGTTCGCCGAGTACGTGGACGTTCCCGCGCTGTTGCAGGCGCTGCAGGTGCACCGTTCCGAGGTGATCACACCGCTGATGTTCGAGCACCAACTGCAGGACCTGGCCCGCTCGGACCGGCGAACGATCGTGATGCCCGAGTCCACCGACGACCGGATCCTGGAGTCCGCGGACATCCTGCTGCGCCGCGGCGTGGCGAACCTGATCCTCCTCGGCGATGCGCAGGCGATCAAGCTCCGCGCCACCCACCTCGGGCTTGGCCTGCTCGGCGTCCAGGTCGTCGATCCCACCGACCCGGAGCTGGTCGAGGAGTTCGCGGCAGAGTACGCCCGGCTGCGGGCACACAAGGGCGTGACCCTCGAGCAGGCCAGGGAGAAGCTCAAGGACCTGTCCTACTTCGGGACGATGATGGTGCACCTCGGCATGGCTGACGGCATGGTTTCGGGCGCGATCAACACCACAGCGAACACCATCCGGCCGTCGCTGGAGTTCATCAAGACCAAGCCGGGCGTGACCGTGGTGTCGGGCTCGTTCCTGATGTGCATGCCCGACCGGGTGGTGGTCTACGCCGACTGCGCGGTGAACCCCGACCCGACCGCGGAGCAGCTCGCCGACATCGCGATCAGCTCAGCGGAGACGGCGATCGCATTCGGCATCGAGCCGCGGGTCGCGATGCTGTCCTACTCCACCGGCACCTCCGGCACCGGCGCGGACGTGGACAAGGTGCGCGCGGCCACCGAGCTCGTCCGCGAGCGGCGTCCCGACCTTGCCCTGGAGGGCCCGATCCAGTTCGACGCGGCCGTCGACGCGGTGGTGGCCAGGACCAAGCTGCCCGACTCGCCGGTGGCCGGCCGGGCGACGGTGTTCATCTTCCCCGACCTGAACACCGGCAACAACACCTACAAGGCGGTGCAGCGCTCATCCGGGGCGGTGGCCATCGGCCCGGTGCTGCAGGGCCTGAAGCGCGCGGTCAACGACCTGTCCCGCGGCGCGCTGGTCGAGGACATCGTGAACACCGTGGCCATCACCGCCATCCAGGCGCAGGCCGTACCAAGAGGAGAGAACGCGTGAGCACCCAGATCCTGCTGCTGAACTGCGGCTCGAGCTCGATCAAGTACCAGATAATCGACGCCGATTCCGAGGGCGTGGTGGCCACCGGCATCATCCAGCGCATCGGTGACGAGTCCGGAACCCTCGACCACAAGCTCGATGGGGAGACCGTCCATGTGGACCGCGGGTTCCCGAACCATGCCCGGGCGCTCAGCTACCTGGTGCGGGTGCTCCAGGCCCACGGGCCGAGCCTTTCCGACATCAAGGCTGTCGGGCATCGCACGGTCCACGGCGGCGAGGCGTTCCGCTCCACCGTTGTGATCGACGACGGGGTGCTGGAGAAACTGCGCGTCCTGAGCCCGCTCGCTCCGCTGCACAACCCGCCGGGCATCGCCGGAATCGAGGCAGCGCGGGAGGCGTTGCCGGACGTGCCGCACGTGGCCATCTTCGACACCGCGTTCTTCGCCACCCTGCCGCCGGAGGCCTACACGTACGCGATCGACGCCGAGGTGGCCAAGGCCCATGGCGTGCGCAAGTACGGCTTCCACGGCACCTCACACAGCTTCGTTTCGAAGAAGGTCGCCGACGTGCTCGGCAAGGACTACTCCGAGCTGAACCAGATCGTCTGCCACCTCGGCAACGGCGCCTCGATCTCTGCGATCAAGGGCGGCGTCGCGATCGACACCTCGATGGGGCTCACCCCGTTGGGCGGGCTGGTGATGGGGACGCGCTCCGGCGATGTCGACCCCGGGCTGCACGCCTTCCTCGGCCACAACCTCGGCCTGGACCTGGCCGGGGTGGACAACCTGCTCAACAAGAAGTCCGGCATGCTCGGGCTCTGCGGCGTCACCGACTTCCGCGACATCACGGAACTGATCGAGGCCGACGACGAGAACGCAAAGCTGGCGATGGACGTCTACGTGCATCGACTGGTCAGCTACATCGGCTCCTACCTCGCCGTCCTCGGCCGGGTGGACGTGCTCACCTTCACCGCCGGCGTGGGCGAGAACGACCCGCTGGTGCGGAGGCGGGTGCTGGAGCGTCTGGAGCCCCTTGGCTTCCAGATGGACGCGGCCGCCAACGATGCGCGCTCGAAGGAACCGCGGACGATCTCGCGTCCCGGTTCACCGGTGACCGTGATGGTGGTGCCGACCAACGAGGAGCTCGCCATGGCCAGGGAGACCAAGGCTGCCATCTCGTAAGCTTCAGCACCGCTGTCAGTCGCAAGCCTCCAGGCCCCCGGTGAGCATTCACCGGGGGCCTTCGCTTCGCGTCTCGGATCTTCGGCGGCCAGCCACTCCGACGTCGTTATCCACAGGCCTTATCCACAGTGGGGATAACTACACGCTTGTCATTCCGTTGCCGAAGTAGCGACTGCCGAACGGTGTTTCCCGGCTCAAGCCCTGCCCGGAGGAGCGGTGGTGCCGCGGACGACGAGCTCTGTCGGAACGAGGACGCGGTCGCGCGGGACGCTCGCCTTCGTCCGGATCTGTTCCAGGACCAGCCGGACCAGCTCATGCCCGATGCGGTGGAAGTCCTGCTTGACGGTCGTGAGCGGAGGTGAGGAGAACTCACTCAACGCGATCCCGTCGAAGCCGACCACCGAGACATCCTCGGGCACCCGCCGACCGTTTTCGTGGAGAGCCCGCAGCAACCCGAAAGCCATCTCGTCGTTCGCGCTGAAGACCGCCGTGATCGATGAGTCCCGAGCGATCTCCTGGCCGATCGCATAGCCCGACCTCGCGTTCCAGTCACCCCGCCACAGCTGAGGGGGGCGGATGCCGGCGTTCTCCAGGCACCGCTGCCAGGTGGCGGCACGCACCTGCGCCGGCACGGAGGTCACCGGCCCGGCAATGTGGTGGATGTTCCGATGGCCGAGTTCCAGCAGGTGTCGCGTCACCTCGGTGCTGCCCTGCACCTGATCGGCCGCGACCGCAGGGTAGTGGCCGGCCAGGCGCGAATCGGCCACCGCCACCGCCAGCCCCGCCGGAAGCGACAGCGATTCCGGGGTGGCCTGCTCGGCCCGGATGATGACCAGCCCGTCGATGGCCTGGTGTGAGAGCCGATGGGCAGCGGGCTCCCAACCCTCGACCTCCGGATCACGAACTGTCATCAGCGTGACGGAGTAGTCCTCCGCCTCGGCAGCCTCAAGTACCGCCTCCGTGGTGAGCGCCTCGCCAGTTCGCCCGAACCGGTGGGCGATCAGCCCGATCGTGCCAAAGGATCCGCTGCGAAGCGCCCGGGCCGCATGGTTCGGTGAGTAGCCGAGTTGGCTCATCGCCAGGATGACCCGCTCGCGGGTGGCCGGACGAACCGGATCGGCTCCCGTCGACACTCGGGACACGGTCTGCGCCGAAACCCCGGCAAGTCGCGCGACGTCCTCGATCGACGGACCGGTCTTCGGTCGACCCCTGCCGGTCGTAGTCGCCATGGCCGCATCCTAGCTGCCCAAATGGCGACGTCACCATCCCTGCCCGGGAAGCGCCCGACCCTCGATCTCCCGTTACCCAACTGTGACCTGAGTCAATGGTGGCAGCGGGCGGGCGCCTGTTATGTTTACCTAAACATCCAGTCCGCCAAGGCGCCGACTGCGACCGGTGGGAGTCACCGGAAGCACCGCCTCAGGGCTGGATGGTTGGGCCCGCTGGGCAGCGGTTGGGCATCCCGCCTGCTGCTCGGCAGGGAAGTGCAGCGTTCCGGGATGGCACCGACCCGCAACTCGGTGACGCACGAGAGACAAGGAAGTCATCGGAAATGTTGAAGCTAAGCAGAATCGTCTCGCTGGCACTGGCTCTGCCACTGAGCATCGCGCTGGCCGCCTGCTCCGGCCCCGCCCCCGCCACTCCGGGCGCCTCCTCAGCAGCGGTCACGGGCGGCAAGCTCACCGTGTGGTGCTGGGACCCGGCCTTCAACATCTACGCGATGGATGAAGCGGCCAAGATCTACGCCAAGGACCACCCGGGCGTCACGGTCGACGTCGTCGAGACCCCGTGGGACGACCTGCAGACCAAGCTGACCACACTGGCGCAGTCGAACGAGACCACCCAGCTGCCGGACATCTTCCTGATGCAGAACAACGCCTTCCAGAAGAACGTCATCAACTACCCCGACCTGTTCAAGGACTTCTCCACCTCCGGCGTGGACTTCAGCGAGTTCCCTGAGGGCGTCACCGGCTACTCGACGGTCGACGGCGTCAACTACGGTCTGCCCTTCGACAGCGGTACGGCCATCACCGCCCTCCGCACCGACGTCATCAAGGAGGCGGGCTTCACCGTCGCCGACTTCACCGATATCACCTGGAGCGACTTCATCGCCAAGGGCAAGCAGGTGCTGGCCAAGACCAAGCAGCCGATGCTCTCCGGCCAGGCCGGGTCCTCCGACCTGATCATGATGATGCTGCAGAGCGCCGGCGCCAGCCTCTTCGACGACCAGGGCAACCCGACCATCAGCGGCAACGATGCCCTGCTCAAGGCGATCGCGACCTACAAGGAACTGGTCAAGTCCGGCGTCCTCGTCGAGGTCAACTCGTGGGATGAGTACATCGCCACCCTCGTGAACTCCAGCGTCGCCGGCACGGTCAACGGCGTGTGGATCCTCGGCTCGATCCAGACAGCCAAGGACCAGTCGGGCAAGTGGGGCATCACCAACCTGCCGAAGATGGATGACCTGAGCGGCGCCACGAACTACTCCGCCAACGGTGGCTCCTCGTGGGCGATCAGCTCGAACGCGAACTACGAGCTCGCAGCCGACTTCCTGAAGACCACCTTCGCCGGCTCGACCGAGTTCTACGACACGATCCTGCCGTCCTCCGGAGCGCTGGCGAACTGGCTACCGGCGGGCAAGAGCGCAGTGTACGCAGAGCCACAGGAGTTCTTCGGCGGCGAGGCCATCTTCGCCAAGGTCGTCGACTTCTCCGCCAAGGTGCCCAAGAACAACACCGGTGCCTACTACTACGAGGGTCGCGACAACGTGAGCGCAGCGGTCACGAAGATCCTCAACGGGACCGACCCGGCTGCAGCCCTCGACGAAGCCCAGAAGGCCGTCGAGTTCGCGATGAAGTGACCGTTCGACACTGACGGTGGTGGGGGCCGGGACGACCGGCCCCCACCCCGCTGAAGGAGAAGGTGGGTTACCCCCAGTGTCACTACCGCACACAATGGCCCCGGCGGAGACCGCCGCCGGCCAGGCGCCCAGACGCAGGTTCCGGGTCGAGCAGCGCCGCAACCTGACCGGCTGGGTGTTCCTGCTCCCGGCGGCCTTCCTGATCCTCTGGATGAACTTCTGGCCGATGGGCCAGGCCCTCATCCTGTCGCTCCAGACCGGACGCGGGACCCGGCTGAACTTCGCCGAACCGCTCTGGTACAACTACCAGCGCCTGTTCGCCGACGAGATCTTCAAGCTCACGGTGCAGAACACGCTGATCTACCTGGTCGTCCAGGTGCCGATCATGTTGGTGCTCGCCCTCATCCTCGCCAACCTGCTCAACGACAAGAAGCTCCGCTTCAAGGGCATGTGGCGTACCGCGATCTTCCTGCCGTGCGCGGTGTCGCTGGTCTCCTACTCCCTGGTCTTCCGCACCATGTTCGCCAATGACGGCCTGGTCAACGACCTGCTGGTGTCCATGCACCTGGTGGACTCGCCGATCAACTGGCTCGGCCAGACCGCCACCGCCCGGTTCGTGCTCATCCTCGGCCTGATCTGGCGGTGGACCGGCTACAACATGGTTTTCTACCTCGCCGCCATGCAGAACCTCGACTACTCCACCCTCGAAGCGGCCCGGATCGACGGGGCCGGCGCGTTCAAGACGTTCTGGTACGTCACCATCCCGCAACTGAAGCCGATGATCCTGCTCACCGCGATCCTGTCCACCAACGGCACCATCCAGCTCTTCGACGAGTCCTGGAACCTGACCCAGGGCGGGCCGGCGTACACGTCCATGACGATGTCGCACTACCTGTTCGAGTTGTCCTTCCAGAAGAACCCCAACTTCGGCTACGCCGCGGCCCTTTCGTACGCGATCCTGATCATGGTGGCGGTCCTGGCCGCGATCCAGATGAAGGTCGGTGACAAGCGTGACTAGGCGCCTGCGTCGTCTGCCTGGCTACCTGTTCCTCTCGGTGTCCGCGCTGTTCTCGGTGTTCCCCCTGTACTTCATGGTGGTCTCGACGACGAACACCAGCCAGGACGTGCTCGGTTCCCACCTGCTTCCCGGTGGCCACCTGGTGGAGAACTTCAAGGCCCTGGTCAGTTCGCAGCCGGTCGCCTCGGCCATGTGGTACTCGGCAGTCAACGCCGTGGCGACGACTGTGCTCGCGCTGGTGGTCTGCTCGATCGCCGGCTACGGGTTCGAGGTCTTCCACTCCCGGGGCAAGGACCGCTTCATGGGCTTCCTGCTGCTGGCGATCATGATCCCGTTCGCCGCGACCATGATCCCGCTGTTCCAGATGTTCGCCACCTTCAAGATGGTGAACACCACGGCTGCCGTGATCCTGCCCGCGATCGCGACCCCGTTCCTGGTGTTGCTGTTCCGGCAGGCGTCCCGGGCGTTCCCGCACGAGATCCTCGAGGCCGCCCGGATCGACGGGCTCAGCGAACTGAGCATCTTCGTCCGCATCTTCCTGCCGACGATGCGCTCGACCTACGCCGCGGCTGCCGTGATCACCTTCATGGCGGCCTGGAACAACTTTCTTTGGCCAAAGGTCATCCTGATCAACAACGCCTACCAGACCATGCCCATGCTGATCTCGAACCTCAGGGCGGGCTACGTCATCGACTACGGGGTGCTGATGCTGGCCGTCCTGCTGGCCTCCCTGCCGACGATGGTCGTCTTCCTAGTCCTGCAGCGCAGCTTCGCCGAAGGTATTACAGGAGCAATCAAGTGAATTTCGACCTCAACCGCCTCGCCGATCCCGAGTTCTTCGCCGAGAACCGGCTGCCGGCCCATTCCGACCACCGGTGGTTCCGCAGCCCCGGCGAGGCTGCCACCGGCGCCAGCAGCTTCGAACAATGCCTCAACGGGCTGTGGAAGTTCCACCACGCGAAGAACCCGGGGCAGGTGATCGACGGTTTCGAGGCCGTCGACGTCGACTGCGGATCCTGGGACGACATTCCGGTACCCGCGCACATCCAGCTCCAGGGTTACGACCGTCCGCAGTACACCAACGTCCAGTACCCCTGGGACGGCCAGGAGGTAGTGGAGCCGGGCGAAGTGCCGCTGCGCTACAACCCGGTGGGGAGCTACGTGAAGCTGTTCACCCTCGACCGGCCGCTGCAGTCCGGCGAGCGGCTGAGCGTGGCGTTCAAGGGTGCGGAGAGCGCCATCGCGGTCTGGTGCAACGGTGTCTACATCGGCTATGGCACCGACTCGTTCACTCCATCGGAGTTCGACCTGACCCCCGCCCTTGTCGAAGGGGAGAACAAGCTGGCCGCCCAGGTGTTCCGGTTCAGCGCCGGCTCCTGGATCGAGGACCAGGATTTCTACCGGTTCTCCGGACTGTTCCGCGACGTGGTGCTGTACCGCCGTCCGGCCAGCCATGCCGAGGACGTGCAGGTGACCACGACGGTCTCCGACGACCTCTCCGAGGCCACAGTGCACGTCCGGGTGTCCCTGGCGGGAGCTGGCAGCGTGCGGGCGGTCCTCGCCGGCGCAGGTGAGCTGGCCGATCGGGGTGACGGCGTGCTCACTTGCGCCCTCGATAGCCCCCACCTGTGGAGCGCTGAGGACCCGTTCTCCTACGACCTCGCGATTGAGGTCCGCGACGAGCACGGGACCCTCACCGAGTACGTTCCCGGCAGGGTCGGGGTCCGGCGGTTCGGCATCGAAGGCGGCGTGCTCCGGATCAACGGGGAACGGATCGTCTTCAACGGGGTGAACCGCCACGAGTTCTGCCTCCAGGGTCGGGTGCTGACCCCGGAGCAGACCGAGACGGACATCCGGCTGATGAAGGAAGTCGGCATCAACGCCGTCCGCACCAGCCACTACCCGAACAACTCCTTCTTCTACGAGCTGTGCGACCGCTACGGCCTCTATGTCATCGACGAGATGAATGTCGAGTCGCACGGGATGTGGGACCGGGTCACCAACGGTGAGTTGACCGTCGAACAGGCCCTGCCGGGCGACCGCCCCGAATGGCTGCCGACACTGCTCGACCGGGCCCGGAGCATGTTCGAGCGGGACAAGAACCACCCGAGCATCGTGATGTGGTCCTGCGGCAACGAGTCGTTCGGGGGGACCGACATGCTCGCGGTGTCCAACTACCTGCGTGAGGTGGACAACCGGCCAGTGCACTACGAGGGGGTTCACTGGGACCCCCGTTACCCCGAGACCACCGACGTCGTCAGCCAGATGTACACCCCGGCGAGCCGGATCGAGGCGTGGCTGAAAACGCATCGCGACAAGCCGATGATCCTGTGCGAGTACGCACACGCGATGGGGAACTCCTTCGGTGCCGTCGACAAGTACATCGACCTCGCCTACTCCGAACCGCTGTTCCAGGGAGGCTTCATCTGGGACTTCGCCGACCAGGCGATCCGGCTCCGAGACCGCCACGGCCGGGAGTACTTCGGGTACGGCGGCGACTGCGGTGAGAGCCCCAGCGACTATGACTTCAGCGCCAACGGCATCTTCTTCGCCGACCGCGCCCCCAAACCCATGCTGCAGGAGGTGAAGTACCTCTACCAGGGGTTCCGGATCAGCATCACCCCGGAAGCTGTCGAGGTCGAGAATCGCCACCTGTTCACGGATTCGGCCGAGTTCGACTGCGTTGTCAGCCTCGGCCGGGAGGGGAAGGTGCTTGCCGAGGGTCGAATCGACACCGCCGTGCCGCCTGGGGGCTCCGCCACCCATCCGCTGCCGTTCGCGATCCCGACGATGCCCGGTGAGTACACCGTCGACGTCTCCTTCCGCCTGCGACAGGCGACGGCCTGGGCGACGACCGGTCACGAGATCGCGTGGGAGCAGGCCGTGTTCACGGTTACCGGCGCCCCGTCCGCGCAGGCGCGTGGCGCCAGTGCGCGCCCGGAGCTGGTCACCGGCACCCACAACATCGGCGTCCGGGGGGCCCACTTCGCCGCCTCGTTCTCCCGCCTGCACGGCGGGCTCACCTCCTACCGCTACGGCCTCACCCGGGACGGCGGGAAGGAACTGCTCCGCTCCATCCCGCAGCCCAACTTCTGGCACGCGCCGACCTCGAACGAACGGGGTTGGGGTATGCCGTTCCTGGACGGCCAGTGGCTACTGGCGAGCAGGTACCCCCGATTCGACGCCGGCCCGGAGAATCCGTCGGCGACGACGTTCGACGACGCCATCGAGGTGACCTACCGCTACGTGCTGCCGACGAGCCCGGCCACCAGGTGCACGGTCGCCTATCGCGTCTTCGGCACCGGCCGGATCGAGGTCACCACCACCGTGCGTCCCGGAAAGGGACTGCCGGACATGCCGGAGTTCGGTCTGCTGCTCACCACCGACGCCGACCTGCACCACCTCCGGTGGTACGGCGAAGGCCCCGAGGAGTGCTACCTGGACCGGCGGAACGGCGCTCGGCTCGGGGTGTACTCCAGCGATGTCAGGCAGGAGTTGACCCCCTACGTCCGGCCTCAGGAGGCCGGCAACCACACCGGGGTGCGGTGGGCCACCGTCACCGACGACCGAGGGACGGGGCTGCGCTTCGACAGCCCGACCGGGATGGAGTTCTCGGCCCTGCCATGGACGCCCTTCGAGGTGGAGAACGCAACCCATCCGGTGGAACTGCCGCCAATCCAGCACACGGTGCTGCGCCCGGCCCTGATGCGACGCGGCGTGGGCGGGGACGACTCGTGGGGTGCCGAGACGCACCCGGAGTTCCGGCTTCCCCGTGCCCAGGAGCTCGTCTTCCGCTTCGGCTTCCAGGGCATCAGGTAGCAGTCGGCGGAGCGTCGCCGTCGAGCACCTCCCGCAGCCTGGCGGCGAAGGCTTCCGGCTGCCCGGCGTAGCCCGAGTCGCCGCCGAGGAACCCACCGTGATGGCTCGGGAAGAGGACCAGCTCCGTGCCCAGCGCGTTCGCAACCTCGGCTGCGGCCCGTCCGGAAACCTGGTTGCGGGACTCAACGCCTGCGGCCAGCACGATCCGGGTTGGGGACTGGTCCAGCACCTCCGCCTCGAGGTGGTAGCCGGTCACCTCGTCGGAGACGCCTGACAAGAGCACGTTGTCCCGCGCGCCGTCGTCGGTGGTCGGCAAGCCGAAGGCCGCCGGGTCGGGAGCAGGCTGGTCCAGGAACTCGGTGGTGAACTCCCCCTCCACCGAGGTCAGGGCGATGAAGCGGGCCATCCCGGCGCCGAAGCCGTCCCGGTGGTATGACTCCGTGACCTGGCGGAACGCCGCCTGCACGATGCCAGCATCCGGCAGCACTTCGAGCAGGGGCGGCTCGTGGGCCACCAGTACCGCGACGTCGCCGGGGAACAGCGAGACCAGGGCGAGCCCGGTCACCGCACCACCGCTGCTGCCGAAGAGGTCAACCGGACCGCCGCCGATCGCCTCGATCACCCGATGTACGTCCGCGGCGTTCACCCTTGGCGTGTGCTCAGCCTCCGGCACCCTGCTGCGCTCGACGCCGCGCGGGTCGTAGGTCACGACCGTCCGGTCGGGAAAATGGGACGCGAGCGTCGCGAACCCGCTGGACCCCATCGGGTGGCCGATCAGCACCAGCGGCCGCCTTCCGTCCGCCGGCGGCAGCGGTCCGCGAACGTCATAGGCCAGCATTCCGCCCGGTACGTCCAGGGTGTGCGTCTCCAGCTCAACCGTCCTCACTTCCATACCTCCCTGCAGCCGGTTTCCCGATCCAGCTTGCTTGGCCGGGTCCGCGTTCGGCAACGCCTCCTCGGGAGCACTTCTGCTGTCCGGGGGGTGGCCGTCCGGGTGAACCGACGTCCGAGTACCGTGCTGCCGTGGGCAGATCCGCCGTGGCCGTAGCCCGCTCGAGCGCCCAGTTCTGACTTCCACCGGGAACTGGAGGCGGCAGGGGTCAAGGTGGTGACGCCGCCGGAAACCGAGCCATGGGGTGAGCGCTTCGGCCAGGACGAAGATCCCAACCAGATCATCGTCCAGCTCGTGCAGTGGATGTGAAGCGGCCGGCCGGGCTTCGATCCAGGTAGCCAGCCAGGGCGCGGCCGGTCGGCGTGGCGGCTGCGGCGAGCTGCCCGGGCGTCCCGGTGAAGACCACCTGCCCGCCGTGGCGTCCGCCGCCCGGTCCGAGGTCGATCACCCAGTCGGCAGCACAGACCAGGTCGAGGTTGTGTTCCACGACGATCACGCTGTTGCCATCGGCCACCAGTCGTTCCAGCACGCCGAGGATCACCTGCACGTCGCTGGCCGCGAGCCCGGTGGTCGGCTCGTCCAGGACGTACAACCCGCCGCTGTTGCCGAGCTGGACGGCGATCTTGAGGCGCTGGGCCTCGCCGCCGGACAGGCTCGACTGCGGCTGGCCGAGGGTGAGGTACCCGAGGCCCACCGTCTGCAGCAGGTCGAGCCGGCGGCGCAGCAGCCGGTCGTCGCCGAGGCGCTCGATCGCCTCGTCCACCGTCAGATCGAGCGCTTCGGAGATGCTGAGCCCCCGGAGCCGGTAGGCGAGGACATCGTCGCGGTAGCGTCTTCCGGAGCACTCCTCGCAGGGGATGTCCACCTCGTCGAGGAAGCTCATTTCCACCCGCAACACCCCGGCCCCCCGGCAGGCCGGGCAGGCCCCGGCGGAGTTGAAGCTGAACAGCCCAGGAGAGACCTGCGCCTCGCCGGCGAACAGGGCGCGCAGGCGGTCGAACCCACCGACATAGGACAACGGGGTGGAGCGACTGGTGCGCCCGATCGGGCCCTGGTCGATGATCACGGCGTCCGGGCAGGCGGGGAGCAACTCCTCGCGGACCAGGGTGCTCTTGCCCGAGCCGGCGACCCCGGTGATGGCCACCAGGACGCCCTTTGGGATGGCCACGTCCACACTGCGCAGGTTGTTGGCCGTGGCCCCGCGGATCTCCCAGGCCTGCGTCCAGGGGCGCGGTGCCGGATTGACCCGAATCCGGCCGGGGACGAGCGCTTCGGCGTTCGCGGAGCCGGCCACCAGGTAGTCCGCGGCCGAGCCGGAGAACACCAGGCGGCCACCCTGCCGGCCGGGGCCGGGCCCGATCTCGATCACGTGATCGGCCGCGAGGATGACCTGGGGGTCGTGTTCGACCACCAGCACCGAGTTGTCCTGGTCGCGCAGCTCGAAGAGGATCTGGACGAGGTTGTCCACATCCAGCGGGTGGAGACCGGCGGTCGGCTCGTCGAGCACGTAGGTGAGGTGGGTCAGGTCGCAGTCGAGCTGGCGGGCAGTCTTCACCCGGCGCGCCTCGCCGCCGGACAGCGTGGCCACCGCGCGGTTGAGGTGGAGGTAGCCAACGCCGACCCGTTCCAGGTGCTCCAGCATCCGGAGCAGCTTGGCCACGATGGGGGTGGCGACCGCTCGCGTGGCGACGTCCAGCCTTGCCGGCACGCCGTCGAGCCAGCGCCGGAGATCGGACAACTCCATCGTCAATACCTCGCCGAAGCTGAGCCCGCCGAGGCTGACTGCGAGCGCCTCAGGCTTCAGGCGCATCCCGGCGCAGTCCGGACACACCTTGGAGAGGAGGTACTTGCCGCGGGCCTTGACCGGCGGGGTGCCCTCGCTGTCGTCCTGCTCGGCGCCGGCCGTCTCCAGACGCCTGGCCACCCCTCGCCACGTCTTGGTGTAGGCGCCGGCGCCGTGGGGACGGTCCACCTCGATCGCCTCGGCATGCAGCAGCCGGTCCAGCGACTCGGCGTCCCAGTCGGCCAGGGGCAGGTCCGCGTCGAACAGGTCAAGGACAAGGACCTCGCGCCAGTTCCAGCCGCCCACCTTCCAGTCCGGGTGGCGGATGGCGCCAGCGCGCAGCGACAGCGATCGGTCCAGCAGCAGGTCAAGGTCGGCCCGCACGACCCGGCCCAGCCCGGCGCAGCCGGGGCAGGCGCCGTGGGGGTTGTTGAATCCAAGGTGGAAGCTGGGCAGGTCCCGGCGATCGCCGCAGCGGACGAACAGCAGCCTCAGGTAGGTGTGCAGTTCGGTCGCGGTGCCAAGGGTGGAACGCAGGTTGCGTCCCATCGGCTTCTGGTCGATCTGGATGGAGGTGGTGAGGTGGCGGATGTCGTCGAGGTCCGGCCTGGTCAGCTTGGGCAGCCGCTGCCGGGCGAAGCTGCTGAAGGTCTCGATCAACTGCCGCTGCGCCTCGGTGTGCACGGTGTCGAAGACGAGCGAGGACTTGCCCGAACCGGAGACGCCGGTGAAGACCACCAACTGGTGATGCGGGATGTCCACGTCGACGGAGCGGAGATTGTGCGTCCGGGCGCCCCGGACTTCGATGGCAGCGCTCATGCGAGTGCCGCCAGCTCGGCGCGGAACTCGCTGACCCAGCGGAGCTCGCCCTCGATCAATGCACACGCCCGCCGGGCGAGCGCCCAACGGTGCGGCGGGCACTTCTCCTCCTCGCGCAGGAACAGCTCCAGCGCCCGCCAGCCGTCCGCGCGCTCGCCCAGCGTCCTGGCGTACGCGTCCAGGGCGGCTACCGCCTCCGCCGGTGGGACGGCGTCGAGGTTGTAGGTGGCGATGTCGATGCCCCAGTGTGGGTACTCGGGCTCGGCCAGCAGGCGGGTCACCCCGGCCGCAAGCGCCTCCCGCCCCGCCGGTGTGATCCGGTGGACCCGCCGGACCCGGCTCGAGGCGACCTCATCCTCGGTCTGCACCAGTCCGCGCGCCTCCAGCGATGCCAGCTGCTTGTAGACGGTCGAGCGGGCCAGGTCGGTCCAGGTGCGCATCTCCCGGTACTCGACCTGCTTGGTGATCTCCCAGGGGTGCATCGGCCGTTCAGCCAGCAGCCCCAGCAGCGCAACGTCCGACGTCGCTATATTCTCCATGTGGAATATGCTACCCACGGACGGTCTTGGACGCAAGCAGTCCTGGGGAACAGCACGTCGTCGACTATTCGGCGACCCGCTGCATGGGGAGCCCTGCGCGCGGAGGCCGCTCTCGGTCCTGGCCAACCTGGTGGGGCAGGCCTGATCCCGGCTAGAGCTGGCGATCGCCCGCGTGCACGCCGTAGTAGTCGGACTGGCCGCGCATGAGCTCGGCCATGGAGGTGCCCCGGGGCACCCCGTAGACCGTCCCGGGAAAGTCAAGGCCCCGTTGCACTGCCCAGATCTCCTCGTGCCTCTCGGGTGGCAGGATCGTCGCGGGAGAGCCGACCGCGACCCAGCCGATCGGCACCACCCCACCGGGCGCGATGGTGGTGTTCACCTGGACAACGGCATGGATGCGGACCTCGGCGCCCGCCCCGATGACCGCCCCCGGGAAGATCGCAGCTCCTGTGGCGATGAAGGCACCGTCGCCGACCGTGGCCCCGTTGACGTGCGCGTTGGGGCCGATCAACACCGCGTCGCCGATCCGGGCTGGGTGCCCGGCGCGGCCACGGACCAGTGCGTGTTCCATCACCACGACATCCCGCCCGATGACGACCTCGCCGTCTTCCGCGGTCAACACCGCGCCGTGCAGGACGCGGGCGCCGGCAGCGATCGTGACCGCACCGGAGACCACGGCGGTGGGGGCGACGAAGGCTAGGGGGTCGACGGTCGGGACTGCGCCGCGGTGCTCGTAGCTGGGCATGGCCATACGCTAGCGCCACCCAGCCGGTGCCCGACCCGGCGCGGCCAGAAGGCGGTGGCCCGGTCGAGCCACCAGATCGTGTGGCCGGAGGTCCAGCAGTGGGCTCTTCCTATTGTGTCAGGTTCAATAATGTTACTGACTCTGATTCAATACGAGCTAAGCTGGTCAACATGGCTCCCCGGACCGATCGCGCTCCCAGGCAGCGGCTCGCGGTCGAGCAGCGCCGTGAACGCATCCTCGAAGCCGCGCGACACCTCTACGCCGAGGCGGCGTATACCGAGGTCACCACCGCCAGGGTCGCGCAGGCAGCGGACGCCTCCCCGGCCCTGGTGCTGCACTACTTCGGCAGCAAGGCCGGGCTGTACGCGGCCGTGGTGCGCGACGCCGTCGACTCCCTGGCCGCAGCCCAGCAGGCGGCGGACGCAGCCCTGCCCGTCGGGGTGCCGGTCCGCGACCGGGTCCGGTCCGCGCTGCTGGTGTACCTCGACCACATCGCCGACCACCCGGGAACGTGGGCCAGCCCGCTGGTCGGCGGCGAGGAGCCGAGCGCAGCCGTCGAGCTCAGGCAGGTCGCTCGGGCCGAGCAGGTCGAGACGCTGAACGGCCTGCTGAAGCCGGCCGCCTTGGCCCGGTCCGAGTACGCCCTGCGGGGCTACTTCGGATTCGTCGACCAGGCCTGCCTTGCCTGGGTATTGGCGGGCTGCCCGGATGCCGACCGTCACCCGCTGGTCGACGCCGCCCTCGGCGCCCTCGATGGTGCGCTGGGCGCCTCCGGGAAGTGAGCCCCGATCAGTCCAGGACGAGGTGCTGGTGCCCGTCGATGAGTTCGCGGACGATGTCCAGGTGTCCGGCGTGGGTGGCCGTCTCCACCAGCACCCGGAACACCACCTGGTAGCCGTCGGCGAACACCGGAAAGTCGAACACCTCGGGCGGCGGCCACCACCTCGGCGGAGCCGCCAGGTCGACCCCGGCCAGGATCTCGTCACTGCGTTCGGCCTGTGCCAGGTAGGCGGCGATCGCCTGCGCCCCGGACTCCACCGGCGCCCGCCAGCCGTCCTGCAGACCCGAGATCGCCGCTTCGTCGGCGCCGAGAACGGCACCGATCCAGAAGAGTTCGTCGTCGAGGGTGAGGTGGTTGAGCAGGCTGGCGATCGTCCAGCCCGAGGGCACCACCGTCCGTTGCAGGTCCGTCTCGGGCAAACCGTCCACCGCGGCCAGTACGTGCCAGCGCTCGGCCCGCAACTGGGCCACCAGTTCGCTCTTCACGACGAAGAGCTAAGCACCGCATCAGCAGATTCCACACCCCCGGTAGGTCGGCAGGTTCGGCGATCTTTGACAGCGGCCGCGCTTCAGCGATCATGGCCCGATGCAGCACATCGGGGACGAGCAGCGCCGGGTGCGGATTGCCCGGCGCCACGGGATCCATCCCGAGCACCGCTATCCCGACCCGCTGACCGCGACCCGGGCCATGACCGCGCTGCACGCGACCGAACCACCCACGGTGCACCTCTCGCTTCAGGCGCGGGTTGAGGGACTCGCGGTGACCGATGTGGACGCGGCCCTCTACGACACCAGGACCCTGGTGAAGCAGCTCGCGATGCGCCGCACACTGTTCGCATTCACTCGCGACCTGCTGCCGGCGGCGTGGGGCAGTGCGTCGGCTCGGGTGGCCACCGCCGAGTTCCGCCGGTTGGCCCGGGACGTGGCAAGGGCCGGCGTGGCCACGGATGGTGCGGCCTGGGTCCAGGCCGCCGCCGGGGCGGTGCTCGACCGGCTCGCCGACGGTGAAGCTCTGGACGCTGTCACGCTGCGCCGCGAGGTGCCCCTGCTGGAGGCCCGGATCGTCTTCGGGACCGGCCGCTGGAGCCAGGAGAGCCCGGTCGCGCCGCGCATCCTCACCCTCCTCGGCGCTCGCGGCCAGCTGGTCCGGGGACACAACGTGCACCACTGGCGGATCTCCCGCCCCCGCTGGACCACCATGGAAGCGTGGTTGCAGGGGGAGGTCCCGGAACCCCTTGCCGAGGCTGCCGGCTATGCCGAGCTCGTGCGGCGTTGGTTGTGGACCTTCGGCCCGGGCACAGAGGCCGACATCGTCTGGTGGCTGGGGGCGACCAAGGCTGCGGTCCGCCGGGCCCTAACGGAGGTAGCTGCCGTGCCGGTCTCCCTCGATTCGGGGGTCACCGGCTGGGTCCTGCCCGGCGACGAGGAGCCGGTACCCCCGGTCGGACCCTGGGCCGCCCTGCTACCGGCGCTGGATCCCACCACGATGGGCTGGAAGCAGCGTGGCTTCTACCTCGATCCCGCCGATGTGCCATACCTGTTCGACTCCGCCGGTAATGGCGGCACCACCGCCTGGTGGAACGGCCGGGTCGTCGGCTGCTGGGTCCAGGCCGACGACAGCAGCGTCCGGGTGATCTACCGCGGCGACCCCGGGCCGGCGGCCCGTGCCCAGCTCGAGGCCGAGGCCGAACGGCTCACCCGCTGGTTCGGCGGCGAAGTGGTCTCGTCGGTGTACGCCTCCCCGCAGATGCGCGGCGAGCGGCTTGACCGGGCCCCGGGGACCGGGTGAAGCTGGTTCCATGTGGAACTGACCTCTCGCCCTGTCCCAGCCAGCGATCGAGGTCTCCCATGCCCGCTTCCGTCCTCATCTCCACCCTTTCCGCCTCCTTCGGCGCGCAGCCACTGTTCGCCGGACTCGACCTGACGCTCGCCCCGGGCGACGTCACCGCCCTGGTTGGCCCCAACGGGTCGGGCAAGTCGACCCTGCTGCGGATCATCGCCGGGGAGCACGCCGCCGACTCCGGCAGCATCCGGTTCGCACCGCCGGATGCTGCGGTCGGCTACCTGCCGCAATCACCGCCCGGAGCAGCGGAGTCGATCCTCGACTACGCCCGGCGCCGCACCGGCGTGGCGAAGGCAGGGCTTGAGTTCGAGCAGGCCGCGGCTACTCTCGCCGGGGGAGCGGGAGTTGCGGCAGCCGACCGCTACAACCTTGCCCTTGACCGCTGGCTTGCCCTCGGCGGAGCCGACCTCGAGGTGCGGTTGGCCGAGGTGCTGGCCCGGGTCGGCCTGGCGGCTGAGTTGACGCGCCCGCTCGGCACCCTCTCCGGCGGTCAGGCCGCCCGCGCCGGGCTGGCCTCGATCCTGGTCAGCAGGTTCGACCTGTTGCTGCTCGACGAGCCGACGAACAACCTCGACCTCGCGGGCCTGGACGCCATCACCGACTTCGTCCGGCGGGTGTCTGCGCCGGTGCTGATCGCCTCACACGACCGGGCCTTCCTGGACGCCGTGGCCACCTCGGTGCTGGAGCTCGACCTGCCCCAGCAGGCGGTGAACCACTACGCCGGCGGCTGGTCGGAGTACCGCGCGGCGCGGGCCCTGGCCCGGTCGCAGGCCGACCTGGCCTACCAGGCCCACCTCGGTGAGCGCGCCGAGCTGGTGGCCGAAGCCCGGCGCAAGACCGACTGGGCCCGGCAGGGGCGCACCAAGGCAGCCGGCCTCGGGCCGGGGATGAAGCTGGAGAAGAAGTATCGCGAGGACCGCGCCCGACGAATGGACCAGCGCGCCGCCCGGGTCCGCACTGCACTCACCAGGTTGCCCGAGGTTGAGCAGCCGCGCCGCGAGTGGGAGCTGCGCTACACGATCACCGAGGCGCCGCCGCCGGCCGGGGTCGTGCTGACGCTGGACCAGGTGGTGGCCCGCAACGGTGACTTCACCGTCGGTCCGGTCTCAGCCCAGGTTGCCCGGGGCGACCGGGTGGCCCTGGTCGGCGACAACGGGTCGGGCAAGACCACCCTGCTGGACGCGGTCCTTGGGGGCCGGTTGGAGTCGGGACGGATCTCCTGGGGCACCCGGGTGGCCATCGGGCGGCTCGACCAGGCGCGTTCAGTCATCGGCGGTGTCGAACCGCTGCTGGAACAGGTGCAGGCCGCCATCGACGCTCCGGACGCTGCCGCAGCCAGGACGCTGCTGGCCAAGTTCGGCCTCGGCGCCGAGCACGTCGGCCGCGCCGGTGACACCCTCTCCCTCGGCGAGCGCACCCGGGCTGCGCTCGCCGTGCTGCAGGGCAGGGCGATCAATGTCGTCGTGCTCGACGAGCCGACCAACCACCTGGATGTCGAGGCGATCGAACAGCTGCAGGCGGCTCTCGAGTCGTTCACCGGGACCCTGCTGATCGTCACCCATGACCGGGCGCTGCTCGGGGCCGTGGCCCCGTCGGCCACCTGGGAGTTCACCCGGGACGGCGATGCCGCCACAGTCCGGGTCAGCCACGTCGACAAGCTGTGAGTCCCCGCCGATGGCGGCGCCCAAACTCACAGCTTGCTTCTGACGCGGTGCGCAGCGCCCGGAGGCCGCGGACGCCGCCCCCCTCTACGACATCCTGCGACTCGTCCTGATCGCTCCCCCCGAACCGTCCAGGCTGATCCCGGGCGCTGCGCACGAGCTGCTGGTCGGGCCGTTTCCGCCGACCGATGACCTTCTGAGCGGCGGGCTTCGGCCCTGATACATGGGGGCCGAAGTATCAGAGCTGCTTACCGGGAGCTCTACCCAGGTGAGGAGGTGGCTGCATAGGCTGCGGTCACCGCCGCTCCCAGGAGGTACCCCGTGATCCGCGTGCTCGACCCCACCACCGCCGTCGTCCGACCCGGCCAGGAGATCGGCGCCACCGTCTACATCTCCGATCGGCTACTCGTCCGGGGCGACCAGCTCTGGAAGACCGATGACCGCGTCGCCGAGGTGCTCAAGCGCCTTGGTCTTGGCCTGCGTCCACCACGGCGCCATCGCGAGAAGGGCATCCCGCGGCGCCGACCCCGCGACACCCAGCTCGGGCTCGCTTCCGTGCAGGTCGCCGGGCTCGAGCTTCACGTGACCGACGAGCGGGGGGCCCCGGCACCCGACGCGTGGACGGTCCTGCAGCAGATCCGCGCCGTCGCACCCGACGTGGCGCCTGCGTACGAGCTCGTCCACGTGCTGTTCGCCACCGACTCGTTGTCCGGCGTCGGCAAGGGCGGCAGCTACATCCCCGGCATCGGCAAGGGGGGCAGCTACGTGCCCGGCATCGGCAAGGGCGGTAGCTACGTCCCCGGCATCGGCCTTGGCCCCGACGAGTTCGGCGTACCGGGCTACGGCGGCAAGGCCCCGGTGGCTGTGGTGATCGCTGACCCGTCCCGGACGGCGCCGCGGCTCAAGCGTCCACCGGTGGTGGTCATGCCGGACACCGGCATCGGCGACCATCCCTGGTTCCCCGACGAGGCGGTCGTCGGCGTGAACCCAGCCGCCGCCGGCGTCGCTCGGCGTGAAGATCGTGCGGCGCTCCAGTCGCCGACCGTGGCCCGGGCGTGACTTCGACGGCTGACCGGCGACCTGGACCGGCTCGCCGGCCACGGCACGTTCATCGCCGGGATCGTCCGCCAGACCTGCCCGGAAGTGCGGCTGCAGTCGCACGCAGTCATGTCGTCGGACGGCCTGGTCGCCGGAGGACGATGTGCTCGAGCTGCTGCAGGACCTGCTCGATGCGCAGCTGGTCGCCCTCACCAACGGCGACGCCGCCGGCGATCATCGACGTGCTGACCCTGTCCTTCGGGTGCTACCACGAGGACCTGGCCGACGACGACAGTGACCCGTCCGCCCTTACCGCGAGCAGTTTCGCCACCGTCCTGGCGAGACCTGGGCAGAACCGGGGTCCTGGTCGTGGCCGGCGCCGGCAACGACGCCACCGGCCGGCCCTTCCTGCCCGCGGCCTTCGCCGGCGATGCGACGCAGGGCACCGGCGGCCTGCCCCTGGTCAGCGTCGGCTCGCTCAACCCGAACCGGAGCACGGTGTCGCTGTTCTCCAACAGCGGCTCGTGGGTGACCACCTACCGCCACGGCGCAGCGATCGTCTCCACGTTGCCGCGCAGGCAGAACGCCAGCAGCCAGGCCTCGGCCGGCGTGGCCGGTATCGACACCCTGCCGGAGCACGAGCAGCAGGCTGTGCTCGCCGGGACGGTCGCCCCGTCCGCCGGACCGGGCGACGATCGACCTCGACGACTACACCGGCGGCTTCGGGGTCTGGAGTGGCACGTCGTTCGCCGCGCCCGTGCTCGCCGGGCAGCTCGCCCATGCGCTGGCCGACCTCGGCAGCGATGCGACCGATATCGACTCGATGCTGAAGCGCGGCTGGGCAGCGCTCGCCCGAGTCCTCCGTCCAGGGCGCGGGTCATGACGGCCACCGCGTCGCTCGGCGCCCAGGCCGCGAGCGCGTTCACCGCCTACCGGGACGGCGACCGTGGAGCGGCTGCGGGCACTGGTCAGCCTGCTCACCCCGCTGCTGTGGCACACCGCCCGCGCGCAGAACGGCGCCACAGGAGAGTCGCCGAGGACGCGATCCAGACAGCCTGGCTGCGCCTGGTGGATGCGGCGGACACCATCAACGACCCGAGGGGAGTGGTCTCGTGGCTGGTGATCACGGTCAAGCGGGAGAGCTGGCGCCTGCTCCGGCTCGCGGGACGCGAGGTCGACGTCGGAGCTCGGCGTGCCGGAGACGGTCGACGAGACAACCCCCGAGGACGTCGCGATCACCTCCGACCAGGAGCGGGTGCTCTGGACCCACGTGGGTCACCTGCCCGAGCGCTGCCGGGTGCTGCTGCGGGTGATCGCCTTCGCAGCGGTCCCCGACTACGCAGGCGTCGCGACCAGCCTTGGTATGCCCGTCGGCAGCATCGGTCCCACCCGGGGACGCTGCCTGGCGAAGCTCCGAGCTCTGCTGCTTTCCGATCCGAGTTGGGAGTACTGAGATGCCCGAACTGTCCTACCCGGGCGCAGACGCCCCGATCGACGCCACGGACGAGCGCATCCTTGGGCGGCTGGCGACGCTGTACACGACGATCGACCCGGTGCCATCCGACCTGGTGGAGCGGATCGACTTCGCCCTTGCCGTGGCCGAACTGGAGGCCGACATCGCAGAGCTCACCCGTTCCGAACTGGTCGGCGTCCGCGGCGAGGAGACCGACTCGGTGACCTTCACCAGCGGCTCGCTCAGCCTGATGGTGACCACGGTGCGCTCGGCCCACCACGTCCGGATCGACGGCTGGGTGACCAGCCCCGGCGCGGAGGTCGACGTGGTCGGTGTGGGTGTCACCCGCACCGCCACTGCCGACGCTGCCGGACGCTTCTCGATCGAGGAGATCCCGAGGGGACGCGCCCACTTCGTGGTGCGTCGCGAGGGCTACCGGCCGGTGATCACCCCAGCGATGGAGATTTGACGCCCACGTCGTCCGTCAGCGAGGACGTGCTCGCCCGCGCCCGGGAGCTTCGGCTCGCGGGCCTTGCCGACAACTCCGCCGGGCGCCCGGTCCGAGCCGCGCGAACGCTGCGCGCCGCCCTGAAGCTGCTGCCACCCCTCGCCGACCCGGCCGATCGCGAAGTGGACGCCGTGCGCGTCGCCTGCCTGCTGACGCTGGCGATGGCCGAACTCCTCACCACGGGCCTCGACTCCGCGACCAGCCGTCTTGCCGAGGCGAGGGCGCTGGCCGGGGACGACCCGGAACTCGTGGCCAGGTGCCGCTGCCAGCGCGGGATCGTGCTGCTCCGCGTCGGGGACTTCGCCAAGGCTGCCGGGGAACTGGACGTGGTGGTCTCCGAGCCGCACTGGTTCACTGTGCCTGAGCGTGCGGCCATCATGTTGAACCGCGCCGTGATCAGCTTCGAGCTCGGTCGTCCCGCGGCCGCAGAACCGCAGTACGCCGCGGCCGTCCGCCTCGCCGCGGAGGCCGGCGATGATCGGCTGCTCTTCATGGCCGAACACAATCGCGGCTACGCCCGCTACCTGACTGGCGATCTGCCTGGCGCGCTGGCAGCGATGGCGGCAGCCGAGGAGCTCGAGGCCGACGTGTTCCGCGGGCCATCGCTGTTCGCATTGGCGCGCGTCCTCGGCGAGGCCGGCCTCCTCGACCAGGCCATCGAGACCCTCGACCGGGCACAGACGGTCTGTCGCCCGCAGGTGGACCGGATCCTGCGTGCCGAGATCGCACGGGAGCGCGCCGTGCTCCTGCGGCTCACCGGTGAGTTCGATGACGCGGCCCGGGCAGCGCGGGCGGCCAGGGCTGCCTTCCATCGGCTCGGAGCTCCGGGCCCGGAGGCCGCCGCTGCCCTGATCGCGCTCGACTGCGACCTGAGTCGTGGACGACGCCTGCCGGACGTGCTCGCCGGAGCGCTCACGAACGAAGCCCTGGCTAGGGAACTCGGCGACAGCGACCTCGTCGCACGCAGCATCGCGGTGGCTGCGGAGGCGGCTGCCCGCCTCGATCGTCCGGAGGTGGCCCGGGCAGCGCTGCGCCGTTTCCCGCGGGACTTCCACGGCCTGGTGGTCCATCTTCGGCACGTCTATGCCGCCGCGGTCACCGACCTCGCGGCGGGGATCCGGCCACGGCGCCGGCTCGCAGCAGCCGCCACGGACCTGGCCTCGAGCCAGGCCACGAGCGGCTCGCTGGACTCGCGGGCGGCACGGAAGGTCCTCAGCCTGCGGCTGGCCGGACTGGACCTCGACCTCGCCGTCGACCGCGGCCCCACCGACGTGCTGCGGACGCTCGAACGCTGGAGCAGCATGGGATTGCCGGTCGTCCGGCCCCCTGCCAACGCCCGGCAGGCGGACCTGACCCAGCGGCTCCGGTCGCTGTCACAGGCGCTCCGTGACGAGCCCAACTCGCCAGAGGCGGCAGCCCGCCGGACGGAGTCGGCCCGGCTCCAGCGCGAACTCACCAAGTTGGGGTTGGCCCAGCGGCAGCAGGGCACGACGGCCGAGGCCCTGCCCGAGCTTCGTGAGGCGCTGGCCGGCCTGATCGCAGCCGACCGGGACCTGCTGTGGCTGTTCCCGCACGACGGCGGCTTGTGGGGCGTGGGGGTCATTGCCGGACGCCGCCGGCTCTCCCGGCTGGCCGATCTCGACCGCTGCCTCGAGACCGCGCGCCGGCTACAGGCCGACCTGCGGGCCGCGGCCTACCAGCCCGCCGGCGCGCTCCGGGACGCGGTAGCCACTTCGCTGGCCACCGGCCTGGACTGGCTCGATGAGGCCGTTGTGCGGCCCTGGCGCCTGCGCTCGTCCGGTCTGGTGGTGATCGGGACGCACGCGGTGTCGTCGCTGCCCTGGGGGAGGCTGCCCTCCCTTGCCGGCGTGCCGGTCACGGTAGCCCGATCGGCAACCGAATGGTCCGGACGGCGCACCACGTCGCCAGCTACCTCGGTCGAGGTGCTGACCGGACCTGGGCTGCGCCACGCCGACGCTGAAGCCGACCAGGTGGTCACGGCGTGGCCTGGGGCCCGGCTGGTCCGCGACGCCGGCTCATCCGACCTGCTCTCGGCCCTGGCCGGCGCTGAGGTCGTGCACGTCGCAGCCCACGGCCAGCACCAGCCCGCCAGCCCGCTGTTCTCGTCGCTACGGATGGCCGACGGCGACGTGTACGCCCACGAGCTCCCCACCGGCGAGGTCCGGGCCCGGCATGTCGTGCTCTCCGCCTGCGAACTCGGTTCGGCCCAGGTGCGGCCGGGCGACGAGCCCCTCGGGCTAGCCCATACCCTGCTCGCGATCGGGGTGAACTCGGTCGTTGCCGCGGTGGCCCCGGTGCCCGACGACGAGACCGCTGCGGTCATGGCTGCCTACCACCGCGGCCTGGCTGGGGGCATGGCGACCGACGAGGCCCTTGCCGCGGCTGCCGCGGGTTCGGCCTTCGTCGTGCTCGGATCCAGCTGGAGTTCCGCGGTCCTTCCCAGTGTCCGGCAATAGTAATACCCTGTACTACATGACAACGCCGCAGCGTCGCTCCCTGGTCTACTCGGTCCGGCTCAGCCCGCAGGAGAGCAACGCCATTCAGAAGATCGCGGACACCCGGCACCTGCCGGCGTCCACCCTGGTCCGGTCGTGGATCCTCGACCGTCTTGAGCATGAGCAGCGGGGCTGATTCACGACTTGGCGGCCAGGCCGTCGGCCTGCGGCACGCTGCTGGCCCCCGAAGGCGCTGCTGAATCGGCTTTCTTCGCCGCTGGCTGTGTGCAAGGCTGCCTGCGACTGAATGGAGGATGGCGATGCGCTTCCTGTTTCTCGGCGCCGGCGCGATCGGCACCTACGTGGGCGGTTCGCTGGCCACAGCCGGGCACCACGTCACCTACAGCGAGCAACCGGCCGCGGCCGCGGTGATCGCCGACCAGGGACTCCGGTTGACCAGGGACGGCCGCAGCGCCCCCGTCCGGGACTTCCAGGTGTTCGGCTCGCCCGCTGAGGCGCTCGCCGCGGGCCCGCACGACGTTGGCGTGTTCGCCCTGAAGTCCTTCGACACCGGTTCGGCGCTGGACGGCCTGCTGGCCACCGGCGCCGAGCTGCCGCCGATCCTGTCGCTGCAGAACGGGGTGGACAACGAACCCCTGATCGCGGACCGGCTCGGTGCCGACCGGGTGATCACCGGCACCGTGACGACCGCCGTCAGCAAGCCCGGCATCGGCCAGGTCGTGGAGGAGAAGCGTCGCGGGATCGGGATCGCCCTCGACCACCCGCTGGGCGAGCGGCTGGTGGACGCCCTGAACGACGCCAGGCTGAACGGCATCGGCTACCCGCAGCCCGGACCGATGAAGTGGTCGAAGTTGCTCACGAACCTCACCGGGAACGCCACCTCGGCCATCCTTGACGAACCGGTCTCGCTGCTGTTCGCCGACCGACGGCTGTACGAGGTTGAGATCGCGGTGCTGCGGGAATGCCTGGCGGTGATGGCGGCCCTCGACTACCGGCCGGTGGACCTGCCCGGCACCCGAGTTCGGGCGCTGGCGCTGGCTGCGTCCCGCTTGCCGCGGTTCATCGCGCAGCCGGCGCTGACGAAGGCCCTTGGCGGGGGGCGTGGCGACAAGATGCCCTCCTTCCACATCGACCTGCACTCCGGCCGGGGGCAGACCGAGGTCCGCTTCCTCAACGGTGCTGTGGCCAGGTACGGCGCCTCCAAGGGCGTCCCCACCCCGGTGAACAGCGTCCTCACCGAGACCCTGGAAGCGCTCAGTTCCGGGGAGCAGAGCCTGGAGACCTACCGGCACAACCCGGAAGCGCTGCTGGCCCTGCTGCCCTAGGCTCCGGCCCACAGACTGCACGTTTGCGCGGGCTCAGATCCGCCGGACGAGTCCGGTCTCGTAGGCGAACAGCACCAGTCCCACCCGGTCGCGGCATTGCAGCTTGGCCAGCAGCCGGGTGATGTGGGTCTTCACAGTGCCTTCGGCCATGTAGAGACGCCCGGCGATCTCGGCGTTCGTGGCTCCTGCGGCGATCTCGACCAGGACCTCGCGCTCCCGCTCGGTCAGCAGGTCCAGCCGTGGGTCGACACCCTCGGGGTTGGCGGGCAGGGTCGGGACGACGTGGTCGAGCAGCCGCCTGGTGGCAGAAGGGGCCATCACGGCCTCGCCGGCCGCGACCGTCCGGATCGCGTTCAGCAGGTCGCCGGGACGGGCGTCCTTGAGCATGAACCCGCTGGCGCCGGCCTTGAGCGCGCTGAAGACGTACTCGTCCAGGTCGAAGGTGGTCAGCACCAGGACGCGGGTGGGCACGCCTGAGGCAACGATCCGCTTGGTGGCCTCCACCCCATCCATGACCGGCATCCGGATGTCCATCAGCACGACGTCACAGGCGGTGTGCAACACCCCGGCGACCGTACCGGCGCCGTCGGCGGCTTCGCCGACCACCCGCAGGTCCTCCTCGGCCTCGATCAGCATCCGGAAGCCGCTGCGCACCAGTTCCTGGTCGTCGGCAAGGAAAACCTTGATCGGCGTCATCGGTACCCACCTTCCTGCTGGCTGAGTTGAGTCGGAATCGGCAGCGCTGCGGTCACCTGGAACCCGCCGCCGGGCCTGGCGCGGGTGAGCAGGCGGCCGCCCATCGACGAGACCCGCTCATGCATGCCGCGCAGCCCGTGACCGGGGTTCTGCGGCACTGCGGACGGGGTTGCGACCCCATTGTCCAGCACGTCGATGCCGATCTCGCGCATCCCGTAGGTGATCGTCACCAGGACGGTGGCCTGCGGGCCGGCGTGCTTGAGGAAGTTCGTCAGCGCCTCCTGGACCACCCGGTAGGCGGTGAGCTCAAGGGCAGCGGACACCCGCGGTGGCTGCCCATGGACGGCGAGCTGCGCCCGGTTGCTGGTCCGGGCCACCAGGTCGGGGATGTCCGTGAGCCGTGGGGCCGGCGCGAAGTCGGCGTGCCGTCCGGGCTCGGGTTCGTCCCGCAGGACCCCGAGGATGCGCCGCATCTCGCTCAGCGCCTCCCGTCCGGTTTCGGCGATGGTGTTCAGGGCCTCGGTGGCGGCCTCCGGTTTCTTCGCAGCCATCGCCCGGCCACCCTCGGCCTGGACGATCATCACCGAGAGCGAGTGGGCGACGATGTCGTGCAACTCGCGGGCGATCTGCGTCCGGGCCTTTGACTCGGCGAGCAGCGAGTCCTGCTCGCGCTCGGTGAGCATGGTGCGGTAGCGCTCCTCAGCGACGGCCACCCGGTGCAGGTGCGCCTCGCTGGATTCCCGCACGCGCCGGCCAACGGCGTAGGGGGTGATCACCAGTCCCATGCAGACGAACCAAGCCAGCATCAGCCAGATCAGGTCGCGGATGCTGGGGTGGCTCAGGTCGAGCAGGATCCAGCGGATCGGCGCAAGGAACGACCCGAGCGCACCCACGGCGAGCACGATCCGGGCCGCCCGGCCGGGCACCCACCGCGCCACCGAGTAGGCCACCACCGGCACGGCCACAAGGGTGGCCATCGGGTCGGTCGAGAGCACCAGCTGCACCAGGCCGGCGATGGTGACCCCGGCCAGGGCGAGCAGGGGGGAGTGGCGACGCATCACCAACGAGCCGACCATCAGCACGGCGCTGACGAACAGCCAGGTGGACACGCCCTCGGCGAAACCCCGGACCCCGTACGGCGGCACGGTCAGCAGGCCGAGCCCAGCCGCGAGCGCGGCGTCAAGGACCCAGTCGTGGCGGGTGGCGCCGGGCGGGAAGACCAGCTCTTTCGCTCTCATCGGAGCCAAGACTATGGCCCGTTACCATGGGCACAGCGGATAGGAGGGGTGCCGATGCCGAGCAGACGTCTCTGGCTGGGGCTTGCCCTCGTCCTTTCGCTGGCCGGCTGCACCCCAACGGCCCAGCTGCCCGGCACCACCGGTGCCGCGAGCCCCACCGCGCCGGCCGCGTCCGCTTCGCCATCCTCGCCGTCGCCCGGACCCCTGGCGGTGCTCCAGGTCGGGGACTGCACCGGACCGGTGGACCTGACCGGCGCTTCGATCACCAGCTTGCCGCCCATCCCGTGCGACCAGAGCCACTACTACGAGGTGCACGCCATCATCCCCCTGACCGGTGACAGCTACCCAGGCGCAGAGGCCCTTGGCGACCAGGCCACCCAGGCCTGCGCGCCAAGTTTCGTTGCCTACATCGGCGTCGAGCCCGAGTACGGCCGGTACGGGTCGGCTTACGTTGTGCCCGATGATGCCGCCTGGGCGCTGCCGGAGAACCGGACGATCACCTGCCTTGCCGGTTCACCAGACGGCGGACTGGTGGGCTCGGCAAAGGGCGACTTCCTGGTCTTTCCGAAGAAGGGCGAGTGCACCGGGCCGCAGAACGTGCCGGCACTCGAGGTGCAGATCCTCGACTGCGCCGAGGCCCACAACTACGAGGTGTTCGCCACCAGGACCGTGGACGGCAAGGCGGCCCCGACCAAGACCGAGCTGGACAAGCTGTTCAACACGGTCTGCCTGGCCGGGTTCAAGGACTTCGTCGGGATCGATGCCGGCAAGTCGAAGTACGAGGTGACCTACTTCATGGCCGGCGCCGACGTCTGGGCGAAGGTGGCCGACCACCGCATCGTCTGCAGCGCCGGCTCGCCGGAGGGCGGCATCAAGGGCTCGCTCGCAGACCGGAAGAAGTAGCCCGCCTACCCCGCCGTCCCCCTGGCAACGGGCCTCACGGAGCGTCGGCGGCGGCGCGGTCAGCCGCGGCCTCAAGTTCGGCCACCACGATCCGGCGTTGGCCGAGCATTGCCTGCGTGGCGGCGGCGGCCCGGCGCGGGTCCGGATCGCCCATCAGCTCGAACAGCCGTTGCGGGATGATCTGCCAGGACAACCCGAAGGGGTCCTTCAACCACCCGCACCTGGACTCCTCACCGCCACCGGCGATCAGTCCGTCCCAATAGCGGTCGACCTCGGCCTGGTCGGCGCAGGTGACGCTGAGCGACATGGATTCGTTGAACGCGAAACCGGTGCGCTGGCTGATTGCGCGGAACCGGGTGCCGAGCATCTGCCATTCGGCGAGCTGCACCTCCTGGTCCGGGGCACCCATGCGCTCGAGCGAGAACACCTCTGAATCCGGGAACAGGCTGGTGTAGCGCTCGAGGGCCTCCTCGACGTCACCCTGGAACCACAGGCAGGTGGTGATGCTCATCTCTCCTCCTCGGTTCGGAGGTCGGCGATGGTGCCGGCGGCGAGCAGTACGTCCAGCTTGTTGTACCCATCGTTGACGCCGGTCTCCATGCCGCTGGCCAGCCACTGGTCGCGGCCCTCGAAGCTGTCCACCAGTGAGGTGGCCACCATCCTGGTGCGGCCGTCACCGAGGTCGGTGAAGGTCAGGGTCTCCAGCGACACCCCGTCGGGCCAGCCGTCGTAGGTGAAGGTCTGGACGATCCGCAGCGGCGACACCTCGTGGAAGCAGCCGTGGAAGGAGTACTCCTCCCCGTCCCTCAGGTTTGAGAAGGCCCAGCTGCCGCCGCTGCGCGCATCCCAGTGATCGATGCGCGTCGCGACGTCGTTCGGCCCGACCCACTTCGCGTACAGCTCGGGGTCGAGGTGCGCCCGGTACAACTGGGCTGGAGTTGCGGCGAAGTCCCTGGTGATCCGGATCAGTGGGACTTTCGGGTCGGCCTCGATCTGGGCCGAGTGGTAGGTCACGGTCATCGTGCGCTCCCTAAGGGTCGTTGGGGTCGGGGCGGCCGGGAGAAGACTGCCGTCTCCGGGTAGGCCTCGTCTGCTGCCAGTTCGGCAAGCACCGCGTCGAGACGCTGGTAGCGATCCTCGGCCCGGCGCCGGTACTGCTCGAGCCAAGTCGGTCATGGGGGCGAGCACCTGCGCCTCCAGGTGGACGGGACGTCGTTGGGCGTCGCGTGTCCTGGTCACCAGCCCGGCGCGCTCCAGCACCGACAGGTGCTTGGAGACCGCCTGGAGGCTCATCGGGTACGGCGCCGCAAGCTCCGCGACGCTGGCGTCCCCCGCGGTCAGCCGGGCCACCAGGTCGCGGCGAGTCGGATCCGCGAGGGCCGCGAAGGTGAGCGAGAGCTGGTCAGTGGGCATTTCGGATCCTTGTCAACCGATTGGTTGACGACCACTCTAGGCATGACTCTCGGGGCAGTCAACCATTTGGTTGATTACGTCTTCGGACCGGGCAGGCCGGCTCCAGCAGTCGCGCTTCACTGCTCGGCCAGCAGTTCGGCGAAGTCGACCACCTCGAAGTCGTCGCCACCCTTCGCCGGGGCAGCGCCCCTCACCAGTTGCGCGAAGGCCTCGCCGGCCCGGCGGATCCGCTTCTCCAGCTTGCCACCGGCGGTCCCCCAGTCCTTGGTTGCGGCGAACACCGGGTGCATGGCCACCGGTGCCTTCAGGTAGTAGAACAACGGCAGCATGGCGTGTTCGATGACCAGCGAATGTCGGGCGGTGCCGCCGGTGGCGCCGAGGAGCACTGGCCGGCCCTTCATCGCCCCTTCGTCGAGGGCGTCGAAGAAGAGCTTGAACAGGCCGGAGTAGGAGCCGTTGAACACCGGGGTGACCGCGATCACCCCGTCGGCCTCGCAGACCGCGTCGAAGGCCGTCCGCAGCGCCCTTCCGGGGAGCCGGGTGGCGAGGTGGTTGGCCAGTTCGACCGCAAGGGTCCGAAGTTCGATGTGGTTGACCTCCGCCGGGATCCCCAGCTCGACCAGGGCAGCGACGCTGGCATCGGAGAGCCGTTCGCCGAGCAGCCGGCTGGAGGACGGGTTGCCGGTGCCGGCAGTGAGCACCACCAGCTTGGTCATCGGGCGCTCTCCTCGATCGCCGGCTCTGGCGAGCGGCCGGTCACCGCGTCGAGGACGACTCGCGACGGCTGAGCCCGGCGATGCCCGGCGGCCAGCAGGGAGGCGTGTGTTGGCGCGTCCGGGATGTGCGCGGGGCGGCCCTCGGCGTAGCCGGCGCGGAGTTCTGGCAGGATCTCGCCGAGCAGGTCCAGCTGTTCCAGCACCGTCTTCAGCGGCAGGCCGGCGTGGTCGAGCAGGAACAGTTGCCGCTGGTAGTGGCCGACCTCCCCGGTGAAGGAGAGGGTGCGCTCGAGCACCTGCTGGGGCGAGCCGACCGTCAGCGGAGTCTCGGCCGTGAACTCCTCGAGGCTGGGGCCGTAGCCGTACACCGGCGCCACATCGAAGTAGGGCCGGAACTCATTGACCGCGTCCTGGCTGTTGCGGCGCATGAAGAACTGCCCGCCGAGACCGACGATGGCTGTGTCCGCCGGGCCGTGGCCGTGGTGCTCGAAGCGGCGTCGGTAGAGGTTCACCATCCGCTTGGTGTGGCTCATGTTCCAGAAGATGTTGTTGTGGAAGAAACCGTCGCCGTAGAACGCGGCCTGCTCGGCGATCTCGGGGCTGCGGATCGAGCCGTGCCAGACGAACGGTGGCACCCCGTCGAGCGGACGTGGTGCGAGGGTGAAGCCCTGCAGCGGGGTGCGGAACTTGCCTTCCCAGTTCACCACGTCCTCGCGCCAGAGCCGGCGCAGCAGCGCGTAGTTCTCGATCGCCAGCGCGATCCCGTCCCGGATATCGCGGCCGAACCACGGGTACACCGGCCCGGTGTTGCCGCGGCCCAGCATCAGGTCGACCCGGCCATCCGCCAAGTGCTGCAGGACGGAGTAGTCCTCGGCGATCTTCACCGGATCGTTCGTGGTGATCAGGGTTGTCGCAGTGGACAGCATGATCCGCGAGGTCTGCGCGGCGATGAAGCCGAGCAGGGTGGTCGGCGAGGACGGGTGGAACGGCGGGTTGTGGTGCTCGCCGGTGGCGAAGACATCCAGGCCGATCTCCTCGGCCTTCTTGGCGAGAGTGACGGCTGCCAGGATCCGTTCATGCTCGGACGGGGTCCGTCCGGTAGTGGGGTCGGCGGTCACGTCGCCGACGCTGAAGAGTCCCAGCTGCATGTCCGCTCCAAATGGTTGCTGATTCAACTAACCGAACGGCTGTCCGGTCAACGGTATTCCCGACGGCGGAACGTCGGGTAGCGCTCGGGTCGGATGCGGACCGTGCCAGGGAGCCGGCCGGGCCCGGCAATCCCGCGATTCGGCACCCGGTCCTGCGATCCGAGCGATCGACGAATGCCAGGCTCGGCCTGATGCTCGCCGTGGTCGCGGCGACCTCCCTGGCCGCGGTCGGCTTCCTGGCCGAGGTCTCCAGGCTGGTCTGAGCAAAGCACTTGATCCATCGGCGGCGGGCTTGCGCACTCCGTGAGCCTGCCGACTCGGATCAACGGCGCCCCTGAGCTCGGCTCCGGCGCCGGCAGGTGCTGGTAGCGGCTCCCGATCGGCAAGAATGGACCCATGACCCCGCTCGCCTTCCCCTGGATCTGGCCGGACACTCCCATCACCATCGCGGTGATCGTTGCCGTCGCCCTGATCGGCCGCTGGCTGATCGTGCGTGCCATCAAGCTCGGCACCAAGGCCGCCATCCATCGCGCCGAGCAGCAGCGGAGACACCCCGAATCCCGGGCCCAGCGGATTCTGGCGATGGCTACCGGGGCCAACAACGAGCGCTACGAACAGCGGATCTCGACTGTGTCCTCGCTGCTGTGCAACCTCACCTCGATCGCCATCGGGGTCATCCTTGTGCTCACCCTGATGGCGGTCTTCGAGATCCCGCTCGCACCGCTGCTCGCCTCGGCCGGCGTCGGTGGCATCGCGCTCGCCTTCGGCGCGCAGAGCCTGGTGAAGGACTTCCTCTCCGGCATCTTCATGATCATGGAGGACCAGTACGGGGTGGGCGACCTGGTCGACACCGGCGAGGTCAGGGGAACCGTGGAGGACGTCGGGTTGCGCGTCACCAAGGTGCGGGACGCCACCGGGACTGTCTGGTACGTCCGCAACGGCGAGATCCTGAAGCTCGGCAACCAGAGCCAGGGCTGGTCGACGGCGATCATCGACGTTCCGGTGGCCTACGACGAGGACGCCGCCAAGGTGATCGGCATCCTCGAAGAGGTGGCCGCCGGTATCGACGCCGATCCGGCCTATGCCGACGTCCTGCTGGAGAAGCCCACCGTCGCCGGAGTGAACGCAGTCACCGCCAACACGATGAGCATCCGGTTGATGGCCAAGACGGCCCCCAACCAGCACTGGGGCGTGCAGCGGACGCTGCTGGAGCGCAGCCTCACCGCGCTCGCCAAGGCCGGGGTCCGCAGCCCGTCGCCGATGGGCATGCTGCCCACCTGAGTGGGGACGGTGACTCAGGCTGTCCGCTAGTTGGGGGCTGGCCCGCGGGCCAGTGTCTTCGTGGACCCGACGCTGGCCACGGTCACGCAACCCATGGCCACCAGCTCCACCCAGCTGAGCTGTTCGCCCAACACCACGAGGGCCGTCATCGCCGCTGCGGCCGGTTCGAGGCTCATCAGGATGCCGAAGACGCCCGCCGGGATGCTGCGCAGGGCAACCATCTCCAGGCCGTACGGAATCACCGAACTCATCACCCCCACCACCACGGCCAGCGCCACGACCTGCGGCTGCCACAGGGCCGTCCCGCCGGCCAGCAGCCCGGGGATGAGGAACACCGTTGCGCCGACCAGCGAACCCATGCTGACCCCGGTGACCCCCGCCCAGGACCGTCCGGTGTGACCGGAGAGCAGGATGTAGGCCGCCCACGCTGCGCCCGCCAGCAGGGCGAACCCCACCCCGATCCAGTCGACGGTGGTGGGGAACACCCCGAGCAGGGCCACTCCGACGGCCGCCAGGGCAACCCAGGCCAGGTCGCGGGCCCGCCGGGAGCCGGTCAGGGCCACCGCCAGCGGACCGAGGAACTCGATCGTCACCGCCAACCCGATCGGGATCCGGGCGAAGGACTGGTAGATCGCCCAGTTCATGGTGGCCAGGGCGACGCCGTACCCGATCACCACCCGCCACTCCGGCCAGTTGCGTCCGCGCACCCGGGGCCGGGCCACCACCCAGAAGATGACTGCTGCGACGGCCATCCGCAGCCAGGCGACGGCCGTCGGCGCGACCAGCGGGAACAGCGACTTGGCGAAGGCCGCACCGAACTGGACCGAAATGATCGATGCGACCACCAGCCAGACCGGGCTCAGCCAGGCCGGCAGCCGGCGTCCGGTCATGCCAGGGCCGCGCAGCGGTCGTACTCGGGGCAGCTGATCAGGTGGTCGTTGACCAGGCCGACGGCCTGGGCGAAGGCGTAGACGATGGTCGGCCCGCAGAACCGGAAGCCGGCCTGTTTCAGCCGCTTGGACAGGAAATCGCCCTCGACGGACGTCGCCGGGAGCTGGCCCAGCTCGGTGAACCGGTGCTGCCGTGGGGTGCCGCCGAACGAGCTCCAGATGAAGTCGCTGAAGCCGTCCCCAGCCTCGACCCGCTGCCACGCCCTGGCGTTGGAGATGGCCGCCTCGATCTTCCCCCGGTGCCGCACGATCCCGGCGTCGGCGAGCAGGCGCGTGACGTCGGCCTCACCCCAGTCGGCGATCACGTCCGGGTCGAAACCGGCGAAGGCTGCGCGGAAGTTCTCCCGCTTGCGCAGGATCGTGAACCAGGAGAGGCCGGCCTGGAAGCCGTCAAGGACGAGCTTCTCGTAGAGCGCCCTCGAGTCCCGTTCCGGGACGCCCCACTCGATGTCGTGGTAGGCAACATAGAGCGGGTCGGTGCCGCACCAGCCGCAACGCTCGCCCATCAGCTGACCTCCCTCGCCGGCTCATGCTAGCCGCGCGGCGGTACCCGACCCGCCCGGGGCCCAGTGATCGGTCCCCGGACCAGCCCCGAGGTCGGGCAGCCACGTTGGTGGAGTTGTCACAGGCCAGGGTCCGCCCTGGCGAGCCCGGCGCCACGTTCGTCGCCTCATGGCGGCAATCCAGGCCCCCATTAGTCGACAATCCTGGCTCCACGTCGCCGGTCTGGACCCGCTGCCCTTGATAACCCGCCAAACGTGGCTGGTGGGCGTCCCGTTCCCCTAGGGTCGTGGAGTGAGCACAGCGGCGCCCTGGGTCCAGCACTACCAGCCGGGGGTCCCGGCTCAGATCGAACTCCCCACCGAATCCCTGGTGGCCCTCTATGAGCGGTCGGTTGAAGAGGCCGGCCCGTCGGTGGCGATGGAGTTCTTCGGAAGAACCACCACCTACGCCGACTTCGGAGACCAGGTGGTGCGCGCGGCGGAGGCCCTCCGCAAACTCGGCGTGCAGGCCGGTGACCGGGTCGCGCTGGTGCTGCCGAACTGCCCGCAGCACGTGGTCGCCTTCTACGCCGTCCTTCGGCTCGGCGCTGTTGTGGTGGAGCACAATCCGCTCTACACCGAGCGGGAGCTGCGCCACATGTTCGAGGACCACGCCGCGCGGGTCGCCATCTGCTGGGACGTTGCCGTGGCCAGACTCCGCTCCCTTCCCGACGACATCGCGCTCGAGCGGATCATCTCGGTGAACCTCCTGAAAGCCTTCCCGACCCTCAAGCGCCTGGCCTTGCAGCTGCCCGTCCCCAAGCTGCGGGCCACCCGCGACCGGCTCACCCAGCCGGCACCCGGCACCATCACCTGGGAGCAGCTCGTCTCCGCCGCTCCGATCGCCGCGAACCACCCCCGTCCGGGCGTGCACGACCTCGCGGTGATCCAGTACACCTCCGGCACCACCGGCGTGCCCAAGGGCGCAATGCTGAGCCACTTCAACCTGTTCAGCAACGCCCGGCAGGGCGAGGCCTGGATGCACGGCGCGCAGTACCGCAAGGAGGTCTTCTACGCCATCCTGCCGATGTTCCACGCCTTCGGCATGACCCTGTTCCTCACCTACGGCATCCTCAAGCAGGCGCGGTTGGTGATCTTCCCCTCCTTCGACGTCGACCTGGTGCTGGACGCAGCGAAGAAGTCCCCGCCGACGGTCTACTGCGCGGTCCCGCCGATCTACCAGGCGACGGCGAACCGGGCCAAGGAGCGCGGCATCAGCCTGCTCTCGGCCAAGTACTGCATCTCCGGTGCGATGAACCTGCCGGACGCGGTCGTCGAACTCTGGGAGAGCGTCTCCGGCGGGCTGCTGGTCGAGGGCTACGGCATGACGGAAGCCTCACCGGTCTGCCTGGGCAACCCGTTCCACCCGAGCCGGCGGGCCGGCACCATCGGAGTCCCGTTCCCCAGCACGCTCATGTTGGTTGTCGATCCGGAGGACCCCACCCGGGAAGTCGCCGCCGGCGAGCGGGGCGAGCTGCTGATCAAGGGCCCGCAGGTGTTCTCGGGCTACTGGAACAACGCCGAGGAGACCGCGAAGGCCCTGTTGCCGGGCGGCTGGCTGCGCACCGGCGACCTGGTCACCGTGGACGCGGACGGGTTCACCACGATCGTCGACCGGGTCAAGGAACTGATCATCACCGGCGGCTTCAACGTCTCCCCGTCCGAGGTGGAGAGTGTGCTTCGCGGACACCCGGACATCACCGACGCGGCAGCTATCGGGGTGCCCTCACCGACCGGCGGCGAGACCGTGGCCGCAGTGATCACGCTGCGGCCGGGCGCCCGGCTGGACGAGGCCGCCCTCCGCGGCTACTGCCGCGAGCGGCTGGCCGGCTACAAGGTGCCACGCCAGATCGTCTCCCTGAACGACCTGCCCCGCTCCATGCTCGGCAAGGTGTTGCGCAAGGAGGTAAGGGAGAAATTCCTGGCCGACCACGTCCCGAACGCCGGTTGAGCCGCCGGAGCTTCAGCGGGGCTCGTCCGGGACCTCGATGACGTCGTTGAGGTCTTCGCTGCGACGCCAGGGCCAGTCCCAGCCGTTGCCGTGCAGCAGGTAGAGCCCCGCCCCGACGACTGCCAGCCCACAGGCGACCGCTCCCATGGCGATCGTCCAGCGTGGTCCCCAGGCATCGCCGATCCAGCCGATCACCGGCGCACCGATCGGGGTGCCACCGAGGAAGATCGCCATGTAGAGCGCCATCACCCGGCCACGCATCGCCGGCTCGACGGCCATCTGCACCGAGGTGTTGGCCGCGGTCATCACCGTCAGCGCGAACAGGCCGGTGGGCAGCAGCAGCAGCACGTACACGAAGTAGTTCCCGGCGAAGGTGAGCAGGCCCATGCAGACTGCGAATCCGGCCAGCGCTGCCAGGATCAGCCGCAGCCGGATCTGGGTACGCCGGGCGGCAATGAGTCCGGCGCTCAGCGAGCCGACCGCCAGGACCGAGCCCATCAGGCCGAACTGTTCCGGTCCGACGTGGAACACCGCGGTGGCCATCAACGAGTTGGTGAGCTGGAAGTTCAGGCCGAAGGTGCCCAGCATGAACACCAGGAACATCACGATCAGGATGTCCGGACGGTTGCGGACGTACCTGATGCCCTCCCGGACGGCACCCCGCTTCGACGAGACCGGCGCCGGCGTTAGCTGGCTGGGGTCCATCAAGGCGAGTGCCACCAGGACGGCGACGAAGCTGAGCGAGTTGACCAGCAGGGCCGGGCCAACCCCCCACCAGGCGATGGTGAGGCCGGCGACCGCCGGCCCGATCAGCCTCGCGGAGTGGAAGGACGTCGTGTTCAGGCCCACGGAGTTGGCGATCAGGTGCTGGGGCACCATCTCTGGCGCGAACGCCTGCCGCGCCGGATTGTCGAAAGCCGCAGCGACCCCCTGCAAGGTCGCCAGCAGATAGACGTGCCAGAGCGTGACCCAGCCGCCCAGCACCAGGACAGCGAGCGCGGCACCGGTCAGGGTCAACCCGGTCTGGGTGGCCATCAGCACCTTGCGCTTCGGGAAGCGGTCGGCCATGGAGCCGGCCCACGGCGCCAGCAGGGCCGTCGGCAGGAACTGCAGGCCGGTGACGATGCCGAGGGCGATGGCGGAGTTGTCGGTGAGGATGGTCAGTACCAGCCAGTCCTGGGCAACCCGGGCCATCCAGGTCCCGATGTTGGAGACGAAGCCGCCGGTCCAGAAGAGGCGGTAGTTGCGGATGCCCATCGACGAGAACAACGGCACCCGCTCGAGGGTCGCAGTGCTCACCGTCCGACCACCCGATTGAGTACGGCTGTGGCGCCCTCGAGCATCGCGATCTCCTCAGCGGAAAGCCCCTGGAGCTGGCGAAACATCCAGTCATCGCGGGCCCGGGCAGTGCGTTCGAGCACCGCCGCGCCGTCCGCCGTCAGCGTGAGCACCTTGGAGCGCCCGTCGCTGGGATTGTCCTCGCTGGAAACCAGCCCCCGGTCCACCAGGCAATTGATGGTCCTGGTCATGCTCGGCGCACTGATCCGTTCGACTTCGGCCAGTTCCCCGGGCGTCAGCGGGCCGTGGCGAAGGTTCGCCAGGGCGCTCACCAGGTGCGGGGCCAGCTCCGAGCTGGATTCGAACCTGACGCGTCGACTGATCCGCTGGCAGGCGACCCGCAGGTCGCTGGCGAGGTCGAGCAGGGTGTCCTGGTTCATAATGCTTAGCCTAACTCATTAGTTAGGCTAACTATTCCCCGCCAGGGAACTGCTCCCCTATCCCAGGAGGCCCCCGGCCGCAGAAGCCGCCACTTGGCGCAGAAGCCGCCGATCTATCGGTGGCTTCTGCGCCAAGTGGCGGCTTCTGGGGTGGGGCTGGCTTCTGCGGGGGCAGCAGGCGATCAGAGGGAGCGGGCCCAGGCCAACAGGCGTTCGTCGGTGAGGCTCGCCAGCACGATGTCGGACGGGAACCCGTCCGCCTCCAGCGACGGCACTCCGACCACCAGCATCCCTGCGGCGCGGGCAGCGGTGACCCCGGTTTCGGTGTCCTCGAAGGCGATGCTGGCCGAAGGGTCCACACCGAGCAGCCGGCACGCAGCAAGGTAGAGGTCTGCGGCCGGCTTCGGGACGGGCACCTCGTTCGCAGCGATCACCGCACCGAACGCTCCGGTCAGCCCCGCCCGCTGCAGCGCGATGTCCAGGACGGGACGCGGTGAGTTGCTGGCCACCCCGATCGGCGTCCGCCCGGACAGCAGCCGGACCAGCTCGATGGCCCCCGGCATCGGTTCGGCAAGGCTGGCGATGACATCGCCCACGGTGTCCATCACCTCTGCCTCGATCGCGTCGTCGTTGCCGGTCTCGCCGAAGATCCCCGCCATCAGCTCTACCGTCGCAGGCATGCTCTTGCCGATGAACAGCGCCTTCTCCGCCGGACCGTAGCTGAGTCCGCGGGCGGCGAAGACCGCCGATTCGGCGACCGTCCAGCACGGCTCGGTGTCCACCAGCAGACCGTCGCAGTCGAACACCACCCCCGCCGGGCGCGGCAGCAGCAGCTCAGGCATCCGGCTCCTGCCGTTGAGCCCACCACTGGAGGAGTTCGGCCGTGGCCCGCTCCTCGCCGAGCGGGCCGTCGTCGATCCGGCGCTCCAGCAGGAACCGGTAGGCGTCACCGACGACTGGGCTCGGTCCGATGCCGAGCAGCTCCATGATCCGGGTCCCGTCGAGGTCGGGACGCATCGAGTTCAACTCCTCGGCGGCCATCAGCTCGTCGATCCGCCACTCCAGCTCCTCATAGGTCTGCCGCAGCCGGGTCGCCTTGCGCTGATTCCGGGTGGTGCAGTCCGAACGGGTGAGGATGTGCAGCTGCTCCAGCTGGTCGCCGGCGTCGCGGACGTAGCGGCGCACGGCGGAATCGGTCCACTGCCCCTCCCCGTAGCCGTGGAACCGCAGGTGCAGTTCGACCAGCTTCGATACCGCCTTGACCTCCTCGGTGGAGAAGTGCAGCTCCTGCAGGCGCTTGCGGGCCAGCTTGGCGCCGACCACGTCATGGTGGTGGAAGGAGACCTTCCCGTCCGGCTCGAACTGCCGGGTCCGCGGCTTTCCGATGTCGTGGAGCAGCGCGGCCAGCCGGTTCACGATGTCCGGCGCGTGGCCACGGACCCGCTCGAGCTCGATCGACTGCTCGATCACGGTGAGGGTGTGCTCGTAGACGTCCTTGTGCCGGTTGTGCTCGTCAGCCTCCATCCGCAGGGCCGGCAGCTCCGGCAGCACGATGTCGGCGAGCCCGGTTTCCACCAGCAGGTTCAGCCCCGGCCGGGGATTGTCGGTGAGCAGCAGCTTCACCAGCTCGTCGCGGATCCGTTCGGCTGAGACGATGCTGATCCGCGATGCCATCGACGTCATCGCCGCCACCACGTCCGGGTCCGGACGGAAGCCCAGCTGCGAGGTGAAGCGGGCTGCCCGCATCATCCGCAGCGGATCGTCGGAGAACGACAGTTCCGCCGCCGCCGGCGTCCGGATCGCGCCGGTGACCAGGTCACCGAGCCCGCCGAACGGGTCGAGCAACTCGCCGGTGGTGGTGTCTATGGCCATCGAGTTCACGGTGAAGTCGCGTCGCAAGAGGTCCCCGCCGAGGTGGTCGCCGAACTGCACCTCGGGCTTGCGGGTGTGGTCGACGTAGCTGTCGGCGCGGAACGTGGTGATCTCAACCAGCCACTCGGTGCCGTCCGCTTCATGGATCCGGGAGGCGATGGTGCCGAAGTCGCGCCCGACATCCCACACCGACCGGGTCACCTTGCGCACCAGTGCCTCGATCTCGTCGGGACGGGCGGAGGTGGTGTAGTCGAGATCGCTGCCGAGCCGGCCCAGCAGGGCATCGCGCACCGAGCCGCCCACCAGGTACAGCTCGTGCCCGGACTCGGCGAACAGGCGCGCGAGCTTGCGAACCTTTGGACCGGCCGACAGGACGTCGGCCAGTGCGAGACGTTGCTCTTCGCTAAGGCTGGGCACAACCGAGTACTTTACCGGCCGACGGCTCCGGCCGTGCGCTGCCGGTCCGGTGCCGCCAGCCCCCGTACGATGGGACGGTGATCGGCACCAGCACCAGCACTCGGCGTGCCTTCGCACTCCTGCTGGCCTGGGGGGCCACCGTACTGGGGCTCGGCGTCCTGAACCCGGTGGCTGCCCGCGCCCAGACGCTGCAGGTCAGCTTCACGATGACCGCGATCGACGTCTCCGGAACCAAGCCGGACGACAAGGTGACCCTGCAGGGAACCGTGACCAACACCGGCGACACTCCCGCCTTCGGCGTCCAGGTGCTGTTGTGGGGCTCGCGTGACCCGATCCGCGACCTGGCCACCCTGCGCCAGGCCGGCACCAACTCCACCGGCTGGGGTGTGCGGCTACCGATCGACAGCGACCACTACGCCGTCATCACCACCTCCGCCGTCGCCTTCGCCCCAGGGGCGTCCCGAAAGGTCGAGCTCCGGGCGAGCCTCGCCGACCTCGGCATCGAGACCAGGAGCGCCGCCTACGCATTCGGGGCCGACGTGATCGCCTCCACCGAGAACGCCGGCACCTACGTCACCGCCGGTCAGCTGCGCACCTTCATTCCCGTCCCGGGGAAGCGGCCGGTGCCGGTCACCTCGGTCGTCCTGCTCGCCGCCACGCCGACCAGGCTGGTGGACAACCTCTTCCACAATGACGACCTGACCGCCGAGCTGAGCGGACGGCTGGAGAACCTGCTGACCGCGGCCGGCCGGCCCGGGATGAGCTGGCTGATCGATCCGGCGCTGCTCGAAGAGGTACGCGACATGTCGGACGGCTATGAGGTGCAGGACGGCTCGAAGGTGCTGCCCGGCACCGGCCAGCAGGTGGCGGCGGCCTGGCTGGCCAGGTTCAACAACCTGGACCGTCACGCCGGCGGCCGGACCATGTTCGCCAGTCCGGACGTCACGGCCGGCCGGATCGTCGGCGATCACGGGATGGTGCAGCGGGCCGCGCACGCTTCCGGAGAGGTCAGTGGGGTCGAGGACCTGCCGCTGGTGGTGGTGCCGGCCGGCCACATCCTGCCCAGCGCCACCTACGACTTCCTCGCTGATTCCGGAGCCGAGGCGATCATCGCCACCAACACCGCAGCCGCCGGGGCCCTGCAGTCCGGACCGGCCGAGCCGCGGGTGCTGGCCGCGTCCGCCGAGGTCCCCGGACCGGCAGAGACTCCCGGGACCGCGCGTCGCCAGATGGCGCTGGCCGCCGCGGCCATCGCCGGCGTGAAGGGCCAACTCCGGCTGCTCACCAGCCTTTCGGACGTCGCAGAGGACGAGGCGACCAGCACAAGCTGGATGGAGCGCCGTGATCTCGGCGAGCTGCTGGGGACCACGCCCAGCGTTGCCCGCACTTTCCTCACCGCCGAGAAGCCGCCCCGGCTCAGCGCCAACCAATTCGCCGTCGTCGACCGGCTGGTCGACGAGTTCGACGCGTACGGCGACCTGGTCCCCGCTTCGGTTCTCATCGGGCAGGCGGACGCAGCGATCACCCGCACGACCGCCTCGGCCTGGATCCAGGACTCCGCCGGCTTCGACGACTACACCGACGGGCTCCGCCGGCTGGTCGGCGGGCCGACCGTCGGCCGGGCGGTGGTGCTGGAGGCCAGCCCCCGGTTCCTGATGTCGTCGAAGACCAACCAGTTCCCGGTGACGGTCACCAACAAGCTCACCGAGGAGATCCGGGTCAAGGTCGTGGTCCGGACCGACAACCCGCAGCGACTCACCGTCCCGCCAACGGAAGTTGTGACCGTCGAGCCGGGTCAGAGCATGACGCTGAACATCCGGCCGGAGGCGACAGCCAACGGCCTGGTGATCGCGAGGGCGCACGTGGCCACCGCCGACGGCCACCGGGTGACCCCGGACACCGCGATCACGGTCGAGATCACCGACCTCGGCGTCGTCGCCTGGATCATCGTCGGAGTCTCCGGACTGGTGCTGGTCGCTGCGACGGCGTTCCGGATCCGTCAGGTCCGGCGACGGACGGCCGCAGCGGTGCCGCCCGGGACCGACGCATGAGCGAAACCACGAACAGCGGGCGCCGGCTCATCAACGCCACAGCGGTCATGGCCTCCGGGACGATGGTGTCCCGGATCCTCGGCCTGGTGCGGACGGCACTGCTCGCTTTCGTGCTGGGTAACGGCACCCTCCAGGTGGAGGCGTTCAACGTCGCCAACACGGTGCCGACCTCGCTCTACCTGCTGCTGGCCGGTGGCACCCTGAACAACGTCCTTGTGCCCCAGATCGTCCGCGCCGTCACCCACGACGAGGACGGCGGCAAGGCTTTCATCGACCGGATCATCACCGGCTTCCTGATCATCCTCGGCGTCCTCACCGTCGTCGTCACCGTGGCCACCCCGCTGGTGATGAGCGTCTACACCTCTGCGGTGTGGCGGACGCCGACGATGGCCGGCCACTGGGAGTCGCTGCTGCTGATGAGCTACATCTGCATGCCGCAGCTGTTCTTCTACGGGGTCTTCTTCCTGATCGGGCAGGTGCTCAACGCCAGGGAGCACTTCGGGCCGATGATGTGGGCGCCGCTGGCGAACAACGTCGTCGCGATCGTCGTGTTCAGCGCCTACCTGTGGATCTGGGGCACGGAGAGCGCCCTCACCGGCGAGCCGTTCACCAGCCAGCAGGCCTGGTTGCTCGCGCTGGGTTCCACGATCGGCATCGTCGTACAGACCCTCGTGCTCCTGCCGTTCCTGAAGAGGGCCGGTTTCAGCTACCGTCCGCGCTTCGACCTCAAGGGCACCGGCCTCGGTCGCACCTTCCATGTGGCCAAGTGGATGGTCGGCTACGTCGCGCTCACCTCACTTGCCCAGATCGTGGTCGCGAACCTGGCTTCGGCGGCAGCCCCGAGTGCGGGCGCCAACACCCCCGGTGGTGGCTGGACGGTGTACCAGAACGCCTACCTCGTCTGGATACTGCCGCACTCGCTGCTGACCGTCTCGCTGGCCACGGCCATGCTGCCAAGCGCTTCGAGGTTCGCGGTGGCCGGCGACCGTGCCGGGGTGGCCGCCGAGACCAACCGGGCCCTGCGCCTGGCCTGCACGTTCCTGTTGCCGGCGGCGGTGGGCCTTGGCGTGCTGGCCGATCCGATCACCCGGCTGATCTACGGCAACGGCAGCGGCGCCCAGGACTACATCTTCATCGCCTGGGCCCTGATCGGGTTCGCGATCGGCCTGGTCCCGTTCACCATCCAGTACCTGTACCTGCGCGCCTTCTACGCGATGGACAACACCCGGACGCCGTTCCTGCTGCAGATCTGGATCAGCGCAGCCAACGCCATCCTGGCCGTGGCCTTCGTCGTGCCCTGGGAAGACCCGGGCACGGTGGCCGCGCGGCTGGCGCTTTCCTACTCAGCGTCCTACTTCGTTGGTGTGTTGGTCACCCACCGGGCGCTGCTGAAGCGGCTGCCGGAACTCCCAACCGTCGAGACCCTGCGGCACCTGGGCAGGCTGCTCGTGGCCTCGGTCCCGGCCGCAGCGCTCGCCTGGGTGGTCACCTGGTGGTTCGAGCGCTATCCGGGCGTCCTGCTGCGGCTGGTCGGGCTCGCGCTTGCCGGCATCCTTGCGGTACTGACGTTCTTCTTCGCCGCCAAGCGTCTGCACGTCGATGAGGCCACCTCGCTGATGAGCGTCCTGCGTCGACCGAAACCGGCCGACCTCGAGGCCGTGGAGGCCACCCCCGACAAGGCCGACCAGAAGGACGACCCTGAGGCCGGCGAGCTGAACACTGATCCTGACGGCACCGGGGTCTTCGTGCCGGTTTCGGTCCCGGATCGTCCGCCGGCCGAAGTGCTCGATTTTCCCGACCCGCCGATCGCCGGCACCCCCGAGGCCACCTCTACGGCCGGGCGAGTCCTTGGCGCCCGCTACCGGCTGGCCGAACAACTCGCCGTCCGCGACCGGACGCAGACCTGGCGCGCCCACGACCTGACCCTTGGCCGGGCGGTGCTGGTGCACCTGCTGGCCGAGGGCGACCCCCGCACGCCCGAGGTGGTTCGGCTGGCCCGGGAAGCCTCGCTGGCCACCGACTCGAGGTTCCTCCGGGTGCTGGACGTCGTCGACACCGAGCCGGACACCGAGCCCTACCTGGTCTACGAGTACGCCCCCGGGCAAACGCTGGAGAAGGTGCTCCGGGGCGGCCCGCTGACCGGGGTGGAGACCGCCTGGGTGGTCCGGGAAGTCGCCGACGGCTTGATCGGCCTGCACTCCCAGGGCCTCTACCACCGGCACCTGAACCCGGCGACCCTGCTGATCACCGCCTCCGGCAACGTGAAGGTCCTCGGGTTCGGCGTCAACGAGGCCGCCCAGGCCTCCGACACCCACCTGAACGGGGAGGCTGCCGACGTCCGGGCGCTCGGGCAACTGCTCTACGCCTGCCTGGTGGTGCGCTGGCCGGGCGGGGACCGGTTCGGTCTCGCTGCGGCCCCGGTGGTCGATGGTCGTTGGCTCCTGCCGAGCCAGGTACGGACCGGGGTTGCCCCGGCGGTCGACCAGGTGGTCGACCGCATCCTCTCCCCGTCCCCCAGGCCCACGCCACCCGGCTCACCACAGCGCAGGACGTAACCACCCAGCTGTCCCTTGTGCTCGGGCCGATGAGCGCCTCCCACGACCTTCGGGCCAGGCTGCACCCGAGCTTCGACCCCGACCAGGCACCGCCGCCAGCGGTTTCGACAGTGGCCCCGCCGGTGCCCACCCCCGCCGCCACCCGGTCCGTGTCGACGGCGTCCGCCGACCAGGAGGAGCTGGACGACGAGACCGAACTCTTCGTCGACGCTGCCCTCAGCCACGGTGACTCCTTCACCCCGGTGCCACCTCCCGTGAGTGACGCGAGGCCGGCTACCGAGCCGCCGGCCGCGAAGCGGCCGAAGTGGCCGCTCGTGACCGGTGGCCTCGCGCTGGTGCTGGCCGTCGGGATCACCGCAGCGGTGCTGGTCAACCGTCCCGGGGCGACCCCACCCCGCGCGGCGGGCACCCTTGCCGTGGCGAAGGTCACCGATTTCGACCCCAAGGCGGACGGGGGCAGCGGCGGCGAGAACCCGAAGCAGGCGAAGCTGGCCGCCGACGGCGACCCGAAGACCGCCTGGCGCACCGAGCGGTACCGCAGGCTGCCGACCCTCGGCGGGCTGAAGCCAGGAGTGGGACTGGTCGTCGACCTCGGCGCCGTCCGGCAGGTCACCCGGGTCGAAGTGCTGCTCAGCGGGAAGGGCACCACCGTCGAGGTGCGGGTCCCGAAGACGAAGGCTGACGCTGCCCCGATGAAGTCGGAAGCAGACTGGACGACGGTGGCCGGCGTTGCAGATGCCACCGACCGGGCCGGGCTCGACCTGACCGAAGCACGCCAGACCCGCTACCTACTCGTCTACCTCACCTCACTGGCTCCGAGCGGCGGCGGCTACTTCCGTACTGGGATCGCCGAGATCACCGTCGCCGGCACCTGACCGAGCCGCGTCCCGGCGGCCTTGGACAACCCGCAATCCCACACGACCCCACGCAAGCCGGTTTTCGCCTAAGCTCGTCCCCAGTTTTCGACGAGCTGCGGGGGGGTCATGAGAAAACTGCGTTCGATCGCGCTCACGATCGCGGTGGGCCTCGCGGTCACCCTGGTCACACCCGACGCCCCAGCGGCAGCCGACCCGCTGCCGTTGCCCACGCCGACATCGACCGGGTCGGCCGGGATCTCGATCGTACCGAGCGGTCGGTCACCCGGATCAGCCGATTACATCGTGCGGTTCCGCAACGGCACCAGCACCCGGACCCGGACCGCGGCCACCAGGGCGGCGCTCGGACTCCGGGCCACCCGCAACCTCGCTGGCGGCCCCGGCCTCCTGGCGCGGCTCACCGCCGACGAAGCCACCCTGCTCGCCGAGGATCCCGCCGTCGCCTACGTCGAGAGGGACGTGCCCGTGCACGTCGCCAGTACCCAGACCGACGCACCGTGGGGCCTTGACCGGATCGACCAGTCCACGCTGCCCCTGGACAGCAGCTTCACCGCCAACCAGACCGGTGCCGGCGTGAAGGTCTACGTGATCGACACCGGGATCAACGCTGCCCACACCGATCTGGGTGGCCGGGTCACCAAAGGTCGCAGCTGGGTGAGTGACGGCTTCGGAACCAGCGACTGCCACGGACACGGCACTCTCGTCGCCGGCGTCGCCGGCGGCACCGTCTTCGGCGTGGCCAAGAAGGTCACCCTCGTGCCGGTGCGGGTGCTGGACTGTTACGGCAACGGCAGCGCCTTCACCACAGCGCAGGCGATCAACTGGGTGGTCCGCCAGCACAAGGCCGGTACCCCGGCTGTGGCCAACCTCAGCCTCTCCGGCGGCTACAGCAGGACCGAGAACGAAGCTGTGCGACGGCTGATCGCCGACGGGGTGACCGTGGTGGCAGCTGCCGGGAACGGCGGGAAGGACGCCTGCGCCTTCTCGCCGGGCGGCGTCCGCAAGGCGCTCACCGTGGCCGCGTCCGACCGATCCGACGGGCGCGCCGCCTTCTCCAACCACGGGTCCTGCGTCGACCTCTACGCCCCCGGGGTTGATGTGGTCTCCGCGGTGGGTTCGGCCAACGATTCGAAGATCGGTTCCGGAACCTCGGTGGCCGCGCCACATGTTGCCGGTGCGGCAGCGCTGATCCTGGACGCGCACCCCCGCTGGTCCCCGGCGAAGGTGTCCGCACGACTGTTGCGGCTCAGCCTGCGCCAACGGATCACCGGCAACCCAGCCGACACCGCCAACCGGCTGCTGAACATCGCACCGAGCCTTGCCTCGGTCACCCCGGCGGAGGGCCGACTGGCCGGTGGCCGCACGTTGACCATCACCGGACGCGGCTTCGGGTCGGTCACCCGGATCCTGTTCGACGGGGTCCGCGGGACGAAGCTGGATGTGAAGTCCGACACCATGCTCACCGTCCGGACGCCGGCGCAGCCGACCGAACGGGCCGCGGCCATCGTGGCCACCAACCGGATCTCCAGCTCGAACCCGAACCTCCGCTTCACCTACCGCCGGTAGCCGTGGCCGCCCATCGACGGACAAACGACGGCGCCGCCGGGATCCGAGGATCCCGGCGGCGCCGTTGGTCAGCGAGGGTCACTCGCCGCTGTCAGCGTCCACCCAGTCGAAGGTCTTCGTGACGGCCTTCTTCCACTGGCGGTACAGGCGAGCACGCTCGTCCACCTCTGTGCTGGGGATCCAGCGCTTGTCCTCGGCCCAGTTGGCGATGACGTCCTCTTCGCCGTTCCAGTAACCGGTCGCAATACCGGCGGCGTAGGCCGCACCGAGAGCTGTGGTCTCTGCAACAACCGGACGCACCACGGGCACGCCGAGCTGGTCAGCCTGGAACTGCATGAGGGTGTCGTTCATCGTCATGCCGCCGTCGACCCTGAGCTCGGCGAGCTTCACACCCGAGTCGGCTTCCATGGCGTCCAGGACCTCGCGGGTCTGGTAGGCGGTGGCCTCCAGGACGGCGCGGGCGATGTGGCCACGGTTGACGTAACGGGTGAGGCCGACGATCGCGCCACGGGCGTCTGCACGCCAGTACGGAGCGAACAGGCCAGAGAACGCCGGCACGAAGTAGCAGCCGCCGTTGTCGTCAACGGACGCGGCGAGCTCTTCGATCTCCGGAGCTGAGGAGAACATCTTCAGGTTGTCGCGCAGCCACTGCACCAGCGCGCCGGTGATCGCGATCGAACCCTCGAGTGCGTAGATCGGCTTGTCGTCGCCGATCTTGTAGCACACGGTGGTGAGCAGGCCGTTCTTCGAAGGAACGATCTCCTCGCCGGTGTTCATGATCATGAAGCAGCCGGTGCCGTAGGTGTTCTTCGCCATGCCCGGCTTGAACGCGGCCTGGCCGAAGGTTGCAGCCTGCTGGTCGCCCAGGTCGCCTGCGATCGGGATGCCACCGAGGAGGCCCTCTTCACGACCGTAGCCGTACACCTGCGAGGAGGAATGGATCTCCGGCAGCATGCTCATCGGAATGGTCATGTCGGCCGCGATCTCGGCGTCCCAGCTCAGTGTGTTCAGGTCCATCAGCATGGTGCGGGAGGCGTTGGTGACATCAGTCACGTGCACGCCGCCGTTGACCCCACCGGTCAGGTTCCAGATGACCCAGGTGTCCATGTTGCCCATGACCAGCTTGCCGGCTTCGGCATCGGCGCGAGCGCCGTCGACGTTGTCAAGGATCCACTTGACCTTGGGGCCGGAGAAGTAGGTGGCGAGGGGCAGTCCCACGCGCGCCTTGTACTTGTCCTGGTCGCCGCCGCCGAGTTCTTCGATGATCTTGCCGGTGCGGGTGTCCTGCCAGACGATGGCGTTGTACACCGGAACGCCGGTCTCCTTGTTCCACACAACCGTGGTCTCGCGCTGGTTGGTGATACCGACAGCCTGGATGTTGTCCTTGTTCACGCTGGCCTTGGCGAGAGCTTCCGCCACGACCTCGCGCACGCTGTCCCAGATCTCGATCGGGTTGTGCTCAACCCAGCCGGCCCTCGGGAAGATCTGTTCGTGTTCCTTCTGGCCTGAGGAGACAATCTGGCCCTCGTGGTTGAAGACGATTGCGCGGGAACTGGTCGTTCCCTGGTCAATCGCGAGGATGTACTTGTCCGTCATGGATAATTCCTTCCACGTCATTGTCTAAGGATGGTGATTTCGGAGCGGGTCGGCGGCAACCGGCCCGCTTCTCTTTTCCTGTGGGGTGGGATGTCGGGGCGGGTGAGCCAGTGACCCACCCGCCCGTTCACTGTCAGACAGGCAACAGCATTGCTGCGGTGAGGCCCGCGAGGACGCCACCGATGATCGGGCCGACAACCGGCACCCAGGAGTAGGCCCAGTCCGAGTCGCCCTTGCCCTTGATCGGCAGGACGAAGTGCGCAATGCGCGGGCCGAGGTCACGGGAAGGGTTGATGGCGTACCCGGTGGGACCACCGAGGGACGCGCCGATACCGACGACCAGGAGGGCAACGCCGAGGGCGCTGAGCCAGCCGAGGGGGCTGGTCTTCCAGCCGCCGGCAGCAATGATCACGAAGACCAGCACGAAGGTGCCGATGATCTCGGTGACGAGGTTCCAGCCGTAACTGCGAATGGCCGGGCCGGTGGAGAAGACCGCGAGCTTGGAGGCCTGGCTCGGCTCCTCGTCGAAGTGCTGCTTGTAGGCAAGCCAGCACAGGACTGCGCCGATGAAGGCGCCGATCAGCTGAGCGATGATGTAGATGGCAACCGTGCCCCAGCCTCCGGGGAGCGGCTCCTTGCCCAACGTCAGGTTCTGGGCCGCGATCCCCAGGGTCACGGCCGGGTTGATGTGGGCGCCGGACTTCTGGGAGACGAGGACGCCGGCGAAGACCGCAAGACCCCAGCCCCAGTTCACAAAGAGGAACCCGGTGCCGTTGCCTTTGGACTTCGTCAAAGCGGTATTGGCTACAACACCGCAGCCGAGGAGGAGCAGCATCGCGCTGCCAACAAGCTCGGAGAGGAACAGAGCTCCCACTTCATTCTCACTTTCTCAACACCCGGATCCGGGTGTCAGTTTGGGCGTCCCGAGGACGCAGGCGATGTGTTCGTTGTCTTGTCAGACGATGTGGATGGGAACAGACACCGGTCGGGGGTGCCGCGCCCGGCTCGCCCCGGAGTGGGGCAGCGTGCGTCGGGAAGGTGTACTGGGCGACAGCAGCACGCACCTTCGCGCACGACTGCCATGGCGGTAACCAGTTGTGGTCACCGAAGCCTCCGCGACTTTCGCGTCCGCCGAGGCTCGGTGGTACGGACGCAAGGGAAACAAGGCCCAGCGGGATCGGCTTCTTCGTTGATCTCCGATGCGAAGGCCTCGACGGTGCGCGAACCCGCGCCAACCGTTGAGAGGTTCATCTGACTCCTTCGTACCCGCTGAACCACACACGATGGGGGGCACGACGCACTCTCACGCTGACCCCTCCCGTAGGCCACATCTTGCTAACGGTTGAACGCATGCGCTAGACCTGTGCACGAACGTGCACGGGAAGGGTCCAAACTTGAACGAGCGCTACGAGGACATGTACCAAGCGGCCTCTCGCTACTACATACAGGGCGAGACGATGGAGAGCATCGCGCATCAACTGCGCCTCTCCCGATCGTCAGTGTCGCGTCTACTCAAGGACGCGAGGGAGACTGGCCTGGTGCGGATCAGCCTTGCTGATCACAGTGGCTCGCAGTCACCGATCGCCGCAACCCTCAGCCGCCACTTCGGCGTCCGGGTGCACATGGTGTCGGTGCGCGAGAACGCCAACGAGAATGTCCGCTTCGACCAGGTGGCCCGGCTCGCCGGGCGCCTGTTCACCGAGGCTGTGGACGACCACCAGTTGATCGGTGTTGCCTGGGGGGTAACCCTCTCGCATGTGGTGAAGCACCTCGGCCGCAGGCCGCTGGTCGGTTCGACCGTGGTGCAGATCAATGGCGGCGCCAACCAGCGCAGCTCCGGGATCCCCTACATCGGCGAGATCCTGCAATCCATCGGCGACGCCTTCGACGCCCGGGTGGTTCTCTTCCCGGTGCCGGCGTTCTTCGACTTCGCCGCCACCAAGCAGGCCATGTGGCAGGAGCGGTCGGTTCAGAACGTGCTGAAGCTGCACCACCGACTCGATCTTGCGGTCTTCGGCGTTGGCTGCCTTGAAGGTCGGGTGCCCTCCCATGTCTACACGGCCGGCTACATGGACGCCTCCGACATGAAGCAGTTGGCCGCCGATGGGGTGGTCGGCGACGTCTGCACGGTGTTGCTCCGCGAGGACGGCTCCTACCTCGACATCGCCTACAACGATCGGGCCACCGGCCTAACCCCGTACGAGCTGCAACGGATCCCGCGACGGATCTGCGTGGTGGCCGACCCTTCGAGAGCCGCGGCTGTCGTCGGCGCCCTTCGGGCAGGAGTCGCGACCGACGTGGTGCTGGACGAGAGCACCGCTCGCGCCGTCCTCGACCGGGCCCGCCTCTGACCCACCCCTCCCCGCCGGCCGGTGTCCCCGCAGCCTCGCTACACGTAGCGAGGGGCTGGATGGGGAGCGGGGCGGGGCCGTCGATTTTCCCAGCACCGGTGGGCTTGGCTGCACGTCTGAGCGACCTTGGCCCCGGCTGATGTCCCGGTTACCGGCCTCTGGTTAGCCTGAACACTGACAGCGCGATGTTGCGCTGCCCGGACATCAACGGTGAGTCGGGGGCCGCTGGTGTCGCAAATCGAACGGAGGGGCCTACGTGAGAAAGCTGGCTGTTGACGTCGTGGTCATCGGTGGCGGCTCGACCGGGGCCGGGGTGGTGCGTGACGTGGCCATGCGCGGTTACAGCGCCGTGCTGGTGGACCGTGCCGACCTTGGCCAGGGAACGACCGGCCGGTTCCACGGGCTGCTCCACTCCGGCGGACGCTACGTGGTGAGCGATCCACTGTCGGCCACCGAGTGCGCCAAGGAGAACGTGATCCTCACCCGGATCCAGGCATCTGCGATCGAGGCCACCGGGGGCTATTTCGTCACCGGTCCGGACGACGATCCCGCCTTCGCGGACAAGTTCCTCGCCGGCGCGGCCGCCACCGGCGTCCCGGCCCGGGAGATCTCCGTCGGCGAGGCGCTGCTGAACGAGCCGCGGCTGAACCCCCGGATCATCCGGGCCATCGAGGTGCAGGACGGCTCGGTGGACGGCTGGCAGCTCGTCTGGGGCGCAGCCAACTCGGCGAAGGCCTACGGCGCGCAGATCCTCACCTACCACCCGGTGACCGGGATCGATCGGGACGGCAGCAAGGTGTCGGCAGTCCACTGCACCGACCTGAAGAGCGGCGAGGAAGTGGTCATCGAGACCAACTTCGTGCTCAACTGCGCCGGACCGTGGGCGGGCCAGATCGCTGCCATGGCCGGCGCCGAACCTGTCGACGTCGTGCCGGGCCGGGGCATCATGATCGCGATGAACCACCGCCTGGTGAACCGGGTGGTGAACCGCTGCATCCATCCGGCCGACGGCGACATCCTCGTCCCCGTGCACACGGTGAGCATCATCGGCACCACCGACATCAAGGTCGAGAACCCGGACAACCTTGCCATCGAGCCCGCCGAAGTCCAGCAGATGCTGGACGCCGGTGAGGTGCTGATCCCCGGCTTCCGCAACGCCCGCGCCCTGCACGCCTGGGCCGGCGCCCGCCCGCTGATCAAGGACAAGCGGGTCTCGGTCGCCGACACCCGGCACATGAGCCGTGGCATGGCAGTGATCGACCACACCGAACGGGACGGCCTCGACGGCATGCTCACCATCGGCGGCGGCAAGCTCACCACCTACCGGCTGATGGCCGAACACATCGTCGACGCGATGTGCGACAAGCTGGGCGAAACCCGGGCCTGCCGCACAGCGGACGAGGCGATCCCCGGTTCGGAGGCCGGCAAGACCTATGTGGTCACCCACCGGCTCGAGGACCGGGAGCATGACCGGCTGGACGACCAGATCATCTGCGAGTGCGAGCTGATGAGCCGCAAGATGTTCACCGATGCCCTGACCGACCAGCCCAAGGGCACCTTCGACGACCTTCGACGCCAACTCCGGCTCGGCATGGGCCCCTGCCAGGGCGGCTTCTGCAGCCTGCGGGCCACCGGCATCGCGCTGGAGAGCGAGCACATCGACATCGAGCGGGCCACCGGGCTGCTGCGCCTGTTCCTGAAGAACCGCTGGCTCGGGCTGTGGCCGATCCTCTACGGCGCCCAGGTGCGCCAGACCGCCCTGGACAACTGGATCTTCGCCGGCACCCTCGACGTGGAGCACCTGCCGCAACCTGAGAGCGAGGTGGCCCTGTGAGCCGCGTCGTCGTCATCGGGGCCGGTCTCGCCGGCCTGACCGCCGCCACCCGGCTCGCAGCCGGCGGGGCGAGCGTCACCCTGCTGAACAAGGGCATCGGTGGCCTGCAACTGGGCCAGGGCACCATCGACGTGCTCGGCTACTCCCCCGATCGGGTCACGAACCCGATGCTGACGGCATCCGCGATCGCGTCCTCCCGTCCCGAGCATCCCTACGCCGCAATCGGCGCAGCCGGGTTGCACGCGGGGATCGAGTACCTCAAGGGTCTCCTCGGTCCGGAGTACCTGGTCGGGGACGCGGAGGCCAATTACCAGCTGCCCACAGCTGTCGGTGCCATCCGGCCGACCTGCCTGGTGTCACCCAGCATGGTCGCCGGGAATGTCACCGCGAACCTCAAGCTGGCCATTGTCGGACTCCGGCGGCTGAAGGACTTCCACCCGAAGCTGATCGCCGAGAACCTGGCCCGCACCACCCTTCCCGATGGCGGCCGGCTGGCCGCGCGTCCGCTGAGTGTCGATGTGGCCGCACGTGAGGGCGAAGTCGACTCCAGCGGACTCACCTACGCGCGAGCCTTCGACGACCCCGGCTTCCGCACCCGGTTCGCCCAGACTCTGCTGCCGTTGCTGGCCGAGGGTGAGACTGTCGGCCTGCCGGCCGTCCTCGGCCTGAACGACCTGACGGCCTGGTCGGACCTCGCAGAGAAGCTCGGCCACCCGGTCTTCGAGATCCCGCTGCCGCCACCCTCGGTGCCGGGCATGCGGTTGAACGCAGCCCTCATCGCCAAGGCCAAGGCTGCCGGCGCGCGGATGGTTCCGGGCAGCTGGACGGTCGGCTTCCGGGCCGGTGAGGGCGGCATCCTCGGGCTGTCGGTCGCGACGGCCGGAGCTCCACGGGAGTTCACGGCGGACACGTTCCTGCTGGCCACCGGCGGGTTCGAATCCGGGGCGCTCAACCTGGACTCCCACGGCCTGGTCACCGAGACCGTGTTCGGCCTGCCGCTGGCCGGCCTGGATGCCGAACCGCTCGTCCACGGCGACTACTGGGGCGCCGAGCAACCGCTGTTCCGGGTCGGGGTGCGCGTCGGCCGCGACATGCGGGTGCTGGACGGGGCAGGCGCAGGTGTCCACTCGAACCTGTACGCGGCCGGTGGCATCATCGGTGGCTCGTCGCGCTGGTTCGAGAAGTCCGGCGACGGCATCGCGCTGGGCAGCGCCGTCCTTGCCGCCGATTCGATCCTTGAGGAGATGGCATGACTACCCTTCGTGACGACCGGGACCACCCGGTCGGATCCTCAACCCCAAACGAGCCGGTCTCCTCAGGGCCGGCTTCCGGCCTCGAATTCGCCGGTCACGAGCTGGCGCGGGCCAGCCTTGACGCCTGCGTGAAGTGCACCATCTGTGAGACCGCCTGCCCGGTCTCGGCTGTCACCCCGCTGTTCTCCGGGCCGAAGTTCGTCGGGCCACAGGCCGAGCGCTTCCGGGACGGGCAGAGCGTCGACCATTCCCTCGACTACTGCTCCAGTTGCGGAACCTGCACCCTGGTCTGCCCGCAGGGCGTCCAGATCGCCGAGCTGAACAGCCAGGCCCGGGCCGTGATGAAGGCCGACCACATGCCGGTGCGGGACATGCTGATCTCCCGCACCACCCTGATGGGCATGCTGATGACGCCGGTGGCGCCGCTCGCGAACGCCGCGCTGCACAACTCGCCGATCCGCACGATCGTCGAGAAGGTCGTCGGCATCCACCGGAACGCCCCCATGCCGCCGGCGCAGACGCAAACCCTGCAGGGCTGGCTCAAGAAACGTCCCGCTCCGACCAGGAAACCCACCCGCGGGCCGGTGGTGTTCTTCCACGGCTGCGCCGGGGGTTACTTCGAGGTCGAGACGTCGAAGAAGTCGATCGAGGTGCTGGAGTACCTCGGTTACGAAGTGATCGTGCCGAAGCAGGGCTGCTGCGGCCTCGCCCAACAGTCCAACGGGCTGTTCGACCAGGCCAGCGCCGCCGTGCTGAAGCTCTGCGACGAGCTGCGCGGGGCAGGGAAGGACCTGACGATCATCTCCTCGTCCGGCTCCTGCACCGGCATGCTGAAGCACGAGGCGCACGAGATCATGGGCGTCACCGACGACAAGCTCGCCGACGTCGGCACCCGGATCCGGGACATGATGGAGTTCCTGCTCGACCTGCACGATGCCGGCGAACTGCCGACCGACTTCCAGGCGATCGACATGACCGTGCCGTACCACGCGCCCTGCCAGCTGAAGAGCCAGGGAATGGGCCAACCCGCCGTCGAAGTGCTGAAGCTGATCCCTGGCCTGACCGTGGTCGAGTCCGGCGCTGTCTGCTGCGGCATCGCCGGCACCTACGGGCTGAAGAAGGAGAAGTACGAGATCGCCCAGGCCGTGGGCAAGCCGCTGTTCGACATGGTCAGGCGGACGAACCCCGATCTGGCCCTCTGCGACACCGAGACCTGCCGCTGGCAGATCGAGCAGTCCTCCGGGGTGAAGACCGAGCACCCGGTATGGATGGTCCACCAGGCCTACGGGCTCTCGTAGGCGTTCGGCTGGCGACGGCCAGCACGGCCACGCCCTGAGGTGGCGCAGGATCACACCTCGCGAGCGGGTCCCGGCTGCCCTGCCCTGCAGTGCCAAAGCACCATCAGGCGGACGATCGGGCGCCTACGCTGTCTTCCATTGCGTCCCCCAGATGCGCCTGACCTTCAGGTATCTACACCTGAATGATCGGCGCTACTCCGTCCGGCGACAGCTTGCCGGGTGAACCAGAGCACACCCGCCCGGCGCCTGGCGCAGTCCGGACCGTCCGCAGCAGGGGCTATCTGGACGGGTCCGGGCGCCCGGTCGGCCGGACGGGTGCGGTCGGTTGGGCGCTAGCTCTTTCGGCCCACGACGGCTCGCTGCAGCAGGACGAACAGCAGCAGGGTGCCACCGGTGATGACCGTCGTCATCTCCGGTGGGATGGTGCCGTCGCGGGCGATGATCACATTCATCAGTCCGAGCACGAGGGCTCCGACCACCGACCCCAGCACATAGCCCGCACCACCGGTGAGCAGGGTGCCGCCGATGACGGTCGCGGCGATCGCGTCCAGTTCCCAACCGATGCCGGTGATGTTCTGGGCGATGCCCAGACGGGCGGTGTAGACGACCGCGGCCACGCCGGCGAGGGTGCCGCTGATCACATAGACCCACAGCTTGGTGCGGTGCACGGGCAGGCCCATCAGGATGGCCGACTGCTCCTTTCCGCCGATCGCGTAGACCGTTCGGCCAAGCAGTGTCCGCTGCAGCATGATCACCCCGAAGAGCACAACCACAACGGCGATGATCACCCCGGGAGTGATCACCAGGTCATCGACCCTCGGCCCGTCGTAGAGCTTGATCGGGGTGCCGAGGGCCCGCAGGGGCGAATCCTCCGGCAAGCGCTCCGGCCGGGTGCTCAGGGTTGAGGCCAGCCCGCGGGCAAGGAACATCATCGCGAGCGTTGCGATGAAGGGCTGCACGTTGAAGTACTGGATCAGCACGCCGGCGATCAGGCCGAAGACGCTGCCGAAGACCACCATCAGGACGATCACCAGGTACGGGTTCCAGCCGGCGTTGGTCAGCAGCACCCCGGACACAGAACAGAACGCGATCACCGCGCCCACCGACAAGTCGATGCCGCCGGTGATGATGACGAAGGTGAGGGCAACGGCCAGGATGACCAGGTGCGCGTTGTTGATCAGCAGGTTCGAGAACGTGCTGGCCTGCAGGATCTTGCCGTAAGCGGCCTGGGCGTACCCGACCATGGCCACGAAGATGATGGCGGCGGCCCAGGTCGGCAGTACGGCCCGGCGGGCGCGAAGCCAGGCAGCGACGCCTCTGGGGCGCTCGGTGCGGCCGAAGCCGGCGGGCCTCACTGCGGTCTGCTGCTCGGACATCAGGCAGCCACCCCCTCGGCTGGCGTTGAGCCGACGCTTGCGCCGGGCTTGGGACTTCGCGAGAGCATGGCCCGCAGCCAGGGTGCCTGGAGGAGGAAGAGGATCACGATCACCCCGGCCTTGAACGCCGGAGTGGCCGAGGACGGGACGCCGAGGAACACCACGGTCTTGTCAAGGGTCGCGATCAGCAGTGCTCCGACGGCGGCGCCGCGGATGGAGAACTTCCCTCCGGCCAGCGAGGTGCCACCGATGACGACGGCCAGGATCGCATCCAGCTCCATCTGGTAGCCGGTCTGGGAGACGTCCACGGTCATCGCGTTGGCTGTGGCGAACACGCCGGCCATCCCGCCGAGGACAGCCGAGACGACGTAGACGGTGAACAGGATGCCGCGTTTGTTCACCCCGGCCAGCCGGGCCGCCTCGGCGTCGATGCCGATGGATTCGATCATCAGGCCGAGGGCGCTGCGGCGGACGATCAGGGCGACGAGCAGCGCTATCCCCAGGGCGATCAGCACGACCACCGGCAACCCGAGGACGTAACCGTTCGAGATCCAGCGGAACGGCTCGTTGATGGCGCTGGTGTTCTGGCCGCCGGTGATCACCTTGGCGATCCCGCGTCCGGCCAGCATCATGATCAGGGTGCTGATGAAGGGCTGCAGGCCCACCACCGCCACAAGGGTTGCGTTCACCACGCCGAGCAACCCGGCGACCAGCAGGGCCAGCACCAGGGCGCGCGCTGCGCTGCCAGCGTCGGTGCGGGAGTTGGCAGCCTTCAGTACCTCCATCGAGACGGCTCCGGCGATCACCATCGCCGACCCGACCGAGAGGTCGATGCCGCTGGTGGCGATCACGAGGCTCATGCCGACGGCGATCATCAGCACCGGGGCCGCCGCGCGCAGGATGTCGACCAGGTTGCCGACCAGCCCGCCGAGGTTCTCGCTGTAGGAGATGGCGAGGTAGCTGGGGTCCGTGGCCAGGTTCACCAACAACAGCAGGACGACGGCGAGCATCCCCCAGACGTAGGCGCGCCCGGTCAGGTCCCGCAGTCGGGTTGCCAGCGTTACGTCGTCGCTCATGCCGCGTCCTCCTCAGCGATCACCGCAATGATCGTCGCAGCCGAGATCGAATCGTCGTTCTCGATCTCCGCCACCTTGCGCCGATCTCGCATGACGATTATCCGGTCACTCACCCGCACCACTTCCTCAATCTCGGAGGAAACGAAGACGACACTCACTCCGCCCGTAGCCAGATCCAGGACGGTCTGCTCGATTTCGGCCTTGGCGCCGACGTCGATCCCGCGCGTCGGCTCGTCAAGGATGAGCAGGTCGGGCATGGTGGCCAGCCACCGGCCCAGCAGCACCTTCTGCTGGTTGCCGCCGGAAAGGAACTTGATCGGACGATCCGGGTCGGCCGGGCGCACGTCGAGTCCTTCGATGTAGCGGGTGACGATCTCGTCCTGTTCGCGCTTGGGGATCCGGCGCAACCAGCCACGGCGGGCCTGCAGGGCAAGGATGATGTTCTCGCGGACGGTGAGGTCACCGATGATCCCCTCGTCGCGGCGATTCTCACTCGAGAACGCGATGCCGTTGGCCAGGCCGGCCGCGGGGGTGTGGATGGTCACCTTCTCCCCGCGTAGCCTCAGGCCGCCGCTGTCGGGCCGGTCTGCGCCGAAGAGCAGTCGCACCAGCTCGGTCCGACCAGAGCCGAGCAGCCCGGCGAAGCCGACCACCTCGCCCTTGCCGATCTTCAGGTCGGTGGGCGCGACCGAACCCTTGCGGCCGATGCCGGTCGCGGTGACCAGGTTCTCCCGTTCGATGGTGCTGGCGGCATGTTGGCGCCTCGAGCCCGCCAGGGTCGACAGGTCGCGACCGATCATCTTGGAGATCAGGTTCGAGCGGTCAAGACTCCTGGTCAGGTACTCGCCGACGTACGCGCCGTTGCGCAGGACGGTGACGCGGTCACTGATCTCGAAGACCTGCTCCAGGAAGTGGGAGACGAAGAGGATGGCCACGCCGTCGTCGCGCAGTTGCCGCACCACCTTGAACAGGGTGGCGACTTCCTGGGAGTCAAGGCTGGAGGTCGGCTCGTCGAGGATGAGCACGTTGGACTTGGTCACCATGGCGCGGCTGATCGCGACCAGCTGCTGCATGGCCAGGGAGAGCATGGACAGCGGCTGGCGGGTGTCCAGGTCGCCGAGCCCGAACCGCCGCAGCACCTCCGCGGCCTGGCGATGGGTGGCGCGCCAGTTGATTCCCAGCGGGCTGCGCGCCTCGTGGCCGAGCATCACGTTCTCGCCGATGCTGAGGTTGGTCACCAGGTTGACCTCCTGGTACACGGTGGCGATCCCGGCGGCCTGGGCATCGGCCGTGCCGGCCAGCAGCCGATCCCGCCCCTCGATGAGGATCCGGCCGGCGTCGATGGAGTAGACCCCGGTCAGGGCCTTGATCAGGGTGGACTTGCCGGCACCGTTCTCGCCCATCAGGGCGTGCACCTCACCGGGAAACAGCCGGAAGTCGACTCCGTCGAGTGCTTTCACGCCCGGGAACCCGACGTGGATTCCGCGCATCTCTACTACGGGCTGAGGGGTCATCGTTGAGGCCTCGATCGATGCTGCGCGCTGCTGTCGCTGCGCTGCGGGCGGTTGGTTGGCTGGGGCTGACCCCGGGTGGGGTTGCCGCTGTTCGGCTACCTCACCGGGGCCTGGGCCGACCGGTTGGGCCGGCCCAGGAACGAGTGGTCAGAACTTGCGATTCGGCAGTGCCTCCTTGGCAGCCTCAGGGGAGTCGAAGGTGGTCGAAGGGACGATGATGTACGACTCGACCTGCTCGCCGGCCAGTGCCTTCTTCACCGCGTCCACCGCGGTTTCGCCGAACAGCGGGTTGTACTCGGCGACGAAGCTGAGCCGACCCTCGGAAAGCGCGGTGAGGGCGTTCTTGGTGCCGTCGATGGTGGCGATCTTGACGTCCGTGCCCGGCTTGAGGCCGGCCTCCTCGACAGCCAGCGCTGCACCGAGGCCCATCTCGTCGTTCTGCGCGAAGACCATGTCGACCTTGTTCTTGTTCGCCTTGAGCACGGTCTCCATCACGGACTTCGCCTCATCGGTGGACCAGTTCGCCGTCTGCGCACCGATCTTCTTGAACTCCGGCTTCGACCCGATGACCGAGTCCCAGCCCTTGTTGCGCTCGTTGACCACGCCAACGCCGGCCGGACCCTCGAGCGTGAAGTAGCTGCCACCCTTGGGCATGGTCTTGACGGCCCACTCGGCGACACTCTTCGCGACCACGACGTTGTCGGGGGCGATTCGGGTGACGTAGAGGCTGGTGTCATCCGGCTCGATGCCGCGGTCGATCAGGATGACCGGGATCTCGGCCTCCTGGGCACGCTTGAGCGGGGCTTCCCAGCCCGAGCCCTCGGTGGCAGACAGCAGGATCACGTCTACACCGGAGTCCACGAACGACGTGAACGCGTCGATCTGGGACTTCTGGTCGAGGTTGGTGGCCGGGGCGTACTTGAGGTCGTAGCCGGCCTCCTTGGTGAAGGTCTCCTGCATGTTCGCTTCGTTGGCTGCGCGCCAGGCGCCCTCGGGACCGACTGCCACGAACCCAACCGTGACCATGCCCGAACCGGAGGCCGGGGCCGAACCCGCTGAACCGCTGGGCTGTGCTCCGCCGGAGCAGGCGGTGAGCCCCAACAGGCCGACACTCACCGCAGCGAGAGCCGACACCATGTGCTTCTTGATGCTCATGATCTCCTCCTTGAGATCCCTGGAGACGCCGGGCTCAAGCCGAGCCAGGATCTGGGGCACCCCCGTCGGGCAGTCTCATGAATCCCCATTGGCGGGATGTTATCGTTCACAAGTGAACGATAACAAGACTCTCGTGTGCTTGTGGTTGGTCACGAATTGGTAACGATGGCAGCGCTCACATTTCTCCTGCCTCGCGCCTTCGCCGATCGCCGGCCGCGGGGTCCTCGATCCCCTGGACCCAGTAGGGAGACGACCCGCCGGTCCGTCTCCCGGCGCGGATCCGGGCCCGGGAATGTCGATGCCCCCCGGGGTGTTACTCAGGGTGCCCAGACCGGGTGCCCAACGTTATGAGGTCGGCTCGCGCCGACCTCGTCAGGACTCCTTCGCCAGCCGTCGCTGCCGCGCCGGTCCGGCAGGGTCGTCTAAAGTGGGGCATCAACCCAGAGACTCCAGAGGTTCCATGTCCGAAATCCGTGAGGTCATCATCATCGGCTCCGGCCCGTCCGGCTACGCCGCGGCGATCTACTCCGCCCGCGCCGGCCTGAAGCCACTCATCTTTGAAGGCGCGCTCACTGCCGGCGGCGCCTTGATGAACACCACAGAGGTGGAGAACTACCCCGGGTTCACCAACGGGATCATGGGTCCGGACCTGATGCTCGCGATGCGCGCTCAGGCCGAGCGCTTCGGCGCGGAGATCATCACGGACGACGTCACCTCGACCGACCTGGTGGGCGAGGTCAAGACCGTCACCGATGCCGAGGGCAACCAGTACTCGGCCCGGGCCGTGATCCTGGCGATGGGTTCCGGTTACCGCAAGCTCGGCCTCCCGGCCGAGGAGGCGCTCAGTGGGCGCGGCGTGTCCTGGTGCGCCACCTGCGATGGCTTCTTCTTCCGCGACAAGGACATCGCCGTTGTCGGCGGTGGCGATTCGGCGCTGGAGGAGGCCACCTTCCTGACCCGGTTCGCGAAGACGGTCACGATCATCCACCGCCGCGACGCGCTCCGCGGGTCGAAGATCATGATCGACCGCGCCAACGCCGACCCGAAGATCCGGTTCGCCTGGAACTCCGTGGTCACCGATCTGGTGGGCGACAGCGCGCTCAGCGGGGTGGTTCTCACCGACACCGTCACCGGCGCCGTCAGCGAGCTGGCTGTCCAGGGCCTGTTCGTCGCGATCGGCCACGACCCGCGTTCGGAGATCGTCCGAGGGCAGGTCGAGGTGGACGCTGCCGGCTACGTTGTGGTCGACGCCCCGAGCACCCGCACCAACCTGTCCGGGGTCTTCGCCGCCGGCGACCTGGTGGACCACACCTACCGGCAGGCCATCACGGCAGCCGGCACCGGGTGCGCGGCCGCCCTGGACGCCGAGCGGTACCTCGCGGCCCTGTCAGACGTTGCCGCTAGCCTCACCACTGCCACTGCTACTGCGACTGTCTAGACGGGGAGCTGCCACGCCGCGTGGCGGTGTGCAAGCTACGAGTCACGACCAGCTGCGTGGAACGAACTGCGAGAAATAGGAGCAAGCCAAATGGCAAACGTTGCCGATGTCACCGACGCCAGCTTCGGCGAGCTGGTGCTGAAGTCGTCCAAGCCGGTAGTGATCGACTACTGGGCCGATTGGTGCGCCCCCTGCAAGCAGCTGTCACCGATCATCGAGGAACTCGCCCGCGAGCACGGAGACCGGGTCACCTTCCTGAAGATGGACACCAACACCAACCCGCAGGTTCCGGTGCAGCAGGGCGTCCTCGGCCTGCCCACCATCCAGGTGTTCGTCGGCGGCGAAGTGGTCAAGTCCTTCCAGGGTGGCAAGACCAAGGCGACGCTGCTGAAGGCGATCGAAGAGTTCCTCTGAGGACGCCCGTCCTGGGCCGGAGCCTCACTCTGCGAGCGTAAGGATCTCCGGCCCGTCCGAGGTAACCGCAACCGTGTGTTCGGTGTGCGCGGTGCGGGCACCGGTCGCACTGCGCAGCGTCCAGCCGTCCGGATCCACCACCAGCCGGTTGGTGTCGCGCATCACCCACGGCTCGATGGCCAGCAGCATGCCCGGACGCAGCCGGTACCCCCGCCCCCGGATCCCCTGGTTGGGGATGTGTGGGTCCTGGTGCATGGTCCGGCCAACCCCATGGCCCCCGAAATCGAGGTTCACCAGGTAACCGGCCCCCGTCAGCACTTCACCGATCGCATGCGAGACGTCGCCGATGTGTTGCCCTGGCCGGGCCTGGCCGATCCCAGCTGAGAGGGCAGCAACGGTGGTGTCGATCAGCCGCTGGTCCTCCGGGTCGCCGGCCTCGCCGACTGTGAAGCTGATCGCGGCGTCGGCCACCCAGCCGTCCAGGCTGACCGCGAAATCCAGGCTCAGCAGGTCGCCGGCTGCCATTGCGTAGTCGTGGGGCAGGCCGTGCAGCACCGCGTCGTTCACCGAGGTGCAGATCACCTTGCCGAACGGCCCACGCCCAAAGGCAGGGGCGTAGTCGACGTAGCAGGATTCGGCGCCGGCAGCCGCGATCAGCTCCCTCGCCCAGGCGTCGATCTCGAGCAGGTTGGTGCCCGGCTGGACGCGCTCACGTAGCGTCTTCAGGGTCCTGGCGACGAACCGTCCGGACGGACGCGCCTCGGCCAGCTGGTTGGGTGCGAGGAGCTGGATCATGTCCCGGTCCGGGTGACGCGTCCGGAGATCGCACCTCCGGCCGGTTCTGGTGGGGACACTGGACGCAGCGAATCGATGAACCGGCTGAGGACGCCGCGCACCCCCGGCCGCTCCTCGACCGCGCGGTCGAGGTCCAGCCGCCAGAGCCGGTCGTCCAGGCCCCTGGTGAAGCCAACCGCCCGGAGGAACTCCCGCGGCGGAGTGCTGCAGCGCAGGCTCCGCCGACTGCCCCTGGCCACGATCACCCGAACCTTGCGGGCAACCAGGCCGGCGGCGGCGGCCTGCACCAGTTGCTTGCCGTAACCAGAACGCACCGATTCCGGACGCACCCAGGCGCACATCAGCATCGCGTGCCCGGTCTCCTCCAGCGGCCCGAGCAGCAGCAGTCCCGCCACCTGCTCATCGACGGTCAGTTTCACCCCGCACCAGCCCCAGCGGGCGACAGCAGCGACAGCCCACGGAGTGTCCGGTGCCACCAGCCGACCGCAGTAGGGGCAGGGCAGGCCGGGCAGCTCCGACAGTGTCACCATCGACAATCGCGCCATCCCACCCCCGGATCGGTCTCCGCCCACTCAGGTGGGTCGGTTTCATCCTACGGCCGAGGTACGGCAGTCTGGTGCGGTGAGCCTGCCAGAGCCGGCCCGCCGCGATACGCGGCTGGACCCCTACATCGACGCGTACGCCGAGCGAACCCACGGGCTGACGGTTTCCGCCGTCCGCGCGCTCTTCGCCGTGGCCAACCGTCCCGAGGTGGTCTCCCTCGCCGGCGGCATGCCGAACATCGCCGACCTCCCCCGGGAGGCGCTGGCTGCAGCCGTCGACCGGCTGATCACCGAGCGCGGCACCCAGGCCATGCAGTACGGCTCGGGACAGGGCGAACCGTTCATGCGGGAGAAGATCGTCGAGGTGATGGCTGAGGAGCAGATCCACGCGCACGCCGACGACATCGTGGTCACCTGCGGTTCCCAGCAGGCCCTCGACCTGGTCACCCGGGTGTTCTGCGATCCCGGCGACGTGGTACTGGCAGAAGCGCCCAGCTACGTCGGTGCGCTGGGCACCTTCCGGGCCTACCAGTGCCAGATCGTCCATGTCGCCATGGACGATGCCGGCATCGACCCGGAGGCGCTGCGCAACGCCCTGATCACGCTCAAGGCCGCCGGGAAGCGGGTGAAGTTCCTCTATACGATCCCGAACTTCCAGAACCCGACCGGGGTCACCCAGACCATAGAGCGGCGCCGGGCGATCATCGCGATCGCCAAGGAGCACAACCTGCTGATCATCGAGGACAACCCCTACGGGCTGCTCACGCTGGAGGCGGAGCCGCTGCCGGCCCTGCGCTCGATGGACGAGAACGTGGTCTACCTCGGCTCCTTCTCCAAGATCTTCGCCCCCGGCTTCCGGGTCGGCTGGGTGCTGGCCCCGCACGCCGTCCGGGAGAAGCTGGTGCTCACCCAGGAGGCTGCCACCCTCTGCCCGCCGGTGTTCAGCCAGTTCGCGATCGCCACCTACCTGGAGCAATTCGACTGGCGGGCGCAGATCGTCGTCTTCCGCGACATGTACCGCCAACGCCGGGACGCGATGCTGGCCGGCCTGACCGACCACATGCTCGAGGGCACGACCTGGACCCATCCCAACGGCGGGTTCTTCGTCTGGGTGAACCTGCCCGAGGGCCTGGACAGCCAGGCGATGCTGCCGCGCGCAGTCACCGCCCGGGTCGCCTACACCCCGGGGACGGCCTTCTACGCCGACGGCCTCGGCAGCCGGAACATGCGGCTGTCGTTCTGCTTCCCCACCCCGGAACGCATCTACGAAGGCACCCGCCGGCTCGGCGAGGTGCTCACGCAGGAACTGGAGTTGCACCGCACCTTCGGTCTTGGCGCCGAATCGCCGCGGCACCTGGACCTGTCCACCGGCCCGGCACCCGATATCAGTTAGGGAGCACCCAATGTCCGAATTCCGTCCCCATGGCCCCATCGTCGTGCTCGCCGGCGGGCTGTCGCACGAGCGGGAGGTGTCGCTGCGTTCCGGGCGCCGGGTAGCCCAGGCGTTGCGGGACCAGGGCCGGGACGTCATCGAGTCCGATCTGACCCCCGGTCTGCTCGAACTGCTGCGGGGTCTTGACGACCCGGTCGCCTTCCCCGTCCTGCATGGCGGCGTTGGTGAGGACGGCGGCCTGCAGCAGGTCCTCAGCCTGCTCGACGTGGCCTACGTCGGCTCCGAGCCGGCCGCCTGCCGGCGCTCCTTCAACAAGGCCGTCGGCGGGCCCCTGATCGCCCAGGCCGGCCTCGCCCGTCCGGTCATGGCCGCCCTGCCCCACGACATGTTCCGCGAGCTCGGCGCCGCAGCCCTGGTCACAGCCCTCGGCGAGCGGATCGGCTTCCCCATGATCGTCAAGCCCGCGCGCAGCGGCTCGGCGCTCGGCTGCGCGAAGGTTGCGTCCACCACCGAACTGCCCTCGGCGATGGTCGGGGCCTACGCGTACGGCGACCTGGCGGTGATCGAGGAGTTCATCGATGGCACCGAGGTCGCCGTCACCGTCATCGAGCTCGACGGCGTGCCGATCGCCCTGCCGGCGGTCGAGATCCGGCCGAACTCGGGCATCTACGACTACACCGCCCGCTACACCGCCGGTGAGACCCGGTTCATCGTTCCGGCAACGCTGAGCGACGAGGCGGCTGCTGCCTGCGCCGAGCTCGCGATCTCGGCCCACCGGGTGCTCGGGCTGCGGGACCTCTCCAGGGCCGACATCATCGTGCGTCCCGACGGCACCCCGGTCTTCATCGAGACCAACGTTGCTCCCGGGATGACCGAGACCTCGCTGCTGCCGCAGGCGGTCGAGGCAGCCGGGTACGACTTCGGCCTGTTGTGCGCGCAGCTGGTCGACAACGCCTGGGCGCGCCACCTCGGCTAGCCTCCCCACATGCGGGTTCGGGCAAGGCAGTGGCTGATCGCCGTCCTTGGGGCTGCGGTGACCCTGGCGATGCTCGGTCTCGGCCTGTGGCAGATGCGGGTATTCGAGAACAAGGAGAACGAATCGGCTGCTGCACGGGCGGCCCAGGCGCCGGTACGGCTGCTGGACTTCGTCGCGGCAGACGGGACCGTCGGCGACGTCTATGGCAAGCCGGCCAGGGCCACCGGACGATACCTGCCCGAGCAGCAGGCGCGGGTTGTCTCCGAGGACGGCACGGTGCGCGTCGTGTCCGCCTTCCAGGTGGCCGACGGCCGGGTACTCGCAGTGGTCAGGGGGAGCCTGCCGGCCGACTCCGGACCACTGCCGCAGCCACCGGCCGGGCAGCTGGACCAGACCGGCATCTTCCTGCCGTCCGAGCCCGGATCCGGAGCAGCCGACACTGGCAACGAACTCGGCTCGGTGCGGTTGCCCGCGCTCGCCCAGTTCTGGCCGCAGCAATTGCTTCCCGGGTTCATCACCTTGTCGGGGCAGGATTCGGCGGCACAGGGACTCGGCGCGGTCGTCGTGGCGCTGCCCAGCGGCGACGGCTCGGTCCAGAACATTGGCTACGCCCTGCAATGGTGGGTGTTCGCAGCCTTCGCGGCCTTCATGACCCTCCGGTTCGTGCGGGCGATCGGTCGGGACGGCAGCCTCGGTACGCTTTCGCAGCAGGAGGAAGAATGAGCTCACCGGTAGAAACCCTGCCAGCCCTGACCGCCGATGCGGCGCCCGGTGTCCGGGCGGCGCTGCTGCGCTACCGGATCATGGCCTATCTGGTCGGCGTCCTGCTGGTGGTGCTGGTGCTGGTCGGCGTGCCGCTGAAGTACTTCGGCGGAAACGGGATCGTGGTGACGCTGACCGGGGTGCCGCACGGCTGGCTGTACATGGTTCTGCTGATCACCGCCTACGACCTCGGTCGGCGAGTTCACTGGCCCTGGGGACGGCTGCTCCTGATCGCTCTGGCCGGTACCGTCCCCTTCTTCTCGTTCTGGGCCGAGTACTCGGCACGCAAGGACGTCCAGGCCCGGCTGCGTGCGGTCGAGGCCAAGCCCAGCGCCGAGTGAGGAGGCTCGAGTGTCGCACGGAGGCCTCGAGCGGCCGGCCCTTCGACAGGCTAAGGACTCCAGGCCGGTGGAGATCATCGACGTCCCGCCCGATCGCTACCCCGAGTGCCTGGCCGTCCTGCGCGGCGGGTTCGCCACCGAAGTGGCCGACTTCGGAATCACAAGGGAGAACACGCCGTCCAACCCCGCCTTCTGGGATCCCGGCGAGATCGACCGGGTGGTGGCCAGGGGGTTCTCGCTGTTCGCCGTGGTGGACGCCACCGGGATCAGGGGTTGCGCCTTCGCCGGGGCGTCGCGGACCCGTCCGCGGGTTTGGGGGCTACGCCATCTTGCCGTCGAACCCGCTGCGCGCCACCTTGGCTACGGCGCCAGCCTCGTCGCAGAGGCGTCCCACCGCGCCCGGGCCGCCGGGGCGCACGTGCTGGCGATCGGCATCGTGGGTGAGAACACCCGGCTTGGCGACTGGTACCGCGGGATGGGCTTCATCACGACCGACTCGGTCAGCTATCCCGGGCTGGTCTTCACGGTCGAGCACCTGGAACTGGAGCTCTGGCAGTCGGCGCGTCCATAGCTATTTGTCGATAAAGTGATTGATCGCTAAGTCGTCAGGAGTTCCGAGATCCGCTTCAGGTCTTCCTGACCCGAGAATTCGATCACGATCCTGCCCTTGGCCCGGCCTTCGCTCACCAGCACCCTGGTGTCGAGCCGTTCGACCAGTTCGCGCTGGAGATCCTCTGCCGCTGGCGAAAGCTCGACCGGCCGGCGCGATCGTGGAGCCCGCTTGGTGCCGTGCTCCCCCACCGAGACGATCTCTTCCGCTGCGCGCACCGAAAGGCCCTCCGCGACTATCCGGGTCGCCAGGTGCTCCATCGCCGGGGCATCCGGGAGCATCAGCAGGGCACGGGCATGCCCAGCGCTGAGGACGCCGGCAGCCACCCGCCGCTGCACCGGCGCCGGCAGTTGGAGCAACCTGATGGTGTTCGAGATCTGCGGCCGTGAGCGCTTGATCCGGAACGAAAGCTCCTCCTGGGTACACGCGAAGTCGCTCATCATCTGCTGGTAGGCCGCAGCCTCCTCGAGCGGGTTCAGTTGCGCCCGGTGCAGGTTCTCCAGCAGTGCGTCGCGCAGCAGGTCGGCGTCCTCGGTCCGGCGGATGATCGCCGGAATTGTCGATATGCCTGCGTTTTGGCAGGCGCGGAGCCGCCGCTCCCCCATCACGAGCTCATAGCCGCCATCGTCGAGGGGACGGACGACCACCGGCTGGAGCAGACCCACCTCAGTGATCGAGGAGACCAGCTCGGCCAGGGCATCCTCGTCGAAGACGGTTCGCGGCTGCCTGGGATTCGGCCGGATCTCGCCGACCGGGATCTCGGCGAACCGTGCGCCTGCTGGCTGGGTCACTGCGGTTTCACCGCCGTGTGGCGCCAGCTCGGGATCGGTGCGCTGCAGCAGGTCCCCCAGCCCACGGCCGAGGCCGGTACGTTGCTTCGGCGCGTTCATGCTGACCGCTCGTCGGCTTCGGCTGAGACGGCTCCACGGGTGGCTATCTCGGCGGCCGCGTCGAGGTAGGCCTGGGCACCGGCCGAAGCGGAGTGGTAGGTGATCACCGACTGGCCGTAGCTCGGCGCCTCGGAAACGCGCACCGAGCGTGGAATCGCCGCCTGGAGGGTCTCATCGCGGAAGTGTTGCCGCACTTCGGCCGCGACCTGGGATGCCAACCGCGTGCGGCCGTCGTACATGGTGAGCAGGACCGTGGTCAGTCGCAGGTGGTCGTTCATCGAGCCCTTGACGAGGTTGATCGTCCGCAGCAACTGGGAGACGCCTTCCAGTGCGTAGTACTCGCACTGGATGGGGATCAGGATCTCCTCTGCGGCCACCAGGGCGTTCAGCGTCAATAGGCCGAGCGACGGCGGACAGTCGATGAACACGTAATCAGGGTGGTACTTGTCCTTGAACTTGCGGAGCGCGTGCAGGAGGCGGCTCTCGCGGGCCGGTGTGGTGACCAGGCCGATCTCGGCCCCGGCGAGGTCGATGGTTGCCGGCAGCACCCACAGTCCGTCGGACTCCGGGGACGGTTTGATCAGCGACTCGATGGGAGAGTTCGCGGTGAGGACCTCGTAGGTGCCCTGCACGCCCTCGTGGTGGTCGATCCCGAGGGCGGTGGAAGCGTTGCCCTGCGGATCCAGGTCGATCACCAGCACGGTCAGCCCGCCGAGGGCGAGCGCCGTGGCAATGTTCACCGCCGTTGTGGTCTTGCCGACGCCGCCCTTCTGGTTCGCGATCACCACGGTTCGTGGTCGGGCAGGCTTCGGGCAGCGTTGTTTCACGTGAAACATCGAACTCCAGGTCGTCCGGCACCAGCGCGCGGGGGTCCGAGAACTCCGGCTCGTCGAACACCACCCGACGCGGGGTGGGCGGGGGAGTGATCGTCATGGCCCTCCTGGCGTGTGTTTCACGTGAAACATCAGAATAGGGGTTTGCCCGGACGACGCCCGACCAACGAACCGCCCTGGCGCCGGTCCGACTCGTCACGGGACCGCCTACCGATGACAGGTCGCTGCGGGGCCGGTACCCCGATCCCGGCCGCAGCCAGCCCGACCCGAGGCTTCATCAGCTCGGCCTCCGGGGGTGGGCTTCGACAGGCTCAGCCTGCGGTTCTCCGCAATTCGATGGCCCAGGTGACCCCTTCGGTTCCGGGAACGGGCAACTCGTGCACCTGGCCGTTCAACCGGGCCTTGCGCAGAGCAGCAGCTGACTCGGCGAGTTCGCCGGCAGCCGTGGAACCCTTCAGGGCCAGCAGCATGCCGGTGCGGGTCATCAGTGGAGCGCACCAGCCGACCAACCGGGGGAGTGGGGCCACCGCGCGACTGGCGACCACGGCGTAGTGCTCCCGGTGCTCCTCGGCCCTCGCCCGCACAACCCGAACCCGATCCTCAAGACCAAGTTCGGTGACCGACAACTCGAGGAAGTTCGCACGTCGCAGCAGGGACTCCAGGAGTGTCAGCCGCAGGTCCGGCCGGAGGATGGCCAACGGGATTCCCGGCAGGCCGGCCCCGCTGCCGACATCCACCACGGTGGCGCCCTCTGGAATCAGGCGCGCAGCCGCGATCGAGTTCAGGATGTGCCGGTCCCAGAGCCGATCGCCTTCACGCGGGCCGAGCAGTCCCCAGTCGATTCCTCGACTTGCCAATATGTCGACATATTGCTTAATCACTTCCGCGCCGGCTCCGAAGAGACCGGCGCGGACGTCCTCGGGCAAGCTCAGGCCTTCGGCAGCACCACGACGCGACGGTTGGGCTCCTCGCCCTCCGACTCGCTGATCAGGCCGGCAGCCGCAACCGAATCGTGCACGATCTTCCGCTCGAACGGGTTCATCGGCGACAACCGCACGGCCTCGCCGGTGTCGTTCACCTCGTCGACGGCGTCCTTGGCCAGGTCCTGGAGCACCTTGCGCCGCTTGTCCCGGTGGCCGGCGACGTCGAGCATCAACCGGCTGCGGTGACCGGTCTCGGTCATCACCGCCAGTCGCGCCAGCTCCTGCAGCGCCTCGAGCACCTCGCCGTCCTTGCCGACGAGCACGTCACCCTCGGTGATGATCGAGACATGCGCCCGACCACCTTCGATATAGGTGTCGATGTCACCGTCGAGATCGGCGATGTCGAGCAGCTCCTCCAGATAGTCGGCAGCGATCTCGCCCTCGTTCTCCAGGACGGACTGCTTCTTCGACCGGGTCGAGCCGGGGGCAGTGTCGTCAGAATCGTCGTCCTCCGACGACTCATCGTCCGACTCGGTCGACTCATCCGGCTCGACCGACACCGCTACGCCCTCGGCGACCTCACGGTCGTCGGCGGGATCGCCCTCAACGACAGCGTCGACGTCGACCTCTTCGACGGCATTCAATTCTTCAGTCACGATGTCCTAACTCCTAGCTGTCACTGCTTGCGGGCGGCGCGGGTGTTCTTCCGGGGCTGCTGCCGCTGGATCACCTGGCGTTGCACGCCCGGTTCCTCCACCGCCCCCGGCGACTCCGGCGAACCGGACGAAGGGGTCGCGGCGGCGCCACGGTTCTGCCGGGCCACCTTGGTTGGGTCGTAGTCGCCGGTGTCGCGACTCTTCTTCGAGCCGCGGCGCTTGGCAGCGATTGCCTCGGGGTCGAGGCCCTTGGCGCGCATCCGCTCTTCCCAGTCGACGAAGGCCGGGGTGCCGGGTGCGGGGTTGTTGTGGATCAGGATGTACTGCTGTCCCATCGTCCACAGGTTCGTGGTCAGCCAGTAGATCAGCACGCCGATCGGGATGTTCACGCCGCCGACAGCGTAGATCACCGGGAACATGTACAGCATCATCTTCTGCTGCTGCGCCATGGTTCCGGTGAGCGCCTCGGGGGGCATGTTCTTGCGCATCAGCTGGAGCTGGGTGATGAACAGGATCCCGGTCATCAGGACGACCAGGGTGAGGCTCACGAACTGCGTGGGCCCGAAGCTGGCACCCAGGGGCAGGAAGCGCGCGGAGATGGGAGCGCCGAAGATGGTCGCGTGCTGCAGCGAGGTGACCAGGGCGGGGCTCTGCTCGAAGAAGTAACCCAGGGCCTTCCCGTCGGAGACGCTGAGCAGCACGTAGAACAGGGCCAGGAAGATCGGCATCTGCAGCAGGAGCGGCAGACAGGACGCCATTGGATTGACGCCCTCTTCCTTGTACAGCTTCATCGTCTCCATGCCGAGACGTTCCCGGTCGTGCCCGAACTTGTTGTTCAGATCCTTGACCTTCGGCTGGATCAGCTGCATGTTGCGCGCGGAGTTGATCTGCCGCACGAACAGCGGGATCAGCGCGGTCCGGATGACCATCGTCAGCAGGACTATGGACAGGGTCCAGGTCCACCCGGAATCCGGGTTCATGAAGTTGGACAGCAGCGAGTGGAAGCCCACCAGGATGCCGGAGACCGCCCAGTAGAGCGGCGTCATCATGGCCCCGAGCATTCCCATGAAGTCGTCCCAGAGGTTCATTGGGATCAGCAGCGCTATCAACGGGTTCAACATTTCACCTCACGGACGCGGGCAGGCGTCCCGATAGGGGCCGGTTCGGCCGATGTGGACTTCGCGGCCTGCTCAGCTGCCCAGGCTTCGGCGGCCGACGTGCCCGGCACCGGGTCGTACCCGCCCTCAGCCCACGGGTGACAGCTGCCCAGCCGTCGCGTCGCGAGCCAAGTGCCCTTCACGGCACCGTGGACGGTAACCGCCTCCAGCGCGTACGCCGAGCAGGAGGGGTAGTACTTGCAGACATTTCCGTAAAGCGGGCTGATCACCCTGCGGTAGCCCTTCAACAGCCCGATCAGCAGGTACTTCATGCCGACAGCCGATCCAGGCAGACGCCCAGAGCCGTCCTGAAGTCACCAGGCAGGTCGCCGGTGGTGGCTGCCGGCAGCGCCCGCACCACAACGTCCACAGCGAAGGGCGTGGACGGCAGCGCGGCCGCAGCCAGATGCCGCAGGCGCCGCTTCACCCGGTTGCGGTGGACGGCGTTCCCGACGGCCTTCGACACGATGAAGCCGGCCCGGGACGGGAGGTGCTCGGCCCGTCGGGCATGCACGACCACGCTCGCGCGTCCACAACGGACGCCCTGGCGAAGCGTGTCGCGGAAGTCGACAGGATTTCGCAACCGCGACGGGGCTGGCAGCACCGGAGCCGGCTCAGCCGGCGAGGCGGACGCGGCCCTGACGACGACGGGCCGAGATGATTGCGCGGCCGGCGCGGGTACGCATCCGGAGACGGAAGCCATGGGTGCGGCTGCGACGCCGGTTGCTCGGCTGGAAAGTGCGCTTGACCACGCGAGTGCTCCCAAGTTCGTAAGTTATCGGATCTGATGCGCCCACCTGGACACACGGCTGTCGCGACAGCGACTTACCAACGATACGCGGCGGCCATGACTGCGGGCAAACTGAAGCAGATCTGCCACCTCGTCGAGCCGACACGCCGTGCCGACCTGCATCTTGTTCGGAAACTGTTTGCGCCAGCGCCCAGACCTCGCTAGTTTGCTCTACTGCCGCCCGAGGTCCATTCGGCCTCTGCGCTCGTCCATTGTCGTACACAGTCTGTGGACAATCGTGTGGAAACCTGGCTGGGGCCGGTAGTTAGGACGAAGCAGGACCGATGACACAACCACTGACGGGCACTGACGCGACCTCACCTCCCGATCTGCGGGCTGCCTGGTCGTTCGTCTGGTCTTCCTCGGACGCAGCCACCCGTGGTTGGTTGCAGGGCATGCAGCCGGTGACGATGCACGACTCCCTTGTGATTCTCGCGGTCGCCAACGAGTTCACCCGGGACCGGGTTGAGACCCGGCTACGGCCGCTGATCGAGGACCAACTCAGCCAGTTCTACTCCCGGCCGATCAGGGTCGCCATCGACGTCGACCCCAGCCTCAGCACTGACCGGCACGACCCGATCATCCACGATCAGCCCGCTCCGGAAGAGCTGCCCCCGCCGCTGGCTTCGAGCCGTCCAGCCTCCAGCCGCCACGCCGGTGACCGGCTGAACCCGAAGTACTCCTTCGAGACCTTCGTGATCGGCAACTCCAACCGGTTCGCCCATGCTGCAGCCGTCGCGGTGGCCGAGGCGCCCGGCAAGGCGTACAACCCGCTGATGATCTACGGCGACTCCGGCCTGGGGAAGACCCACCTGCTGCACGCCGTGGGTCACTACATCCGCAACTACTACGACCGCGTCCGGGTCAAGTACGTCTCCACCGAGGAACTGACCAACGACTTCATCAACTCGGTGTCGGAAAACCGGACAGCCGACTTCCGCCGCCAGTACCGCGACGTGGACGTGCTGCTGATCGACGACATCCAGTTCCTCGAAGGCAAGATCCAGACCCAGGAAGAGTTCTTCCACACCTTCAACACCCTGCACACGGCCCAGAAGCAGATCGTGCTCACCTCAGACCGTCCGCCGAAAGGCCTTGAGGCGCTCGAGCCGAGGTTGCGGAGCCGGTTCGAGTGGGGCCTGATGACCGACATCCAGCCGCCGGACCTCGAGACGCGGATCGCCATCCTGCGCAAGAAGGCTGCCGCTGAGCGGCTCACCGCCGGCCCGGACGTGCTGGAGTTCATCGCCAGCAAGATCCAGACCAACATCCGCGAACTCGAGGGTGCGCTGATCCGGGTGACCGCGTTCGCCAGCCTCAACCGGCAGGAAGTCGACCTCGCCCTGGCCGAGGTCGTGCTCCGGGACCTGATTCCCGACGGCGCCGAGATCCAGATCTCCGCAACCACGATCATGACCAACGTCGCCGACTACTTCGGGCTCACCGTCGAGGACCTGTGCGGGCAGAGCCGGACACACGTCCTGGTCACCGCCCGCCAGATCGCGATGTACCTGTGCCGGGAGCTCACCGACCTCTCGCTGCCGAAGATCGGCCTGTTGTTCGGCGGCCGCGACCACACCACCGTCATGCACGCCGATCGCAAGATTCGCCAGTTGCTCCGGGAGCGTCGCAGCGTCTTCAACCAGATCACCGAGCTCACCAACCGGATCAAGCAGTCCCCCCTGCGCTGAACCCAGCTGTGTCCATCCAGCTGGATCGCGAACCGTGTTCGGCACATGATCCCCAGGACGGGTGACTCAGTCACCTTGTCCCCCCTACGGGTGACCATGCACCGGTTGTGGAGAACTCTGGGGATAACCGGTACTTCCTGTGGGGCTAGGGAAAGCCGCATCACCTGTCCCCAAATCCTCCCCGTGTAGTTTCCAGTTGTCCACAGGCTGCACCCACAGCCGCCGCGCCGACGGGGTAGGACGTTCGGGGGTTCTCCACCGAATTCACAGGCGCTACTACCACTACGAATTTAGAGATATCCATCGAGCTTCAAAGTCAGCGAACCCACAAGCTGGGGAAACTCCCCTTGGGCTCCAGCCCGGGCCAAGCGTAGATATGATCAACCGACCACGCGTGAGTTCAAGGGAGCAATGGTGAAGATCCGACTCGACCGCGACGTCCTGGCCGAAGCTGTGCAGTGGGCTGCCCGTAGCCTGCCCACCCGGCCGAGCGTCCCGATCCTGGCTGGCCTGTTGGTGAAGGCCGGTGGCAACCAGGTCGTCATGAGCAGCTTCGACTACGAAACCTCTGCCCAGATCACGGTGCAGGCCGACGTTTCCGACGATGGCGTCGCGCTGGTCTCGGGCCGACTGCTGGCCGATATCGCCCGATCCCTGCCGAACAAGCCGGTCGACATCACGGCTGACGAGACCAAGATGGAACTGGTCTGTGGCACGGCACGGTTCACCCTGCAGACCCTGCCGGTCGCGGACTACCCTGCTCTGCCCGAGATGCCGGAAGCCACCGGTGCGATTCCCAGCGACCAGTTCGCCAAGGCCGTCGGCCAGGTCGTGGTCGCGGCCGGCCGGGACGAGTTGCTGCCGGTGTTCACCGGCGTCCGGATGGAGATCGAGGGCGAGACGCTCTCCCTGCTCGCCACCGACCGTTACCGGATGGCGCTGAAGGAGCTTGCCTGGAACCCGCGCACGAGCCGCGGCGAGGGCGCAGCCCTGGTGCCCGCACGGGTGCTGGCGGAGACTGCGAAGTCGATGACGTCCGGCGAACAGGTGACGCTGAGCCTCTCCGCTGCCGCCGCCGGAGACGGGCTGATCGGTTTCGAGGGCACCGGTGCTGCCGGCCTCCGGCAGATCACCACCCGCCTGCTGGACGGGGAGTTCCCGAAAGTCCGGCACCTGATGACCGTGCAGGCTGCGGTCACCGTTCGGGCCAATACCGCCGAGGTGATCGCAGCGGTCAAGCGGGTCGGGCTGGTGGCCGAACGGAACACGTCGCTGCGCATGCTGATCGCCGAGGGCTCGATCACCCTCGAAGCTGCCACCGGTGACCAGGCACAGGCCGTCGAGGCACTGGAGGCTGTGGTCGAGGACAAGACGGGCAACGGGTTGGCGATGAGTGCGGCCGGGTTCAACCCGCACTACCTCTCCGACGCGCTTGCGTCCCTGGATGCCCCCTACGTCGAGTTCTCGTTCACCGCTCCCGGCAAGCCCTGCCTGTTGACCGGCCTGAACGAGATCGACGGCCAACCGCTGGACGACTACCGCCACGTGATCATGCTGATGCGCCTGCCAGCGTGACCCGTGGGCCGGAGGGTTATCGCTGATCGGGCTTGTCGAGATCTCTGGCTGGTTTCGACAAGCTCAACCAACGCTGAGCCGGGGGGACCGACATGTTCGTCACCCACCTGAGCCTTGCCGACTTCCGCTCCTACGCCCATGTCGAGGTGCCGCTGCGGGCCGGGGTGACGGTGTTCACCGGCGCGAACGGCCAGGGCAAGACGAACCTGGTCGAGGCGATCGAGTTCCTTGCCACCCTTGGTTCGCACCGGGTGGCGGCCGAGGCGCCGCTGGTGCGCGTCGGGGCGGAGCGGGCGATCGTCCGGGCCAGGGTGCAGGCCGGGCTCGAGGACAGTCGCAACCTGCTGCTGGAGGTCGAGATCATCCCCGGACGCGCCAACAAGGCCACCCTGAACCGGTCACCCCTGCGGCGGCCGCGGGACCTGCTCGGTGCGCTGCGCGTTGTACTGTTCTCGCCGGATGACCTGGCCATCGTCAAGGGGGATCCCGGCGAACGGCGCCGGTTCATCGACGACCTGGTCACCGCAAGGTGGCCACGGCTGGCCGGCGTCCGCGCCGACTACGACCGGGTACTCAGACAGCGTTCGACCCTGCTCAAGTCGCTGTCCGGGCGTGGCCTGCGAGCCGTCAGCGAGGACGCAGCGATCACGCTGGACATCTGGGACGGCCAACTGGCAGCGCTCGGGGCGGAGCTGGTCGCGGCCAGGCTGGCCACCCTCGAAGAGCTCGGTCCGCTGTTGGCAGCCGCCTACGCCGACATCGCACCCACCAACAACGTCGCGGCGGCCAGCTACAAGTCCTCGGCCCAGGTGTCGGCTGAGCACAGCGTCGCCGAAGTCGCTGCTGAACTGGAGACCCGGATGCGAGAGCGCCGTGGCGAGGAGCTCGCCCGCGGGCTTTGCCTGGTTGGCCCGCACCGCGACGACATCACCCTCAGCCTCGGCGACCTGCCGACCAGGGGCTACGCCTCGCACGGTGAGGCCTGGTCGATGGCGCTCGGGCTGCGACTGGCCGGGTTCGCCCTCTTGCGCGCGGACGGGGTGGAGCCGGTGCTTATCCTCGATGATGTGTTCGCTGAGCTGGACGAGACCCGACGCGAGCGATTGGCCGAACTGATCGGCGGCGCCGAGCAGGTGCTGATCACCGCAGCGGTCCCCGCCGACGTCCCGGCCGCACTGGCAGGCCGCAGGTTCGAGGTGGAGAATGCCACCGTGGTCATGGAATCCTCGGGTGAGCCTCCCGAGACCGCTGAACCGTCCAACGAGCCGCCGGAACCGTTGGTCAAGGGTGTCGAGACCCCGAAGGAGGTGCGATGACCGAACCAACGCCGGAGCACGATCCGCAGGGCCTCGAGCTCGCCCGGCAGATCGCCCGTGCGGCCCACGGCGGGGCACCCCGGCAGGCGGCGAAGCACCGCAAGCCCGCGAAGCGCACCGATGAACCGACCCGGATTGGCGAGGTGCTCGCCGAAGTCATCGACGACCAGGGCTGGACCCGCGAGGTCAGCGTCCACCAGTTGCTGGCCCGCTGGCCGGCGCTGGTCGGACCGGTGAATGCCGCGCACTCGGTGCCGGAGACCTACTCCGACACCGTCCTTACGGTGCGGGCCGAGTCGTCCACCTGGGCGGCTTCACTGCGCACCATCGCCCCCCAACTCGTTGCGGTGCTGAACAAGAACCTTGGGCAGGGGACCGTTACCCGGGTGCACGTGATCGGCCCGGAATCGCCGAACTGGAAGAAGGGCCGGCGCTCCGTCGCGGGCCGCGGACCGCGGGACACCTACGGATGAGCACCCACGTCGTCGTCATGGGAGTAGCCGGCTGCGGCAAGTCGACCGTTGCCCGGCGCCTCGCGGACCGGCTCGGCTGGGCCTTCGCCGAGGGCGACGAGCTGCACCCCGAGGCCAACATCGCCAAGATGAGTGCCGGCGAACCGCTGACCGACGCCGATCGCAGCCCCTGGCTGGCCAACATTGTCGCCTGGACGCTCGCCACCGGCGCGGACACGGTGGTGAGCTGTTCAGCGCTGCGCCGGTCCTACCGGGACCAGCTGCGTCAAGCCGGCGGCCGGACGGTCTTCGTCCATCTGGACCTGTCCGAGCAGGTGCTCGCCGACCGGCTGGCCAACCGGACCGGGCACTTCATGCCGGCCGACCTGCTGCCGTCCCAGCTAGCGACCCTCGAGCGGTTGCAGCCGGACGAGGAGGCCGTGGTCCTCACCGAACCAATGCCCGCGGAAGGGGTGGTCGACCGGGTGATCGCCCACCTCGGTCACGACCCGGGGCGCCGGGAATTCCTCAAGGGCTTGATCGGCGATTTGGACGCCTGAGGCCCCCGGACGCATATCCGACCTTGTGCCGACCCCTCCCAGGGGCTGCGCAGCGGCAAATCTGGCCGCCCAGGCCCACATGCTGGTCCGGCATGCCCGGAGTTTCGGACCGCATCGGCTAGAATGTACCTGTTACTGAGCGTGCCGCCCACTCTTGAAGTTGGTGGCGCTTTCTTACGTCCGGAGGGATACCGAGTGACTGACGAGCCCATCGTCGCTGCCATGTCCGCCGCCGAGTCCGCCCATGTTGCCGAAGGCAACTACGACGCCTCGGCGATCACCGTCCTCGAAGGCCTGGATGCGGTACGCAAGCGCCCCGGCATGTACATCGGTTCCACCGGTGAACGCGGGCTGCACCACCTGGTTTACGAAGTGGTGGACAACGCTGTCGACGAGGCGCTGGCCGGCTACTGCGACGCCATCCTCGTCCGCCTGCTCGACGGTGGCGGCATCCAGGTGGTCGACAACGGCCGCGGCATCCCGGTCGGGGAGCACCCCAAGGAAAAGATGTCCGCCCTGACGGTGGCCCTGACCATGCTGCACGCCGGCGGGAAGTTCGGCGACGGCGGCTACAAGGTCTCCGGCGGCCTGCACGGTGTCGGCGTGTCGGTGGTGAACGCGCTCAGCAAGAGCCTTGTCGTTGACGTCGCCCGCGACGGCTATCACTGGCGACAGGCGTTCGTGCTCGGCGATCCGGTCGCCCCGCTGGAGCGCCTTGAGCCGATGGGGTCGGGCGAGTCGACCGGCACGACGGTCACCTTCTACGCCAGCGACGTCATCTTCGAGACCACCACCTACTCCTACGAGACCCTCGTGACCCGGTTCCGGGAGATGGCCTTCCTCAACAAGGGCCTCAAGATCACCATCGTCGACGAACGCACCCGCGAGATCGAGGGCGATGCCGACGCGGAGGCCGAGGATGCGTCGGCCCGCCAGCAGACCTTCCAGTTCGCCGACGGCCTGATCGACTACGTGAAGTACCTCACCGGCAGCAAGGAGACGATTCACCCGACGGTGATCGCCATCGACGCCAACGCCGAGGAGCAGAAGATGAGCCTCGAGGTGGCGATGCAGTGGAACGTCTCGTTCAACGAGAGCGTCCACACGTTCGCCAACACCATCAACACCCACGAGGGCGGCACCCACGAGGAGGGCTTCCGCGCCTCGCTGACGAACACCGTCAACAAGTGGGGCGAGACCTGGGGAATGATCAAGAAGAAGGAGGACCGGGTCTCCGGCGACGACATCCGCGAGGGTCTCACCGCCATCATCTCCGTGAAGCTGGCCGAGCCCCAGTTCGAGGGCCAGACCAAGACCAAGCTGGGCAACACCGAGGCCCGCTCGTTCGTGCAGAAGGTCGTCAACGACCTGCTCGGCGACTGGTTCGAGAAGAATCCGGCGGACGGCAAGGACATCGTCCGCAAGAGCCAGTCAGCTGCCGTGGCGCGGCTGGCTGCGCGCAAAGCGAGGGACATGGCCCGCAGCCGCAAGGGCCTGCTGAACAAGGGTCAGTACGGCAAGCTGAGCGACTGCTCCTCCACCGAGCCGTCCGAGTGCGAGGTCTTCATCGTCGAGGGTGACTCGGCCGGTGGCTCCGCAAAGGGCGGACGCGACCCGCGCACCCAGGCGATCCTGCCGATCCGCGGCAAGATCCTGAACGTGGAGAAGGCCCGGCTGGACCGGATCCTGCAGAACCGCGAGGTCGAGGCGATCTTCAACACCCTCGGCACCGGCGTCCAGGAGGACTTCGACGTCGACAAGCTCCGCTACCACAAGGTCGTCCTGATGGCCGACGCGGACGTGGACGGTGCCCACATCCGCACCCTGCTGCTGACGCTGCTGTTCCGGTTCATGAAGCCGCTGATCAACGCCGGCCACATCTACCTGGCGCAGCCGCCGCTGTTCCGGCTGCGGTGGAGCAATTCGCCACATGAGCTCGCCTACTCCGACGACGAGCGGGACCGGCTGCGGGACAACGGCGTCGCCGCCGGCAAGAAACTGCCCAGCGTGAACCCGATCCAGCGGTACAAGGGTCTTGGCGAGATGGACGCCGGCGACCTGTGGGACACCACCATGGACCCGGCGAAACGGGCCCTGCTGCAGGTGACCCTCGATGACGCGGCGGCAGCAGACGAGATGTTCTCGATCCTGATGGGCGAGGACGTCGAGCAGCGCCGCAGCTTCATCCAGCGCAACGCCAAGGACGTCCGCTTCCTCGACATCTGAGCCAATTACCGCTGGTTGAGCTTGTCGAACCAATCGTCTCGACAAGCTCGACGAACGGAGTTCCAAAGGAGAACCTGAATGACCGACGGCCCCGAAGAGCCAACCGACGTCGTGACTGAGCCGGCGGACCAGACGCTGGCGCCGACCGAGGCGAAGACCGAGGAGATCGACCTGCAGGTCGAGATCCAGCGTTCCTACCTCGACTACGCGATGAGCGTCATCGTCGGTCGGGCACTGCCCGACGTGCGCGACGGCCTCAAGCCGGTGCACCGCCGGGTGCTGTACGCCATGTACGACGGCGGCTACCGCCCCGACCGTGGCTGGAACAAGTGTTCCCGCGTGGTTGGCGAGGTCATGGGCCTGTACCACCCGCACGGCGACTCGGCGATCTACGACACCCTCGTCCGGCTGGCGCAGCCCTGGGTGATGCGGGCGCGCCTGGTGTCCGGCCAGGGCAACTTCGGTTCCCCCGGCAACGACCCGGCTGCCGCCATGCGGTACACCGAGTGCAAGATGGCCCCGCTGTCGATGGAGATGGTCCGGGACATCACCGAGAACACCGTCGACTTCAAGCCGAACTACGACAACCGCGAGACCGAACCGGTTGTGCTGCCGGCCCGGTTCCCGAACCTGCTCGTCAACGGCTCCACCGGCATCGCTGTGGGCATGGCGACCAACATCCCCACCCACAACCTGCGGGAGGTCGCCGAGGCCGTCCAGTGGTCACTCGACCACCCGGAAGCCACCAAGGAGGAGCTGCTCGAGGCTGCCATGGAGCGGGTCAAGGGCCCGGATTTCCCAAACGGTGCGCTGATCGTCGGCCGCAAGGGCATCGAGGACGCCTATCGCACCGGCCGCGGCTCGGTGATCATGCGGGCAGTCATCGACATCGAGGAGGACCGCGCCGGCCGCACCCAGCTGGTGGTCACCGAACTGCCGCACATGTGCAACCCGGACAACCTCGCCGTGAAGATCGCCGAGCTGGTCAACGCGGGGAAGATGTCCGGCATCGCCGACATCCGCGACGACTCCTCGGCCCGCACCGGCCAGCGCCTGGTGATCCTGCTGAAGCGGGACGCCCAGCCGCGCGTGGTGATGAACAACCTCTACAAGCACACCCAGCTCCAGGACACCTTCGGCTGCAACATGCTCGCGCTCGTGGACGACGTCCCGCGGACGCTGCGGCTGGACCAGTTCATCACCTACTGGGTGCGGCACCAGATCCAGGTCATCCAGCGACGTACCGCCTACCGGCTGGACGAGGCGGAGAAGCGGGCCCACCTGGACCGCGGCCTGGTGAAGGCCCTGGACCGGCTGGACGAGGTGCTGGCACTGATCCGCGCGTCCCGTGATGCCGAGATGGCGCGCGAGGGACTGAAGGACCTGCTCGAGATCGACGAGCTACAGGCGCTGCACATCCTGAACACGCAGCTGCGGCGACTCGCTGCGATGGAGATCCAGCAGATCAACGACCGCCTGGCCGAGATCGAGATCCAGATCACCGAGTTCAAGGACATCCTGTCCAAGGTCGAGCGGCAGCGGGCAATCGTCAGCAACGAGCTGGCCGAGATCGTCGAGAAGTTCGGCGACGAGCGTCGCACCCGAATCATCGCCGCCGACGGCGACATGTCCGACGAGGACTTCATCCCCGACGACGACATGGTGGTCACGATCACCCGCGGCGGCTACGCCAAGCGCACCCGCACCGACCTGTACCGCACGCAGAAGCGCGGCGGGAAGGGCGTCCGTGGGGCAAGTCTGCGGGTGGACGACGAGGTCGACCACCTGTTCGCCACGACGAACCACCACTGGATCCTGTTCTTCACCAACCTCGGCCGGGTCTACCGGGCGAAGGTCTGGCAGCTGCCGGAAGCCGGCCGGGACGCCAGGGGCGGCCACGTGGCCGGGTTGTTGAGCTTCCTGCCCGACGAGCGGATCGCCGAAGTGCTCACGCTGCGCGCCTACAGCGATGCGCCGTACCTGCTGCTGGCCACAAGGAACGGCCTGGTCAAGAAGACCGAGCTGCGGGCCTACGACTCCCCGCGCCAGGCTGGCGTGATCGCGATCAACTTCCGTGAGGACGGCGACGAGCTGATCGGGGCAGCCCTCTGCAACTCCGTCGACGACGTCCTGCTCGTCTCCCGCAAGGGGCAGGCGATCCGGTTCGGCGCAGACGACGAGCAGTTGCGGCCGATGGGGCGGGCCACTTCCGGGGTGACCGGGATGAAGTTCCGTGGCGGCGACGCCCTGTTGAGCATGTCGATCATCGGTGCGGACATGCCCGAGGACGACCGGTATGTGTTCACGGTCACCGACGGCGGCTTCGCCAAGCGGACGGCCGTCAGCCAGTACCGCCAGCAGGGGCGGGGTGGCCTCGGCATCAAGGCCATGAAGCTGAACGAGGACCGCGGCTCGCTTGTCGGTGGCCTGGTGGTGCAGGAATCCGATCAGGTGATCGCGATCAAGGTGAGCGGCCAGATCATCCGGTCTGCTGTCGCCGAGGTGCCGTCGAAGGGTCGCGACACGATGGGTGTGAAGTTCGTCGGTGTGGCCGAGGATGACGCCGTCTCGGTGATCGCGATCAACCCCGAAGCCAGTACGGATCTTGAGGAGAATGGCCCGGTTGACCTCGGGGTGACCGTGGAGGGTACCGTTGAGCCTCGGGAGCCAGAGGCGGCGACTGCTGCTGACGGGCCAACGGCCGAGGAGGAACAGGGTGACTGATCGACCAGGCGCCGCGGGCAACACCACCAAGGGTGACGCGGAAGCGCCCCTGTGGCGCGTCGACGGTGGGGAGTCCTCAGACGACCCGAGCGGCAAGGGCCTGGACGACACCGTCGTCCGGATGCCAAGGATCAAGGCCGACGGCCCGCCGCCGGAGCTTCCCGAGCCACCGGCTGCCCGGCCGGCCAAGCGGCCCGCCAAGGTCGGTGCGTCCTCGGCCGAGCACACGGCGAGCCACGTGCCAACCGAGACGGTCGCGCCGGCCCCGGTAACCAGGATTTCGCCGGTGGAGACGTTCGGTGGTGCGGACAGCTTCCTTCCCCCGCTGCCGGCTGCCCCCAGCTTCAGGGCGCCGCCGGTTCCGGCCACGGCTCCTGCGGCTGCACCCGCTGCGGCGAAGGCCAGCCTGCGCCGGACCCGCAAGGCCCGGCTGCGGCTGGCCCGGGTGGACCCATGGTCGGTGATGAAGACGTCGTTCCTGTTCTCGATCGCCTTCGGGATCATGTTCTGGATCGCCACCTCGGTGCTCTGGTACGTGCTCACAAGTTCGGGGCTGTTCGACGCGATCAACAACGCCATCGTGAACATCATCTCGAACCCGGGCAACACCGAGACCTGGCGGATCGAGGACTACATCAACGGCAACAAGGTGCTTGGCATCGCAGCTCTGATCGCGGTCATCAACGTGGTCATCACCACCGCCCTGGGCACCCTGACCGCCTTCCTGTACAACCTCAGCGCCAATATCCTTGGCGGCCTCGAGCTGACCCTTGCGGAGGACTGACCGACCGCCAACCGTTGGCTGAGCCCGTCGGAGCCCTAAGGACCCCGCCGAGTTGAGCCACACCGGCTGACTCGGTAACGTTCTCTCTTGCGTGTTCCGCAACAAGCGGGCCTATAGCTCAGACGGTTAGAGCGCTGCCCTGATAAGGCAGAGGTCACTGGTTCAAGTCCAGTTAGGCCCACCAGATCTCCATGAGATCCACGCACCCCACTTCCCGCCTCGCCGACCAGGGCGGTTCCTGGTTCTGAGCAGGCGGCGGTGCTCATCGGGGTGATCCGCGGAGATTTGCAGGGCATGGAGGCCTGATCCGGGAGGTTCGGGAGTCGGCGCGGAGATTTGCAGCGCATGGCGCCCGTTTCTGGCCTCACAGGGTGCAGAACTCCGCGTCTTGAGGCGATCCGGCAGCCCGCCGGGTTCAAAGCCTGAAAAACTCCGCGCCACTCGCGTCCGGGCGTCGCGGTTACGCGGACACATCCACCGTCGTCCTCCTGGCCATCCGGTCAGCCAGACCCCTTACCTGCTTTCCGTCGACCGCAAACCCTGGCCCAAGCCGGGCCGACAGGATCGGCGGCTCGAGCCGGCCGCACGCTTGAGCGCGGCCGGCCAGCGGTCACGGGACGACGACCACCGGAGGGACGGGCGCCGGTGGGGTCCAGGCATCGTCTTTGGCGATGTCGCCATCGAGTGCCCCGACTCCGTCGCCCTTGATGCCGGCGTTGCTGGTGTACTGCCAGATCGACCAGCCGCCGTGGTCCACCCAGGGGCCGACCTTGGGCAGCGCATCCGGGATGCGTCCGTTGTTGGTTCCCCACGAGGCCACCCAGAGTCGAGCGATCCCGGCCACGTCCGTCCATACGAACTCGCCGCCGGACTGACGCGCCGTGGCATTCGCGCTCATGTAGACGTAAAGGTTCGGCTGGTAGCCGTCGCTGGTCAGCAACTCCTTCACCGTGGTGATGAACTCGGTGGCTTCGCTCGGGTTCCAGGCCCGCAGGGTCCGCTTGTAGGTCTTGCCCTTGTAGGTCTTGGTCCAGGTACGCCCGGCCTCGATGTCCAGCACCAGCGGATCGGTGCTGGCCCTGGTGTAGTTGCCGTCGGCCTTCAGCCACTTGACGAAATGGCGGGCCGAGGCGGTCGGCGTGTAGTTGCCGGAGAACAGGTTCTTGCTGGTGTGGTCGATCGAGGTGATCCAGCCGTTGAACCAGTAGTGGCCCAGTGCCAGCCCGGAGCCCTGGGCTGCGTCGGCTAGCACCCGGTAGGCACAGTCCTCGGTCACCGGCCTGCTGCCGGTCTTCCCCGTCTTGTTGGTGCAGGCGCTGGTGTACACCTGCTTTCTCGGACGCGCGCCGCTACCGTTCCGCAGGATCGCGAACCCGTCGGCTCCGGCCCAGGCTGCGATCACCTTCAGCTTCACCTTCTGCGACGGCGTGTGCTGGTAGGCCGACAAGTCCACCCCCTGGGTGAGCCCCGTGAGCGCGAACGCCGCTTCGGCGTCCCTGGCCGGAGTCTTCGTCGGGAACAGCACGGTGAGCTTCGCCGTAGCGGAGACCGCCTTGCCGCCGGTGCCGGTGACGATCACCCGGAACCGGGTGCCGTTGGTCCACCTGCTGGCCGTTGCCTTGTACCGCGCGGACTTGGCGCCGGAGATGGTCTTCCAGGATCCGGACGCCGAGCGGTGCTGCCACACGTAGCGCAGCTTCGCGCCCTTCACCCCAACAACGAAGGTCTTGCTGGTGCGGATGCCGTAGCGCCCGATGGTGGCGTCGGCGAGGTCGGCGGTGATGACGGGCGCCGTGGCGGCTCCGCTCCGGGGAGCGGTGGCGGTGGAGAAGTCCCGGGTTCCGCCGCCCAACTCGACCTGTCCTGCCGGATAGCCGCTCGCGGACCCAAGGCCGCCCATGGCCGCCGATGCGCTGGTCTCCCGAGGCGCCGCCGACGGCAGCGTGACCAGGCCGGCGGCCACCATCACCACCACCGTTCCGGTGGCCATCAGGAACCTGGCCAGGTGCTTGGATTCTGAAGGCAAGGTGTCTCGGCTTCCGTCTCGGCTGGGTACCGCGGGCTTGCCCATGGTAGCTCGGGCCGTCTTCGATGTAGCCGTCAGCTGCCCGATCAGAGTTGCCCGGTCGCCGGCGCCGGGTTGCCGCCCCGCCGGGCGCAGGACGAGACTGGGCTCACGGCCGCTGGCCGCCCAACCCCGAGGAGCCTGAGTGGCTGACGTCGCCGACAACCGCGTTGCCGTGTACATCGACTTCGACAACATCGTGATCTCGCGCTACAACCAGCTGCACGGTCGCGGGGCGTTCCAGGCCGACCATGTGCGCCAGGTGATCGTGACCGAGCCGTCTGCCGACCAGACAGTGGTCGAGCGGATCGGCGGGGCCACCGTCGACATCGGCGCGATCCTCGACTACGCCTCCTCCTTCGGCTCGATCGTGATCAGCCGCGCCTACGCCGACTGGTCCCAGCCGATCAACGCCGGCTACCGCCGCCAACTGATCGACCGGGCGATCGACCTCACGCAGATGTTCCCGCTTTCGGCGACGAAGAACGGTGCAGATATCCGGCTGGCAATCGACGTGGTGGAGGACATGTTCCGGTTGGGCGACGTCACCCACGTCGTCCTGGTAGCGGGTGACTCCGACTACGTCGCCCTCGCCCAGCGCGTGAAACGGCTGGGCCGCTTCATCGTCGCCGTCGGAGTGGCCGGCGCGACCAGCAAGTCGCTACCTGCCGCGTGCAACGACTTCAGCCTCTACGACGACCTCCCCGGCATCGGGGAAGAGGGGGATTCGGATCACCTGGAGGCTCCCCAGCCGGCAGCAGCGCCGGCCGTCAAGGCCACGGCGCCGGCCCGCGCAACCAGGGACAAGGCAGAGAAGAAGAAGGCGCCCGCCCGCAAGGCAGCTGCGAAGGACCCCCAGCCGGCTGTCGTCGAGGCGGACAGCTCCGCCGGGTCGGACGAACACGGCGCCAGCGAGCCGGCGGCGAAGATGTCCCCCCGCGCCGCGACCAAGCTGCTGCGGCGTGCCCTCGAACTCGGTCACGACAAGGCCGGCGACGAGGAATGGCTGAACGCCTCAATGGTCAAGCAGCAGATCAAGCGGCTGGACCCGGCCTTCCACGAGAAGTCCATCGGCTACAGCTCCTTCAGCGACTTCGTGAAGTCGCGTTCGAGCTTCGCCGAGGTCGACAAGGCTTCCAACGGGCAGAAGGTGCGGCTGCGGCCGAAGACCGCTTGACGAAGGACTAACCGCCCGCCGGGCTTCTTCTACGCCAGCATCAAGGCCAAGGCTGTAGGCGACCCAGACCGGGGAACCCAGCGCCGCCCAGGCCGCCAGGCCCACCCCTGGACATCGGTGGCACCGCCCAGATTTGAACCCTCGCCCACCCGATTCGGGGCGTCACCCGAGGCGTCAGCCGGCCATGGTCTCTCGGTGGGAAGCGGAGGCAGGAAGCAGGGAACGGGTGAGTTCGCCGATCAGGTCGGCCACGTCCGCGGGAGCCAGCCGGACAGTGGCAAGGCAGGTGCTGTCCTGCCAGACCGACAGCACCACCCGTTCGCTCTCCGGGTGCCGGGCAATCCGAAGGGTGCGACCGACCCGGTCCCTGCCGGCAAGGGTCGCGCCGTCCCTCGGCAACGGCGACACCGTCATGACTTCAGGATGGCACCGGAGGGCTCCGCAGGGAACAGTCAGGCGGAGGCGGTGAGCACCGATCGATCGCCGGCAGGCCGTCCGGGACGGAGTCCGGGATCGCCTCCCGGCGGCCCCGGGGATGGCTAGCCTGCTGTGCAAAGGAGGAGGGTCGATGCGCGTCCGGAACCTGATCGGTGCCGTGGGAGTGGGAGTGGCTGGCTACCAGATGATCCGCTGGATGAGCGGCTGGGGTGCCAGTGAGGGCGAGCTGGGGGCAAGCTACCCGGGCGACGAGCTGATCGACTCGCCTGCCGACCAGACCACCATGGCGGTCACCATCGGCGCCCCGGCCGAACGGATCTGGCCCTGGCTGGTGCAGGTCGGCCAGGATCGCGGCGGCATGTACAGCTTCGACCGGCTCGAGCAGGCGATCGGGCTCGACATCCGGTCGGCAGAGCAGGTCAACCCGGACTGGCAGCACCTGGAGCCCGGCGACCGGATCCAGCTGGTCCCGCCCGGCTGGGGTCCATTGCCTGACGGCTACGCTTTCAAGGTCTCCATGGTCGATCCGCCGAACGCACTGGTCCTGCGCCAGGGTCCGCCGGAGGATCCCTGGGACGGGATCTGGACCTTCGCGATCCGTCCCATCGGACCTGGCCTCTGCCGGCTGATCTCCCGGACCCGGACCCACCGGAACCCCGGTCCGGCGGCTGCGGTGTTGCGTGCCGCCACCACGCTCGGCGCGCCGATCACCTGGCTGATGACCCGCAAGATGCTGCTGACGCTGAAGGAACGGGCCGAACGCCCCGGCCAGGAGTCCTGACCGGTCCGGGAACCGCCCGACGGCGCCCGGCCGTGCCCGGTAGCATGCCGAACGTGTCCAACCTAGTTCTCACCGTCGTCGGCGACGATCGCGCCGGCCTGGTCGCGGCCCTCGCCGATGTCGTCACCGCCCACGGCGGCAACTGGGAGCACAGCCAGCTGGCCGAACTGGCCGGCACGTTCGCAGGCATCGTTGTGGTCTCGGTGCCCGACGACCGGGTGGCTGCCCTCACCGAGTCCCTCGGCCAACTGGACGGGCTGCTCAAGGTAACGGTCCACCCCGGGACCGCCGGGGCGCACGCCGAAGCGCGGCCCGAACTCACCCTCAACGTGCTCGGGAACGACCATCCCGGCATCGTCCGCGACATCTCGGCTGTCCTCCGGCGGCACGCGATCAGTATCGAGGACCTGGTCAGCGAGACCAGGGAGGCCCCGATGGCCGGTGGCCGGCTGTTCGAGGCGCGGGTCGTCGCCCGGCTGCCGGCGGGTGCCGATCTCGCAGCCGTCCGCTCCGACCTGGAGCAACTGGCGGCCGAAATCCTGGTCGACATCACGCTTGACGACACCCCAGCGGACGCGGGCTGAGCCACAGCTCGCGGCGGGCCGGATCGAAAGGCACTACCGCCTCAGCTCGGAACAAGCAGAACCGCCGCCCCGGACGGCGAGTCCGGGGCGGCGGTTGTTGCCATTGTTGGCTGGCGGGTGGTGAATACGCTCAGGTGAAGATGCTTGTTCCACCTGGACCGACAAGCAGGCCGACCACGATGAGCACGATGCCCCAGAGCATCTGCTTCCGGAAAATCGCGAAGATGCCGGAGACCACCAGAATGACGGCCAGAATCCATAGCACTGTGTCCATGGGTAACTCCTCTCATTCGACCGTTAAGGCGTTGGGCTTACTTAAAGGCGTCCTTGACGTTCTCGCCGGCCTGCTTCACGTTGGCGGCGGCCTGGTCGGCCTTGCCCTCGACCTGCAGCTCGGGATCGTCGGTCAGCTTGCCGACGCCTTCCTTGATCTTTCCCCTGGCTTCCTGGGCTGCGTTCTTGACCTTGTCGTCGATACCCATTTGATCCTCCTGCTCTGATAGGGATGTAGTCCATCAACTACCCGGGCCGAAGGAGCAGTAAACGTGGCAGCAACGCAGCAGGCCGGCCGATGACCGAGCGCTCGGCGGAGACTTCAGGTCTCCGGCTGGGCATTCTCGCCCGGCTCCTCGACGCGGTGTCGCTTGCCGAGACCCCCCACCAGGTGGCCGACCGCGCAGTGGCCGTGCTGCGTCAGAGTGATTCCGACCACCCGCAGGTCTCGCTGCTCGAGGTGGTTCCCGACTACACCGGGAGCACCCCGGAGGTTTCGGCTGCCGGACCGGTCCTCGATCCGGTTCGGGGGCACGCAGCGGAGGGCCATGCGGTCGCCGTCGCCGCAGTCGGCTCCGGGCGGCATGAGGTGCTTTCGCTGCCCGATTCGACCGACATCGTCGAATTGCACGCCCAGCCGGTCATCGAACCCGGGCAAGCCGTCCCTTCGCTGGTGTTGGTGGTCGGAAGCCCGTTGCGGCGGGACGTCGATTCCGAGTTCGCTGACTACCTCGAACTGGCCGCTGCGCTGATCGGCGCCGGGCTCAGCGGGTTGCGCGAGCTGGCGGTGGAGCGGCAGCATTCGGAAACGCTGCGGGAGCTGGACGCGGCCAAGTCGGCCTTCCTTGCCAATGTCAGCCACGAACTGCGCACCCCCTTGTCGCTGATCGTCGCTCCGCTGCAGGAAGTCCTTTCCGCCGATGAGGAGCTCAGCGGCCGGCTGCGCGAACGGCTGGCTCTGGTGCGGGGCAACGCCGTCCGGCTCAACCGGATGGTCGACGCCATGCTCGACTTCAGCCGGATGGAGGCCGGTCGGATCATCCCCAATCTCACCGAGGTGGACGTGGCGGCACTGTTGAGGTCGCTCGCCGCCGCCTTCGGCCCGGCCATCGAGCGAGCCGGGCTGGAGTTCATGGTGGACCTGCCGAACCTGCCCCGACCGGCCCAGCTGGACCGCGACATCATCGAGCGGATAGTGCTGAACCTGCTCTCCAACGCGCTCAAGTACACCCCGCGCGGCTCCGTGCGGCTGCAACTGCGAGGGTTGCCGGACGGCTTTGAGGTCTCGGTCGACGACACCGGGATCGGGATCCCGGTGCGCGACCAGGACCGGGTCTTCGCCAGGTTCGAACAGCTGCCGCGGCGCTCCCAGGCCCGCAGTGCCGAGGGGGCGGGGATCGGACTGGCGATGGTCAAGGAGCTCACGAAGCTCCTCGGGGGCTCGGTCGAGCTGCTCTCGGCGCCGGGCCGGGGCAGCCGGTTCACCATTCAGCTTCCCTACGCACCGCCGACGGCTGCCGCGACCGAGGGTGCCCGGTCGATCACACCCCGAGGAGTGGAGGCGTTCCTCGCCGAAGTGGATGGCTGGGAGCTGGCGACGCGGCGGCCGGTGGTCGTCCCGACCGGCCCACCTGCTGGGAACCGGCCGCGACTGCTGGTGGTCGAGGACAGTGCGGACATGCGCCGCTACCTCGCAGAGGTGCTCGCTGACGTCTACGAGGTGGAATCGGTCGGCGACGGCCTGCAGGCCCTGGCCGCCGCCCGGTCGCGACGTCCCGATGCCATCCTTTCCGACGTGATGATGCCCGGCCTGGACGGGTTCGCCCTTGTGGCCGAGATCCGCGCCGACCCCGACCTGAAGGACCTCCCGGTGCTGCTGCTCTCAGCCAGGGCCGGCCACGAGGCATCCTCCGCCGGGCTGCAGCAGGGCGCCGATGACTACGTGGCCAAGCCGTTCGACGTCGGCGACCTGCGGGCGCGGCTCGCCAGCAACATCCGGCGAGCCTCCGAACGCAGCCTGGACGCCAGCTGGCGGCGGGCAGTGGTGGACTCGATGCAGGAAGCCGTCATCATCGCCGACCAGGACGGCCTGGTCACCGGGCTGAACGAGGCCTTCACCAGACTCCTGGGCTGGCGGCTGGGCGACGGCCCGTTCCGGCTGCCGTACCCGTGGTGGCCGGACCCGGAGCTGGACCCGGAGGCGTTCGCCCGCATCAGCGCTGCCCACGACACCATCGGGCCTGGGCAACCTCTGCAGGGAGACTTCCAGCTCCGGAACCGCCAGGGACGCACCGTCTGGGCGTCCTTCCACGGCGGTGTCGTCGAGGTACCGGGCCGTGGCCGGACGGCGATCCTCAAGACCCTGCGGGACGTCACGCGGGACCACGCGGCGCTGGGGCGGCGGCAGGACGCGGCCCGGGTCGTCGCCGATCTGGCGGCAGCCGAGCACCTCGACCAACTGGTGGGCACAGCGGTCGACGGCCTTCATGTGTTGTTCGGCGGCGACTCCACCGTGCAGGTGGCCTGCGCCGGGGAGTCGCGGACCTTCACCGCCAGTGGACCCGTGGAACCGGGCAGGCTGCCCGAGGCGATCGCGGTGCGGCTGGCCGATCTGGCGCCGGGCGAGTCCGAAGATCCGGCCACGCCGGTGGACGGCATCCTGCTGGTGCCCCAGAGCCGCTCCAGTGGTACCAGGGCCTGGGTGCAGTTCGGCAACCCGCGCGTGGTCAGTTCCGACGAGCAGATCGTGGCGGACCTGATCGCCCAGGCGTTCGCCCTCGCCGTCGATCGGGTGCTGACCGTTGGCGAACTGGCCGACCGGCAGGCGAACCTGGAGAAGGCGGTCGAGAGCCACCGGACCATCGGGCAGGCTGTTGGGATCCTGGTGGAACGCCACCGGATCACCCCGGGAGAGGCCTTCCAGCAGCTTCGTCGGGCTTCGCAGGACCGCAACATCCGGCTCCGGGAAGTGGCCCAGCGGGTGATCGAGACCGGCCTTGACCCGGCGGAAGCCTAGCCGGGCCCGTTGGACGGACCCGGCCAGGCGGGGCCGAGCGTCAGCCGGCCAGCGGTTCCGGCTCGCTCAGGGCCAGACGGGCCTGGTCGAGGATCCGGCGGATGATCCGGGACACCTGCATCTGGGAAATGCCGAGGCGCCGTCCGATCTCGCCCTGGGTGCAGCCTTCCTCGAAACGCCACCGCAGCACCTGCCGGTCACGTCCGCTGATGGAGGTGAGGGCACGCTGCAACGCGATCCGGTCGGCAAGTCGGTCGATTGGCTCGTCGTCGTCGGCCAGCGTCGAGCCGAGGGTGGCCTCGCTCGCGCCGTCGAAGGGTGCGTCCAGCGACCAGGGCCTGAAGCTGCCGTCGGCGACACGAGACTCCCGCAGCAGGCCCTCGTCCACGTCCAGTTCGTCAACCAGTTCTGCAGTGGTTGCCGATCGGCCAAGGGACTGCTCGAGCAGCTGGCCCTGCCGGCTGGCTCGGGCCCGGAGCTCCTGGATTCGGCGGGGTGGACGGACCACCCAGCAGTGGTCGCGGAAGTGCCGCTTGAGTTCCCCGGTGATGGTGGGGACGGCGAAGGCGGCGAACGAGCGGCCGGCTTCCGGCCGGAAGCGGCGCACCGCCATGAAGAGCGCCAGCCGGGCGACCTGGACCAGGTCGTCACGGTCGGCGCCACGGTTGGCGTAACGGTGGGCGAGCGCGTCGCACAGGCCGAGGTTCAACTCGACCAGCTCGGCGGTGATGGCCTGACGCTCGGATTCCGAGGTGGTGTCGGCCAGGTGGGCGAGGAGCTCATCAGTGCGCTGCTCGCGGGTTGTGACGTCGGAAACGAGGGAGGACCCACGTGCCATCGTCTTTCTCCTCTCGGAGCCAGATCATCTGAGTCGGCACGTGGTTTGACCGCTCGGACATCTCTGAGACTCGCAGATCCAGTCGGCCGATGCAATGCCTGAGCCGGATCAAGTGCGACCCATTTCCGAATTTCGGCACCAGGGTCGTACGCAATTCCGCGCAAGTCGTCGCAGCGGCCCTTAGTAGGGTGCAGGCCATGCTGACCGCCGCCATCGGGACCATCGCCGCCCTGGTCTTCGGCGCCGCGGACTTCCTCGGCGGGCTCGCGGCGAAGCGGTCCCATCCGGTGCTGGTCACGGCGACCGTCGCCCTCACCGGGCTGGTGGCGCTGTTGGTCTTCGTGCCCTTCGTGCCCGGTCGCTGGTCTGGCGATGCGGTCTTCTGGGGCGCGCTCTCCGGGGTTGCCGGGGCGCTGGCGATCGCCCTGCTGTACGCCTGCCTTGCGATCGGTCCGATGAGCATCCTTTCGCCACTGACGGCAGTGATCTCGGCTCTGGTCCCACTGACCTTCGGCCTTGCCCGCGGCGAGCAGCTGGGTGGCTTCGGCTATCTGGGGCTGGCGCTGGCGCTGGTCGCGGTGGTGCTGGTCGGCTTCGTGCCGGAGCGTGGAGCGGTGCGGCCGACGCTTGCCGGGGTACTGATGGCGGTGGGCTCGGGGGCCATGATCGGGGCGTTCCTGGTGCTGATCGACCAGGCGCCGGACGATTCAGGCCTGGTGCCCCTGCTGCTGAACCGTGGCGTCAACGGAGTGCTGATGATCGGCGCGATCGCGTTCCTCCTGCTCCGGTTCCGGGGCACCGGTCGCCCGCTCGGCACTGGCGGGCTGCGGCTGGCAGTGTTTGGCGGCGTGGTGGACGCGGCGGCGAACTCGCTGCTGCTCCTCGGCGTCCGGATCGGGGACCTGTCGGTGATCGGGGTGCTGACCGCGCTCTATCCGGCCGGCACGATCCTGCTGGCCGAGACGGTCCTGAAGGAGCGGATCGCTCCGGTGCAGTGGGCCGGCCTTGCGCTGGCGCTGGGCGCGACCGCCCTGCTCGCCATCCATTGAATCGGCGGCAGGACGCCCGGCGCGGGCGGACGAGGCGGCGCCAGCTGGTCCTGCGACTCCAACGCCGCTGAGCCTCAGGTGGGGATGGTTCCGGCTGCACTCTCCAGGTGCGCCCGGACGAACCACTGGAACTTCTCCAGCGCTGCCGTGTGGTCGATCAGCAGGTCCTGGGTGACGAGGTCAAGTTCCTCGAGGTCGTCCAGGGCCTTGCGGTTGGACTCCACCACCCCGTCGTAGACCTTGTCGAGCTCGTGCAGGTGGTTCTCCACCAGGTCCCGACCCAGCGGGTAGTCCTCCCAGGTGCGGATGGCGACGATGGCGCCGGGCGTGCCCTTGGGGGAGCCACCGAGGGCGGCGATCCGCTCCGCAACCTGGTCGGCGAACTCCCTGACCAGCTCGACCTGCGGGTCGATCATCTCGTGAACGCCGATGAAGTGGGGGCCGACAACGTTCCAGTGCACGTGCTTGAGCGTGAGGTGCAGGTCGTTGTAGCAGGCGAGCCGCTCCTGCAGGATCTCAACAGTCCGCTTGCCCTGCTCGGTGGACAACCCGGGGAGGGTGAACTTGCTCCTTGCGTTGGCCATGGTTTCTCCTTCGTCTACTGGATCACTTCACCGTCCAGTACCCTCCCGAGCCGTTGCTCAGACGCCGCTCAGCACCGCGACCAGCCACACCCCTGCGGACGCGAGCGCCAGCCCCAGTTCGCTGAGCATGCCGAGGCCGGTCGCCTTGAGGCCAACCAGGGCCGAGGCCCATGCGCTCCCGGGTTCCCGCAGCCGCCAGTACTCGGCAAGGAACAACCCGAGCGGGAAGAAGATCAGCAACCCGACCACCGGGATCACGAAGAAGCCGACTATGCCGGCCAGCCCTGCCAGCACGAGGGAGCGACCCGGGACGCCGGCGGCTCGGGTGTGCCTGGTCGTGATCAACCAGGTAATGGTTGCCCCGGCCGCCAGCAGCAGGGCGCACCCGGCGAACACCAGCCAGGCCTGCGTCGTGCCGGTTACGACGGCCCAGACCAGCACGGCGAGGGCGATCAGGATCGAGCCTGGGAGCACCGGGATCACGATTCCAACCAGCCCGATCAGGATGGCCAGCCCAACCAGCACTTCCAGCATCCCGCACCTCCAGATCGTGGCCGCGGTAGCGCGGCCCTGCCGAATAGTGTGCCAAGGCGGTCCGCACCGGCCCGTTTGGCTAGGGTGTTCGGGTCGGCTCCACGGTGGCGCCACGCTCAGGAGAACCGCCCATGAACCTGCCAGTCGTGCAGTCCACTCCGGTCAAGGCCCCCAGCAACACCGCCTATGCCGCAGCCCGCGAACTCAGCGACGGCCAGGCCAAGCCGCTGGGAGCGCTGGGCGACCTGGAGACCCTCGCTGCCTGGGTGGCTGCATGCCAGGGCCACTGCCCGCCGCGACAGCTGGCAGACGTGCGGGTGGTCGTTTTCGCCGGTGACCACGGGGTGGCGCAGGACGGCGTCTCGGCCTATCCCGCAGAGATCACCCCGGCCATGGTCTACGGCATCGCCGCCGGTCACGCGGGGGTTTCCGCGCTGGCCGCGGCCAATGACGTGCGGGTTTCGATCTACGACTTCGGCGTGGCCGTCGACTTCCCCGACCTCCCTGCCGAGATCAGCCGATTCAAGGTCCGCAGGTCGAGCGGGGCCATTCACCTCACCGACGCCCTCACCCGCGAGCAGGCCGAGCAGGCGATCGCCGCCGGCGACCAGATCGCGGCCGAGCAGGTCGCCGCCGGCGCCCAATTGCTCATCGCCGGTGACCTCGGCATCGGCAACACCACGATCGCGGCGGCGTTGATCGCCGCCAGCCTCGGCGTCCCCGCCGCTGCGGTGACCGGACGCGGCACCGGCATCGATGAAGGCACGCTTGTGCACAAGACCGCACTGATCGAGGCCGCGATCGCCCGCGCCGGGGACCGGGTGGCAGACCCCGTCGAGCGGCTGGTCGCCCTCGGGTCTGCCGACTTCGCCGCAGCGGTCGGCTTCATCACCGGGGCCGCCCGCCGCGGCGTCCCGGTACTGCTGGACGGCGTGATCGCCGGGGCCGAGGCGCTGGTTGCCGAGGATCTCGCTCCCGGCACCAAGGCCTGGCTGCAGGCTGGCCATCGTTCCACCGAGCCGGGGCAGGCGCTGGCCCTGGACCGGCTCGGCCTCAAGCCGCTGGTCGACTTCTCGATGCGACTCGGCGAGGGCAGCGGCGCGGTGCTTGCCGTTCCCATGGTTCGCTCGGCGGTCGCCGCCCTGACCGGCATCGCGCAGCTGGCCGACCTGACATGAGCCGGTTCGCCGGGCTGCGGCTGGCGGTGGGCCTGCTCACCGTCATCCCGGTCCAGCCGCCGGCGGAGATCGGCCGGTCAAACGCCCGGACGGCGATGCTCCTGGCGCCACTGGCGGTGCTGCCGGTCGCGCTCGCCGCCGGCCTGGTTGGCCGGACCGCGGTGTGGCTCGGGTTGCCGGGCGTGCTGGCTGGACTGCTGCTCGTGGCGACGCTGGCGCTTGGCACGCGGGCGATGCACCTCGACGGCCTGGCCGACACCACCGACGGCCTTGGCAGCGGGCGCGCTGCGGCCGGCGCGCTGGAGATCATGCGCCGTGGCGACATCGGGCCGATGGGCACGGTCGCCCTGATCATCTCGCTGGCACTGCAGGCGGTGGCTGCCGGCGTGGTGCTCGAACGCCCCAACGGCTGGTTGCCGCTGGTGGTTCTGATCTGTTTCTCCCGGGCGGCGCTGCTGTTCGGCTGCGCCACCGGCGTGCCCCCTGCCCGGCCCGATGGATTGGGCGCCCTCGTGGCCGGGAGCGTTCCGGGACCTGTGGCCGCGCTGAGCTGGCTGCTCTGGCTCGCGGTGGCGGGCGCGGCCGGCCTGGTCGCCGGACAGGCTTGGTGGCTGCCGCTGGCTGGGGGACTGCTGGCCGCCGGCGCCTGCCTGTGGCTGGTCCGGCGCTGCGTCCGCCGGCTCGGCGGGATCACCGGCGACGTACTCGGCGCACTGGTCGAGGTTGCCGCCACGGTCCTGCTGGTGGTGGCGGCAGCCCCGGGTCACACCGCCTGAGAAGGAGCCGTCACAGTGAGAGCGGACGGCCGGACACCATCAGGACCACCCGGTCGCAAGCGTCCGCCACCCGCTGGTTGATTCGGCCGAGGTGATCGGCGAACATGCGTCCCGAACGGTATTCCGACACCAGTCCCCAGCCGACCTCGTTGGTCACGATGACGACCGGGCCGGAGTGGTTGCGGACGGCTGCGACAAGGGCAGACACCTCATCGCCGAGCCGTTGGGACCACTCGGTCTCATCGGCCTCCCAGGCCTCCCAGGAGTCGAAGAGCCTGGTCAGCCAGGTGCCAAGGCAGTCGACAAGGACCGGCCCCGGCGCCGCAGCCACAGCTTCGGCGATGGCGAGTGTCTCGACCGTCCGCCAGGCGACGGGACGCCGCAACCGGTGGGCGGCCACCCGGGCTGCCCACTCCGGGTCGGCCGCCGGATCGGCAGGTTGACCGGGAGCCACATAGGTGACCGGATCATCGGGGGAGAGCAGCGTCTCGGCGTAGCGGGACTTGCCGCTGCGCACTCCACCGGTGACCAGGACGTGAGCCATGGGCCGAACCCTACTAACCTCACCGGGGTGAGTGACTCCGACGCCTTCATCTCCACCGGCACGCTGGCCCCGGCTCCTGAGGTGACGCGCATCCTGCAGGCCGTCCATGCCGAGGTGTCGCCCCTCAGCGAAGGGGAGAACTCGCAGGTGTACCCGACCCTGGCTCAGGCCGACCCCGACCGGTTCGGGCTGTGCATGGTCGCCGCCGACGGTCAGGTCTTCGATTGCGGTGACGCCTGGGCCGGGTTCTCGCTGATGAGCGTGGCCAAGCCGTTCACCTTCGCGCTGGTCTGTGCCCACCTCGGTGCCGACCGGGCCCGCCGGGAGTTGGGGGTCAACGCGACCGGGCAGGGGTTCAACGCGGTCGGGCCGGTGCTGGCCGCTCCCGGGGGCCGCACCAACCCGATGGTCAACGCCGGTGCCATCGCCACCTGCAGCCGGCTGCCGGGGGCGGACGTCGAGGAGCAGTGGATGCACCTGGTTGGCGGCCTGTCAGCCTTTGCCGGCCGCGAACTGGCCCTCGACGACGACGTGTACGCCAACGTGACGGCCACCAACTTCCGCAACCGGGAGATCACAGCAGCCCTCGATCAGCAAGGCGCCCTAGCTGGCGATCCGGAAGACGCCCTGGAGCTGTACACCCGGCAGAGCAGCCTGCTGGTGACCGCGCACGACCTGGCCGTGATGGGCGCGACACTGGCCGACGGCGGGGTGAACCCGGTGACGCGGACCCGCGTGATCGCCCAGCCGCTCTGCCAGCCGGTGCTGGCTGTGATGGCCACCGCCGGAATGTACGAGCAGTCCGGCGACTGGCTCTACGACGTCGGCCTGCCCGGCAAGTCGGGGATCGGTGGCGGAGTGGTGACCGTTTCCCCGGGCAAGGGTGGGCTGGGCAGCTTCTCCCCGCGCCTTGACGCCGCCGGCAACAGCGTCCGTGGGGTGCGGGCTGCCACCCGGCTGGCCGCCGAACTTGGCCTCGGCCTGTTCACCTCCCGCCCGTCAGCCCCCTGACACCTGGTGCTCTGCGCCCCCAGAACCCACAACTCTCCGCAAAGTGGACAGTTGTCGCCGACTGCGGCGGTTGGGGTCCACTTTGGGGGAGCCTGCGGCGCCTTAGCGCAGCCGGCCGCGGTCCAGCCGGTCGGCATCGGCCCGGTAGCCGACGGCGTGCTGGGCCAGCTCCGGGTTGGCGAGCTCCACTGCTGCCGCCTCGCTGAAGTCGGCCAGGGCCTGCAGCCGGGCCACGGCCGTGGCCACCAGTTCTGCCGGCGTTGCCGCCGAGCGGTAGGACGCGAGCAGGCGGCCCACCCGCGCCGAACGCTCGGCTGCGGTGAACGGGCCGGTCTCCGAGCCACCGGTCAACGGCACCAGCCGGTAGGCGAGATAGGCAAGGTCCCACGTCCGCGGGCCGGGGGAGCTGTAGTCGAAGTCGATGACCCCGGTCAGGCGCCCGGCGGAGAACACCAGGTTGTAGGGGGCGAAGTCGTTGTGGCAGACCACCTCGGCCGGCTCCCGCGCCGGCGAGCGCCAGCCCTCGGCAAACCCGGCGAGCGGCACCGAAGCGTCGTGCAACCGCCGGAGCAGTTGCCCGGCCGCGGTCAGCACCGACTCGGCCCAGACCCATTCCGGCATCGGGTAGCCGGGCACGGTTCCAGCGAGGAAGGACAGCCGCTCGCGGCCGTCGGCGGTGAGGCCGAACTGGCGCGGAGTCTCGGCTATGCCTGCGACTGCATACCGATCGAGCAGCCGGTGGACGTTCGCGGTCCACGGCCCCGACGGACGGAGCACCTCGTCGCCAAGGCGGCTGACGGGGCCCATATTGCCGCCGGCGAGAGGCTCTTCAGCTGCGTCCACGGCCCCATTCGACCACCGCTGCACCCGCGCCGGGCGGCGTGACCGGCCCGTGGCCGCCCCCAAAGCGCCGAGGGCCACCCTTACTGCCGAGGGCCAGCCCCCAGGGCCGAGCCCTCGACGCCAAGGCTGGCCCTCGATGACGGGGGGTGGCCCTCGATGACGGGGCGTGGCCCTATGACGACGGGGCGTGGCACTCAGGAGCCGATCGCGTTGACGCCAGCCTTGTTGCCGAGAGCCACCCTTACTGCCGAGGGCCAGCACCAGGGGCCGAGCCCTCGACGTTAGGGCTGGCCCTCGGTGACGGGGGGTGGCCCTTGACGGGGGGCCTGACGACGGGGCGTGGCCCTCAGTAGCCGATCGCGTTGAGGGTCGAGCGGATGGCTGCCGCCGACTTGTTCAGCATGCCGATCTCGTGGGCGTCCATCGGGAACTCGAACACCCGCTTGACCCCGGAGGGACCGACAAGGCTCGGCACCGAGAGCGCCACGCCGGACACGCCGCGGTAATCGGTCAGCACGCTGGAAAGCGGCCAGATCTTGCGCTGGTCGTTGAGGATCGCCTCGACCAGCCGCGCACCGGCCAGACCGATGGCGTAGTTGGTCGCGCCCTTGCCCTCGATGATCGAGTAGGCGGCATGGACGGTGTCGTGGGCAATACCGGCCAGGGCCTCCTCGGTGAAGATGCGGCGGCCGTCGGTGTCCTGCCATTCCCGGATCGGGATCTGGGCGATCGAGGCGCTGGACCAGATCGGGAACTCCGTGTCGCCGTGCTCGCCGAACATCGCAGCGTGCACGTTGGACAGCGATACGCCGGCCCGCTGGGCGATCGCCCAACGCAGCCGCGAGGTGTCCAGCAGCGTGCCCGTGGACAACACCCGGCTCACCGGGAGCCCGCTCACCTTCTGCGCGACCACGGTGAGGACGTCGCAGGGGTTGGTCACCAGCACGAGCACAGCGTTCGGCGCCTGTTCGAGCAGCTCGGGTACCAGTTTGGTCATGATGCCGGCGTTCACCCCGGCGAGGTCCAGACGGGTCTGTCCGGGCTTCTGGCGGGCGCCGGCGGTGATGATGATCACCGAGGAGTCCTTGACCACAGAGATGTCGGCGCCGCCGGTGACCACGGAGGTGGGAGTGAATTGGGTGCCGTGGGCGAGGTCGTGCACCTCGGCCTCGACCTTCCTGGCGTCGATGTCGTAAAGGGTGATCTGACGCGCGGACCCGCGGATCAGGGAGGCATAGGCGATCGACGTCCCGACCGATCCGGCGCCGACGACCGACAGCTTCGAGTTGGCGAGGTTGGCGCTTTCGACGGTGACTGAGGTCATGGCCAAAAGCCTATCCAGCCTCGGGTTCTTCGGTGACCAGTGACCGCAGCACAGCGGCCAACTGCTGGCGTCTTGGGCCGTCGTCGGGCTCGAGCCCATGCAGCAGGGCTGAACTGCCGCTATGGGCATAGACGGCGTGGAGCAGGTCGATCGCCTGCTGCATCGGCACCAGCAGCCGGGCGCCGACGCGTTCGACGGCGGTCTGGAGCAGTTCGCCGATCTGGCTGACCATCTCGTCGTTCAGGGCGAGGAAAGACGGCCGGAGCGCGGGGTTCCGGATTGCGTACAGCCGCAATTCCAGGCCAGTCACCAGGTCCTCGGTGGTGCGCGGCTGGACCGCCATGAAGACGCTCAATGCCGAATCGACGAGTTCCTCGACCGACGAGGCTCCCAACACACCCGTCCGCAGTGCGGCGACCGCCTGCTGCGTGGCCGAGAGTTCCCTCGCGGCCTGCCGGTTGAGCACCGCAAGGCAGAGCTCGTCCTTGTCGGCGAAGTTCGAGTAGAACGCACCCCTGGTGAACTCGGCCCGCTCGCAGATCTCCTCGACGCTCGCGCCGAGGACACCTTTCGCAGCGAACAGGGCGACGGCGGCGTCCATCAGCTTCTCGCGGGTGTGGGTACGGCGAGCAGTGAGCGTGCTGTGGGCCATGCCGCCCTTCCGTTTGAATACGAGTCTGTATTGAATACGATACTGTATCGAACCTGCTCGTGGCCGTCGCCGAAAGGTAGCACCGTGTCCTCATTCCTCTACCGCCTCGGCCGCGCGTGCTACCGCAACCGCGGTCGCACGCTTCTCGCCTGGTCGGCAGTGCTGGTGCTGGTCGGTGGCCTTGCCATCGCGGTCGGTGGCCAGTTCGACGACGTCTTCGAGGTGCCTGGCGCAAGCTCGACCAAGGCGCTCAGCCAGCTGAAGGTGACCTTCCCCGAGGCAGCGGACGCTTCCGCGACCGTCCTGATCACTGCACCGGCGGGCAGCAGGCTCGAGGACGCGGAGGTCAAGCGCGCCGTCAAGGACTGGGTGCGCGAGATCGAGCGGCTACCGCTCGTGCGTGGCGTGATCGACCCCTACAACGAGAACGTGGACGGCCTGGTCAGCATCGACGGGACCAGCGGGCGGGCGACCATCCGCGTGAAGGGGACCGCCTCGACAATCACCGACGTTCAGCGCGAGGAACTGACCCAGGTCGCGGAAACCCTCGAACTGAGGCTGCCCGGTTCGAAGGTGCTGATCGGCGGCGAGGTCTTCTCCATCCATGTGCCGCGCATCACCGTTGTCGAAGCGCTCGGCCTCGGGGTGGCGATCGTGGTCCTTGTGGTCACCCTCGGCTCGCTGGTGGCTTCGATGATCCCGGTTGGCACGGCAGTGGCCGGTGTGGGCATCGGGGTCCTCAGTGTGCAGATCGCGGCCGGGGTGATCCCGGTCAGTTCAACCACCTTGATGCTGGCGATCATGCTCGGGCTGGCTGTCGGAATCGACTACGCGCTGTTCATCATCTCCCGGCACCGCGACCAGCTGACCGAAGGCATGGAGGTGGAGGAGTCCGCTGCCCGCGCCGTCGGCACGGCGGGCTCGGCAGTGGTGTTCGCCGGCCTCACCGTGATCATCGCCCTGGTCGGGCTGAGCATCGCCGGATTGCCGTTCCTCACGGTCATGGGTGTCTTCGGTGCGCTCACGGTCGGATTCGAGGTGCTGCTTGCCCTGACCCTGCTGCCAGCCTTCATGGGCTTCGCCGGCGAGCGGCTGCGTCCAAAGCCCCGAAAGCAGCGCCCCCGGAAGCCCGGACGGACGTTCAGCTTCGCCACCTCGTGGGTGCATGCGGTCACGAAGTGGCCCCTGGTCACCATCGTGATCGTCCTCGTTGCCATGGGCGGCCTTGCCTACCCGGCGAAGGACCTCCAGATGGCCCTGCCCACGTCAGGGCACTCCCTGCCCGGGACCCAGGACCGGGCGACGTTCGACGCGATCACCGAGAAGTTCGGGATCGGGTTCAACGGCCCGCTGATCATGACCGTTGACATCGTCGAACTTGATGATCCGGTGGAGGCGCTGGACGGGCTCAAGGCCGACGTCGAGGCGATGCCGGGTGTGCAGTTGGTGGCGGCCTCGACCCCGAACGCCAACGTCGACACCGGCATGGTGCAGATCATCCCGACCACCGGCCCGGACGACCCGGCCACGGCCAACCTGGTCGAACGACTCCGCGAACGGCAGGACGAGTGGCTGCAGCGCTACGACGTCGTCACAGCCGTCACCGGCTTCACCGCCATCCAGATCGACGTAACCAACCAGCTCGAGGCGGCGCTGCTGCCGTTCGGCATCTTCGTCGTCGGGCTCTCTCTGGTGCTGCTCACCATGGTCTTCCGCTCGATCTGGGTGCCGCTCAAAGCTGCCCTTGGCTACTTGCTCAGCGTTGCTGCGGCCTTCGGTGCCACCACCCTTGTCTTCAACCAGGGCTGGTTCGCCTCCGTGATCAACCTGCCGGAGACCGGCCCGGTGATCAGCTTCCTGCCGATCATCCTGATGGGCATCCTGTTCGGGCTCGCCATGGACTACGAGGTCTTCCTGGTCTCGCGGATGCGGGAGGAGTTCGTCCACGGCAACACCGAGCGCTCGGTCGAGGACGGCTTCGTGCACTCGGCGAAGGTGGTCGTCGCTGCGGGTCTGATCATGTTCGCGGTGTTCGCCTTCTTCGTCCCCGGCGGGGAAGGCGCGATCAAGCCGATCGCCTTCAGCCTCGCCGTCGGGGTCATCCTGGACGCGTTCGTGATCCGGATGACCCTCGTCCCCGCGGTGATGAAGCTCCTCGGCCGGCACGCCTGGTGGCTGCCCAAGTGGCTGGACTCGCGGCTGCCGTACCTGGACATCGAGGGCGAGTCGCTGACCCGCCAGGTGCACCTGGCCGACTGGCCGACCCCGGGCGACACCTCGGCTATCGTTGCCGAGGGCCTCACCGCCAGCGTCGGCGGCCGGACCGTGTTCAGCGGCATCGACCTCAGCGTCCGGCCTGGCGAGGTGCTTGTCATCGAGGGCGAACACGCCCAGCGGCGGGCGATGCTGCTCGCCCTCGCCGGCCGGGTGAAGCTCACCGACGGGAAGCTGAAGGTGCTCGGCAAGGTATTGCCGGAGGAAGGGCCGGTGGTCCGCGGCCTCGCCCCGGTGCTCGGTCCGTCGGTGCCACACTTCGGCCGGGTGCTGCGACGGCAGCGGGGCGGCCTGGTGTGCGTCGACAGCGCCGACGAGCTGGGGGCCGTCCAGGACCGGTCACTGCGTCGCGCCCTCACCGAATCGGCGACTGCAGACCCCCCGATCACCTGGGTGCTCGGCGTAATGCCGGGCTCCGACCTCGAAGCGCAACTGCCGTTGCCCTACCAGCTCCTCCGGCTGCCCTCGCACCTCGTTCTGGAAGGAGCGACCCGATGAACGTTGAGCACGTCAACTCCACACCGGCCCGCTGGTTCACCCTGCTCGGCCTGCTGCTGGTGCCGCTGCTCGTGGCCGGCGGCTTCCTGCTGGCCGGGGTCAACGCCGACAGCCGGACGCACACGGTGAAGGCAGCCGTGGTGAACCTCGACGAACCGGTCACGATCAACGACCAGTACACCCCGCTGGGTCGCCAGCTCACCGCCAATCTGGTCGATTCCGATCGCCAGGAGAACCTCACCTGGGTGCTGGAGAACGAGGCCGACGCCCGCGCGGGCCTGGCGACAGGCAGCTACGCGGCGATGGTGGTCATCCCGGAGAACTTCTCGGCTGCGGCCACCTCCTTCGCCAAGGAAGCGGACGAGGCCGAGCAGGCGACCATCCGGAGTGCACACCTCACCGGTCGCGGGGGTGGCGGACGCGACCCTTGGCAGGCTGGTTGCCAGCGAGGCAGCGGTGACGCTGAACCAGACGCTCACCGAGGGCTATCTCAAGCAGATCTACATCGGCTTCAACGACCTGGGGGAGCAGTTCGTCACCCTCGCTGACGGCTCCGGCGAGCTGGCCGACGGGGCCGAGGACCTCGCGAGCGGGCTGCGGGAAGCCAACGCCGGTGGTTACCAGTTGGCCGACGGCACCCGGCAGCTCGCCGACGGGCTCGGCACGTTGGCGGCCAAGACGAAGTCGCTGCCCAAGGACGTCCGCAAGCTCGCCAACGGCTCGGCGGACTACGTGCAGGGGGTGAACCAGCTCGTGACCCAGTCGGCGGAGGGCCAACAGACCCTGATCGCGACCGTCGAGCAGTTCGAGGGCGGCGCTAGCCAGATGGCTACTCAGTTCGGCAACCTCGGCTCCAACACCCAGCTCGTCCAGAGCGCGACTGCCGCCGCGGAGGCAGCAGCCGGCCAGGTTCCTTGCCCCGACTTCGGAGATCCCGCCACCCAGACCGCGATGTGCCAGGCGTTCAAGGCCGGGCTGACCGGCGGCGCCCAGGTGGGGGCCAATGTCGGCATCGGGGCGGCAGGCAAGGCCGCCGAGCAGGGCACCCTCCAGTTCCAGGACGGGCTCACGAGGTTCCGCGAGGGTCTCGAGGCCGCGGCGACGGACAATGACACAGCAGCACAGCTCAAGCAGCTCGTCGCTGGGGGCAACAAGCTGGCCGATGGTACCGACGAGCTCGCCGACGGCATGCCCGCCCTGGTGAACGGGATCGGGAAGGTGGCCGACGGTTCGGCCGAGCTGGCCTCCGGGATGACGCAGTTCAGCGACGGCCTGAATGACGCCGCCGGTGGCAGCTCCAAGCTGGCCGACGGGATGCGGAAGCTGGCCGATGGCATCGCCGAGGGCAAGGACAAGCTCCCCAGTTACTCCAGGTCCGATCGGGAGAGCCTGGCCACTGTGGTCGCGGCCCCGATCGACACCGGCGACCTGCAGGGCCTCGCGAACCCGGACCTGGGCTGGATCAGCCTGGTCCTGGTGCTTGCCCTCTGGCTCGGCGCCCTGGCCACCTACGCCGTGGTGAAGGCGATCGGCACCGGGCTCCTCGGCTCGGCGGAGCCGACGGCACTGCTGATTGCCCGCTCGCTGCTGCCGGGGGTGATCGTCGTCGGCGCCCAGGCGCTGGTGGTGGCCGGCCTCGGTCAGTTCGGGCTCGACCTCACGCCGCAGAAGTGGCTGGCGGTGGCCGGCGTCCTGCTGCTCGCCGGAATCACCTTCGTGGTGATCAACCACGCCCTGGTGGCCTGGCTTGGCGGCGTCGGCAGGGTGATCTCGGTGCTGTTCGCAGTGCTGACCACGGCCGCTGCGCTGGTCGGAACAGCTCCGGGCGTGTTCGCTGCGCTGCGTCCGTTCTCGCCACTGACGCCGGCACTGGACGCGGTGCGCGCGATCGTCACCGAGTCGTCCGGAGCGACCACCTCGACGCTGACCCTGGTCGGCTGGCTGCTGCTGGCGCTGCTGGCCAGCTCAATCGCCGTCGCCCGACGCCGAACCACCACCCTGGCAGCGGTGCTGGCCACCGCCTGACCCGAATAGGTCGTTCACAACTTGAGGTACTAGCTGGCTTGGGCCTGGCCGCCGCCGGCCGAATCCGCCCGGCCGTGGCTCTCCGGCATGGGGTCCGGGGGGAGCAGCGGTGCCGGAGTGTCAGCGACAGATGCCAGTTCGACGGCCTCCGACCGGGCGGCGGCGCGCTCGGCCTGGGCAGCGGCAGCCCGGAGCGCCACCGCCCTGGCGAAATCGGCCTGGGTGGGCATGCCGTAGGCCCGTGCGGTGGTGTCGTGCATCTCCACCACGTAACGGTGGAGCCGTTCGGAGAACTGGTGGGCGATCTCGCCGGGTGCGGCCCTTAGCGGACGACCGAAGACCACGTGGACGTGCGGACGTCCGGGCACCGGCACCGTTGCCCCGTACGGCATCGCTGCGTAGGCGCCGACCAGGGCGATCGGCAGCACCGGAACGTTGCGGGAGATGCTCAGCGCGGCTGCGCCCGGTTTGAAGGCGGCCATCGCGCCGGTTCGCGAGCGGGTGCCCTCAGGGAACAGCAGCAGCGGGATGCCTTCGTTGAGCAGGACCCCGGCCATGCCGCGTCGCCCGCGCATGCCCTGCCGCTCGACCGGGAAGGAGTTGAAGAACAGTGCTGTCGGGAGAGCCTTGTACCAGGAGTCGAAGAAGTAGTCCGAGGCCGCACCGGCGGCGAGGTTCTTGGAAAGCCGACGCGGCAGCGACCCGTAGATCAGCGGCGCATCGAGGTGACTGGAGTGGTTGGCTACCGCAACGTACGGCGGTTTCAGGCCGTCGAGATTGCGCATGCCATGGGTGTGCACCGACAACGCCGACCAGATGTACGGCTTCATCACCAGGTGCTGCGCGACCAGGCGTGCCGCCGCCGGTCCGGTGGCCGAATACCTGCTCGTTCCCGACTCAGTCACCCGAATCCTCTCCATTGCCCCGTGCGCCATTGTGACGCACGTTGGCCCGAACCGGGACTACTCGCGGCTCGTGGTCAGGAATCGGGAGGCTCCGATGCAGGCCCCCGCACGCTCAGGCTGTAAGCAGTTCGGCGCTTCCGGCGAGCCTGCGGAGGGCGTGGCTGCACCGCCACCGGATCGCTTCCGGGGTCGAACCCAGAGCCGCAGCAGCCTGGCCACTGGTGAGGCCAGCAACGTAGACCGTCCAGAGCGTCCGGTGGGTGACCTCGTCGATCAACCCGAGCTTTCGCGCGTCGGCCAACACGGCCGTCGCCGCCGGTTCCCGGTGTGTCTCCTGGGGAGGGGACAGGGGGATGGGTGCGGTGTGCAGGCGCCGTCGCACCGCCCAGGCCAGGTTGGCGGCGATCGATCGCGGCCGCCTGGCCAGCGGATAGTCGGCGATCGCCAGCCAGAGTTCGGACAGGGCTTCGGGCAACAACCCCGGGCGTCCTGCGCACAGCAGCACCAGCTTGCCGAGCATGGTCTGCAGCACCACCCGGCGGGCCAGCGGGTCGTCCGTGCCGAGTCGCAGCAGCGCTGCCAGCACCTGGTCGGGCCGGTTCCGGATCAACTCGAGGACGCCGCCGAGGTCGGCAGCACCGCAGAGGTCAGGCTCCGCCAGGGCCCACCGCCTGACCCGGGCCGCCGAGCCGGGGAGGAACTCCTGCCATTCACGGTTCAGCGCAGCCAGCGCTGGGTATGTTTCCACCATGCCGAGCACTCTGGCCTCGCGGTGTTGCCGCTGGTGTTGCCCGGCTTGGGTGCACTGTTGTCAGCTGCGGCCGCAATCGATTGCACGTTTCTAACAATTCGGCATCGAAGACCGGGAAGTCCGTTCGGGAGGGCCTCTTTCTCCTACGATGGGAGCGTACTCATTCAGGGGGTTGACGGCCGATCCGTCATCTAGTTCGCCCAGGGGGGCGCTTGGATATCCAGCGGCCCCCTGGTGCCATGTTCGGACAGTTACGGGGCTCCCGGGATCCGACGGCGGTTCGGGATCAGCCGCCCGTGTAGCTGGCAAGGGCGCGTGCCAGGAAGTCGCCCAGGTCCCCGGTCTCACCGTCTCGCCCACCCCGTCCGATCACAAGGGTGGGCGGGCTGGAACTCAGCTTCACCCCGGTGAACCGCGACATCGCAGAACCAGCGGTGACGAGCTGGTAGTAACTCCCGTCCGGTGCCACAGCCAGGGTGCGGGCCCGGTTCAGGTACCAGCCGGTCTGGTCGGTGCGCACCCGGGACCCGTTCAGCAGGGTGGCCTGCAGTGGCTCGGGCGCGACCCCCAGCTCCCGCAACCGGCCGACGAAGGCGTCCAGCTGCACCTGGGCTGCCGCGGCCTCGGCCTGGGCACCCGCGGCGGCCAGCTCATGGCGTCGCCTGGCGTCGGACTGTCGCTGGCTCTCCTCTGGCATGGCTTCAGGCTAGACGACGATGGCTTCCGGCGCGGAGCGGCGGAAGCGGAGGAGTCTTGACGAGCGGTGAGGGACGAACCGCGAGGATCAGATGACAAGAGCACAGCGGCGTCAGCCGGTGTGCACGCAGGCATCTTGACGAGCGGTGGGGGACGAACCGCGAGGATCAGACGACAACCGGTGAGGGACAAACCGCAAGGCGCAGACGACGACTGGTTTCAGACCCGTCAGCGGCTGGACCGAGCCGGTCTTGGCTTGGCCTTCTACGCTGGGCGCTGGAAGTCAAGGGGGTGGGATGCAGCCGATCACGGAACCGCCGGCCAGCAAGCGTGGCTTGGTCGACCGGATGGCGATCGTCCTGTTCGTCGGCGTCGTGGCCGTCTCGGTGGGCGGGGTTGCGGTGCTCACCACCTACCTGAACCGGATCGGGGACGCAGCAGCCGATCTGCAGCGGGTCGAGGCTCTCGGGTCCTACGAGGGCCGCCCCAGCCCGGTCACCGTCGACGGGGTGGAAGCAGTCAACTTCCTGCTGATGACCACCGACGGTGCGGGCGAACTGCACTCGGTGCTGATCGCGCACCTGTCCGCGTCCCGCGAGAACCTGACCCTGATCGCCCTGCCGCCGGAACTGGAGCCCAACGACGGCTCCGGCATGACCCTTGCCGGCAGCTATCCACTCGACCCGCTGCGCACCGCCCGGGCAATCGAGTCGCTGACCGGCTCGCGGATGGATCACCAGATCCACCTGGACGTGGACCGGTTTGCCGTGGTCGTGGACGCTATCGGGGGCCTGGACCTGGCCGGTACCCGGCTGACCGGATCCATGGTCGTCGACCACCTGGCCGGCTCCAGCGATCCGCTGGATAGCTCCGAACGCACCGCCGACCTGCTGCGGGCGGCGCTGGCACAGGCGTCGATGGGATCGGCAGTCACCGACCCCACCCGCTTCGACAAGGTGATGAACGAACTGATCCCGTGCGTAACGGTCGACGACGGCCTGACCGCTGACGTGATTCGCGACATGATGGTGGAGTCCCGGGTGCAGGCCGGCGAGATCGGCACCTGGCCGCTGGCCGTCGTCCATTCCACGGCCGGGGTGCAGGCTGCACCGGAGAGCTTGCACCAGCTGCGGATAGCCCTGTCGGCCGACGAGTTCCCGGCGACGCCCCAGACCGGGAAGCAGGTCCAGCCGCCCTCGCCCGAGCCCACCCGCTGAGCGGCCAGTAGGCTCTTGGGATGAAGAACTTGCTGGGAGTCACTGTGCTGCTGGCCGGAGCGGCTTGCGCCGCGTGGTGGTACTGGCAGTCGGCCAATCAGGCGAATGCCGATGCCTGGGCAGCCGGCACCGACCACATCGACTGAGCGCAGCCACAACGGGGGGATGGAATGAGCGATCCGGATTCTGGCCTTGGTCTGCTGGACGATCCCGGGCCTGCGGAGTCGGCGCCGGATGGCGCCGCGCGCAAGCGCTGGCACCCGCTGCGCTGGGCGCTGCTGGCACTGGCCGGCCTTCTGGCACTGGGACTTCTGGTCATCGGCTTCTACGCCGTCCGGGGAGTCCAGGCTCTGGATCAGATCACGCGCTCCTCAACCCTGTTGCCTGACGACTCAGATCGGCCCAGCGCCACCGTGCCCACCTCTGCTGGCGGGAAGGCGCCGGTGAACTTCGTGCTGATGGGTTCCGACACCAGGGGTGGCGAGCGTGGCCGCAGCGACGTGCTGATGATCGCGCACCTCGATGCGGCAAGAGACCGGATCTACCTGATTTCCTTCCCCCGCGACATGTATGTGACCATCCCCGGCCACGGCAAGAACAAGATCAACGCTGCCTACTCCTTCGGAGGCCCGGCGCTGGCGGTCCGGACACTGGAGAAGCTGCTGGATGTGCGGATGGACCACACCGCGATCATCGATTTCGAAGGGTTCATCGGCCTCAGCAATGAGGTGGGTGGGGTTACCTTCTTCAACGAGATCAACTCCGCCAGCGGTGGCTACACCTACCCCCGCGGTGACCTCACCCTCAGCGGTGAAAAGCTGCTTGCCTACGTCCGGGAGCGCTACGACCTTCCTGGCGGCGACCTCGACCGGGCGGCTCGGCAGCGGACCGTGGTCAAGGCGCTGGTGCTGAAGCTGCTGAAGCCCCAGACGCTGGCCAACCCGGTGACCTTCAACGCCGTGGCCGACCGGATCGGTGGCTATTTCACTGTCGACGACAAGCTCACCAACAACGAGGTCTGGGACCTGGCCACGAGCGTCCAGCTGCAGAGGGGCAGCGACATCCGGCAGCTCCAGGCGCCGATCTCGGGGTTCGGTAGGTCACCGGCGGGGGCTTCGATCGACATCGTCGACGCCGCGAAGCTTGACCGGTTGGCCACCGCACTTCGAACCGACGATCTCGAGCCCTACTGGGAGACCGACGGCGAGGACTGAGCTACTCCAGGTAGCCGTCGGTCGGCTGCTCGGTCTCCAGGGCCGCGCCGAGAGCTTCGCCGACCGCGACGGCGTGGTCCAGTGGATCGGTCATGGTGTTGAGCCGATCGCGCAGTCCGGGATCGGCAGAGGCTGATGACAACAGGTTGACGGTTTCGAACTCGATCTGGATCGGGTCGCCGTGGCGATCGAAGTTCACGATCAGCCGCAGGCTCGCTGGCGGCCAAGCCGAACCGTAGGACTCCTCGATGCCCAACTCCGGATTCGTGTGGACGAAGGCGTCCGGGTCTGCTTCGAACACGACCGCAGTGTCGCCATCCTCACCTTCGGTGACGGAGCCGAACTCGAAGCCGTATCGAGCAAGTTCGTCGGTGAGGGCGTCGGTGTACTCCTCCGGGATCTCCATACCGAAACGGTATCTGCCCGGGCGACGGAGTGGAGCATAGGCCACTTCCGGGTCCGGTTCGACCACAACGCCCCGTCATCGAAGGCCACGCCCCGTCATCGAGGGCCAGCCGTAGCGTCGAGGACCCGGCCCTGGGAGCTGGCCCTCGACGCTAAGGCTGGCTCTCGGCGGGTACCCATGTCGACTCATCACCGAGTGGAGCATAGGGGACTCGAACCCCTGACCTACGGCTTGCAAAGCCGCCGCTCTACCAACTGAGCTAATGCCCCGCGCTGCGACATTCTCGCATCAGCGCCGGGCACTGCCCAAACCGGCGCAACCCGAGCCCCGGGTCGGGCCAAATCGACCTATTGGTGGGCGCCAACTACCCTTGAAGTCATGTGGTCCAAGCGGGAAGTGGTCGACTATGCCCTGCAGCGCCGTCACGCGCTGCAGGCGCTGCGGCGTCCACAACGGTCGCTGGACGGGGCTGACGTGTGCGATGCGGACCCCTTGCTGGTCCGCGCAGCGCTGCACCACGGCGAGGAATCCGCGGTGCCGTGTCCGGTGTGTTCCGCGGCCCGGCTGGTGAACCTGAACTACACCTTCGGTGACCAGCTCGGCCAGTACTCCGGACGAATCAAGTCCACCGCTGAACTCGACCAGATGCAGTCGGAGATCGGCGAGTTCAAGGTCTGCGTTGTCGAGGTGTGCATCGACTGCGGCTGGAACCACATGACCACTTCCTACCTGCTCGGTGACGGCGTCAAACGCCGCCCGCCGCGCCGCCAACAGACCGTCGAGGACATTTATGGCTGACCCCAAACGTTCCACAGGTGCGAAGGCACCCGGCAAGGGACGCAAGAAGGGCAAACTCTGGGTTCGTGTCATGGTCTGGGTCCTCTCCATCCTGCTCACTCTCGGAATCGTCGGTGCCGGCGCCCTCGCAGTCGCCTACTCGACGATCAAGTTGCCCGACCCGAATGCTGATTTCCAGACCAACACGAGCTTCGTCTACTACGCCGACGGCAAGACGAAGATCGGCTCGTTCCACGTCCAGAACCGGCAGTCGATCGACTACGAGCAGATTCCCCAGCACGTGAAGGACGCGATCGTCGCCGCGGAGAACCGCACCTTCTGGACAGACCCGGGGATCTCGGTCACCGGGCTGTTCCGGGCGACCCTCGGCCTGGTCGGGCTGGCGCCGGAGAACACCACAGCCACCGGCGGTGGCTCGACGATCACCCAGCAGTACATCAAGGTGATGTACCTGAGCCAGGAGAGGACCTTCACCCGCAAGGCGAAGGAGATCCTGCTGGCTGCCAAGATCGGCCAGGAGCGAAGCAAGGAACAGATCCTCTCCGGCTACCTGAACACCGTGTACTTCGGCCGCGGCGCCTACGGCGTCGAGGCAGCAGCCCAGGTCTTCTTCAATATCCCCTCCTCCAAGCTGAGCCTCGCCCAGTCGGTGGCTCTGGCCGCGATCGTGAACTCCCCTGGCAACCTGGACCCGGCCAACGGCGAACGGCAGGCTGCCGACCTGCTCGAGCGCTACCAGTACATCCTGAACAGCATGGTCGAGATGGGCACCATCACGGCGTCCGAGAAGGCCGAGATCTACGACAAGCTGCCGAAGTTCCCCAAGTCCTCCAGAGACTCCCAGATGGGTGGGCCGAAGGGCTTCCTGCTGAGCCTCGTGCAGCGGGAACTGCTCGCCAACGGTTTCACCGAGGAGCAGATCAACGGCGGCGGCCTGAAGGTGGTCACGACCATCGATCCGGACGCGCAGGACGCCGCAGTCTCCGCTGCGCAGAAGATGACCCGTGCGGCGGCTGGCAGCAAGAAGGCAGCCAAGGACCTGCATGCTGCGATCGCCTCGGTCGACAACGCCACGGGCGGGGTGATCGCCCTCTACGGCGGCCCTGACTTCCTGAAGAGCCAGTGGAACTGGGCAACCAATCCGCGTCCCACCGGCTCGACGTTCAAGCCCTACGCGCTCACCGCAGCCCTGCGCAACGGCTGGACCCTTAACGACAAGCTCAACGGCAACTCGTTCACCCCCAAGGGCGATTCGTCCCCGGTGCGCAACGCCGGCGGCAACAGCGGCACCGTGACCCTGCAGACAGCCACCACCCGCTCGATCAACTCCGCCTACGTCGACCTGGTCACCCAGATCCCTGACGGCCCGGCGCAGGTGCGACAGGCGGCCGAGGACGCCGGGTTGCCGGCGAACGGCCACTGGGACCTGAGCAACCGGATCCCGCTGGGTAACTCCGAGGTCAGCCCGCTCAGCCAGGCGATCGGCTTCTCGACGTTCGCCAACCAGGGCATTCACCACAACGCCCACGTGATCAGCGAAGTCCTTGACGGCACCGGCGAGAGCCTGTTCAAGGCGGATGTGACCGGCACGCAGACGATCGAGACCGACGTGGCCATCGACGTCAGCTATGCGCTGAGCAAGGTCACCCAGGACGGCACCGGCTATCGGGCCTCCTATCTCGGCTACCCGGTGGGCGGCAAGACCGGCTCGGCGTACTACACCAACCCCAGAACCGGACAGCCGAAGATGGTCGCCGCCTGGTTTGTGGGATTCACCCGGCAGATCACCACAGCGGTCATGTACGTGAAGGGCGACCAGGGCACCAGCGACCTCGGTGGCGACTTCTACGGGTCCGGCTACCCCGCGATGACCTGGCTCGAGTACATGAAGACGGCGATGGACGGCAAGGAACGGCTGAACTTCGACCCGCCGACCCACCGGACGTCCACCCAGAAGCCGACAGCCAAGCCGAAGCCGAAGCCGACCGTGACCAGCACCCCGACCGCGACCGTCCCGCCGACCACTGAGCCGCCGACCGGCCCGCCAACCGACCCGCCGACCGAACCGCCGACCGAACCGCCGACAACCGCGCCACCGGGTACTTCGACCCCGAAGGCCCCCTAGGATCAAGCAGTGAGCAACACGGCGCCGTCGCTGTCGACGCTCCTCGGCGGCGCCATCGGTCGGCATGCCCGGCCGGAGGGCGCCTGGTTCAACCCCGCACCCTGGGCGTACCTCACCCTCACTGCTTCCTGGCTGCTGCTGATGCTGCGCCAGATCCCGTGCCTCAGCTCCGGGGACAAGTTCCCCAATATGTGTTACTCCGACATCAGCGTCCTCTACTACTGGCGAGGGCTGAAAGACGGCCAGATCCCCTTCCTGGATTCCGCCGTTGAGTACCCGGTACTCACCGGGGCGTTCATGGAGGTCGGTCGCCGGCTGGTGCTGTTGCTCGGCGGCCAGAGCCGGCCGGGCCTCACCGACGCCGAGGTGTCCCACGCCGCGGCGCTGTACTTCGGGGTGAACGCCGTGATGCTGTTCGCCCTTTTCGGCGTTCTGATCTGGGCGCACCTGAAGATGCACCGGCCCTGGGACGCGCTGATGATCTCCGTTGCCCCGGCCATCTGGACCACCGGCCTGATCAACTGGGACGCGCTCGTCGTCGCGCTGACCGCGCTCGCGCTGCTGGCCTGGTCGCGCAAGCAGCCGGTGTGGACCGGGGTCTGGCTCGGCCTCGGGATCGCGGCGAAGCTGTACCCGGTTCTCCTGCTCGTGCCATTGGCCATGTTGTGCCTGCGGACCGGACGCTGGCGACCGTACTTCATCACCGTCGGTGCCACGGTCGCGGCCTGGGTGGCGGTGAACCTGCCGGTATACCTCGCCACGCCAGAGGGGTGGCTGAACTTCTGGACGTTCAACGTCGACCGGGGTGGTGACCTTGGGTCGATCTGGTACGTGCTGGGCATGGCCCAGGTTGAGATCTCCTCGGTGTCGAAACTGGTGGCGGCCCTGATGGTCGCGGGCACCCTTGCGATCTGCGGGATGCTGCTGCTGGCGCCCCGGCGGCCACGGTTGGCTCAGGGGGTCTTCCTGATCGTCGCCCTGTTCCTGATGGTGAACAAGGTCTACTCGCCCCAGTACGTGCTGTGGCTGTTGCCGCTGCTGATCCTCGCCCGTCCCCGCTGGCTGGACTGGTCGATCTTCACGGTCGCCGAACTCGTCTACTTCGTGGCTATTTGGGCCCACCTCGACGGCCTGCTGGCGGTCGGCTCCGGGCAGGAGCGCCTCTACTGGGGTGCGGTGTTCCTCCGGGTCGGGGTGCAGGTCTGGCTCTGCGTCCGGGTGGCCACCGACATGTTCACGCCGCGCCGGGACATCGTCCGTGCCGGCGGGCTGGATGATCCGGACGGCGGGATCTTCGACAACGCCGCCGACACCGCCTGGGTGGCCCGGCTGAACAAGGCGCTGGCGGCCAGGTGAGAAAGGCGGGGAGCTGGGTGGACCCGCACAGCGACGCCCGGCTGGTGGTGCAGACCTGGCTCGGGACGAGGCTGCTGATGGGCCTGGTGGCGGCCTGGCTGATGTTCAGCGAGCACCGCACGCCCACCGAGCTCTTCGGCAACTGGGACGTGGCCCACTTCGTCGCGATCGCAGAGAACGGCTACGCCGACGCCCAGGACATCGCATTCTTCCCCGGCTGGCCGTTGCTGTTGCGGCTGGGTTCGATGACCGGGCTCTCGACCCTGATCGTCGGGACGGTGCTGGCCCTGTTGGCGTCGGGCTTCGCAGCCGCGGCTCTCTACCGGCTGGGCGGGGCGCCGGCGGCAATCGCCTGGCTGCTGGCTCCGACGGCTGTGTTCACGATGGTGCCCTACACCGAGTCGGTGTTCTGCGCAGCTGCTTTCTGGGCGTGGGAGCGGGCGACCGCGAAGTCGTGGGGTGCTGCTGCCGTGCTGGCTGCCTTCGCGGCCGCCGTCCGGGTTTCCGGGGTGTTCCTGATCGTGGCCCTTGCGGTGCTGGCGATCTCCCAGGCCGGGTCGTCCAGCCAGCGCGGCCGGCGGCTCCTGTGGCTGGCTCTGCCGGTTGCAGTGGTTGCCGCCTACATCGGCTACCTGCACGCGATCACCGGCTCGTGGACGTCGTGGTACGACGCGCAGGCGGCCGGCTGGGCACGGGGCTTCACCTGGCCATTGGACTCGCTGCGGAACACTTTCGACGCTTTCGCTCCCGGAGCCTATGCCGACCACCCCGAATGGGCCTGGGTGTTCCGGGCAGAAGTGGTGAGCATGGCGGTCGGGCTGATCGTCGCAATCGCCTGCCTTGCGAAGCGCCGCTGGGCCGAGGCGGTTTGGGTGGGGCTCCAGGTGGCAGCCTTCTCGGTCTCGTACTGGTTCATGAGCGTGAACCGGGCCGTGCTGCTGTGGTTCCCGCTGTGGACCATGGTTGGCCGGATCGGGGAGAGCCGCGGCGGTCGGATGCCCCGCTGGCGAGCGCTGCTGATCGGATTGCTGGTGGCAGCGGCGCTGGTCGTCCAGTGCGTCTGGGCGTGGTTGTTCTTCACCGGACGCTGGGCGTCGTGACGCGGGCATTGGAGGCGAGGTCCGGCTGGCTTCACGTCGCATCCCGGCACAGGTACCTGGTGTGAATGCGGGGTCTTCGGGCGCGGTCGACAAGGCCACCCTGATCCGGGCTGTGAAACAACCTGTCACGTGAGCAAGGCTGCGCATGGAGCGCCCCCGGATCCGGCGCCTAACTTGAACGAAGGCGACGCATGGGCGCGCCGATCGGGCACACCCGTTAGGGGCAGGGGGGCTCAGCGGGTGCAGGCGGAGTTGGGAGCAGAGCATGGCAACACCGGAATCGATCAGGACGACGACAGGCCGCAGGCGATTGTTCGACAGCATCCTCGACACCGTGGGGGATACTCCGGTCGTCCGGGTCAACAACATCGGTGTCGAGCACGCGACCATCTATGTGAAGGCTGAATTCTTCAATCCCCTGTCCTCGGTGAAGGACCGGCTGGCGATCAACGTCATCGAGGAAGCCGAGCGCCAGGGCACATTGCAGCCGGGCCAGACCGTGGTCGAGGCCACGAGCGGGAACACCGGGATCGGCCTGGCCATGGTCTGTGCGCAGAAGGGCTACCCACTGGTGGTGACGATGGCCGACAGCTTCTCGATCGAGCGGCGCAAGCTGATGCGAATGCTCGGAGCCAAGGTGGTCCTCACCCCACGGGCGGCAAAGGGCTTCGGGATGTACCGCAAGGCCGTGGAGCTCGCGGCAGCCAACGGCTGGTTCCTCGCCCACCAGTTCGAAACGGAAGCCAACGCCGCGATCCACGAATCGACCACCGCGAGGGAGATCATCAACGACTTCGCCGGCTCGCGGCTGGACTACTTCGTCACCGGTTACGGCACCGGCGGCACCCTGACCGGGGTGGGCCGGGTCCTGCGCAGGGAGCGCCCGGAAACGAAGATCGTGCTCTCTGAGCCGGCGAACGCCCAACTGGTCGGCAGCGGCACGCCCCAGGAGCGGACCGAGGATGGCGAGCCCGCCGCTTCGCACCCAGCCTTCGAGCCCCACCCGATCCAGGGCTGGACGCCGGACTTCATTCCCAAGGTGCTGCAGGAGGCGATCGACCAGCACTACTTCGACGAGCTGATCCCGGTCGCCGGGCCTGAAGGCATGAAATGGGCCCAGGCGCTGGCCCAGAAGGAGGGCATCTTCACCGGCGTCTCTGGCGGCTCCACGTTCGCGGTCGCCCGGCAGGTGGCGGAGCAGGCCGAGCCTGGCTCGGTGATCCTTTGCATGCTCCCCGACACGGGCGAGCGCTACCTGTCGACGCCGTTGTTCGACGCCATTCCCGCCGACATGACCGAGGAAGAAGCTGAACTCTCCCGCTCCACGCCGGGGTACCAGCTGCCGCCGCAGTGACCTGGGGCGGTTCGTGAGCCGCCATCGGTTCAAGACCCGCCACCCCACCGAACGCGGCACGCCCTTGCGTCAGCGGTGCGCTTCCACTCGCCCGCAGTCTTGCCCATTCCCGCGCTCCAGACGCTGCTGCGAAGCTGGGTCGCCATGAGAACCGAAAGCCTGGTCCGGCTCGCGGCGAGCCTTCGCGGCTCAGTGGTGGCAGCTGACGATGCCGGCTTCGATGAAGCGCGTCGCGTCTGGAACGGCGTGATCGACAAGCGACCCGAGTTGATCGTGTCCTGCGAGGGCACCGCCGACGTGGTCGAGGCGGTGAACTATGCCCGCTCCCACGACCTGGGTGTCTCCGTCCGAAGCGCCGGCCACCACGTCGCCGGGTCTGCCGTCATCGAGGGCGGCATGGTCGTCGATGTCTCGGCGATGCGCGAGGTCAAGGTGGACGCAGCGAAGGCGCAGGTCCGGGTCGGCGGCGGTGCCCGGATCGGGGACGTCGATCGGGAGACCCAGGTCCACGGCCTTGCCGTGCCACTCGGTGTAGTGACCGATACCGGCGTTGCCGGCCTCACGCTGGCCGGTGGCTACGGCTGGATGCGACGAAAGCACGGCCTCAGCTGCGACAACGTCGTGGCCGCCGAGATCGTCACGGCTGATGGCCGCGAGCTGCGGGCGAGTGCCCAGGAGCATCCGGAGCTGTTCTGGGCCTTGCGCGGCGGCGGCTGGGACCTCGGAGTGGTTACCGCGCTTGAGTACCGGGCGCACCCGGTAGGGCCAGACGTGTTCATGCCGTTCCTCACCTATCCCCTCAGCGAGGGCGCAAAGGTGCTCGCCAACCTCCGTGAGTTCGCCAGGACGGCGCCGCGGGAGTTCGGGTCGATCGGGGTGTGCTGGACCTTCCCGGAGGCCGAGGTCTTCCCGGAGGATCTCTGGGGCGAGCAGTTCGTCGGCATAGCGGGCCCCTACATCGGCGACCCGGCCGAGGGGGAGCGGGTCTGTGCGCAGTTGCGGGATCTCGGCACCGTCCTGACCGACCTGAGTGGCGTGGTGCCCTGGCTGGAGGCCCAGCAGTTCTTCGACGAGGACTACCCCCGCGGCCGGCGCTACTACTGGAAGTCGACCAACGTTGATGATCTCGGACCCGAGGTGGCCGTGGCGCTGGTCGACTCGGCCGCCCGACGGCCCTCCCCGTTGACCTCCCTCGACATCTGGGTCAACGGTGGGGCCATCGCCGACGTCGCGGCGACGGACACCCCGCTCGGCAACCGCGCTGCGCCCTACCTGATCGGGATCGAAGCCAACTGGGACGACCGGGCCGACGATGGGGCGAACATTGCCTGGGCCCGCGAGACGGCTGCCGCACTGAGCGCTCATTCGACCGGCGGCGCGTACCTCAACTTCGACGATCTCAGCGATCCGGAGACCATCAAGGGCACCCACGGGGCGAACTCAGCCAAGCTCGCCGACGTCAAGAACACCTACGACCCTTCGAACCTGTTCCGGTCCCGCGACGCCCGGGGCCGGTGACCCGAACACCCGACGCCGGGAGGGTGCCGGGGAGTCTGTGGTTGCGGGCATCATGGTGAAGTGGACGAGGGGCCAGAGCTGGAGTCGATAACCGAGGAGCTGTACGCCCACCCGCCGGCGGAGTTCGTGACGCGACGCGACGAGTTGGCCAAGCGGACGCGCGCAGCCGGCGATGCGCTGCTGGCAAAGCAGATCAAGGCGCTTCGCCGGCCGAGCGTCGGCGCCTGGTACCTCAACGCCTCTGCCCGGGCAGGGCTCGTCTCCCTCAGCGAACTGACCCACCTCGGCGAGCAGCTCCGCGACGCCCAGTCCACGGGAGACTTCGCCGCACTCCGGGAACTGGCCACCCGCCGGAACCCGGTGGTGGCCGCCGCCGTGCGCGAGTTGGTCGCCGAGCTGGCGCGGCTGGGCACCACAGCCACCCCGGCCGGTCTCGACGAGGTCCGGAGCACCCTGGCCAGCGCCCTCGCCGACCCAGAGGTCGCCGACCAGCTGACCAGGGGGCGACTCGACCGGCCGCACAACTACAGCGGTTTCGGCGAGCTGTCCGTCCCGGCAGCGGTGACCATGCTGTCGTCGGCCCAGCCGGTCGCCTCGCCGGAGCCCGGCGATGCGGCTGCCCGCCGGGCCAGGGAGCTGGCCGAACAGGCGCTGGCGGCCGCAGAGGCCGACCTGGAAACCAGCACCGCGAACCGGGCTGCGGCTGAGGACCGCGCCCGCGTCGCCGGCTCCCGGGTGGCGGATCTCAGCGCCGAGCTCGCCGCAGCGCGCGACCAGCTGGCCGCAGTGGAGGCCGAACTCGCTGGCGCGGCCGATCAGGAACTCCTCGCCACCGACCGCGTGGAGCAGGCCCGCATCCAATTGCAGTCAGCTCCTGATGCGGGCCGGCCCTGACCGCCGTGCCGCTCGAAGGCAGCGATACTGACAAGATGTCGGCGAGACCCGGGCGATGGGCCGTACGGACCGACCTGGGTGCCGGATCCCGATTGACACCTATGGTTACGTAACCGTAGGTTGATGCCCGGTGCCCCTTAGAGCCAGGAGACCCCTTGACCGAGCCCGCAGGAACCGACGACTTCGTGCAGCTGCTCGACCCAACCGGACGCCGGGTGAACCACCAGAGGTTCAGTTATGCCGGCACCGACGCCGACATCGCTGCGCGCTTGCGCGACATGATCCTTGCCCGCCGCATAGACACCGAGGCGACCGCCCTGCAGCGCAAGGGCGAGCTGGGGCTCTGGCCGCCGATGCTCGGCCAGGAGGCCGCCCAGATCGGCTCCGCCCGGGCCACGCGGGTGCCTGACGAGCTGATCCCTTCCTACCGCGAACACGGCGTCGCCTGGTGCGCTGGTATCGACCCAATCGACCTGCTGAGCACCTTCCGCGGCACTTCGATGGCGTACTGGCCGTCGCGTCCGGCGAATTTCGGTGTCTACTCGTTCGTGATCGGCTCCCAGACCCTGCACGCGGTCGGGCTGGCGATGGGCATGCAGCGTGACGGGCTGGTCGGCAACGACGACCCGGACGCCAACGGCGCAGCCGTGGTCTACTTCGGTGACGGTGCCACCAGCCAGGGCGATGTGAACGAGGCCTTCGTCTTCGCCGCTTCCTACGCCGCCCCGGTGGTGTTCTTCTGCCAGAACAACCAGTACGCGATCAGTGAGCCGATCGCCCTGCAGTCGCGGATCCCGCTGTACCAGCGGGCGGCCGGCTTCGGCTTCCCCGGCGTCCGGGTGGACGGCAACGACGTGCTCGCTGTCGAGGCGGTATCGGCGTGGGCTCTTGACCATGCCCGTTCCGGCAAGGGACCGGTGCTGGTGGAGGCCTTCACCTACCGCATGGGCGCCCACACCACCTCCGACGACCCGACCAAGTACCGTCACGCCGACGAAGAGGCGGAGTGGCGGGCGAAGGACCCGATCGAGCGGGTCAGGACCTACCTGCTGGGCGCCGGTGCCATCGACCAGAACTGGCTGGATCGGGTCGACGCCGAATCCGAAGCCCTGGCCGAGCGGCTGCGTGAGGGCTGCGTGAACCTGCCCGAACCGAAACTCGAGGACTGCTGGCGACAGGTCTACGCCAACACCCCGGACCTGCTGGAGAAGCAGCGCGCCGACTACCTGGCCTACGAGGCTTCCTTCGAGGTGAACTGATGAACCTGACCATGGCCAAGGCGCTCAACGCCGGCCTCCGCCGGGCCCTCGGTGCGGACCCGAAGGTGCTGCTGGCCGGTGAGGACATCGGCAAGCTCGGCGGCGTCTTCCGGGTGACCGAGGGGCTGCAGGCCGAGTTCGGGCCCGACCGCGTGGTCGACTCCCCGCTCGCCGAGGCCGGCATCGTCGGTACCGCCGTCGGGCTGGCGATGCGCGGCTACCGCCCGGTGGTGGAGATCCAGTTCGACGGCTTCGTCTACCCGGCCTTCGACCAGATCGTCAGCCAGGTGTCCCGGATCCGGTTTCGCACAGGTGGCCAGTTCGGCGTCCCACTGGTCGTCAGGATTCCGTACGGCGGCGGCATCGGCGCGATCGAGCACCACAGCGAATCCCCGGAGGCGTACCTCGCCCACACCCCTGGCCTGAAGGTGGTCACCTGCTCGAACCCGCTGGACGCGTACTGGATGATCCAGCAGGCAATCGCAGACGACGACCCGGTGATCTTCTTCGAACCCAAGCGGCGCTACCACGAGAAGGGCGAGGTGGACGTCGATTCCACCGGCGCACCGATGTCGCTCTACCAGGCGCGGGTGGTCAAGCCCGGCACCGACGCAACGCTGCTCGCCTACGGACCGATGGTCCGCACCTGCGTGGAGGCGGCGATCGCTGCAGACAAGGAGGGCCGCAACCTCGAAGTGGTCGACCTGCGCTCGCTGTCGCCGCTGGACGACGCGACCATCCTCGCCTCCGTCCGCCGGACCGGGCGCGCGATCGTGGTGCACGAGGCCGTCGGGACGCTGGGCATGGGCGCGGAGATCGCCGCCCGGATCCAGGCCGAGTGTTTCTTCGAGTTGCAGGCTCCGGTGCTAAGGGTGACCGGGTTCGACCTTCCCTACCCGCCCAGCCGGACCGAAGATGGATACCTGCCCGATCTGGATCGGGTGCTGGATGCCGTCGACCGGTCCCTTGCCTACTGAAGAGAGATCTGCTGATGCGAGAGTTCAAGCTGCCCGATCCGGGTGAGGGCCTGCTCGAGGCCGAGATCGTCTCCTGGAAGGTGAAGGTAGGCGACCAGGTCGAAGTGAACGACATCCTGCTCGAGATCGAGACCGCCAAGTCGCTGGTCGAACTGCCCTCGCCGTACGCCGGGGTGGTCGCAGAGGTCCTGGTGGAAGCGGGCGAGACCGTCGAGGTGGGCACGCTCCTGATCCGGATCCAGGATTCCGCAGAACCGCTGGTCGAGCCTGGTTCGGGGCAACCGGTGGCCGGAGGAGCAGGCGAGACCAGTAGCGGCGTTCCGACAAGCTCAGCCAGCGATTCCGCCGACGTCGTGAGCGGCAATGTGCAGGACGACCTCGGCGAGGTTCCGGTTCCGGAAGGCGCCCCCGGCGAGGCGGGAACCAGTGGATCGATGCTGGTCGGCTACGGGGCGAAGGCCGCTTCGATCACCCGCCGGCCCCGCCGTGCTGCCGGTACCGTGGCGGTGCCGCCGGCGACCGACCAGGTGCACGAGTCCTACGACACGGCCAACCCGGTCTCCAGGCACACCGACGACGTGACCCCGTCCGCCCGGCTCTCTGCCGACCCTTCCGGGGAGCAACTCCCGCCGCCCGGACGGCCCGAGCCCGATGTCGACGGCGGCCGGTCGCCCCTGGCCAAGCCTCCGGTCCGACGGATCGCCCGCGACCTCGGCATCGACCTGACGCAGGTGCCCGGCTCCGGTCCTGGCGGGACGATCACCGCTGAGGACGTGGTCGCAGCTGCCCAGGGCGGCCGGCCGCAAACGGGCGACCGGCGGGTACCGCTGCGCGGCATTCGGCGGGAGATGTTCCGGTCGATGACCGCCACCCTCAATGTGCCGCAGGCGACCGCCTTCTCCGAGGTGGACGTCACCGGAACGATGGAACTCATCGAGAACCTGCGTGCCCGCCGCGAGTTCGCCGGACTGCGGATCTCGCCGCTGCTGGTGTTCGCCAAGGCCGCCTGCCTCGCCATCGCCCGGAATCCGGAGATCAACTCCAGCTTCGATGCGGACGCAGAGGAGATCGTGCTGCACGGGGACGTGAACCTCGGCATCGCGGCTGCCACCCCGCGGGGCCTTGTGGTGCCCAACATCAAGCGGGCGGGCCGGATGAACCTGCTGGAGCTCGCGCAGTCCCTGAACGAGATGGTCGCTGTCGCCAAGCAGGGCCGGGTGCAGCCAGCAGACCTTGCCCTCGGCACTTTCACGATCACCAACGTCGGCGTCTTCGGGGTGGACGGCGGCACGCCGATCATGAACTTCGGCGAGGCGGCGATCATGTGCCTCGGCACCGTCCGCCGGAAGCCGTGGGTGATGGGGACCGGCGAGGCCGAGCGGGTCGAGATCCGCTCGGTGTGCACGGTTTCGTTGACCTTCGACCACCGCCTGGTCGACGGCGAGATGGGCTCCAAGTTCCTGGCCGACGTGGCCACGATCATGACCGATCCTGGGCTCTCGCTGCTCTATTGACCGTTCCACCCACCGTCCCACCCACCGTCCCGCCCAGCGTCCCGCCCACAGAAGCCGCCGGTTCGGACAGAAGCCGCCGATGAAGTGGCGGCTTCTGCGCCGAGTGGCGGCTTCTGTGGTCCGCGGGCGGCGCATCCGGTGTTCTAGAGTGCTGGCGTGTCCACTAGAGCCGAAGTGCTGCTGAGTGTCGCCGATCTGCCCGCCGCCCTGGCTGCGCGGGCGCAGCTCCTTGACGTCCGCTGGAGCCTCGGCGAACGCCCGGGTACCGGTTTCGACAGCTACCTGCAGGGTCATCTTCCCGACGCGCGGTTCCTCGACCTCGAAGCTGTGCTGACCGGGCCGACGTCCGACCCGAAGCTCGGACGCCATCCGCTGCCCGACATTGACCAGCTCGGGGCCGGCCTCGGCGCCCTCGGTATCGATCCGGCACTGCCGATCGTCGTGTATGACGAGCCGGGCTCTTTCGCAGCCGGCCGCGCCTGGTGGGTGTTGCGCTGGGCCGGGCTCGAAACCAAGGTCCTGGACGGTGGGATCCGGGCCTGGCTGGACGCGGGCAACCTGCTGGAGACCGAGGAGCCGCCAGCAGCCTTCGGGGCTCCGCTATCGCTGACCGCCGGCCACCTGCCCACTCTGGAAGCTGCCGAAGTCGCGTCCTTCGACGGGCTGCTGATCGACGTCCGGGCGCCTGAGCGGTACCGCGGCGAGGTCGAACCGATCGACGCCGGTGCCGGCCACATCCCGGGCGCAGTGAACCGTCCGGTCAGTGCCTTCTGGGCCGCGGACGGGACCCTGCCGCCTGAACCCAGGCTCAGGGAGTTGCTGGCCCTGCCCGAGGGCGAACCCGTCGCGGTGTACTGCGGGTCGGGAGTTTCGGCAGCGCAGGTGGTCCTCGCGCTGGCCAGCCTCGGGGTGGACGCAGCCCTCTATGCGTCGTCGTGGTCGGGCTGGTCCGCAGATCCGGCACGCCCGGTGGCGGTCGGGGAAGAGTGATGGAGCCGCCGGTGGTCGTGGCGACCCGGCTCGACCACATCCGCGCCAACCTGGCCGCGATCCGGGACCGGGTGGGCGCGCGCAAGGTGCTGGCCGCTGTGAAGGCGGACGCGTACGGCCACGGCGCCATCCAGGTGTCGCGGATGATCGAGCTGACCGGGGTAGCCGACTGGCTGGGCGTTGCGAACGTCAACGAGGGCGTGGAGCTGCGGGTGGCCGGGATCCGGATGCCGATCCTGAAGCTCTCGGTTGCCCGCGGGGACGAGGTGGCCGTAGCCGTGGCCGCCGGTCTCGCACTGTGCGTGGTTGACCAGGCATCGGTGGCCGAAGCCGCCGTCGCCGCCGGAGGCCAGGGCGTCACCGTTGAAGTGCACCTGAAGGTGGATACCGGAATGCGTCGGATCGGGTGCACCCCCAAGGAAGCGCCGGAGCTGGCGAAGCTGATCGATGCCGTGCCGGGGTTGCGGTTGGGCGGGCTGATGTCGCACCTGCCGATCTCCGATTCGCCGGCCGGGAATGAGTTCACCCGAGCCCAGATCGAGCTGTTCCGGGACACCGTCGAGCGCGTGGTCGCGGAGCGCGGGCCTGTCCCGCTGGTCCATCTGGCCAACTCCGGCGGCGTCCTGGCCCACCCCGACTCCTGGTTCGACATGGTGCGCCCCGGCGTCATGATCTACGGCGCCTACCCCGACCCGCAGGTGGCGCAGACGGTGCAGCTGCGGCCCGGCCTCGAGTGGCGCTCCCGCGTCACCTTCGTCAAGCAGGTGAGCGCCGGGGAGACCGTCAGCTACGGCAGAACCTGGACGGCGCCTGCGGACACCTGGCTCGCCACCGTCCCGGTCGGCTACGGCGATGGCTATTCGCGGTTGTTGTCGAACCGGGGCCGGATGCTGATCGACGGCGTCAGTTACCCGATCGTCGGCCGGGTATGCATGGACCAGACCATGATCGACCTCGGCCCGCAGACCGAGGTTTCGGTCGGCGACGAAGTGGTGCTGGTGGGGAGCAGCGGCGAGGAGGAGATCACGACGGCCGAAGTCGCCGGCCTGATGGGCACCATCCCCTACGAGGTGACCTGCCTGATCAACCGCCGGGTTGCCCGGGCCTTCGTCGGCTGACCGGCCTGCCCGTGGTGGGGTGTGGCTGACGGCTACTGCCTCGGGATCGCGGCCTGCTGCCGGGCGATGAACTCCCGTTTGGCGTAGGCGGCGAGGCCGAAGGTGAGCCAACCGTCGACGGCAGCGCCCACGCCGCCGCCCACCAGCGGGATCCGGCGGACGACGACGACAGCAAGGTGCTTGCCGCCCATCCGTCCGGCAAGGGAACCCATCACCCGCTCGCTGATCCGCCGCTCCAGTTCTGCGTCGAACATCGGGGACGTCGCGATCACCAGCGGGGTGGTCGGGAGCTTGCCCTCGGACACGAGCCGGCGCACCTCGTCGTCGCCCAGCATGGCCATTGTCAGGGCTGCCCGCACCCGGCGGTCGTCAACGTCGTAGCCGCGCAGGTGCGCGATCGAGCCGATCATCCGGACGCTGAGCACGGCGAGACCGGCCAGGTTGGCCGGCAGTCCCACCGGCAGGGTGACCAGGCCGCCGACGCTGGTGACGAACCCCTGCGCCGAGGCCAGGCCGATGTGCTGGAGGACGAGGGAATCGATGGCCGCCTCCCGATCACCCTTGGCCTGCAGGGAGCGGGCGGCCGTGGTCTTGGCTCCGGGGAAGGCGGTGTTTCCATTGATCGCGAACTCGATGATGCTGCGCAGCAGACCACCGGCCACTTCCGGGGTGCGGGTGACCAGTTGCTTGCCGAAGTCGGAGGCGGAGTTCGCCATCGCAAGTCCTTTCGGTTCGGACAGACCCAGCCTAGGCGACCGGGTCGTGCCGGGGTCAGTGCCGGGTCCCCGGAACGGACCCCGACAGATCCCTGGTCAGTTCCCGGCCGCCCTGTGGGAGCCGACTGGCAGAATCGGACCCATGGCAAGCCCGGGGATCTTCGGCCCGCCGGAACAGTGGCCCGCCCAGGACCTGATCGCCTTCTCACCGGAGTTCGACGAGGGCCTGGTCCTTGCTGCCTACTCCTGTGGCGTGTTCCCCATGCCACTGGTCACCTCCGGGTTCGGCCAGATGGGCTGGTGGTCGCCGATGCTGCGCGGCGTCCTTCCGCTGGACGCCCTGCGGGTGCCCCGGTCGTTGCGCAAATCCGCCCGGCGCTACACCACCACCGTCGACACGGCGTTCGAGCAGGTCCTTGAGCGCTGCGCCGATCCGTCGCGCAAGTACGGCTGGATCGACGCCGACGTCCGCCGGATCTACACCTTGCTGCACCTTGCGGGTCGGGTGCACTCGGTCGAGACCTGGGACGCCGAGGGCCGGCTGGTCGGCGGCCTCTACGGGGTTTCGCTTGGCGGACTGTTCGCAGGGGAGTCGATGTTCCACGACCCGGTCCACGGCCGGGACGCCTCGAAGGTGGCGTTGCTGGCACTGGCCGGCGTGCTCGCCGACGAGCATGCTGAGGAGCGCATCATCGACGTCCAGTGGCAGACCGACCACCTCGCCACCCTCGGGGCGATCGAGGTGGAGCGAGACGAATACCTTGGCCTGCTGGCCGAGGCGCTCAGCGTCCCGGAACCGGCCTGGCCCCGACGGGAGGCGGACCATGCCTGAACTGCCAGAGGTCGAAGCCCTGCGGGGCTTCCTCGTCAACACCTGCGTCGGCAAGACGATCGCGCGCACAGAACTCGCAGCCTTCGCCAGCCTGAAGACCTTCGTGGTCCCGCTCTCGGCGCTGCACGGCCTCGAGGTGGACGGGGTGGAGCGGCGCGGCAAGTTCATCTGCCTCTCGGTCAGCGGGTTGTGGCTGGTGTTCCACCTTGCCCGTGGCGGCTGGCTCACCTGGAAGGACGCGATGCCGCTCAAGCCGGCCCGTCCGGGACGCGGACCCCTGGCCGCACGCGTGGTGTTCGACGACGACACCGGGTTCGAACTCACCGAGTACGGTACCCAGAAGCGCCTCGCGCTCTACGTGGTGACCGATCTCGACCAGGTGCCCGGCATCGTCACCCTCGGCCCCGACCCGATGGCCGACGCGTTCACCCCTGAGCTGCTGGCCGGCATCCTTGAGAAGGCGGGACGCTCCCAGCTGAAGGGCGTGCTCCGCGACCAGCGGATCATCGCCGGGATCGGCAATGCCTACTCCGACGAGATCCTGCACGCCGCGAAACTCAGTCCGTTCAAGCCCGCCACCGGACTCTCGCCGGAGGAGCGCGCAAAGTTGTACGAGGCGATAAGGACGGAACTCGCCGACGCGGTCGGCCGCTCGGCAGGCCTGGCGGCCAAGGAGCTCAAGGGAGACAAGAAGCTCAACCTCCGCGTGCACGGCAAGACCGGACAGCCCTGCCCGATCTGCGGTACCACCATTGCCGAGGTTTCCTTCGCCGACAGCTCGCTGCAGTACTGCCCCGGCTGCCAGACCGGTGGCAAGCTGCTGGCCGACCGGCGGCTCTCCCGCCTGCTGAAGTAGTAACCGTCCCAATACCGCCCGGACTACGGTCGCCCTACGCTGGCGCCCTGACCTGATCTGGGGGAGCGAGCATGGACGTCGAGATCGCAGAGGAGCGCATCTTTGCGCTGACCGACAGGTTCACCCTCGACCACGCGGAAGGACGGGCCTGGTCGCGAAGGGCCGACGCCTTCGGCACCGTCGCCAGGCTCGGCGGGCTGCTGAACCGCTCGGCGTCCGAGGACTACGAGTGCGTCTACCGTGAGCGTCGCCTGCAGCCGTTCTGGCGCCTGCACGCCACCGCCGTCGCAGAGTACGAGCGGACCCGGACCTACACGGTGCCGGTGGCGCCGAGCGTCCGCAGCGTCCAGCTCTTCGGCGAGGACCTTCGCGTCGAGCAGGGGCAGCTACGCCTCTCCGGCCTGGAGACCTGCCGGGACGAGTCGTCGCGCGAACACCTCTTCGACGGGCTCACCAAGGCGGAGAATCCCAACCTTGCCGGCTACATGAAGTTCCCCGGTGCGGCGACGGACGCGGAGGCGCTCGCCACCGTGGCCCGGGCGGGGACGGTCGTGGTTCCGCCTGAGAACAAGGCGTCCATGCTGGTGCGCGAGGTGGTGTCCGCCGCCATCGGCAAGATCGACGCCGACCGCGTGCTTGAGGAGCGGGTGACCGTCGACGTGGTCGACCTCGTCTATCGGCCGGTGTATGCGTTCCGCTACCGGCACGCGGGCAAGGAGGCCGTGATCGAGTTCGACGGACTCACCGGCGAGATCCGTCCGGACGGCTCCACCTTCGAGCAGTACCTCGGCAAGGTCCTTGAGCCACGGTTCCTGCTCGACGTCGGCGTCGAGGCCGTCAACATCTTCGTTCCGGGCACCCAGCTCGTCCGGATCGTCGTCGAGCACGGCGCCAAGCAACTGGCCCAGCGCAACCCGGAAGAGTCAGCAAAGGGGTAACGGTCCGGTATCGACTCCGGGCAGGCGCTGCAGGCCCAGCTTGACCCGGTAGCCTGCTGGAGTTGCCAAGTCGTCGGGGGATGCATTGAAGTCAGCGGTGCGGAGGGCGTGGGCGCGAATCCGCGCCGTCACGACCGCGCCGTGGACTTCCGACCACCGCCGTGGCCTCACCTTCATCGTCGCCAGCGCCGTCATCACCATCGCGGTCGCGGCCTGTGGCCCGTCCTCGGTCGCGTTGAAACTCGGCCCCCGCGTCGACTACCTGCCGCCCTGGTACCTCCCGGTCGGTTGGGTCGAACTCAGCGAATGGGTGGCCGTGCCAGCCCTTTGGCTGGGGCTGTTCCTTGGTGCGATCGGGTTGTGGATCTGCTGGCGGGCAGTGAACCTCGGCTGGCGTCCGAACAACCGGCGGCTGTTCCTCACCGGCTCGGGCCTCAGCGTGCTGACCGCCCTTGTGCCGCCGCTGACGTCCGCCGACGTGCTGATGTACGCCGCCTACGGCCGCCTGCAGGTGTTGGGGCTGAACCCCTACGACATCACCCCGGCGGGCATCTTCCGCCAGGAGTTCGACCCGGTGTTGATCTGGACCGAGCGCCCCTGGCAGGACACGCCGAGTGTCTACGGGCCGCTGGCCTCGGCATCCCAATGGCTCGCCGCCTGGCTGGGCAACGGCAACATGCACAACACGGTGTTCTGGCTGCAGATGTTCGCGCTGTTGCCGTTCCTGCTGATCGGCGCGCTGGTGGTGCTGCTCGCCCACGACGACCACAAGATCCAGACCAGGGCTGTGCTGTTCACCGTCCTCAACCCGCTGATGATCTGGTCGGTGCTGGCCGGTGCGCACAACGAGGCCTACACGCTGGTGTTCGCGATCGTCGGGCTCTGGTTCATCCGCCGGAACCCGTTCGTCGCCGGGCTGGCCATCGGGCTCGCCGGCACCGTGAAGGTCTCGCTGGTCTTCTACGGCATCGCCATGGCCTGGGGCTACCGGCGGGACTGGCGCAAACTGCTTCAGCTGACCGCCGGCGCAGCCATCCCGCTGGTGATCGGGTACGGCCTCTGGGCGCCGCAGGCGCTGCTGGCCGCCGGCCGGAACACCGGCTACGTCTCGGCCGGCTCCTGGGCTCCCTGGCTGCTGGGACCGCTGGCGTTGGTGATCGGGGACTGGGCAGCGCGGGGCTTCATCGGCTGGGTCGGCTGGATCCTGATGATCGTGGTGGCGTGGATGCTGTCGCGGGTGCTGCCGTGGCGGCTGGTTCCGGGCAACCCGGACGACGACGAGCCGCGGCGCGACCCGCTCACCGTCACCGTCCGGACCGCAGCGATCCTCACTGCGGCCTGGCTGGTCAGCTCGCCGTACACCCTCAGCTGGTACGACCTGACGACCTGGGTGCCGCTCGGCCTGATGGCCGCCTCCCGTCTGGACTTGTTGATGATCTGGCGTGGCCTGTGGCTCGCTGTGGCCTACGTCACGGGTCGCGCGGTCGAGTTCAGCCCGACGATGAAGTCGATCTCCGGCTTCATCCGGGATGTGCTCTGCTCCGGCGCGCAGGTGCTGGTGCTGGTGCTGATCTTCCAGTGGTGGTGGGCCTGGGGACACGATCTGCCGAGGCTTCCGCGACTGCGCCCGCGGGCCCCGGTAGCCGCATCCGGTGCCGGCTGACCCGGACACCTCAGCGAGTCGGGTGCCCGGCGCCACTACGCTGAGCGCGTGCTCGGATACTTCGGACCCGCTGGGACCTTCACCCACCAGGCCCTGCTGACCTTTTCCGACGCTGAGGCCATGCCGTTCAGCACGGTCGCCGAGGCCCTGGAGGGGGTCCGGTCCGGGGTGGTCGATGCCGCGTTGGTGCCGATCGAGAATTCGGTTGAGGGCGGCGTCTCCGCGACGCTGGACATCCTGGTCGCCGGCCGACGGCTGATGATCCAGCGCGAGGTGCTGCTGGCGGTGCAGTTCAACCTGTACGTCCGGCCAGGGACGAAGCTCGCGGATGTGCGCCGGGTGCTGACGCACCCGCACTCGGCGGCGCAGTGCCGGCACTGGCTGATCGACAACCTCCCCGGCGCCCAGATCACCGAAGGCGGCTCGAACGCCGCGGCCGCCCAGGAGGTGGCCGACCCGACCTCGAAGTACGACGCTGCGATCTGCGGCGAGGTGGCCGGCGTCAGGTACGGCCTGGAAGCGGTGGCTACCGAGATCGCCGACAACTCCTCCGCGGTCACCAGGTTCGTCCTGGTATCCCGTCCGACCGAGCCGCCGAAGCCGACCGGAGCCGACAAGACCACCCTGGTTGCCTACATGCACGCCGACCATGCCGGCGCGCTGCTGGAGATCCTCGAGCAGTTCTCCAGCCGGGGCGTGAACCTGACCCGGATCGAGTCCCGTCCGACGAAGACGGCTCTGGGCAATTACTGCTTCAGCATCGACGCAGAAGGCCACCTGCGGGATCCGCGGCTGGCCGAGGCGATGCTGGGCCTGCACCGGATCTGTGCGGACGTGATCTTCCTCGGCTCCTACCCGCGCGCTGACCAGGTGCGTCCGCAGATCGCCCGGGGGTTCACCGACGCCGACTTCGCCGCCGCCAGGGAGTGGTACGCCGCCCTGGTCAACCCCGAGGACGACTGACCACCCCGCCCACCGCCATCGCCGTCCGCGAACAGGCGTGCTTCGGCTCCGGGCACAGAAACCACCACTTCACGCAGAAGCCGCCGATAGATCGGCGGCTTCTGCGCTAATCGGCGGCGTCTGTGGTCAAGTGGGTCGCGGAGGTTGGCGTGAACAGCTCGTCGTTGGCTGCTCGGGAGCTGACCCGGCCGTTGGTGGGCCTCGTCAGATAGGCTCCAAGCCGTGATCGACCCGAAGCTGCTGCGCACCAATCCCGACCTCGTCCGCCGCTCCCAGGAAGCTCGTGGGGAGTCGGTCGAGCTGGTGGACCGGTTGGTGAGTGCCGACGAAACCCGCCGCTCGGCGATCGCGACGTTCGAGAACCTGCGCGCAGAGCAGAAGGAGCTCGGCAAGCAGGTGGCACGCACCCAGGGTGAGGAGAAGGCCGCGGTGCTGGCCCGCACGCGGGACCTGTCCGGCCAGGTGAAGGCTGCCCAGGCCACAGCTGACGTCGCCGCAGCGACCTTCGACGAGCTGATGATCGCGCTGCCCAACCTGATCTTCGAGGACGTGCCGCGCGGCGGCGAGGACGACTTCACCGTGCTGGAGGCAATCGGCAGCCCGCGGGACTTCGCAGGCGAGGGCTTCACGCCCCGCGACCACCTGGAGATCGGCGAACTGCTCGGCGCGATCGACATGGAACGAGGCGCGAAGGTGTCCGGTTCGAGGTTCTACTTCCTCACCGGCATCGGGGCGCGGCTGGAGTTCGCGCTGCTCAACCTGGCGATGAGCAAGGCGATGGGTTGGGGCTTCACCCCGATCATCCCGCCGGCTCTGGTGAAGCCGTCCGCAATGGAGGGCACCGGCTTCCTCGGCCAGGCGGCCCAGGACGTCTACCACCTGCCGGCCGACGACCTGTACCTGGTCGGAACCTCAGAGGTGGCGCTGGCCGCCTACCACTCCGAGGAGATCCTGGACGCTGCGTCCCTGCCCCGCCACTACGTCGGCTACAGCCCCTGCTTCCGCCGCGAAGCCGGCTCCTACGGCAAGGACACCCGCGGTATCTTCCGGGTGCACTGGTTCGACAAGGTCGAGATGTTCGTCTACTGCGATCCGGCCGACGCCGAAGCCGAGCATCAGTTGCTCCTTGGCTTCGAGAAGGAGTTCATCACCTCGCTCGAGATCCCGTTCCAGGTGCTGGAGGTGGCCAGCGGCGACCTCGGCCTGAGCGCAGCCCGCAAGTACGACTGCTACGGCTGGCTGCCCACCCAGGACCGCTACCGCGAGATCACGTCGACCTCCAATTGCACCGAGTTCCAGGCCCGCCGGCTCAACATCCGGATGCGGGACGGCGACGGCGTGCGGTCGGCTGCCACCCTGAACGGGACGCTGTGCGCGATGACCCGGATGATCATCATGCTGCTGGAGAACCACCAGCAGGCCGACGGCTCGGTGTACGTCCCGGTCGCCCTGCGGCCGTACCTGGACGGCATGGAATTCCTGCGTCCGCTGCCGTGAGTGCGCCCAGCTGGCGTCCCGGGCTGGTTGCCCTTGACATCGACGGCACCATCGTCGACCACGCGGGGCTGCTGCCGGACGGGGTCTGCGAAGCGGTCGGGCTGGTGGTGGCCGCCGGGGTCCCAGTGGTGCTGACCACCGGACGCAGCTGGCACGCCACCCGTCCGGTCTTCGAAGCACTTGGCCTGCCGCCGGGTCCTGCGGTTGCGTCCAACGGTGCCGTGACCGTGCGCTACCCGCCCTTCGAAGTCACCGAGGTGATCACGTTCGACCCGTCCGACGTGATCGAGCGGGTCCTCGCCGAGCATCCGACCGCTGCCCTGGCCGCCGAGGTGGTCGGGCAGGGCTACCGGGTGAGCCGGCTCTTCCCCGAAGGCGACCTGCACGGTGAGATCGAACTGGTCAGCGTCGAGGACCTGGCGGCCGGCGACGTCACCAGGATCGTGGTCCGCGACCCCGACGCCACCGACGGCGAGTTCATCGAGCTGGCCGAACGCCTCGGCCTGCACGGGGTCAGCTACTTCGTGGGCTGGAGCGCCTGGCTCGACATCGCCCCGGCCGGGGTGAACAAGGCGACGGCGCTGGCGGTGGTCGCCGCCGAACTCGGGGTGGCGCAGGCCGACGTCCTGGCCATCGGGGACGGTCGCAACGACATCGAGATGATCGTCTGGGCCGGACGCGGGGTCGCCGTCGGTGACGCCAGCGAGGAGGTGGCCCGTGCCGCCGACCACGTGACCGGCACCTTCGCAGCCGGCGGCACGGTCACCGAACTGCGCCGCTGGTTCTCCTGACGCACCCAGGAACGAGGGACGGACTAGCCTGAAGGCTCGATCGAAACCAGGGGGTCCGAAGTGGTGCATCCCTACCTGCGGGAGCCGGAGTTCATCAGCCAGCTGAAGGACGGCACGGTCAAGCAGCTCAACCCGTTCAGCGGCACCGAGGTGTGGACGGTGGCCGGCCGCGGGAACCGTCCCCTCGGCGTGGTGTTACCGGACCCCGTCCCGCTGGATCCGGCTCTCCACGGCAGGCACTGTCCCTTCTGCGAAGCGCGGTACCTCGATACCCCGCCGGAGAAGTCCCGTGTCATCCGCTACGAGGATGGCACCTGGGAGACCCGGTACCGGGTCCCGGCAGAGGAGCTGGAGGCAACCGTCGCCGAGTTCCGCCGCGTCCCGAATCTTTTCGAGATCCTCTCCTACGACTACTGGCACGAGAACTACGGCTACGAGCTGCCGGCGCGGGTGCGTGACCGGAAGGCCGCCTACCTGGCCTCGCCGGCCGGCCGGGCGCATGTGCTGACGGTGGTGCGCAACAAGCTGAAGGCCGGTGGCCGCACCGACGACGTGATCGACGCCATGGGCCTGGACGGGCAGTTGGAGGCAGCGTCCGGCTTCTTCGGTGGCGGCCACGACGTGGTGATCGCCCGCCGGCACTTCACCGATGGTGCCACCAACAACACCCAGCTGGCCGGCTCCGGCACCCTCACCCCGGAGGAGCACGACCGGTTCTTCGCTTTCACCGTCGAGTCCGTCGCCGCGCTGTTCGACCTGAACCGGTACGCCCGCTACGTCGCGGTCTTCCAGAACTGGCTCCGGCCGGCCGGAGCCTCCTTCGACCACCTGCACAAGCAGCTGGTGGCGATCGACGAGCGGGGCGTCCAGCATGAGCAGGCGATGGAGCGGTTGCGTGTCGAACCCGAACATCTACAACGAGTACGGTCCCAACTACGCCGCCTACAAGAACCTGGTCGTCGCCGAGAACGAGCACGCGATCGCGTTCTCGGGGTTCGGCCACCGCTACCCGACGATCGAGATCTACTCCAAGTCCGAGGCCTGCGACCCGTGGAACCACACCGATGACGAACTCAAGGCGGTTTCCGACCTGGTGCACGCCATGCATGCTGCGACGGGGGTGGACATCCCGGCGAACGAGGAGTGGCACTACCGCCCGATCGACGCTGACCTGCCGATGCCCTGGCGGGTGATGCTGAAGTGGCGCACCTCGACGATCGCCGGCTTCGAGGGGGTGACCAAGATCTACCTGAACACCATCGACCCGTACGCGTTGCGGGACCGGATCGTACCGGCCCTGTTCGCGTTGCGGAACGAGCGCCGGATCGCGCAGATGCAGATCGCCACCGAGTGCCCCTGCCGGCCGAACTCGCTTCGTTACCGCATCAATCGCAGCTGACCGACCCACGAGGGAGTCGGCCGTGGTGGTCGAGCCCCGGGCTCTCGACCTTCGACAGGTTCACGGTTGGCTCGGGCTGTCGGGGCAGCTGACTAAGGTGGCCGGGTGCCTGTGATCGAAGCCAGTGAGCTCACCAAGACCTATGGGGAGCTCCGCGCGGTGGACGCCATCTCCTTCGCCGTTGCCCCGGGAGAGTCGTTCGGGCTGCTCGGGCCCAACGGTGCCGGCAAGTCCACCACCATGCGGATGATCGGCGGCACCAGCCTGCGCACGTCCGGGACGCTACTGGTGAACGGCATGGATCCCGAGGTTCAGGGGCCGGAGGTCCGGGCGAACCTCGGCGTGGTCCCGCAGACCGACAACCTGGACACCGAACTGCGGGTGCGGGACAACCTGATCATGTACGGCCGCTACTTCGGCCTGCCCTACTCCTACCTGCGGCCAAAGGCCGACGAGCTGCTGGAGTTCGCCCAGCTCACCGACAAGGCCAAGGTGAAGGTGGACGCGCTCAGCGGCGGCATGAAACGCCGCCTGACGATCGCCCGCGCGCTGGTGAACGAGCCGCGGATCCTGTTGCTGGACGAGCCGACGACCGGGCTGGACCCGCAGGCGAGGCACATCCTCTGGGACCGGCTGTTCCGGCTGAAGGAGCAGGGCGTCACCCTGATCGTCACCACCCACTTCATGGACGAGGCCGAGCAGCTGTGCGACCGGCTGATCGTGCTCGACCGCGGCGTGATCGTCGCAGAAGGCAGCCCGTCCGACCTGATCCGCCGGTTCGCCACGAGGGAGGTGCTCGAGCTGCGGTTCGGCTCCGACCGCAACGCCGAGCTGGTCGACCGGCTTCGGGGGTTCGGCGAGCGCCTGGAGGCGCTCCCCGACCGGGTACTGGTCTACACCGAGGACGGCGAGGCGGCGCTGGAGGCGGTCCGTCGCGACGGTCTCACCCCGGTGACCTCGCTGGTTCGCCGCTCCTCGCTGGAGGACGTGTTCCTGCGGCTGACCGGACGGAGCCTCGTTGACTGATCCTCGGGGTTCGTTCCTCACCCCTCGTCAAGACTCCGCCCTTCGCGGCCGCAAGCGGCCGCGCCGGTTGCCGTCTGACCTGCTCGACAGCAACGCCCTTGCCTACTCCGGCCGCGCGCTGCCGGCAGCCCGGCAGGCGGAGAAGGTGCGCCGGTTCGGCTGGTGGTACCAGGCCGAATGGCGCCTGCTGGGGATGAAGGCGTACTGGACTTCTGTCGTCGGCTCGGCGGTGATCACCCCGGCTCTCTACGTCCTGGCGATGGGGGTCGGCCTCGGCAGCCTTGTCGATGCTTCCGCCGGGGGCATCGACGGGGTTCCCTACCTGACGTTCGTCGCTCCCGGGCTGCTGGTCAGCACCGTGGTGATGTCGGCGGTCAACGAGCTGAGCTTCCCGGTGATGCTCGGCTTCAAGTGGGGCCGGCTCTACTACGCCCGCGGCACGACAGCAGCGTCCTCGCTCCAGGTCGCAGTCGGTGAACTGGTCGCCGTCGGCCTGCGGCTGGCCCTGGAGGCCGCCCTGTTCTGGGTGATCCTGGTGATGTTCGGCGCGACCGACCCCACGTGGTCGTGGCTGATGATCCCGGTGGCCACCCTGGCCGGGCTGGCTTTCGGCGCGCCCGTGATGGCCTACGCCGCCACGCTTGAGGAGGAGGGCTTCCAGTTCGCGATGATCCAGCGGTTCATCGTGATGCCGATGTTCCTGTTCGCCGGAACCTTCTACCCGCTGGCGAGCATGCCGGTCTACCTGCAGTGGATCGGCTGGATCTCCCCGATGTGGCACGGCACCCAGCTGGCCCGGGCTCTGAGCTTCGGCATGCCGCTGCCCACCTGGCTGGTGCTGGTGCACGTCGGCTTCCTGCTCGTCCTGCTGGCGGTCGCCGCGACGCTGGCCGTCCGCAACTTCGTGGCGAGACTGGCCCGATGAGCACCGCCGTCACCGGTATCCGTGGCTGGCTGGCCGCGAATTCCTCGGGCAACACCGGCGCGGTGATCGAGCGCGGCTTCAAGGTGATCCGGAACCAGAACTGGCTGGTCATCCTTTCGGGCTTCTTCGAGCCCGTGCTGTACCTGCTGAGCATGGGGCTGGGTCTCGGCGCTCTCGTCGGCACGGTGGGGGGCCCCGGCGGCGAGCCCATCTCCTATGCAGCCTTCATCGCCCCGGCGCTGCTGGCTACCTCGGCCATGAACGGCGCGCTCTACGACTCCACCTGGAACGTGTTCTTCAAGCTGCGCTTCGCCCAGCTCTACCAGGGCATGCTGGCCACCTCGCTCGGCCCGCTGGACGTGGCTGCCGGGGAGATCTTCATGGCCCTCTTCCGGGGGCTGCTCTACGCGGTCGGCTTCACGGGAGTGATCGCAATGCTGGGCCTGACCACGTCTTGGTGGGCACTGGTGATGATCCCGGTGGCTTTGCTGATCGCGCTCGGCTTCGCGTCCCTCGGAATGGCGGTGACCAGCTACTTCACCACGTTCCAGCAGATGGACTGGATCAACATCGCGCTGCTACCGATGTTCATGTTCTCGGCGACCCTCTTCCCGATCACGGTCTTCCCGCAGGCCGTGCAGTGGTTCATCATGGCGCTGCCGCTGTGGCACGGGGTCGAACTGATGCGCCAGCTCTCGGTGGGGCATTTCGAGGCCAGCACGTGGGTGCACGTTGGCTACTTCCTGGTGATGTCGGTGCTCGGGGTGGCGTTCACCACCCGGCGGCTGCGCTCGCTGTTCCTTCGCTAACGGCTATGCCGTGCTGGGCGCCCGCCAGAGGTTGATCCCGCCGTCGGTGGCGTACCGGTCGATCTCGGCAAGTTCGGCGTCACTGAAGGTCAGGTTCCGCACGGCACCGAGGCTGTCCTCGAGCTGCTTGGGGCTGGAGGCCCCGATCAGTGCGGACGTGACCCGCTCATCCCGCAGCACCCAGGCCAGCGCGAGCTGAGCCAAGGTCTGCCCGCGGCCCCTTGCCAGCTCGTTGAGCGACCTGATGTGCGCCAAATTCTGCTCGGTCAGCAGGTCGGTGGACAGCGACTTGTCCTGCGTAGCCCGGGATCCGGCCGGGACGCCGTCCAGGTACTTGTCGGTGAGCATGCCCTGCGCCAGCGGCGAAAAGGCGATGCCGCCCAGCCCGGTCTCCCCGAGCGCGTCAAGGAGATCCTCCTCCACCCAGCGGTTGAGCATCGAGTAGGACGGCTGGTGGATCACCAGCGGAGTCCCCAGGTCACGGGCGATGGCTACGGCCTCGCGCGTCCGCTGCCCGGAGTAGGAGGAGATGCCGACGTAGAGCGCCCGGCCCGACCGGACGGCGGTGTCCAGGGCCAGCATGGTCTCTTCCAGCGGCGTGCTCGGGTCGTAGTGGTGGTGGTAGAAGATGTCGACGTAGTCGAGGCCCATGCGCTGCAGGGACTGGTCGAGCGAAGCCAGCAGGTACTTGCGCGAACCCAGGTCGCCGTACGGCCCGGGCCACATGTCCCAGCCGGCCTTGCTGGAGATGATCAGCTCGTCGCGGTAAGGCCGAAAGTCCTCACGCAGGTGGCGACCGAAGTTCGTCTCCGCCGAGCCGTAGGGCGGGCCGTAGTTGTTGGCCAGGTCGAAATGGGTGACCCCGAGCTCGAAGGCGCGGCGCAGAATCGCCCGCTGCCGCTCGAAGGGGGTGTCGTCGCCGAAGTTGTGCCACAGCCCGAGCGAGATCGCCGGCAGCCTCAGCCCGCTGCGGCCGACGGCGCGGTAGGGCATCCGTCCGTCGTAGCGCTCGGGGTCGGGGGCGTAGGTGTCAAGGATCGGCATGGGCGTGAGACCTCTCTGATTGCTCTCGATTGCGATCCTAGATCCCAACCCGGGGACGGTTCCTATTCTGGTCCGGTCCCAAGCAGGGGACGGTTCCTATTCAGGTCCAACGCTCGACGTTCCTGGCGATGGTGACGGTTCCTGTTGCGGTCCAGGAAGCGGGTCTACGTGTCGGCCTCGCCGGGAGTTGGGTGGACCGGAATGGGAACCGTCCCCGAGTCCGGTCGATGGGCTGGGTGGACCGGAATGGGAACCGTCCCCGGGTCAGCACTCGATGACGTTGACGGCGAGGCCACCACGAGCGGTCTCCTTGTACTTCACGCTCATGTCCGCGCCGGTCTCCCGCATCGTCTTCAGCACCGAGTCCAGGCTGACGATGTGGTGGCCGTCCCCCCTCAGGGCGGTCCGGGCTGCGGTCATGGCCTTCACTGCTGCGATCGCGTTCCGCTCGATGCAGGGGATCTGGACCAGGCCGCCGACCGGGTCGCAGGTGAGTCCGAGGTTGTGCTCCATCCCGATCTCGGCGGCGTTCTCGACCTGGCCAGGGGTGCCGCCCATCAGGGCTGCCATGCCGGCTGCGGCCATCGAGCAGGCAGCCCCGATCTCGCCCTGGCAGCCGACCTCCGCACCACTGATCGAAGCCAGCTCCTTGATCACCACGCCGATCGCGCCGGCCGTGAGCAGGAACCTGATGATGCCTTCGTCGCCCGACCCGGCCATGAAGCGACGGTAGTACATCATGACCGCTGGTACTACGCCTGCGGCACCATTGGTTGGGGCTGTGACCACCCGTCCGCCACTGGCGTTCTCCTCGTTCACGGCGAGCGCGTAGAGGGTGATCCAGTCCATGCCGCGCAGCGGATCGGTGCTGTCGGTCTCCACCTGCAGCTTGTGCAGCAGTTCGGGTGCCCGGCGGCGCACCCGGAGGCCACCAGGGAGCACCCCCTCGGTGAGCATCCCTTGGTGGATGCACTCCTGCATCACCGCCCAGATATGCAGCAGGCCGGCATCGATCTCGTCGTCGCTGCGCCAGGCGCGCTCGTTCTCCCGCATCAGCCGACCGACCGAGAAGCCGGTCTCGGCACAGTGCGCCAACAGCTCGGTGCCGGTGCGGAACGGGAACGGCAGCACGGTCGAATCCGGCTTCACCCGGTCCGGGCCGGTCTCGGACTCGTCCAGCACGAACCCGCCACCGACCGAGTAGTAGGTGCGCTGGCTGAGCACCCCACCGTCCCGGGCGGACGCGGTGAAGATCATGCCGTTGGCGTGGACGGGCAGCGAGCGTCGGCGGTGGAGCACCACGTCGGAGTCGCAGTCGAAGTCGATGCTGTGGTTGCCGGCGAGCGTGACCCGGTGCTCGGCCCGGACCCGGTCCACGATTGGCCGAACCGTCGGCGGGTCGACCAGATCCGGCTGGTGCCCGGCCAGGCCAAGGACCACCGCAGCCACGCTGCCGTGGCCGTGCCCGGTGGCGCCGAGGGAGCCGAACAGCTCGACCTTCACCGCGGACACCCGGTCCAACAGCCCGCCGGTCGCCAGGGACTCGACGAACCGACCGGCAGCCTTCATCGGCCCGACGGTGTGGGAGGAAGAGGGTCCGATCCCGACCCGGAACAGATCGAAGACGCTCAGCGCCATACCTCGACAGTAACCGGCTTTCCCTTGTGCCATGCCGCCAGCCCCAAGACCCCTTGGGCCGTAGGCAAGGATTGGGCCATGACCTACGCCCTTGGCATCCTGATCGTGGCACTTGCCGCAGGCCTCGTCGTCCGGCTTCGGCTCGCCCGGCGGGACGAGATGTTCGCCGGCCTGACCCCCGGACTGCTGCCGGCGGCCGGACAACCGGCCGAGCGCGTGCGGATCAGCGGGCACCTGGCGCCGCCGATCGCCGTGCGGTTCGACCCGCCGGCAGGTGTTGGTCCGGCGCTCGCCGGGGTGATCGCCGAATCCCGCCTGCACTCGGTCGCGGTCTCGGCCACCCTGATCGACCTGGCCGGACGCGGCTGGCTCACGCTGCGCCCCCTGGAGCCGGTGGCGGGGTCGACCGGACGCACCTCTGCAGCCCGGGACTGGGAGCTGCGAGCCCAGGCCCCGCCGCCTGCCGAGCAGCTCAGCCGCACCGAGCAGGCGGTCCTGGGCGCTGCCTTCGCCGCCGGGCCGGTCACCACCCTGTTCGCGTTCCGGACCCGGGGCGCCGGGCTGTCGCCGACGTTCGCCGCAATCGACGCCGAGACCCACGAGCGGGGGTGGTTCCTGCCGTCAGCGTCGGTCAGCTGGGCCGGGGTAGGTTCCGCTGCGGCCTTCGCCGGACTCCTCATGCTGCTCTTCGCCCCCACCCTCTTCCCGGTCGGCCTCGGCCTGCTGCTCGGTGGGGTGGTGGTGGTCCTCGGCACCCGGGGGCTCCCGATCCCGGTGTCGGCTGAGGGCTACGCAGCCCGCGTCCAGGCCCTCGGGTTCAAGCAGTACCTGGCGACCGCCGAGGCCGAGCAGCTGAAGTTCGAGGCCGGCATCGAGCGGTTCAGCCGGTACCTGCCGTACGCGATGGTGTTCGGCGTGGTCGACCACTGGCGCACCGTGTTCGCCGACGCACTACAGCAGGAACTGGCGCTCGGCAACGGCGACTTCGCCGGCTTCGGTTGGCTCGACGTGGGCGACGTGCTCACGACCATGGTCCTGATCGACCTGCTCACCACTGACGGCGGCCTGATGGACGACTTCGTCGGCGACTTCGGCGGCGGGGACTTCTCCAGCGACTGGGGCGAGGGCGGCGGGGACGGTGGCTTCGGTGGCGACGGCGGGTCGGGGGACGGGGGTTTCGACGGCGGCGGCGACTTCGGTGGTTTCGACGGTGGCGACGGGGCGGTTTCGGCGAGTAGCAGAACTCGACCATCCGGATGATCAGCGCCCGTGAAGCTCATCCGAACGGACGACCCGCTGCGCCTTCGGGGAGGACGCAAACGGTTGCGGCACGGCTCCTACGGTGCTCAGTGTGACTACCACCGTCCATACCTCTGTGCTGCCCGACCAGATTGCCGCGGCCACCGACCTGACCAAGACCTACGGCACCGGCGAGGCCGTCGTCCGGGCCCTTGACGGGGTTACCGTCGGCTTCGTCTGACCTCAAGGCGCCGGATCTTCGACCGTAGTCGTAGGGGATCGGGCACTCCGAGCTCAGCTGGAGAGCTGCCGGCAGGCAGCCACCAACCGGCCTGCGGCGTCCTCGCTGCTCGGCGTCCGGAGAGCCTGGGCAGCCGCGATCAGGACGGCTGCCCGAGCCGGCAGTTCCAGGGCCGGCCAGGGGTCGCCGACTGCTGGAACAGCCGGTCCGCCGGCTTCGCGATAGGCGCGGAGGAAGGTCTTCCAGGAGTCGTCATCGAGCAGCCCGGCTGCCCAGAAGCCGGCTGGGCGGGCCAGATCCCAGGCGGGGTCGCCGATGCCGAAGTCGTCGACGTCCAGCAGCTTCCAGCTGCGCCGCAGGGGTGTGTGGCCCAACTGCCCGAGGTGGAAGTCGCCGTGGGCGAGGGTGGTCCTGGCCGGGTGCTCGAGCCGCTCGGCCAGGGACTCGCCAAGGTCGGCCAGCCAGCCGAGGTCGCTGGCTGCGCCGCCTCGCAGGAAGTCGATCGCCCGCGCCAGCCGGGAGTGGCCACCCAGGCGTGGCGGGTCGTCGGCCACCGGCATCTGGTGCAGCCGGGCCAGCAGGGATCCGACTTCGGTCCACGGAGGCCGGTCAATGGTCGACAACACCGTGACCCGGGGCCAGACGGTGGCCAGGCGGTCGCCCGGCGCGCTGATCGGGGAGTAGATCAGCGGCTGGATCCAGAGCCGGTCCATGTCCATCCCGCCGATGGCGTGCAGCCGCCGGACGAGCCGGCCACCGTCGGTGCCCTCGCCGTGGATCTTCACGATCACGCCGGCGCAGATGTAGACCTGTGAGTGTTCCGGCGCGACCGGGCGGGTCGGTAACCCGCGGGTGACCAGGGGCACGACCGGGGTGTAGGCGTCGATCCGTGGGTCCTGGCGGCCGGCGACCTCCCGAACCCAGGCGGCGATCCCGGCCGGTGGCGCGAGCCGTCCCGGTGGGTTCGTCGGCATCGATGCCCGTCCTCTCCTCGGCAAGGCGGGGACGCCCGCAGCAGACAGCCGCACCAGACTACTTCAGGGGCTGGGTCGGCACCGGGAGCCTCGCGATCAGGCTGCCCTTGCCACGTCCGGCCGGGTTTGGGCGCGCGACCGAAGCCGCCGGACGTCGGGGAAGCTGAGCGCGAAGATCGTGGTGGCGATGCTGACCAGACCAGTGCCGACCAGGGCGGTGTGCGCACCGAACAGGGCAGCGGCCGGGCCAGCCAACAGCAGCCCGACCGGGCCGAGCATCAACGAGCCGAGGGCGTCGTAGGATGCCACCCGCGACAGCGACTCGGCCGGCACCTCATGCTGCATGGTGGTCATCCAGAGCACGCCGAACAGGTCGAAGCCGATCCCCATGAAGAAGGCAGAGACGACAACCACCCAGAGCGGGGCGCTGAATCCGAGCAGCAACTGGGGCGCAGCTGCGGTGAAGGTGAGCAGGGTGGCGACCAGGATCGGTCGCTTCGGACGCCAGGCCATGGCGATCCCAACCCCGATGATCGCGCCCAACGCCTCCCCGGCGAGGACTGCTGTCCAGCCGGAAGCACCGCCGAGCTCCGCCTTGGCCACCACCGGTCCGAGGACACCCTGCGAGGCGTGGAGCACCATCACCAGCACCGCCCATTGCAGCACGCAGACGAACAGCCATTGCCGGCTGCGGAACTCGCTCCAGCCGTCGGCCAGTTGCCGCAGGGGGTTCTCCTCCGGCTGGGCAAGGGAACCGCCCCGGGGGAGCACGGATGAGAGGCCGGCCGCGACCAGGTACAGGGCGCCGGCCACGATCATCGCCCAGCCGCCGCCGACCAGGACGACCACCGCACCGCTGGCCACCAGGCCGACGAACCGGGCAGAGCTGGCGCCCATCGAGAGCAAGGCGTTTCCCTGTTGCAGCAGGTGGGCCGGCACCAGGTCGGGGATGATCCCGCTCAGGGCCGGGTAGACCGCTGCACCCGACATGCCGGCGATCGCTGCGGCGATGCACAGCAGCCACAAGGGCGGGTGGCCGGTGAGCAGCATCGCACCGATGCCGCTCCACGATGCGGCTGCCAGCAGTTGGCCCCAGAGCAGCACCAGCGAGCGGGGGTAGCGGTCGGCGATCACGCCTCCGACCAGCATGAAGACCACCAACGGGATGGTCTGGGCCGCGAGCACGATCGAGAGGGTCCCGGCGTCAGCACCGGGCAGGGCCAGGATGCCGAACGCCAGCGCCACGGGGGCGAAGGCCATGCCGAGCATGGAGATGGTGCGTGCGGTCAGCAGCACCGCGAAGGGCGCGTCCGCGAGCAACTCGCGGGTCTGGCTGGACGCAGGCATGACAGTCTCCGGGATCGATGGATGGGCAGCCGATAATGCTCCCACTGATGGATTCCGGACGCAACCTGGTTCCACTGCCGCCAGGAGGTCAGGCGGGGCAGGATGGGGGCATGCTGATCGTGCATGTGAACGTCCACGTCAACGCGGCTGCCGTTGGCAGCTTCATCGAAGCCAGCCGGGCCAACGCCGCCGCTTCGCTGACCGAGCCCGGGGTGGCCAGGTTCGATGTGGTGCAGGCCCTCGACGACCCCACCCGCTTCGTGCTGGTGGAGGCCTACCGCAGTGAGGAGGCGGCGGCAGCCCACAAGGAGACCGACCACTACGCGACCTGGCGAGACACGGTCGCGCCGATGATGGCCGAACCTCGCAGCTCGGTCCGGTTCCGGGCGATCGCCTACCCTGCTTGAGTGCCCGGCATGCGAAATAGCTAAGCTGCAGCTTGCGAAAATACCCCCGGGTTCTCCATAGTTAGGTGAGGCTCACCTAACTTGAGGAGACGGCGGTGCTGGGGAACTTCCTGATCGGACTGCGTGAAGGGCTGGAGGCCAGCCTGATCGTCAGCATCCTGATCGCCTACCTCGTCAAGACCGGCCGGCGCGACCAGCTGCCGAAAGTGTGGGCCGGCGTCGGCGTTGCCGTAGCGGTCTCCCTCGGTTTCGGTGCGGCTCTGACCTTCGGTCCCAAGGGGTTGACCTTCGAAGCCCAGGAGCTCATCGGCGGCACCCTTTCGATCCTGGCCGTCGGGCTGGTCACCTGGATGATCTTCTGGATGGCCACCGCCTCCCGCACCCTGGCCGCCGACCTGCGCCACCAGGTGGACGCCGCCGCCGACCGGCCCTGGTCGTTGCCGCTGATCGCGGCGCTCGCCGTTGGCCGGGAGGGGCTCGAAACCGCACTGTTCATCTGGGCCGCCACCAAGGCCGCCGGTGCCGAGGGGGCACCGACCAGCGGGCCATTGCTCGGTGCGCTGCTCGGCCTGGCTGTCGCCACAGGCCTCGGCTACGCCATGTATGCCGGCGCCGTGCGGATCAACCTGAGCCGGTTCTTCGCCATCACCGGCGGTTTCCTGATCGTGATCGCGGCCGGGGTGCTGGCCTATGGCGTCCACGACCTGCAGGAGGCCGGCTTCCTGCCCGGGCTGAACAACCTCGCCTACGACGTGTCGGCAGCCATCCCGCCGTCCGGGGTGCTCGGCACGCTGCTGAAGGGCATCTTCAACTTCTCCGCAGCGGCCTCCGTGCTCGAAGTGGTCGTCTGGGTCGCCTATATCGGCATCGTCGGCTCCCTGTTCGTCCGCGTGGTCCGACGCAAAGCGCAGCCGGTAGCTGCCACCCTGCCGGCGGCCGCCCCGGCCGTCCGCGCCTCCGTCTGAAAGGCATCATGAAGTCAGAAGTCCCCGCATTGGCCTGCGCTGCCCTGATGGCCCTCACCGGCTGCACCGACAATGCTCCCGCCGCCACCGGCTCGGCCGGCGCGGCCCGCAGCGTGAGCGTCACCGCTTCCGACACCGAGTGCAGGCTGAGTGCAGCAACCGCACCATCGGGCACCCTGACGTTTGCGGTCACCAACACCGGCTCACTGGTCAACGAGTTCTACCTGCTGGCGTCCGACGGCCTGCGGATCATCGCGGAGGTGGAGAACATCGGCCCGGGCCTGACTCGGGAGCTGGTGCTCAGCGTCCCCACCGGCACCTACTTCTCGGCCTGCAAGCCGGGCATGGTCGGTGAAGGCCTCCGGGCAGCTTTCGAAGTGACCGATTCCGGGCAGCCGGTCGGTCCCACCGGCGACGATGCCGAACTCGTCGCTGCGGCTGATGCGGCCTACGGCAGCTACGTCCGTGACCAGATCGCCCAGTTGGTGGCCAAGACAGGTGAGTTCGTAGACCTCTACTCCGCCGGCGAGGACGATGCGGCGCGGACGCTGTACGCGGACGCTCGCGTCCACTGGGAGCGGGTCGAGACGGTCGCTGAGTCGTTCGGTGACCTCGACCCGAAGATGGACGCCCGCGAGGCTGACCTCGAGGAAGGCCAGAAGTGGACCGGCTGGCACCGGATCGAGAAGGACCTGTGGCCGGCCCGCGCCAAGGGCTACCAGCAGCTAAGCGCGGCAGAGCGGAAGACGTACGCCGACGACCTGCTGGCCAACACCGAGGTGTTGAACGAGCGGGTGGGCGACATGACGTTCACCGCAGACGCGATCGCCAACGGCGCCAAGGGCCTGCTGGACGAGGTCGCCACCGGCAAGGTCACCGGGGAGGAGGAGTACTGGTCACGGACCGACCTGTGGGACTTCCAGGCCAACGTCGACGGTGCCCGGGTGGCCTGGGCAGGACTGCGGGACCTGCTCAAGCGCAAGAACGCCGCGCTGGACGGCCAGATCGAGGCCCGCTTCGCCGGGCTGCAGGAGTTGCTGGACCGGCAGCGGGTCGGGAACGGCTTCGTCACCTACGACCAGCTCACCAGGGCTGAGGTGAAGGAACTCTCCGACGCCGTCAACGCCCTTTCCGAACCGCTGTCCAAGATGGCCGGCGCGGTGCTGTCGTGACCCGGCCGACCAATCCATCCGGGCTGTCCAGGCGGGGCCTGATCGGGTCGGCCGGCGCCGGTGCAGCCGTGGCCCTTGCCGGGGCCGGCGCGATGGCCGCCACCGGCCGGACCGAGGCGACCGCAGGTCCTGCCTGGAGCACGGTCGCGTTCCACGGCGCCAGGCAGGCCGGCATCACCACCGCCGCCCAGGATCGGTTGCACTTCGCGGCTTTCGACGTGCTGCCCAGCGCGACCCGCGCGGACCTGGTCAGCCTGCTGGAGGACTGGACGGCGGCCGCTGCCCGGATGACCGGCGGCGACGGCGCCGGCCCGTCCGGGCCGCTGTCGGGTCCCTACGACGCGCCGCCGGACGACACCGGCGAGGCGATCGGTCTCGACCCGGCGAGCCTGACGATCACCTTCGGCTTCGGTCCCACCCTGTTCCGCGACGCCGCCGGTGCCGACCGGTTCGGACTCGCCGGCCGCCAGCCCGAAGCCCTTACCCGGCTGCCGCACTTCCGCGGCGACAACCTCGACCCTGCCGCGACCGACGGTGACCTGTGCGTCCAGGCCTGCTCAAACGACCCGCAGGTGGCCGTGCACGCGATCCGCAACCTGACCCGGATCGCCTTCGGCCGGGCCGCCATCCGCTGGTCGCAGCTCGGCTTCGGCCGCACCTCCTCGACCTCCACGGCGCAGGTGACGCCGCGCAACCTGTTCGGGTTCAAGGACGGCACCGCCAGTCTGCGGGCCGAGGACGCCGCAGGAATCGACGCGCACGTCTGGACGCGTCCTGAGGCGAAGGCCGCCTGGCTGGACGGTGGCAGCTACCTGGTGGCGCGCAAGATTGCCATGCACATCGAGACCTGGGACCGCGGCAGCCTGCGGGAGCAGGAGAACATCATCGGTCGCACCAAGGCCGAGGGCGCCCCGTTGTCGGGAGGGCAGGAGTTCACCGTCCCCGACTTCGCGCTGGCCGGCCGTGGCGGCCAGCCTCTGGTCGACCCGGGCTCGCACCTTGCGGTCGTCCACCCCGAACACAACCAGGGCGTGCGGCTGCTGCGTCGCGGCTACAACTACGTTGACGGCAGCAACCAGTTGGGACGGTTGGCTGCCGGGCTGTTCTTCATCGCCTTCGTCACCGATCCACGCACCCACTACATCCCGATGCAGACCGCCATGGCGGCAAACGACCTGCTCAGCGAATACCTGCAGCACGTCGGGTCGGGGCTTTGGGCCGTGCCGCCCGGGATCGCCCCCGGCGAGTTCGTCGGGCAGGCGCTGTTCGCCTGAGCTGGATCGGACGACTCCGGCCGAGGCATGCTGAACCCGTGGCAGAACAATTCAGCGAGATCACCGACCGGCTGCGGCGCTTCATCGAAGCCCAGCAGATGTTCTTCGTTGCCACGGCCGCTCGCGACGGCCGGGTGAACCTCTCCCCGAAGGGGCTCGACAGCCTGCGGATCGTGAACCCGACCAGGGTGGTCTGGCTCAACGGGACCGGAAGCGGAAACGAGACCGCAGCCCATCTGCTCGACGTACCCCGGATGACCATCATGTTCTGCTCGTTCGTCCGGGAACCGCTGATCCTGCGGCTCTACGGGACCGCCCGCGCCGTGCACGCCCGGGACGCCGAATGGGGCGGGCTGGCAGCGCTGTTCCCTCCCCTGCTGGGGGCGCGGAACATCTTCGTTGTCGACCTCGACCTGGTCCAGACCTCCTGCGGGTACGGCGTGCCGCGCTTCGACTTCGCCGGGCAGCGCAACCTGATGGACGCCTGGGCCACCAAGAAGGGCGAGGACGGCCTGCTGGCCTACCAGCAGGAGAAGAACCTGGTCAGTATCGACGGCTTCCCCACCGGGCTGCGCCCGTCCTGACCGCGACCATCGAACGAGTCAGGCGGAGCGCGGCCGCACCGGGTCGCTGTGCCCGCAGCAAAGCCACTCCGCCCCGGCTGCCTGCAGCCGGGCCACGTCGGCCAGGCCCTGCAGCGGATCGGACATGATGAAGGACATCATCGGTTTGAGGCCGTCGCTGTCGGCCGTGCCGGTATCCCCGACGAACAGCACCCGGTCGTGCCGGAACGAGTGGTGCCCGGGCGTGTGCCCTGGGGTGTGCAGGGCGAACAGGCCCGGCCACAGTTCGGTGTCGCCCTCGATCAGGTGCAGGTTGCCGGGCAACTCCACCCGGGTGATCGCTGCCATGAACTGCCGGAGCGGGGTGGCCGGCGGCGGCACCGCCCCGGTCAGGATGGCGGCGTCGGCGGCGCCGAGCCAGGTGCGGGCGCCCGTGCGGCGCTGCCATTCCCCAGCCGCCCCGGTGTGGTCGAAGTCGTAGTGGGTGAGCAGGATGTCAGTCACCTCGTAGGGCGAACGGCCGGCAGCCCGCAACTCCCGGGCCACCGGGTTCAGGCCCGGCTTCATCCCCGGATCGATGATCGCCACCCGATCGCCGGCGTCCAGCCAGTAGCAGCGCGCACCGACCGCGCTGGTCAGCCAGAACGTGTCGTCGGTGAGTTGCTTCATCGGTCCTCCCGCGCGGCGCGGCGCCGGTTGATGGTGAGTCCGACGACCCGCGAGACCGCTACCGCCAGGTACAGCATGCCCGCGATCTGCTGGATCATCACCACCGACCTGGCAAGTGGTTTCACCGGCACCACATCGGAGAGGCCGGTGCTGGTCATGGTGGTGGTGGACAGGAACAGCAGCTCCAGCCAGCTGCGTTGCGCCTCGGGATTCACCGCTGCGATGAACGAGCCGGGGACGACGCCCTGGATCGCCGAGTAGGCGTAGGCCCACAGCCAGACGGCGACCGTGAAGGTCGCGCCGATCGCCCAGATCTCGTCCTTGGTGACCTCCTCGTCGGCGAACATGTACCGCAACAGCCCGATCAGCGTGTAGCCGTAGAACGCGACGTGGACCACGTCCGAGATCAGGTGCCACGGCTGGGCGCCGGCCACAGCCCAGTCGACGATGGTCAGGATCACCGCCGGCACGCCGATCAGCACCCCGAGCCAGGTGTAGGTGGGAGTCGCCCGGACGACGCCGAGCGCAAGCAGGACGACCAGCATCCCGAACAGCGAAAGCGCGAGTCGGCCGATCGAGTCGGCCGGGACGTCGTCGACGAACGCGTACAGCAGGATGCCGAGCAGCTGGACCACCAGCAGCACCCCGGACGGGTTCGCCTTCAGGATCGCGAAGGTGCGCCGCAGCCACTCCATGCGGGTCACCCTACCCACGCCGCAGCGTCGGGCCGGCAGGTCTGGCAGGACCGCTGCGGCAGGGGTATCGGTGCCTCAACGCGCGCCGAGCGGCGCCAGGGGCCGGCCGTCGTCCCCCGGCGCGAGACCGCCCTGGCAGGTGGGGCAGTAGAACATGGCCCGCTCGCGGGTGGGCGGGCCGATCTGCGCCACCCGGATCGTGGTGCCGCACCGCCGGCACGGCCGGCCCGAACGGGCGTGGACGTGGGTGGTCGCGCCCTCCCGCCGGTTGCCGGTCGAGGTCTGCACCGCCGGTGGCAGGTTCGCCTTCATCAGCGCTCTGGCCCGCTCGACCAGGGCCGCGACCTGCGCAGGCTCGAGCGTCCCGGCATCCCGCCACGGCTGCAGGCCCTGCAGGAACAGCGACTCGCTTGCCCACAGCGTCCCGATCCCGGCCAGGTTCCGCTGGTCGAGCAGGGCCGCGCCGATTGGTCCGCTTTGGAGGTTCGCCATGGCAAGTTGCAGGTCGAACTCCGGGCTGAGGATGTCCGGGCCGAGGTGGCCGACCAGGCTCGCCTCCTCACCGGTGCGCACCAGGTCGAGCATTCCGAGGCGCTGGCCGGTCGCCGTCCACGGGTCGGTGACCAGGAGGGCCCGGGTGGCCAGGCCGCGTCCGCCCCGGTCGAGCCGCTCCCGGCGGCGCGGATCGGCGCTGCCCATGGCGGTGACTGCCGACGGGTCGTCGGCGGTGCGGGAGATCCGCCACTGGCCCTCCATCTTCAGGTGGGAGTGCAGCGTCCAGCCCGAGTCGAGGCGCATCAGGATGTGTTTCCCGCGGGGCACGACCTCGGTGACCGCCTGACCGGCGAGCCGGGCGGTGGACAGCCCCGGCCAGCGCAGGTCGGCGGCCAGCAGCAGCCTTCCGGCGAGGGCTTCGTGCAGCCGGACGCAGGTGCGGAAGACGGTGTCGCCCTCTGGCACGACTACCGCCGCAGCCTGAGCCCGCGCGGGGTGAGCCCGAAGCCTGCCGCGGCCAGCGCCTGGGCGAGTGGTTGGCTGGAGCCGATCACCGACTCCCCGTCCACCCGTTGAACGGTGAGCTTGCCGAGCACGTGGACGGCCCCGGCGAGGGCGGTCGCTGCCGGTTCCAGCAACCCGGGATCATCCGACCAGGAAAGCAGGGTCCGGCCGCCGCGCTCGACGTAGAGCACCAGTCGGCCGTCCACCAGTACCACCAGCGCCCCAGCCTTCCGCCCGGGCAGGTGGCCGTTGGCAGGCTCCGGCCGCGTCGGCCAGGGCAGTGCGGCACCGTAGGGGTTGGCCGGGTCGGTGGCCGCCAGCACCAGAGCGGGGCCGTCAACGGGTCCTTCCAGTGGGCGGGCCAGCGACCGTAGCCGGTCCACAGCGCCGACGCCGCCGAACTGCGCCGCGCCCAGCCCTTCGACGAAGTAGCCGCGCCGGACCCGACCGGAATCCTCGGCGGCAGCCAGCACCCGGTAGACGCCGGCGAAACCGCCGGGCACCTCCTCGGCGCCAACGCTGCCCCTGGTCACGACGCCATACCGGTCGAGGAGGAGTTCAGCCCGGGCCACGGCGCGTGCGGTCGCCTCCGTCTCGGCGGCCGGGAGGGCGAACCAGCGCCCGACCGTTTCCGGCGGGCCACCGCGCCTGGGCAGTGCTGGCCGGGGCAGGGCCCGGCCGTAACGGCCCCTGGCGGGCGCCACCGGACGGCTGCGGTGAGCCGGGCGGCCCTGGATCAGCACCCGCAGCGGGGCGACGGTGTCGTTGCCAAGACGACCGGCCCAGACCAGCTCCCAAAGGGCGTGACTGAGGGCACCGTCGTCAACGCGGAGCTGGTCGGCCAGTGCCCGGAAGAAGTAACCGCCGCCACCGACCAGTTCGAGGACGCGGGCGGCCAGGTCGTCGGTGACCGGCTCGGGTTCGGCAAGCGTCAGCGGCGCGAGGTCCACCGGATTCAGGGACACCCAGCCGTCCGTGCCGGCCAACGAGCCGTGCCCCTGCCACAGCAGCTCGCCTGCGGTGGTGAGCTCGTCCAGCATGCCGGGCCGGTAGTCGCGCACCCGGGCGGGCAGGATCAGCGATTCCAGGGCGCTCGCCGGCACCGGGACGCCGGCAAGTTGCTCGGCCGCGCGGAGCACCCCGTCAGTGCCCCGCAGCTCTCCGATGCCCTGCCAGGACGGCAGGAACCGGGCGAAGTCGTTGGCAGAGACCGGCTCGACCGCCTCCCGAAGTGAGGCAAGTGAGCGGCGGCGGAGCAGCCGCAGCACCCGCGCGTCACAGAACTGGTCGCTCCCGGTCTCTCGGGAACTCGGCTCCGAGCCGGCTGCGGATGGCGGGTCACGGAGTGCTGGTCCGGCGATGCTTGGGGGAGTCCAGCCTGGCGGCCGCAGGTCGCCGGTCACAAGTCGTCCAGAGGCCACCAGCCGGCGGAGCACGTCGCGGGTCACCGCGGGGCCGACGCCAAGCCAGTTGGCCGCCTCTGTAGCCGTGAAGACCGCGTGACTACGGGCGAAGCGGGCCAGGAGCTCACCAAGCGGATCCGTGACGGGAGCCAGCAGGGCAACCGGCAGGCCCATCGGCAGCGACACGCCCAGGGCGTCCCGGAGGCGGCCGGCGTCCTCGGCCACAGCCCAGCGGGAGCCCCCGCGGGTGATCTCGATCACCCGCCGCGCACCGACCAGTTCGGCCAGCCAGGCGTCGACGACCTCTGGCGGAGCCTGGCTGCGGCGGTGGAGTTCGGCACTCGACAGCGGCCCGATCCCGCGCAGCACGTCGGTGAGCTCGTCGGCGTCCCGCGCCTTGCGGGGTTCGTCCAGGTGCTGCAGTTCCAGCTCGGTGCGGGTGAGGGCATCGGGGTCGAGCAGTTCGGCGAGCGAGAGGCCCTCGGTGGTACCGAGCAGTTCGGCCAGCAGCGACGGGTCGAGGGAGAGCGCAGCCGCCCGTCGCTCGGCCAGCGGCGAGTCGCCCTCGTAGAGGAACTGGGCGACGTAGCCGAACATCAGTGAGGAAGCGAACGGTGACGGCGTCAGGGTCTCTACCGCCACCGTGGCCACACGGCGGCTGCGGACGTCCTTGAGCAGTTCCACAAGGCCAGGAACGTCGAAGACGTCGTTGATGCACTCCCGGACCGCTTCCAGCACGATCGGGAAGGTCGGGAACTGGCTGGCCACCTCCAGCAGTTGGGCGGCCCGCTGGCGCTGCTGCCACAACGCCTGCCGCTGGTCGGGACGCCGCCGGGGCAGCAACAGCGCCCGTCCCGCGCACTCCCGGAACCGGGACGCGAACAGGGCCGATCCGCCGATCCGCTCGGTGACCCCGGCGGCGACATCTTCGGGATCGGGGAAGATCAGCTCCAGCAGCTCATCCAGCTGTTCCCTGGACGACCTCGCAGCGGCACCGTCCGGCGGCTCGACCGCCCCCCACTCGGTGTCCGGCAGCCGGAAGACCAGGCCGTCGTCGGCATGCATCGCCTGCACGTCCACCCCGTAGCGCTCCTGCAACCGGGCCGCGACCAGCAGCGACCACGGCGCGTGCACCTGGGCGCCGAACGGCGAATGCACCACCACCCGCCAGTCGCCGATCTCGTCGCGGAACCGCTCCACGACGAGCTGCCGGTCGTGCGGGAGGGTCCGGATCGCAGCCTGCTGCTCGGTCAGGTAGCCGAGCAGGTTGTCGGCCGCCCACTCATCCAGGCCGGAGGTGCGGACCCGGTCCAGCGCCTTCGCAGGTGTCAGGCCCGAGACCTCCCGTACGAAGGCGCCGACCGCCCGGCCGAGTTCGGCCGGCCGGCCGAGGGTGTCGCCCTTCCAGAACGGCAGCCGGGCAGGCACCCCAGGGGCCGGGGTGACCAGCACGCGGTCGTGGGTGATGTCCTCGATCCGCCACGTTGAGGTGCCCAGGGTGAACACGTCCCCGACGCGGGACTCGTAGACCATCTCCTCGTCCAGCTCGCCGACCCTGCGGCCGGCGCCTTCGGACCCGGCAAGGAAGACGCCGTAGAGGCCGCGGTCGGGGATGGTGCCGCCGGAGGTGACCGCGAGTCGCTGCGCTCCGCGACGTCCGGTCAGGGTGTCGGCCACCCGGTCCCAGACCAGGCGCGGGCGCAGCTCGGCGAACTCGTCCGACGGATAGCGACCGCTGAGCATGTCCAGCACCGACTCCAGCACCGGGCGGGTGAGCGCTGCGAACGGCGCGGCCCGTCGGACCAGCGCCTCGAGGTCCGCGACCGGCCACTCGTCAAGGGCCACCATCGCGACGATCTGCTGGGCGAGCACATCCAGCGGGTTGGCCGGGATGTGCAGCGCTTCGATCGCGCCGGACCGCATCCGCTCGACGATCACCGCGGTCTGCACCAGGTCGCCCCTGAACTTGGGGAAAAGGACCCCACGGGACACAGCGCCCACCTGGTGGCCGGCCCGCCCAACTCGCTGCAGGCCGGACGCGACCGACGGCGGCGACTCCACCTGGATGACCAGGTCGACAGCTCCCATGTCGATGCCAAGTTCGAGGGAGGAGGTGGCCACCACAGCCGGAAGGCGTCCGGCCTTCAGGTCCTCTTCGGTCTGCTGGCGCTGCTCCCGGCTGACCGAACCGTGGTGGGCCCGGGCCAGCACCGGCGGGACGCCCTTGCTGATCGCCGACTGCGCCATCACCTGGGCCGGCGCGCGGACCGCCTCCCGCTGGCCGGGCTTCTCGGCCCGGCCAACTTCCGGCCCGGGAACCGTGGACTCGAGCCGGTCCAGCCAGATCTCGTTGAGCCTCGCGGTGAGCCTTTCGGCCAGCCGCCGGGAGTTGACGAAGACCAGCGTCGAGGTGTGCCCAGCGATCTGGTCGACGATCCGTTCCTCCACATGTGGCCAGATCGAGGTGCGTTCCGGATCGCCGGCAGCCGACCCGGACAGGTCGCCGGTGGTCTCACCGATGGCGGCCAGGTCGGGCACCGGCACCACAACTTCCAGATCCCACCGCTTCTCGCTGGGCGGGTTGACCAGGCTCACGTCCCGGCCGCCGGCGAGGAAGCGCACGACCTCTTCGACGGGGCGGACGGTGGCCGACAGCCCGATGCGCTGCGCCGGCTTGGGCAGCAGCGCGTCCAGCCGCTCCAGGCTGAGCGCCAGGTGGGCTCCCCGCTTGGTGCCGGCGACGGCGTGCACCTCGTCCACGATCACGGTCTCGATCCCACGAAGCGCCTCGCGCGCGGCCGAGGTGAGCAGCAGGAACAGCGACTCCGGGGTGGTGATCAGGATGTCGGCCGGGTGCCGGACGAAGGCCCGGCGCTCCTCGGCCGGGGTGTCACCGGACCGGACCGCAACCTTGATCTCCGGCCGCGGTAGCCCCAACCGTGCCGCGGCATGCCCGATGCCGACCAGCGGGCTGCGCAGGTTGCGCTCGACGTCGACAGCGAGCGCCTTCAGCGGGGAGATGTAGAGCACCCGGCAGCGGGCAACTTCTTCGACCGGGGGCTCGGTGGCCAGCCGGTCAAGTGCCCAGAGGAAGGCCGACAGCGTCTTGCCGGAACCGGTCGGGGCAACGACAAGGGTGTGCCGTCCGCTGGAGATCGCCTCCCAGGCTCCGGTCTGGGCTGTCGTGGGCGCGGCGAAGTTGCTCCGGAACCACTCGCTGGTGGCCAAAGAGAACCGGTCAAGCACGTCCCCCGCCATGGTGGCTCAACTGTGCCACGCCCCGCCGACAGCCTGCCTACACCGTTGTGGACCGTGTTTGGTCCACAACGGTGCACGTTGTCCACAGGCCAGCGACTGGGTGACGCGCATCGGACCGGGATACCGAAGGTGATCGCTGTGATCCCGCGAACGGTAGTGCCGCCCGACCTGCTTTCCCTCGCCGACCGGCAGGCCAGAACCCTCTCCCGTGAGCAACTCCTCGGTCATGGGGTCAGCGATCGGGTGATCCAGCGACTACTCCGGGACGGCCGGCTCGAGCGGATCTGTCATGGTGTCTACGCCACCGGTGAGGGCGGGTGGACGCAGCAGGCCTGGGCCGGCGTCCTGATCGGCGGTCCGAAGGCCGTCATCGGTGGCGAGGCCGCCGCATATCTCCAGGGCCTCGTGCGTGAGAAACCAGATCAAGTGCTCGTGCACACGCCTCGCTGGCGGCCTCGAGATCCGCGCTGGAGGCTGGTCCGCTCGTCCCGTGCAGGAAGCGGTGAGCCACCCCGGACGAGGCTCGCCCAGACCGTGGTGGACCTGGCTGCGGAGCTGGATTCCGACGGCATTGTTGCTGTCGTCGCCGAGGCCGTTGGCCGCAAGCGCGTGCGCCCCGCGGAGATCCGTGGCGTGCTAGCGGCAACTGTGCGGCACCCGAATCGGGCGCTGCTCACGGACCTCCTGGAGGAAGTGGCAGCCGGCTCGCGCAGTCCACTTGAGGTGCGTTACGCCCGCGGAGTCGAGCGTGCTCACGGGTTGCCAGCAGCGCACCGTCAGCAGAGCCCTCTCAGCAGCTACCAGGGCGACGTCTGGTATGCCGAGTACGGCGTCATCGTCGAGCTCGATGGGCGGGCCTTCCACCGTGGCCAGACGGCGCTCGACGACATGGACCGTGACAACGACCACCAGCTCGTCGGCGCGATCACCCTTCGGCTCGGCTGGCGCCAGGTGGTCGGCGCCCCCTGCCAGGTTGCCGCCAAAGTCGCACGAGCACTCCAAAGCAGAGGCTGGCCCGGTCGCCCACATCCCTGCTCCCGTTGCCGTGCACCTTTCTGAACCATGTTCGGTCAGAAAGGGTGCACGCTCAGGCTTCGGGGGCGGGGGCGGGGGTCCGCTCGGACTTCCGGAGCTCGCGCTTCTCGCGCCAGGTCTCCAGGACGTCGTAGAGCACCGGCACGAGGATCAGCGTCAGCAGGGTCGAGGAGATCAGGCCACCGATCACGACGACCGCCAGCGGCTTGGAGATGAAGCCCCCGCCGCCGGTCAGGCCCAGACCCATGGGGATCAGGGCGAACACGGTGGCCAGCGCCGTCATCACGATCGGCCGGACCCGCAGGCGGGCGCCCTGACGGATCGACTCCTCCACGCTGGCGCCGGCCTTGCGTTTCTGGTTGATCAGGTCGATGAGCACGATCGCGTTGGTCACCACGATGCCGATCAGCATCAGCAAGCCGATCATCGACGGCACGCCGAGAGGGGTGTCGGTGATCAGCGAGAGCCCGAGGGCGCCGGTCGCTGCGAACGGGATCGACACCAGCAGGATCAGCGGCTGGAGCAAGGAACCGAACGTTGCGACCATGATCAGGTAGACCACGAAGATCGCAACCAGCATCGCGAGACCGAGCTGGGAGAACGACTCGGACTGCTGCTGGGACACGCCGCCGACGCGGACGGTGACCCCGTCGGGCAGTTCGAGTGCGGCGATACCGGCGGTGATCTGGGCCGTTGTGGCACCGAGGTCGGAGGATTCCGAACTGGCGGAGATGGTGGCAGCCCTCGTGCCGTCGACGCGGGTGACGCTTGCCGGAGCCGCAACCACCTGGACGTCGGCGACTGCCTTCAGCCTGATCGGGTCGGCCGTGGCCTCACCCGCGGCCTTGCCCGCATCGGCGATCGACTGCTGCTTCTCCTGCGCTTCCAGCGACGCGGTGCGACCCTCGCGCACACCGTCGAGCTGCTTGTCGGCAGCGGTGATGCCGGCCTTGGTCTGGGCGAGTGCCCCGCTGAGCGAGCCGATCTGCGATGCGACAGCCGAGATCTGCTGGGAGAGCTTGAAGACGCCGCCCGGCACCGGGAAGCAGTCCGGGTCGGTGGGATCGGTCTGGCACTTCGCCGGGATGGCGGCGAGCTGCCTCTGCAGGCTCGAGAGCTGCCGCTTGGCCTTGTTGATCTGGCTGGTCAGGGTCTTGACGGCCTTCTGCGCGCTCGCCTTGCTCTTCTTCAGCGCGCTCACCTGGTCGTTGTAGGCGTCCGTCGCCGACTTCTTGGCGTCGGCCTGCAGCTTGTCGGAGCGCGCGGTCACCTTGTCCGCGGCGTCGGACTTGGCGTCGCCGTTCATCGCCTGGGTCACCGGCAGCTTGATCTCACGCAGCTCGGCAAGGCTCTTGACCGGCGTCTGCGAGCGCAGGTAGACGCTCAAGGTGGTGTCGGCCTGCGCCAGCGTGCCGATCTGCTGGCCGCGCACCGCGCGGGCCACAGCCTGGCCGATCGAGACCTGGGTCATGCCCTTGTCCGCGGCCTTCTGCTCGTCCACGTCGACGGCGAGCTGTTCCCGCGCGTCGCTGAGGTCGCTGACCACATTGGTGAGGTCGGGGACTGTCTTCATCATCGCCAGCACCTTGTCGCTGGACGACTTGAGCAGCTCTTCGTTCGAGCTCTCCACGTAGAGCACGACCCCAGTGGACCCGGTGCCGCTGCCGATCGAAACCTCGATGGTGCCGACCTCCTGCCCGAGGTCGGCGATGGACCTCCGCAGCCGGGCGGCAGCCTCGCTGGCATCGGCCCCGGGCTTCAGCGGGACGGTGTACAGCGCCTGGTTGGTGTCGGCCTGACTCCCCATGAAGACGGAGGTGGTGCCGCCGATGCTGGTGGTGTAGGACTCCACGGCTGGGTCGGCGCCAAGGACACCCTCGAGCTGGCGGGCGGCGGCGTCGGTCTGTGCCAGTCCGGTGCCCGAGGGGAGCTTCTGGGTGATGGTGAGGCTCTCGTTGCCCATCTGGCCGATGAAGTCGGTCTTCAGCTGGGGAGCAAGGGCCAGCGTGCCCGCAAACAGCCCGAGGGCGATCAACAGCGTGATCCAGCGGTGGGCAAGGGCCCAGCTGAGCACCGGCAGGTAGGCCTTCTGGACGACGGTGTCCTTCTCGGGCAACCCCAGTCGGGCGGCGATCGCAGCCTCCTGCTTCACGGTCGGCTTCATGAACCAGGACGCGAAGATCGGTACGACGGTGAGGGAGACGAACAGCGAGGCGAGCAGTGCAACGGTGACGGCGACGGCGAAGGGACGGAAGATCGCTCCCGCCTGCCCCCCGACCAGGCCGATCGGCAGGAACACCGCCACGGTGGTGAGGGTGGAGCTGGTGACGGCCCCGGCGACCTCGCGGACGGCGTTCATGATCGACTTCCGGCCGAACTCGCCGTAGCCCTGGTGTCGCTTGATGTTCTCGATCACGACGATCGAGTCGTCGACCACGCGTCCGATGGCGACGGTGAGCGCGCCGAGGGTGAGGATGTTCAGGGTGTACCCACCCACCCAGAGGCCGATCAGGGCGATCAGCAGCGACAACGGGATCGAGATGGCAGTGATCAGGGTGGGCCGCACGGAACCGAGGAAGACCAGGATCACGAGGATCGCCATGGCGAGGCCGATGGCACCCTCGACGCTGAGGTCGCGGATCGAGTCCTCGATGTAGGGGGCCTGGTCGAACACGACGGCGAACTCGGCGCCGTTTCCGAGCTGCTTGGCCAGGCCGTCCAGTTGGGCGTCGATGGCGTGGGAGACGCTGACGGTGTTCGCCTCCGAGTTCTTGGTGACCGTGATCGCCAGGGCGGTCTCGCCGTTCACGCGCGAGATGCTGGTGGTCTCGACCGGCTGTTCCTTCACTCTGGCCACGTCGCTGAGCATCACCGGGCCGTCGGTGCCCTGCAGCATCAGGTTCGAGATGTCCTCTGCAGTGGCGAAGGTGGTGCCGGTCTGCACGTCGTAGTTGGCGCTGTCGGTGCGCATGGTCCCGGAGGGGATCGCAGTCGAGTTGGCCGCGAAGAGCGCGCCGATCAGGGTCGGATCGACGCCGTACTTCTGGATCTGCGACTGCTTGTAGGTGATGACGATCTCGCGCATCTGCTCCCCGCTGACCGCGGCGTCCCTGACTCCGGGGGTCGACTTGAGGGCGGGCGCGACCACTTCGGTGACCTTGTTGGAGAGGTCGGTCAGGTTGTCGCTGGACGAAATGGCCAGCACCACGACGGGGATGTCGTCGGTGCCACCGGTGATCACGTTCGGGTCGACGCTGGGCGGGAGCGTGGAGGAGATCGAGGAGATGGCGCTGCGGATCTTGTTCGCCATGTCGTCGGCGGCCAGCCCGTAGTCCCACTGAGCGGTCACCTGGGAGACGCCGCTGGAGCTCTTCGACGTGACAGAGGTGACGCCGACGACACCCTTCACGGCCGTCTCGATCGGCTTGGAGACCTGCGCCTCGATGACGTCCGGCGCGGCTCCCGGGTACACCGTGAGGACGCTGCCGCGGGGGAGGTCGATCGAGGGGATGAGCTCCTGCTTCAGGGCGCCGGCTGCGTAGACGCCGAGCCCGATCGTGAGCAGGGTCAGCAGCAGGATCACTGTCCGGTGCGCCAAGCTGATCTTGGTGAGTCGAACCACTGGATTCCCCTTTTTCCGCCCGGAGGCCGCCGCACGTGGCCGCTCACAGGCCACATCGGTTAGCATAGCTCTAACCATTTACCCCAAGGAAAGCGATTCCCGGTGCATCCGATCCAGTCATTGGAACTCGACCCGGAGCGGGCGGCGCTGGTGCAGGAGCTCTTCGAGATCAACTCGAAGGTCCATGACCAGGCGGTCGGCCTGGTGGGTCCGATGCCGGTGCCACCAGACCTCACCATGCAGCAGGTACGGGTGCTGGGACACATCGCGAAGGACCCCGGTATCTCCGGCCACGAGATCGGCGACCGGCTGGGAGTGAGTGCCCCGACTGCGAGCGGCCTGATCGACCGGCTGGTTGAGAAGGGCCTGATCACCCGAACCGACGATCCCGACGACCGCCGGGTGCGACGGCTGCATCCGACGGAGGTGGGCCTGGACGTCATCCGGCAGATGCAGTCGATGTTCGGCCGCGCGCTTGGCGTGGCGATCCAGCTGCTGTCGGTTGAGGAACTGGATCTGCTGCGGCGCGGCTCCCTGGCGATGCTGAGCGCACTGGAGCGCGCTCGTGACCTGCAGCAGAACGCCTAGCCACAACCGGTGATCCCGACAGGCTCGATCAGCGGGTGCGGTGGGGCCGATCAGCGGGCGTGCGGTGGGGCCGATCAGCGGTTTACCGGGTCCTGCGGAGGCCGTTTCGTCCGTTTGTTCCCGGGCGTCACGCGACACGCCGACGACACGCCGACCGGCCCGAAAATGGTGGAGATCGTGCGAGTGAACCTCTTGCGGGCCGGTCTCGGGTAGGACTAGAAATCTCTCTACCGGGCCACTTCGGTGGACCGGTGATCGGAAGCAGGAAGTCAGTTTGCTGGCGGGTTCGCCTGCCGGGACGCCCGGTGATGCGGGGGTTGGGCTGGCTGGTGGTTTCCGGTGCGACGAGGGCATCACACCAAGTCAATAGAAGGCCCCGGAGACTCATACTCGCCGGGGCCTTCGCCTTTGGGTACGGCAGGGGATCAGTCGATTGGCCGGTTGTCCAGGCTGTAGGCGACCGGCGTCGCCAGTTGCACCGTCCTTGAGACCGTGCACAAGCGGTCCCGGGACTGCGCGAGCGCCCGGGCGAGGATGCCCCGCGCCCGGTCCCCGTCCGGCCCTTCCGGAAAGGTGATCCGGAAGTCCAGTTCCAGCTGGCCAAGGTGGTTGCCCGCCTCATCGCGCAGCTTGGGTGCGCTCGCCGCTACCTCGAAGGTCTCCGGCTCGGCTCGGCGGCTGGTCAGGTAGTCCACGTCCACGGCGCTGCAGCCGGCAACCGCGAGCAGCAGCAGTTCGACTGCTGTGAAGTCGCTGGTTTCGCCTTCGCCAAGAACGAGCCGGCCACCGCGGCTGTTCACGGCCGCGAAGGTCCTCGGTCCGGTGCGGCTGAGGCTCACCGAGCGCAGGTTCGATTCAGTCACGCTGCCAGTATCCCGTTCCGGGGATAGGCGAAGGCCCCGGCGAGTATGAGTCTCCGGGGCCTTCTATTGACTTGGTGTGATGCCCTCGTCGCACCGGAAACCACCAGCCAGCCCAACCCCCGCATCACCGGGCGTCCCGGCAGGCGAACCCGCCAGCAAACTGACTTCCTGCTTCCGATCACCGGTCCACCGAAGTGGCCCGGTAGAGAGATTTCTAGTCCTACCGGAGACCGGCCCGCAAGGGGTTCCAGTCAACGAATCCGACCAGTTTCCGGGTGTCCGGCGTGTCGTCGGCGTGTCGCGTGACGCCGGGGAACAAACGGACGACCAACCCCCTCGACCGAGTTCCAGCCCCGCTCACGACCCAGCTTCGTGTAGCGAAGCCGGGGAAGCGTCGGGGAGTCCTATCCTCGCTCCATCCTGGTCAGCCGACCAGCCACTGGGTGGTCGCGACGTACTCCTCGCCGGGACGCAGCACGGTGCTGGGGAAGTTGGGATGGTTCGGGGCGTCCGGGTAGCCCTGGGGCTCCAGCGCTACCCCTGCCCTGCGGACATAGCGGGCACCCGAGGTCCCGGTCCCGGTGCCGTCGAAGTGCTCACCGGTGTAGACCTGCAGGGCGGGAGCGTCGCTGCGCAGGGTGAGGGTCAGCCCGGTGGCGCCGGTGAACCGGCAGTGCTCGCGCAGTCCCTCGCCGTCGACCACGAAGTTGTGGTCGTAGCCGCCGTTGCGGGTGATCCCCTCCACCAGCGCCTGACCCCTGGCGGTGCCCAGCAGCCGGCCGGACCGGAAGTCGGCGGCTGTACCGGTGACGTCGCGGATCTCCCCGGTCGGGATGCCGTCTTCCCGGTTCGGCGTGTACCGCCCGGCGGGAATCTGCAGCATGTGGGCGTCCGTGTTGCCCGAGCCCTCCCCGTCCAGGTTGAAGTAGGGGTGAGTGGTCAGGTTGACCACGGTCGGGGCGTCGCTGGTGGCGCGGTAGGTCACCTGGGCGCCGCCCGGGACCAGTTCGAACCGAGCCGAGACCAGCATCGTGCCAGGGAAGCCCTGGTCGCCGTCCGGACTGGTCAGAGCGAAATCCACCCAGTCGGATCCGGCTCCGGCCACGTCCCAGACGTAGGAGTGGAAGCCGCCGGTGCCACCGTGGAGCTGGTTGGGTGCCTCGTTGACGTCCAGGCGGTATTCGAAGCCGTCGAGGCTGAACCGGCCACCGGCGATCCGGTTCGCGAAGCGGCCGACGGTGGCCCCCAGGTACCCGCTCCCGGTGGGATAGGCGTCCGGCGTGGGATGGCCGAGCAGGATGTTTCGCCAGCTGCCGTCTGGAAGGAGGACGTCGAAGCGATGGAGGGTGGCACCGAGGGGCAGGATCTCGAGCCGGACGGACTCGCCTTCGAGGCGGACGGGAGCATCAACGCTGATCACGGTGGTAACGCTATCAACGGGCGCCGGAAGCTGTGGATCCTCTCGGTTGGCGGTCACATCTCGTCGGTCGGCTCGTAGGCGGCTGCGTCCGGCGAGCCGATCGGCTCGCGACGGGTGACCCGCAGGTGCCGGTGCCACAACGCCCAGGCGAACAGGGTCAGCGCAAGGGCTGTGCCCGCAAGGCTCGGCAGCGAGAACGCGACCGCTGGCGCGAGGATGCCGGCGATGGCGGCATTGGCCACCAGTGAGACGAACGACTGCACCGAGGACGCCGAGCCCCGGGCGGTCGGGAAGAGGTCGAGCATTGCCAGCGTGAGGATCGGGAAGGCTAGCGCGATCCCGAAGGAGTAGAACGGCAGCGGCAGCACCGCCCACGGCAGGCCCCGGGTGGCCGGGATCAGGGTGAGCGCCAGGTTGACCGCCCCAGCGCCAACACTGATCAGGTAGCCGAGGCTGGCCAGCCTGCGCCCGGTCATCCGGCCGGCCAGGCGTCCGCTCACCCAGGATCCAATGACCATGCCGGAGATCAGCGGCACGAACAGGATCCAGAAATCCTGGGCACCAAGACCCAGCAGCTTCACAATGAACAGCTGGGCGGCCGAGATGTACAGGAACATGCCGGCGAAGTTGAACATGCCGGCGAACGCGAGGCGGCGGCCGTCGCGGTTGCGCCAGACGTCGATGAGCCCGGCGGCGAGGGTGCGGACGTGGAACCTCGAGCGACGCTCCGCGGGGTGGGTCTCCGGCATCACGAAAACCACCAGCGCGAGCAGGACGAGGCCGAACGCGGTCAGGAACCAGAAGATGCCGCGCCAGCTGCCGGCCGCAAGCACCCAGCCGCCGATGATCGGGCCCACCGCCGGGGCAAGGCCGAAGATCATCGCGATGTGGCTCATCGTGCGCTGCGCCTGGTCATCGGAGAAGACGTCCCGCACCATGGCCCGGCTGATGATCGCGCCGGCGCCCGCACTGACACCCTGCAGCGCCCGGAAGGCCAGCAGCACCTCAAGGCTCGGGGCCAGCGCACAACCGATCGAAGCCGCCACGTACAGGATGGTGCCCCCGATCACCACCGGCTTGCGGCCGAGGGCGTCCGACAGCGGGCCGTGCAGGAGGCTCATCGCAGCGAAGGCCAGCAGGTAGACGCTGACGATCTGTTGCAGGGCCAGGTCGGATGCGCCCCACTCAGCGCCCATCTGGGTGAAGGCCGGGAACATCGTGTCGATCGAGAACGGTCCGACCATCCCCAACCCGGCCAGGATGACCAGGAACAGCCAGTGCCCGCCGGCGGGCCGCCGGTGCGCTGCGCTGGCGGTGGGGGTGCTCACCGGCGCATCCTCCCACGTTCATCGGCCGGTTCCGTGCCCACAGCCGCCTCCCGGATGGGACTGGCAACTATGCTCACCGCGTGCCGCTGCCCCTCAAAATCAGATTCGTCTCCATGCACACCTCACCCGCAACCATGCCGGGCTCGGGTGATGCCGGCGGGATGAACGTCGTCGAGCGCTCGCAGGCCGAGGCGCTCGCAGCCATCGGGCACCGGGTCGAACTGGTGACGCGCCGTTCGCACCCGGAAGACCCGGATGCGGTCGAATTGCTGCCCGGGGTGCTCCTGCGCCATCTGGACGCCGGCCCGTCCACCCCGCTGGCCAAGAGCCTCATCGACGACCACATCGAGGAGTTCAGCGCCGGGCTGGCACGGCTGCAGCCTCCAGACGTGATCCACTCCCACCATTGGATGTCCGGCGTGGCTGCGCTGCCGGTGGCCGCCCGGTGGGGCGTCCCGCACGTGCAGAGCTACCACTCGGTGGCGGCACCAGTCGGCTCGCCACTCTCGGCCGGCGAGCCGCCGGAGTCCCCGCGGCGGGTGCCCGGCGAGGCGCTGGTGGCCAGGGAGTCGCAGTCGGTGGTGGCCATCTCTGCGGCCGAGGCCCGTACCGTGATCGAGCGCTGCGGGGCGCCGGCCGAACGGGTCACCATCGTCTCGCCCGGCGTCGACCAGGAACTGTTCCGACCACTGCGGCCGGGGGAGCCGCGCTGGTCGTGGCCAGCGCTCGGACCGGAGGCCTGGCCACTTGGCTACGTGCTGTTCGCTGCCCGGCTGCAGCCGCTGAAGGGCCCCGACCTTGCGATCCGTGCGCTCGCCGAGCTCGACCCGGCGATCCGACCGCACCTGGTGGTCGCCGGCGATGCGTCGGCCGACTTCAACCACTACGAGAACGAACTGCGCGCGCTGGTGGTCGCCTCCGGCCTTGAAGACCAGGTCACCTTCGTTGGCCCGCAGCCCCGCCAGGAGCTGGCCCGGCTGATGCGCGGGGCCAGGGTGATGCTGGTGCCGTCCCACTCGGAGACGTTCGGCCTGGTGGCACTGGAGGCGGAGGCCAGCGGGACGCCGGTGATCGCTGCTGCCGCCGGCGGCTTGCGGGAGGCCGTGGCGCACGGCGAGACCGGGCAGCTGATGGACTCCCGACTGCCCGAGGACTGGGGGCGGGCGCTCACCCGGCTCCTGACCGAGCCGGGGCTGCTGGACCGGATGGGGATCGTCGCCCGGGTGCACGCCCGGCGGTTCGAGTGGCGGATGGCCGCCCAGCGGCTGTCAGTTATCTACCGAGGGCTCCTGGGGCTGTGATGATCCCCGGCCCGCGGGTCGTCTTCCTGCACGCCCACCCCGACGACGAAACCCTGGCCACGGGGGCCTTGCTGGCATCGCTGGCGGCCAAGGGCTACCGGGTGGCCGTGGTGACAGCTACCCGCGGTGAGCAGGGCGCAGTGGTGCCCGGGCCGCTGGCGGCACTGGCCGGGACGCCGTCGCTGGTCGAGCATCGGCTGGGAGAACTCACGGCAGCGCTCGCAGAACTCGGCGTGGCCGACCACGCCTTCCTCGGGACGCCACCCGCGCTGGCCGCCGGTCAGCAGCCGCGGCGTTACACCGACTCGGGGATGCGCTGGCTCGATGCGGCCGAGACCCTGGCCGGACCGGGCGGCCAGGCCGGGCCCGACAGCCTCACCGCCGTCCCGGTGGCTGTGGCGGCCGCTGACCTCGCTGCCTACCTGACCCACTACGCTGCCGACGCCCTGGTGGCCTACGACAAGCATGGTGGCTACGGCCACCCCGACCACGTCGCCTGTCACCACATCGCAATGGCCGCGGCAGCCGGCAGCGGGGTGCCGCTGATCGAGCTGGTGTCCGAACCGCTGCTACCGGTGCCGGGCGCCTCCAAGCTGGACCTCCCGGAATACCTGCCAACCGTCCGGCGGGCACTGGGCAACTTCGCCAGCCAGCTCACCGTCGACGGCGACGACGTCGTCCACGTCGGCGGCCAGCGGCAGCCGATCGTCACCACGGTCTGGCTCGTGCGGAACTAGCTCCAACGCAAGTACCTTGAGGGTCATGCCGAGTCCCTTACCCCCGCGGATCGCCATCGTGGGCGCGGGCCCGGCTGGATTGTTCGCTGCGGCAGCGCTGATCGCCGACCCGGAGGTCCGGGTGGACATCTTCGACCGGCTACCGACCCCGTTCGGGTTGCTTGCGGTACGGCGTCGCTCCCGACCATGCCAGCATCAAGGCCGTTGCGACCACGCTGGCCCGGGTCTTCGAGTCCGAACGGGTCCGGTTCCTTGGGTTGGTCGAGTTCGGTCGGGACGTCACCGCTGCCGAACTGCTCGCCGCCTACGACGCTGTGGTCTATGCGGTTGGTGCTGCCGACGATCGCCGCCTCGGCATACCGCGAGAGGACCTTCCCGGGAGCCGGTCGGCGCGGCAGTTCGTCGCCTGGTACTCCGGGCACCCGGACGCCGAGCCCCAGCCACTTGCCGGGGTGCGGGACGCTGTGGTGATCGGCGTCGGCAATGTCGCGGTCGACGTGGCGCGGATCCTGCTGAAGGATCCGGCTGAGCTGAGCGCCACCGACATGCCGGACGGGGTGCTCGCAGAACTCCGCTCGGCACAGATCGAGCACGTCTGGCTGGTTGGTCGGCGCGGACCGGAGCACGCCACTTTCACCACCCCAGAATTGCGGGAACTGCTGGAGACGGCCGGCATCGGCGTGACCCTCGGCGGCTGCGACCTCGGTGCCATCGACGTGGCCGTCCTCGAGCGGCACGCCCGGGCCAATGTGGCAGCGATCGCCGGCGCGGTGGCGGCCTCACCGGCAGCGCCCGCCCGCTGGCTTCACCTGCTGTTCTGGCACAAGCCGGTCGAGCTGGAAGGTGCGGGACGGGTGCAGGCGGTCCGGTTCGCGCCGACTGCCACGGGCGGGGAGCCGGTCACGGTCCCGGCCGACCTCGTGCTGCGCTCCATCGGCTATCGCGGGGTGCCGCTTCCCGGCATCCCCTTCGACGAAGGCCGGATCCATAACCTCGAGGGCCGGGTGCTCGAACTGGACGGCTCGGCCCGGCCCGGGGAATACGCGGTCGGTTGGATCAAGCGCGGCCCGGTCGGCCTCATCGGCAGCAACAAGAAGGACGCGGCCGAGACCGTCACCCACCTGCTCGCTGACCTCACCTCGCAGCCACGGCGCCAACTGGTGGACCTGGACGCCACGCTCGCCGAGCGCGGCGTCCGGCCCAGCGACCTGGCCGACTGGCGCCGAATCGACGAGGCCGAGATCGCCCGTGGGGCAATCCTCGGGCGGGAGCGCACCAAGATCGAGGCCTGGCATGACCTGCTCGACCTGGTCCGCACCGGGCGGCCGGGCGGACCGCCGGTCGTCGCCTCAGCGCGGGCGCCGGGCAGCGGAACGTAGGGTGTGACCGTGATCAAGCACATCGTGATGTGGAACTTCGCCGACGAGGCCGAGGGTGCCGACAAGGCCACCAACCTGCGAATCGTCCGGGACCGGCTCGCCCGCCTGGCGAAGGTCGTTCCCGGGATCATCACCCTCGAGCCGGTGATCCCCACCGATCCCTACGAGCACAGCTACGACCTGGTGCTGTATTCGGAGTTCGAGTCGCCGGAAGCGCTGGCCGCCTACGCCGGGCATCCCGACCACGTCGCGGTCGCCGGCTTGATCGGCAAGCTGCGGACCGCTCGCGTCTGCGTCGACTACGAGGCCTGACCCGCTCCGAGGACCCATCCAAAGGAGTCGCAAGTGGGCAAGTACGTGGTAATCGGCGCCGGCGGCATCGGTCGGGCGACCGCCCGGGCCCTGCTCGCCGCAGGGCAACAGGTGGTGGTCGTCTCCCGTTCCGGCCCCAGGGACCTCCCCGAAGGCGCCGAGGGCCGGGCTGTCGACATCACCGACACCGCGTCCCTGGCAACTGTCGCCACCGGGGCCGACGGCATCGTCAACGCGGCCAACCCCAGCCGCTACTGGCGCTGGGAGCAGGAGTGGCCGGTCATGGCCGCAGCCATGTTGACCGTGGCCGAGCGCTCCGGCGCTGGCCTGGTCACCATGTCGAACCTCTACGGCTACGGCCAGGTGGCTGCTCCGATGACCGAGGGCACACCCTTGCACCCCAATGGCCACAAGGGCGAGATCCGGGTCCGGATGTGGCGCGAGGCGCTGGCCGCGTACGAGGCGGGCCGCTGTCGGGTGACCGAACTGCGCGCGTCCGACTACCTCGGGCCGGGCGCCACCCCGGGTACCAGCGTGGCCAACACCTACGTGATCGCCCCGGCACTGGCGGGGAAGGCGGTGCGGATGCCGATGGGTCGCGTCGACGTCCTGCATTCGTGGACGTTCCTTGCCGACATCGGCGCCCTGGCCGCTGCGCTCGCGCAGGGCGGCGGTTGGGGCCAGGCGTGGCATGTTCCCACCGTCGCGCCGATGACCATCCGAGGCGTAGCCACCGACTACGCCCGGGCCGCCGGGTTACCGGAGCCAGCCGTCTCGAGTCTCCCGCGGCTGGTGGTCAGCGTCGGCGGACTTTTCTCCCCGCTGTTGCGGGAGCTGTGGGAGACCAGGCACCAGTTCGAGCGTCCGTTCGTGCTGGACTCCTCGGCCACCCAGGACTATTTCGGGCTGGTCCCGACGCCCTGGGCGACCCAGCTGGCCGAAACGACGGCAGCACTCGGTGGCCAGTCCTCGCGCGGCTGACCCGCTGCTAGACCAGTCATGAGGCAAGCCACCCTCGGTGGGCGACCGCTACGCAGACATGAGCGGCGTCAACCGCTAGTTCGCGCGCCAGCCTGGCGGCTGCCGGGGGCCAGGGGGTGTCCAGTAGCCCGGATCGGGCGGCTGTGGGGATTGTCCCGGCCACTGGGGAGCCCACGCCTCGGGCTGCGGCGCGATGGGAGCCGGCCGGGTCCGGAAGCGATGGACAACGCTCGACAGGACGGTGAGGAACGGCGCGGTGACCGAAGCGAAGGCCGCGCCGATCAGCACCACGGCCGTGAGGCCCGGCATCAGCACCGACCCCATGGTCTCCAGGCCGCCGATGCCGTCCAGGGTGATCGGCTCGCGCAGGAACAAGTCGCTCACCCGGCCGGCAAGCCCTCCGCCCGCGGTCTCGGCAGCCCCGACCACGAGGACGGCACCAAGGATGACCCCGGAGCAGCCGCGGGTCAGCTCCACGGAGCGGCGTAGTGCGGCCAGGCCGGACAGCCTTTCCAGGCTGGCAGCCGGAAGGAACAGGAAGAGCTTCACCCGCGCAAGGACGCCGACGATCACGAGCAGTACACCGGCAAGGACCACCGTGCCCAGCAGCAACATCACCGCCCCAAGTGCCGCCTCGTCGCGGCTCCGCGCGGCCGTCTGCACCCCGTTCAACAACCAGGTCACCCCAAGGGCTGCGGCCAACCAGCCACCGGCGGCGAGGCTCAGGTAGGGCAACAGCAGTCTCGGCACGATCGACGTGGTCGCCCGCCAGGCCCCGGCCAGGTGCGGCCGGGCACCGTCGGCGATCTGGTTGGCGACCTGAGCAACCATCGCGCCGCACTGTGCGGTCACCAGCATCGTGGCCAGGCCGACGGCTGCGATCACCAGGAGCGGGCCGCTGGTGAGGCCCACCGGATTGAGCGAGACGAGACTGGTAAGGAAGGGGGCCGAGTACAGCCAGATCAGGGCCAGCGTGCTTCCGGCCCCGATCGCGGCCGGAATGGCGCCGAGACCGAGCAGGGGTGCGAAACCACTCCTGAAGATCCCGAAGCCGTCAGCGAAGAGCCTCGAGAGTTCCAGGCGGGGAGCCGGCGGGCCGGCCGGTCCCGGGTGCCACCCCTGAGCGGCGGACGGGGTCATGCTCATGTCGGCGATGCTACTTGCCGACCGCTGGTGGCCCTGGAAACAGCAGAACCGGGTCCGTCCACACTCGCGTCGTCAGGACCTTGCCCGGCGCGGCCCTACCATTGTCCGGGGAGCACCAGCCTCCCGCCCGCCTTGGGCGGGCAGCAGCAGACGGAGGATTCAATGGAATCGGTGAGTCGTCGCACGGCCGTCATCGGCGCCTTCGGCGTCGCCGGCGCAACTCTGGTCGGGTGTTCGACCGACGCCCCGGCCCAGACCCTGCCCCCGGCAACCCAGAGCGCACCCGGCACCACGGCGGCAACACCGACGCCGACCCCGACGGTTGACACCACGCCGAGGTGGCCACTCACCGGCAAGGTGTTGAAGGACCCGGCGGACGCCAAGCACATCGCGGTGGCCGTTAAGGTGCCCGACAACAAGGGCGAGCACCCGCAGATCGGCCTGGACAAGGCCGACATCGTCTACGTGCAGATGGACGGGTACCCGGCAGCGGTCGGCCATTCCAGCACCCGGCTGGTGCCGGTGTTCCACTCCGAGTTCGCCGACACCGTCAACCCGGTGCGTTCGATCCGTCCGGTCGACATCCCGATGCTCGCCCCGATGCACGCCATCATCGGCAACACCGGCGCCTTCAAGTGGGTGCTCGATTACGCCAAGGAATTCTCCGACTACCTGATGCCGATGAAGTCGTACATGGCCACCAAGGGCACCGGCTCCTACTCGATCCTTGGCAGCCGGGTCCGCACCCTGAACGGGATCACCTACTACGACCGGGCGGTCGCCTGCCACCCGAAGGTGCTGGCCAAGCAGACCAAGAAGTTCGCCGACGGGCCGCCGCAGCACTACTTCCCCTGGGCCGCCAGCGACGATGAGGTGAGCACCAAGGTCTCCGGCAAGCCGGCGAGCAAGGTCAGCGTCCCGTGGATGCAGGGGAACACCTACAACATGACCTACACCTACAGCGCCAAGGCCAAGCGCTACCTGCGCTCGATGCCCTGGGGCCCGCACGTGCTCTCCGGCGGGAAACGTGTCACCTGCGACAACGTCCTGGTGATCCGGGCCAAGCACGTCTTCGGAAAGATCTACTCCAGCGGCAAGATCAAGCCGAACTACGGCGGGCATGACGAGCCGATCCACGACATCATCAACACCAAGGGCAGCTTCTACTACGCCCACGGTGGCAAGTACGTGACCGGCACCTGGACCAAGGGTGCGGTGAACGAGGTATTCCAGTTCACCCTCGCCGACGGCTCCCCGCTGAAGATGGCCCCGGGCCAGACCTTCGTCGAGCTGCCGAACTCCAAAGCCAAGGTTCGCTTCAGCAGTTGAACCGCTGCCGGCCAGGTTGCGCCTGGGCCGAGTCGTCCTGGCGTGAGAGCATCTGGCAATGCGCTCGTTGATCCGCATCCTCGGTGTGGCCCGGGAACTCCTGCCCGCCTACGCTGCCATCGTCGCCGCCGGCCTGCTGGTCGCGGCGACGGGTCTGGCTGTGCCGTTCATCATCAAGGCGGCCACCGACGAGGTGGTGGCCGGCCTCAGCGGCTCCGGGGGCGGGATCCGCAGCGTGCTCTGGCTGGCTTTCCTGCTGCTGCTCACCGACGTGGCGAACACCCTCATCAGCAACGTCGGCGGCTATCTCGGCGACGTGATGTCGATCCGGCTGCGCTCGATCCTTTCCCGGAACTACTTCGAGAAGCTGCTGCGCCTGCCGCAGCGCTATTTCGATTCGGAACTGACCGGCACGATCATTTCTCGGTTGCAGCGCTCGATCACCGAGACCACCGGGTTCCTGAACATGTTCGCCAACAACTTCCTGCCGATGCTGCTGAGCGTGGTGGCAGCCCTGGTGATCATCGGCTGGTACTCGTGGTGGCTGGCGCTGCTGATGCTCGCGGTGTACCCGCTGTTCACCTGGCTGACCGCGCTGACCTCGAGGCGCTGGCAACGGCTGGAGACCGCCAAGAACACCGAATTCGACATCGCTGGTGGCCGGTTCGCCGAGGTGGTCGGGCAGATCCGGGTGGTGAAGAGCTTCGTCGCCGAGCCGCGCGAACTCGCCCACTTCAGTGGCCGCTACGACACCACCATCGGCCTCACCCGTGAGCAGTCGGCCTACTGGCACAAGATGGACGTGGTCCGGCGGGGCGGGCTCAACCTGATCTTCTTCGGCATCTACTCGATCATCTTCACCGCAACGATCTCGGGAGCCTTCACGCTCGGCGTGATGGTGCTGTTGATCCAGCTGGTCAACATGGCTCGGCAGCCCGTGCAGTCGATGAGCTTCCTTGTCGATTCCTCGCAGCGGGCGATCACCGGCTGCCGCGACTACTTCCTGGTGATGGACGAGCCGGTGGAGTCGGTGGCGATCGCGGCCGACTCGCCGCCGCCGCCCACGCTGCAGACCCCGCAGGGCGAACCGGTGGTGGTCTTCGATGATGCCCGGTTCGGCTACGGCGGGGATGTCGAAGTGCTGCGCGGCGTCAGCTTCGATGTGCGCCGCGGGGAGCGGGTGGCCTTCGTCGGTGAGAGCGGGGTAGGCAAGACCACCTTGACCAGCCTGCTGCTGGGGCTGTACCCGCTCACCAGCGGCAAGCTGCTGGTGGACGGCCGCGACGTGAACACCGTTCCGCTGCCGGAGTTGCGGGCACAGGTCGGGGTGGTGTTCCAGGACCCGGCGCTCTTCTCCGGCACGATCCGGGAGAACATCGCCTACGGCCGTCCCGCGGCCAGCGAGGCCGAGATCGTGACCGCAGCCCGGCGCTCCCACGCGCACGGGTTCATCATCGCCCTGCCCGGCGGGTACGACGCAGAGATCGGCGAGCGCGGCGTCAAGCTGTCCGGTGGCCAGAAGCAGCGCATCGCCGTGGCAAGGGCGATGCTCAAGAACGCCCCCATCCTGGTGCTGGACGAGGCCACGAGCTCGCTGGACTCCAAGGCCGAGAGGCTGGTCCAGGAAGGGCTTGAGGAATTGATGGCCGAGCGGACGACGCTGATCATCGCCCACCGGCTCTCCACGATCAGTTCGGTCGACCGGATCATCACCCTCCGCGAAGGGCTGATCGAGGAGATCGGGACCCCGGCCGAACTGGCCGTCACCAGCGGGATCTACGCCGAACTGCTCGCCCTGCAGGCCTCCGCCTCCAAGGCTGACCGGAAGCGCCTGCAGCGCTACGAGATCCTCGGCTGACCCCGCGCCGTCGGTTCGCCCCGGTCCCCGACGCTACGTCCGGGTCCGCCTCGCTACGTGTCGGTCGGGACGCTACGCGTCTACGAGTAGCGTCCCGGCCTTGAGGTAGCGAGGCGATGGCGGAGAGGTGGCAGGATGCCGGGATGAGCATCCACGTCCGGCCGCTGGAAGTCGGGGACGCCGAGCGCCTGGCCGAGCTGTTGCAGCGCAACCGCGGGTTCCTTGAGCCCTGGGAGCCGGTCCGGCCCGACAGCTACTTCACCCTCGAGGGCCAGGTGGAAGCCATCGCCGACTCCCTGCTCCGCGGCGCTGGGGGGACCATGGCGGCGTACGTCATCCTTGATGGGGCCGGCGCCGTGGTGGGCCGGATCAACCTGAACAACATCGTTAGGGGCCCGTTCCAGTCGGCCAGCATGGGTTACTGGCTGGACGAGGCCGCCGGCGGACGCGGCCTGGCCACGGCAGCGGTGGCCGAACTGGTCGGGATCGCCTTCGGCGCCCTCGGGCTGCACCGGGTCGAGGCCGGCACCGTGCCGGACAACGGGCGGTCGCAGGCCGTACTGCGGCGAAACGGCTTCAGGCGATTCGGCTACGCCCCTCGCTACCTGGCCATTGCCGGCCGCTATCGCGACCACATCCTGTTCCAGCGGCTCGCCGACGACTGAGCCGCACCCGAACAGGGCCCCGGCGCAGCGGGCGGATTCGCCGCCGCTGTGCCATGCTCGGATCGAACGAATGCCGGCGAGCGACGCGGAGTGCAGATGAACGACAAGTCGGAGCCCGGGGGCCCAGCCGAGCCCAGGCGACGCATCCTGTTCCTGTTCTCCGACACCGGCGGTGGTCACCGGTCGGCGACCGAGGCGATGATCGAGGCGCTCGACCTGGAGTTCCCGGGCCGCTTCGTCTCCACCAAGGTCGATTTCTTCCGCGAGTACTACCCGCGGCCGCTCAAGTTCGCCCCAGAGATCTATCCACCGATCTCCCGGGTGCCGCAGGCCTGGGGCTTCTCCTTCAAGGTGTCCGACGGCAAGGGCCGGACCAAGGTGGTCAGCGAGCTGGCCTACCCCTACCTGCGGCGCGCGGCGCACCGGCTGGTGAAGGAGAACCCGGCCGACCTGATCGTCTCGGTGCATCCGTTGGTGAACACCACCCTGATGCGAGCTATGCGGAAGGCCCCCCGGCCCTACATCACCGTGGTCACCGACCTGGTGTCCACGCACGCGTTCTGGTTCGACCGGCGCGCCGACCTGGTGGTGGTGGCCACCGAGGAGGCCAAGGCGAAAGCCATCGACTACGGCATCCCGGAAGGCAACCTGCGGGTGATCGGCCTGCCGGTGGCCGACCGGTTCAGCCAGCCGCTCCTCGACCGGGACGCCTGGCGGGAGCAGCAGGGCTGGCGCACCGACCTGCCGGTGATCCTCCTGGTCGGCGGCGGGGACGGGATGGGGCCACTGAAGCGGGTGGCCAAGGCGATCAACGAGGCCCGGCTCGCAGCGACCCTTGTCGTCATCTGCGGACGAAACACCGAACTTCGCGAGGAACTCGAACAGGTCGATTGGCACCTGCCGGTGCACCTGTACGGCTTCACCTCCAACATGCCGCAGTTCATGGCCGCGGCGGACATGCTGGTCACCAAGGCCGGGCCGGGCTCGATCAGCGAGGCGTTCATCAGCGGCCTGCCGCTGGTGCTCTACGCCAGGCTGCCCGGCCAGGAGGATGGCAACGTCAGCTACGTCGTGAATGAGCGCGCCGGGGTCTGGGCGCCGCGTCCCCGGGAAGTGGTCGAGGCCGTCCGACGCTGGGTGGAGGACCCGGAGGCCAGGGCGAAGGCAGCGGCAGCGAGCCGAAGGGTGGCCAAGCCGGACGCCGCCCGCGCGATCGCCCGGCTGATCGCCGACCAGGTCGGCGTCCACGACTGAACCATGGCGACGTCACTGTTGGGCCTCCCGGTGCACCGGCTACCTTTGGGGGTCGGAGCCAACCAGGAGACGAGCACTTGACGCAGGACCAGAAGCCGACAGCGGAAGAAGAGAAGGAACCGATCAAGGTCGCCTTCTCGGTACCGCAGATCGTCGGCGGTGCGCTGGCCGCCGCAACCGCAGCCACCATCGGATCCCAGCTGGGGGTCGCCGGCACCATCCTCGGGGCTGCGGTGGCCAGCATCGTCGGCGGTATCGCCGGAACGCTTTACAGCGCCGGACTCGACCGGACGCACCGCAAGGTGACCGCAGCCATCACCCGCGGCTACGACCAGGTGCGCTCCGGACCCGGGTACGACCCGGATGCGGTGAGTGTCCTCGACGATGCGAATCCGGTGCTGCCCGGGCTGGACGACCCGGACCCGACCGTGGTGGCCGAAGCAGCTCCCCAGGCGGACCTCGAGCCGGCCGAAGGGCGCGACGACCGGCGCCGCAAGGTCTGGAAGGTGATGGGGCTCACGGCTGCCGCCATGTTCGTGTTGGCCCTGGTCGCGATCACCGTCGTCGAACTCGGCCTGGGACGCACCCTGGACGGCAAGGACGGCACCACGATCGCCCAGGTCGTGCGGCCGAGCCCGAGGCCGAGCGCTACGCCCACTCCGTCGGCGACGTCGCCGACGCCGACGGCCACGGCCACGGCCACCGCCACCGGGGAGCCGTCGATCACCCCGACGCCGACGCCGACGGTCACGGAGCCGACCGCCACCGCCGTCCCGTCCGCAACCGTGACGGTCACCACGATCCCCAGCGCGGCCACCACCCCCTGACCCGATTGTCGAGACCCGGGGGTCGGGAGGGGACGCGGGATCAGCCGAAGCTGTTGATCATGAAGGCTGCGGCCCTGGTCACGTACTCGCGGAACTCGGCGAGCTCCGGCTCCGGCAGGTCGAGGGAGTCGAGGGCAGCATTCATGTGGGTCAGCCATCGGTCGCGCATGTCGGAGGTAACAGCGAAGGGCGCGTGCCGGATCCGCAGGCGCGGATGGCCCCTGGTGTCGGAGTAGGTGTGCGGACCGCCCCAGTACTGCTCAAGGAACAGCAGCAGCCGGTCGGCGGCCGGGCGGAGGTCCTCGGCGGGGTACAGCGCGCGGAGGGGCGGGTCCTCGGCCACGCCGCGGTAGAACTCCGCGACCAGCTTCACGAAGGTCTCGTGCCCGCCGATCCGGTCGTACAGGGCGTCGGTGGTCATTCGTCCATTCTGGGCGTTGGGTTAGCCTGCGGCCAGCCGGCGCAGCAGGCGGTCCCGAAGCGCTGGCCACTCCTCGGCGAGGATCGAGTAGACGACGGTGTCCCGCAGGGATCCGTCCGGCATGAACATGTGGTGCCGCAGGATGCCGTCCTGTTTGGCCCCTAGTCGCTCGATCGCCGCCCGCGACGCCGTGTTGCGGGCGTGGGTGCGCAGCTCGACGGCGACACAGTCCAGCGGTCCGAATGCATGGTCGAGCAGCAGGAGCTTCGCCTCGCTGTTCAACGGCGTGCGCTGCGCCGAAGCTGCGTACCAGGTGCCGCCGATCTCCCTTCGCCGGTTCACCGGGTCGAGGTGCAGGTAGTTGGTCATGCCGACGATGCGCTCATCGGCCAACCGGCGGACGGTGAAGGCCTCCCAGTCACCGGCGGCCACCTCGGCCAGCCGCTGGTGTACGAAAGCGGCCATCTCCTCCGGTGGCGGGATCACGGTGACTCCGGATTCCCAGAGCCGGCCGTCGTTGGCCGCCGCCGCCAGCCCCGAAGCGTCCTCGGTGGTCAGCGGGTCCAGCCGCACCCAGGTTCCGATCACGCCGGGAGTCTAGGCGGGATACGCTCGCCCGGTGAAGCCCGCACCCCGGCTGACCGCAGCCCTCCTGTCCACCTGCCTTGCCCTCTCCGCGTGCGCGATCCCGGTGCCGCCGAGAACTCCGGTGGCCGACCCGGTCGTCTCCCCGATCGCCGAGCCGCTGGACGCGAACCTGTTCAAGGTTGGTCTCGGCAAGGGCGCCAGCCTCGGTGGCAGGCAGGTCTTCCCGGCTGACAATCCATGGAACACCAGGATCGACACAGCGCCGGTCGACCCGAACTCAGCGGCCCTGATCGCCTCGATCGGCGGCAATCTGCACCCTGACTTCGGCGCCAACTGGAACGGCGGCCCGTTCGGCATCCCGTACGTCGTGGTGAAGGGCACCCAGAAGAAGGTGAAGGTGAAGTTCGCCTACGCCGATGAGAGCGACAAGGGGAAGTACCCGATCCCGAAGACCGCGCCCATCGAGGGCGGATCGAAGTCGAGGGGCGACCGCCATGTGATCGTCCTCGACCGTGACCACTGGAAGCTCTACGAGCTGTTCAACGCCCGGAGGGTGAGCGGCAGCACCTCCTGGAAGGCGGGTTCCGGCGCCGTGTTCGACCTGAAGTCCAATGCGCTGCGTCCCGCCGGCTGGACCAGCGCGGACGCTGCCGGCCTGCCGATCTTTCCCGGTCTGGTGCGCTACGACGAGGTGCAGGCCGGCGCCATCAGGCACGCGCTGCGCTTCACCGTCGCCGAAACCCGTCGCGCCTACGTCCCGCCCGCCCGGCACTATGCCAGCGACGCCACGGACGCGAATCTGCCGCCGATGGGCATGCGGGTGCGGCTGAAGGCCGACTTCGACATCTCCGGCTACCCCCGGTCGGCCCGGGTGATCCTGCAGGCGATGAAGAGCTACGGGATGATCGTCGCCGACAACGGCTCCAACTGGTTCGTCTCCGGAGCGCCCGACAAGCGCTGGAGCGACCCAGCCCTTGGCACCCTGAAACGGGTTCCGGGCAGCGCCTTCGAGGTGGTCGCGATGGGCGAGATCACCACGGGCTGACCCGATGACCCTCGCTCAGGCCGGGCTCAGCGTTGATCCCGTGCCTGCTGGTAGCGGGCGAGCGCCTCCACACGCTCGGCGGCGTGGTCGACGATCCGCTCGGGGTAGCCGCGGCTGTAGCCGTCGGCCGCGTCCCACGGACGGTGCGCAGCGGCGCCGGCCAGGTGCCGCAACTCCGGCACGTAGCGGCGCACGTAGGCACCGTCCGGGTCGAACTTCCCGGCCTGCGTGACCGGGTTGAACACCCGGAAGTAGGGGGCGGCGTCGGTGCCCGTGCCGGCCGTCCACTGCCAGCCGTGGGTGTTCGAAGCGAGGTCGCCGTCGATCAGATGGTCGAGGAAGTGGCCGGCGCCGTGCGGCCACCAGACGTGGAGGTCCTTGGTGAGGAAGCTGGCGGCGATCATCCGCACCCGGTTGTGCATCCAGCCCTCATCGAGCAACTGCCGCATGCCGGCGTCCACGATCGGGTAGCCGGTGCGCCCGTCCCGCCAGGCAGCGAAGCCGGCTCCGGGCTCGTCGTAGCTGATGCCGAGTGGACGCAGGTCGTCGGTTAGTGACCCGGGAAAGCGGTGCAGCACGTCGGCGTAGAACTCCCGCCAGGCCAACTCGGTGACGAAGCGCTGCGCGCCCTTCCCGGTTCGCCCGGTCAGGTCGGTGAGCAGGGTTCGGGGGTGCAGGACGCCGAACTTCAGGTAGGCCGACAGTCGGGACGTGCCGTGCAGGTCCGGACGGTCGCGATGGTCGTCGTAGTCGTCCAAGCCGGAGTCGCGGAACTCGGCCCACCGGCGGAGCGCCGCCCGCTCGCCGGCCGGGGGCAGGTCGATCGGGCACGCAGTGATCGCAGTGGCCACCAGCTGTTGGGCCTCGCGGTCGCTGCGTGCGGTCGCGAGTTCCAGCCGCCCCGGTTCGTCCGCGGGTCCGCGCCAGCCGTGGTCCTGCCAGGCGCGCTGGAAGGCGGTGAAGACCCGGTACGGCTCCCCGGAGCGGTTCAGCACGCGGCCAGGGGTGACGGCGTACGGCGAGCCGGTCTCGACCCAGCCGATGCCCCGGCCGGCCAGGGCTGCCCGTACCGCCGAGTCCCGGCCCGCACCGCCCGGCTCGGTCTCGGTGGAGACGTGCACTTCGGCGGCGCCCACCTCCCGGGCCAGCGCCGGGATGACCACCGCCGGATCGCCGTGGCGCAGGCACAGGTGGCCGTCGAAGCTGTCATCCAGGGCCTTGAGAGTGGCCGCAAGCCAACCCTGCCGCACTGGTCCCGCCCCGTCGAAGAACTGCGGATCAAGCACGAAGCAAGGCAGCACCCGGCCCCGTTCGGCGGCGGCGACCAGCGCTGGGTGGTCACCACGTCGCAGGTCGCGGCGCAACCAGAGGAGGCTGGTGGCCTCAGTCATCGGCCTGCGCCGCCGCCAGCAGCGCTGCGGCCGCTGCGATGCTGTGCCCCAGTGACCGGCCCGGCTCGGCGACCCGGTGCTGGTACCGCCCACCGACCCAGACCGGCAGCTCCGGCTCCTCGCGCAGGCACTCGACCACCCGCGCTGCCTTGGCCGCGTCCCGGTTGCGGGGGACGGCAGTGACGGCAGCCCAGGCTCCGGACTTGATGGCGGCGTCCCGCCAGGCCGGCAACGGCACCTGCGCGCCGAGGTAGATGGTCGCCAGCCCGGCTCGCCTGGCTGCGACGGCGAAGGCCATCAGGCCGATCTGGTGGTCAACCCCCGGCGGCGCCCCGATCAGCACCGGACGCCCCGGCAAGGTCCGGCCGGCGGCTTCGTAGGCACCCGAGAGCCGGCGCATCACGACATTGGAGACCAGGTGCTCTGCGGCGACGGACATGGTGCCGTCGGCCCATTCCCGTCCGATGCGCTGCAGGGCCGGCATCAGCCAGCGGTCGACGATGGTCTCGAAGCCGGCCCGGGCGAAGCGTTCGTCGAGAACCCGGGCGACGGCGGCTGCATCCAGCTCGCCCGCTGCGGCGACCAGCGCTGCGTGGGGATCGACACTCGGGTCCTCGCCGTCAGGCTGCCTGGCCAGCTCGGCCGCAGCGGCCCGCGGCGTCCAGCCGGCCTGGACCAGTCCCTGCATCGCATTGATCCGCGCCAGCGCCCCGTCGTCGTAGAGCCGGTAGCCCGAGGCACTCCTGGAAGGCTCTAGCAGGCCGTAGCGACGCTCCCAGGCACGCAGCGTGTGCTCGGGGACGCCGGTCAGCGCTGAAGCCTTCTTTATCGTCACCATGATCGAGGCCCATGTTAAGGCCCGGGACGCACTGGTGCACACACTTGTAAGCATTTTGTCTAAGGTTTTGCGCTCAGGGTTGGTGATTGGTGCACATCCTGCGAAGATCTTGTCAAACCTTTTGGGAGGAGCTCGGGATGTCGGATCGACTGCGGCAGTGGCTGGTAACGGCTGGCGCCGTCTTCATGATCTTCGGGACGCTCTATGGCTTCGGACTGATTGGTACCCCGGTCGAGCAGAGCTCGGGCGGCAGCCTGTCAGCAGAGGCGACGCTGCTGGCTCCGGCAGTGCGGGCGTTCTCCATCTGGTCGGTCATCTACCTCGGCCTGATCGGCTATGTCGTCTGGCAGTGGCTGCCGGCCAACACCGCCTCCCCGCGGGCTCGCCGGATCGGATGGCTGTCGTCGCTCTCCATGGCCCTGAACGGGCTCTGGCTGCTGGTTGTCCAGGTCGGCGCGCTTTGGCTGAGCGTCGTGGTGATTGCAGCGCTGGCGGTGACCCTAGGCGAGCTGATGCGGAGGCTTGGCACGCCGCGTGCCACCGGCGCAGCCGAAGGATTGCTGGTCGACGGGACCTTCGGGCTGTACCTAGGCTGGGTTTCCGTGGCCACCCTGGCGAATGTGACCGCCACCCTGGTTGCTTCCGGCTTTGACCCGGGCGGTGAGGTTGCCGAGTACTTCGCTGTGGCCGTGCTGGCGGTCGGCGCTGCGCTTGGCGCGGTGCTGGCGACGGTGCTCGGCGGCCGGATCGGGGTGGCCGTTGCGATGGTCTGGGGCCTCTCCTGGATCGCCGTCGGCCGACTCGCCGGCGAGCCGGCCTCCGACCTGACCGGAGCGGCCGCAGCCATCGCCGCCGGCGTCGTTGCGGTTGCCACCGTGCTGGTGCTGCTTGGCCGCACGGCCAGACGCCCGGTGCCAGAGACGTTGTTCGCGGAGGGGGATCATGCCCAGCATCAGCACTGAAGAGGTCGTGCTGCTCGACGCGCACAACCAGCCGATCGGCACCGCCAGCCGGGCCACCGTGCACGGCCCGGACACCCCGCGCCACCTAGCGTTCTCCTGCTACCTGTTCGATGACAGCGGACGGGTGCTGCTGACCCGTCGCGGTCTGACGAAGGTAGCCTGGCCAGGGGTCTGGACGAACTCCTGCTGCGGTCACCCGGCTCCGGGCGAGGCAGCGGAGGATGCGGTCCGCCGCCGGTTGGCCGATGAGCTCGGGACTTCTGCCACCGGCCTGCAGTTGGTGCTGCCCGACTTCGGCTACCGCGCCGTTGATGCTTCCGGCGTGGTGGAGAACGAGTTCTGCCCAGTCTGGGTGGCCCGGGTGGCCGGCCCCCTGCAGCCTGATCCGAGCGAGGTGGTCGAGATCACCTGGGTGGCCTGGCCCGACCTGGTGGCGATGGTCGACACCGCACCGGCCCTGCTCAGTCCTTGGTGCGTAGAGCAGGTTCCCCTGCTCAACTCGGTGGTGGCGAAGGCGGGAGCGGCATGACACTGACCAGTTCGGGTCACCGACGCGTGCTCGAGGTTCCCACCTCGGCAGCCGGTGACGATGCAACGGTGGCCGCCGTCGAGACCATGGTCGCTGACACCCTCAGCTCCCTCAGGGCGCGCTGGGCAGAGCTGGCTGCCACGGTGGTTGCCCGTCCCGGCGTCCTGCACACCGACTCGGTCCTTGACCTGCTCGACGGCATGGTCAACTCGGGCGGCAAGCGGTTCCGGCCGCGGATGGCGCACTGGGGCTGGGTGGCCGCCGGTGGGCGAGAAGGTGAGCGCGGGTATCCCGATCTGGTCCGGGTAGGGGCAGCGCTGGAGATGCTGCACGTCTTCGCACTGATCCATGACGACGTGATGGACTCCTCCGAGACCCGTCGCGGCCAGGCTTCGGTGCACGCCAGTGCGCGGCGCCAGCACGTCCGGCTGCACGGCCTCGGCGACCCGCAGCGCTACGGCGAGAACATCGCCATCCTCGCCGGCGACCTCGCCCACAGCGAGGCCGGCCTGCTCGTCGCCGGGCTGCCCCAGCCGATGCAGGAGTTGTGGCGCACCCTCGCCATCGAGCTGATGATGGGCCAGGGCCGCGACCTGGTCGGGGCGGCGAACGGACGCCGTGACCTCGATCATGCCCGCGAGGTGGCCCGGGCCAAGTCCGGCGCCTACACCGTGTGGCGGCCGCTCCAGCTCGGCGCCGCCGCGGCCGGGGCGTCCCGGCAGACCCTCGCAGCCCTGGAGCGGTACGGCGTCGCCGTCGGTGAGGCCTTCGCCCTGCGCGACGACATCCTCGGGGTGATCGGGGATCCGAGCGCCACCGGAAAGCCGGTCGGGGACGACCTGATCGCCGGCAAGCCGACGGTGCTGCTGGCCCTCGCCACGCAGCGATTCGCGCCCCGCTGGCGCCTGGCCCTGCAACGGGCCGGCAGCGGCCGGGTGTCGTTCGCCGACGTGGCGGCGCTGCAATCGGAGCTGGTTCGCTCGGGAGTGATAGCTGACGTCGAGGTGATGATCTCCGACGCGGTCGCCGCAGCCGACGTCGCCCTCAACGACCCGGCGATCAACCGCTCGGCCGCCGCCGGCCTGGAGGCACTGGCCCGTCGGGTCGCCTGGCGGACCACGTGAGCCGCGTCGCCGTGATCGGCGCCGGCCTCGCCGGGCTGTCCGCCGCCAGCCAGCTGGTCGCCGACGGCCACCGGGTGTCCATCTTCGAGCGCGGCGCCGAACCGGGCGGCCGCAATGGCACCCTTGCCGCTGACGGCTTCACCTTCGACACCGGCCCGACAGTGTTCACCATGCCGCACCTGCTCGACCGGGCTTTCGCCCGACTCGGCCGCGACCGGGCTGCCGAACTGCCGATGACCCGCCTCGACCCCGCCTACCGGGCGGTGTACCGCGACGGTTCGCAACTGCTGGTTCGGGCGGGACTGGCCGACCAGGTGGCCGAGATCCGCACCCGCGGCCTGGCCAGGGACGCCGCAGCCTACCCGGGCTTCGTCGACTGGCTCGAACAGCTCTACGACGCCGAGATGCCGCACTTCATCGAACGCAACTTCGACTCGGTGCTCGACCTGCTCGCCAGCCCGGGAGCTGCGGCGAAGCTGGTCCGCCTCGGCGGCTTCGGCAGCCTCGAGAAGGCCGTCTCGAGCCGGTTCGCCGACTCCCGGCTGGTCCGGCTGTTCACGTTCCAGGCCATGTACGCCGGCCTGGCCCCGTCCGAAGCCCTTGCCATCTATGCGGTGATCACCTACATGGACTGCATCTCCGGGGTCTGGTTCCCCGACGGCGGCATGCACGCGGTGCCGAAGGCGTTCGCCCGGGTCCTGTCCGACGCCGGGGCGGAGCTGCGCTACGGGACCCCGGTCGACGCCATCCTTCGCGACGCCAGCGGACGGGTGGCCGGGGTTAGCGCCGGCGGTGAGCAGGTGATGGCCGACGCGGTGGTCGTCACCCTCGACCTGCCGACCGCCTACACCGAGCTGCCTGCCCGACCTCCGGCCGCCGCGGGTGCTCGACCGGGCGGCCTATTCCCCGTCCGCCGTGGTCTGGCACGTCGGGGTACGCGGCACCCCCAGGCCCGGCGTGGCGCACCACAACATCCACTTCGCCGACGCCTGGGCCGAATCGTTCGACCAGCTGATCAAGCGCAAGGAGCTGATGACCGACCCGTCCCGCCTGGTCACCGTGCCGAGCCTTGACGCCCCAGGAATGGCCCCGGCCGGGCACAGCGTGCTGTACGTGCTGGAACCGGTGCCCCACCTTGGCGCCGACATCGACTGGACGACCGAGCGCGGCCCGGCCCGGGAGCGACTGCACCACTTCCTTGCTGCCAACGGCTACCCGGCCGACATCGTGACCGAGCGGCTGATCACACCTGCCGACTGGGCTGCGCAGGGAATGGCGATGGGCACCCCGTTCAGCCTTGCCCACACCTTCGGCCAGACCGGGCCGTTCCGTCCGGCCAACGTCGAGCCGCGGGTGCCGGGGGTCTTCTTCGCCGGCAGCGGAACCACTCCCGGGGTTGGCGTGCCGATGGTGCTGATCAGCGGTGAGCTGGCCGCCAGCAGGGTCCGCGACTACCTGGGCGGCCGGCGATGACCATCCAGAGCGCAGCCAGCGAACTGGCCGCTGGCTACGCCGAATGCGCCCGGCTGACCCGCGAGTACGGCACCACCTACTTCTGGGGGGCTGTGCTGCTGGCGAAGCCGCAACGGCGACACGTGCACGCCGTCTACGCCTTGTGCCGCCTGGCCGACGACATCGTGGACGCCGATGGCGCCACCAGGTACAGCCCGACGGCGACCCGGCAGGCGCTGGCCGACTTCCGGACCGGCTTCGCCGCCGCGCTGGCCGGGGACCCGCCCGACCCGACCATGGCGGCGATCGCGAACACCGTGCACGAATGCGGGATCGAGACCGAGTGCTTCGACCGGTTCTTCTCGGCAATGGCGATGGACACCGACATCGCCGGCTACGACACCTGGGCCGACCTTTGCGGCTACATGGAGGGCTCGGCCGCGGTGATCGGCGAGATGATGCTCCCCGTCCTGCAGCCGCTGACGCCGGCAGCGAGGGAACCGGCCAGGACGCTCGGGCTCGCCTTCCAGCTGACCAACTTCCTGCGTGACGTCGGTGAGGACCTCGACCGCGGCCGGGTGTACCTGCCGAGGGAGGACCTTGACCGCTTCGGCGCCTCACCGTGGCCGGGCAGGGTGGACGACGCCTGGCGGGAGCTGATGGCCTTCGAGATCGACCGGAATCGCCGGCTGTACGAAGAGGCCCGGGCTGGGGTGGCCATGCTGCCGCCCCGGTCGGCCCGCTGCGTGGCAACGGCGATCGCCCTCTACTCCCGGATCCTTGAGCGGATCGAGGCCCGCGACTACGACGTGTTCTCCGGCCGGGCCACCGTCCCGACCTGGCGCAAGGCAGTTACCGCGGCCTCGATCATGGTCACCGGCCCCCGGGCGGGCAGCGCCTGATGCCTGCCGAGTACCTGTTGCTGATGGCGGCCTGCCTGCTGGTAACGCTGCCGCTCGAGTTCGTGGTTGGCGCGAGGGTCTACCGGCGGCCCCGGCGACTGGCCCTTGCCGTTCTGCCGCTGCTGGTCATCTTCTACATCTGGGACGCGGTCGCGATCGCCCGGGGCCACTGGGACTACAGCCCGGCCCACACCACCGGCTGGCTGTTCCCAGCAGCCGTGCCACTGGAGGAGGTCGTCTTCTTCGTGGTGATCCCGATCTGCGGCCTGCTCACCTTCGAGGCCGTCGGCCGCATCCTGCACCGCGAGCGGAAGGCAGTCGATGCCTGAGTACACCCTGGTCACCCTTGTCGCCGTGGTCGCGGTGTTCGCAGCAGAGCTGTGGGCCCGCACCGGGATCTTCCGGACTCTCCAGTACTGGGCGACGATGGCGATCGTCTTCTTCTTCCAGGTGCTGGTCGACGGCTGGCTGACCAAGCTGGTCGACCCGATCGTCCGCTACTCCCGGCAGCATTTCCTCGGCGTCCGGTTCCCCTTCGACATTCCGATCGAGGACTTCGGCTTCGGCTTCGCCCTCGTGACCGGCACGATCATCGCCTGGCAACTGGCCGGACGCCGGGAGCAGGCCGCGTGAGGGCCTGGCGGCCCGGCCGGGACCGGAACGCGATGCGCCACCCCGCTGTGGTCCCCGGCCGAGGCCGGCTGGACCACCGGCCGCGCGTGGTTGTGGTCGGCGGCGGCATCGCCGGACTGGCTGCAGCGACCGGGCTGGCCGAACGCGGGGTCAGCGTCCGGCTGGTCGAGGCGCAACCGACCCTCGGCGGGCGGGTGCGGGCGTGGCCGACGGAGAAGGGCACGATGAGCCGCGGTTTCCACGCCTTCTTCCGGCAGTACTACAACCTGCGGGCGCTGCTGCGGCGGACCGACCCGACCCTGTCCGGGCTGGTGCCGGTGACCGACTACCCGCTGCAACTCGCCCCGGAAGCGGGTGGGTTACCGGTGGTCGACTCCTTCACCAAGATCCCCCGCACCCCGCCGTGGAACCTGGTCGGCTTCGTCGCAAGGAGCCCTTCGTTCGGGCTGGCCGACCTGGCCAGGGTGGACGTGCAGGAGGCCCTCGGGCTGCTCCGAGTCAGCTTCCCCGGGACCTACTCGGCCCTCGACGGGGTCAGCGCTGCCGACGTGCTGGACCGGCTGCGGTTCCCGGACTCGGCGCGGCACCTGGCCCTCGAGGTCTTCGCCCGCAGCTTCTTCGCCGATCCAAGCGAGTTCTCCGGCGGTGAGCTGGTGGCGATGTTCCACACCTACTTCGTCGGATCGGCCGAGGGACTGCTCTTCGACGTGCCCGACGATGACTACGACACCGCGCTGTGGGCACCGCTGGGCCGCCACCTGACGGGGCTCGGCGTGGAGGTGCTGACCGGCACCCGCGCCACCGGACTGACCGAAGACGGCGCCGGGATCGTGGTCTCGACCACGGCCGGCGACCTGGCCGCCGACGCCGTCGTGCTCGCCGTCGACACCCGTCCGCTGCAGGAACTGGTCGCCGGGACAGCCTGGCTGGGTGACGAGTTGTGGCGGGGACGGATTTCAGCCCTGCGGAGCGCGCCGCCGTTCGGAGTCGGTCGCCGATGGCTCGCTGGTCGACACCGGCAGGTCTCGGCGTTCCTGGGCACCAGCGGTTACGGGCCGCTGGACAACATCAGTCGGCTGGACGCGTTCGAGGCCGGCGCAGCCCGGTGGGCCGATGCCCACGGCGGGACGGTGGTCGAGGTCCACGGCTACGCCCTCGCCGACACCTCGGATGCCACCCGTGTCCGGTTGTGGGACGAGGCTGCCCGGATCCACCCCGAACTGGGGGCAGCAGAGGTGCTGGGTGAGGAGTGGCTGGTGGCCGACGACTGCGCCCTGGTCGACACCGCTCCCTGGCGGGACCGGCCGACCGTGACCACACCCGACGCCAGGGTCATGCTCGCCGGCGACCTGGTCCGCTGCGACTGGCCGATCGCCCTGATGGAGCGAGCCGCGACCACCGGCTGGCAGGCCGCCAACGGACTCCTGGCCGGTTTCGGCAGGCCAGGTCACGAGCTGTGGTCGCCGCCGCTGGCCGGCCTACTCGCCCGCTGACCAACCCCCGCCGGCCCTACGCCCGCACGCCCCACGCCGCCCCAGCCCTACGCCGCCCCACCCAATCGCAAAGTGGACCGAAACCGCCGACTGCGGCGGTTTCGGTCCACTCCGTCCGATGAGGGAACTGGCGGAGCTGATTCCGGGCCGGCTGAGCCGCTCAGGCGAGGGCAGTGGCGGCCAACGGGACAGCGTCCGCAACCTCGTCCGCGTCCGCGTCCGCGTCCAGATTCTCGGCGACCACAAGGGTCGGGACGGAACCGCTGCGGACCCGCTTCGCGATCCGGCTCAGGGCGACATCGGTGATGTTCAGGAAGCTGGCGAGATCGCGCTGGGTAACCCGCTGGCACAGGCCCGGATGGTCCTTCAGCAGGCTGCGGTAGCGCTGTTCGGGCGTGCACCGCAACCAGCCCGTGTCCGCCTGGAGCGTCGTGGCGTGCATCAGCGCGAGGGTGGTGCTGAGCCGCGCCCATTGCAGATGCAGCGAGGACAGGTGTTCGATGACCCGGTAGTTCACCCGCAGGAGCAGGCTGGGTTCGATTGCGGTGACGGTGTGCAGGGTTTCCGCCTCGACGGCGGCCCGCAGCGTCTCCGATCGCGGGTGCAGGCCACGGGCAGCGACCCGGCGGACACCCTCGGCGCCCAGTGCCGACATTGAGGCAAGGACGTCGCCCTCCTCGGGGAAGAACACCGTGGTGAGCCGATCTCCCTCAATCAACATCTGCGCCTTGAACAGGCCGCGCTGCACGAAGTAGATGTAGGGATGGGCCTCGCCTGCCGTGAACAGGACGGTACCTGGTTCCACGCGGACCAGGCGGGCGTTGCTCGCGAAGAGGTCCCACTGTGGTAACTCGCAGCCTGCATAGGCTTCCAGGAGCAGGCGCAGGCTCCGCAACGCGTGGCCGTTGACGGCGCTTTCTACGCTCATGCGCGCTCCTGTCGGCGGCTGATGTGGCCGCCGTTCAATCATGTGGGAACTTCTCGGCGCTTGGTGAATTGATCCAGATCAAGTAACCACGCGCGCGTCTTGACACAGGTTAGCCCCTCAGTGGCACGCGGGTGCGCCGTCTGGGACGTTTACCCGGATGCCTGGAAGTCCGGGCCAGTGACCTCGTGGCGATGTCGGACGAGGTACGCGCTGGCGAGCCGAGGCAACGTCGGACGGAGTCGTCAGGCACCCTGGCTCTCGGTCTGGATTTGGCTTCAGCAGGTGGCGGCCTGCTCCTGACCAGCCAGATCCGAGGAGCGAACTGGGCTCGGCTCCCCATTTGAGCCGGTTCGCTGGTGAGCGTCCGGGCCTCGGCCCGGGCGCTCATCCCTTTCATTCAGCGAGGCATTGGCACTTCCGACGCGCGGTCGTCACGTGCCCGGAGCGAGATTCCGGAGCACCGCGAAAGCGATTGCGGCCAGCCCAACCCCCGTGTACCAGATTCGTTGGTCAGTCAACGGACGACGCAGTCGCACCGCCGGACCACCCAGTATTTCGACGACCCAGAACGTGCACGCGACACCGAGTCCGGCGAGAAGCAGGAGCACGAACGGATTGGCCGTCCAGGCGGCGCCGAGATCGCCCTGCAACAGTGCTGCTCCCATGGTTGTGCTGCCACACAATGGACACAGCGTGTGGGTCAAATACCGCCACGGGCAGGGAATCCCGATGCCCGTGATTGCATACATTCCGCTCGCTGACAGCCCAATTGCCCCCAGAGCGGCCGTCGATTTCAACCCGGCAGCCGCCGAGAACCCGGCGTCACTGGCACCATTCGCCACGCCGCCATTATGGCCCCGTACCCAATGGACCCTTCCCGGATCTAGGATCAGTCCACCAGTCCAACCAGGGAGAGAGCATGTCCGACCAGAATTCGCCCACGCCGGACCCCAGCGAAGCCGTTCCCGGCTACCAGCCCCCGACGACGCCTGAGCCGGCCTCGCCAGTGTCAGAGCCGCCCGCCTACAGCCCGCCGGCCGAACCGCCCGCCTACACCCCGCCGGCCGCGCCCCCCGCCTACACCCCGCCGGCCGCTCCGCCGGCTCCACCGGCCTACACCCCACCGCCCGCCACCGGCGGGTACGGTTCGCCGGCACCCGGGGCGTACACCGCCCCCCCTGGCGGCTACTCCCCACCTCCGGCCGCCGGCGCGGGCTACCCCGAGCCGACGGGCTTCCCGCCGCCAGCCGGCTATGGCCAGCCGGGCTACGGCACTGACCCAGCCGCCTACTCCGGTGTCGGCGTCCCGAACCTGCCGCTCGCACCGGGCGGTGCTCCGTTGGCTGATTGGCCGAAGCGCGCCCTCGGTGGCCTGATCGACTACGTCGCTGCCGGCGTCGTGATCTCGATCATCGGTTCTCTGCTCTCGAACGTCTCCAGCGGTCTTGGCAGCACGGTCAACTTCCTCCTCGGCATCGGGTGGATGGCCTACCTCGGCTACAAGAGCGGCACCACCGGTGTCACCCTCGGCCGGAGCATCGCCAAGACGAAGCTGATCTCGGAGGCCACCGGGGGGCCGATCGGTGTCTCCCAGGGCATCCTGCGGCAGTTGGCGCACTTCGTCGACTCGATCATCTGCTACATCGGCTGGCTGTTCCCGCTGTGGGACACCAAGCGGCAGACCCTCGCGGACAAGATCATGAAGACCGTGGTCATCGACAACTCCGCCGATCCGAATGCCGGCACCTACAACTGGAACTGATCTTCGATAACGGATTCACCACAGCGCCAATGAGCCGGCCGGGGCATCAGCCCCGGCCGGTTCACTGGTTCGTGCACCCCGGAGGGGCTTGCACCGTCAGAGGTCAGGGCTCGAAGCGGTAGCCGACTCCCGGCTCGGTGATGAAATGGCGGGGATTGCTGGGCTCGTCCTCGAGCTTGCGGCGCAGCTGGGCGAAGTACACCCGCAGGTAATTGGTCTCCTTCTCGTAACCCGGTCCCCACACCTCGGCCAGCAATTGGGCACCGGACACCAGGGTGCCGGGCCGCCGGAGCAGGGCTTCCACGAGGTGCCACTCGGTCGGGGTCAGCCGCACGTCGGCATCGCCGCGGCGGGCCCGTTTTGCGGCCAGGTCGAGGGTGAACTCGGCGGTGGTGACCACCGGGCCGACGGGTAGTTCGTGCACGTCCGCCCGGCGCAGCGCCGCCCGCACCCGAGCCACCAGCTCGTTCATCCCGAACGGCTTGGTCACGTAGTCGTCCGCACCGGCGTCCAGCGCCCGGACCTTCTGCGACTGGCTGTCCCTCGCCGACAACACGATGATCGGCACGGTCGACCAGCCGCGGAGCCCGGCGATGACCTCGACGCCGTCGAGGTCGGGCAGTCCGAGGTCGATGATGGCCAGATCGGGTTGGTTGGCTGCGGCGGACTTCAGTGCCGCAGCCCCGGTGCCGACCGCGTCGACGAGGTAGTTGCGGGCCTTCAGGTTGATGGTGAGGGCGCGGCGCAGGGCCGGCTCGTCCTCAACGATCAGCAGCCGCTGCATCGGCCACCTCCAGGGTCACGGTCATGGTCAGCCCCCCACCGGGGGTGTCTGACGGGCTGAGGTTACCGCCCATCGCTTCGGTGAACCCGCGGGCGATCGCCAGGCCGAGGCCGAGGCCGGTGGTGGAGCGGTCACCGAAGTGCTGGAACGGAGCGAAGATCTCGTCCATCCGTTCCGGGGCGACCCCTGGCCCGTGGTCGATCACCTGCACAGCCACCCGGTCGGAGTCCCGGTGGGCTGCGATCCGGACCTTCTCCCCAGGTGGGAGGTGCCGGTCTGCATTGTCGACCAGGTTGGCCAGCACCCGCTCCAGCAGCCCGGCGTCCGCCCGGATCATCGGCAGGTCCTCGGGGATGTCCAGTTCGACCCGGCCCTCGCCGAGCCGGACGACACCTGCCAGCACCTCCAGCAGGACGGTCGGCACCGGGTGCACGGACAACGCGCCGGCCTGCAGCCGGCTCATGTCCAGCAGGTTGCCGATGATCTCGTTGAGCCGGCCGGCGTGGGTCTCGATGGTCTCGAGCAGCTCGGCCTGATCCTCCGGGTCGAGCTCGATGTCGGTCTGCCGGAGTGTGGTGGCGGCGGCATTGATGGCGGCCAGCGGGTTGCGCAGGTCATGTCCCACGGCTGCGAGCAGGCTGGCCCGGAGCTCGTCGATCCGGCCGAGCTCCTCGGCCCGGCGGGCCTGTACGGCGAGCTGCTGGGTGCGCCAGAGCCGTCCAACGGTGAGGGCCATTGAGCGGAGCAGGCTGCGGTCCTCCCCGACCCGTTCGGGGCCGCTCAGCTCCAGTTCCAGGTGCTCACCGGCCGAGGTAACGATCAGCAGGTCGTCGGGTTCCGGGCTCCCGGACGCAGCCAGCACCCGGCCATCCTCGGTGAGCGTCGCGGCGTGCATCCCGTAGATCTCGCGGGCATCGGCCAGGGCGCGCTCGACCGAGTCCGGGCCGTGCTCGCGGCTGCCGAGTTCGGCCAGCCAGTCGGCTTCCAACCGGCTCCGCTCGGCCCTTCCCCTTACCCGGGCGCCCATCTCGGTGATCACGCCGACCAGCGCGGCGACAGCGAGGAAGACCACCAGGTCGATCAGCTCATTGTTGTTCTGCACCAGCAGGGTGCCGTAGGGCGGGGTAAGGAAGAAGTTGGCCAGCCCGAAGCTGAGCAGGGAGGCCACGACCGCCGGCACGACGCCGCCGACCGCCGAAGCTGCCACCGAGACCAGCACGTAGAGGAGTAGCGCTGTGTCCAGGCCGAGGCTGTCCCGGGCCGGGACCAGGAGCAGGGTCAGCAGCGGGGCGCCGACTCCGGCGACCACCAGGCCGTAGAGCTGACGTCGCCGGGGCAGCCGGGTGCCTAGACCACTGGCAGGTGCGGCCTCGCTTCCGGCGAGATTCTGGCTCACCTGCCTGAGCTTGCCAGAACCTCCGGCCCGCGCGCGTCCTTCACTGAGTTGTCAGCATCCGGGGAGGCCACAGCCGTCGTCGCGTCCGACGGGTCGGTGGACGGCGAGGGCGGGACAGCCAGTTCGGCCTCGGTGCCCGGACGCCCGAGGACGAAGGGCTCGGCCGACTTCAGCTGGTACGGGACGCTGGTCACCATCACGCCCGGCATGTAGAGCAGCCGGCTCTTCAGCCGCAGGGCGCTCTGGTTGTGCAGGACGGTTTCCCACCAGTGGCCGACCACATATTCGGGGACGAATACCTGCACCACGTCGCGGGGGCCGATGTGGATCTTCGTCAGGTAGTCCAGAACCGGCTCGGTCAGGTCGCGGTAGGTGGAGGTGACGATGGTCAGTGGTACGGCGATGTCCCGCTCGGCCCACTCCTTGACCAACTTCTCGGTGCGTTTGGTGTTGGTGTCCACCCGCAGCGCCGTGATCGTGCTCGGCCGGATCGCCCGGGCGAACGCGAGGGCCTTGAGCGAGGGCTCGTTGAGTTGGCTGATCAGCACCACAGCGTGGATCCGGCTGGGCAGGGTGATCCCGGCCACCCGCGGCTGCAGCTGCCGCGAGACGCGCTGGTAGTGCTGGTGGATCCGCAGCATGAGCCACACCAGAACGGGCATGGCGATGACGACCAGGTAGGCACCGTGGGTGAACTTGGTGATCAGCACGATCACCAGCACCACGGCGGTGGCAGCTGCGCCGACGGAGTTCACTACGGCCGACCCGATTCGGTTCGTGGTCCAGCCGTACTCCTCTGCCTGGCGGCGCCAGTAGACGACCATCCCGGCCTGGCTGAGGGTGAAGGAGACGAACACGCCAAGGATGTACAGCTGGATCAGCTTGGTCACCGAGCCGTCGAAGGCCACGATCAGCAGCGCGGCCACCGATGCGAGGATCAGGATGCCATTGCTGAAGACGAGCCGGTCACCGCGGCGTCCGAGCTGCTTGGGCAGGAACCGGTCCTCGGCCAGGATCGAGGCCAGGATCGGGAAGCCGTTGAAGGCGGTGTTCGCCGCCATCGCCAGGATCAGCGTTGTGAACCCCTGGACGGCGAAGAAGCCGAAGGTGTTGTTGCCGAAGATCGCTGCCGAGAGCTGGGCCAGCACCGTCCGCTGGACGTAGCCGTCCGGTACTCCGGTGAGGTTCTCCGGGCTGTCGGCGATGTGCACATCGGACCAGGTACTCAGGAACGAGATGCCGATCATCATCGAGATGCTGAGGGCGGCCATGATGATCAGGGTGGCCGAGGCATTGCTGCTCTTCGGCTTCTGGAAGGTCGGCACCCCGTTGCTGACCGCCTCGACACCGGTGAGCGAAGTGCAGCCGGACGCGAACGCGCGCAGCAGCAGGATGATCAGGGCCGCTCCTGTCGGGGAGACCTCGACGAAGCCGAAGCTGGCTGATTCCGCCACCGGCGTGTGACCGTTGATGACCTGCCAGAAGCCGGCGCCCAGCATGATGAACACACTGATGATGAAGCCGTAGGTCGGGATCGCGAACAGCGTGCCGGACTCCCGGACCCCGCGGAGGTTCATCACCGTGAGGATGGCGATGAAGGCCACACAGAGGGGCACCGTGTACTCGTGGAGTTCCGGGAACGCCGACACCAGGTTCTCCACACTCGCTGCGATCGACACCGCCACGGTCATGACGTAGTCGACCAGTAGTGCCGAGGCGGCGATCAGGGACGCGTTCCGGCCGAGGTTGTCCTTGCTGACAGCGTAGGCGCCCCCGCCGTTCGGGTAGGCGTAGCAGGTCTGCCGGTAGCTGATGGTCACCAATGCGAGCAGGCTCACTACGACCAGGGCGACCCAGGGGGTCAACAGCACCGACGCAGCGCCGCCGAGGGCAAGGACCAGCAGGATCTCCTGGGTGGCGTAAGCGTTGGACGAGATCGGGTCGGAGCAGTACACCGGCAGCGCGAGCCGCTTGGGCAGCAGGGTCTCGTGCATCTGGTTGGAGCGCATCGGGTTCCCGACGAGCAGCCGCTTTGGCAGCCTGAAGGTTGTGGTCACATCTCCAGCGAACGCCCTTGCCGGCTGCTGCTGCCACTTCCTTGATGGTTCCTTAGCGGCGCGACCATTGACCTTGACGCCGCCTTGATGCGGCCCATTCCACCGAGACCAGCCCGTCCACCGCGCCGAGGGCCACCCCACCACGCCGAGAGCCACCCTTGGCGTCGAGGGCCAGCGCGCTGGCACGGGCCCTCGAAGCCAAGGGTGGCCCTCAGTGGGGAGGGGTGCGTCGGGACGGGGGACGAATCGGCGGTAGCGTTTGGGCGGCGAAAGGAGGTGGGGCGAATGCGGGCACTGGTGAAGACGGCTCCTGGCCCTGGCCTGCAACTGATCGAGGTGCCCGAACCCGTTTGCGGCCCCGACCAGGTGAAGCTCCGTGTCCTGCGGGCCGGGCTCTGCGGCACCGACCTGCACCTCGAATCCTGGGACGACTGGGCCGCCAGTACCGTGCAGGCACCGCTGGTGATCGGGCACGAGTTCTACGGCGAGGTGGCCGAGGTTGGCGCCGAGGTCACCGGTATCAAGATCGGCGACCGGGCCTCCGGCGAGGGCCACATCGTCTGCGGCCGTTGCCGCAACTGCCGCGCCGGACGCCGTCACGTCTGCATCCACACGGTCGGCCTCGGGGTGAACACCGACGGCGCCTTCGCCGACTACGTTGTGCTGCCGGCAGCGAACGTCTGGCTGCAGCCGGAAGCGATCGACCCGGAGCTCGGCGCGATCTTCGACCCGCTCGGCAACGCCACCCACACCGCGCTGCAGTGGCCGGTGGTTGGGGAGGACGTGCTGATCACCGGCGCCGGCCCGATCGGGGTGCTGGCTGCGGCGATCGTCCGGCATGCCGGGGCCAGGAACATTGTGGTGACCGACCTGAGCGACTACCGGCTGGGACTGGCCAGGGCGGCCGGGGCCGACCTGTGCGTGAACGTCGGTCGCAGCCGGATCGCCGACGCCCAGCGGAACCTGGCGATGCTCGAGGGCTTCGACATCGGGCTGGAGATGTCCGGGGCGCCGTCCGCGGTGACCGAGATGCTGGCCAACCTGAACCATGGGGCGAAGGTGGCCATGCTCGGGCTGCCAAAGGATCCCTACCCGATCGACTGGGGTCGGGTGATCACCCACATGATCACCATCAAGGGCGTCTACGGGCGCGAGATGTTCGAGACCTGGTACCTGATGAGCTCGATGCTGGCCTCCTCGCCGGCTTTCGCCGACTCCGTCCGCTCGGTGATCACGCACCGCTTCCCGGCTGCCGACTGGGCGGAAGCCTTCGCCACCGCCCGCACCGGCGAGTGCGGGAAGGTGATCCTGGACTGGAGCTGACCCTCCCCAACCCCCACGAACCTCCAGAGCCGGCGACGCTACGTTCCGGCCGGGACGCTACGCGTAGACGGGTAGCGTCCCGGCCAACACGTAGCGAGGCGGCCGGAAAGTAGGCTGCCGCCATGTATGACATCGCTGATGAGCTGCGCGCCACCCTTGAGGAGATCCGGGCGGCCGGCCTGTTCAAGACCGAGCGACAGCTGACCACCCCGCAGTCGGCGCACGTGGCCACAGCCAAGGGCCCGACTCTGAACTTCTGCGCCAACAACTACCTTGGCCTAGCCGACCACCCCGCGGTGCTCGCTGCGGCGAAGGCCGCCCTCGACGAGTGGGGCTTCGGCATGGCGTCGGTGCGGTTCATCTGCGGGACGCAGACCCTGCACACCCAGCTGGAGCGACGGTTGAGCGAGTTCCTCGGCACCGAGGACACGATCCTGTTCGCCAGCTGCTTCGACGCCAACGGTGGGGTCTTCGAGGTGCTCTTCGACTCCGGCGACGCGATCATCTCCGATGAGCTGAACCACGCGTCCCTGATCGATGGCATCCGCCTGTCCAAGGCCTCCCGGTACCGCTACCGCAACCGGGACCTGGCCGACCTCGAGGCGCAGCTGCAGGCGGCGGCCGGCGCCCGGCGGAAGGTGGTCGTCACCGACGGGGTCTTCTCCATGGACGGCTACTTCGCCCCGCTGGCCGGCATCTGCGACCTGGCCGAGCGCTACCAGGCGTTGGTCCTTGTCGACGACTCGCACGCGGTCGGCTTCATCGGGGACGGCGGGCGCGGCACCCCGGAGAGACTCGGCGTCGCCGATCGGGTCGACATCGTCACGGGAACCCTTGGCAAGGCGCTCGGCGGCGCCTCCGGCGGTTACGTCAGCGGGCCGGGAGAGGTCGTCGCCTTGTTGCGGCAGCGGGCCCGGCCCTACCTGTTCTCCAACTCGGTGGCCCCGGCGGTGGTGGCCGGTTCGCTGGCTGCGCTCGACCTGGTCAGCTCCTCGGCTGCCGCCCGGGAGCAGCTGCGGGCGAATGCCGAACTGTTCCGCCGGTTGATGACCGATGCGGGGTTCGAGTTGCTGCCAGGTGAGCACCCGATCGTGCCGGTGATGTTCCCCGGCCCCGATGGTGCCCGCACGGCCGCGGCGATCGCAGAGGCGATGCTGGCCGACGGGGTCTACGTTGTCGCCTTCAGCTACCCGGTGGTGCCGCAGGGACGTGCCCGGATCAGGGTGCAGCTCTCTGCTGACCACAGCGAGGCCGATGTCCGGGCCTGCGTGGCAGCGTTCGAGGCTGCGCGCGCGACGATCGGTTGAATCCGGATTGGACGTGCACCCCCGTAACCTTTGGGGCCGTCTCGACGGTTAGGTGGTTGGAAAGGTGGTCATGGGAATCGAAGAATCGGAAGTCACGCGGCTGTTGCGCGGCGACGTGCCGAATGACGACCCTGCCTTGGGTGAAGTCTCGAGCTTCCTCAGGAAAGTGGGAACGGCTTACCCCTCCGTGCCGACGACCGCCCTTGAAGGCCGCCACCTGGCTGCCGTCTCCCGGGAATCCCGTCTGGTCCAGTCCGAGCTCCGGCACCCCCGCCAGAGTGCTGTGAAGCGACTGGTCAAGCGGACCCACCGGGTCCTTGCCGGCTCCGTGGGGGCCGCCCTGATCGTGCTGACAGCCGGAGTCGGTGTCGCCGGCGCGCTCGGGATCAACCCCATTGAGCAGCTGATTCGTTCCGTAGTGCCGTCCGTGGCGCCCCTAACGCCACAGCCGGAGGACTCGGACGATCCAGCCAACGGCGCAAGGGATCGAGAGCTGGGCACGGCTTCCCCCCGGACCCTGCCCAGCTCCACCCCAAACCCCACCCCCAGCAACACCCATAGCCCCAACCCGGCCTCAACGAAGGCGCCGGGGACGGTCGGCGACGAACACAAGTCGAACCGCGCGACCGAGAAGGCCAACAACGGCAAGGCGACCGCCAAGCCGACCCCGCCACGGGCCACACCGTCCCCGAAGGACACGCACCGGGCGACACCGACGCCACCGGGGAAGAACAAGGGCTCCGGCGCGTCCGTCGTCGAGGCATTGGTGACGACCGGCTAGCATGCCGGGACGCCGGCAGCTCTCGCAAGAACCGAGTTGGCATCCCTCGGCAACCCGGCGTTAGCCTTCTTCCGCACCGTCCGCCTACAGCAAGTACCGCATTTGCCCATCGGCCAGCGTTTCCCGCAGGTCCTCTCAGCCGCAATCGAGGGGGCCGACTGGGCGTGGGCAGAGCTGTACCGCGACCTCTCCCCTGGATTGCTCCGCTATCTGACCAGCCAGGGCGCGGTCGACCCGGAGGACTGCCTGGGTGAGTGTTTCGTCCACATGGTGCGCGGGCTCAGTTCCTTCGAAGGCGACGAAGCCGCCCTCCGCACGTGGTCCTTCACCATTGCCCGCAGCCGGATGGTGGATTCCTGGCGCAGCGCCGGGCGGCGCCCCGTCCGGGCCACCGGGGACGTACCCGAGACCTACGACCGGCTGCACCACCTGGACGCCGCCGACGACCCGCTGTTGCAGCGCGAGGCCATCCGGGCGGTGCTGGGGCGGCTCACCCCGGACCAGCGCTCGGTACTGCTGCTGCGGGTTCTCGACCAGTTCTCGATCGCCGAGACGGCGGCCATCATCGGGAAGTCCCAGGGTGCGGTCAAGGTGCTGCAGAACCGGGCCATCAAGACCCTCCGTCGCCACCTGCAGGGCAGAAGCCTGGAGACTGACCCGGCTGAGAGGTTCTAGTCCAGGGGTACCCCTTGACGCCAATACCGAGTGGTGCTAGCTTTCTGGACCAGGAGCCGGTACGGCTCCCCAGGGTTGCCACTCGCAAGACGCAAGACCTGAGCTTGATTTCCACGCCTTCGGGCGATGGAGACCCAGCTCGGGTCTTTTTCGATTTTCTGGGCCCTGAACAACGTAGTTCGAAGGAGGACCAATGCCGTCAGTCGATTACCGGTCTTTGGCCGGAGACATCCTGGAGAAGGTGGGTGGCGAGGACAACGTCGCCTCGTTGGCGCACTGCGCCACCCGACTCCGGTTCAAGCTCAAGGAGGCTGGAAAGGCCGACAAGGCAGCCGTGGAACGGCTCCCCGGCGTGATCACGGTCATGGAGGCCGGCGGTCAGTTCCAGGTCGTGATCGGGAACAACGTGCCGATCGTCTACGCCGAGATCGGACAGCTGACCAAGCTGACCGGTGACAGTGCCACCGAGTCCGGTGAGGGTGAGAAGGGCAGCCTGCTCAACCGGTTCATCGCGATGATCTCTTCCATCTTCCTGCCGTCGCTGTGGCCGCTGGCCGGTGCCGGGCTGCTGAAGGCCTTCCTCGCAGCGGCCACCCAGTTCGGCTGGCTGGACGCGACTACTACCACCTACACGATCCTGAACGCCGCCGGCGACGGCCTGTTCTTCTTCCTGCCGATCTTCCTCGCGGTGAACGCAGCCAAGCGGTTCAAGACCAACCAGTTCACCTCGATGGCCATCGCTGCGGCCCTCTGCTACCCGGCGATCACAGCCCTGGCGGCATCCCCCGACCCGGTCACCTTCTTCGGCCTGCCGGTGGTCATGGTCACCTACACGTCCTCGGTGATCCCGATCATCGTCGCGGTCTGGCTGCAGAGCTTCCTCGAACGCTGGCTGAACCGGGTGCTGCCGTCCTGGCTGCGGAACTTCACCACCCCGCTGCTCGTGCTGCTGATCATGGTGCCCCTGACCCTGCTCACCGTCGGTCCGGTCACCAGCTACGCCGCCACGGCCATCTCCACCGGCATCGCCTGGCTGTTCACAACGGTCCCCTGGCTGGCCGGTGCCCTGATGGGCGGCTTCTGGCAGGTGTTCGTCCTGTTCGGCCTGCACTGGGGCTTCGTCCCCTTCATGGTCAACGACTACTCCACGATCGGCTACTCCCTGATGGCAGGCCCGCTGCCCGCTGCCGTGCTGGCCCAGGCTGCAGCGACGCTCGCGGTCATGTTCAAGACCAGGAACCGGAACCTGAAGGAACTGGCCGGACCGGCCTCCCTTTCCGGCTTCGTCGCCGGCATCACCGAGCCCGCGATCTACGGTGTCACCCTGCGGCTGAAGAAGCCGTTCTACTACGGCATCGCCGGTGGCGCCGTCGGCGGCGCGATCGCGGCAGCCGGCGGCTCGGCCTCCAGCGCGTTCGTGTTCCCGTCGTTGCTTGGGCTGTCCGCCTACATGCAGGTCGGCAACTTCACCCTGCAGCTGATCGGCAGCGGGGTGGCGATCGCGATCGCCTTCGGCCTGACCATGGTGCTGGGGTTCGACGACATTCCCGAGGATCAGCCCAAGGCCGAGCTCATCCCGCCCACGCCCGGTGCGGTCGAGGTCGGGTCGCCGGTCACCGGCCAGACCGTTGCGCTGGCCGACGTGAAGGACAAGGTCTTCGCCTCCGGGGCGCTCGGCAAGGGCATCGGGATCATCCCCGAGCACGGCCAGGTCTACGCCCCCTTCGGCGGCACGCTGGTCAGCGCCTTCCCGACCGGTCACGCCTTCGGCATCAAGTCCGCGGACGGGGTTGAGGCGCTGATCCACATCGGCATCGACACTGTCCAGCTTGAAGGCAGGGGCTTCACCACCGCCGTCACCCAAGGACAGGAAGTGGAAGCCGGCGATCTGCTCGCCACCGTTGACCTCGACGCCCTCAAGGCGGCAGGGTACGACCCGACGACCATCCTGGTGATCACCAACACCGCCCAGTTCGCCGCCGTCCTGCCGGCCGAAGGACACCACCTGGCTCACGGCGACACTGCCATCGTCATCGAGCGCTGAGGAGTTAACGATGAAGTACCGCCAGCTCAAGCCATTCCCCGAAGGCTTCCTGTGGAGTGGGTCGACCTCGGCCTACCAGGTGGAAGGTGCCTGGGATGAGGATGGCAAGGGCCCGTCGGTGATCGATGTCCGGGGGGACTACCCCCCGGGCACGACCGACTTCAAGGTGACCAGCGACCACTACCACCGGTTCGCCGAGGACGTGGCCCTGTTCGCCGAGCTGGGCCTGAAGGCCTACCGGTTCTCGATCGCGTGGACCCGGATCGTGCCCGACGGTGACGGCGAGATCAACCAGGCCGGGATCGACTTCTACCACCGGCTGATCGACGCCCTGCTCGCTGCCGGGATCGAGCCGATCGTGACCATGTACCACTTCGACCTGCCGGCCGCGCTGGACGCCAAGGGCGGCTGGGTGAACCGCGACACCGTCGATGCGTTCGCCAGGTTCGCCGAGATCCTGTTCCGCGAGTACGGCCCGAAGGTCACGTACTGGCTGACCATCAACGAGCAGAACATGATGATCCTGCACGGCGAGGCCATCGGCACGATCAAGCCGGGGATGCCGAAGTCGGCGGTCTACCAGGCGAACCACCACATGATGCTGGCCCAGGCCAAGGCCACCACCCTGCTGCCACCGGCTGGTGCCCGGCGGCCTGGTCGGGCCGGCGCCGAACATCTCGGTGTGCTACCCGGCCACCTGCCATCCCGAAGACGTGCTGGCCGCGGATGACTACAACGCCATCCGCAACTGGCTCTACCTCGACATGGCCGTCCATGGCAGGTACAACTCGGTGGCCTGGGCCTACCTGGAGGAGCTGGGCGCGGCACCGGCCATCGCCGATGGCGACCTGGAGGTCCTTTCGGCGGACAAGCCGGACTTCATCGCGTTCAACTACTACAGCACCGCCACCGTCGCCCGGCCCAGCGGGGACGCGAGTGATGCCGTCCGTGGCGCCGACCAGCAGATCGCCGTCGGTGAGGCCGGGGTGTACGCGGGTGCGACCAACCCGTACCTGCCCACCACGGAGTTCGGCTGGGAGATCGACCCGATCGGGTTCCGGACGACCTTCCGGGCGATCTGGGAGAGGTACCACCTGCCGCTGCTGGTGACCGAGAACGGCCTGGGTGCCTTCGACAAGCTGGAGGACGGCCAGATCCACGACGGTTACCGGATCAAGTACCTGCGCGACCACATCGAGCAGATCCAGTGGGCGATCAGCGACGGCGTCGAGGTGCTCGGGTACTCGCCCTGGTCGGCCATCGACCTGGTCTCAACGCACCAGGGCAGTTCCAAGCGGTACGGCTTCATCTATGTCGACCGCGAAGAGTTCGACCTGTTGGGGCTGGCCAGGTACCGCAAGGACAGCTTCTTCTGGTACGCGAAGGTCATCGCCGCGAACGGCGCCGATCTATCTTGAATCCGACGCTTCGCTACACGTACGCCGGGACGCTACCGGTACACGTGTAGCGTCCCGACGTACGTGTAGCGAAGCTGGAGAAGTCTGGCAGCGAGAGAGGCTGGCACGTGGAAGTGCTGAAGGTCTTCAACAACAACGTCGTCCTCGCCCGCGACGACGGTGGGCGCGAGGTGGTGCTCACCGGCCGTGGCCTCGGGTTCCAGGCCAAGGCCGGGTCCCCGGTCGAGACGACCCGGGTCCAGCGAACCTTCGTCCCCGATGCCGTGCACGACACCGACCAGCTGTCCGCCTTTCTCGTCGAGATCCCGCCGGAGCACCTGCTGGTGGCCGCCGAGATCCTCGCGATGGCCGAGGCGGCGCTGGACATCAAGTTCGCCCAAGGGATGATCATCCCGCTGGCCGACCACCTCAGCTTCGCCATCAAGCGGCTCCGGCAGCACATCGTCGTGGACTACCCGTTGCGGGCAGAGGTCGCCCACCTCTACCCGAAGGAACTCCGGGTAGCCAGGGATGCCGTCGTCCTCGCCCGGGAACGCACCGGTGTCGACCTGCCGCTCGACGAGGCGATCCCGTTCGCCCTGCACTTCGTGAACGCCATGTTCGCCACCGACGACCTTTCCCGGACGTTCCAGATGACCGAGGTCTTCCGGCAAGTGTTCGGCGTGCTCGAATCCGCCTACGAGCGTGAGTTCGACACCGAAGGGATCAACGCTGCCAGGTTCATGACGCACCTGCGGTACTTCTTCGTCCGGGTGGACGCCGACCGCCAGTTGGTGGAGAACCCCGCCAGCTTCACCAGCACCATCAAGCAGTCCTTCCCGGAGGCCTACCAGTGCGCGGAGCGGGTCCAGTCGCTGCTGGAGCTGCGGCTGGGCAAGCCGATCACGTCCGACGAGGTGGTCTACCTGACCCTGCACGTTGCCAGGCTTGCCAGCGACGCCTGATCGCTGCACCCTGGCGGCTGGCTACCGCTGCCGGTCCGCGCCGGCGGCAGCCGCTGCGATCACGACAAGGGCGCGGGAGAGTTCGGCCTCACTCAGGGCGCCGAATCCGAACACGATCCCCTGGCGGGTGCCCGAACCGGACCAGTACTGCGACAGCGGGCTGACCCGCACCCCGGCGGCGGCCAGGCCGGCCACCATGCGGTCCTCCGACCGCTCGGTCTCCACCACAGCGTGCAGCCCGCCGTCCATCGGGTAGACGCGCAGGCCGGGCACTCCGTCGAGGGCGGCAACGACCTGGGCACGGCGTCGCCGGTAGCGGTTCCGCATCCGCTGGGTGTGCAGCCGCAGCGCGCCGGCGTCCAGGTAGTTGGCCAGGGCAGCCTGTGCGACGAGGCCGACGGGCTGGCCGAGGTCTCGGCGCGCGTCGGTCACCGCCGGCACCAGCCAGTCCGGCAAGGCGAGGAAGCCCATCGCCAGCGCAGGGGTGAGCGTCTTGGAGAGCGTGCCGAGCAGCACGACCCGCCCGTCGTCGGGATCGTCAAGGGCGGCCAGGGCAGGCAGCGGTTCGGAGGTGTAGCGCAGCTCCGAGTCGTAGTCGTCCTCGACCACGACCACCCGATGGCGGCGCGCCCACTCCAGCAGGGCCTGCCGGCGGTCGATCGGCAGTGAGCCACCCAACGGGTACTGGTGACTCGGGGTGACCAGCAGCACGTCTGGGGCCGTCGCCGGCAGGTCCTCCACCCGGAGGCCATGGTCGTCCACCGGCAGGGGAACGACGGTGGCGCCGAAGCGGGCCGGCACCCGCCGCAGCGACGGGTAGCCGGGGTCCTCGACACCTACCCGCAGCGGACGATCGGTGGCCAGGGCCAGCAACAGCAGGGCGAGCCCTTCGCGTCCGCCGGAGGTGACCGCGATCTGGCCCGGGTCCCGCACCACCGCCCGCATCCGGCGCAGGTGCTCGGCCCACGCCGAGCGCAACGATGGCAAGCCCAGCGGGGGGACGGCGCCGGTCACCGGGGCGGCGGAGGCCTGGCGCCAGGCGGCCTTCCACGCAGCGCCGACCACCTCTTCCGCCCACGGCCGTCCGGGACGCAGGTCCAGTTCCGGCTGCGGTTCCGGCGCCGCAGGTGGCAGCGCGCGGGTCGGCCGCGGATGGACCCTGCGGAGCTGGGGGTTCACCACGGTCGAACGCCCGGAGGCCGCGCTCAGGTAGCCCTCGGCGAGGAGCTGGTCGTAGGCGGCCACGACCGTGCCGCGGGAGACCCCGAGGTGGCCGGCCAGGGCGCGGCTGGACGGGACCACGTCCCCCGGCGCCAGCACAGCTGTGCCGATCAACCCCCGGAGCTGGCCGGCGATCCGGGTCGGTAGCGGGCCGCCGTCGGCGCCGTCGATCCGCAGCGGAAGGGTGATCTCCGGGGTGGTACGCACTCCCCGAGAATACTGGATCATCAGAACCCGCACAGTTCTGGATCTGGTGGTGTACCAGTTTGGCAGCCAGCATGGAACCCATGACAGCTCTCACCGGATCCCCCCTGGTCAAGCGGGGCCTTGCCGACATGCTCAAGGGCGGAGTGATCATGGATGTGGTCACCCCGGAACAGGCGCGGATCGCCGAGGACGCCGGCGCGGTTGCCGTGATGGCCCTCGAGCGGGTACCGGCCGATATCCGGGCGCAGGGCGGCGTTGCCAGGATGAGCGATCCGGACCTGATCAGCGCGATCATCGAGACGGTATCGATCCCGGTGATGGCCAAGGCCCGGATCGGGCACTTCGTCGAGGCCCAGGTGCTGGAGTACCTGAAGGTCGACTACATCGACGAGTCCGAGGTGCTCTCCCCGGCTGACTACGCCAACCACATCGACAAGCATCGTTTCACCGTGCCGTTCGTCTGCGGGGCGACCAACCTCGGCGAGGCCCTGCGCCGGATCACCGAAGGTGCGGCGATGATCCGCTCCAAGGGTGAGGCGGGCACCGGTGACGTGTCCGAGGCCACCAAGCACATCCGCACCATCCGGGCAGAGATCGCCCGGCTGAAGGCCACCTACGATTCGAATCCCGACGAGCTCTACGTCGCGGCCAAGGAGCTCCAGGCCCCCTACGACCTCGTCCGGGAGGTCGCCGAGACCGGCCGGTTGCCGGTGGTGCTGTTCACCGCGGGCGGGGTGGCCACCCCGGCCGACGCCGCCCTGATGATGCAGCTGGGCGCGGACGGGGTCTTCGTCGGCTCCGGCATCTTCAAGTCCGGCAACCCGGCCGCCCGGGCAGCTGCGATCGTCAAGGCGACCGCCCTCTTCGACGACCCGGCCGCCGTCGCCGAAGCCTCCCGGGGCCTCGGCGAGGCCATGGTCGGGATCAACGTCGCCGATCTGGCCGCCCCGCACCGGCTCGCCAGCCGCGGTTGGTGAGCCGGGGGAACGACATGAAAACCACCGTCGGCGTCCTCGCCCTGCAGGGCGGGGTGCGGGAACATCAGCTGCTGTTGGACAGCCTCGGCGTCCGGGTGGCCCTGCTGCGCACACCCGCTGACCTGACCGGACCGGACGGGCTGCGGGTCGATGCGCTGGTGCTGCCCGGCGGCGAGTCCTCGACCATCGACCGGCTGCTACGCAGCTTCGGGCTGTTCGACCCGCTGCGAGCCGCGATCGCGGACGGGCTGCCGACGCTTGGCACGTGTGCGGGGCTGGTGTTGCTGGCCGACCGGGTGCTCGACCCGGCACCGGGTCAGCAGTCGCTGGCAGTGCTGGACGTGACCGTGCAGCGCAATGGCTTCGGCCCGCAGGTGGACTCAGCCGAGGTGGACCTGGCGACCACGCTCGGCCCGGCAAGGGTGGCGTTCATCCGGGCCCCACGGGTCACCGGTGTCGGTCGGGGGGTAGAAGTGCTGGCCCGTCGCGGAGACGCCGTGGTCGGCGTCCGCAAGGGGAGCATCACCGGCATCTCCTTCCACCCCGAACTGACCGGCGAGACCCTGTTCCACCGCCGGCTCCTTGCCGACCTGGCGGCCTCGCCCGACCTCGCAGAGCCGGGGCGTCCGATCGCCGTCTGAGCCGTCGCCGGCCCGCACAGATTGTCGGGCTGGACCGGCCCGCCTACACTCGCTGGTGAGGGGAGTACTTCCCAAGCCACCTGTTGGTCAGTCCGGGCACGTCATCGTGCCCCCGCAGGTGCACCGGAGACGGTGAAGGAGACCTCACAGACCAAGACTGTGACGGAGACCCATGCCAGCCCTCGAAATCGCGATCGGCTCCCCCGAGTTGTGGGCGATCAGCCTCGCGGCGGTAGTCGCCCTGTTCGTCCTCGACTTCCTGATCACCCGCAAGCCGCACGAGGTATCGATGAAGGAGGCCCTCGGCTGGTCCGCCTTCTACATCGCGCTGCCGCTGGCCTTCGGCGTCTGGATCTGGCAGGCGTTCGGCTCCCAGCGCGGCATCGAGTTCTACGCCGGTTACCTGGTGGAGAAGTCGCTCAGCGTCGACAACCTGTTCGTGTTCATGCTGCTGCTCAGCTCGTTCGCCGTCCCCCGGGAACTTCAGCAGCGGGTGCTGCTGATCGGCGTCGCCGGTGCGCTGGTGCTGCGGGGGGTGTTCATCGCGCTCGGTGCGGCCATGCTCGCCAGCTTCTCCTGGACGTTCCTGCTGTTCGGGCTGATCCTGGTGGCGACGGCTGTGAAGGTCCTGCGCGACACCCTGAACCCCTCCGAGCACGAGATCCACCCCAATGACCTGCGGATCGTGAAGCTGGCCCGCCGGTTCTGGCCGGTCACGGACGGCTACCGCGGGTCGCACATGACGATCATCGAGAACGGCAGGCGGGCGATCACCCCGCTGGCGCTGGCGACCCTGGCGATCCTGGCCACCGACGTGGTCTTCGCCGTGGACTCGGTGCCGGCGGTCTACGGCATCACCGGTGACGCGTACCTGGTCTTCGTCACCAATGCGTTCGCCCTGCTCGGCCTGCGGGCGCTGTACTTCGTGCTGGAGGGTGCGCTCGGCGCGCTGGTCCACCTCGGGTACGGGCTGGCCGCGATCCTCGCCTTCATCGGCGCCAAGCTGGTCCTGCACTGGGGCCACGGGATCTGGAGCTGGGTGCCGGAGGTGGAGACGGTGTTCTCCCTCGGGGTCATCGTGGCCATCCTCGCGATCGTCATCACCACCAGCCTGGTCTCGAACAAGCGCAAGGCCGCGGCCGCCCAGCTCAGCGAGTAGCCGGCGGGCGCTCGGTCGGCTGCTGGACCGGCCGTTCTGCGGACGCCGGGGGTTCTGCCACTGTCTGCGGCGTGGACGGTTCGAGGGCCGGCGGCCCACCCGGCAGGGCGGTGCCCCCGGCGGCGACCGGGGGAGCCGTGGCCGGAGTTGCCGCTGCCCGCTCCCGCTCGATGAAGGCTCCGAGCTCGTTGATCGTGGTCATGATCGGCGACGGGAAGACCACCGTCGTGTTCTTGTCGACCCCGATCTCGACCAGGCTCTGCAGGTTGCGCAACTGCAGGGCGAGCGGGTGGGCCATCATGATGTCGGAGGCCTCGCCGAGCGCGGCCGCTGCCCGGAACTCGCCGTCGGCGTTGATGATCTTGGCCCGCTTCTCCCGCTCCGCCTCGGCCTGCTTGGCCATCGCGCGCTTCATGCTGTCGGGCAACTGGATGTCCTTCAGCTCCACCAGCGTCACCTCGATCCCCCAGTCGAGGGTGGTCATGTCAAGGATCTCGCGGATGTCGAGGTTGATCCGGTCGGTCTCCGAAAGGGTCTCGTCGAGGGTGTGCTGGCCGACGACCTTGCGCAGGGTGGTCTGCGCTATCTGGTCGATCGCCGCGCGGACATTCTCGATCGCGAGCACGGACTTCACCGCGTCGATCACCCGGAAGTAGGCGACCGCGGAGACGTCGACGCTCACGTTGTCCTTGGTGATGATGCCCTGGGACTGGATCGGCATGGTCACGATCCGCAGCGAGACCCGATGCAGCACGTCGACGAAGGGGATGATGAACCGCAGGCCGGGTTGTAGCGTCCCGATGACCCGGCCGAGCCGGAACAGGACGCCCAGTTCGTACTGCTTGATGATCTTGAGCGAGAGACTCAACAGGAAAAGGACAACGACGGCCACAGCCAGCATCTCGAACATCGCGACTCCCTCCGAGGGGCGCGATTCGGGTCGCGAAACCCGGCCCTGGATCGCGTCTGGAGTCTACCTCGCGACCCCCGGCCGGCGCCGGGCATGGCGAACGTTGGCCGCATGAGCTGCGGGCTTGTCGCAGACCGCCATCCGTGGTCGGATGGCGATGAGCGAGCGGAAGGAAAGCTGGCATGGAGTACCGACTACTCGGACGCAGCGGGCTGGCCGTCTCCCGGCTGTGCCTTGGCACGATGACCTTCGGGACCGAGACCGACCGGGCTGGGGCCTTCGATCAGCTGGACGCCTTCGTCGGGGCCGGCGGTACCTTCATCGACACCGCCGACGTCTACTCAAAGGGCGTCTCGGAGGAAATCATCGGCGCCTGGCTCGCCGAGCGCTCCGGCTTCCGCGATCAGCTGGTGGTGGCGACCAAGGGCCGGTTCCCGATGGCCGCCCACGCCAATGGGGTGGGCCTGTCCCGGCGGCACCTGAACGACGCGCTCAACGCCAGCCTGCGGCGCCTCGGCGTCGACACTGTCGACCTGTACCAGCTGCACTCCTGGGACCCGCTGACCCCGATCGAGGAGTACCTCCGGTTCGTCGACGACGCGGTCAGCGCCGGCAAGGTGCACTACTTCGGGCTGTCCAACTTCACCGGCTGGCAACTCACTGCGGTGATCGAGCGCGCCCGGGCGCATGGCTGGACGGCCCCCGTCTCCCTGCAGCCGCAGTACAACCTGCTCACCCGCTACATCGAGCTGGAGATCACCGCAGCCGGCGCGGAGTACGGTCTCGGCCTGATCCCGTGGAGCCCGCTGGCCGGCGGCTGGCTCACCGGCAAGTACTCCCGCGACCGGCTGCCGACCGGCGCCACCCGGCTGGGGGAGGACCCCGCCCGGGGCATGGAGGGCTACGACCGGCGTAACACCGAGGCCACCTGGGCCATCCTGGACGTGGTGCGGGAGCTGGCTGGGGAGACCGGGCTGACCATGGCGCAGGTTTCGCTGGCCTGGCTGGCCGACCGTCCGCTGGTCACGGCGCCGATCGTCGGTGCCCGCACCACCGAACAGCTCGAGGGAGCGCTGTCCGTGGCCGACACCCACCTGGACGCTGCAGTCACGGCCCGGCTCGACGAGGTCAGCCGACCGCAGCTGCCGGACTATCCCTACGGTCCGATGGGAACCGACCAACGGAGCCGGTTCCTGCCCCGAAGCGCTGGCTGAGCGTCCTCAGCTCAGCTGCGAGATCCGGACGGCGACCAGAGCGAGGAGTACTACGGCGAGGCCGACCAGCCCGAGCAGCTGCACCCGCTGCCGGTTCGCCTTCGGGGCGTAGACGATGATGATCGCCGCGGCCAGACCGCCGAGCAGGCCACCGAGGTGACCCTGCCAGGAGATGCTGCCGGGGCCGATGAAGGTGTAGACGACGTTGATGCCCAGCCAGATCAGCACGCTGCGCATGTCGGCGCGCACCTTGTGGGCCAGCACGAGGAGGGCGCCGATCAGCCCGAAGACCGCGCCGGAGGCGCCGAGCGTTGAGGTCTGCGGCGCAGCCAGCCAGAGCACGGCGACCGACCCGGTGAGGGCAGCGAGCAGGTAGACGGACAGGAACCGGACGCGGCCAAGTGCCGCCTCGAGGTTCGGCCCGAGGAACCAGAGGGCGAGCATGTTCATGCCGATGTGCAGGATCTCGACATGGACGAAGGCCGAGGTCAGCAGCTGCCAGTAGGCGCCGTCGGCCACCCCCGGCTGCCAGCTCCCGTCGACCAGCGCCCGACACGCCTGGGCGCCGAGCTCCGGGTAGAAGGTGTTGGTGTCGGCGACCGAAAGGCAGCGTCCGACAGGCAGTAGGGCAAGCGTGTCCACGAGCCGGCTGTATGCGCCGCCGGTGGCGGTGATCGCCAGCCAGACGATGGCGTTGATCCCGATCAGGATCATGGTGGTGAGCCCGGGATTTGCCGACCGCCGGCCGCCGTAGGGGCCATCGTTCTGCCGCGTCTCCCTGGCTCCGGTCGCGACGCACTCCGGGCACTGGAACCCGACGGCGGCGCTGATCATGCAATCCCCGCAAATCGGACGTCCGCAGCGCTGGCACCGGATGTAGGTGGGCCGGTCGGGATGGCGATAGCAGGGGTAGGCCACCGGCGGCTGCGGCTGGGTCATGCGCTGCACGATACCGGCTGGTCCGAAGCCTGAATCGGAACTGGCCACCTGATGTAATTACCTACGCAGCCGTAACTTACGCTACCGTAGACTATCGAAACGTTAACCAGCGGAGTTCCGGTGCCCCAGCCGAAGCCGCCAACGGTGATCCAGGGCGGCATGGGGATCGCCGTTTCCTCCTGGCAGCTGGCCCGCGAAGTCTCCCTTCGCGGACAGCTCGGTGTGGTCTCCGGTACCGCCCTTGATGGCGTGATCGCTCGCCGGCTGCAGGACGGTGACCCGGGCGGTCACCTGCTCCGTGCCCTGGCAGCATTCCCGTCGAAGGCCATTGCCGATCGGGTTCGCGACCGCTACTACCTCCCGGCGGGCCGGGCGGGCCGTCCGTACCGCCCGCACCCCACCCTGACCGTCTCCCCTGGTCGTGACGCTATCGAGTTGAGCCTCGTCGGCAACTTCGCCGAGGTCTGGCTGGCCAAGGAGGGCCACGACGGCCTGGTCGGTATCAACATGCTGGAGAAGGTGCAGACCGCAAACGCCTCCGCGATCCTCGGGGCGATGTTGGCCGACGTCGACTATGTGGTCATGGGCGCCGGGGTGCCGCGGGAGATCCCGCGACTGCTCAGCGACTACGCCGCCGGCCGGGCCGGCCAGCTCACCATCGACGTCGCCGACGCCACTCGCCCGCACATCGCGAAGCTCGACCCGGTCGACTACCTCGGCGCCGACCTGCCCGAGCTGCGCCGACCCAAGTTCCTTGCGATCATCTCCCTGCACGTCCTCGCCAGCTACCTGAACCGCGACCCGGCGATCCGGCCCGACGGCTTCATCGTCGAGGGCCCCACCGCCGGTGGCCACAGCGCCCCGCCGCGGGGCAAGGTCGTCCTGGATGACTACGGTGACCCGGTCTACGGTCCGAAGGACGACGCCGATCTGGCCAAGATCGCCGAGATCGGCCTGCCGTTCTGGCTGGCCGGCGCCTATGCGAGTCCGCGAGCGGGTCGCCGCTGCACTGGCCGCAGGGGCAGCCGGCGTGCAGATCGGCACGCTGTTCGCCATGGCCACCGAGTCCGGCCTCCGTCCCGACCTGAAGAGCCGATTGCTGGCCGGCCTTGCCGACGGGTCCCTTGTGGTCCGGAACGACCCGCTGGCCTCGCCAACCGGGTTCCCGTTCAAGGTCGCCGAACTCGCCCAGACCCTCTCGGCCGCGGAAACCTATGAGGCCAGGGAGCGCATCTGCGACCTGGGCTACCTGCGCACGCCGGCGGAGCGCCCGGACGGGAAAGTCGTCTACCGGTGTGCCTCCGAACCGGCCCACATGTACCTCAAGAAGGGCGGCAAGGCCGCCGACCTCGACGGACGCAAGTGCCTGTGCAATGCGCTGATGTCAAACGTCGGGCACGGTCAGGTGCGGCGCGACGGCTATATCGAGAAGGCCGCGGTGACCCTCGGCCAGGATCTCGACGGCGCCCGCGAGCTGCTTGGCCGCCACCCCGGCGGCTGGACCGCCGGGCAGGCCGTCGACTGGTTGCTGAGCGCGGCCGCCTGATCGTCCGGGGCCCGCGGGTTCCCGCGGCGTCGGATAATGGCGGCATGACTGCCCAAGGTAAGCGCGTCGCTCTGGTTCTCGGCTCGGGCGGAGCGCGCGGCTACGCCCACATCGGGGCGGTTCAGGTCCTGGTCGAGCGCGGCTACGAGGTCGTGGCGGTGGCTGGCACCTCGATGGGCGCCCTTGTCGGTGGCCTGATGGCGGCAGGCAAGCTCGACGAGTACACCGACTGGGTCACCGGCCTCTCCCAGCGCGACGTGATCCGGCTCCTTGACCCGGCGATCGGCGGTCCTGGGGCGATCCGCGCGGAACGGATACTGGCGAGGACGAGCGAGATCCTTGACGGCGCCCTGATCGAGCAACTGCCGATCCCCTACACGGCCGTGGCCACCGACATCGGCGCCCGGCGCGAAGTGTGGTTCCAGAGCGGCCCGCTGGATGTCGCCATCCGGGCGTCGATCGCGATCCCCGGGATGATCACACCCATCATGGTGAACGGCCGGCTCCTGGTGGACGGCGCGGTGCTCAACCCCGTGCCGATGGAACCGGTGACCGGGGCGGACGCGGACTTCACCATGGCGGTGGCCCTTGCCGGTGACCGGCCCCGCAGCTTCGCCAACCGGCCGGCGAAGGAAACCTCGGCCCAGCGGCCGGCCAACGAGTGGCTTGACCGGTTCGTCAAGAGTGCAGCAGGGGTTTGGGAGAACGACGTCGTCGCCTCCATCCTTGCCCGCTTCTCCGGAGCCAATCACGGCGAGGATCCCGCCCCTATGACTTTGCCGGCTTTCGAGCCGCCGCCACCCGGTGTGCGGATCACCGACGTCACCGCCATGTCCCTTGACGCCATGGGGTCGCTGATCACGCGGTTCCGGCTGGCTGCGCTGCCGCCGGACGTGCTGGTCACGGTGCCGAGCGACGCGGCCAAGCTGGTGGACTTCCACCGGGCCACCGAGCTGATCGCCCTTGGTCGCGAACTGACTGCCGCAGCCCTCGACGAGGCGTTCGGCGAGGACGAGGCCAGAATGGCCGAGGTGGGACTGGCCTCCGAACTGCCGGAGATCAACGCTGCGGTGCCGGCGGCGGACTGACTCAGCGGCCGCCGACGTCGTGCAGGTGGTGGACGATGTCGTGCAGGAAGTACTGGCCGAGGGTGGCGAGGGTGAACCTCGAACCGTTGCTGCGGGTCCCCGCGCGACCCCACTCGTCAGGGGAAACGCTCGCCCATCCGGCGGCGTTTGCTGAGGCTGCCGCCGCCAGTTCTGCTGCGACCGTTGCCGGCTCCTGCTCCCAGTAGCGGTCCTCGATCGCGGTCGCGTCCTGGTCCCAGTTGGGGAAGACCGGATCATCCATGGTCCGGATCAGGACGGCCCGTCCGGTGAAGGTCCGCAGCACGTCCCGCACGTGGCACGCGTACTCCAGTGGCGACCAGACCAACGGGGCGGGGCGCACGGTCGCGCCCGGACCGGCGAGCACTGCTGCCCAGGGCGCCGTCTCGGTTAGCACGAGGGTCGGCAGGTCGGTGACGTCGACGTCGGCTGCGACGAAGCCGCACTCGGGACAGGGTCGGTCGAGGACGAAAGTCCAGTCCTTGTCCTCCGGGATGGGTGCCTGCGGGGTTTCCATCGCCTCAGGATAAGGGTTCGCGTGGTGGCGGTGACGGCCCCCGGCCCGGGTCAGTCCGCGAAGCGGGGCTCCACGCCCCAAATGGTGACGGCGGTGCGATCGGCATGGGTGACGGGCGCGCACTTCACGGCGGTCGAGGCTGCGATCTTGGCCGCACTGTCGATCGTGCGATACACCACCCGGTCGCCCACGATGGTGCCGCTGTAACGTCCGTCAGGATCGAACACCTTCCCGTTCTGGAGCTGACCGAGGTAGCGACCGGACCGAGAGTGGAGGTGGTTTCCGGACCGCTGGAGCAGTCGACCGCCTCTGGTGTACAGATCATCCATAACTCCATTGACTCACGCTCGAGGGCTTGCGCCTAACCGAGTAGCCGTGGCACCGATCGATAACAAGGTGCGGATCGGCGTGGGTCTGTAATGATGGGTTGCCATGGACCCCTCGAGATTTGCCCGGCGCCCCCCGGCCGGGCGCTTTGACCGCCGACTGCTGTGGTGGCTGGCCGCTCCGGCCGCCCTGGTGGTGCTGGCAGCCCAGACCGTTGCGCCGTCGGGTGCCGTCGCGCCGGCGGACGTGGTCACCCCCGCTGCCGCCGCACAGCTGCCGGATCCGGCGATCCTGGCTGAAAAGCTCAACAAGATCTCGACCAAGGGGATCGGGAAGGTGAGCATGACGGTCACCACCACCGACGGGAAGGTACTGGCCGAGCGGTCCACGGACACGCCCCTCACCCCCGCCTCCACGATGAAGGTGCTGACCACGATGGCCGCACTGGACATCCTCACCGCCGACCGGAGGTTCGTCACCAAGGTGGTGGACGGCGAGGCCGGCCGCGTCTTCCTGGTCGGCGGCGGCGACCCGCTGCTGACGGACAAGACGTCCACCTCCTCCTACAAGCTTGCTTCGCTGCAGAAATTGGCCAAGGCCACCGTCGCTGCGCTCAAGGCTGCCGGGCGAAGCTCCGTCCGCCTGCGCTACGACGCATCGCTGTTCAGCGGACCGACGTACAGTCCGGCCTGGAAGTCGAAGTGGCTCGGGTACGAAGCACGGGTCGCGGCACTGGAGATCAACTCGGGGAAGCTGAGTAACGGCCGGGCGGCTTCGAACCCACCCAGGACGGCAGCGAGCGCCTTCGCCAAACGGCTCCAGGCGGCCGGCATCACGGTGAAGTCGATCATCGGCATGAAGTCCGCTGCTGGCAGCGTCGAGTTGGCGCGGGTCACGTCCACCACGGTGTCGCGGATCATCAAGCGCACCCTGCTGATCAGCGACAACGTTGCCGCCGAAACCCTGTCCCGGCACGCCGCGATCGAGCGTGGCAGGGCCGGCAGCTTCATCGGAGCCTCAGCGAACCTCCAGGCGTGGCTGACTGACCGGAAGCTGTGGATGTCCGGCCAGAAGATCCTGGACGGCAGCGGCCTCGCTCCGGGCAGCAAGCTGACCACCAGCGTGCTCGCCGGAGCGATCCGGCTCGCACTGAGCAGCGACCAGTTCGATCCGGTGATCGACGGGCTTCCGGTGGCGGGCGAGAGCGGCACGCTCAAGAACCGGTTCGACGACAAGTCGGAGCGGGCCGGGCGCCACACCGTCCACGCCAAGACCGGGACGCTGAGCGGCCTAGCCGGCCTCGCTGGCTATCTGACCACCGCCGACGGGGCCGTCCTGGTCTTCGCCGAGCTTGGCAACCAGGCGACCAGTTACTACCGGGTCTACGACTGGCTGGACCGCGAGGCCGCTGTCATCGCCAGGTGTGGTTGCCGCTGACGGAGGCTCACCGGTCGCTTCGCCGGGCTCGGGCGTGATCGCCGGCATCCGCAGCACCACCTTGCCGGAGTCGAGGTCGAGCGGCTGCGGCCCGGTGCCGCCCTGGTCGTCCTTGACGACGAGCAACTTCTCGGTGTCGAGCTGCTCGCGGGTGTGGCGAAGGCCCGGGTTGAAGATCTCGAAGAAGTCGCTCATGCCTGCTCAACGCTTGAGCAGCTCGGCAAACTCCGCCACCCGGTGGAGGCCGACCCCGTCGCGCTGCTCAGCGGCAAGGGTGTGCTCCGATCCGGGCGCCAGCATCAGCAGCGGCACCTGCCCGGGATCCCTGGTGTGGACGATCACCTCAAGGCGCTTGGTGGGTTGCTCGTAGGGCAGTTCGGTGGCCAGCCATCCGGTGATCGGGGCGATCGCGGCACGGTTCGGGTCGCTCCAGCTGTGCGCGATCGAGGACATCGACTCCTCGTCCACCTCCACCCAGACCGACCAGACGAAGACTTCTGGGTCGGGGACGAGGAGCGGCAGCTGGATGTGGCCACGGATGAAGTGCCGGGTGGTGCCGTGGTCGGGGAGGATGCAGACGTCGGGGGTCAGTTCGGCCTCGAGCCGCTCGCCGGGGCTGACTGCGAGCCAGGCATCCGGAGCGGAAGTCCCCAGAACCCTGGCGAGATCGCGGTGCACCTCGCGACAGACAGCGCACGGCGCGCTGGACCCTGCGATGACCGAGAACATGCAGCCAATCTTCCTCCAGCGAGGGGGGTCGCGTCCGGTGAACGGCAGGATTGACAGCCAACGCAGATGTTGCGCAGCGGGTAGCCGATGCGGCCGACCCAGGCGGTCGGCAGGGCATCCGCCGGCAGCAATTCTGTCATCTGGTGGCGCACCATCGGCCGTGGTGGGCTGATTGCGGGCGTCCAGCCCACCCCGCGCCGGACGCGGGGGAGCATGCCATGACTGGCCTCGGTACCTATCTTGTTGGCCTTCACCTGGGCCTTCTTGTGGTGACCCTGATCATCCTGATCGCTGGCGTCGCTGGGCTGACCGGCGGCACGCCGATGGTGATCAGCGGGCTGCTCGTGCTGGCGGCCTGGCTGTTCCTGATCGTCATGGCGGTCTTGGCCCTCAGCCGGACCATCTCGCTGTTGTCGGCCACCGACGTCAGCGAGGACGCGCTCACCGCGACCCGCCGGCTGCTGATCGCCTGGCTCGTGATCGCACCGCTCACCGGCCTTGGGCTGGCGTTCCTCTCCTTCGTCGGCTGCGGGCCCTACTGGGTGCCCGGCCTGCTGCACTGGACGGGGCTGGTGGCGACCGTGATCGGCTTCGTGGCGCTGTTCACCCTTGCCCCCATTTCCCGCGCGTTCCTGGATCGCGAGGCGAAGGCTGCGCCGCCGACGCCGTGGTGGGTGATGCTGCTCAGCGCCGGCCTGGTCGCCCTGCTCTGGGGGCTGGCCTGGCTGGTGCCGTACCTGATGCTGCGCGGCAGCGTGGACGAGACCCGGTACGCTGCGGCCCGCTCGGACCTGCTGCTGCCCTGGCCGGGAGGCGAGAGCTCCTGGGTCATTCAGGGCAACAACTCCAACTTCAACCACACCACCTCCAATCTCTCCCAGGAGTTCTCCTGGGACTTCCGGCGGCCCTGCGGAACCGCGGTGCTGGCCGCAGCCGGCGGCAGTGTCTCGACGGTGACCGACACCCACGACGGCATCGGTGGGGACAACAACGAGATCTCGGTGACCCACGGCGACGGGACGATCGCTTCGTACCTGCACATCCAGAACGGCAGCGCCACGGTTGCCGTCGGACAGGCTGTCGCTGCGGGCGACCGGCTGGCTTCGGTGGGCTGCGTCGGCAACAGCCTCACCGGCCACATCCACTTCATGGTGAAGTCCGGAGCAGCGACGATCCCGGTCAGGTTCGCCGACGTCACCTCCGACGGCGGGATCCCGAGGACCTTCGGCAGCTACACCTCCGGCAACCGCTGATCCTGGCGTTCCCCGCCGGGTCAGTCGTCCAGCGGGAGCGGCTCGACGTCCACCTCGACCACCAGGTCGGAGCCGGCGGCCTCGGTGAACACCACACCGCGCAGCGGGGAGACGTCGGAGAAGTCCCGGCCCCACGCGGTGACGATGTAGCGGGAGTCGGCGAAGTTGTCGTTGGTCGGGTCCAGGTCGAGCCAGTCGCCGCTCGGGGTGAGCACCGAAGCCCAGGCGTGGGTGGCATCGGCGCCGCGCAGCTTCTCCCGCCCCGGCGGCGCGACCGTCTCCAGGTAGCCGCTGACGTAGCGGGCCGGCAGCCCGGCCGCCCGCAGGCAGCCGACCGCCAGGTGCGCGAAGTCCTGGCAGACGCCCTGGCGCAGCTCCAGCAACTCGGCGAGGGTGGTCTTCACCGAGGTGGCGCCCTGGCGGTAGCTGAAGTCGGCGTAGATCCTGTGCAGCAATGCCGCCACCGCGGTTCCCAACGGACGGTCCGGGCCCAGCACCTCCGCAGAGTAGCCACGGATCTTCTCCCCGATCGCGATCAGTGGGGACGGCAGGGTGAACTCGGCCAGCTCCACCGGGTCAGCGCTCGCGGCCAGGGCGTCGGCGGCTTCGGCCACCGTCCAGGCGTCGAGGGCGTGCAGGTCGGGGGGCGCCCAGTCCACTTCAACGACGCTGGTGGCCGCGACCGTGAGTTCGGAGGTCGGTGCGCGGGTCTCCAGGTACACGGAGTGGTTGCCGAAATAGTCGAGATTGGTAGCGAGCTGGTCTGGCTCCGGAGTGGCCACCAGTTCGGCGGCAAGGACGCGCTGTTGGGGGGTCTCCCGCGGGCGCAGCAGGCCGCGGTTGTAGCAGGCCTCGAGCACGTCGTCGTAGGCGTAGCGGGTGACGTGGCTGACCCGATACCGCCGGCGCCCGTGCTGGGCCGTCATCGACCCACCTGCCAGGGGGTGGACCAGCTGGTCTCAGCGGTGCGTCGGGTTGCCTGCCTGGCGAAGTGCCGCGCGGCGATCCGGTCCCGGAGGCCGTCGAGCGCCCTGGCCAGTTGCTGCAACTGCAGCGCGTCGTCCGGGGCGGCTTCTGCTGCGGCGTCCAGGTCGGCGAGCATGGCTTCGGCCTGGGCGGCGAGCCGGGCGTCGCCGACCAGCCGCAGGTCGGCCGCCAACGCCCCCAGCTGATGGGCCACCGAGCGCGGGTTCGAGGCGTCGTGCACCAGCAGTTGGCGGACGGACTCGGCAGCGGTGGCCGGTCCGGTTCCGGAGGCGGCCCGGCGGCGGTGGGTGATGATGCTCTCCCCGGCTCGCAGCACGGCGTCGGCGACCAGCTCGGCAGTCTCGTCTCCGGCGGACTCGAGCATGGTGTGGCGCAGCAGCGAGACGGTGTGCCGGGCCCGCTCCAGGCGGCTGCCGGCGTCGAGGAACGCCCAGGAGGAGTCGCGGACCATGCTGTGGGCCATGATGCCGGCGTAGGCAAGGAGCGACTCCAGCACGTCGGCCAGCAGCGGCTGCAGCTGGGCGTCGGCCGCCGGCTGCTGGTTGAGCGTCCGTTCGAGACGGTTGAACACGCTCCAGGCGTCGACGCTCATCAGGTCGCGGACTTCCTGGGCCTCAGCGGTGAGCCGGCGCGCACTGTGGTGCACCCCACCGGCCGCGGTCGCATCGAGGGCAACCCGGCCGAGGTAACCCACAGCGGTCTCTGCGTACCAGCGATCGATACCGGTGATCCGGGTGACGGCGGCCAGCAGCGCAGCGGAGGCCCCGGCGCCCGGCGTGCCGGGTCCGGAACTGAAGTCCTCGGCCAGGTCGTCGGCCACCTTCACCAGGCGCGCGGTGCCTTCTGCCCGCTCGGCGAACCGGCCGATCGTCGTCAGGGTGTGCGCCACCCGCGGCGGCACGGCGGACTCCCGCGGCGCCAGGGTCAGGCGACGGCGCGCCCGCTCGGCCGGTTCGGGGCGTTCCTGGACGGCTGCCGGCACCCAAACGTCCTTGGCCAGCGTCCCTGCGGCACTGGAAACGGTGTGCTCACCGACAGCTGCGGAGACCCGGCCAAGGCCGCCGGGCAGGAAGCTGTACTCGTCGCCGACCGCCACGCCGAACGTGCGCAGGACAAAGCGCCTCGGTTCGAGGCCGGACGGGGTGACCACCGGTGCCGTTGACAACTCGATCGGTTGCTGGCCGCACCAGGCCCACGGCTCGTCCCGGATCCGGGCGGCAAGAGCGGTGCGCTCGGCGGCACTGAGCAGCCAGCCGTAGCGGACCGCCGTCCCGCCGGTGCGGGCAACCGGCTTGATCACCAGCCGGTCCAGCCGGTTCAGGACGTGGCTGGCCTGGGTTGGGTCCCCGCACCACCAGGTCTGTGGGGAGTCGAGTAGCAGGTCCTCGCCGAGGAGTGCCAGCGCCACCGGCCCAAGGAAGGCGATCAGGGCGGGATTATCCAGCACCCCCGCCCCGACCGGGTTGACCAGGGTGACGGCGCCCTGCCGCGCCGTCTCCACCATGCCCGGCACCCCGACCTCCGAGTTGCCGCGGAACTCCAGGGGGTCGCTGAACATGGCCTCGACCCGTCGCAGGATCACGTCCACGGGCTCGAGTTCGTCCCCGGCCCGCAGCCAGACCCGGCCCTTGCTGACCACCAGGTCGTCGGCCTCGGCGAGCGGGAAGCCCAGCATGGCGGCGAGGAAACCCTGGTCATAGGCGGTTTCGCTGGACGCGCCGGGAGACAGCAGCACGACTCGCGGGATCTCGGACCCGCCCGGTCCCGCGTCCAGCAGGGCCCCGGTCATGGCGTGGAAGAAGGCCCGCAGCCGGGCGAGGTCGCTGGTGCGGTGCAGCCCGGCGAGCACCCGGCTGACGATCCTTCGGGTGGCCATGGCGTAGCCGGCCCCGGCCGGCTCCTGGGTGCGGTCGGAGATCACCCGCCAGGCCCCGCCGGCGTCCCGGCCGACGTCGGTGGCTGTGAGCACGAGTTGCCGGCGGTTGGCCGAGCCGACCCGGTCGGCCGGCCTGGTGAAGCCGGGGTGGCCCAGCACCGCCGCAGCCGGCAGCACCCGGCTGCGCAGCAGCGTCCGGTCGGAATACAGGTCGGCCAGCACTGCGTCCAGCAGCAAGGCGCGTTGCGCCAGCCCGCGCTCAAGGGTGACCCAGTCGGCGGCAGCGAGCGGCAAGGGCAGCGGGTCGACCAGCCACGGCCGCCGGACGCCGGATTCGGCCGCCCCGTAGGTGATGCCCTCGTCGGCGACCTGGTTGGCGGCTTCTGCCCTCGCGGCGAGGAGGCCACCGATCCCCATGGCCTCCACGGTCGCAGCCAGGCCCTCGGCGTGCGGGCGGACCCCGCGGTCGTCGACCAGTTCGTCGATCCCGCCGCGGCCGGGGTGCTTCCGATAGGCATCGACGAGCGGGCTGAGAAGCTCGGACGCCGGCTCGGACATGCCGACACGATACCTACGCCGCCGCCGCGCCCGGCGCGATGCCCGCGACGAGTGGGCCTGGAGCCGGCGCGAGCCCCCCAAGCGCCGGCCCCGGGCTCACTTGATCAGGACCACCCCGGCCCGGGAAACCCGGAAGCCGGCACCATTACCCACGTTGCCGCAGGTGATCCCGGCCTCCTCGCTGAGGCAGATGAAGTTGCCGTAGAGCAGCTTCTTGCCGTACGGCAGGGTCGCCATCCTTTGTCCGTCGAACTTCACGGCCGGGTACCCGGTCGACCTCCACCAGTCCACGTACTCCCCGCTGGTCTGTGGGAGGGCCTCAGCGCCGCCGCTGCAGAAGTAGCCGGCATCCTTGTCGTTGACCGAAACGCCGGTGACATCCAGGCCGGCGCCGGGGCACACCTTCGACGGCTTCGGCACCTTGCTGGAGTTCATTCCGGACGGGAAGTGGCACAGGGTCCAGTCGGCCTGCATGGCGCACCAGATCCGGCCGGTGGGGCTGGCGAAATGTGCGCTCTCGAAGCCGCTCACGTCCAGGGCGCCAGCCGGATCGGGGACGGCGGTCGTTGGAGTCGGCTTCGGGGTTGCGGTGCCGGTCGCGCTCGGTGTCTGCACTGGCGGAGTCACTGATTCGGTGATGATCGGGCCGGGGGTCCATCGGGCCGAGGCGGGGGTACAGCCGGAGAGCAGACACAACAGGACTACCCCGATGACGCCCGGACTGCGCATCCCAGAGCTCCTGTTCGGTGGTGGACCCTCGCCGGTCAGTCTGCCGGTCGCGGTGAGAACCATGCTGAGAGCTTGCGAAGAATCCGCCAAGCGGGGCCCGGCCTGCGAGTGGCCGGCCGGGCTGGGCGATGCGTTGGTGCGCCCTTGCCCAACGCGCCAGAATCGGGGGGTGAACATGCGCAGAGCCCTGGTGCTCGGCAGCGGCGGCGCCACCGGGATCGCGTGGGAGCTGGGAGTGCTGGCCGGGTTGGCCCGGGCCGGCCTGCCGCTGGCTGCCGGCCTGGTGGTCGGCACCTCCGCCGGGGCCGTGGTGGCCGCAAGGCTCACCACCGGCGGCCCCATCTCGGCACCGGACCCCGCGGAACCGGTCGAGCGGGTGGGTCGGCTGGGTGCGTCCGTACTGGCGCGCCTGCTGGTCGCACAGTTCCACCCCAGCCGCCGGCATGCCCTGGCCTGGCTGGGTGCCCGGGCGGCGAGGTCCTGGACGCCGGCTGCCGAGCGGCTCTGGATCGAGCTGGTGGCGCCCGGGTTGTCCGGGCTTCCCTGGCCGGCCGAGCTGGTGATCGTCGCCACCGACGCAGCTTCCGGCCGGCCGGCCTACTTCTCCGCGGCCCAGCCGGTGGACCTGGCGGCTGCGGTGGCCGCCAGTAGCGCCTTGCCGGGGGTCTTCCCTGCCGTCCGAATCGACGGCCGGCTGTACTTCGACGGTGGCCTGCGGTCACCGGCGAACCTCGACGTCGCCGCCGGCGCATCGGGCGTGATCGCACTGGCCCCGCTGTCGGGTGCCGTCCGGGTGCATCGACGGCCCCGGCACCAGGCCGCCGTACTGGAACGAAGCGGCTCCCGGGTGCTGCTGATCGAGCCGGGCCTGGCCGGACGGGCCGCGCTGGGTCCCGACCTGCTTGCTCCCGACCGCGCAGCCCGGGCCTTCGCGGCCGGTGAGACCGACTCCGAACGCCACGCCGAGGCAGCCCTGGCGGCCTGGGCGACGCCGTGACCGGACGGCATCCGGACAACTCGGTAGACCCAAAGTTGTAGCGAGACGGCCGAGAGGGTGCCGGTTGGACCGGTCGGCGCAATACAGTTTCGGGACGCGAACCACGAGGAGACCCGATGTTCCGCAAGATCCTGGTTGCCAACCGTGGCGAGATCGCCGTCCGGGCGTTCCGCGCAGCGACCGAGCTGGGCATCGGCACCGTCGCGGTGTTCCCGTACGAGGACCGGCATGCCGAATACCGGCTGAAGGCCGACGAGGCCTACGAGATCGGTGAGCGCGGCCACCCGGTCCGCGCGTACCTTGACGTCGCCGGCATCATCGCCGCCGCGAGGCACGCCGACGCGGACGCCGTCTACCCCGGATACGGCTTCCTTTCGGAGAATCCCGACCTGGCCCAGGCCTGCGAGGACGCCGGGATCGCGTTCATCGGGCCCACCCACGAGATCCTCGAACTGACCGGCAACAAGGCAAGGGCGATCCAGGCCGCCCGGGAGGCCGGCCTGCCGACACTGCACGGTTCCGAACCCAGCGCCGATGTGGCCACCCTCCTGGCCGCAGCCCCCGACATCGGGTTCCCGGTGTTCGTGAAAGCCGTCAGCGGCGGCGGGGGGCGGGGCATGCGCCGCGTGGAGACCTCGCAGGCGCTCCCGGACGCCCTGGCCGAAGCCATGCGCGAGGCGGAATCGGCCTTCGGGGACTCCCGGATGTACCTGGAGGAAGCCGTGATCAGGCCCCGGCACATCGAGGTGCAGGTGCTGGCCGATGCCTCCGGCGAGGTCATCCACCTGTTCGAGCGGGACTGCTCGGTGCAGCGGCGCCACCAGAAGGTCGTCGAGATAGCTCCGGCCCCCAACCTCGACCCGGGGTTGCGGCAACGGATGTGCGACGACGCCGTCCGGTTCGCCAGGCACATCAACTACCTGAACGCCGGGACGGTGGAGTTCCTGCTGGGCGAGGACGGGCGTTACGTCTTCATCGAGATGAACCCGCGGATCCAGGTGGAGCACACGGTCACAGAAGAGGTCACCGACATCGACCTGGTCAGCTCCCAGATCCGGATCTCCGGCGGCGAGACGCTGGCCGACCTCGGGCTCAACCAGGCTTCCGTTCATGTCCGCGGCGCAGCGTTGCAGTGCCGGATCACCACCGAGGACCCGGCCAACGGCTTCCGGCCAGACACCGGCGTCATCTCGGTCTATCGGACGCCGGGGGGCGCTGGCGTCCGGCTCGACGGCGGGGTGGTGTTCGCTGGGGCCAGCGTCGGTGCGCACTTCGACTCGATGCTGGTGAAGCTGACGTGCCGAGGCAGTGACCTGCGCAGCGCAGCCAGCCGCGCCTACCGGGCGCTGACCGAGTTCCGGGTGCGGGGAGTGTCCACCAACATCGCTTTCCTCGAAGCGGTGATCTCCGACGAGGACTTCCTCGCGGGGCGTACTACAACGTCCTTCATTGATGAACGTCCGCATCTGCTTCGGTACCACACCCCGGCCGACCGGGGCACGAAGCTGCTCACCTACCTGGCGGAGGTCAGCGTCAACAAGCCCAACGGCGAGCCGCGGTTCCTGCTGCGGCCACAGTCGAAGCTTCCGGTGCTGCCGCCGGCTGTGGCCACGGCGCCACCGCCGGCCGGAGCCCGACAGCGACTGCTCGAAGTTGGCCCGGAGCGGTGGGCAGCAGAACTCCGCTCGCAAACGGCGGTGGCGGTAACCGACACCACGTTCCGGGACGCGCACCAGTCGCTGCTGGCCACGCGGGTCCGCACCCGCGACCTGATGCACGTCGCTCCGGTGATCGCCCGGGTGCTGCCGCAACTGCTCACCGTCGAGGCCTGGGGTGGAGCCACCTACGACGTCGCGCTGCGGTTCCTGAAGGAGGATCCGTGGTCCCGGCTGGACGACCTGCACTCTGCCATGCCGAACCTGCCGCTGCAGATGCTGCTGCGTGGACGGAACACCGTCGGCTACACCCCCTACCCGGTGGCGGTGACGAAGGCGTTCGTGGCTGAGGCCGCCCGGTCGGGGGTGGATGTGTTCCGGATCTTCGACGCCCTCAACAACGTCGACCAGATCCGCCCGGCGATCGACGCGGTGCTGGAAACCGACCATGCTGTGGCCGAGGCTGCGCTCTGCTACACCGGCAACATGACTTCGCCGCAGGAGTCGCTGTACACGCTCGACTACTACCTGCGGCTGGCCGAAGAGCTGGTCCGCGCTGGCGCGCACGTGCTGGCCATCAAGGATATGGCCGGACTGCTGCGGGCCCCGGCTGCCGCGTCCCTGGTAGCTGCACTGCGGAGCAACTTCGACCTGCCGGTACACCTGCACACCCACGACACCGCGGGCGGCCAGCTGGGGACGCTCCTTGCGGCGATCGACTCCGGGGTGGACGCGGTCGACGTGGCGGCGGCATCCATGGCCGGCACCACCTCGCAGGTCTCCATGTCGGCCCTGGTGGCCGCGCTGGCGGACACCGAGCGGGACACCGGCCTCAGCCTGACCGCTGTCACCTCGCTGGAGCCGTACTTCGAGGGGCTGCGCAAGCTGTACGCACCCTTCGAGTCCGGGCTGCCGGGACCGACCGGGCGCGTGTACATCCACGAGATCCCGGGCGGCCAGTTGTCGAACCTGCGCCAGCAGGCGATCGCGCTGGGCCTTGGTGACCGGTTCGAGGCGATCGAGGACATGTACGCTGCGGCGAACCGGATCCTCGGCAACATCGTCAAGGTCACCCCGTCGTCGAAGGTGGTCGGCGATCTGGCCCTCGCCCTGGTCGGGCGAAACGCCGACCCCGCCGACTTCGAGGCCAACCCGGACAAATACGACATCCCCGAGTCGGTCATCGGCTTCCTCAACGGCGACCTCGGGGACCCCCCGGGTGGCTGGCCGGAGCCGTTCCGCACCAAGGCGCTGGCCGGGCGGGTGACCCGTCCGGTGGTGACCGAGTTGTCCGAGGAGGACGCCGCAGCCCTGGCGAGTGGGCCTCGCCGCACCCTGAACCGGCTGCTGTTCCCCGGACCGCTGCGCGACTACGAGGAGGCGGTGGAGAGCTATTCGGAGTTGTCCGTCGTGCCGACCAGGGAGTTCCTCCATGGCATGACCCAGGGCTCGGAGATCGAGGTTCAGCTGGAGCGCGGCAAGTCGCTGCTGCTGGGGGTCTCGGCCATCGGGGAGCCCGACGACCACGGCATGCGGCAGGTGGTCTGCACCGTCAACGGCCAGATGCGGGTGGTGTCGGTGCGCGACGAGGGCGTCCAGTCGACGGTTGCGCTGGCCGAACGCGCCGACCCGACGGTGCCGGGGCAGGTGCCCGCGCCGTTCGCAGGAGTGGTCACATTGATCGTCGAGGTGGGGTCAGAGGTCGCCGTCGGCGAGCAGGTGGCCACCATCGAGGCGATGAAGATGGAGGCGGCGATCACCTCGCCAGTTGCCGGTGTCGTGAAGCGCCTCGCGATCGGCCATGCCCAAGCTGTGGAGGGCGGCGACCTGCTGCTGGAGATCGGCTGACCAGTCCGCAGGCCCCTCCCACAGAAGCCGCCAGTTGGTGCAGAAGCCGCCGATGATTCGGCGGCTTCTGCACCAATCGGCGGCTTCTGTGTGTGTGGGGCAGATCAGTCCGGACGGCCGGGGTCACCCGCCGGGACGGAAGGCCGAGCCCATCAGCGCGTCCTCGGCCAGCGGCAGTTGGCCGGCCTTGGCTGCGGCCACCAGCGCGGCGTGGTCGGCCTCGTTCTGGTCGGCGTAGCGGCGTGCGAACGTGGCGAGGGCCTCGCTGGCCGCGACTCCGTCCCCGAGGTAGCCGGCGATCATCGACGCCCCGGACGTGCGGGCATGCCCCTTGGCCAACAGGTGCCCGACGATTTCCGCGTAGTCGCTGAGGGCGATCTCGCTGATCGCGTTCAGCGGCACCGTGCCCTTCATGTTGCGGAACTGGCGCACGTAGTAGTCGCGGCCGTCGATCGTCGTCCAGCCGAGCAGCGGATCGCTGACCGTCTGCAGTGCCTGCTGGTACTCCACCACGCGCTGGCCCTGGTGCGCGTGCCAGGCCTGGTCGCCATGGACGAAGCGGGCCAACACCGAACGCCGGGCCTGCTTCAACTGCAGGAAGAGCACGTCATCCGCACTCGAGCCCACCAGCAGCGCCACGTAGGCCCGCAACCCGACCGATCCGACGCCGACCACCCGGTGGGCGACATCCTCGAGCGTGTAACCGCCCACCACCCGGCGCCAGTGCGAGCCGAGGGTGGCCAGGTAGTCGTCGAGTCCCTGGGCGAGGGCCTTCGCCTCCGGGGGCCCGGCTGCGGTGGTCAGCGGTGGCTCGGACACGATGTGCCGGTGGCCGTCGACCGTGGCGGTCAGCTTCGGCAGCGCGCGGTCACTGGTGCGCTTCCGCGCCAGCTTCGCCGCCCGATTGATCTCGTCGCGCAGCGTCCGGTCCGTCACCGAGTCGCGGAGGCGACTGACGTCCAGCCGGTTGAACGACCTGGCCAGCAGCGGCATCGTTGCCAACTCGGCCACTTCGGCTGCGTAGGCCGTCACGCACGACCGGACGGCCTGCTCGCAGGCCTGCTCGGAATGGCCGTTCTCGCGCCCGGCGACCCAGACGCTTGCCACGAGGCGTCGCAGGTCCCACTCCCAAGCACCCGGGTGCGCCTCGTCGAAATCGTTCAGGTCGATCACCTGGGTACCTTCAGGCGACCGGTAGAAGCCGAAGTTGCCCACGTGGGCGTCCCCGCAGATCACCGGCCGGATGCCAGTCGATGGCAGGGACGCCACGTCGGCAGCCATCACCACAGCTGAGCCGCGCAGGAAGCCATAGGGCGACGAAGCCATCCGGGCCACCCGAATACCAACCAGCTCTGGCACCCGGCCGACCTGGCTCATCGCGATCAGCGAGATGGGATCGAACCGGGCCGGGGTCGCGCTCCAGTCGCCGAGGCTCTCGAACGGCACCTGGTCACGCAGGGCCGCTCCCAACGCGAACCTCTCGGCGCGGGTGCTGGTGGCCTCCTGCACTGAGCGGAATCCACTGGACTCGGCGGTGGCCAGCACCGGATGGTCGAACGTCATCGGTCCTCCTTCAGGCACCCATCCTGCTGCCGACCCGGTCCACAGTGCCAGTGAATGGCCGGTACGGATCCCCACCCCCCCTGCGCATAGTGGACCGGAATCGCCGCAGTCGGCGGTTTGAGTCCACCTTGACGGGGCGGGGCGGGTGTTGACGGGGCGGGGCGGGTGTTGACGGGGCGGGGCGGGTGTTGACGGGGCGGGGCGGGTGTTGGCGGGTGTTGGCGGGTGGTCGGGGCGGGTGTTGGCGGGCGTTGGGGTCGGGGTTGGTGTTGGCCGGGTTTGGCGGGTGCGGCAGAGTTGGGGCATGGAGCAGCCCTGGCCGAGCGCGCCGGTGGAGCCCGCGCCACTGGTACTGCGGGGACGCAAGTTCGACGCCGGCCGTCCGGCAGTGATGGGCATCATCAACCGCACCCCGGATTCGTTCTACGCGGCTGCCAGGTTCGCTGACCTCGAGCCCGGGCTGGCGGCGCTCGCCCGAATGCTGGCCGACGGCGCCGACCTGATCGATGTCGGCGGCGTCCGGGCGGGACAGCAGGGCGCGGAGGTCACCGCAGCAGCCGAGATCGAGCGGGTCCGGCCGTTCCTGCTGGCCGCCCGCGAGCGCCATCCGGACGTGATCCTCAGCCTTGACACCTGGCGCGCAGAGGTGGCCGCGGCGTGCGCCCCGGCCGGTATCGACCTGGTCAACGACACCTGGGCGGGCGCCGACCCCGAACTGCTGGCCGTGGCTGCGGAACTCCGCGCCGGCTACGTCATTTCCCACACCGGTGGGCTGCCACCCCGAACGGATCCGGTCAACGTCAGCTATGGCCCCGACCCCGACGACGTGGTCGTGGACGTGCTGGCCGAGTTGTCCGCCGGGGCGAAAAGGGCTGTCGCCGCCGGAATTCCGAGGGAGCGAGTGCTGGTGGACCCCACCCTCGACTTCGGCAAGACGACGAGGCACTCGCTGCGGGTGCTGCTGGCCACCGGCGGAGTGGCCGGATTGGGCTTCCCGGTGCTGCAGGCCCTGTCGCGGAAGGACTTCGTCGGCGAAACGCTCGACCTCCCGGTGGCGGAGCGGCTGTACGGCACCCTGGCCGCCACCGCGGTCGCCGGGTGGCTGGGGACCACCGTCTTTCGCACCCACGACGTCGCCGCGACGCGTCAGGTGGTGGACATGGTGGCCTCCATCCGCGGTGATCGCCCGCCGCTGATCACCGTCCGCGGCGAACCCAGCACCGCCCCGGCGGCCCCCCACCCGGGGTGATTCGCTGTGCCGCAACTCGTCCGGACGGAGTTCGCGAAAGCCGACCGGGTGAACCAGAGATTCATCTAAGCTGAACCCGTGGTTCATCTCGCGCTCGAGCCCAATGAGCTGGCTCGGCTGGAGCAGGCCGGACTTGTGAGCGGCACCTTTCGTCGGCTTGACCCGGCCCGGCAGCAGGCGGTCGCGGCCGCCATCCTCGCCGAAGCCCTCCAAAGCGGCCCATCCCGGCTGCGGCTGAAGGAGACTGCTGCGGTCGCCGGGGTGTCGGTCGGTTCGCTCTACCAGTACTTCGGGAACCGCGAGGGGGTCCTCGACTTCGCCATCGAACTGGTTTCGCAGAGCTTGGTCGCCGAACTCCGCGGCTTCATCCCGGTCCTGGCCGCCCTGCCGCTCCGCGAGGGCCTGTCGGCCTGGGTGACCGGCGGCATGGAATGGACGCAGGAGCAGGGCGCGGTGATGAGCTTCTTCGTCCGCGGCGCCTACGAGGGCGACCCGATACTTGGTCACCGGCTGGTGGCGCCGGTCGCAGCGGTGATGCTGGAGGCGATCTCGACGATGATCGCCGCCGCGATGGAACGCGGCGAGGCCCGGGCCGACCTCGACGTGCCGGCGACGGCCCGCGCCGTGCACGCCCTGCTCGCTGCCATCGCCGACGGCCACCTGCTACCACACCTCGGTCGCTACCTGCTGGTCAGCGACGACCCGGTGGCCTTCGAACGAATCCTCGAAGCCGCCCTCGAGCTCATCCTGGACGGGATCCGGCGATGACTCTTGGAGCCAAGGGCATCACCAAGAGCTTCGGTGACCTCGTGGCCGTTGCCGCCCTCGACCTGGAGGCGCGCCCGGGATCGGTGCTGGCGGTGCTGGGTCCAAACGGGGCCGGGAAGACGACAACTCTCGACATGCTCGGCGGAACCACCCGCCCGGATTCGGGAGTGGTCACCTGGAACGGAATGCCGGCCGAGCCCGGGCAGCTGCGCCGGCTCGTCGGGGTCGGTCCCCAGACGGTCCAGACCTGGCCCCGGCTCACCTGTGCCGAGCAGTTGGAGTTCCTGGCCAGGCTGCATGGCCTGGGACGCTCGGCCGCGGCCGATCGCGCCGACGTGCTGCTCGATCGGGTGGGTCTCGGCGCCAAGCGGGACGCGCAGGGGCGCACCCTATCCGGGGGCATGCTGAGAAGGCTGAACATCGCGCTTGCCCTCGTGCCGGACCCGCCGGCCGTCGTGCTCGACGAGCCGGAATCGGGACTCGATCCGCAGAGCCGCGTGCTCATTCGGGACCTGATCGGCGACCTGGCCCAAAGCCGGGTGGTGATCGTCACCTCGCACGACCTGGCCGAGGTGGAGCGGGTCGCCGACCGGATCCTGATCCTCGACCATGGCCTCGGCATTGCCGAAGGAACGCCCCGGGAGCTGCTCGACAGCTTCGACCTCGGCCAGGCCGTCGACTTCAGCACAGCTCCAGCGCACGCCGGGACACTGCTCGACGCTGTCTGCCGGGCGGGCGCGGTGGCGACGGCGAGCGGTGACCAGGTGACGGCCCGGCTGGCCGCCGGCGGCCCGGGCCTTTCCGCACTGCTGCTCGCTGCCGAGCGCAGCGGCGTCCCGGTGCTCGCAGTGCACACCAGGGAGCCATCCCTCGAAGACGTCTTCCTGCACCTCACCGGCAGGGGGTTGCGCGAATGAAGCTGCTCGCGGTCGCGGGCAAGACCCTCCGCGAACAGTTCCGCAATCCCTGGCTGCCGCTGCTGGCGATCGGGCTGGGCCCGTTCTTCGTCCTGATGATGTGGGCCTTCTTCCCCTCCGGGGGCTCGACCACGTATCAGGTGGTTGTGGTGAACTCCGACACCGGGACGACCGTCAAGGGCGCCGTGGTCCGCTCCGGTGATGGGGCCGTGGCGGAGTTGCGCACCCTCACCTACGACACCGGGGTGCCGATCCTCGACGTCCGGCAGGTGGCCGACCTCGACGAGGCGCGGGCCGAGATCGAGGCGCGCCGGGCGGTGGCCTTCGTCGAGCTGCCGGAGTCCTTCTCCCGGTCACTGCTGGCTGCCCGCCAGGGTTCCACGCCCGTTCCGGTGAAGCTCGGCGGCGATCTGGGCAGCCCGGTCTATCCGGTGGTCGCGATCATGGTCGCCGATGGCCTGGATCGCTTCGCCCGCCAGGAGACCGGACGGACGGCCCTGCTCGACCTGACGGAGGTGCCGCTGGGCGCCTCAGGGTCGCGGACGGAGTTCGAGCTCTACGTCCCCGGCGTGCTGGTGTTCGCGATCGGGCTGATGATGTTCGCTGCAGCGACGGCGCTTGCGCAGGAGACCGAGGCCGGCACCATCAACCGACTGGTCAGGACGCCGATCAGTGCGGCCGGCCTGTTGGGTGGCATCACAGTGGTTCAGGTGCTGGTCGGGCTGGCAGCTGGACTGGTGTCGCTGGGCACGGCCGTCCTGCTGGGCTTCCGCTCGGCGGGTCCACTCTGGCTCGCCCTGCCGATCTGGGTGCTCACCAGCCTTTCCGTGATCGGGCTCGGCCTGCTGGTGGCTGCGTTCACCCGATCGGTGGCACAGGCCTTCCTGGTGGCCAACTTCCCGTTCGGGTTGTTCATGTTCCTTTCGGGGACGATGTTCCCCGTGCGCGGCGTCCCGCTGTTCACCTTCGCCGGCCACGAGGTGAACCTGCTGGACCTGCTGCCACCCCGGCACGCCGTGAACGCCCTCACTTCGGTGTTCAGCTTCGGGTCCACCTCGATCGGCTACGAACTCAGTCATGCTGACCCTGCTGTCCGTCGGCTACTTCCTGCTCGGCGCCTTGGCCTTCCACCGGCGGCATCTGCGGGTGGCCCGTTGAGGAGGCTTATCCTGCGGGGGTGAACCTGTCCGACCTGCGCAAGAGTTACGAACGAGGCAGCCTCGACGAGGCGGACGCCGGCGGAGCACCCCTGGCGCTGTTCCAGCGGTGGCTCGCCCAAGCTGTGGCGGCGAAGGTGCCCGAGCCGAACGCGATGACCTTGGCAACGGTCGGACCTGACGGCCGTCCGTCCACCCGGATCGTCCTGATCAAGGACGCCGACGAGCAGGGCCTGGTGTTCTACACCAACTACGGCAGCCGCAAGGGCCGGGAACTGGCGGCCAACCCGCAGGCAGCGCTGCAGTTCCACTGGGTCGAGCTGGAGCGGGTGGTCCGGGTGGAGGGCCGGGTCGAGCAGACCACCGCGCCGAATCGGACGCCTACTTCGCACCCGACCGCTGGACTCGCGGATCGGCGCGTGGGCCTCCCCGCAGAGCGAGGTGATCAGCTCGCGAGCAGTGCTGCTGGCCAACGCGGCCAAGGCGTCGGCGAAGTTCGGGCTGCACCCGCCGCGGCCGGAACACTGGGGCGGCTACCGCCTGGTGCCGGACGCCTGGGAGTTCTGGCAGGGACGCAGGAGCCGCCTGCACGACCGGGTCAGGTTCCGCCTGGAAGCGGGCACATGGCACCGGGAGCGGCTAGCACCGTAGCCGTCCCCGCAACGAGCCGGATCGTGTACCTAACACGGTCTGCGATCCGGCACGTAACCGGCGGTGCCGGCCGGCCGTGGCAGTATCCGTGGGGTGAGTAATCCCTTCCAGCTGGCCGACCGCTTCTCCGGGGTCACCACGTCGCCGGTCCGCGACATCCTCGCCGTGCTCAGCCGCGGCGATGTGATCTCCTTCGCCGGCGGCATCCCGGACGCATCGCTGTTCGAGTTGGCCGACTTCAGGGCAGCCTTCGACCATGTGCTCACCCACCAGGGGGCCCGGGCGCTGCAGTACGCGTCCACCAAGGGCGAGCCGGAACTGCTGGAGCAGGTGGCGCTCCGCCTGTCGCGGGCGCTCCCGACCTCGCCGGAGCAGGTGCAGGTGACCAGCGGCTCCCAGGAGGGCATCTTCCTCTTCGGCCAGGTGTTGCTCGACCCGGGCGACGTCGTGCTCGTCGAGCAGCCAACCTACCTGGCAGCAGTGCAGGCGTTCGCCCTTGCCGGAGCCAGTCTGGTGCCTGTGGACACCGACGAGCACGGAGTCCTTCCGGATGCCCTGGACGCGGCCATCGCCGAGCACCACCCGAAGTTCGTCTACCTGATCCCGACCTTCCAGAACCCGACGGGACGCTCGATGCCGGCCGACCGCCGCGAGGCCGTTGCCGAGGTGCTGCTGCGCACCGGCGTCCCGCTGCTCGAGGACGACCCCTACGGCGAGCTGCGGTTCGAGGGCGAGGCCGCGCCCCCGCTGGCCAGCCTGCCGGGCATGTCCCGGCAGACCGTGCTGCTGAATTCGGCGTCGAAGGTCATGGCTCCCGGCGTCCGGATCGGCTGGTTGCGGGCCGAGGGCGACATCCTGCGCTCGCTGGAGATAGCCAAGCAGGCCGTCGGACTGCAGAGCGCGGTCACCGACCAGCTGGCCGTGGCGCGCTACCTGGCCACCTGCGACCTGGACGCCCATATCGCCCGGGTGGTCGCCGTCTACCGCGAGCGTCGGGACGCGATGGCCGAAGGGCTGGCCCGGATCCTGCCCGAAGGCGCGAGCCTCACCCGGCCCGAAGGCGGCATGTTCCTGTGGGCGCGGCTCGGCGGCTCCGTCGACACTGCGTTGCGGCTGCCGACGGCGATCGAGGAAGGCGTGGCCTACGTGCCCGGCCGGCCGTTCTTCGCCAGGGACGCGGACGCCTCGACCATCCGGCTCTCCTACGTGACGAACCCGGTCGACAGCATTGCCGAGGGTCTGGCCCGCCTGGGCCGCGCCTTCGGCTGGTGAGCTACAGGTGCTCAAGGACGGCCGCGACGAAGGCTGAAGCCTGGACGTCGCCGACCCGCCGGGGAATGATGTGCGCCTCGCTTGCGCCGGTGTAGATGAAGTAGTGCTCGGGGGTCTCGGTGATCCGCTGCACCTGCGACCAGGACACGCGCGTGGACTTCTCGCCGGTCGCGACCGTGATCCCCTCGTCGTCGGTGGAGAGCCGCCGATCCGCCCCGGTGCGGCTCAACGCCTCCCGAGCCCTGAGCCGGTAGCGCCGGGCCAGCAACGGCGGTGTCAGCAGCCCACCCCGGCGCCAGTCGAGGTAGCCAAGCAGGAATCCGAATCCGAGGGCGGCGAGCTCAGCGAGGCCGGCCCAGAGCAGCAGGTTGTTCACCAGCAGCGGGATGGTGGAGGCAAGGGCCACCACCAGGTACCCGGACACGCCGACCACCCAGGCGCTGACCACGCGCAGCGGACGGCTCCGGACGCCCGCCTCCCCCGACTCGCTCGCCTGGTGGGCGGCGAAGGCGGCCAGATCGGCCTCCGTAAGGGTGAATTCCAGCACGTGGTGAGGCTACAGGGTTGCGTCCGTCGACGAACCGGCGCAGCGCCAGCTCAGATCCCGGGGACGCCGAGCGCCCGCAGCCGGCAGCGCAGGTGTCCGTAGGTGTCGGTCCGGGCGAAATGGACGCCGTGCAGCCCGGCGGTCTGCGCCGCGCGGACGTTGGCCAGCACATCGTCGACGAACACCGCCTCTTCCGGCTCGATGCCGAGGGCCGCGACGATGTGCGAGAAGTAGGCCGGATCCGGCTTGGCCAGGCCCACCTCGAAGGAGTGGAACTGGTGGTCGAAGTGCTCGTCGTAGGGGAGGTTCGCCCGCATGTAGCTGCCCCGGTAGCTCTGCTGGTTGGTGGCCAGCGCTGTCACCACCCCGGTCGCGCGGACCCGATCGACGATGCCGAGCATCAGTTCGTCCACGTCGATCCGGTACCAGACCTGCAGGATGTCCTCGGCTGTGCAGTCCCGCCCCCGCCGTTGCAGCATGTCCGCCAGCACCTGGCGCAGGTCCACCTGTCCGGTGAGGGTGGTGAGTTCATTGCGGAACATCTCGGGGATGAAACCCGGCCCACCGAGGCGCGCCATGTCCTTAAGCCAGCCGGCCTGCGGGTACTGCACGACGCCGTCGGCGTCCATCAGCAGGGCGCGCACCGGCGCGGAGGTCACCGCCACGTCAGCGAGTCGCGGCCGGGACCGGCGCGCGAACCGGCGTCGGCTCGGCCAGTTCCCGGGCGGCGCCCTTGTCGGCCGACAACGCCATCGAAGCGTAGATCTTCAGGGCTGCCGACACCTGGCGATCCCGGTTCTCCGGCTGCCAGCCCACCGTGTCGCGGTACTCCCGCCGCGCCAGGAGTACCGCGTCGTCGACGAGCAGGTTGATCGAGCGGTTCGGGATGGAGATCTCGATGATGTCCCCGTCCTCGACCAGTCCGATGGCCCCGCCGGAGGCCGCCTCCGGGGAGACGTGTCCGATCGACAGCCCGGAGGTACCACCGGAGAAGCGGCCGTCGGTGATCAGGGCGCACTTCGGGCCGAGGCCGATCCCCTTGAGGTAGGAGGTGGGGTAGAGCATCTCCTGCATCCCGGGGCCGCCCTTCGGGCCTTCGTAGCGGATCACCACGATGTCGCCCGCTGCGATGCCGTGGCTGAGGATCGCCTCGACCGCTGCCTCCTGCGACTCGCTCACCCTGGCCGGTCCACGGAAGTTCCAGATGTGTTCTGGCACGCCGGCGGTCTTCACGATGCAGCCGTCCGGGGCAAGATTGCCGCGCAGGATGGCAAGGCCGCCCTCGGCGGTGTAGGGGTGCTGCACGTCGCGGATGCAGCCGCCTTCGCCGTCGGTGTCCAACGTGTCCCACCGGTTGGTCGACGAGAACGCCTCGGTGGTGCGCACCCCGCCGGGAGCGGCGTGGAAGAGTTCGATGGCGGTCTCGCTGGCCTTGCCCGAGCGGACGTCCCAGGTGTCCAGCCAGGTGTCGATGTCGGGGGAGTGCACGGCGTGCACCGACGTGTCCAGCAGGCCGCCGCGGTGCAGCTCGCCGAGGATGGCGGCGATCCCGCCGGCGCGATGCACGTCCTCCATGTAGTACTTGGGCGAGTTCGGGGCGACCTTGCAGATGCACGGGGTGTGGCGCGAGATCTGGTCGATGTCGTCCTGGTCGAAGTCGACGCCGGCCTCCCGGGCTGCGGCCAGGATGTGCAGCACGGTGTTCGTCGAGCCGCCCATGGCAACGTCGAGCCGCATCGCGTTGCCGAAGGCCCCCTTGGTGGCGATCGACAGCGGCAGCACCGAGGCGTCGTCCTCGCCGTACCAGCGCCTGGCCAGCTCAACCACCAGCCGGCCGGCGTTCAGGAACAGCTCCTTGCGGGCCGAAGCTGTGGCCAGCGTGGAGCCGTTGCCGGGCAGGGCAAGGCCGAGGGCCTCCAGCAGGCAGTTCATCGAGTTGGCGGTGAACATGCCCGAGCAGGAGCCGCAGGTCGGGCAGGCCGACTGCTCGATCACTGACAACTCCTCGTCGGAGACGTTCGGGTCGGCGGAGGCGGTCATCGCGTTGACCAGGTCGAGGCCGGTCTTGCCGAGCCGGGGCAGGTCGACGCGGCCGGCTTCCATCGGACCGCCGCTGACGAAGACCGTCGGGATGTTGAGCCGAAGGGCGGCCAGCAGCATGCCCGGGGTGATCTTGTCGCAGTTGGAGATGCACACCAGCGCGTCGGCGCAGTGCGCGTTCACCATGTACTCCACCGAGTCGGCGATCAGTTCGCGGCTGGGCAGTGAGTAGAGCATGCCGCCGTGGCCCATCGCGATGCCGTCGTCGACCGCGATCGTGTTGAACTCCCGACCGACGCCGCCGGCCTCGGCGACCGCTCCGGCCACCAGCTTGCCCATGTCCCGGAGGTGGACGTGGCCGGGGACGAACTGCGTGAAGGAGTTGGCGATGGCGACGATCGGCTTGCCGAAGTCGGAGTCGACCATGCCGGTGGCGCGCCAAAGGGCGCGGGCGCCGGCCATGTTCCGGCCGTGGGTGACGGTTCTGGAGCGCAGTGCGGGCATAGTGGGTCCTCGATTCATCGAAACGCAACCAGCCTAGTCCGCCCGGTATTCCCCCGGGCAACGGTCTCGGCGGTCCCCCGCCCGGATGTCACCCTCTGGGGGTATTACAGCTTGCTCGGTTCGGAGGCTAGCGTGGGTTCCTGTCGCAGAATCCGCACCTTCAGCTGAGGGGATGTCGTGAACGATCTGTACCGCCGGGGAATCCGGATCGTTGTGGCTGGCGGCCTTGTCGCCGGAGCCATGGCGTTCGGGTGGGCCCCATCGGCGGCCGCGGATTGGCTCGGCGACGAAAGCCACCTGACCACTGGACCGGCCAACTGGCCCCAGCTGTCCGGCACGAACCTCGTCTACGCTGACCACTCGGCCGAACGCACCGTCGGCGCCGACGGCGCGACCGAGACCCTGTTCGACATCCGCGTCCTGAGCCTGAAGACCGATCGGGTCCAGAACCTGACGCCGGCACACACCGCGCTCGGGCGTCCGGCGATCTCCGGCGCCAAGGTGGTCTGGAGTGACTACGGCACTGGGCCCGATCAGGGGATCTGGTACCACAACCTGGCCAGCGGGAAGCAGCGCCGGCTGGGCGCCAGCCCTGGTGCGCAGGTTCAGATCTCCGGCGACCGGGTCTGCTATCAGTACCTCGGCAGGATCCACGTCTTCAATATCGGTACGGGTCGCGACCTGGTGATCTCCCCGGCCGGCTCGACCGCCAGCTCCTGCGACATCTCCGGCCGGATCGTGGTCTGGCAGGAGCGCCGCACCGGGCACGACTCCGACATCTATGCCTACAACCTCGCGACCCGTCGCGAGACCCGGCTCACAAGTGACGACGCCGAGCAGTCCCTGCCGAGGATCGACCAGAACCTGGTGGTCTGGCAGCAGGAGTCCGGGGCCAACATCGACATCTACGCCAGCGACCTGGTGACCGGGAAGGACACCCGGGTCACCGACGACGACAGCGTGCAGTGGTTCCCCGACGTCGCCGACGGCCGGATCGTCTGGATGGACGAGCGCAGCAGCCACAACAACACCGAGATCTACCTCTACGACACTGCCAGCGGGGTCGAGACCAGGGTCACCGACCATGACGGCTGGAGCGGCAACCCCACCGTCGCCGGTGACCGGATCGCCTACGAGGACTCCCGTGGGGACGGGCGCATCCTGTTCCTTCGCCGGGTCACGCCACCGCGACTGAGCCTCGCCGCCGACTCGAACCGGATGCGGCCGACGGTCACCGGGCGCCTGCTGGGTGCCGACGGCCGGCCGGTGGCCGACGAGACGGTGTCCCTTGAGGTTTCCGCCGGTCGAGGCGACTGGTTGCCCGCCGGCACCGCTGTCACCACGCACGGCGGTCGCTTCACCAGCAGCCTCACCGCCCGGGCCACCGAAATCCGGGTGCGGGCGAGGTTCGCCGGCACCCCTGAGTACCCGGCCGCCGTTTCACCCGAACTGGCTCTGGCCGGGGCCGGGGTCGCGCTCGGCCCGCGCGGCCCGCAGCTCTGACGGTCAGCCCGGGGCCGGGCTCGCCGAACTCAGAAGAGTGAGAAACCACCGTCGGTGGTGATCACCTGCGCGGTCACCCAGGCCGCATCGTCGCTCACCAGCCAGGCGATCAGCCGGGCCGGGTCGTCGGGTTCGCCCAGCCGGCCGAAGGGGAACCTCGACAGCAGCGCCGCCCCAGCCTCCCCGTCCAGGTAGGCGGTGTTCACCGGGCCGGGATCGACGGTGTTCACGGTGATGCCGCGCGGGGCCAGCTGGTGGGCGATGGTGGCAGTGATCCCGGCCAGCGCTGCCTTCGATGCGGCGTAGGCCACCTCGCCGGGCATCGGGCCGTGACCCTGGCCAGAGGTGAGGAAGATCACCCGGCCACCGGGACGCGAATCGTCGTGCACGCGCGCGAACGCCTGGGCCAGCAACAGCGACGACCTGGTGTTGGCGGCGTAGTGGCCATCGATCATCGCTGCGTCCAGCTCGCCGAGCGCGCCGTCCCCGCCGCTGCGGGCGTGGTCGCAGACCAGGATGTCCAGGGTGCCAAGTCCGGCCACCGTCCGGTCCACCAGTTCGTCCGGCACCATCGGCCCGGTCAGGTCGGCGTCGACCGACAACAGCCGTTGGCCGGGGTCGGGGCGCAGTGCCAGCAGCGCAGCCGTAACCTCGGCCGGGTCGTCGGCGCCCCAGGGCTGACCGGCATCGTGGCCGCGGAAGTGGCTGATCAGGACGTCCGCCCCGGCCTGCACCAGCCTTGAGGCGATCGCGAACCCGATCCCGCGCCGGCGCCCGACGCCGGTCACCAGGGCGACCCGTCCGGCCAGAGGCAGTTCCATGGCCAAGAACCTAGCGCCCCGCGTCCCAGAAGCCGTCGGTTGCAGCAGTTGCCGCCAGTAGATCGGCGGCTTCTGCGCTGACTGGCGGCTTCTGCGGGGTTAGAGGTCGACCTCGCCGCTGATCACCGTTCGGACGCGGCCGCCGATCCAGATGTTGTCGCCGTCGTCGTTGACGAAGACCTCGCCGTGGCGGCCCACCTGGGAGCCCTGCGTGGCGACGTATCTGGACGGCACAGCTCCCCTGGCCCGCAGCCATTGCGCCACTGCTGCGTTCAGGCTGCCGGTCACTGGATCCTCGGTGTGGGCGAGGATCCCGCGCACCTCGTAGGCGTACCCACCTGTGGACATCCCGACCAGGCCGAGGTGGTCGTGCTTCCCGAGCTGGTTGCGATCCACCCAGGCCCGCCGCACCGACTCGGCGTCAGCCAGTTCGATCATCATCCACGGCGGCCCGTTGTCGCCCCACTCGTGGGCCACCCAGTCGGTTCGGGGGATGCCGAGGGCCGCCTCGGCGATCGCGAGGTGGACCTCGTCCAGGGGTCCGGTCCGGCGCCGGGGCGGCGCTGCGAAGGCCGGACGGTCGCCGTCCAGCCGCAGCTGCACCAGGCCGACCCCGCACTCCTGGACGAGTTCGCCGGGAAGCTTCGGGCGGCCTCCGGCGGCCAGCCAGGCGTGCGCGCTGCCAAGGGTGGGGTGCCCGGCGAAGGGCAGCTCCCCGACCGCAGTGAAGATCCGGACGAGATAGTCGGCGGTCGGGTCGGTTGGCGGGAGCAGGAACGTGGTCTCGGAGAGGTTCGTCCAGGCAGCGAAGGCCAGCATGGCGGCGGCGTCGAGCCCCGAGCCGTCATGGACCACCGCCAGCGGGTTCCCGGTGGCAGCGCCGTCACCGAAGACATCCACCTGGGAGAACGGTCGGCGCATGCTCAGTCGCCAAGGCCGGTGCGGAGCTTGCGGGCAGTCATGATCCACTCGTGGTCCGGCGGGACCAGCTTGAGGTGGCCGGCCACCTCCTCCAGCGGTACCAGCTCCGTGTCCTCGCCGCGGGCCGCCACCATCACGCCGAACTGGCCCTTGCTGACCGCGTGGGCTGCGGCGGTGCCGAGCCGGGAGGCCAGCAGCCGGTCGGCGGCGCACGGAATGCCGCCCCGCTGCACGTAGCCGAGGATCGAAACCCGAGACTCCAGACCGGTGGCCGCCTCGAGTTCCCTCGCCAGCTTGAAGGTGTGCTCCCGCTGGGCGTCCTCGACGTTTGCCAGGTGCGCCCGGGCCGCCCGCACCGCCTCGGGGGTCTTGGACGCCTTGACCAGCAGCTGGGCGGCTTCGTAGTCGGCGGCGTCGTCGGTGTCCCGTGCCCCTTCGGCGACGGCCACAACGCTGAACGTGCTGCCCCGCTCCAGCCGGGACTTGATGGTCGCGGCGACGCTCTCCACCGAGTAGGGGATCTCCGGCAGCAGGATGATGTCGGCACCACCGGCGATGCCGGCGCCGAGCGTCAACCAGCCGGCACGGTGACCCATGATCTCGGTGAGGATGATCCGGTGGTGGCTGTGCGCCGTGCTGTGCAGCCGGTCGATGGCTTCGGTGGCGATCTCCATCGCGGTCGCGAACCCGAAGCTGACGTCGGTGCGGGCGATGTCGTTGTCGATGGTCTTCGGCAGGGTGATCACGTTCAGGCCGGCCTCGGCCAGCCGCAGCGCGTTCTTCGCCGTCCCACCACCGCCGAGCAGCACCAGGCCGGTCAGGCCTTCCTTCTCGTAGTTCTCCACCACCTGCGGGCGCATGTCCCGCACCTCGCCGTCGATCACCATCTTGTGGACCTTGTCGCGGCTGGTGCCAAGGATCGTGCCACCGATGGTGAGGATGCCGGACAGGGCTCCCGGGTCGAGCGGGAGGTAGCGATTCTCGACGAGCCCGCGGACGCCGTCGCGATACCCGATCAGCTCCACGCCCTGCCCGATCGCCGCCTTGCCGAACCCGCGGATGGCGGCGTTGAGTCCAGGGCTGTCACCGCCAGCCGTGAGAATTCCGATGCGCTTCCCGGCCTGAACCATGCTCGTCCCTTCGCTCGGCAGGATCAGGCTAGTCCGATCAAGGCGTGGCGGCGATGACGGCAGGGCGGCGGGGTGCTTTGCTGGTAGTGCGTCCGCAATCGAGTAGGAGCACCTGGATGAGCCGTCACCGTCTGTTGGTCTTGCTCGCCCCAGCGCTGGGGTTCGCGCTGACCGCCTGCGCCGTCACCCCGCCGGTTGGCCCGGCGACCAGCGCCACGCCGATGCCAACCGTGACCTCGGCCACCCCGACGCCAACACCCTCGCCCACATCGGCGACCCCCACCCCGACGCCGACCGATGAGGGCGCGAACCTGACGTTGCGCGGCGACGGTCTGGCCGACTACAAGTTCGGCGCCAAGCAGGTGGACGTCGCCGAGTTGCTGGGCGACCAGCTGGGCGACCCGGACGAGAGCTCCCAGGGGATCCTCTGCGAGTTCGACGAAGGCAGCCCATGGGCCCAGACGGTTGTCTACGGCGGCCTTTGGGTGCAGTACAACGCCAAGGACCAGTCCAAGAAGTCGTCGCGCTTCCTGTCCGCCTGGGGGTTCAGCCTCGCCGAGAAGTTCGCCGAACCCCTGGAAATGGCCGATGGCGTGCCGTTGAACCTGGACTTCAGCCAGCTCAAGGCCAAGTACCCGGGCGGCAAGCTGGAGAACCTCAACCTTGGGGAGGGTGACGGCAGCCGCATGTTCACGCTGCCGAACAAGATCCGGTTCATCGGAGTGAGCCGTCCCGAGATGGTTTCCGCCGGCAAGCTGGGCATCTGCGAATAGCGGCTCAGCCCTGGGCGCCCCAGACCGAGGTGGAGCCGGCGTGCCCAACGACGATGATGATCGCGATGCAGGCCAGCGCGCTCACCACGGTCAGCAGCGCTGCGGTCACCAGGAACGGGCGGCTCTTGCCGCGACCGGCCAGGACCAGCAGCAGGCTGGTGAGGACCAGCGCCCCGGCCGGCCAGGGGGCGAGCAGTCCCCACATCATGTGAGTGCCGAGGATCCCGGTCGACGTCGTGGTGCCGGCGAGGGCCTCACCGGTGATCCGCGCCCCGACCACTGCTCCCGCCGCGACCACGGTCGTGAGAATGACGAGCGAGCCGTAGCGCTTGCGGGCGCGCTGGGAGATCGCGATCAGCAACGCTCCGAGGGCGGCCAGCGGAAGCAGCACGACAGCAGCGTGCACGACGAGTGGATGAAGGGGCAGTCCCAGGATGTCCATGGTTGAGTCTTCAAGCTCGGGCCGGAGGATTCAAGACCTGAGGTGCAAAACCAGCTGACCGTCGGTGTCGGTGAAGCCGACACCGAGCAGGTAGCTGCGCATCGCGTCGGAGGCCGGCTCGGCGACCAGGGTGCTGAACCCGGCGTCCGTGAACACCTTCGCGCCCGGGCCGTACAGCCAGTTGCCGATGCGGGAGTCACGGTAGGCATGCATCACATAGTCCAGCCGTAGCCGCAGGGCGCCCTCCTCCGGAGTGCCGACCAGCGCACCGGCCGGCATCCCGTCGCGGGTGAGCACCAGCGCGACGTCCCCTGCCACCGGCGGTGTGAAGCCGGGGTGGAAGGTGCGGATGTCGGCCTCGTGTGAGCGCAGGAAGTCGAGCAGGAACGGTGCGTCCGGGGCGATCGGCACCGCTCCGAGGTCGCGGTTCGGGGCGAACTCCTTGCGCAGGAACCAGATGTTCAGCAGCGCGACGGCTGCGTTGGTGAGGATGATCGGCACCGAGGGCAGCAGGATGCCGTAGGCGACGAAGACCACCGAGCCGATCAGCGAGACGATCCGCAACCGAACCACCGAAGTCATCGCCAGCGAGGCAACCACAAGGGCAGAGGCGAGATAGCCGATCAACTCGACTGGGGAAAGGACCATCAGGTCAGCCTACGGCGAGGTTGCCGCTAGCGTTGGCCGGGTGACTCGAGAACCTGGTGGGCCGGGCTCGACCCGGGCCCGGCTGCGGCTGGTCGCCGTAGCCCTGCTGGCCCTGCTGGCCGCCGTCTGGGCGTTCATCGGGCTGCGGCTCTACTTCGCGCCGCCGGCCGGGATCTCCGGCACTATCGCGGCTCTGATCGGGTTGGTTGCCGTCGCGGACGCCCTGGCGTACGGTCTGGCTGCCCGGTGGGTGGCGACGCGGAAGCGGTGGGGGCACTTCCTGGCGATCGGGGTGGTGGCGCTCAACCTCCTGTTCGGGTTCACCGCCGGGATGACCTGGTTGGAATGGTCAGTGCTGGCCATCAATGTGGTCGTCCTTGCCCTGCTGCTGGCGACCGTACCCCTGCGCCGCTGACCGGCTTGCCGCACCGTTCGTGCGACGGCACTGATGACCCCCGGGGATCACCCAAGGCCGGTGCCCAGCACGGCCCCCCAGGACCTGGCTCGAGCTTCCTCCCCGTCCTGCAGGGGCCCGGCGGTGCCCGCGACGACAAAGCTGGCGCCCTGCTCGACGTCGCGGAAGCCGCGACGCTTCAACAGCTTCACGGCCGCCTTTGCCGCCGAGCCGGAGAAGGCGCCGCCGGTGGTGGTGTCGAACGTGATCACGCGAAGGTCAGCCCTCGGGGCTGCTCCGGCGATCCACTCCGCGAGCCCGGTCGCCTCGCCCTGGGTGCCCCCGCGCTCGACCGCCTGCTGGCGGCTGGACCGGTTCGGCAGGCGCAGGTTGTGCGTGGGTGCTCCCAACACCAGGAGGCGCACTTCGGCCGGAACGACGGACGGCGCCTCACCACTACGCAGCACCGACACGTCCGTGCTGGGGGCGAGGCCGGCGGCGACCGATCGGGCGATGCTCAAAGTGTTTCCGAACTGCGACTCCACAACGATCAGGACAGACATCCGAACTCCCCGCTAGGCTGATGGGACATTGAGTACCAAAGTCATTGGAACATTGTGTCCCAAAGGGAGTGCGAATGACAACCCGCCGTCCGAGGATCTCCCAGCACCAGACAGAAGAACGGGTGCTGGCCGCCGCGGTGGCCCAGATCAACGCCGCCGGGCTCACGGTGAGCCTCGATCACCTGAGTTTCGAAGCGGTCATCGCGGCCGCCGACGTTTCGCGCACCGCTGCCTACCGCCGCTGGCCGAGCAAGGAACTGTTCCTGCAGGACCTGGTTCGCGAGCTCGCCAAGGCAGCCACGCCGAGGGAGGTGGTCGAGAACGCATCCTGGGGGCTGATCGCCGGATTGGTGCTGGCCAACCCCGACCGCCTGGCTGACCCGGACCATCGGTGGTCACTCGGCGTTGAGCTGATGCGGCAGGCTGCGGACGCCGACTTCGAAGTGATGTACGCCTCCGCAGAATGGCGCACCTACCTCGCCCTCAACGCCACCTTCCTCAGCATCACCGACGCGCGGCTCCGGACGGAAGTGCAGTCAGCACTGGCGTCAGCGCAACAGCGATTCATTGATGGCATCGCCGCAAGCTGGGAGCTCCTCGCCGGCCTGCTCGGATTCCGGCTGCGGGGTGGTATTGACTCCTTCGAGATGCTCGCGGCGATGATCTCGGCCAACATCCGCGGCCTGGTGATCATGGCTCTCGCCGACCCCGCTATCGCCACCGACCGGCGATTGGCCGACCCTTTCGGAGGTGGCCGGGCGGCGTGGTCGCTGGCAGCGCTCGGGTGTGCGGGCATCGCTGCCGGCTTCCTCGAGCCCGACCCTGACCTGCGCTGGGACGAGGCAAGGACGGCAACGCTGCGGCGAGCGATGGCGGCCGGCTCGGCCATCGAGCAGGAGCTGCGCAGGCCGTGAGGTTGGCTCTGGAGCAGCCAACGGCAAGGATGGACGGTATGCCGCTGGAGCCCACCAATCCGTTCGCCACCCCGTCGACCCTGCCCTTCGAGCTGCCGGACTACCGCGTTGTCCGCGACGAGCACTACCAGCCGGCCATCGAAGCCGGCCTGGCCGAGCAGCTCGCCGAACTGGCCGGCCTTGCGGCCGACCCGGAGCCGCCGACCGTCGCCAACGTGATCGAGGCCTGGGAATCGTCCGGGCAGCTGCTCACCCGCGCCCTCAGCGCCTTCTACACGAAGCAGCCGGCGGACACCAACGACCGGCTCGACAGCATCGAGGCAGCCATCGCGCCCGAACTCGCCGCCCACGGCGACGCCATCTACCTCAACCGCGACCTGTACGACCGGTTGGCGGCCCTCGCCGTCCGGGCGGAAGCCGGCGAGGTCGAGCTCGACCCGCAATCGGCCTACTGGCTGGAACGCAAGCTGCAGGATTTCGAGCGCTTCGGGGTGAACCTGCCCGCGGAGGACCAGGCGAAGCTCCGCGCGATGAACCACCGGATCGCCGAACTGCAGTCAGCCTTCGGTCGGGCGGCCCTTGCCGGCCTGAACGATGGGGCAGTGCTGGTCACCGACGTGGAGGAATTGGCGGGTCTCAGCCAGGCCGAGATCGACGGGGCCAGGGAGCGGGCCGCTGAAACCGGCCATGCGGCCGGCTGGCTGATCGAATTGGAGAACACGTCGACACAGCGGCTGCTGGACGTGCTGCGCAACCGGTCCCTGCGGGAGCGGATCCACCGTGCCGCGATCGGTCGCGGGCTCGGTGGCGAGCACGACACCCGGGCGATCATCGTCGAGCTGACTCGGCTCCGGGCCGAACGCGCCGCCCTGCTCGGCTTCAGCAACCACGCTGGCTACGTCGCGGCGGACGGCTGCGCCCGCACCGGCACGGCCGTCTGGGACCTGCTCACCCGGCTCGCCCCGGCTGCGGTGGCCAATGCCCGCGACGAGGCCGTCGACATGGAGCAGGTCTGGCGCCGGATTGAGCCGGAGGCGCCAATGGCTGCCTGGGACTGGCAGTTCGTCAGCGAGTTGCTGCGGACCGAGCGGTACTCGCTGGCCGCCTCGGTGCTGCGGCCCTACCTGGAGCTCGAGCGGGTGCTGCACGACGGCGTCTTCGCCGCGGCCAACGGGCTCTACGGGATCTCCTTCAACGAGCGCACCGACCTGATCGGCTACAACCCGGAGGTGCGCGTCTTCGACGTCCTGGAAGCCGACGGCACCCAGATCGGGCTGTTCGTTGCCGACTTCTACACCCGTCCTGGCAAGCAGGGCGGCGCGTGGATGAACAACCTGGTCGACCAGAACCACCTGCTCGGCCAGCTGCCGGTCGTTGCCAACAACTCCAACCTGGTCAAGCCGCCCGCCGGCCAGCCAACCCTGATGACCTGGGACGACGTGATCACGCTGTTCCACGAGTTCGGCCACGCCCTGCACGGCCTGCTCTCCGACACCAGGTATCGCTCGCAGTCGGGTACCGAGACCCCGCGGGACTTCGTCGAGTACCCCTCCCAGGTGAACGAGATGTGGGCCCTCGACCCTGGCATCCTGCGGCGCTACGCCGTCCACCATGAGACGGGTGAGCCGCTGCCGTCGGAGTGGGTTGAGACGCTGCGCGGCTCGACCCTGTTCCAGCAGGGGTTCAAGACCACCGAGTACCTGGCTGCCGCGCTGCTCGACCAGGTTTGGCACTCCACGCCGCTGGACGAGCTGCCCACCGAGCCCGGACAGGTCGAGGCCTTCGAGCACCAGGCGTTGGCGAAGGTCGGGCTCGACTACGAGCTGGTGCCGCCGCGATACCGCTCGGCGTACTTCCGGCACGTCTTCGAGGGCGGCTACGACGCCGGCTACTACTCCTACATCTGGTCGGAGGTGCTGGACGCCGACACCGCTGCCTACATCACCGCCAATGGCGGCCTGACCAGGGAGAACGGTGAGCGCTATCGGCGCCGTCTGCTGGGCCGGGGCGGCTCGATCGACGCCATGGACTCCTTCCGCGACTACCGCGGCCAGGAGCCCGACATCCGTCACCTGCTGGAGCGCCGAGGCCTGAAGGTCTAGGGCAATCCGGGGCAGTTCGGGGACGGTTCCTATTCCGGTCCAGGGCAGTTCGGGGACGGTTCCTATTCCGGTCCAGGATCGCCAACCGGGGCAGTTCGGGGACGGTTCCCATTCGGGCAGTTCGGGGACGGTTCCCATTCCGGTCCAGGATCGCCCGGACGTCGATGCCGTCTGATCAAGCCACGCGCCCAGGCAACTCGGTGACGTGCAGCCTCTTGACGCGGGTGGTGCTCAGGCCCGTGACCTTCGCGATCTCCGCATAGGCGACCGACCGCGTCCTCAGCTCACGGATCGCCCGGCGTTGCGTTGGTGCGTCGAGCTCCAGGTACTCCGCAGGGCTGGTCGCCCCGCAAGCTCGTTGGAGCAGCTCTGCGGCTTGTTCGTCGGTGTGCCGCGGCCGCCGCCCCACCTTCCCCTCCGGGTCGCCTACGAAGGGTCGAGCCGGCGCAACGGAAGCTGGCGGGTCTCCGGGCAGCAGCCTCCGAAGTTGGCGCTCATCGACGAGCGAGGACGCCCGCCCGAGCAGGCATCGGCTGCTCCACGTGTATTGCTCGGGCTGTTCAACCAGCCCCGCCTCAACCGGGTTGTTCCACACGTATCGGAGGAGGGTCACGAAGTACGCGTCGTCCTCCACGGGTTGGCTCTTGAACCTGTCCTGAAAGAGGTGACCCACGCGTCCGTACTTGCGGTTGAACCACCCTGCGTACCGAACTCCCAAACGCTTGACGACTGCGCCGATCGGCTCGTCCGAGGTTTGAAGGACGAGATGCACGTGGTTGCTCATCAGGCAGTACGCCAGGACAGTGCATCGAGACGCATCTCTGGCCTCCGCGAGCGCATCGAGGAACCGTGCGCAGTCAGCGTCTTCCAGGAAGATCGCATCGCGGTTCACTCCGCGCAACATGACGTGGTACACCCCAGACTCAGCGAGTTGCCTGGCACGACGTGGCATCCCGATCCCCTCTGCCGACGAGCTACCGAGCCTATGGAACCCGGCGCTGGTCGGCGGGTGTCAGTACGCAGGTTGTGGAAAAGTCCCTCGGGCCGGACATCGGCCTGTGGATAGTCGGGCTTGGGACGAAACTGGCCCATGTGGACCGGAATGGGAACCGTCCCCAAATGTGGGTCCGCCCCCATGTGGACCGGAATGGGAACCGTCCCCGATCAGTCTGGGTACCGTCCCCGATCAGTCAGCGGGAGGCGCGCTCCGTGATCAGGGCCTTCAGGGCTCCGACGTCGTTGGGCAGGTCGATCACGTGACGGGGCAGGTCCTCGATGCCGGCGAAGGCAGCCGGACGGTCTGGCTCGATCCCGACCGCCTCGACGATGGTGGCGGCGAACTTCACCGGCAGGGCGGTCTCGGTTACGATCATCGGCACCCCGGGGCGGACGAAGTCCCTGGCCACCTTGATCCCGTCGGCGGTGTGCGGGTCCACCAGGATCCCGTCCGTGGCGTGCACCGCGGCGATGGTGGCCAGCCGGTCGGCGTGCGAGGACGCTGCCGAGACGAACCCGAACCGTCCCCCCAGGCCGGTGAACTCCGGCGTGCCGGAGAGGTCGAAGTAGCCGTCCTGGGGGAGTCTCGCGGTGAACAGTTCCCGCACCCTGGCGGCGTCCCGACCCAGCAGGTCGAAGACGAAGCGCTCGAAGTTGCTGGCCTTGGAGATGTCCATGCTCGGCGAAGAGGTGGCGAGGGTCTCGGCACTGGACCGCACCCGGTAGCTGCCGCTGTGGAAGAACTCGTCCAGCACATTGTTCTCGTTGGTGGCCACCACAAGGGTGTCGATCGGTAGCCCCATCATCCGGGCGACGTGGCCGGCGCAGATGTTGCCGAAGTTCCCGGTGGGCACGCAGAAGGAGACCCGCTGGTCGTCGGCTGTGGTGACCCGGAGCCAGGCGGCCACGTAGTAGACCACCTGGGCCACCAGCCGGGCCCAGTTGATCGAGTTCACAGCGCCAAGCGAATACCGCTGCTTGAACTCGAGGTCCCCGGACACGGCCTTCACCAGGTCCTGGCAGTCATCGAAGACGCCGTCGATGGCGATGTTGACGATCGAGGGGTCGTCGAGGCTGAACATCTGGGCCTGCTGGAACGGGGTCATCCGGCCAGCGGGTGTGAGCATGAACACCCGGACGCGCGGGAGCCCGAGCATGGCGTACTCCGCGGCGGAACCGGTGTCACCGCTGGTGGCGCCGACGATGTTCAGCTCACTGTCGCGACGCTCCAGCTCGTACTCGAACAGCTGGCCCAGCAGCTGCATGGCGAGGTCCTTGAACGCCGCCGTCGGGCCGCCGGAAAGGTGGGCGAGCCAGAGCCCGCCGTCCAGCTCGGTGACTCCGACGATCTCTGGGCTGCTGAAGACCGTGTCGTTGTAGGCGCGCTCGCAGATCCCGCGCAGGTCGGCATCCGGAATGTCGTCGATGTACAGGCTGAGGACGGCGTGGGCGAGGGCCGCATAGCCCTCGGTCGCCAGCAGACGCCGCCACCGGGCCAGCAGGGCTGCGTCGACGCGTGGGTAGGACTCGGGAACGAACAGCCCGCCGTCGGGAGCCAGACCCTCAAGCAGGATGTCGCAGAAGCCGAGCCCGGGGGAGCCCGGTTCGCCTCTCGTGGACAGGTAGCGCACGGCCAGAACTGTACCCAGAGGGGGGAGGCGGCGCTCAGGCGCGACAAGGCTTGACCTTCACCTAAGACCTTGGTCTCACGAGGTCGCTCAGGTTGCCTTTCGCTCCGCAGCCTTGGATCATTCAATAGTGCTCGATCCTGCCGCGCGTCCCTTCGCTCCGCCGGCCGGCAACGAGCTGACCAGGCAGGCAACTGAAATCCTGACCCAGGCACAGAACCTGGCCGATCAGCTCCGCACCGAAGCCCAGGCAGAGTCCGATGCTGTGCGCGCGGAAACGGCGAAGAACCGTGAGATCAACGACCAACTCGCTCGGCACATTGCCGAACGGACGGCCACGACCGAGGCGGCGCTGGCCTCCGCGACCGCCCGGCTGGACGAGGCCCGGATGGACGCGATCACGCTGCTGCAGGACGCCACCGAGCAGTCCGCGCTGATCACCCAGACCGCTGAGTTGACCGCTGCCGAGGTGGTCGCCAACGCCCGGGCCGAGGCCGAACGCATCCTCCACGACGGCCGGGTCAAGGCCGCAACGCTGCTCAACACCGCCAAACGCACCGACGACGAGGTGCGGCAGCGCCTCGACGCCCGGGTGGAAGCTGTGGACGCAGAACTCACCGACCGGCGCCTGGCCCTGGAGTCGGAGGAGGCCCGCCGTCGCGACCTCCTCGCGGCCGAACTGGCCGCGCTGCAGGGCCACGTCACCGAGGAGCTGGAGCGGTTGCGCGCCGAGCAGGAGGCCGAGCACGCCCGCCTGGCCACCGAGCTCGCGGCCGACCGGGAACGCTTCGACACCGATTCCGCGCAGGCGTGGGCCACGGCGCAGGCCGAGCGCGATGCCCTCGAGGCAGCCGCCCAGGCCACTGTGCAGGAGCAGCTGGCTTCGGCGGCCGCGCACGTCGCCTGGACCGAGCAGGCCATGGCGGAGATGCGGGCCAGCGCCGAGGCCGAGGCCGAGGCACTGGTCCGGCAGAAGCACAACGAGCTGGCCGAGCACGCGCGCAGCGTCCGGGAGCAGGCCGAACTCGCGCTGACCACGATCGCGCACCGCAACCAGGCGATGGTCTCGGAGGCTACCGCGGTGGCCGAAGACCTGCTGGGCCGGGCGAAGGCGGTCCTGGAAGCTGCCGAGAGGGACGCCGCCAACACCCGCCAGCAGGCCAAGGAGGAGTCCGAACGCCTGCTCGCCCACACCCAGGGTGAGGCCCGCGCCCAGATGCAGCGCGCCGAGCGGCGACTGGCCGAGGCCGAGTCCGGGTCGAAGCTGATCCGCGAGCGCACCGCTGCCGACCTGGAGAAGCTCCAGCGCGACACCTACGAGAAGTCGAGGGCGTCCCGCGACGAAGCGGTGGCCCTGCTCAACCAGGCCAGGGAGGACGCCGACGCTGTCCGTGCCGAAGCCCGCGCAATGATGGACCGTGCGCGCACCGAAGTCTCGACGCTGGCCCGCCGACGGGACGACATCAATGCCCAGCTCGGGCACCTTTCCGGGGTGATCGAGGCGCTCGCCGTCTCGGAACGCCCCGCACCCCATACCCAGCAAGGAACGGAAGAGGAATCATGACCCAGCAGAACCCCGCCTTTCGGACGGTGATGCGCGGCTACGAGCCGAACGAAGTCGATCGCGTGATTGCTGAGCTGCGCAAGACCCTCGACCAGACGCGCGCCGAGGCCGGAGACAGCTCGGTAGCCGTCACCAAGCTGCGGTCGCAGGTGGCCCAACTCGAGGAGCAGGCCAACAGCTACCGGCTGCGCCTCGCGACTCTCGAGCAGGAGCAGAAGGAGGCGACGAGCGCCCCGACCTACACCGACCTCGGTGCCCGGATCGGCAAGATGCTGAAGCTGGCCGAGGACGAGTCCGCCGACCTCCGTGCCAAGGCCAAGGCCGAGGCCGAGCAGCTGGTCGCCGAAGCACACACGGCCGCAGACGCCGCCCGTAGCGCCGCCGATCGCTACGCCGCCGATGTGACCAGCAAGACCGACGCCGAGGCGACCCACCTCCTTGAGGCCGCCAAGCGGCAGTCTGATGAGATCCTCGACTACGCCGACCGCGAGGCGATGGCCCGTCGCGAGGAGGCCGAAGCTGTGTACGAGCACCAGCGTGCCCGCGCCGCCGCGGCCGCTGCCGACTTCGAGAGGACTCTTGCCGACCGCCGGGACAAGGCCGCCGAGGAGTTCGCGAACCAGATGCAGCTGAACGAGGTTGCGATCGCCCGATCCCAGGAGCGGCAGGCTTTGCTGGACGCCGAGGCCGATCGCACTCTTTCGGACGCGAGGGCCCAGGCTGAGGCGCTCGTCAAGGGTGCCCGCGAAGAGGCCGGCCAGAACATCGATTCGGCGCGCCTGACGGCCGAGAAGATTCGCCGCGAGTCCGAGCGGGAGTTGCAGGCTGCTACCGCGCGCCGGGATTCGATCACCGCGCAGCTGACCAACGTTCGCCAGATGCTCGCCACGCTGGGTGGGGCGACCATCGTCAACCCCTTGGCCGACCCCGAGCCCGAGGTGCCCGACCCCGAGCCCGAGCCCGAGGCCGCTCCGACCGACGATGCAGCCGACGATTCAGTCGAGGACTCAGCCGACGATGTCGAGGGTGCGGAAGCCGAGGAACAGCCGGAAGCCGCCGAGACCGACGGCGAGGCCGAGGTCCTCGTCGAAGACAAGACCAACGCGTGAGGTTCCGCTATCTCGGCAACTCCGGGCTGCAGGTCTCCGAGATCTGCTATGGCAACTGGCTGACCCACGGCTCGCAGGTCGAGAACGAGACGGCCATCAAGTGCGTTCGGGCTGCCCTGGACGCCGGGATCACCAGCTTCGACACCGCGGACGCCTACGCCAACACCGTCGCGGAACAGGTGCTCGGTGACGCGCTGAAGGGCGAGCGTCGCGAGTCGCTCGAGATCTTCACCAAGGTGTACTGGCCCACTGGCCCGAAAGGACCCAACGATTCCGGGCTTTCGCGCAAGCACATACTGGAATCGATCAACGGTTCCCTCAAGCGGCTGAAGACCGACTACGTCGACCTGTACCAGGCGCACCGCTACGACACGGAGACCCCGCTCGAGGAGACCATGCAGGCCTTCGCCGATGTGGTTCGGCAGGGCAAGGCGCTCTATATCGGCGTCAGCGAATGGGACGCGAACCAGATTCGCGCAGCTCACGGCCTTGCCGCGGACCTCGGCTTCCAGCTGATCTCGAACCAGCCGCAGTACTCGATGCTGTGGCGGGTCATCGAGGAGTGGGTCGTGCCCACGTCCACTGAGCTGGGCGTTTCCCAGATCTGCTGGTCCCCGGTCGCCCAAGGCGTGCTCACCGGGAAATACCTGCCGGGTCAGGTGACGCCGAAGGACTCCCGCGCCACCGACCAGAAGGGCGGCGCAACCATGATCCAGCGGCTGATGGGTGAGGAGGTGCTGGTCGCGGTACAGCGGCTCCGCCCGATCGCCGATGAGCTCGAGCTCACGATGGCCCAGCTGGCCGTCGCCTGGGTGCTGCAGAACCCGAACGTCGCCTGCGCGATCATCGGGGCGTCAAGGCCCCGGCAGATCAAGGAGAACGTGGCTGCGTCAGGGGTGGTACTGAGCCCAGAGGTCAGGTCGCGCATCGACGACGCGCTGGGTGACGTCGTGGTGCGCAACCCGATGCTGACCACGGCGAACAGCCCGAAGGGACGCCCGTCCTGAACGGTTTCCTCGAGGCGGTCGCAGCCCGTCCGGAACTTGAACTCCACGGCCTGGTGGTGCTGCGGGAAGGCCGGACGGTGCTGGAGCGTTACTGGGCGCCCTATGTCGCCGACGACCGGGCGCTGGTGTACTCGGCCAGCAAGACCTTCACCGCGACTGCGATCGGCCTGGCCATCGCCGAGGGGCGGCTGGCGCTGGACGACCGGATCGTCGACCTGCTGCCCGAGGCGGCGCCGCACCCGGCCGACCCGGTGGTGACCGAACTGACCGTGCACCACCTGCTTTCGATGTCCACCGGGCACGATGCCGACACCTTGCCCGAACTGGAGGCGGTGGCGCCGGGGGAATGGGCGCGAGCCTTCCTGGCGACCCGGCCGCAAACCCCGGTTGGCTCACGGCACGTCTACAACAACGGGGCGTCCTGGTTGCTCGGGGAACTGATCCGGCGACGCACCGGCGAGGACCTGCTCGACTACCTGCGGCCGCGGCTCCTGGAGCCCCTCGGCATCGAAGCGACCTGGGACACCGACCCCATCGGCCGCTGCCTCGGCTGGACCGGGATCCACCTCAGGACCCGTGACCTGGCAGCGATGGGCGAGCTGTACCGCTGCGATGGTGTCTGGCAGGGACGCCGGCTGCTGCCCGAGGGCTGGGTGGCCGCGGCCAGCACCGCGCACATCCCCACGATCGAGCCGAACCCGGAGTGGGGCCTCGGCTACGGCTACCAGCTGTGGCTGGGTCGCGAGGGCTACCGGCTGGACGGGGCCTACGGCCAGTTCGCCCTGGTCCTGCCCGAACGTGACCTGGTGATCGCGATCACCTCCGCCCAGTCGAGCACCCAGCTCCTGCTCGACCTGGTGTGGGAGCACCTTGTCGAATCACGCGAACCGCTGGTGGAGCCGGTCGGAACCCGGCCGGAAACGCTGGTTGACCTGGCACCAGCACCAGCACCAGCACCAGCACTACCGCTACCCGGCGACTCGGGCCTCGGCCAGGACTGGTCGGCCCCCGGTGTCGTCCCACTGGAGGAGGCGCTGGTCGAGAACGACGAGCCGCAAGCCAACCTGCCGGAGCTCATCGATGCGCACGGCCACCGCGACGGCTCCGGTTTCCGGGTCGGATTCGTCACCGGCGGCAAGGCCGTCGACCTGATCGCCGGGAACGGGGAGTGGGTTCGTCAACTGGCGACAGTCGGTGGTGTCGCGGTTCCGGTCGCGGTCGCCGCCGGTGCGGCACCTGACGGCGCCCTCGACGTCCGGCTGGTGTTCACCGACAGCCCGCACACCCTGCGGTTGCGCCTCGGTGCCGCCGGGAGCGCCGGCCTGGCCTGGGGGACGACACCGCTGGAGAGCGGTTGGCTGACCGGCCTGGTCGCCCGCTGACTTCGGCACAGCTGCCACCTGACTACCACAGCCAGCTGCGCCCTAGGGTGTGAGCCATGACCCAGCCGACGATCGAGGTACTCCCGGACGGCTGACTTCCAGCGGGTGCTGTGCGTGGTCGCCCATCCCGATGACGTCGAGTACGGCACATCGGCGGCGATCGCGAAGTGGACGACGCGCGGCGTAGAGGTGGCCTACCTGCTGCTCACCGCGGGGGAGGCCGGCATGCAGCGGCCACCAGAGGAGACGCGACCGCTGCGCGCTGCTGAGCAGCGGGCCGCCTGCGCCGCGGTCGGGGTCAGTGACCTGACCGTCCTCAACCACCCGGACGGGATGCTGGTCTACTCCCTCGACCTCCGCCGGGACATTGCGCGAGCGATTCGCGAGTTCCTGCCCGACGTGGTGGTCTGCGGCTCCTGGGAGGTCGAGTTCGTCGCCGGGCTGAACCAGGCGGACCACCGGGCAGCCGGGCTGGCCTGCGCCGACGCCGTCCGCGATGCCGACAACACCTGGGTCTTTCCGGAGCTGGCTGCGACCGAGGGCCTGCCGAAATGGGGCACCACCTGGCTGCTGGTCTCCGGCGACAACCGGCCGACGCACGGGGTCGATGTCACCGGGGCGCCGCTGGAGGCAGGCATCGCATCCCTTGAGGCGCACGCCGGCTACCTTGGCGACCTTTCCGGACACCCGACGCCCCGGGACCTGATCACCGGCATCACCGCAGCCCAGGGAAAGCCGCTCGGCGTGACCAACGCGGTCCTGTTCCGTGCCTACAAACTGCGTTGACCCCGAACGGGTCGAGGGTCAGTCGGTGGCGTAGCGGGCGACAAAGTTCGACAGCACCCGATGCTGCTGGCCGGTGACCCCGCTGGCGTAGGCCATCGCGATCAGGTCGTCCAGTTCTGCCGGGTCGAAGTAGCCGGCGTGCTGGTAGATCCGCATCCGGGCGGTCAGGTCGTCGGCGTCCAGTTCCGGGTGGAACTGGGTGACGTAGACGTTGTCGCCCACCCGGTACATCTGCACCGGGCAGAGCTCGCCGGTTGCCAGCATGGTCACGCCGGGCGGGGTGCCGTTGCAGGCCTCCTTGTGTCCGACGAAGGCCTGGAAGTTCGGCTCGATCCCGGCCAGCAGCGGGTCGCCCACCCCGTCCGGCGTGAGCGACACCTCGGTCGCGCCGACCGCCTCACCGTAGGTGCGGTCAACCGTCCCGCCAAGGTGGATGGTGACCGCCCCGACCCCGTAGCACATGCCGAGGAACGGGAAGTCGATGTCGACGATCAGGTCGACCAGGGCGAGCAGGTCAGCCTCAACCCGCTGCTGCAGTTCGGTCTTCTGGGAGTCGGAGATGTTGAACGAGCTGCCGCCGAGGATGACGCCGGAGTAGTCCGCCAGGTCGAGCGGGGGCAGTGGGCGGGACTCCACCCGGTGGTGCTCCAGATGTTCTGGGGCAAGCCCGGAGTGCCGCAGCACCGAGCGGTACTCGGCCTGCGCGGCCTCGTCGTGGTCACGGGTCGCGAGCAACAGGAAAGGCTTCACGGCGCTCAGGCTAGACGACGACCGCCACAGCGCGTCAGCGCTGGGAAGGGAGGAGTCTCGACGAGGACGGCGCCAGCCGTTCGAGGAGCAGACGACGACCGGTGAGGGACGAGGACGGCGCCAGCCGTTCGAGGAGCAGACGACGACCGGTGAGGGACGAGGACGGCGCCAGCCGTTCGAGGAGCAGACGACGAGCGGTGAGGAACGAGGCGAGGATCAACGGGCGAACGGGGAAACCCGGCCGGTCTCGGCGAGGAGCAGCCGAAGCGCCTGCTCTGGTCCGCCAGCGGCTCGCTGCCGTTCATAGCTCGCGCCCCGCTCGGCGAGAGTGGCGGCGAAGCGCAGTTCGCCCTCGCAGCCGAGGTCGCGCGAGATCGGCGCGAGCCGGTCCAGCCACTGGAGCAGGCCTTCCCGCAACGGCACCTGCCGCGTGCTCCAGTGGGGTGTGATCACCTGGGCGTCCATCCCGTAGCGGGCTGCGCGCCACTTGTTCTCCCGCACCAGCCACGGCGGCAGGGACTCGTAGGTCTGGTCCTGGGCGTAGGTGCGGGAGATGTGCTCGACGAAACACTGGGTGAGGGCGGCCAGGCAGCCCAGCTCGGCAAGGGTCGGCACCGAATCCGCCGTCCGGTTCTCCACCGTCCCGAACCTCGGGGACGGCCGGACGTCCCAGCGAATCTCGGCCGGGACGCTGATCATGCCGGCATTGAGCAGGTCCTCCGCGTAGTCCTCGAACTCGGCCCACCGGTTCATCGGGTAGGGCAGGCCGTTGGTCGACAACTGCTGGAAGATCATGGTGCGCTGCGACGCGTAGCCGGAATCCTCGCCCTCCCAGTACGGCGAGGAGCAGCTCAGGGCCAGCAGGTACGGGTAGAACCTGACCAGGCCTTGGGTGATCGGCAGCGCCTTTTCCTTGTGGTCGACACCGATGTGGACGTGGGTGCCGCAGATCGCCATCTGCTTGCCCCAGTAGCGGTTGCGGTCGGCGACCACGTCGTAGCGCGCCCCCTCGAATCGCCGCTGGTCCGCGGCCCTGCTGAACGGGTGCGTGCCGGAACCGAGCAGGCCGAGGCCCATACCGGCAACGACCTTCTGGACGACGGCCAGGTTGCCGGCCAGGTCGGCCACAGCGTCCCCGACCCGGCGGTGGACGCCGGAGACCAGTTCGATCATGTTCTGCAGGTATTCCTTGCGGATCGGCTGGTCCTCGCCGCCGTCACACGCCTCCAGGACCGCCTCCGCAGCCGGGACCAGTTCGCCGCTGGCCAGGTCGACCAGTCCGAGTTCCCACTCGATCCCGACGCTGGACTGCGCGGATGGGGCGAAGTCGATCAGCATTACCGGCTCCCTGTTGGACGTGCGCTGATTCTAGGCCGCCCCAGGCCCCGCGCCCCTCCACCTCGCCCCGGCACTCCGCCCCGTCCGCCGCGCCCCGGCACTCCGCCCCCGGCACTCCGCCCCGTCCGCCGCGCCCCGGCACTCCGCCCCGTCCGCCGCGCCCGGCACTCCGCCCCGTCCGCCGCGCCCGGCACTCCGCCCCTCTCCCTGGCCAAGGTGGACCGAAACCGCCGCAGTCGGCGGTTTCGGTCCACCTTGTCTTCGGGGTGGGTGTGGGGGTGGGGGGTGGTGTGGGTGCGGACGAGTGGGGTGTGGTTGTGGGCGTGTGTGGTGTGGGGGTGGGGGTGTGGGTGCGGACGAGTGGGGTGTGGGGGCTGTTCTCGCCGGCCCTTGCCGCTTGGGCATTCTTGCCGCTGCACACAGCGGCCTGGACGGCGTAATGTTGGTCGGCTATGCATGACTTCCCACCACTCCTCGAGGCTTACACCCCGACCGAGACCTCACGCCCCGACACCCGCAGCCCGACCAGGTTCCTGTTCTGGCTGCTGCGGGTGCAGGCCGACGTGGTCGCGGCCATGGCGGTGGCGGGACTGTTGTGGTTCCTGCCGGGCGCGCTCAGCCCGCTGCTGCTCGGGCGGGCGATCGACGTCGGCATCCTGCGCGGCGATATGGTCGCAACGGTTGGCTGGGCTGCCCTGCTGACGCTGGTGATCCTGATCGGTGCCGCCGCCGGCATCACGCAGCACACCCTCGCCGTCCGGGGCTGGCTGATCGCCCTGTACGGCACCCAGATGCTGGTCACCCGCAAGACCGTCCAGCTGGGGCACGTGCTGAGTCGCCGGTTGCCGACCGGCGAGGTGCTCAGCATCTCCTCTTCTGACTCGAACACGTTCGGGCAGACCATCGAGGTGGTTTCCCGTGGCATCGGCTCGCTGGCGGCGTTCGTGCTGGTCTGCGCGCTGATGTTCACCACGTCGCCGCCGCTGGGCTGGGTGGTGTTGATTGCCGCGCCACTGCTGGTCGGTGCCGCCTCCCCGGTGCTGCGCCCGCTGAACGCGGCCCAGACCGCCGAACGGACGCAGACCGGCGAACTCACCTCGATGGCCACCGACATCGTTTCCGGCCTGCGGATCCTGCGCGGCATCGGTGGCGAGCGGACCTTCGGCAACAACTACGCTGCCCAGTCCCAGCGCGTCCGCCGGCTCGGGGTGGCCACCGGCACCTGGCAAGCGGTCACCGAGACGATCAGCGTGCTGCTCTCCGGGATGCTGTTGGTCACTCTGGTCTGGCTGGGCTCGCACGAGATGATGTCCGGTCGCCTGACCATCGGCCAGCTGATCTCCTTCGTCGGCTACGCCGTGTTCATGGTGTGGCCGTTGCAGACCTTCTTCGAGTTCGCCCAGAAGTGGGTGCAGGGCCTGGTGTCGGCCCGCAAGACCATCGCGCTGCTCCATCCGGAGGTTCCGTTCAGCCAGGGTGCTGCCGACCTTTCGGCTCGGCCACGGCTGGCGGACGCAGTCAGCGGGGTCGTCGTCGAGCCGGGTCGGTTCGTCGCCGTGGTCAGCGCCGTCCCGGAGGATTCGGCGGCGCTCGCCGACCGCCTCGGACGCTACCTGCCGGCCAACCAGCTGCATGACGAGGGCGCCGAAACCGACGCCGAGCTGACCGGACGGGCGGCCCGCCGGGCCCAGGCCGAGAAGGACGTCCGCCGGGCCGCCGCCGCTGCTGTCGACGCAGCCCTCGGCGCGGGCGAGTGGGGGGTGACCGCCGACGGGACCGACTACAGCGAACTCCAACTCGCTGCACTGCGCCGCACGGTTGTGGTCAGCGACACCGGCAGCCAGCTGTTCGCCGGCACCCTTCAGCAGGCCGTCGACCCCTGGGGGACGCACACCCGTGAGCAGGCAGAGGCGGCGCTGCACGCTGCCGCAGCCGAGGACGTCTACGCCGGGCTGCCGGGCGGCTGGCAGGGTCGGATCGACGAGCTGGGCCGCGGCCTCTCCGGTGGCCAGCGGCAGCGGGTCGTCCTGGCCCGCGCGCTGCTGCTGGACCCCGAGGTGCTTGTCCTGGTGGAGCCGACGTCCGCCGTGGACGCGCACACCGAGGCGACGATCGCCGAACGGCTCGTCGAGCAGCGGCGTGGCCGGACGACCGTGGTGATGACGGCCTCGCCGCTGGTGCTGCACTACGCCGACGAGGTTGTGCTGCTGGTGGACGGATGTGAGGCAGCCCGCGGCCGCCACCCCGACCTGCTCGCCAATCCGGCGTACCGCGCGATCGTCGGCCGAGGCATGGAGGAGGAAGAGTGACGCGCCAAACCTCCCCTGAACTCGTCGAAGGGTCGCGGGACACCTGGGCCGACACCGACCCCGCCGCTGGCCTGCCGGCGGAGTTGCTGGTTCGGCCCGGACGGCCGCTGCTGGAACGGCTGGCGGCACTGCGTCGCCGGCACCGGATTCGCGGCGAGCGCGCCCGGGCTTTCTACGCAGCCTCCCGCAACCCGGAGCGGGGCCTGCCGGTGGCCGGCAACGCCGCTGCCTGGACCTTCGTGAAGCGACTGCTCAGTACCCGCCGGCTGATGCTGGGCGGTGGTGCTCGGCACGAACCTCGCAGCAGCGATGGCCGGGCTGGTGGTGCCGCGAATGCTGGGCGAGCTCGTCGACCAGGTGACCGGTGGTGCCGCCGGCGCCGCGCAGGTGGATCCGATCATCACCGGTGTGATCGTCGTGGTGGTGGTTCAGGCCGCGCTGGTGTTCGCCGCCCGCCGGGCGTCCGCGGTGCTCGGCTACGACCTGCTGGCGGCCGCCAGGGAGGAAATCGTCGGGATCGTCCTGCGGCTGCCGCTGGGCCGGGTCGAGTCCGCTTCCAGTGGCGACCTGCTCACCCGGATCACCTCGGATGTCTCGAAGATGAGCCAGTCGGTGCGCTGGGCGTTCCCGCAGCTGATCATGTCGCTGGTGCTGGTGGTGGCCAGCCTGGTGGCGTTGCTGCTGAACTCGCCGTTCCTGACCATCGCAGTGGTCGGCTCGCTGATCGTGCTCTGGTTCGCCACCCGGCACTACCTGAAGTACGCCGGCGCCGGCTACATCACCGAGTCGGGCACCTATTCGCAGATCAACTCCACCACCACCGAGACCGTCGAGGGTGCGCGGACGGTCGAGGCTCTCGGGCTCGGGGCGCGGCGAATCGCGATCGGCGACGACGACATCGCCGAATCCAACCAGGCCGAGCGGTACACGATGACGCTGCGGAACCTGTTCTTCATCTTCCTGGACGTGTCCTACCAGCTGCCGCTGGTCGGGGTGGTGCTGCTGGGCACAGCCGGCTATGCGCAGGGCTGGGTGACGCTCGGGCAGATCACCACGGCCGCGATCTACGTCCAGGGGCTGGTGGAGCCGATGGACCGGCTGATCCAGGTCTTCGACACCCTGCAGGTCGGACTGGCCGCGACCACCCGGCTGCTCGGGGTCGCGGAGGTCCCAGAGGACCGGACGGCAGGCGAAGACCTGCCGGAGGGCACGGAGGTGGTGGGCAGCGACCTGCGGTTCGCCTACCGACCGGGCACCGACGTCCTGCACGGAATCGACCTGGACCTGCGCCCAGGTGAGCGGCTCGCGATCGTCGGGCCGTCCGGCTCGGGGAAGTCGACCCTCGGCCGGCTGCTCGCCGGCATCAACGGGCCACGCACCGGTGCGGTGGACATCGGCGGGGTGGACGTGATGGAACTGCCGCTGGACGTGCTGCGCACCGAGGTGGCGCTGGTCACCCAGGAGCACCACGTCTTCGTCGGGTCCGTGCGGGACAACATCGTGCTGGCCCGGGACCGCCAGTTGGCCGATCACGAGGTGGACGCGGCCGTCACCGACGCGCTGCGGGCGGTGGACGCGCTGGACTGGGTCGAGCGGCTGCCGCAGGGCCTGGACACCGTGCTCGGGCACGGCCGGGTGCACCTGACCCCGGCGCAAGCGCAGCAGGTGGCCCTTGCCCGGCTGATGGTCGCCGACCCGCACACCCTGGTGCTCGATGAGGCCACGTCGCTGATCGACCCGAGAACCGCCCGCCACCTGGAGGGTTCAATGGCAGCGCTGCTGGCCGACCGGACAGTGATCGCGATCGCCCACCGGTTGCACACCGCGCACGACGCGGACCGGATCGCCGTGGTCATCGATGGCCGGATCGTCGAGCTGGGTTCGCACACCGAACTCCTGGCCCGCAACGGCGAATACGCCCGCCTGTGGCGCACCTGGCGCTCCTGACGCCGCAAGGTCGACCAATCGGGGACGGTTCCCATTCCGGTCCAGATCGACCGGTGGCCCGAATTGGGGACGGTTCCACTTCCGGTCCATGGGGGCCAGCCAGACCCTCCCGTCCGCTCCGGTGGATGCGATGGACCGAAACAGGAACCGTCCCCGCTTGGCTCGGGTGGGAGTGTTTGGACGGAAACAGGAACCGTCCCCGCTTGGCTCGGGTGGGAGTGTTTGGACGAAAAGGGGAACCGTCCCCATCAGGAAACTGCGGACGGGTCAGAGGGTCAGGATCACCTTGCCGACGTGCTGCCCGGTTTCCAGGTGCCGGTGGGCGTCGGCGGCCTGCTCCAGCGGGAAGCGGGTCTCGGGGGCCAACTTGATCCGGCCGTCAACGACAAGTGGCCAGACCCGGTCCTTGACCGCCTTGCAGATTGCGGCCTTCTGCTCGACCGGACGACCACGCAGGCTGGTCGCGGTCACAGTGGCCCGCCTCGTGAGCAGCCGGTTCAGGTCAAGGGTGCCCTTGCGTCCGCCCTGCAGCCCGATCACAACGAGCCGACCGTCCGGCGCCAGCGCGTGGACGTTGGCCTCAAGGTACTTGCCGCCCATCACATCCAGGATCACGTCGACGCCCTTGCCGTCGGTGGCTCCCGCGACCGCGGATGCCCAGTCGTCGTGGTAGTCGATGGCCACGTCCGCGCCCAAGTTCAGGCAGAGTTCGAGCTTCTCCGCTGACCCGGCGGTCACCAGCACGCGGGCGCCGATGGCCTTGGCGTACTGGATGGCGAAGGTCCCGATGCCACCGGCCCCGCCATGGATGAGCACGGTCTCGCCCTCGGTGACCTGGGCATGGTCGAAGTTGGAAACGACGGTGGCGGCCACCTCGATCAGGCTGACCGCGCTGACCAGGTCCACGCCCTCCGGTGGCGGGATCACCTGGCCCGCCGGCACGCTCACCAGTTCGGCGTAGCCGCCACCGGCCAGCAAGGCCACACACGGGTCGCCGACCTGCCAGCTGCCGACCCCGTCGCCGATGGCGTCAACGGTCCCGGAGACCTCGAGCCCCAGCACCTCGCTCGCTCCCGGCGGCGGTGGGTAGTAACCCTGCCGCTGAAGCAGGTCGGCCCGGTTCACCCCCGCAGCCCGGACGCGGATCCGAAGCTCGCCCGGGCCGACGGGTGGCTGTTGGGCCTCGGCGATGGCCAGGTTCTCGGGTCCGCCCGGTGTGGTGACGGTGACAATGCGCATGCCTCCAGCTTGGCACGGCACCCTTTGCGTAAGATGAACCGACCTGGCGAGGTCGCATAGTGGACTAGTGCAGCCGCCTTGAAAGCGGCCGAGCTTCACGGCTCCGTGGGTTCGAATCCCACCCTCGCCGCGCGGACCCAGTTCAGGGGGAACATTGGCCTCGACGACGCATCAGGTGCGGCAACGGCCGTCGCTGCGTGCCCTGGTACTGGCAGCACTGCTCGGGCTCGTCGGGATCGTGTTACTCCTGATGGCCAACCTGCTGGATCGGCAGTTCACCCTGACCGCGCTCGGCGTGGCGGGACTCGCAATTGGCCTGTCCCTGTTCGCCGCCGCATTGTTGCTGGCCCGCTCGATGCGGGTGGAGATCTTGCTGGACGATGCGGGCTATCGCCTCACCGGCCCGGTCCGGGCGGACGGCGGGACCTGGAGCGACGTGACCCAGGTGACCCGCGGGGCGAGCCGGATCACCTTGCACCGCAGGGACGGCACCAGGCTGCAGTTGCTGGTGGCCCGTGGCGGCCGCGCCGATCTGGACGCCCTCGGCCGGGACATCGCCAGCCGCCTGGACGCCGACCGCGGCTATTCGCAGCACTGACGGTCCCAGAGATCAGCGAGTAAGGGCCGGGGTCAGCTCTTCTCGGGGTGGTAACCGCAGATGTCGGTCAGGTCTTCGCTCTTGGCCTTGGCCGTCGGCGACTTGGTGGGGGTGGCGGTTGCCGTCGGCGACGCCGAACCCGTGGGGGTCGGGGACGCCGAGGCGGTCGGGGTTGGGGTCGCCGATTGCTCGACACCCTTCGCGGTCTCCTTCAGTGCCTTCTGCACCCGGGCCCGGACGGCGGGCCAGTTCGGGTTGTAGGACTGGAAGCCCGCTTCGCCCGGGGTGAACACGACGCTGCGGAGCTTGGTCCCCTTCACCTTCATGCCCAGGTCGAGCAGGTCGGGCAGCAGGTCGCCGGGGACGTCGGTCTGGATGGTCTTCTCGCCCGCCTTCGCGACCTGCTGGAAGTTGGTCAGCACGGTCTGCGGGGTGGTCTGCTGCACGACAGCGTTGATCACGCAGCGCTGGCGTTCCATCCGCTTGTAGTCGTCCAGGCCGTAGCGGCCACGGGCATACCAGAGGGCCAGTCCGCCGTTGAGGTGCTGGTCCTTGCCCGGCTCGAGGTAGCGCTCAGGCGGGATGTTGGCATCGGACTGGCCGCCGATCGGGATTCGGTAGTTGATGTTCACCGTGATCCCGCCGATGGCATTGATGAAGTCCTTGAACCCGTCCATGTTCACCAGGACGAAATAGTCGAGGTCGAGCCCAAGGGCCTCGCCGACCGAGACCTTCACCACGTCGGCCCCGAAGTTCTTCGTCTTGCCGAGCACGTCGTGGGGAACCCGTTGCGGCACATTGCGGTACATCGCGTTCAGCAGGTACTCGGCACGATCCGCACCGATGCCGTTGTAGAAGCCGTTCGGGTAGTACTTGTGGAGCGGTGAATCCTTGGGGAAGGGCATCTTCTCGGTGTTGCGAGGCAGGGTGAACAGGGTGGTGGCCCCGGTGTGGGTGTCGATCGATGCGACCATCACGGTGTCGGTTCGGTCCCCAAGGGTGGAGGAGCGGTCGTTACCGGAGTCGCCGCCGAGGATCAGGATGTTGAGCCGGTCCTTGTCCTTCCACGGGTCGTCGGCGTTGAGCGTCGGCTGTGTCGAGTTGGGGGGCGTGCGCTCGCCGAAGATGGTGTGGACCGCTCCGGCCGCGGTCCAGGCGAGGTTCGCGCCCACCGCCATCGGTGCTGCGACGGCGAATGACAGCAGGCCCACCACAGCAGCGCCGGCGGCCCGCTGGCCGACGGACGGGTCGGCTGGCCGCAGGGAAAGGTGGCTGAAGCCGATCACGGCCACCCAGACCAGCGCCAGCACCAGCAGGGCGATGGCGACTCCCTGCAGCACTGCGGGCTGCACGACCAGTGACTTCAGCAGCCGGTAGTTGACCAGGTAGAGCGTCACCGCGCCACCGATGATCAGCACCCAGACGGCCATGACCAGACCGCCGACCACTCGGCGTCCGGCCTTCCAGAGACCAAGTCCTGGGATGATCGTGCCAAGCAAGGTCCAGCCGAGTGATCCCGCGAAACCGCCCTTGCCGGCCACCCGCCGGGCGGTCCCTCCGGGGGTGGGGCTGTCCGCCTCCGCGAGTCGTCGGGGGAGAGCTCCGCCGGGCGCGGACGGGTCGAGGGTCACGGTAGGGGATCCTTACTACAGGTTGCGGGCCAGATCAAGCCTACCGGCGGGAGTCAAACTGCCCGATTCGGGTTCATTTTGCCGCCGTCGAGGGCAGCCTTGTAGGCTGGCCTGCGGTCGTGGAGGTGTCGCCTAGCCCGGTTTATGGCGCCCGCCTGCTAAGCGGGTTGAGGGCTTCAACCCTCTCGCGAGTTCAAATCTCGCCACCTCCGCCATGACAAGGGCAAACGCCCCTCCCGAGCAACTCTCGGGAGGGGCGTTTTCCGGCGCGATGATCCCGTGTGTCCCAATTCTTGTCTCAGTTGGGTAATCGAACACGGCCCGCGCGAGGGCACTTCGCGGACGTAGGCGGACGCCACTGAACGTGGGCGAACCGCCGCTCGGGCGATTTCGGGGCATGCAACCCGCTACGAAAGCGGGTGCGGCCTCCAGCGAAAGTTAGTGGCTGTTGACAAGGGGCAATGGTTCCGACGCCCACCGATGCCGTACGGCTGGGCGCCGCGCCCACTGCGGTGAGTGAGCGAGTCTCGTCGTCGAGCTTTGCTCAGCGCCCCCTCCACTCGAGCACGCCGGCTGAAACGGCAAGCAAACAGTGCCTTCCAGACCGACCCCGGCCGGGACTAGGACGGCTGTGCGGGTTTATAGGAGTGGCCCGAGGACGGTGGTCCATGCCCGGTACCCGGCTCCGTTGAGGTGAAGGCTGTCCAATGAGTAGGCGGGGTCCAGTTCTCCACTTGCATCGCTCAACGTTGGCCACAGGTCGACGTAGGTCGCTCCGAACTCGGCCGCGAGGGCGCGGTAGCGGGCGTTGAGCTGGTCGATACGCCCGCGGAGTTTGCGTGTGCGTGGCATGACGCTCTGGACGTAGAGGTCGGCTTGGGGCGCGCGGCCGCGGATCTCCTCGATGATCGACCTCTGGTTGGCAGCCACCTGGTCGGGCTTTCGCCGGAAGCTGAGGTCGTTCGTTCCGATCAAGAGGAACACCTTTGAGGGGTGCCGGATCGCCGAATCCAGACGGGCGAGCACACCGTCTGTGGTGTCACCTCCGATCCCACGGTTGACCACCGGGTCGTTAGGGAACCACTCGTGCCAGGATCCACCTTCGGTGATGCTGTCGCCGAGGAAGACGAACTCACCGCCGTGCAGGTGCAACTCCTGGAATTGCAGGGCTTTCATCCTGCGTAGCGGGTCCATGAACCGGCGCTCGATGAAGCCCATTCGTACGGCCTGATCCATCACGGCGCCCCTCTTCATTCGTTGTCCTCGATTCGCCATTCGTCGAGCCAGTCGATCCGCGGGATGTCGCCGTCAAACCGGATGGGGAGCCACACGTAGTCCGCAATCGCGGTGTTCTCCCCCAGACCGGCGGTCATCGCCGAGCGGTCCGCCGAACCGGCATCGGGACGGGCCTCCCCGCGCGCCATGGCAGCGACGATGTCATAGACGTTGGGCATGTCGTCGGGAAGCTGCGGCAGCCACCGGTCGGCGAGCGCGATGTAGAGGTCCTGCTTGTGGGGGTGCTTGAAGACGCTGCTGATCTGGGATCGGTATGAGGTGCGAGTGGGGTCGTCCGGGTGGGCGTCCCCGAGAGCCTGCCATGGTCCGTGGTAGTCGGGGGCGCTGGCGAACTCGGAGAAGTTCGGGAAGTAGCCGGTCGAGCCTGACGTGACCAGGTAGTGGGTGCCGTTCCGCTCGAAGTGCGCGGGCGCCTCCCTGGTGAAGGGCGGGCTGGGGTGTGGGAGGTGCAGGGAGTGCTTTCCGCTGACATCGGTGTAGTCGTCGGTGAGTTCGGCACAGACGAGGTCGGTGTGCACCTTCTCGAAGTAGTAGTAGGCCTGCTTCGTGTCCGGGTCGACGACGAGGTCGAAGTCGCCGGCGCTCATGCCGAGCGGAGCCAGTCCGGTCCGCACGATCTCATAGGGGCCCAGCAGTGAGTTGGATGTGAGAACCGTCGATGCCTGGGTGTCGTGTGCGCCGGGGCCCATGACCTTCAGCCAGCAGACGTACTTGCCGGTGCGCTCATTGAAGATGATGTGGGGTCGGTCCATCTTCCGCGCCGGGTGGAGGGGCGAGGTCGGGTCATCGGGGACGGGCGGAATGATCAGCCCGAGGTCGTCCCAGTTGTACAGGTCGGTCGAGGAGTAGGCGCGTACCCCCCAATGCCAGTTGCCGCTGCCGGGGGTCGTCTTCTCCTTGTTCTCGCCGTACCAGTAGAAGGTTCCGTGCTCGAAGAACAGCGAACCGCCGTGCGCCTGGATGCGCTCACCCTTCGTGTCGAGCCAGACCTGACCAGGACGAATCGAGGTATGGATCATTGGAGATCAGCTCCATTCTCGGCGGCGATCCGGCCGAGCCACCGCGCGCTCGCTTTGGGCGTTCGCTCGAAGGTCGTGCGGTCGACGGCTACCAGGCCGAAGGTGATGTCGTAGCCGTGCACCCACTCGAAGTTGTCGATGAACGTCCAGTGCAGGTACCCGCGCACGTCCACGCCGTCGGCCAACGTGCTGGCCAGCCCCTGCAGGGCTCCGGTGGTGTAGTCGATGCGGCGTTGGTCGTCGCTGGTGGCGATGCCGTTCTCGGTGACAATCATGGGAACCCCACCCGTGACCTGCCACGCTCGCCGCAGCGCGATCTCGAGCGCGTCGGGCCGGTAGGCCCAGGCCGTCTGAGTCAGTTCGGCGCCCTCGGGGGCACCTTCGAGGCCGTTCGGGCCCACGAGTTGGCTCGTGTAGGACTGCACGCCCAGCCAATCGTCCTCGCGGGAAGCTTCGAGGTAGTTGTCTTCCCAGACCCTCTCGTAGTAGCCCAGCTTGTCCTCGAACCCCTCGCGTGCGACCAGGCTCTGGATCGCGATCGTCCAGCCGACCTTGGCGCTGGTCTTCGCCCGAAGGATCTCGCGGGCTCGCACGTGGGCGCGCACCATCGTCGCTGCAGCCTCTGGCTTCGGCTCTGGCATGGAGAACGAGTTGATCCCAGCTTCGCCGTCCACTGCGCGGGCCTCATGCATCCGGGCCAGGACGGCCGCTGGATCGGGGTACTGCAGGGGGATGGCCATCTGCCACATCACGGCGAACATGTTGGGTTCGTTGATGGTGGCGACCCAGGTGACTCCGTCGAGGATCGGGGTCACTGCTTCGACGTACTCGCCGAAGCGGTCTACCGCCTCCGGCGACCCCCAGCCGCCGGACTGGGCGAACCAGAGGGGGCTGGAGAAGTGATGCAGCGTGACCACTGGTTCGACGCCCTGGTTGAGGCAGTAGTCGATGATTCGGCGGTAGTGGGCGAGCTCGGCGGCGGAGAAGTGCCCGCGGGTCGGTTCCACCCGGGCCCACTCGATTCCGAAGCGGAACGCGTTGAAGCCGAGCGCCTTGAGCAGGTCGATGTCTTCCTTCCAGCGGTGGTAGAAGTCGACCGAGTCGCCACTGCGTTCAGTGAACGAGGATCCGGGGAGCTGCTCGAGAGCCCACATGTCGCTGTTGATGTTGTTGCCCTCGTTCTGGTGTGGGGCGCAGGAGGCACCCCACAGGAAGCCCTTCGGAAGGTGGCTCACGGCCATGGCACAAACCCTTCTGTTCTGACGCTCCAGGTGTCGGGGAAGCCGTTGACAGCCAGCATTGAGACCGCTGCAAGAAGGGAGCCGTTGCCGGGGAGGTAGATGGGCAGGATCGAACCCATCTGTGCGTTGTGCCCGACGAGGGTGAACTGGTTCTTCACCTCGTCCCTCAGCAGCGCATCAATGGCGATGTCGGGCTGGCCCAGTCTGGATGCGGTCATCGCCATCACGGGGAAGTCCCAGCCCCACGCGGACGGCCACTCCCAGTTCTGGAGCACGTCGAGCAGGGTCTCGGTCATGACCGCTGGGTCGATGACGGGGGTCGGAGGGACGACGCCGAAGGCCATGAGCAGGGCGGGGTGGTCGTCGCGGCGCAGGTACGGCTCGGTGGCGATCGCCGTGTAGTGGCCCGCCTCGATGTGGGGATGGGCGATCCCTTCCTGCACGTTGGTCCACGCTGCGTCGCGACTCAGTCCGGAGCGCTCCCGCCACAGCTGGGCGATCTCGAGGCCCCACCACCAGTAGGCGAGCTCATAGGTCGGGTCTTCGCTGGTGGCGACGTCGTAGAACTCCTGGGCGGGCATGATCGGCGACAGCAGGTGGTATTCACCGTCGCGCTTCTCCGCGAATGCCGCCATGAAGGTGGCGGTCTCCTCGACGAGCTTCGCAAACTCGAAGGACGACTGCGCTGCGCTTCTCGGGGACGGATGCCCGCCAGACGAGTTCGAGCAGGTACAGCACGTGGGGCTGCTGCCAGATAAGGAAGGACCCGATCGGATCGGGGCTCTCCCGGCCATCGGGACCGACTTGCTTGGGCCACCGTGCGCCCGGGTATCCCTGGCCGGCGGCCGTGGCCTTGGCTCTGTCGAGGATCCCCAGGTACCAGCCGAGGCTGGGCTCGAGGAGCTCGGGGCGACCCCAGGTGGCGAAGTGTGCGGCGTGCCAGAAGTGCATCTCGAGGTGAGCCTTGCCCGACCATGAGTTGGTCGACAGGCCGGTCTCCGCCGGCGGCATCGCGCCGGCCGAGTGCACTGCGGTGAGGTACTGGGAGAGCACCACTCGACGTTCGAGTTCTCCGGCCCGAACGTCGGGGGTCGCCCCGAAGTCGATCGCGGCTCCTGAGTGCCAGAAGCGTCTCCACGAATCGGCTGAATCGCCGGCTATTGCGTCAAATGACGGCAGCTGTGCTGGCGGGTCGTCAGGACTGAAGCGGACGACCAGGTCGACCTCGTCGACCGTGGCGACCAGTTCGAAGGAGTGATGCTCTCCCTCGACCGCCAGGATCGAGCCGTTCGTGAACTGCAGGTCGACCCGGTAGCTCGCCCCATCCAGTTGGCGCAGGATGGTTGCTGATGTTCCTGATGTGACCAAGGTCGACGTGTGGCTCTCGGGCCGGCTCCAGTCTGAGGTCTGGAAGAAGCCCGAATGCGCGTACGGGAAACGCAGGACAATGCGCAGCCGGCCGTCGGCAAGCAGGGGTGAGCGCACCCGAAACGCGACAGTCGAGTCATCCGGAGCGGCCACTGTCTGCACCGAGACCACTTCCCCGTCGTAGGAGAACGCAGAGCTGATTGCGCCCGACCAGAGATCGAGCTCCTGACGGGTATCCGTCAGCGCATCAGGACCGACGTCGAAAGCGAAGCCAATGCGCCCAAGGTCGAGTCTTTGCGGGTTGGCATTCAGCCAAGCACCGGGCCGGTTCTCGTCACTGACCTGCCCACGCATCGCACCCTCCATGTCGTGACGGTCCGGATAGCGCACCAGGCCACGGCGCGTCGGGTGATCCGACATCGAGTCCTCAAGCACGTAGCCCTCAGGGTTCGGCATCTCGTGCCAGCCCCAGGTGCTCATCGTCGCTGTGTTGACAGCGGTGCGGCCCTGCCTGATCGCAGTCGCCTGGTCGTGGAACGACGTGAAGGTCTGCATACCCGTGATGTCGGCGGTGTAGGCGAAGTCACCGTTGCCAACAGTCAGCACATGCTCGGGGTTCGGACTCGTCACCACCACCGTGTGCCGACGGACCACGGCTTCGCGATCAATCACGGGGATATACCGCTGCACTAGCGGACCGACTTGACCTTGAGGATGACGAGACCACCGACGATCGTGAAGATCGCGGCGGCGATGTACACGATGGAGTAGTTCTTGTCGGCACCGACCGCCCCAATGGTGATCAACAGGGCGCCGGCGATCGGGGCCAGCGACTGCGGAATTGTGGTGGCGAATTGGGTGATGTTGATGAAGCGGCCCGCTTCGGTGTCCCGCTCGGGCAGGACGTCCAGGAACAGCGCCTGGTCGACAGCAGAGAACACGCCGATGGCGACGTTGCCGAGGAACGCGCCCACGATCAGCCAGGTGAGGTCGGGTGCCATCACCATGATGAGCGAGCCGACGCCGAACAGGATGCCCGAACCCAGCACGAACGCCTTGCGGCGGCGCAGCTTGTCGGAGAGGAATCCACCCGCGAAAACTCCGGCGATCGTGCCGAGGATGCCGATGCCGCCGACTATGGCGACGGTTCCGCCGATGTCGTTGACCGGGATGTTCAGCCTGGACGCGAGGAAGTACGCCATGAAGCTGGTGTTGAGCGTGAGCCCGAAGAAGAAGAGGAAGCGGCCGAGCCAGTTCCAAGAGAAGTCCGGGTACTTCTTCGGGTTGTAGACGTACTTGGACAGCGCCACCTTGAAGGAGAAGGTGCCGTCGAGGACGATCTCGCGGCTGTCGGGGTCCTTGTAGAAGCCCACGAAGAGCAGTACCAGCAGGAGCGCGACGGCTCCAGGCAGCAGGAAGAGCAGGAACGGCTGGGTCGCCACCAACCCGCCGACCACGGCGCCGACGACCGGTGCAACCATCGTCGCGAAGCCGGTGATGGCACCCACCTTGCCGCGTTGCGACTCGGGCAGCTTGTCCGCCTGGACGGTGGTGAACATGTTGACCGCCTGGCTCCAGCCGATCTGGGCAACCATCCAGCCGATCGTGAGGCCCAGGATCGATGGCGAACTCGCCATGATCGTGAGTCCGACCAGTCCGACCAGCGTGCCGCCGACGATCCACGGCCGGCGCCGACCGAACCGCGAACGGGTGCGGTCGCTGAGCTGGCCACCGAGCGGTCCGACGAGAAGTGCGGCGAGGGAGCCCAGTCCGAGGATGAGCCCGAGGTATTCCTCGTTGTCGGGGGCGAGGGCCTTCACCCGGATCGCAAGCGAGATCGCGATCGGCGTAACGAAGGCGAGGTAGGCGCCGAACAGGCCGAGCGCGAGCAGGGCAATGAAACCCGCGCTCACCTTCGGCCGGTCCACTTCGGCTGGTTGCGTCATGTCCACTGTCGGCAGTTCATTGTTGGCCATCTCTTGACTCCTTCGTCTGCAGGTCCTGGTTGGGAACGGGCTGTCTCAGCCGGCGCTGAGGGTTGTGGTTACTGGTGGACAGCCCTCGGTGACCGCAGTCACCGTGATCAGGCCCTTGCCTCTCGGGCGCACGATTGCCATCGCGCGACCGTGGAACGTGGTGTGCTCCGCCGCAGAGAACTTCTCGGCGTTGACCGGGTTTGCGCTGCCAAGCGCTTGAAGGCTCCCCGGCCCCTCGACCGTGACCTTGATCGGGCGATCAACCCCGGTCTGGACGACCCCGTCCCCGTCGGTGAGGATGAGCTCGATGTAGCCGAGGTCGGTGCCGTCGGCGCGAAGCTCGCAGCGTTCAGCCTGAGCGACGAGTGCCAGGCCTGACCCTGCGGAACGCACCGAGAAGCGACCCGTCTCAACCCCGTCCGAGTACCCGACGGCCGTCAGTTCGCCGGGCTGGTAGGTCGTCTCGAAGGAGGCGCGGAAACCCGCCACGGCTGCGCAGGCGATGGTGGCACGGTCGAGCTGTAGCTCGACTTCGTCCGCGTCGCTGTACACGTCCACGGTGACCGGGGCACCTTCGTCACCGCTCCAGGTCCAGCTCTCGATGGCATCGCCCGAGGCCCACGGCGTCGCAACCGCGACGACCCGGCCGTGATTGGCGGGCGGGTTCACGGCGATGTACGGGTCGCTGCGAAGCCCGAAGACGATCTCGCGGAAGTAGGAGACTGGACGGCGGTGACCGGTGATGTCGATGTCACCGCACCAGGCGGTGAGTTCGGGGTAGCCGCCGGAGAACGAGGCCGCGCTGTCGTCTGCCTGGCCTGCGTAGCGGGTCGCGCCGATGCCGGTCTCGCCGAGGTAGTCCCACCCGGTCCAGGTGAAGTCGCCGATGACGTGCCCGTTGGCCTTCACCAGAGCCCAGTTGCCGACGATCGACGTCGGCCAGGTCTCGGCGCCAACGATGATCCGGCCCGGGAAGAGGTCGCGGTCCAGCTCGTAGCGCGCCTCCGCGTAGTTCATGCCCGCCACGTCGAGCACGGCGTACGACTCCTCGGTGCGTTCGGTGGCCGGCTGCGAGGTCTGGATGTGGCTCATCATCTGGCCGAACCCGGCCATCATCGTGTTCACCCCACCTTCCTGCGGGACGGCCGCAGCGCTCCGGCGCTGCTGCATCTGCGGAATGATCGTGTCCAGCATCGCGACGAAGCCGTTGACGCCGTTGGTGACGAACCGGGTCTCGTCGATGGAGCGCACCTTCTCGGCGAGTCGTCGCCCCCAGGTCGAGCCGATGGGGCTGCCGGTCTCGGGGATCTCGTTGCCGATCGAGTAGAAGATCACGCTGGGGTGGTTGAAGTCCCGCGCGACCATCGCCTCGACGTCGCGTTCCCACCACTGGGGGAAGTCGAAGGCGTAGTCGAAGTCGGACTTGCTGGAAGTCCAGATGTCGAAGGTCTCGTCCATCACGAGCATGCCGAGCTTGTCGCACGCGTCCAGGAGCGCGGTGCTCAGGGGGTTGTGCGCGCTGCGGATGGCGTTGAAGCCGGCTTCCTTGAGCCGGGCAACCTTGCGTTCCTCTGCGGCGCGCATCGAGACCACCCCGAGTGGGCCGTTGTCGGAGTGGATGCACGAGCCGCGCAGCTTCAGGCACTCACCGTTGATCCGCAGGCCCTGCTGCGGGTCGAGCTGAAGCGAGCGGACGCCGAAGATGACCGACTCTCGATCGACGGTCTGGCCCGCCTCGTCGAGCTCCAGCGCGACGGCGTACAGGTGCGGGTGGTCCACGCTCCACAGGATTGGGTTCGAGACGTACAGCCGCTGCCGAACGGTCGCGCGGGCGCCGGGCAGCAGGGTCACCGGGAATCCGCCGGCGGTGACGGCCGAGCCAGCGGCGTCGGTGATCGTCGCGGCCAGCCGCACCGTGGTGGTCAGGGCACCGGAGTTCTCGAGCTCAACGGCCACCTCGACCACAGCCCGGTCTGCCTCGATGTCAGGCGTGGTGACCTTCACACCGTCAGTGGCGATGTGTACCGGGTTCTTCACGACCAGGTGCACATCGCGGAAAATGCCGGCGCCGGCGTACCACCGGCTGTCGAGATGAGTCCGGCACTCGACCCGGATCTCATTGTCGGCGTCGAACTTCAGGTACGGGTCCACCTGGACAAAGAAGCGGGAGTAACCGTACGCGCGCTGGCCGGCGAGGTTCCCGTTGACGAAGACCGCGGCGTCCCGGTAGACCCCGTCGAACTCGAGCAGCACCTGGCTGCCGCGGAACTCGGCCGGAGCGTGGAAGCTGCGCGCGTACTCGAAGGCGCCCCCAGGGAAGTAGCCGTTGGTCTCGCCATGAACGGCGTCTGCACGGCGATCGAGGCCGATGAGGGCATCGTGGGGGAGATCGACGTCCACCCAGTCGGACTCGCTGGAGCCCGCCAGTTCCCTGAAGGCGCTGACCTTCGTACGGTGGCGCCAGCCGTCATTGAAGAGCTTCCGAGTCATCTGGTGGAACTCCGTACGTCATCGTGTGGAGCGCAGGTATCGCGCGTTACCTAAGGAAACCACAGGCACGTAACGCGCGTCAACAGTTGGCGGTATGCTGCGATCGTGATCGCGACCAGTGAGGACGTGGCGAAGCTCGCGGGGGTTTCACGCGCGACCGTCAGCCAGATCCTGAACGGCCGTGGCCAACGTTTCGCGAGCTCGACCCGCGAGCGCGTGGCCCAGGCTGCCGCCGAACTCGAGTACCAGCCCTCGGCTGCCGGTCGCACCTTGGCCAAGGGATCGAGTGACATCGTGATCGCGGTCATTCCGAACACCACGTTCGGCGGCAACCTGCAGGACATCTTCCAGGCCGCGACCGAGGAGCTCGCGACCCGAGGACTCACTCTGCTGCTGCACCTGGCGACGGACTCCATCGCGCCATTGGACAGGGTCATCGCCGGCATGAAGCCGCGCGCGGTCATTTCGCTCACCCCGTTCGCAGCCTCGGAACGCGAACTGCTGGAGAGCCGTGGCGTCAAGGCTTTCGACCCGGCGACTGCCGGGCCGCCTCGGGACGTGAATGCTGAGATCGGTGCGGTCCAGGCCAGGCATCTGATCGCCCGTGGCTATGCCCGGTTGGCATTCGCGCACCTGCACGACGCTCGGCAGGACCCGTTCGGCCAGGGCCGCGAGGTTGGCGTCCGCGCCGAGTGCGCCGCCAACGGGCTGCCGGAACCGGCCATCGTCCGGCTGGACATCAACCCCGACGACGCTCTTGCCGCGATCGATGCCCTCGCCCTGCCCGGCGTCGGCGTGGCCTGCTACAACGACGATGTCGCAACGGCGCTCCTCTCGGCCGCCACCACCAGGGAATGGGCAGTCCCCAGCGAGATCGGGTTTGTCGGAATGGACCACACCCCGCTCTCGGGGGTGACCATCCCCCCGCTGACGACAATCGGCTACAACCTGGCCGCAGTGGCGTACAACCTGATCACTGCGGCGCTCGGCGGCATCGGCGAGTCCGTATCCGACCGAGAGCACGTGGACGCGCAGTTCGAGCTCTTCCAGCGGGGGACCAGCTAGTTCTCGTAGCTCGGGTCTCTTCGCATCCGCAATGCGCTCATTGTCCGCGGATGGCCTTGCGGAACGCTCCGGGTGTCGTGCCGACGTGCTTGAGGAAGTACTTGTGGAAGTTCGCGGGGTCCTGGAATCCGAGGTGCGTCGCGATGTCGGCGACTGGTGTCACCTGATGGGCCAACAGTCGTTTGGCCTCGAGAATAACCCGACGATCGACGAGTCCTTTGGCTGTCGTTCCCGCCTCCGCCCGGGCCGCGCGATTCAGAGTTCGTTCGGAGTAGCCCAGCCGTCGCGCGTATGAGCCGACTGATCGCTCCGATGCGAAGTTGTGTTCGACCGCTTCCTCGAACCATCGGAAGACCTGATCAGCGGGCGCTGTCGATTCGCCTTCCGCCCGGGCATCTCCGGCGATCCTCAACAGCGCGGCCAGGACGGCGTGGGCCATTGACGCCGCCCTCGCTTCAGGATCAAGAGTTGTCGAGGCGTGTAGGTGCCCACTCAGTCGCTCGAGGGCCCTCAACTGCTCGTCTAGCGGCGACCCAAGGACCGCCACGGAAGGCCAGTGATTCCGGGCCAAAGCGCCTAGCCGGCGCAGGAGTGCAGAGGTGCCGACATCGAGCATTGTCGGCGGAAAGAGGATCGCGCGGCCTTCTATCGCCGAGACGTCGCCCCAGTGCTGAACCTGGCCAGCGTGCACCCAGAGCACATCACCGGGCGAGAGCGCATAGCTGGCGAAGTCGACGTCGTGCGCAGCGTGACCCGATCGCACCTCGATGACAAGTTCGAACGCCAGCCGCTGCGGATCGGCGAACTCCTGCAGCCCGCCGTGCTTACGCAGCCGCGCAAGATCGGTCACTTCCGCCTCGGCGATCAACCCCGGTGGGGCATGGAAGCCGACATCGCGGATCGCAGGCTGCCTCGTGCTCACTTCGTGTCCTCACTTTCCGGATCCCGAGGTGCCGGACCACTCACGAAGTCCAGACCGTGTCCTATTTTGACAACGTGCTGACCGGTCCGCACCGTGTGTCTGCTCTGTCCTGCATCCTATTCTTACAGTGTCACCATCACCACATCAGAGAGTGAACGAATATGAGCGATCTCACCTACACAGTCATCGACTCGGCTGACTCGTCGCTGAACAAGACCAGCGTGCTGATCACCGGAGAGGCCGAGGCCCTGGTCGTGGACGCAGCCTTCACCCGGGCTGATGGCCACCGGATTGCCGCCGCTGTCCTCGACTCGGGCAAGACCCTCAGCGACGTCATCATCACCGCCGGAGACCCCGACTTCTACTTCGGTGCGGAAGTGCTCGCCGACGCCTTCCCCGGTGTCCGGTTCCGCGCCCCTGCTGACGTCATCCACCACATCCAGGGGACTTATGACGGCAAGCTGAAGGCGTGGGCACATCTCGGCGCCAATCTGCCGACCCGCCTGGTCGACATCCAGCCGCTCAATCAGAATCCAGTCGTTGACGGGCATGCCCTGGAACTCCACCGGGCGAGCAGCCAGCTCGGGGATCGCTCCTGGTACCTGTTCGATCCCGAGGCTCGCGCCGTCGTGGGTGGGGTCCTGTTGTTCCAAGGGCTGCACGTGTGGACCGCCGACGCCGCTACCCCGCAAGTGCGCTCAGCGTGGATCACGGCTCTGGACGAACTCGAAGCCCTGCAGCCCACCTTCGTGGCCGCCGGACACCGCACCCCCGACGCGGCAACCGACCTCACCGCCATCCGGCACACCCGGGACTACCTACGGTTCTTCGAAACCACCGTCGCCGAAGCACCCGATGCCGCCGCCGCCGAGCAGGCACTCCTGGCCGCCTACCCCGACGCCGGCCTCACCATCGCAGCCAGCCTCGGCACCAAGGTCGCCAAGGGAGAGATGACATGGGGCTGATCGACGCCGGCGGCGCTGCACCAGCGGACGTGGTGCGCCGCCAATACCTCGCCTCAGCCGCCGGGGACCTCGAAGCCCTGCGCGCCACCTTGGCCCCCGATGTCGAGTGGACCGAAATGGCTGGATTCCCGCTCGCCGGCACCTACCGCACCCCTGAGGGAGTCACAACCAAGGTCATGGAAGCCCTCGGCAGAGACTGGGAGGACTGGACAGCCCACGACGACAGCTATGTAGTGGACGGCGAAAACGTCGTCGTCCTGGCCCGCTACACGGCTACCAATCGGACAACCGGCAACGACATCAACGTTCGCGTGGCACACCACTTCGTCGTCCGAGGGGGGCTGGTGGTCCGCTTCGAACAGTTCGTCGACACCGCACGCGTCCGCGAGGCCATGATCTGACGAACCGTGGTCACCGGGCAGGGCGTTTGCTCGCACCGCATGGCATCCCACCGCTCGCAGATGGCGGTTGCCCCATGGTGGTCCCAACGGTGGGAGCGTTTCCGCTCCTGCCGGTCGCCATCGCTGCGGTGGCGACCGGCCGTGCGTGCTTGACTCCGTTCGCTACCGGCCTGGCCGTTGGCCCACGACGACGCGAACACGATCGAGGTTCTGCACGAGCCCGAACCTGGCGCTGAGATCGCCGTCGCGGTGGGTAGTCACCCTCAGCGCGGGGAAGTAGGTGCCCGCCTTGTCATAGGTGAAGCTGGCGGTCAGGACGAGGCTCTTTCGCGCCCTGGTTAGCGACACCTTGGTGAAGTCGCCAGATCCCTCGAAGTCCCATTCTGCGGAGATGACCTTGCCTTGTCCCGGTGGGACGTGCACGACGGCACGGAACTTGACGTTCCTTCCCGTCCTGGCCAGTCCGTGTCCAGGGCCATTGACGGCGAGGTCGGCGACGGGCTGGATCCCGCCGCGCTTCGCGGCACTCCTTGATGGCACCGTGACCTGGCCGTCGATGAGCTTGTAGGCGGTTGAACGGGCGGGGGCAACGCCGCGCTCGGCCCAGGCGCTGACGTCGCGAAGGGCCTGCTCGTAGAGCCCGGTCCAGGAGACGAGCCGCTGGGTGCGTGCCGTCTCGATGTGATCGGTGTTGTCGTTGTACCAGAGTCGGAAGTTGTCGTCATAGGCGTCCCCGAGCGCCTTCTTCACCCGTTGGGCGTACCAGTCGCCGTCCCACGGGAAGGCTTCGGCATCGAGCAGTGAATCCACCACGATCACCTTGCCGTTGATTGCGCCGGTTTGCGTGCCGCCGCCGCTGACACTCGAGGAGAGGAGCGCGGGGATGCTGAACGGGCGCTGCGGATAGATGGGCTCTCCGGTGGAGTCGCGAAACTGGTCGAAGGCCGCGAAATCGTTGCCTGTGGGAAGTGCATGGCGATAGTAGGTCATGAGCGCCAACTGTCCCTCGTTCTCAGGGGTGCGGGCAGCTCTGAACATCTCGCCGAGTTCGGAGTTCTCGGTTCCGAGGTAGCCCGGCTTTGTCCAGAAGTCGTTGACATAGGTGCTGTCGATCGACAGGAAGATGCTGCCCAGGCCGAGCAATCCGTCGGCGGCATCCAGCCCGAGGATGTAGTTGACGTCCTCCCACGCGCGTAGCGGGACGCCCAACGTTGTGACCTCGTGCAGGACCTTGCGCTGCGTTGCCGTCAGGCTTGCATAAGGGTTGCCGCTGCCGCCGGGACTCACCGCGTCCGCGATCTTGCTGGCGCTGTCCTTGAGCACGAACCTGGCGAAGGCGCGGACGAAGAAGTTGGTGCCGAGAGACGTGGGGACTGCGTTGACGATCGGCACCGCGCCGTCCCATATGCCGCGGCTGTTCTCGATCGCGCCGATGGCCTGGAAGGAGCCGCCACTTGGCCCATAGATGTAGCCGTAGATCCGCTTGGCGGAGCCGTAATACTTGGCCGCAATGGCACGGGAGAACTGGGCAGCCGCCGCGTCAACGCGATACCCCGATCCGCCATTTGTCTGCAGCGTGTAGGCGCCACTGGCCGCGGCGAACTCTATGTTGCGGTCGCCGATGTTCTCGTCGATGGTCGGGTAGACCAACTGGAAGAACCGATTCTCGAAACGGATCTTGGCTGGTAGGTAGATGTTGAAGCGGAATGCCGTCCCCTCGAAGTGGCCCGACACCTTCCGGTGGGCCACGGGGCTGGTCACATCGGTCTCGTTGTCCACGACAGGGGTGTTGTAGGCAGGATCCACACAGTCGGGGCTGACGAAGATGGGCCCACCGCTGGTCGGTGGCGCGCATTCCTTCGGAGCGGCAACTGCCGCTGTGGCCGGCAACAGGCCCAGCCCCAACGCAGCTCCGACGAGGGCTGCCAGCCATCGATGAGCCTGGCGCTTGCCCGCCGGCACTCGCGAGCGCTGGACTGGTGGGTTCTCGGGTAGGGCGATCTGTCCTTGCATGGTGCGGCCTCCTTGCCTCGCTCAACCAGAGCGTGTCAACCGGTTGACGTGGGCGAGAGTGTAAACCGGTTGACATTTCGTCCGCAAGAGTCGAGAGGCGGGGGGAAGGCTACTGCGCCTGGTCTGAACGCCGAGCCGGACCGGCGGGCACCCCCGGCTCGTCTGCGATCCGCGCTGAAGTCCAGGGCGCGCCGACGGACTCACGCTGCCCGAGGGAACATCCGCCGAGAGTGGTCACTCGCGGAGTTGCGCACTGCTTCGGCGGATCCGCAACTCCGGTGTGAAGCACTCGTGTTTGGGTTGGGTGCGGCCGCCGATGCGTTCGAGAAGGAGTCGGATCGCGTTTCGCCCGGCTTCGGTTCCGTGCTGGTCGATCGTGGTGAGCGACACCAGCGGATGACTGGCCATTTCGATGTCGTCGTAGCCGACGACGGACAAGTGGTCGGGTTGGAGTCCGGCTTCTGCGGCCGCGCGAAGCACGCCGATGGCCAAGGTGTCGTGCCCGGCAAAGATGGCAGTCGGCGGGTTCGTGGAGGACAGGAGGGCGTTGGTTGCTTCCTGGGCTCCCCGCTCGGTGGTCGTGGTGTAGTGAAGCATGGGCTCGAGGCTGGCGTCGTGCATCCGCCGGAGGTACTGGTCACGCCGGAAGACGTGAGGTGCCTGGTCGGTCGGGGGCTGGATCGTGAGGTGTGCGATGCGGGTGTGGCCAAGCCCCAGGAGATGATCCATCACCAGGTTGGTGCCGGCCTCGTCGTCATTCCTGATGGTGTCGAAAGCCGTGGAGTCGTCGTGCCTGCCAAGGACAACGACCGGGGTGTGCTTTGCAAGGCGCTCGATCCAGTCGGTCGGTACTTCGGAGGCGATGGCGATGATCCCGTCGACCTGACGGTCGACCAGGGACTCAAGGATCTCCTGTGCCGTGATGCGGCCAAGGCCGGGGACAATTACCAGCTGGTAGGCCGACCCGGCGAGCTGTTCGGCAGCGCCGTCGACGACCAGGGTGCTGATGCCGTTGCCGATCTGGGGGGTTTCGAACCCGATGGTGAAGCTCTGTCCGCGCATGACCCGTGCGGCGGTGCGCGGCCGGTAGCCGAGTTCCTCGATTGCGTCCTCGACGCGTTTGCGCATGGCGGGGCTGATGCCGTAGGCGTTCCGGATGACCTTCGAGACGGCGCCTCGGGACACCCCGGCGGCTTCGGCCACGTCGCGCAGGGCGGGACGCCTGTAGGGGACTTGCATCGTCTCGTCGCTCAACGTAGACACTCCTGCTAGTCGTCAGTGATCGGGAGCGGCCGTGTATGCCCGCCCTCACCAGCCATCAGACCTCATGACTGCGTTTCCGTCAACCAGTTTACAAAGTGTTCTGGCCAGCCTCTTGACAGGATTATGTGAACCGGTTCACACTTTTGTCATCCAGCCGCACACAGCGAACGTGTGACGAGGTGGATGTAAACCGGTTCACACACGCCAGGTGCCGCGATAGCGGCCATGACCCAACGGAGAACTCATGGCAATCAAGAAGTGGTTCGTGGGGGCAACCGCCGCCACTATGGCGATCGCGCTCAGCGCGTGCAGCGCAGGGAGTCTCGGCTCGAATACGTCCAGCCCCCAGGCTAGCGGCGCCGCAGAAAGCGTCACCATCACCTACATGGTCGACAACGGCGAAAACAGCATGAAGGTCGCCAACGCGCAGGCTGCGGCCTTCATGAAGGCCAACCCCAACGTCAAGGTGACCGTGGACTCCCGTCCGCAGGGTGCCGACGGGGACAACTTCGTCAAGACCCGCCTGTCCACCGGAGAGATGACGGACCTGTTCCAGTACAACTCCGGCTCGTTGCTCCAGGCACTCGACCCTGCCAGGAACCTTGTGCCGCTCACGAGCGAGCCCTGGGTGGCCAACCTGGACGACAGCTTCAAGCAGGCGGTGAGTTCGGGCTCTGAGCTTTACGGCGCCCCCTTCGGACCCGCACAGGGCGGCGGCATCCTCTACAACAGGAAGGTCTTCGCCGATCTGGGGCTGCAGGTGCCCAAGACCTGGGCGGAGTTCATGGCGAACAATGCCAAGATCAAGGCTGCGGGCATCGATCCGGTCATCCAGAGCTACGCAGACACTTGGACCTCCCAGTTGCTGATCCTGGCCGACTTCAACAACATCAACAAGATCGACCCGCAATGGGCGGAGAAGTACACCAAGAACGACCCGACCGCCAAGTACGCCATGGACCCCGCCCTCAAGAGCTTCCAGCGCCTCGAGGAGATCCACAAGGCCGGCTACCTGAACAAGAACTTCGCCTCGATGAAGTACGACCAGGCTCAGGCCTACCTGACGGCAGGCAAGGGTGCGCAGTACCCGATGGCTACCTGGGCGATTCCGCAGATGGTCACCAATGATCCGACCAACAAGGACAACATCGGTTACTTCCCCCAGCCTGGCGATGACGCCGCCACCCAGGGGGTGACCCTGTGGATTCCCTCGGGCATCTACATCCCGACCACGACCACCGGAGCCAAGCTGGACGCAGCCAAGAAGTTCGAGGCGTGGGCCGCAACCAAGGAGGCGTGCGATCTGTACGCAGCAACCGTGACGGTCGACGGCGCGTTCGTGGTCAAGGGTTGCACCTTGCCCGACTCGGTAGCCCAGGCCGTGAAGGATGTCCAGACGTACGCCGATGCCGGGCAGTCGAGCCCGGCGCTGGAGTTCCTCTCGCCGGTGAAGGGTCCGAACCTGGAGAAGATCACCGTCGAGGTGGGTTCGGGGATCTCGTCGGCCGCCGATGGCGCGAAGCGCTACGACGAGGACATCAAGAAGCAGGCCCAGCAGCTCGGCCTCGAAGGCTGGTGAGCTGAACCCGGTGGGGGCCGGGCAACTGGGCCCCCACCGGACTACCCCTTTCCCTGCGGTCTCGCCGCTGACCAACCAGAGGTGAATGATGAGTTCCACCACTTCCACCCGCGCCGCGACGCCGCAGCAGCTGGCCCGGCCGCGAGCTTCCGCCCAACACGTCGACAAGAGCTACCCGCTGTGGTTCTACATTCCCGGCGGACTGATCTTCATGGTGTTGTTCATCGTCCCGACGGTGTTCAGCTTCTACTTCGCGTTCACCCGGTGGACGCTGTTCAAGTCCACCTTCATCGGGTTGGACAACTTCGTGCTCTTCTTCTCCGAGCCGGGCCTGATCGGGTCACTACGCAACACCCTGGTGTATGCGTTCCTCACCTCGGGGACGAAGGTGGTGCTGGGCATGCTGCTCGCGGTGGTGTTGTCCGCGCCGATCATTGCCCGCGGATACCTGCGCTCGGTGACCTTCTTCCCCGTGATGGTGTCCACGGTGGGGGTCGGGTTGACGTTCCAGGTGCTGCTGGATCCGTTCAACGGGATTCTCAACAAGCTGATCACCTCGATCACCGGCGCGGACGGTCCGGGCTGGTTGACCGATCCGAACATCGCATTGTTGAGCGTGGCGGGGATCGATGTGTGGGCTGGCATCGGGCTGGCCACGCTGATCTATATCGCCGGCATCGCCGCCATCCCGAATGAGTATTTCGAGGCGGCCCGGGTTGATGGGGCGAGTTCGTGGCAGATGTTCCGCCACATCATCTTGCCGCTGTCGTTCCCGGCCACCTCGACGGTGATCATCCTCTCCCTGATCGGCGGGCTGCGGTCCTTCGCCCTGATCTGGACCACCACGCAGGGCGGTCCCGGGTTCGCCTCCGACGTGATCGCCTCGGTGGTCTACAAGCAGTACCAGGCCGGCTTCTACGGCCTGTCGACCGCAGGGAACGTGATCTTGTTCATCGTGGTCGCCGGCATCATCTACCCGCTGTCGCGCTGGCTCAACTCGAAGGAGACCGTGCTGTGAACGCCATGCGCAAGCCCACTCGCTGGCTGGTTGGAGTGATCGGCATCCTGGTCACGGCGGTGCTGTTCCTGACCCCGTTCGCGTTCATCTTCACGCAGGCGTCCAAGGACAAGCGGGAAGCTTCCCTGCTGGAGTTCTCCTGGCCGGCGAACTTCCAGTTGTGGGAGAACATCGTCGCGGTGTTCCAGGCCCGCGACTACATGCTGATCATCGCGTTCATCAACTCCACCATCCTCACCGTCGCCTCGGTGACCCTGATGGTGGTGTTCGGGGCGATGATCGCCTACATCCTGGACCGGCGGAAGAGCCGGCTCAACCCGCTGATCAACGCCCTGGTCCTGGCCGGGCTGATCATCCCGCCGGCCGTCGTGCCCACGATCTGGGTGATGCAGAGCCTGGGGATCTTCAAGACCCTGCCCGGGCTGATCCTGATCGAGGTCGCGTTCGGGCTCGCGTTCACCGTGTTGATCATGCGGGCCTTCATCGGCTCCATCCCGCGGGAGATCGACGAGGCCGCGATCGTCGACGGCGCCGGCCCGCTACGGCTGTTCTTCCAGGTGATCTTCCCGCTGCTGCGCTCGGTGATCGTGACCTCCGTCCTGGTGCAGTCGATGTTCGTGTTCAACGACTTCCAGAACCCGCTGTACTTCCTTCCGGGAAGCCAGAACGCCACCGTCCAGCTCACCCTGTTCAACTACATGTCCCAGTACGCCACCACCTACAACCTGCTGTTCGCCAACATCCTGGTGATCACCATCCCCATGCTGGTCATGTACGTCTTGTTCCAGCGCCAGATCGTCGCCGGCCTCACCTCCGGTGCCGTAAAGGGCTGACCGCTTCCACCGACTTTCCCACGCCGGTGAATCCGCCACGCATTACCCGAGAGGTCCCAATATGCCCACTGTCGTCGACTCGGTCCGGCTCGAATACCGGCTCGGTTCGCCGCAGACCGCGGTCCCGAAGCCCAGGGTGTCGTGGGTGACCCGCAGCGACGTGCCCGGCTGGCGGCAGCTGGCCGCGGAGCTGTCCTGGGACGACGGGTCGACCACGGCCGGCTTCCAACTGGACGGGGACTCCTCGGTGCTGGTGGAGTGGCCGTTCGCGGCACTGGCGCCGCGCCAGCGGGGCGCGTTGCGGCTGCGAGTGCAGGGCGTGGACGGCTGGTCGCCCTGGAGCGACGAGCGGGAGGTGGTGGCGTCCTTCCTTGCCGAGGGGGAGTGGCGGGCTGAGTTCGTCGGCCTGGCCCAGCCGGTCCGGCACGCCCAGCCGGTGTTGCTGCGCCACGAGTTCGACGTCTCCGACGGACTGCTCCGCGCCACCCTCTACGCCACGGCACAGGGCGTGTACCAGGCCGAAGTGAACGGAAGGCAGGTTGACGACCAGCTGCTCAAGCCGGGCTGGACGCCCTACCAGTACCGGCTGGTGCACGAGACGACTGAGATCACCGATCTGCTGTCGCCAGGACGCAACGCCCTCGGCGTGGCGCTGGCCGGCGGCTGGTTCACCGAGAGCTTCGGATTCCAGGGGTTGGCCCAGATCTTCTACGGCGAACAGCCGTCCTTCGCAGGCCAGGTGCTGCTGGAGTACTCCGACGGACGTTCCGAGTGGATTGTGACCGGCCCGGGCTGGCAGGCGAGCGGGCACGGGCCGTGGACCGAGGCCGGGATCTACGACGGCGAGTCCTTCGACGCTCGCCTGGTTCCGGCGGGATGGTCGTCCCCGGGGGGCGCCGCACCCGGCTGGGTCGCTGCGAGCGTCGCCGACGCTGGCCCGGTGCCCGGCCCCCGGACCGGTCCGCAGGTCCGCGTGACCCAGCAGGTTGCCGTGGCTGAGGTGCTCACGTCGCCGTCGGGGAAGACGCTGCTGGATTTCGGCCAGAACCTGGTCGGTCGGCTCCGGATCCGGGTCAGTGGCCAGGCCGGGACCACGATCACGCTGCGGCATGCCGAGGTGCTGGAGGACGGCGAGCTCGGCGTCCGCCCGCTGCGGGTGGCCAAAGCCACTGACACCTACACCCTCGCCGGCGCCGGGGTGGAAGAGTGGGCGCCCACCTTCACCTTCCACGGCTTCCGCTACGCCGAGGTCACCGGCTGGCCCGGCGTCTTCGACCCGGCTGCCGTCACGGCAGAGGTGGTCCACTCCGATATGCGTCGCACGGGCTGGTTCGACTGCTCCGACCCCATGGTGAACAAGCTGCACGAGAACGTGGTGTGGGGTATGCGGGGCAACTTCCTGTACCTGCCCACCGACTGCCCCCAGCGCGATGAACGGCTCGGCTGGACCGGCGACATCCAGGTGTTCGGCCCCACCGCGTCCTACCTGTACGACTGCGACGGCTTCCTCGCCTCCTGGCTGGTTGACCTCGCCGTCGAGCAGCGGGTCGCCGGCGGCGTCCCGTTCATTGTCCCCGACGTCCTCGACTCCGCCAATGTCCCCGCCGCGGCCTGGGGCGACGCAGCGGTTGTGCTCCCCTGGGTGCTGTACCAGCGCTTCGGCGACCTCGGCGTCCTGCAAGCTCAGTACCCATCGATGAAAGCGTGGGTGGACCAATTGCTCGGCTTGGCTGGTGAGCGTCACCTATGGGAAGGCGGCTTCCAGTTCGGCGACTGGGTCGACCCGGACTCTCCCCCTGACAACCCGGCCAAAGCCAAGGCTGACCCCGACCTGGTCGCCAGCGCCTACCTGTACCGCTCCACCGACCTCCTCGCCCGCACCGCGACGGTGCTGGGCCTGGGGGCGGACGCGAGCTCGTACGCAGCAGAGGCCGAGAAGGTCCGCGACGCCTGGCTCACCGAGTACGTCACCCCGGCCGGACGGATCCTCTCCGACGCCCAGACCGCCTACGCCCTGGCCATCGAGTTCGGCATCGTCACCGGCGAGCTGTCCGAACAGATGGGCCGGCGACTGGCCTGGCTGGTGCGCCGCGACGGCTACCGGATCAGCACCGGCTTCGTCGGCACCCCGCTGGTCACCGACGCCCTGACCCATACCGGTCACCTTCGTCAGGCCGGCCGATTGCTGCAGCAGACCGAATGCCCCTCCTGGCTGTACCCGATCACCATGGGCGCCACCACGATCTGGGAACGCTGGGACTCCATGCTCCAGGACGGCTCGATCAACCCCGGCGAGATGACCTCCTTCAACCACTACGCCCTCGGCGCCGTCGCCGACTGGCTGCACCGCGCCGTCGCCGGGCTCGCCCCTGCCGAGCCTGGCTACAAGAAGCTCGAGATCGCACCGGCACCGCTACCCAGCCTGGATTGGGCCCGCACGCGGCACGAAACCCCCTACGGGGCTGCCGCCGTCGAATGGCGACGTGTGGACGGCCGGATCACGATCACGGCCGACGTTCCGCCCAACACCACCGCAGCCGTCCGGCTGCCGGACGGGCAGAGGTTCACCGTGAGCGCCGGCCACCACGAGTGGACGGTGGACGCCGAGCCGCAGCCCACCCCCCTCGCAGTGACCACGTCCACCTCGCTGGCGGCGATCATCGACGACCCCGAGGCTTACCGCACAGTCATCGACGCCTTCACCCGAATCGACCCGGCCGTCGCCGCCGACTTCCGCACGCGCAGGGCCTGGGTGCCCAACCAGCCGTTGATCGGTGCATTCAGCCTGATCTCGCCGGGCGTCGTCGCCGAGGTAGAGGGCAGCCTCGCCGCGCTCAACGCTTCCAGGGACGTGTGACATGGGCGCCGAATCGGGTCTGCCAACAAGCTTCCTGTGGGGCGGGGCTTTGGCGGCGCACCAGTTCGAGGGTGGCTGGGACGCGGGCGGGAAGGGTCCGAGCGTTGTGGACGTGTTGACGGCGGGGGCGCATGGTGTGCCGCGTCGGATCACCCAAACGGTGGAGCCGGGCGAGTTCTACCCGAACCATGTGGCGATCGATTTCTACCACCGGTTCCGTGAGGACATCGCGCTGTTCGCCGAGTTGGGCCTGAAGTGCCTGCGGACCTCGATCGCCTGGTCGCGGATCTTCCCCAACGGGGATGAGGCCGAACCGAACGAGGAAGGCCTGGCGTTCTACGACGCCGTGTTCGACGAGTTGCTGGCCCACGGGATCCAGCCAGTGATCACGCTGTCCCACTTCGAGCTGCCGCTGCACCTGGCCCGCCACTATGGGGGGTTCCGCAATCGTGAGTTGGTGGACTTCTTCGCCCGGTTTGCCCGCGTGTGTTTTGCGCGCTTCCACACCAAGGTGCGGTGGTGGATGACGTTCAACGAGATCAACAACCAGATGAACACCACCAACCCGCTCTTTCTGTGGACCAACTCCGGTGTCCAGCTGGCACCGGAAGAGAATCCCCGCGAGGTCCTGTTCAAGGTGGCTCACAACGAGCTGCTGGCGAGCGCCATTGCAGTGAAGATCGGGCACGAGATCGACCCCGATCTACAGATCGGCTGCATGGTCAGCCACGTGCCGGTCTATCCGTTCTCCTGCCACCCCGACGACGTGATGGCCGCACAGGTGGCGATGCGGGAACGGTTCCTGTTCCCCGACGTTCATGTCCGCGGCCACTACCCGGCCTACGCCCTGGCGGAGATCGAGCGCGGCGGCTACGACATCGGGATGCAGGCCGGCGACGCCCAGGTCCTTGCCGACGGGGTCGTCGACTACATCGGGTTCAGCTACTACATGTCGACGGTAGTCACGGCAGGTCCGGCCGAAAGAAACTCCAACGAGGACGTCACCGGGGGACCGGGCAACTCGGTTCCGAACCCGCATGTGAAGGCGAGTGACTGGGGCTGGCAGATCGACCCGACCGGCCTGCGCTACACGCTCAACGTGCTGGCCGAGCGGTACGAGAAGCCGCTGTTCATCGTGGAGAACGGCTTCGGTGCCATCGATGAGATCGCCGCCGACGGCCAGATCCACGACCAGGCCCGGATCGACTACCTGCGCGAGCACATCCAGGCGATGATCACAGCCGTCGAGGTCGACGGCGTCGAGCTGATCGGCTACACGCCGTGGGGGATCATCGACCCGGTCTCGTTCACCACCGGGGAGATGAAGAAGCGCTACGGCATGATCTACGTCGACCGCGACAACGCCGGCCACGGCACCATGGCGCGGATGAAGAAGCAGTCCTTCGACTGGTACGCCCGCGTGATCGCCACCAACGGCCGCGAGCTGTAGGCGCCTCCATGAAGTGGCTGGCCATGGATATCGGAGGATCCGGCATCAAGTACGCAATGGCAGACGAGTCATACCAACTCAGCGAGGCAGGCGTCCTCCCGACCCAATACGACACACACGCCAGCTTCATCGATGCCGTCGGCAGCATCTACGACCGGTTCGCCGGAAGGGTGGTCGGCATCGCCATGAGCAGCTGCGGAGAACTCGACCCCGGCACCGGGCACATGTTTTCCGGCGGCACCCTCACGTTCAACAACAACACCAACATGGTCGACTCGGTCACCGCCAGATGCGGCGTCCCGGTGACCGTCGAGAACGATGCAAATTGTGCGCTCTTGGCCGAAGCTCGCCTGGGCTGCCTCACCGACTGCCGTAACGCCGTCGTCCTGGTGGTCGGCACCGCTGTGGGCGGCGCCATCCTGATCGATCGTGCTGTCTACCGCGGCTCGCACTTCCACGCCGGGAACGCCAGCTTTACGAAGGTGGACCTGACCAACCGGGCAAGTCGCCAGCTCGACATGGTGAACGGGGTGCGCTCGCTCACCTCGCGCTATGCCGAAGCAGTCGGACTCGCCGTAAGCGAGGTCGACGGCGTGGTCTTCTTCGACCGTCTCGCCAAAGGCGACCCGGCCGCTTCCGTGGCCCTAGACAGCTTCTGCGGCAGCCTCGCCAACTACGTCTTCAACATCCAGACGGTTCTCGACGTCGAAGCCATCGCGATCGGCGGGGGTATCAGTGCCCAATCAGCATTCGTGGACAAGCTCCGCGAGAAGGTCGAGGAGAGCTTCGCCCGCGCGACGACTCAGCTGCCCAGACCCGACATCCGAACCTGCCACTACTTCAACGACGCCAACCTCGTGGGCGCCCTGCTCCACCACCGCGCGTAAAGACTGCCGTGGCGTCGCGCACGTGACCACGGCCACCGGGCGCCGGGCTTGGCCACGCGCCGGAGCCACAGCCTTCAGGGAGCGCCGAAGCCCTACGCTCAGGCTTGCGTGCCGTCGCTGATTCTCCGCCCGCGATGTGCCCACCCTGCAACCGGAACAATGGGTCATTTGCGTAAAGCCTGGGCTTTGGCCAGAAGTTGTCTCAGTTCACCCCCGTCCTCAGCTGTTCGGCGAGGTCCAGCCGAAAGCAAGATGGCTAGTCACGGCCATGTACGGACAGTCCGGAACGATGGGGAGCCCTACTGCTAAGCGGGTTGAGGGCTTTAACCCTCTCGCGAGTTCAAATCTCGCCACCTCCGCCATGACAAGGGTAAACGCCCCTTCCCGAGGTCGACTCGGGAGGGGCGTTCCAGGTCCTCCGACTCGGGAACTGTGCCAATTCTTGTCTCAGTTGGTGTAGAGCTGGACCGCTCGCCGGGCCATCCGGCGGACGATGGCGAACGCCGATGAACGGGCGGAGAACGGGCCACAGAGCCAAACGTGCCGTTCAGCCCGCTACGAAAGGGGCGCTGCCTCGGGTCGGTCCAGTGGCTGTTGACAAGGGGAAATGGTCCCGGCGTCCATCAATAGCCGTTGCTGGCCATTTGTCGCAGGTTGTGCGCGACCGCATAGCAGATCGCCTCCTGAAGGGCATGGTAAAGGTGTGCTCGGGTGTGGCTGAGTGAGAGGCCCCAGCTGATCGCGCGCGCCTTGGAGTCAGCCACAGGTGCACGGGAGCCCTGGAAGTAGGGGTTGATGATGAGGCCGTCGGATCCTGGCGGAATGTCTCGCGCGTCAGGGCCTGGTACCAGTCATCCAACTTCTGACTCTGCCCAGCCGGAGCGGATAGCAGGTTGGGTAGCCGGTTGAGGCGAAGGACACCGGCATGCCGGCGGCGTCGAAGATCGCGACCCTGCTGCTCTCGGTGCCGTAGTCGATGCCCAACAGGTAGGGCGCAGAACGCGCGTCTGCGTTCGTCACGATCGCTCCTCTCGTCGAAGACTTGGCGTCAGCCGTTCAGTGGGATCAGATCCTGACGCTAGTGCCTTCGGTCGTCCAGACGTCCTGTGGGATCAGCTGGTCGAGGCTGGTGAGGATGTAGTGGGGGCGCTGTTTGGGGGTGAGCGCCGTGGCCTCTTCCAGGGTGCTGTCCCCGGTGAGGACGAGGGCGGTGTTCATGCCGGCGGCGCGTCCCATGGCGATGTCGGTGGCGAGCCGGTCGCCGACCATCATCGTGCGGCCGGGGGCCACGTCGTAACCCTCGAGAGCCTCGGCCACCATGAGTGGATCGGGCTTGCCGAAGTTGGCTGAGCTGGTGACGCCGGTGCAGGCCTCGATTGCGGCGACGATGGCTGCGCAGTCGGGTTCGCCGCGTCCGCCGGGGAACGGGCAGTAGCGGTCGGGGTTGGTCTGGACGAGGATCGCGCGCTTGTGGAACCAGAGGGCGTCGAACGCGATCTGGAGCTTTCGATAGTCGAACGTGCGGTCGTAGGAGGCGAGCACGATGTCGATCTCGGCTGGATCCTCGCTCATCCGGATCCCGGCCGTTTCCAGCGCGGCGATCAGGGGCCGCTCCGCGATTGGGAACACGACCGCGTCCCGGTGGTGCGAGGTGAGCCATCGGACGGTGGTGACGATGGTGTTGGCGATGTCGGTCAGCGGCGTCGGCAGCCCGAGGCCGTTCAGCTTGGCCTGGTACTGGTGGGGGTCCTTGGTCGGGTTGTTGGAAAGGAACCGAACGGGGATGTCGCGCTTGCGGAGGAGCTCGATCGTCGCGGCGACGCCCGGCAGGAGGTGGTCGCCGAGGTAGATGGTGCCGTCGAGGTCGAACACGTAGGCATCGAAGAGCCGGTCGGGGCGGGCGTTCGCGGGGATGCCCGGGCCCAGCGGGGCGGTTCTGCTCCAGGCGGTCATGACGGTCAGCTCCACAGTCCGCCGGGTGCGAAGACTCCGTCCACCAGCTCCTCGAACCAGCCGGCCTCGCGGGCGAGGTCGAGGACGGTGTAGCGGGACCGGTAGTACATCGCCTTCGGGAAGGTGGCCTTCACGTCCGCAGCGGTGAGACCGATGTCTTCAGGCGTTGACGGGGCGCCTGCTGCGCGCAGCATCTGCTGTAACTGCGAGGCAGGCACCGAGCTGGTCGGCGATCCGGGGCTTAAGGGCGTCCCAATTCGACACATAGGTGTGAAGTCGGTGCCGCAATCCGATGTCGTTGACGTACTTCGCCTTCGTCTCCTTGACGGCGTTGTCGGCGAGCGCGCCGGTGAACCGGTTGCGGATGTCGGCCTCGACCTCGTCCCACGGGGCCCATTTGGCGACGGCGGCCTCGATGTCGAGTGTGGTGAGGTCGCGAGAAAGGAAGCGTTCGTAGAAGGCGCACATGGCCAGCGTGCCGATGGCCACCTTGAAGCCGTGGGACAGCGGCGGGTCCCAATCCGTTCCGAGGTGGTCGAGTTCCCACAGGTGGCTGAAGTAGTGGTCTGCGCCGGACGCGGGGCGGGTGCCGCGGTAGACCTGCATGGCGAGCCCGGAAAGGATCAGTCCCGAGACGAGCCCCGCGTAGGCGTCCGGATCGCCGGCGGCCAGCGCCTCGGGCCGTGACAACGCCTCCCCGACACCGCTCTGGACGAGTTCCCAGGCGAGGGGGTCGATGGGGTCGAGGCCGACAGCGTCGGCGAGGATCCAGTCTGCGCCGGCGGGGATCTTGGCGGCGAGGTCGCCGTAGCCGGAGGCCACCATGTTGGCCGGGGCCGCGGCGGCGACGTCGAGGTCGATGACCACCACCGCCGGTGCCGGGCATGGCATGGTCAGCTTCACTCCGTCCTGGCTCATGGGTGCGCCGAAGCCGGAGTAGCCGTCCATGGAGGCGGCGGTGCCGACAACCGCGTATTTGCGACCCAGTTCGCCGGAGGCGAGCTTGACCAGGTCGTTGATGGTGCCGGAGCCGACGGCCACCCCGACGGCGTCGGTGGCGCGCAGCCGTTCCCGGATGGTTTCGCTGTTGTCGTAGGAGGCGTAGAGGACGGGGTGTCCGGGGAAGATGAGGGGCTCAGTGGTCGCCACACCGGCCGACCGCAAGGAAGCCTCGACGGCTGAGCCGGCAGCAGCCCAGGTGCGCTCGTCAGCCACGATCAGCGCGGGCTGGCCCTCGGTGAAGAGGGCGTCGCGGAGGATGGTGCCGGTTCGAGGCAGTACGCCGCGTCCCACCTCCACCACATCGGTGTCGGTGGCCTTCGCCAGGCCGCGGGTGAAGAGGTCGGTGGTCATGATGGGTTCCTCGCTAATGGTTTGTCAGGCGTTGATCGATGTGTCCGATAAGGGTGGGGCGAGCACTCCAGCCACCGCGTCGAGTGCCGTCGCCTCGTCAAGGCCATCGGCCAGGACGGTGACGCCGGCACCCTCACGGATGCCGAGGGCGAGGACGGCGACGGGTTGCCCCGCACTCGCGGTTCGCCCGTCGTGGCGCAGGTACAGGCTGCTGCCGTAGCTGTTGGCTGTGGCCGCCAGTTCCTGCGCCACGAGGGCGTGTACACCCCCGGGGGTGGTGATGATGACGTCGCGGGTGATCACGCCGCCTCGATCGTTAGCACGCTCCCGATCGTGATCTCGGGGGCAGGTCCGTCGCAGCGGATGTGGATCGCTCCCGCCATCTTGGGTTCACTGTCGCCGTCGATGTTGACGGTGATGTGGCCCAGGGCTTCGAGGTTCTTCTGCGCGACCTCGCCCACCGCGGTGATCGGGAAGGACCGGCCGTCCACGGTGAACTGTTGGCCCGGGGCCAGTGCCGCCGACATCGCGTTGATGTCGACGATGTAGCAGAACTCCCGGAGGGCTTCGGGGGCGTTCGCCCCGAAGGTGACGAACATTCCCTCCGAGACGAAGGCCTCAGCCATGGGCCCTGCATCGTGCACTGTGGTCCGATAGATCTCAGTCATCATCAAACTCCTTTGGGTTTGCTCGAGCTCGCGCTCAGGCGGCGTAGAGGCCGATGCTGGCCAGCCACGCGACGGCGACCCGGGGGACACCGTTGAGGAAGCGGGAGTACAGCACGGCTGGAACGCCCACTTCGACGGTTTCGGGTTCGGCCTCTGCCAGACCGAGACCGACCGGGATGAAGTCGGCTGCGTTCTGGGTATTGATCGCGAACAGCGCCGGGAGGGCGAGGCTGGGCGGGATGCTGCCCTTGCCGATCTCCACACCGATCAGGGTGCCGATGATCTGGCCGATCACGGCTCCAGGGCCCAGGAGTGGGGAGAGGAACGGGATCGAGCAGATGAACCCGAGGGCGAGCAGGCCCCAGCCGGAGCCGGCCAGTGGGGTCAGGAACGAGGTGAACCATGCCCCGAAGCCGGAGGCCTTGATCACGCCGATGAGCATCGCGATGAACGCCATGAACGGCAGGATGGTGCCGATCATCGTCTGGATGCCGTCACGGCCGGCCTGGAAGAGGATGGCCACCACACGACCGGCGCCCAGGCCGATCTTGACCAGCAATGACTTATTCTTCTGTTCAGCGAGCGTCTGGGAGATCTTCTTGTCGGAAGTGTATTTAGGGCTATCGCTATCCGCGGCGGTTGCCGGCCTGCCAGCCGGTGCCGCCGCGACCAGTGCCGGGTCAGCGAGCCGAACCTGCGCGACGTCCACCGCTGAGACGTAGATCGTCTCGGTGATGAACTGTGCGAGCGGGCCGGTCTTGCCGGTCGGCACCACGTTGATCGTCGGGATCCCCTTCTTCGGGTAGATCCCGCATCGCAGGGTTCCCCCGCAGTCGATGACGACCGCGGCGATCTGCTCGTCGGGCACCGATGTGGCGAACCCGTTGACCGGCTCTGCGCCGGTCAGTTCGCACAGGCGGTCGACGACGTCGGGCTTTGCGCCCCCGCCGACGATGTAGACGATCTTGCTGCGCTCAGCGGTCGGGGTGATGGTGAGCGGGCCACCGTAGCCACCGCGGCCACGTTCGACGATGACGGATTGGTATTCGGTCATGGTGTTCAGGCCTCCACTTTCACGACGGAACTGAGGGTGACGCCCTGCTGTCGGGCGACCCACTGGGTGATGGGGTCGGTGACCCAGCCGCCCACGAAGTTCATGACGACGCCGACCAGCAGGTAGCGGATCGCGAGCTCCGTGGGATCGAGGCCCAGGGTGGCGATGCCGCTGGCGATGCCCAGCCAGATGAACAACTCACCGGCGTTGATGTGCGGGAAAACACCGTTGCTGGTGTGGCAGAACTGGGCGGCGCTGGCGTAGTAGCTCGGCTTGTACTTCTCGGGCAGGAACCGCCCGAGAGAGAGCGCCATCGGGTTTGCCAGCATGAACGCGCCGAGGAACGGCAGGATCAGGTAGCGGCTGACCGGGTTACCGCCGGCCTTCAGGGCGAACCTGTCGATCCGATCTTGGCCGATCATCTGAATCAAGGCGTTCATGGCGACCAGCAGCATGAGCACGGTCGGGACGAAGCCCAGACCGGTGACCTTGCCGTCGGCGTCAACCGAGACGGTGGTCCAGCTGATGAAAACCTCACCGCCGGCCTGGAACAACCCGTAGAACCACTGGGCTGCCTGGACGAAAAAGTCCATGTCATCACTCCTTTCTAAAACGGTTACGGGATGGGGTGGAGCCGGGTGGCCCTACCGTGGCTGAGGCAGCGTGATCAGCTGCCTGGCCGGAACTGGGGTGCCGGAGGCGCCGGCGGCTCGGGCGATCGCGTCGGCGACGGAGACGTTCTTGGGTGGCCGCCCGACCAGCTTGCGGAGCGCGTCGGCGAACTGGGAAAGCGGTCCGGGTGGATCCTGAGGAGTCTGTCCGGAGCGCCACCACAGGTAGTTGTCGCGGGCATTGGCGATGGCCAAACGAACGCTTCGGGTGAATCGACGGTCACCCACGGAATCGATGGACTGCGAGCGGGAGCCCGTCGAAGTCGGGGAAGGCGCGGAACCGGGCCAGTACGGTGATCCCGGTCAGGCGGGTGCCCTCGACCACGTTGCCGTCCTCGTCCAGCAGGAACATGACAATCGCGCCGGTGGTGACCAGACCCTTCTTCTTGCCGATCGCCACCCGGCCACGGCGCTTGAGAGTGGTGTAGGTGGTCGTGTAGTTCTTCGACTGCAGGAGCGCGAGCACCATGTTGATCACGTAGACGAGTGCAAAGCAGATGGCGGCAAACCAGAACATCAATGCCTCCCTTGATTGGTTGCCTCGGTGTAGTCCTCCATGAGGTAGAAGAACTGCACGTAACTGGTCAGTCGGGAAACCTTCCGAACAAGGAGCGGGTCCTGGCTGAGCCGGATGATCTCGTCGTAGACACGGAGCAGGATCCGGTCGTCGTAGTCGGTCTTCAGCGGAACGCCCATCAAGAAGATGATCCGCAGGCCCTCCTCGGTGTCGCCGCGGGGGATCACACCCATCGCGCATGCGACGCCCTGTAGTTCGGTTCCGCTCGCGTGTGGGAACGCGACCTCGGCATTGATCTGCATCGGAGCCAGTGCTTCGCGCTCCGCCAATGCGGTGCGGAACTCATCGGAGACCATCCCCAGGCGTTGGAGCCGGTCGACGAGAATCGAGACGCCTTCGGTGGCGGTGCACTCTGCGGGCAGCTGCACGAACCGCTCATCGTCGAGGAGCGAGACCAGCATGGAGCCCGACTCTCCGCTCAAAGCCAGCGGGCCGTGATGCGTGAACTTCATCGCGCTGAGCTTGCGGATGAGCTCTCCGCGGTCGAAGACCTCCGACAGCTCGAGCGTCGGCACCTCGAGGCGGAGCTGTGATCCCGGGGTGGTCACCACCAGGTCGACACCGGAGAGCTGCGGCTGTTCGGAACTCGACGACAGGAGGGAATACGTGGTGTCCTGCGGGAGCAGCTTTGACAGCTGGGCCCGAATCAGCCGGGCGGCGCCCGGTCCTTGGCCGGTGAGGACCGCCACATGGAACGGTTGGTGCTGTCGGGCGACGTGTTCCTCCAGGAACACCTGGAAGTAGGTGGCCGCAAGAGCCAGTTCGGTTGCGTCCATCATCAGCCCGGTCTCCTCGGCGATGACGTCGCGGGCGACTTCGGCCATGCGACTGGCCACAGGAAACCGGCCCCGCAACCCGGGCTCGTCAACGGTCCGGTCGACGTGCAACGAATACCGAAGCCGGTTGATCATGTAGCCGACATGATGCGAAAACTCCACCACAATCTCGGACGACGCGACGTCGAAGCCAAGGTTCATCGAGTGGCGGATGCGGTCGAAGATGCGCTCCACGAGGGCTTCCACATCGACCTGGGAGCTGGAGCCCGTAACGGGTTGGGGGTTGGTCGGAGTCCTGCGACCAGCTGCAGGCAACGCGAGAAACATGACCTCGGCCGGTGGGATGTCCTCGTCGATCAATAGGCTGACGCGGGATGCCAACAGACTGGCGAAAGCGTGCGCCTGCGTGCCTTGAATCCCGGAATAGGCGTCCGGAATATCGGTTATCCAATGACCGTTTACGGTGCGGTCCAGAAGGACCGTGAACCAACGGCGCAGGTTCGTCCGCAGGCCATCCTCGAACCCGAACTCGTCAGCTGAATCGTTGAAGGCCTTCTCCAGCTCAGGGCCGATCGGGAAGGTTTCGTAGGCGGCCTGGTAGGCGTGACGCAGGAGCAGGGTGCGGATTGCCAACTCGGGTCCCCGAAGTTGAAGTCCGACGTGGGGCCGTCCCTCGATGACCACCTCCGACTCAGCCAGGAGGTCACGAAGATGGGCGATGTCACCACTGACGGTGCTGCGTCCAACACTCATCCGCGCGGCCAACTCCTCGACGCGTACAGGGCTTTCGGAGCGGATGAGTTCGGCAAGAATGTAAGCCGAGCGTCGGTCGGGATCGTTGAACGACGCCTCGACGCCGGTGATGGCGTCGCGAATCGACCGGAAGGCTTCAGCGTCGACGACCAGCAGCCGGTAGCGCCCGTCGGCAAGTCGAATCGAGCCAGACCGGCCCAAGGCCTGATTGAGTGTTGCGACCTCGGTTGCGACGGTGCGTACGCCGACTCCCAGACGCCGTGCCAGCGCCTCCGGTGCAGCCGAGAGACAGGTCTCAAGCTGCGTCAAGATCGTTGCTGCCCGCTGCATTACCTCCCCCTCCGTTTGATGGGACCCTTCGCTTGTTAAGAACGCTAGCGGGGCGCCGTCGGATAGGGGAGAGCGGAATCCTCCATCATATTTCCTGGCTACGGAAAGCCCCTGTACGAATGCACAAGTGTGAGCGTTGCTTCGGATTTCTGACCGGGCTGATGGATGGCCAGCCGAAGGATGCGAGATCGCAACGTCGGGCTCCACGCGCGCCCCACCCACGGCCCATCCCGTGAACAACCGTGCGGCTCGAGCTCCCATGTCGAGGGACGCAATCGCGGCGAACGGGCCACGGAGCCAAACGTGCCGTTCAGCCCGCTACGAACGCGGGCGCAGGCTCAAGGCGAACTAGTTGTGATGTCCAGCCAGGTTGTCCAACCTGGTGATGGGTGCGGCCTTGCCGATTGCTGAGTGGGGCCGGTGGTGATTGTATTCGTGGACCCATGCCGGGAGGGCGGCGAGGCGGGCTGATTCGGAGTTGTAGAACTTCTTGAATGCCCAGCCCTCGGCCAGGGTGCGATGGAACCTTTCGATCTTGCCGTTGGTTTGTGGCCGGTAGGGCCTGGTCTTCTTCGGTGTGATGCCGAGCTCGACGCAGGTCTGGTGCCATAGGCCGGACCGGTAGCAGCTGCCGTTGTCGGACAGGACGCGTTTCACGGTGACGCCGCGTTCGGCGAACCAGGCCACGGCGTTGCGCAACACCTGGGTCGCGGTTTCCTTGGTTTCGTCGTCATGTGCTTCGACGTAGGCGACCCGGGAGTGGTCGTCGATCACGGTGTGCAGGTAGCAGGTGCCGATCACCGGGTTCCAATGCTTGCTGCGCGGCGTGCCGTTGCGGGACACAGTCGATGACCGGTTCCTCTCGCCTTGTTGTCGGCCGACGTAGCGCCAACCACCGCCGTCGGGGACCTTGCCGAGCTTCTTGACATCGACATGGATCAGATCGCCGGGATGCGCGTGCTCGTAGCGCCGGATCGGTTCGCCGGTGGCCCGGTCAACATGGCTGAGGCGGTTGAGCCGACAGCGCACCAGGACCGCGTGCACCGTCGAGGCCGGCATGCCGAGCCGATCGGCGATCCCGACCGGCCCCAACCGCTGCTTCCAGCGCAGGTGCACGATCTTGCGGACCATCGGGGCGGGGGTCCGGTTCGGCTGGTGATCCGGCTTCGAGGACCGGTCGGACATCCCGGCCTGCCCTTCAGTGAGGTAGCGGCCCGCCCACTTGACCGCGGTCTTCCACGACACGTCATAACGCTCCGCCGCTCGGGCCGGCGGCCAGCCGTGATCGACGATCAGGCGCGCCAGCCTCAACCGAGCGCGAGGGGTCAAAGCAGCATTAGCGTGGGACATGAAGGCCTCCTTGGTGCAGAGCGGTTCCTAGACAGCTCCACTCCACACCGGGGGGCCTTCACCCACCTCCAAACTCAGATCGTGTCGTCACACGATCTCGACCAACGTGCCCGGACATCACAACTAGTGGGCCTTGGCAACCGCGGAAATGGTGCCTGCGAGGTGCACCGATCATGTGGCAGGGCCTGATGAATGCCCGGGCGGATATCGGTCTCGGTGGCTCCCCGCCACGCGGTGAGCTACTCACCGGCAGGTTCCCGGTTCGGTAGCCAGAGGACGACTCGAGTGAGGCCATCGGATCGAGCTACCTGTAGCTCGCCGCCGACAAGGCGTGCCCGTTCACGCATGCCGACGAGGCCGAGCCGATCGGTGGCTGCTGCCTGCTCTGGGTCGAACCCTCGCCCGTCGTCAACGATGGCGACCCTTGTGCCTGATGGGTCGTAGCTGAGTTCGACGTCGGCGCGGGTTGCGGACGCGTGCCGTTCCACGTTGTGAAGGGCTTCTTGCACGACCCGGTAGACGGCCAGTTCGGCTTCCGCCGGGAGGCGGACCGCTGTGCCCTTGATGTCCATGGAGACGTCGAGCTTCGAGTGCGAGCGGACCTCCCCGGTGAGTGCCTCGATGGCGGGGATGAGGCCGAGATCGTCGAGGATGGATGGCCGCAGTGCGCGGCATAGGCGGCGGATGTCGTCGATGCTGCGATCGATCCCGCTTTCGACGAGTCGTGCGCGTTCGTCGAGCGACTCTCCCGACTGAAGGGCGCCACGAAGGCTGTTCCGCACGACGACAAGGTCTTGGATGGTCTCGTCGTGCAGTTCGCGGGATAGTCGCTGGCGTTCGCTCTCCTGGGCGCGCATGGCGAGTTGGACGTAGGAGCGCAGGGAGTCCTGGGCCTCCTGCAGGCCACGGTTGGCGCTTTCGGCTCGTTCCTTGGCGCGCTGTTCGCGATCCACTCGGGCAGCCACGATGACACCCAGGACCAGCAGGAGCGCCAATTGGCTGAGGACGCCGATCCGTTCTCCACCATCGTGGAACAGGAAGACGTTCGGCAGGGCCAGTGCGACGCACAGCAGGCCGGTAGGCAGGGCGCCTTCGACGCCGAAGTTGAGGGCGGCGTAGACGACCGGGATGAACAGCATCGAGATCGGCAGCAGGTACAGGCCCGGGTTGGGGGTCCACTGTTCGAATGCTTCGAGCCCGAAGTGGACCAAGCTCAGGACCAGGACGAGTGCCTGGACCACCCAGAAGTGGAGCCGGCGGCTGTATCCCATGAGTTGGTCAAACCAGCTTCGCCAAGACTTCCCGGTTGACGGGGGAGCAGACGTCACACGGCCCCCTTCTTGATTGCGGCGATGACGGCCTCGGTGCGGGACCCCACCTGGAGCTTGGCGTAGATGCTGCGCAGGTGTGCTTCGACTGTCCGTACGCTGAGTTCCAGCTCTCTGGCGATCTCCTTGTTGGCCAGGCCCAACGCCAGCAGCCGCAGGACGTCACGCTCGCGGCCGCTGAGCTCGTTGACTGGGGAAGATGTGGGGGCGTCGCGGCGGGAGACCCGCCGGAATACCGCGGCGGCGAGTTCCGGGCTGAGCACGGCATCGCCCTCATGGGCGTGCCGGATGGCGGTGGCCAGTTCAGGGCCTTGCACGGTCTTGAGGAAGTATCCGGCCGCGCCGGCCTCAAGTGCAGCTTCGACGTACTGGATGTCGTCGTAGATGCTCAAGATGATGATCGCGACCTCGGGCATGCTTTGCGTGAGTTGTCTGGTCGCGTCGATGCCATTTCCGTCGGGCATGGCGACGTCCATGAGGATGACGTCCGGACGGGCCCGGGGCGCGAACTCCAGGACTTCCCGAACGCTGCCGCATTCGGCCACGATCAACAGGCCCGAATCGGATTCCACCAGGCGCTGCGCGACGCCGGCCCTGAAGAGTGGATGATCATCGACAAGCAGCACCCGTACGACCTCGCGGGTGCCGACCTCCGCGTCGCCGGTCACGTCCACCCCTCTCGCCAGGTCCAGTGTCCCGGTATCAAGCCCGACTGTGCCACGTCCGCCACCCCTGCCGTGTAGGTGATATCGCCTAAGTGGGACTAGGTGTTATCGCCGTTGTGGGCCACATAGCGGTGTCACAGAATCGTCGACAGAGGTCCGCGCGACACCGAACTTGTCGACGGTACCTGGCGCCGGGCGACTCGGTGGCCGGACCCGAACCCTAGAGGAGGCGCTCATGGAGATGAGCGAGCGTGAGATCTGGACAGTGATCCATGGCATGGGCCTGGGGGCGATCTACCTGCTGGCATTTGGCGGAGCGCTCGCCGGAATGTGGAGCTTCCGCCCTGGATTCCTGACAGCTGCTGCTGTCCGGGAACGGATGACGCGGCTCTACGTCGGCTTCGGCGCCATGTGCGTAACGGCGTGGGCCACGGTGATCACTGGCACCTTCATCGTGTACCCCTGGTACCGCGTCAAGCTGGCCGGGGCGGAGTTCGAGAAGTGCGCGGGCCTGGACCTGCCGTCGGCTGAATGTTCACCTCGTGACTTCCTGTTGTCCGGTGCGAGTGGCGAGACGCAGGAGTGGCACCACCTCGGCATGGAGTGGAAGGAACACGTCGCCTGGCTCGCTCCGCTGTTGGCGACCTCGGCCTTCTTGCTGGTGCTGGTCTACGGGGCGCGCCTGATCACGAATCCACGGCTGCGCAATGCGGTCCTCATTCTCCTGGTGGCCTCTTTCGCCGCCGCCGTCATAGCTGGCGCTTTCGGCGCCTTCATCACCAAGGTGGCTCCGGTCCTATGAACACCCAATCCAAGAGCTCCGCATCCCTGGACCCCGCAGTCGAGGAGTTGGGTCTCGCTCCGATCCCGGACGGTCCCGCAGCCGCGATGCTTCTCTCCGCCGGCATCGGTGCGGTGGTGCTGGGCATCATGATCGTCCTCGCCGAGGTTTCCCCTGCCGTCGGCACCTGGCTGGGGAGCTTCGACCTCAAGCTCGGGGCCGGTCCCCTCGCCGGCAAGGTGCTCTGGGCCGTGGTTGCCTACGTCCTTTCGCTCACGGGCCTGTGGGTGCTGTGGCGTGACAAGGAGATCAACCTCAAGACGATCTCCATCGTGTCGTTCCTGCTGATTGGGCTCGGTTTCCTGTTGACCTTCCCCCCTTCTTCCAGTTGTTCGCCGCGTGACACCAGCAGACAAGGTCTTCTACTGGACCATCGCGATCGGCGAGGGGCTCATCGTCTTGATGGTGACCTGGCTCCTCGCCGCTCGAGCTTCGGAACGGCTGATGCCACAGCCCGCAGCTGCGATCGGCGCCCTGTCCCTGGCTCTGATCATGGGAACGGCCTGGAGCGCCTATCGAGGGATCAGGCGCATCCACCACGGGTCAGTTGGCCACGCCAAGGTTGACGGATCGCGTTGACCTGACGTGCATCGGCCCGGTTCGGGTCGTGCGCGGCGATCAGGCTCGGGTCTGGACCTTGTCCAGGCGGAGGCGGTGCTGGTTGTCGAACAGGCTGCGGTAGGCGAGCTCGACGGAGAGCAGGCAGCCGAGCGCGGTGCTGCTGGCGATGACGAACATGATGACGATCTGGTAGCGCACGGCCGTATCCGGCGATGCTCCGCCGAGGATCTGGCCGGTCATCATCCCGGGCAGGCTGACGATCCCCATGATGGCCATGCTGTTCAGAGTCGGGATCATGCCCGTGCGCAGCGCGTCCCGCCGCGGGCCGTGCGCGGCTTCCCAGCGGGTGGCGCCCACCGCCAGCAGGCCCTCGATCTCGTCCCGGCGTGCCTCCAGGTTCGAGGTGAAGCGATCGACCGCCAGTGACACCCCGGTCAGGGAGTTGCCCAGCACCATGCCAAGGATCGGCACCGCGTATTGGGGCAGGAACCACGGCTGGACGTTCAGGATGCCCTTGAGGGCGAGCCCGGTGACCAGGAAGGAGCTGGCCATGATCGCCACGAAGCTGTCCAGCAGGAGCCGCGGGTAGGCCCGCGTGGGACGCCTGGCTGCAGCGTGGGCCGCGAGGATGGTCATGACCACCCCGATCCCGATCACCGGCAGCGGGTTGTTCAGCGCGAACACCCAGTTCAGGATCAGGCCCACCAGCAGCAGTTGAACGGTCATCCGCACGCCCGCGATCGCGATGTCGCGTTCGAGACCGAGCCGAAGGCGCCAGGAGACCAGTAGTGAGACCAGCATCAGACCCGCAGCGAGGGCGAGCTGCAGATCGCTGATCGGCTCGGCACTCATCGCTGCTCCAACTCGGCGGGCCGGAGCTGCCAGCGTGTGGTACCGATCCGTTCCTGGCTGCCGCTGTCATGCCCTACCCACACCAGTGCCCGTTCGTGGCCGGCGCACCAATCCAGGAGGACGTTCTCCGCCCGGTCAGCGAGCGGGGGGTCGAGCGCGGACGTGACCTCGTCCAGCAGCAACACCGTGGGTGCCAGCAGCAGTGCTCGTACCAATTGGACCGACTGCACCTCACCGCCGGAGAGAGTTGCCGTCTGTGCCTTCAGGAGGTCGGCAGGTCGACCAAGGGATTCGAGCAACTCCATCGCCGCGGCCTGGTCAAAGACCTTCGCCTTGTGCACCGACAGCCGGAACGGCGCGCTCAAGATCTCCAGGACGGTGCCCGCCGCCAGGGAGGGGCGTTGCGGGACATACATCACCTGCGACCGGTACGCCGGCACCGACCAGTGGCCCGGATCCTTGCCACGGAACCGGCACAGCCCACTGGACAGCGGTTCCAGCCAGGCGAGAGTCCGCAACAGCAGGGTCTTTCCGCTGCCCGAGGGACCATCGACAACCAGCCGATCGCCCGACTCGACTTCGACATTGACGTCCCGCCACAGCGTCCGTCCGCCGACCCGCCGCTCCCCATCGTGGATCGCCAACAGCTGGACCATGCGCCTCCTCGAAGCATCTCCCGCGTTCATTCCCGCGAACGTCGTCAACGGTATCGAATATAGATATCGGCAGCCGATATTGATAGCCTGAGGGTGCGATTGCACCGGCACGAGACTCTGGGGCCTTGATGAATGAGCTGATGAGGGGCGCCGTCCGGTTGCACATCCTGCACCACGCAGGTCAGGATCCCGTCCACGGCGCCTGGATGGCGACCGAACTTGAACGCCACGGCTATCGGATCAGCCCGGGCACCCTGTACCCCACGCTGCATCGGATGGAAGCCGAGGGACTCCTGGCCTCGGACAGGGTCGTGGTTGACGGGCGCACCAGGCGGGTCTATCGCGCTACCTCCGGCGGACGCGACGCCCTGGCCGAAGGCATCCGCACACTGAAGGAGATGGCACACGAGATCCTCGGCATCCCCCGTGACCAGCTGTAGCCTCCAGCTCCCGCGATGCCCGGCGGCAGACCTGTGCGGGCAGGCGCGCCCGTTCGGGAGGTCCGCGTGACCGGTCCGGACCTGCCCGGCGTCGCCGACGAGCCCGTCGAGCCGGCTCCTGCAGCACGTCGGCCGGCGGCCCGCCATCCCGGCACGGCCCGGGAGGTGCTCGCGGTGTTCCTCGGCCTGGGCTTGACCTCGTTCGGTGGCCCGGTCGCGCACCTGGGCTACTTCCGTGAGGCGATCGTGGTCCGGCGGCGGTGGCTCAGCGAGCGTGCGTACGCGGACCTGGTCGCACTGTGCCAGTTCCTTCCTGGCCCCGCGTCCAGCCAGGTGGGGATGGCCATCGGCCTCCAACGGGCAGGGATGGTTGGCCTGCTGGCCGCCTGGACCGCCTTCACGCTACCTAGCGCCATCATCCTGGTGGCCTTCGCCTGGGGGCTCGGCACACTGGGTTTGGCCGCCGAGGCAGGCTGGCTCGCCGGACTGAAGGCCGCTGCCGTCGCCGTCGTCGCCAATGCCGTCCTCGGCATGGCACGCACCCTGACCCCCGACCGGGAACGCGCCACCATCGCGGTCGCCGCAATGATCGCGGTCCTCTCGATACCCCTGGCCTGGGCCCAGGTACTCGTGATCATCCTGGCTGGGCTGGTCGGTCTCGCCTGGCTCAAGCCAGCCAGCATCGCCACGGATGACCAGACCCTTGCCATTCCCGTCGGGCGCCGCATGGGCGTCGTCAGCCTGGCCGCCTTCGCCGGCCTGCTCATCACCCTGCCCGTCCTTGCCGCCACCACCATCAACCCGGCGATCGACCTGATCGACAGCTTCTACCGCTCCGGATCGCTCGTCTTCGGCGGAGGGCACGTCGTCCTCCCACTGCTCGAAGCCGAAACCGTGAGAACCGGGCTGGTCAGCCACGACACCTTCCTCGCCGGCTACGGCGCCGCGCAGGCTGTCCCCGGCCCGCTGTTCACATTCGCGGCCTTCCTCGGGTACTCCATGAAGACCGCGCCCAACGGGCTCACGGGATCAGCCCTCGCCGTCCTGGCGATCTTCCTGCCATCAGCGCTACTCATCGTCGGCGCCCTCCCCTTCTGGGAACAGCTCCGCCGCGCGCCACGCGCCCAACGCGCCCTCATGGGCATCAACGCCGCCGTGGTCGGGATCCTGGCCGCTGCGCTCTATACCCCGGTCTTCACCGCCGGAATACAGAGTCCCGCCGCGATGGGCATCGCCGCGGCAGCCTTCATCGCCCTCAGCGCCTGGCGTGCACCCTCCTGGGCAGTGGTCCTCGGCGCAGCAGCAGCCGGAGCCCTCCTCCTCTAAATTTGCCGCACCGCCTCCTACCCACGGGCGCGACCTCGCGATCCGGTGCATCGCTGATTCATTACCCGCAGCGGGGCGCGCGGGCTCTCAAGCCGACTGTCACCATCTATTGGCCGGGAACAGCCAGGTGTTGCCCCAGCTCATGCGGATGGCCTGAGCGCCACCTGATCGACGGTCACCGGCTGCACGACCTCGTTGTGACGCAGGAACCAGGGTGTCCACGGCGGGTCAAAGCGGGCGAACCTGGGCTGCCCGATCATCTCCAGCCCAGCCTGCGACACGGCACTGTGGAGTCGCGCCAACTGCTCCTGGTAGATCGGCTCCGACCAGCGTCCGGTGAAGGTCCTGGCAGCGGCCACCTGTGCAGGCACCTCCCGCACCCTGATGCGCGGGTCGGACGGTGTGGGCAGCGTGTCCACGGTGAACTCGGCCGGCATCACGAATGCGACCACCTGTCGACCCGGTTGCCCGCCGGACTCCTGGACGACGGGCGAGGTCATCGCGATCCGTGTCGATGCCTGCTCCTGCAGGACCGGCGCAGTCATCGCGACCTTGCCCCGTGCGCTGTTCCGGCCCGAGATGAAGGCCGCCAAAAGCCCGAAGGCCCGGTTGCCGGCGTCGGTGAACGAGCTGTCAACCTCAACCTCGGCCACCAGGTGCGCGGGGTACCGACGCAACTCGAAACCCGGGAGCCGTTTGAGAACGTCGTAGCCCTGCCGCTCGGTCATGCCAACAACCTGCCCCGGGGGTTGGCGCGGCGGCGCAGCATGACCAGCACCCCAGCCGCGATGAACGCGGCGATGCCGGACAGTGCGGTGGCGATCACCGCTGGGTATGCGCCCTGGAAACCGGAGTCCGACGTGTGCTTGATCCAGACGCCGAGGTAGGCCCAGACGAGGACGAGCCCGTAGGTGATGTCCCGATCGCGGAGGATGACGGTGGTACCGATGACCGCGCCCACAGCGATGATCACCACGGCCCAGATGGGCTCGGCGATCCCGAATCCGTCCCAGCCGAGGCTGACCAGCCACACGGTGATGTTGGCGATGGTCGCGACGGTGATCCAGCCGAAGTACACGCTGAACGGCAGGCGCACGAAGGCCCGGTCACGGGTGGAGAGTTCCGCGCGGAGGATCGTCCTGGTGATCAGGATGAGGAGCACCAGCATCGTGGCCAGCAGCAGCGTGGAGACCAGGATCAGGTCGTAGTGCCAGGAAAGGATCCACAGGACGTTCGCCAGCGAAGACAACGAGAACAACACTCCCACTCGCTCCAGCAGCGCCGCTCGGGGGGACGCAGCGCCGCCGCCGAGCCCCGCGTCGCGGGTGCCGTCACCGGGCTCGCCGTCATGGAACAGTCCGAGCTGGTAGAGCACGTGTGCCCCGAGCAGGAGGTAGATGATGCCCCAGATCGCGAAGGTCACCCCCGCCGGAGCGAACAGGTTCTGGTAGGCGTCGGAGACCCCGCCGGTGGTACGACCGTTGATGGGCAGCGCGTTGGCAAGCACGTTCACCGCGATCATGGCGACATAGGTGAGGACAACCAGCGCTTTCACCCAGGTTCTGGCCGTCTGACGCTGCATGGGAACCTCTCCGGATCGTGATGTGCGACCGTGTTGCTTGAACTCAGGCTACGGGGTGTCGCCGGCGCGTGGTCCGTGACGCGTCGACTGGCGACCTGTCCCCGGACGGTCCGAGGTCGGACCGTCCGGGCGTCGGGCGCTGCCGGGGTCAGGCGGTCGGGAGCAGGACCGCGTCGATGACGTGGATGACGCCGTTGCTGGCAGCGACGTCGGTGGTGACAACGTTCACCCGCTGGCCAGTGGTATCAACCAGAGCCACGTTGTCGCCGGTGACCTCCACGGTGAGTTCGGCACCCTGGACCGTCTTCACCTTCTGGCCGTTCAGTGTCACCACGGCTGCTGCCATGAACTCACCGAGGACCACGTGGTAGGTCAGGATCTGGGAGAGCTGGCCGGTGGGGTCCTTCAGGAGGTTCTCGACGGTCCCTGCGGGGAGCTTCGCGAAGGCTTCGTCGGTGGGGGCGAACACCGTGAACGGGCCCGGTCCCTTGAGGGTGTCGACCAGCCGGGCGGCGGTGAGCGCGGCAGCCAGCGTGGCGAACGCGCCCGCGGCTACGGCGGTGTCGACGATGTCGGCGCTGGGCGTCGGGGTGGTTTCGGGAGAGTCATTCATGACGTGAGCCTTTCGTAGAATGTTTGTGTAATGATTGTGCAGAGGGCGTGTCGTAGTTGTCAAGGACGTGTCGAAGGTTTGTACAGTGTCGACGAAGGGGGTCAGGATGCACACGGTCAGGTGGGTTTCACAGCAACTCGGGCTGGCGCCTGGAACTCTGCGCGCCTGGGAGCAGCGCTACGGCATCGTGCATCCCACCCGCTCCGAGGGGGGCTACCGCCTCTACGACGACAACGATCTCGACACGCTCCAGGCCATGGCAGACCTGGTTTCCGCCGGCATGCAGCCCGCCCAGGCCGCCGAGCAGATCCGATCCGGTCGGTCAGCGCCCTCACGCGAGGTCACCCGCACGATCGACGCACCGGCAGGGCTGCCCGACCCCTCAGCGCTGATCGCAGCGGCACGCAGCTACGACTCCCGAGCCCTTGAAGACACCCTGGACGCCGCCTTCGCGGCGGCGAGGTTCGAATACGTGGTCGACGAATGGCTGATGGTCGCCCTGGTCGCCGTCGGGCAGGCCTGGGCCTCCGGACACCTCGACATCGCCCAGGAACACTTCATCAGCGCCGCCGTGATGCGCCGACTCACGGCCGCCTTCGACGCCGCCGGGCATGCCCGCGGCGGCCGCCAGGTCATCACCGGACTCGCCCCCGGCTCCACCCATGAGATCGCCACCCTCGCCTTCGCGACCATGCTGCGACGCGCGGGCCTCCGCGTCACCTACCTCGGCCCCGACCTCCCCGGCCCCAGCTGGGTCCAGGCCGTCCACACGATCCACCCCGACGCCGTCGTCATCGGCGCCCCGCTGACCACCGACAGCCCCGCCGCCACCAATATCGTCCAGGCCATCCGTGAGGCAGCGCCACACACAGCTGTCTACGTCGGCGGCCCCGGCGCCACTCCCGAACAGGCGCTCGCGGGCACCACGCTGGCCGAGGCTGCCAACTTGCTGGCCGACACGCTCACCACACCCCGTGCCAACCCCGATCCCCTTGGGTGACTGCACCAGGGCCGACCCGGTAGGGATTACCTGACCGGCCGCCGTTGCGTCGGCCCGACCACGGGGACGTGAACGCCTGGTAGGGCGTGAGGTTTGGACCATGAGTGCTCCGAACGCTCTGCTCGATGTTGCCGGCTGCCGATACCGACATGGCAGATGAGGGAACTCACGGCCCGTGGGCGTCTGAGGGTGGCCACTCATGTTCACACCAAGTCCGACCTGCGGCTTCCTGTCCCGGTGCGCTCAGCGCCCACTTCTACGGAACCGTGCGTGATGGGCCAGGTCCGCTGAAGAGACCGGCCTGCCCCCACACGCTCAAGAAACCTTCGACACGTCCCTTGACAAGAGCCTCACATAGTATCCACAATCATTCTACAAACCTTCTACGAAAGGAATCCTGATGAATCTCCACCGCACTCTCGCCAAGATCGCCGCAGTGGTCTTCACCGGCGCGCTCGCCACCGGTCTGGCAGTCGCACCCGTCCAGGCAGCACCTGCCGAGCAGAGCTTGGCGGCCGTCCTCACCGCCGACGGGAACGGCACTTTCGACAAGAACTGGTACGACTACGACATCGTCACCCAGGCCGTCCTCGGCGTCCTCGCTGCCAAGCCTGACAGCAACGTGAAGCTGCTGACCGACGGGTCCGTGGCGTTGACCGCCTTCATCCCGAACGACCGTGCGTTCCGGCTACTTGCTCACGACCTGACCCACAAGTGGTACAGCACCGAGAAGGGGGTCTTCGACAAGCTGGTGGCCAAGCTCGGAATCAACGCGATCGAGAAGGTCCTGCTCTACCACGTGGTTCCCGGCGGCCCCATTATGGCCAAGGATGCGCTCAAGGCCGACGGAGCCAAGCTCGCCACCGGGCTGCCCGGTGCCTCCATCACTGTCGATGTCAAGGGCAAGAACGTCCCCGTGATCATCCTGATCGACCGTGACCGCAATGACGCGAACCCCCGGGTGAACCCGTGGCAGACCGACATCAACGAGGGCAACAAGCAGGTCGCCCACGGCATCACCAGGGTGCTGCGGCCGATCAACCTCTGAGCCGTCCGCCGGTGGAACCCCGGGGTGTTCTGGCCCGGGGTTCCACCTCCCATGGTCGGCGTCTCGTGAAGGAGTACACGACCCTCGCGAGCAGTCCTGGGACAGCCTTCTCTGTAAAAACGGGATCGGATTCGAGCAGCCGAGGCTCAGGTGAGGCTGTGGTTGGCGAGGGACATGGCGCCCCGGGGCGTGGGGCCGGACAAAGCGCCTCAGTGAAGCACCTTCAGTCCGATGACACCACCGATGATGAGCGCCAGGAACAGCGCCTTGAGCACGGTGAAGGATTCCTGTCCCGTGAGCATCGCGTAGACGACAGTCAGCGTTGCACCAATGCCGACCCACACCGCGTAGGCCGTCCCCGTGGGCAGCGTCCTCATCGAATACGCCAGGCCAGCCATGCTGAGCAGGAGACCGGCGGCGAAGACCACGGAAGGCACCACCCGGGTGAACCCCTCGGACTTGCCTAGGGCGGTGGCCCAGACAGCCTCGAGGACACCGGACACGACCAATACCAACCACGCCATGACAACCCTCCACGGGCCGTCTTGTCGCGCTCCGGGTACGGCACCCCTCGTCCGGGATCCACAGCTTGGGATCTGCCACAAGGCTAGCAACCCCTCCGCCAAGCGTCGAACCCGCAAACCCGCGCACTCGCCAGAATCTGGGTGTCCCGACGATGGATTGGTGGGGGCGCACCGCGATCCATGCGGGGCCCTACGGCACGTACCTCTCCACCAGGGCGACTGGCTCGTCCCCGATGAAGTAGACGAGGAACGGTGTCCGCCAGCCATCCCGCAACTTTGAGTGGTTGTCGTCGTCCTTCACATAGGCGGGGAAGTCTGCCAGTTTCACGTGCCGGAAGCCGTTCGCCGCGTCGACCAGGACGAGGACGTCGCCGAGGTGAACCGTCTCCCATTTCGCGACCGGATTCAGGATGGGGTCCTCGTCGTTTCCGTCGCTGTACTTGGAGTTCCAGGTGACTTTGTCCAGCGTTGCCGTGAGGCCGCCGCCTGCATTTTCGTCATAGCTGGCGCTCTTGATGACTGCGAGGTAGCGGTCACGCACCGGCTTCCTTGAGTCACTGGAGTTCGCGAAGATCCAGGCGGCCTCCAGCCATGGATCGAAGGTCGGCTCCGGCTGCTGCCAGTCGGTCTCCTCATCCGTGGGCTCATCGGACGGTGTGGCTGTCGGGCTGGCCGTGGTGGTAACCGTGACGGTCGGTACCGGCGCCGCCGGCAGTGCGCCAGAAGGCGGCGTGACGGCACAGCCGGCGAGCGCGAGCACGGCGCCGAGTGCATTGAGGGGGCGGGTGTTCACGAGGATCCTGTCAGTCGTTGGAGGATGCTGGCGCTGGGCCGAGGATTTGATAGTGCCACCCGCAATCGGCCTTCAGGCAGGTATTTGCGCAATCGTCGCGCAGGCTTGACTTATCCGTTTCTCGGAGGGTCCAAGAATGAGGAAGCCTGCTCTCCTGGTGCTCATTGGCTCGTCCTCAGCGCTGCGCCAAGAACGCTCGCACAGGCCGCTGCGAGCACCGATAGTCCCGGCGATTTCGGAGCGGACCTGAGTGTGGCGGAGCCGTTTCGCCGCCCAGCTTCGCATCTTGGGTGACGCGCTCGCCGACCCTTATTGGCAACCAAACTCGGGATCGGTGGGCGACAGTTCCGCGAGGGTTAGCTGTAGCGGTGGCTCTTCTCAGGATGAGCCGCCTCGCGGGTGCAGGCCCGGCCGTTCATGGATCTATGTCCGCAGCGCTCACCCTCGGCCGCGGCGGTCCGAGCGGCTGCGGCGGCTTGAGCCGGTCTAGCGCCAGGCGTACGGGCGGTCGGGGATGCTGGTGTTCCCACGACGGGGGCTGCATCACCGCGGCTGGAGCCGCTGGCCCGGTTGCGGGCGTACTTGGCTTCACGCATCGCCCTCTGAGCGTCGAGTTTGTTCATCGTCGGTTCACGCCAGTCAGCGTAGGTGTTCGTCGGACGGAATCCGGCCTATCAGGGGTCGCACCGCTCGTCGATGCAGACGCCAGACCTCGGCCCGTGGCTCGTCGAGGCTCACCGAGATCGCCAACCTCGCGAGTCCAGGTGAGGAGCGGTTGAGAGACCTGCAGTTCGTGCTCATCGGTGCGGCTGAGGAGGCGGTATCCTCGGCGAGATGTGCGGCGCACCCTCGTTGTCCATCACTTCTAGCCCGCACCCGAGTCGTGGCGACCGGGGTCGACCGGGTAGGGGCGTCGCGGAAGTAGCCGTCGAACCAAGGTTGAGGGGACAGGGATGGGAATCCGCGAGCTTGCGCGTCACGACCTTGGAGACATGGCCGCGCACTACGTCATCGACGACGCCGGTCAGGTCGGCCTGACGCTTCTGCCTCGCCTCGCTACAGCTACCCCCCATCGTGATCACATCGGCGACGAGCCATATGTGGCGACTAACCCCGACCTCGGTTCTCCACCAGCGCTCGTCATCGATCCGATCGTTCACCTGGCCATACGCGGCGATCACGCCGCCAACGGCTTCGCGTCGGGCCGGACGATGCGCTGGTCTCCGTCGAACGCGCGATTCAGCTTCGACACACAGACCATTGAGGTCGACGGAACGACCACCCAAGTCGCGACGGTCTTGCGATCACCAGAGGGTTTGAGCCTGACCCACGTCGTGAGTCACCGCATTGGCGACACGTTTCTCTCGATTTGCACGGAGTTCTCCAACGGGTCTCAGGAGAACGCGACTCTCGAGGCGCTTTCAAGCTTCGCGCTCTCGGGGCTCTCGCCCTTCGACGCGACCGACAGCGCCAACCGGCTGATCGTCCACCGGCTGCGCACTTCGTGGAGCGCCGAGGCTCGCCCCGTCGCGGACACAATCGAAGGTCTGCATCTTGAGCGGTCCTGGTTGGGGATCGCTCGATTGAGTGAACGATTCGGTCAGGTGGGCACCATGCCCACACGTGGCTGGTTCCCTTTCGTGGCCATTGAGGACACCATCGCCAACGTCACGTGGGGTGCGCAACTTGCGTGGGCGGGCAGTTGGCAACTCGAAGTCGCCCGTGTGGGCGACGATGTGGCGCTGTCGGGAGGACTTGCCGATCGAGAGTTTGGGCACTGGTCTCTCGCAGTCGCTCCTGGCCAAAGCCTCATCACTCCTACCGCAATCGTGAGCTGCACCGCGGGTTCCGTTGACGAACTCACCGATCGGCTGGTGTCCGCTCAAGTCCGCTCGGTCGAGGCCCAGCCCGCACGTGAGCAGTCCCTCCCCATCGTGTTCAACGAGTGGTGCACGACCTGGGGCAACCCCGACCGGGACCGGCTCGCCGCAATTGCGGACCGACTCGCCGGCGAGGGCATCGAGTACCTCGTCATCGACGCGGGCTGGTACCGCAACAGTTCGACGTCTTCATGGTCTGACGCTCACGGCGACTGGGTACCGAGCGCCGCGCTCTTCCCGAACGGCCTCGGCGAGGTCACGGCTCTGATACGAGAGCGTGGCATGGTGCCGGGTCTCTGGTTCGAGTTCGAGACAGTCGGGGCAACCTCGACCGCATTCTCGTTGGTTGACCGGCTGCTGCACCGGGACGGTATCCCACTCACGGTCGGCTCGCGTCGATTCTGGGATCTCACAGACCCCTTCGTGGTCGACTACCTCACCGAGAAGGTCATCGACCTGCTCGTGATGAATGACTTCGGCTACCTGAAAGTCGACTACAACGACACCATCGGTATCGGCTCGGACAACCCCGACGGGCTGGGCGAGGGCCTGCGACAACAGGTACTCGCTACGTACCGGTTCTTCGACCGAATTCGCGAGCGGATGCCCCATTTGGTCATCGAAAACTGTGCCAGCGGCGGTCATCGCCTGGAGCCGTCGATGATGAGCCGTACTGCGATGAGTTCGTTCTCGGACGCACACGAGCTGCCCGAGATTCCGATCATTGCCGGCAACTTGCTTCGCGCGATGCTGCCCCGACAGATGCAGATTTGGGCCGTCTTGCATGCCGCCGACAGTGACCAACGACTCGTCTACAGCCTGGCTGCTGCATTTCTCGGCCGCATGTGCATTTCGGGGGACGTTCTCGATCTTGACGCAGGGCAGTGGCAACTCGTTCGCCAGGCAATCGCGCTCTATTCGGACGCAGCACCAACACTTCGCGCGGGCGTCTCACGGCGTACTGGCCAGTGGAGTGCAAGCCTCAGGCACCCGACGGGGTGGCAAGCGGTAACGCGGTACTCCGCGGACGGAGATGCCGTGCTTGTGGTGGTGCATTGCTTTGCGGACGCCGCGACCAGCGTTGAACTCGAACTACACGGTGATTGGCAAGTGACGGGGACCTTCTTCGCTGGAGACAAGACCGTCACCGTCAGGGATGGATTCCTGGCTGTCGAAATGTTGCGCGACTTCGACGCCGTTGTGGTGCGGCTCGCTCGCCCGCAACCCTGAGGTCGCGACGTTGTGGCTGAGCGTGGCGAGCGTCCCCCAGTACGAGGAGACTCCCCTTTGGTTCGGTTCCCTGTTCGGCACGAACGCCACCCCGCCGGGTGCCGGCTTGTATCGTTATTGGTGGACGCGCGGAGACTGACGTCCTGCTACGGCGCAACATGCTGCCGCGCAAGTTGAGCCTCACCGGGGCCCGCTTCCCACCGCTACGGAGAGATGTATCCATGGCCGATCTGTCTTGGATCCCGCCCCGCGCCCCACTCGACGATGACGCCGGAGAGTTGGCGCGGATCGACTCGGTCATCGCCGCTGGCCCGTTTCGCGCCGAATGGGACTCCCTGCGCGCGTACCAACCCCCGCTGTGGTTCGGGCAGTCGAAGTTCGGGATCTTCATCCATTGGGGCGTGTACTCAGTTCCGGCCTATGCCAACGAGTGGTACCCGCGGAACATGTACCGCAGCGGGACGGCCGAGTTCGACCATCACGTGGCGACATACGGGCCACAGGCGGTCTTCGGATACAAGGACTTCATCCCACAGTTCCACATGCGCGATTTCGATCCTGGCGCGTGGGCGGCCCTGTTTCGCCGCGCCGGCGCTCAATACGTCGTTCCGGTCGCCGAGCACCACGACGGCTTCGCACTTTATCGGAGCGACCGGACCCGCTGGAACGCGAGCCGAATGGGGCCGCAGCGCGACGTGTTCGGTGATCTGGGGCAGGCCGTCCGTGCCGCGTCGATGGTGTTCGGCGCCTCGTCGCACCGAGCCGAGCACTGGTTCTTCATGAACGGCGGCAGCACGTTCGATTCCGACGTCCGCGACCCGGCATATCAGGACTTCTACGGGCCAGCTCAGCGCGAGGAGACGGCGCCTACCCCCGCGTATCTGCAGGACTGGCTGTTGCGCATCGTTGAGATCATCGACCGCTACCGCCCCGAGTTGCTGTGGTTCGACTGGTGGATCGAGACCCCGGCGTTCGAGCCGTATCTGCGCAAACTCGCTGCCTACTACTACAACAGCGCCCACGAGAGGGGGCGAGAGGTTGTCATCGCCTACAAGTGGGACGCTTTCGCCGACGGCAGCGCTGTCTACGACATCGAGCGCGGAGCAATGGGCACCGTGCAACCCTTCGTCTGGCAGAACGACACGGCCGTCTCCCGGACTTCGTGGTGTTGGACAGCGAGTCACGACTACAAGGCCGTGCCTGAGCTGATCGGCGAGCTGCTTGACGTCGTATCCAAGAACGGGAACCTCTTGTTGAACATCGGGCCGAAACCCGACGGGACAATCGCGCAGGCAGAGGTCACGATGCTCGAAGAGATCGGGGGATGGCTTGCCGTCAACGGCGAAGCGATCTACGGAACCGTTCCGTACGTGGTCCCGGGTGAAGGTCCGCTGCAGATCAAGGGCGGATCCTTCATCGACGGTGAAGCGACCGTGTTCTCCGCCGACGACTACCGATTCACGGCCCGCAACGACGTCACAGGCTCGTGCCTCTATGCGTCCACCACGGCCTGGCCCGAGGGTGACAGTGTCGTGATCACGACACTCGGCCTCCGGCATCAGGTTGAGCCGAGGCGGATTGCTGAAGTTCGGCTGCTGGGCGTTGCGGAGCCACCTGTCTGGCGCCGGGAGCTGGACGGATTGCACATCACCCTCGGCTCCGAGCGCCCCAACGCCAATGGCTATGCCCTGAAGATCAGCTTCCACCTGGACACTCCCCCCGAGCGAACGGACTCCCTGCACCAACTCTGAGGATCGCCGTTTTCGCCTCACCCTCACCACCTCCGCCATGACGAGTGGAAGCGTCTCTTGCGCCAACCTTACGCTGTATGGCAATCCTGCCGAATGGAGGTAGCCTTACAGGGTAAGGCTAGACAACCCTGGCGCAGTTGCGGGCTACCTCCCGTGACCGCCTGGACATCATCACGGTCAATATGCAATGCCGGCTACCCAGGCCGCTCCACACGGAGCGGCTCCTTCACCACTTCCTCACTCAAGAGGGGACTGCATCGTGAACTCAAATCGAAGCACGTCGATCTCAACGGGAGCAATGTTCATCATTGCGACCATCGCCGCGCTCGCCGCAGCAGCGGTCCAACCCGTCCACCCCGGGACAGACAACCTGACCGGAGTTGCCGACCAGCCCAACCGACTGGCTGGAGCCGCGCTTCTCTACCTGATCGCCGCAGGCACCAGCGTCGGCATGATCGCGGTCATGAAGCGCGCGAACGAGAACGACTTGTCGCGGCTGGCTGAACTCCTGGAGTCGTAATCCGCGCGCGTTCGGGAGATGGCCGCGAGGGTGCGATTCAGTCGGGCCGACAGATCTCGTGGCGGAACATGGCGATCGCCGTGCGGGCGAGCAATCCGATGATCACGAGGGTGCTGAGACCAAGCATCGCTGATGCGAACCAGCCGTAGCCGATCCCGCCGCCAACGGTGGAGCCAATCAGCGCGATGGTGATCGCGGCGAGCGGGAAGGAGTAGGCCCAGGAGCTCATTGCGAACGGCACGGAGCGGAGGGCGGGTGCCTGCACCAGGAGGAGGAAGACCTGGAAGACGCCCACACCGAGCGCCACCTTGACCAGCGGGTCGTCCCAGCCACCGCCGAGCCGCACCCAGGCGAGAGTGCCGACCGCTGGTGGCGCGATCAGGATGGCAAGGGTAGGCACGAGCCGTGGCGGCAGCGTCCCGGCGGTGAAGAGCCGGCCCAGCACGATCGGCAGGAGCCCGAGGTAGTAGACCACGCCAATCCCGAAGAAATACCAGGCGATGCCCTCCGGGGCCAGACTCGCACCGGCGATCGGCGCCACGAGGTTCCCCACAGCGGGGATGAACCAGGCTGGGTGGACATGGATCTGGGCGATGGCGGCGTCGGCGATCCAGGTGCGGACGACCCAGAGGGTGATCGCGGCCTGAAGGGCGGCCCCCGTCCACCAGAGCGCGGCGGCGAGCCAAGGGAGCCAGTCGAGGAAGGCTACGGCCAGCACCAGCAAGGAGATCGGGATGGTTGCCGTGAACGCCGTCTTCACCGGGTGCATCCATTCGGCCACCAGCTCGATCCGGAAGCGAACGGCCTTGACCAGGTAGCCCACGGCGATCAGGGCGAACAGGGCGAGCGCCAGCAGGGCGATGCCACGCCCCACCTGAGGACCGATCGGCCACAGCGTGGCGGCCTTCTGCCAGACGACTCCCAGGGCGGACAGGCCCATCACCATCGCGAACGCCCCGACGGGCAGGTGAGCCAGGCTGCGTCCTGCGGGGTCTGCGGCACCGGCAACCGCGGCTTCGGTGGTCTGGGTCATGGGGATTCCTTCCGTGGGGTCACTCGGTCTGGCCTGCGGTTGGGCGGCTGTGCCAGAACAGCAGCGGGATGACGAGGAGGGAGAACGCGCCCGTGGTGATGGTCATCGGCTTCCTCTGGTTGGTTGCGCTGTCGCTATGGATCAGGTGCGCTATTCTATAGATCTCGTGATTAGGAGATCAAATGGATGGCCGTGAGTTCAAGGATGCGGTGTTCGGGCACTTCGCCCGGGTCGGCGCTGCCCTGGGCAACGCGAAACGCGTCGAGATGGTGGACGTGCTGGCCCAGGGTGAGCGGTCGGTGGAGGACCTCGCCCGGCAGGTCGGTGCGACGCTGGGCAATACCTCGCGCAACCTGCAGATACTCGCTGCTGCCGGTCTGGTCGCGCGGCGGGTGGAGGGAACCTCGCGTGTCTACCACCTGGCTGATCCCACCGTGCTGGCCGCCTACCAGGCCCTGGTGGCGGTGGCCGAGGCGCGGATTGTCGAGGTGAAGGTCCTCGCCCAGTCGTTCTTCGGTGAGGCGGACGGGGCGACGCCGGTAGGGATGGCCGAGTTACGGGCGGCGATGGCTGCCGATGAGCACCTCACCCTGATAGACGTGCGCCCCGAGAGTGAGTACGCCAGCGGGCACGTGCCGGGCGCGCTCAACCTTCCCTTGGCCGACTTGGCCAGGCGGATGGCCGAGTTGCCCAGGGACACTCCGATCATCGCTTACTGCCGCGGCCCGTACTGCGTGATGGCGGCCAGCGCCGTCCACCAGTTGCGCGAGGCCGGCTTCCCTGCTGCCCGGCTCGAGGTCGGCTACCCCGACTGGCTCACAGCAACCGGCGAAAGGCCGGCCGTGGGTCATCCATCTACGAAAGGAAGTCCCGCATGACCACCCTGTTCATCCTGAACGACCCGCCCTACGGCACCGAGCGCGTGTACAACGGCCTTCGGCTGGCCGCGAACCTGCAGCGGCTCGACGATGGCCACGAGGTGGTGGTGTTTCTGATGGGTGATGCCGCCAGCGCCGCCAAGGACGGCCAGTCCACACCCAACGGCTATTACAACGTGAACAAGATGCTCGGCAACGTGATCCGGCGCAACGGCCGGGTACTGGTGTGCGGTACCTGCATGGACGCCCGAGGCCTCACCCAGGAGGAGCTTATGAACGGTGCCCACCGCTCCAGCCTCGACGAGCTCACCGAGGTGACGCTCGCCGCCGACAAGGTTCTGGTCTTCTGATGAACACCAAACCGGTCTACCTCGACCACAACGCCACCACCCCGGTCGCCCCGGAGGTGGCCGAGGCGATGTGGCCCTACCTCACCGAGCGCTTCGGCAACCCGTCGGCCACGAACCACCAGGGACGGCTGGCCCGGGAGGCGGTCGAGGAGGCACGGGAGCAGGTAGCCATGCTGATCGGCGCCCACCCCGACGAGGTCACCTTCACCTCCGGAGGTACCGAGTCGAACAACCTGGCCATCCTCGGCACGGCACCCACAGCCACCACGAAGGTCGCCGTCACCTCAGCAGTGGAGCACCCGGCCACCGTCGAACCGCTGACCCGGCTGGCCGAGGCCGGGTGGAGGATCCACCGGCTCCGGGTGGACACCGCACGCCCGGGTCTCGGCGGAGGACCTGCCGCCCGGCCCGATCGGCTTGGGCACCCTGATCCTCGCCCAGAACGAGGTGGGCACCATTCAGCCGGTTGCTGAGGTTGCCGAGGCCGTCCACGGTGCCGGTGGGGTGATGCACGCCGACGGTGCCCAAGCGGTCGGGAAGATCCCGGTGGCCGTGGACGACCTTGGTGTCGACCTGCTCAGCATCGCCGGGCACAAGCTCTACGCCCCCAAAGGGGTCGGTGCGCTGTTCGTGCGCCGCGGCACCGCCATCGGGCCAGTGCTCGTGGGAGCTGGGCAGGAGCGAGGCCTGCGGCCCGGCACCGAGAACGTGGCCGGCATCGTCGGGCTCGGGAAGGCAGCAGAACTGGCCCTGGGATATGTCGGTACCGAACCTGCGCGGCAGCGCTCCCTGCGCGAGCTGTTGTGGCAGGAACTGGCTGTTGGCATCCCAGGACTGGTGCGGTTCAGCCCGGTCGAGGGCTGCCTGCCCAACACCCTGATGGTCGCCGTACCGGACCGCATTGGCAGCGACATCCTCGACATGGCCGAACAGGTCGCTGCATCAACGGGAAGCGCCTGCCACTCCGGGGTCCACACCCCTGCCGCCACCCTGCTCGCCATGGGGCTCACCCCGGCCATCGCGCTCGGCGCGCTGCGCCTCACCCTGGGACGGACCACCACCGAGTCGGACATCCGGGCCGCCTGCGCGGGGATCGTCGCGGCCTGGAGATCCGGACAGCGAGGGTGAACCAACCACGAGCCTGCCGCCGGAGGCACGTGGTCCATGCCGACCGCGCTCTCAGCCATATGCTCTTCTGAACACCTTCGCCCAGGGCGCTGTCCCACGGGGACAGACCCTCAACCAGCAGCATGAAAAGTGAGATGCGGCTATTCCTCGATTGCCTCCCCTGCCTGCTCAGGCAGGTTCTTGAAGCCGCCCGGATGGCGTCAACCGACGAGGTCACCCAGGGACGCATCATGGATGAGGCCATCCTGACGCTCTCCCGGCACCACACCTTCGGCTCGGCGCCGGCGGTGGCCCAGGCGATGCACGAGATCGTCAAGCGCCACTCCGGCCTGGCCGACCCCTACCGGGACGTCAAGGGACGGGACATGCTGGCTGCGCTGCGGCTCGAGCCCGAACTTGGGCGGTTCGCCGAGTCCGGGCCGGACGCTCTCCTGTCGGCGCTGAAGGTTTCGGCCACCGGGAACGTCATGGATTCGGCCCTGTATAGCGACCTGGACATCGAGGCGTGCGTCACTGCAGAGCTGGAGAAACCGTTCACGTGGTGTGACCTGGACGCCTTCGCCCGCGACCTGGAGTCAGCGAGCAACGTTCTGATCATCGGCGACAACGCGGGAGAAGTCGTCTTCGACAAGGTGCTCGCCCGCGAACTTGCCAAGAAGCACGAGGTCATCTTCGCGGTCAGGGGCCAGCCGATCATCAACGATGCCACCGCCGACGATGCCCGTTTCGTCGGAATCGACGCCCACGCGACCATCGTGTCTACGGGGTGCGCGGCACCGGGAGCCATCCTGGACGCGTGCAACGACGATTTCCGGACCCTGTTCGAAAGGGCCGACCTCGTCATCAGCAAAGGGCAGGGCAACTTCGAGGCACTCTCGGACGCTCCTCGCCCGCTGTACTTCCTGCTCAAGGCCAAATGCCCGAAGATCGCGCAGGCTCTCGACGTCGAAGTGGGCGACTACGTCTTCAAGGCCACAGCCTGAGCGCGGATACTGCCGCGAGCGGAAGGCTTCCGGTGTTGACTTTGAGCACGTCACGGATGCCGCTGGAAGGATGGTGGTATGGGCGTTGTCGGGGCGCTGCCGGGTCGCTTTCAGCCCGACGCATGGGTGCGAGCTGGGGAGCAACCGGAGCGGGTGGTTCAGCTATGGGACGGGCCGGTTGGGGTCTATGTGCACGTCCCGTTCTGTTCGCGGGTGTGCCCTTTCTGTCCGTACAACAAGGTGGTTCCCCGGTCGGGCCAACCGGAGCGCTACTTCGACGCGCTGTTGACCGAGGCCCGCCGTTACGTTGATGCGGGAGCGGGGGGCTCCGCGGGCTTCACTTCGCTGTATGTGGGGGGTGGCACGCCGACGCTCTTCCCGGATCTGTTGCGTCGGGTTGTCGAGGTGCTCCCGGTGACCGGGGAGAGGGCCATTGAGGTGTTGCCGACCCACGCGACGCCGGAGCGCCTCGAAGAGTTGCGACGCATCGGGTTCACGGCCGTTAGTGTCGGCGTGCAGTCGTTCTCAGATGAGGTCCTGCGCCACCTGCGACGTCCCCACGATGCCCGCGACGCTCTGGCGGCAGTGGAGAACGCCGTCGAGCGGTTCGATTTGGTGGATGCGGACTTGATCCTGGACGTCGAATACGACGATGCGCACGCGGGCATGTTCCTGCGTGACTTGGTGCGGTGCTTCGAACTCGGGCTGGGCCAGGTTTCTACCTACCCCCTGATGCGGTTCGGCTTCACCGTGTTCGGCCCGGGCGGGCACGATCGGCACCGCGAGCACGAAGTCCTGGCTGAAGCGACGCGGCTGGCCGAGGCTCACGGGTATGAGCGGCGGTCGGTGTGGACCTTCAACCGCCCAGGCTCGCCCAGCTACACCTCGATCACTCGGCGTCGATTCCTCGGCCTCGGTGCCGGGGCGTCCTCGTTCCTTGGCCGCGACTTCCTCGTGAACCACTTCGGCGTGGAGACCTACATCGCCGCCGTGGAGGAGGGTCGCCTGCCCTTGGCCCGCCGGCTTCACCTCGGCTCGCTCGGCGGGCTCGCCTTCGACGCGTTCTGGCAGGCGTACTCGGGACAACTGTGCGTGCCGGCGCTCGCCTCGAAAGGTGGGGTGGGGGCCGTGGTCCTGCGTGCGACAACGTCCGTGCTGGTGGCGGGCGGGTTGTTGGCGCCGGCGTCGCTTGAGGGGTGCCACGCGCTCACGCCGCGCGGCTTCGACTGCTACCACGACCTTGAGCGCTGGGTGACCTACCACCTGATCGAGCCGCTGTGGGCCGAGATGCTCGCCGAGCATGCCCGCGAGGGTGGCCGCGCCGGTTGGGCCGCGACGTCTTCGGGCCGACGCGGCCGGGTCTGGAGGGCCGTCAGCACTGTCATGCAACGCCCCCTGTGAGGCGCCGACAGCCGTCAGCCCGTGGGCTGATCCACCGCACCGCCAGCTTCGACCCAGGCTTTGAACCCGCCGAGGTTGTAGACCTGCTCGAAGCCGAGTTCCCTGAGCGCCTTGCCACCGAGCGCCGAGCGGCCACCGGAAGCGCAATAGACGATGAGTGGGCGGTCCTTCCGGAAGTGTGGATCGTGGGACGCGCTGGACGGGTCGGCCCGGAACTCGAGCATGCCGCGCGAGATGTTTATCGCTCCGGCCACCTTGCCCTCGCGCGCTACTTCTGGGGCGTCGCGTACGTCCACAACCAGGACGTCGCCGTCAGAGATGAGTCGCCGCGCCACCTCCGGGGTGATCCGCGGCACCACTACATCTGCAGCCTCGATCATTTGCTTGACACTCGTGCTCATTGGTCCCATCTCCTTTGATGCGGGCACCGACCAGCGTCCGTTTTCAGCCTATTCCTTGTCCTGGCGCCCCGCGCCGGATTCGTCGGCCTGGCTCCCCTGGGGCGGTCTCGGCATGGCAGCGGGCAACGCTGGCACGAGCGTGCGGAACTGCCGTTCCGTGCGCGGTCGATCCGCTGGTCCTCGTCTCCTTCACTGCTCGCGGCCAACTGGTCGGCTTGGGGGGCGGCGTCGAGCCCCGGCTCGCTGCGACCCGCGGCCCTGGGCGCCCACTTGCCGGAGGACTGTCGGTGTGAGAATCGGGTCATGGATCCAGCTCATTCGCATGGCGGCCCCAGTGCGGCTGGCCCGGGAGCCAAGAGGTTTCTGGGCATCGTGGTAGCAGTTCTCATGGTCGCCACCCTGGTCGGGCTCCTGGCCCTGTGGCCGCACGATGCGCCGCCCCCGCAGCCCTGGCTGGACGAAAGCGCGTCCCTGGCAACGGGCACCGTGACTTCGATCAATCTCGACGACGGGAAGGACGGGCACCTCGTCGTCCATCTCGACGGCGGCGAAACGGTGAACGTGCCAGCCGACCCGAGCGCACCCCTTAGCGAGACCAGAGTCGGCCAGCGAGTCCAGGTGATGGTGTTGCAGGGCCAGCCGGACGCGTACTTCTTCGATTACGAGCGGGGGGCTCCGCTGCTGGCCCTGGCGCTGGTGTTCGTGGCGATGGTGGTCGGCGTGGCCCGCTGGAAGGGGATCGCTGCGCTGGCCGGGCTGGCGGCAGCGCTCACCTTGATCTGGGCGTTCACGTTGCCAGCGCTCGGAATCGGTGAGGATCCGTTGCTCGTTGCCCTCGTCACGGCTGCGGCTGTGATGTTCGTGGTCGTGTACCTGGCGCACGGCGTCTCGGTGAAGACGACGACAGCGCTGCTCGGCACGTTCGTCGGCATCGCCGCCGTGGCAGCGCTGGCATGGTGGGCGATCCCAGCCACGAGCTTGACCCCCCTGCAGGACGAGACCATGGGGCAGCTGCCCTCCCAGTTCCCCGGAATCGATGTTCGAGGAATCCTCCTGTGCGGCATGGTGCTGGCCGGAGTGGGAGTTCTGAACGACGTCACGATCACGCAAGCCTCCGCCGTCTGGGAGCTGCGAGCCGCAGCTCCGAGCGCCAGTCGCCGAACACTCTTCTCCCAGGCCATGCGAATCGGTAGGGACCACATCGCCTCCACCGTCTACACCATCGCTTTCGCCTACGTCGGCACAGCCATGGCAATGCTGCTGCTCGCCTCACGGCTCGACTTCACGACTCTCGAACTGCTCACATTCAACACAGTCGCCGAAGAGATCGTCGCCACCCTCGTGGCCTCGATCAGCCTCGTAGCGACCATCCCCATCACAACCGTGCTAGCCGCCTGGCTGGCCGGACCACGCCCGTCCGGCACCCCTGCGCGTCCCCGACGCGCCTGGCAGCAAGCACCAGAACCGAACCAGGCCAACTGAGGTCGGCCCACAGGAGGCTCCCTGTCGGTAATGACGCGCGTCGCCGACAACGCGCACGCATCGACCGGCTTGGTGGATGACAGCTTCCGAGGCGGACGCATCCGCAGGTCAGGCGGCGAGCTGTCGACGACCTCTCCCGGTCCCGGTCAGCCCTCCCGGAAGACGACGCCGTAACCACCGCGCGGGTAGTGCCAGGCCAACGCCCCGGGCGGTGCCACGGCCAGGCACGCTCCGCACTCCAGCACCTCGCCGCCGCGCAGAAGCGGGCTATTGCAGGATGCGCGAGGAACCGGTCATGCACCCCTCGGACGTCGTATCCCGGCCAGCGAGATCGTCCAGCCCTGTCCCGGGTGAACCGAAGCGGCCGACCATGCCTGTCGACGAGAATGGCCCCGGAACTAGTCCGAATCCGCCTGGAGCCGTTCCGCGATGTCGTCGGCGACCAACCATCCTGATGTCAGGGCGTGACCATTGGCCGTCCCCGGGATGGGATTCGTGTACGAGTCGCCAGTCCAGCCCCCTGCCTCCACACCCACCACGTACAGACCGGGAATGACCCGGCCCTGCTTGTCAAGGCTGCGCCAATACTCGTCGACCTTCAACGAGCCGGCTGTCCCGAATACCCCGGGCTCTCCCATGATGGCGTAGAAGGGTGGTTCGCTTACGGGTCGCAGGTACTCGGTGGGCTTGAAGAACTGCGCATCGTGCCCGGACTCGCAGAAGGCGTTGTAGGCATCGACCTCCGCCTTGAGGACCTCCGGGGGCACTGCGATCTTGGCCGCCAGTTCGTCGATGGTGGTCGCGGACTGCACATTCTCCGTCTGCGGATCGGCCGCGTCCGCCTCGATCTCCGTGGGGAGGTGGATCAGCTTCGCCCCGTTCTCGATGTACACGCCGAGGCCGATGTCGTTACCGTCCTCGACCAGGTGCCGGATCATCGCCGCATCGAGGATCTGCCAGTAATGCGACTCCGGAAGCGTCATGACCAGGTCGCCCGCGGCGAGGACGTTCAGCCCGACGGCCTCGCTGGTGAAACGCCGACCGAAGGCATTCACCCAGAAGTACGGCTGATAGCTGGCGCAGTAGACGTGGCTGGTCAGAGTCTTGCCTCGCACGAACGGGAACGCGATGGCGGTCCCGATGGACGGAGTCTCGGTGCCTCCCGCCTCGAGCACCATCGTGATCCCATCACCCACGCACCCCGGGCCGCCCACGCTGATCACCTTCGAGCCCAGACCCGGAAACCCCGTGTACTTGTCGATCATCTCCGGATTGCCGGCATACCCGCCGGTCGCCACGACGACGGCCTTGGCGCCCAGGCGCACCTCCTCGCCATTGGAGTCCGCTGCCACCAGGCCGACGACCCTCCCAGCATCGTCCTGCAGGATCTTGGTTGCCCGTGTCGCCAAGAAGACGTCAACGCCGCGTCGCCGGGCGTCTGCGTCCAGCAGCTCGATCACGCGCGCGATGTCACCCTCTGGGTTGTGCCAGGTCTTCAGCTCGTTCGGGTCGCCCGCTGTCACGCCCGAGACGCCCTTGTACACGACGCCGACCTCGTCGCGCATCTTCTTGATGGTCGTGGCCGCGTTGTTGACGAACCGAGAGATCAGTGCGGGGTTGGCGCGCCTGTGCGAGTACTCGATGTAGGTATTGAACGCTTCCTCCTTCGTGACCGTGATGCCGCGTTTTTCCTGCTCGTCCGACTCGAAAGCGGCGTGACCCTCGGCGAATATTGACGAGCCGCCGACCTGGGGCTCCTTCTCGAGCACGGCGCAGGTCAGACCGTCCTTGGCCGCCTGAACCGCGCACGAGAGTCCTGACGCACCACTGCCGACGATGACGACGTCGTAGCTGGTGTCGAATTGCTCACTCATTCTGCACACTCCTCGGGTTGTTGTTTGGGCCTTGCTGCAGTGTTGCGATCAGCTCGGGGACGACCTGGTGGAGGTCGCCGACGACGCCGTAGTCGGCCGTGCGGAACACCGGTGCCTCGGGGTCGGCGTTCACCGCGGCCACGATCTCGGCGTCGAGCACAACGGCGAGCTGCTCCACGAGCGCGATGTCATCCCTGCTCCCTACCCCGCGTCCGAACGAGACGACGGTGCGTGCATCCATCAGCCCGTTGGTGGTTCCAACGGCCTCGGTGCTCGTGACGGCGAGGGCCGAAGGGGACAAGGTTGTTGAGATGACAGGTGCCGGGCTGTCCGACGGCGCTGCGGGCATCGCATCATCGTTGCCAACGATCACAGCTACCGGCCCCGTGACCGCGAGGGTCTCGATGACCTGGTCCGCGATCGCCCGGCGCTCGACGATCCAGGGGCCACCACTGCTGACGTCGATCACGCCGGCGACAACGGCAGCCGCCGCCCGGGTGGCGGCCGCGCCGAGGAGCATCAGTTCGCCACCGGAGCCGTCGGCAAGTCGCCGAGCTACACCAAGCGCGGCGGGATCATCGTCGTTCGCCACCATTCGGGCGCCGCGCCAGTCGACCGAACCATCGGCACGAACGGCGGCAACCCGAGCGTCGCGCGCCCATGAGTGAACAAGGACAACCCTCATGAGGGTTTCTCCTTCGATCTCTGCCTGAGTCACCTGGCTCGAGTAGCTAAGACCAAGATACTCCCGCCGAAATACCTGCAGGGAAGAGAGTGCGATGCGCGCGACATGTGTTGCGCATTCTGGATGGCGCATCGCCAAGTGGATAGGGACTACTCCGGCTCCTTCCTTCGTCACTTCGATCGCCGCGGGTATTGGACAATCGTGATCACGTTTGACCACACGGTCGTGGTGGCTGGTGTGCCACCACGGCGCGAGCTGGCGGACGCTCAGTTCCCCCGAGCGTGATGCGCCTGACAGAGGGGTGCACGTGTCCTACGCTGGTGTGAACCACTGGCCCAAGCCGGGCGTGAACCGTTGTCGTTCAGGCTGGGCTCGACGGGTGCAAGGGAGGTCGCCGTGACCGCAGAGGTTCTTGACGGGCGACGGGGCCACCCACCGTTGTGGCGTCACGTCGTCGTGCGGAATGCGGACGAAGAGCGGGCGGCCTACGAGAGCAATCTTCTGATGACCCCTCACGTGCTCGAGCCGCGAACGAGCGAGATGTTCGGGTGGACCCTGCACGCCGCCAAGATCGGGCAGTCGATCGTCATCTATCACTCCTACCGGAGCGCGCTGGACGTGGTGACCTCAACACCCACGAACGACTTCGTGCTCCATGTGGTCCTGAGGGGTGGCGTCGAACTGCGCTCGGATCTTGGGGGCGTGGAGATGATGACGCCCGGTGCTGCGTGTGTCGTCTCGCCCACTGAGCGGCTTCGGATGCGTTTCGCCCCGGGCACACATCAGCTGCTGGTTCGGTTCCCAATTCCGATCCTCGAGCAGGAGTTCGGGCGACTCACCGGCGAGGCCGGCGGGGGCGACATTGTGTTCCGCCTCGGGGCGTGTGACAGGGTCGCGTGGCTCAGCGCCCTGCACCTGGTCGTCACGACAATCGATTCGGTGGACTCCGGGATGGACGTCCCTCCCCGTCTGGGCGAAGAATTCGAACGCCTGCTCATCTCGTCGCTCCTCCTCTCGCAGCCCCACTCCGCGACCAAGGAGTTGACCAGACCGGCCCAGAGTCGTGGGACACGCGCCGTGACCATGATCGCGGAGCGCATCCGCTCGACCCCTGAGCAGGTCGTCGACTTCCCCGGGCTGGCCGGCGAGTACGGAGTTGGACTACGAACTGTCCAAGAAGGCTTCCAGCTCCGCTACGGCCGGACGCCATCCGCCTTCCTGCGAGAAGCCCGACTGGACATGGCGCACCGGATCCTCAGCGGGGACTCTGCCACCTCGGTCACCGAAGCCGCCCTGACCAGCGGGTTGACGCACCTCGGCCGCTTCTCGCGTGACTACCGTCTCCGATTCGGCGTTAGTCCGTCGACCACCCGCGACGGCAAGGCGAGGGCGAGAGCGCCCGACCGAAGCACCCCGACGGGGCAGTGGCCATCCGGGAGCGCACCTTCAGCTGACGCAGCTACGCCGCCAGCCTGGACCAACCAGCGGCGCAGGCACGACTCAGAGATCTGAAGATCCCTCGCGATCATGACGGTCGGCTTCTCCCGCAAGGTGCTCCGGGTAAGCGGGCTGATCAGGTGATCGTCCGGTGGGCTGTCGATCTGAAGCGAAGCGTGATCTCCCGAGGTGACGCATGCCGAGCTTCGCACCCGATAGTCGCTTGGTCGCAAGTCCCTGCTGGCCTACGCACCTGGAAATCCGACGGGCATTCCTACTGAGCGCCGGGCGCGAACCACCCACGGCAGGTACATCACCGCCCACAGGATTGCGAGCAGAACGATCAGGACGGGCACGTAGAGGTTGCCGGCGAGCACCTGGATGCCTTCCAGCGGGGAACCGGGCGCTCCGGCATTGAGGAACCAGAAGTTCGTGTCCCACACCTGGTTGGCGAGGTAGCCGATGGCCGCGAACGCCACCACCATCATGGTCACCCGCCCCAGGTTGCGGATGTCGGGGACCAGGTCGCCGGCGACCAGCCGCATCAGTACGTAGCCGAGGATGAGGGCGTGGATCGCGAAGCTCTGCCAGGTGAAGACGTTCAGGATGGGTCGGTTGGCCCAGTCGGGGAATAGATCGGCGGCCAAGGCACCCCACCAGCCCATCGCGTAGAGGAAGTCGCCGGTCCAACGATTGGGACGTACCGCGTCGATGAAGACGGAAACGGTGGCGATCGCGCAGACATGCAACGGCAGGATCTCCGGGGAGTACGCACCAGTCACCACGTAGGCGAGCTGTCGCAGGACCTCGAGCATCAGCACCGACCATCCGACCACCAGTCGCAGTCGCCCACGACGGTCAGGTCCGGCCCTGCGGTAGCCCAGTACCAGTGCAGCGATGCCGATGGCGAGCACGACGAGCACACCGAGATGGATCGCCGAGAAGATCCCGAAGCCGGTGCCCTCGGGGGTCGACTGGTTCTGCGGGACGAAGAAGTAGTCCCAGCTCCAGGTCAGCGCGCTCACCAGGACGCCGACCACTGGATCCATACAGGCGTTGGCACGCGCTCATTCTCCATCGTGGGCGGGGTGGTGACCGGAATCCCCGAAAGAACGGTCGCGAGCGGGAAAGAAGCCGCTACGACTGAGCTGACGCCAGGTTCATCCCGCGATCTGCCCGGACAGAGATGGTTGGAGGTGACGAGGCCGAGCACTACCGATTGTCCGGGGGTCGCCGGGCTCGTCGACCAGCTCGCCCTCGTCAATAGGCTGTGAACGCGATTAGCGCTTCTCGCAGCCCGCCAGGGATGGTCAGGGTCACTCGGCGTCTTGTGGTTGCTCGTGCCGAGGCTAGAGGGCAATCGCGACGCCTCCGCGTTTGTGCCCGGCCTGAACGACCCGATGGGCCTCGACGATGTCGTGGAGCGGGTAGGCGGCGCCAACCACTGGTTTGAATGCGCCTGACTCCGACGAGCGTCGTGATCTGGTCCAGCCGCTGCGAGCTGAGTTGGAGGTCGCCGTCGTCGATGGAGACCCACCGTCCGTTCGCCGCGAGTGCGTGTTTGCAGGCTTCCTTGAGCTTCGAGCTCTTCAGGCCGCCGACCGAGTCGAGGACGAAGTCGTAGCGGGCACCGGGCGGTGGGGTGTCGGTGGTGGTGTAGTCGAGGACGTGATCGGCGCCGAGCGCCCGAACGAGGTCGATGTTCGCCGTGCTGCAAACCGCGGTGACGTCAGCGCCGAGCGCCTTGGCGTACTGCACCGCGATGGTGCCGGATGTTCCGGACGCACCGTAGATGAGCACGGAGTCGCCGGCCTGGATGTGGCCCTTCTCGACGTACTGGAGGGCGAGGAGGCCGCCGTAGGCCGCAGCGGTGGCCTCTTCGTGGCTGAGGTTGGCGGGCTTGTGTGCCAGGCAGCCGTGGACACGTGAGTCCGTCTCGGGCATGCAGCGGTAGTCGGCGTAGGCGCCGAGCCGGAAGCCGGTGCAGCCGTACACCTGGTCGCCGGGGACGAATCGTGAGGTGTGAGCTCCAGTGGCGTCGACGGTTCCGGAGAATACGAATCCGAGGATCTGCGGGCGTGGCTTGGTGATGCCCATCATCAGCCGGAACGGGATCTGGAGTCGCGGGGTCACCTGGGCTGAGCGGATGAAGATGTCGCTGGCGGTGACGGCGCTGGCCTGGATCCGGACGCGGACCTCGTTCGGCTTAGGGCTGGGTACCGGCATCTGGCGGATGTGAAGTACCTCGGGCGGCCCGTACCGGTCGGCATGGACGGCGCGCATGGTTGGCTTGGTGGGCATTGGGTCCTCGATCACGGCGTTACGGGCGGGAGGCGGCCGGGTGGACCGGGGTCGCCTGCTGGATGGTTGGACGGGGTGGTGTCGAATCCCTTGATGAGGAGCCAGCCGGCGAGCACCATCTCGTTGATGACGATCGGGATGTTGAGGGCGATCTGGATCGGTGAGAACAGGGTGATCGCGCCGAAGAAGACGGCGACGGCCGCGATGAGGCCGAGCGTCGTGCCGGCCAGACCCCACAGCGACAGCCAGCGCGGGACCACCCGGGAGCGCGCCATCACGACGTAGTAGTACAGGCTGGCGCCGAGGTAGAAGGCGAGGATGCCGATCGACGCTGGCGCGGCTGCGCAGGGCGAGCAGCAGCGCCCCGGTCAGCGTGGCGGTCGACGTGGGCGCGCACCGTCGCCGGACTGGCTGAGAGCGACCAGGAGCAGGGCGCCGAGGGCGGAGACGATGTACATGAGCGCCTTCGACGGTGCGCAAGGCCGACGGCTCCGAGCGAGGACGCCTCGGCGTGACCGACGGAGCACGGGATACAGCGCCACCGCGATGCCGAGACACGACAGCCCGGCGAGGATCTGGAAGAAGGCGCCCGCGGTGACGCGGCCGGGGTCGAGCGAGATCGCGGTGAGGTAGTCGGGAGCGTCGAGCAGCGGCTGGAGCAGCGCGGCGTCGATCAGGGATGGCCGCGGTGGCGGCGATGAACAATGCCGCCGGCGACGCGGGCATTGACGAGGTACGGACTCATCGGTGTGGTCCTCCTGGTGAGCCGGCCGTCGCTGTCGGCCGGGGGTTGGGTGGATGCCGGATCATCCCTGGTGGTGAGGCTGAGGACCTCGGAGCCGTGCAGCGCCTCGAGGAAGGGCTGGACGCTGCCCGTGACGCGGCATTGCAGGACGAATCCGTCGACCCGCACGTCGCTGACCCCGGACGCGCGAGCGACCCGTTCGATTGGTGGCCGGCCGACGCAGCTCACCTCGACGGTCCGGCTCTCCAGCTTCTCGCTCATGCCTCCAACCTAGGAACGGCCGCGTGGTCCGCGGCACCCGGGGAAACACGCATCCAGCACCTAATCCCGCGCGGCGTTGAGCACTGACCTCCCGGGGTGGTTACCTGTTGCCATGACGCGGACGGCGCGGGCGCCGGGCAACCTGGCTGCGGAGACCAGCAGTTTCGTGGGTCGCCGCCACGAAGCTGGCGGAGCTCCGGTCGAAGCTGGCCGTCGGCACGGATCGTCAGCCTCGTCGGGCCGGGCGGTGTGGGGAAGACCCGCCTCGCTGTCCGGGCCGCTACCGATCTCGCCCGGGGATTCGCCGACGGCGCCTGGCTGGTCGAGCTGGCCGAGGTGCGCGATCCCGCACTCGTGCACCAACGCCGCAGCCAGCAGCCCTCGCCCTGCGCGACCAGGCACCCGGCGGGGCGCTGGCCCTGCTCCTGTCCTTCCTGGCCGACAAGGAGCTCCTGCTGGTGCTGGACAACTGCGAGCACCTGCTCGACGCCGCAGCCGGGCTGGCCACCGCGATCGTGGAGGCCGCACCGCAGGTGAGGGTGCTTGCCACGAGCCGGGAACCACTGTCGGTGCCCGGGGAGCAGGTGCTGCCCGTCCCGCCGCTGGAACTGCCATTCGCCGACGACGCCGAGCCGCTCGAGCTGCTTGGCCAGAACGAGGCGGTGTCGCTGTTCATCCAGCGCGCGGCCAGCGCGTCCGGGGCGTTCGAACTGACCGCGGACAACCGTTCCGCCGTCGTCGGTCTGTGCCGACGGCTGGACGGGCTGCCACTGGCCCTCGAACTGGCTGCGGTCCGGACCCGTGTCCTCAGCGTGCAGCAGATCCTGGCCCATCTCGACGACCGGTTCGGCGCTGCTCACGGGCGGAAACCGGGTCGCCCTGCCCCGCCACCAGACGCTCCGCACGACGCTCGACTGGAGCTATGAGCTCCTCCCGGCCGGACCACAGACGGTGCTTCGGCGACTTGTCGTTGTTCGCCGGCCGCTTCACTCTCGAGGACGTCGAGGCGATCTGTGCCAGCGACGCCGGCACCGCCGCCCGTGTCTGGACTCGCTGTCCTCGCTGGTCGACAAGTCACTGCTGCTGAAGGAGGACGTCGGGCCGGTCGCCAGCTTCCGGCTGCACGAGACGACCCGCGAGTACGCGGCGGAGAAGCTGCGAGACGCGGGCGAGGAGGAAACCGCCCAGACGGGACTTCGGGGACTACTACGTCTCGCGGTGCCGGGAAGCCGCAAACGGGGCGCGGTTCCACCTCGGTCGAGTGGCTGGAGTGGGCTCGACCTCGAGATCGACAACATCCGGGCGGTCCTGCACCGCCTGCCGGTCCGACGGGCGACCACGAGCAGGGTCTCCAACTCGTCGGTTCCCTGGTGTGGTACTGGGTCACGCGGGCCACCACTGAAGGGACAGCGCTGGCTCGACCTGTTCCTCGACGCCGGCCCCACGACGGCCCAAGGACGAACCCCGGCGCCCACTTCCTGCGGGGGTTCCTAGCCGTCCTGCAGGCCGAACCCGACAACCGCCAGGCCGGAACTCGAGCGAGCGGCAGACGCAGAGCGAGCAGCCGGAACGTCACGCCAGCTCGCCGAGATGCTGGCGATGGCATCGGTTGCCGCGAACATGGCCGGTGATCACGCGTCCGGGCAACGGCTGCTGCGACGAGGCACGGGCGGCAGCCGACGAACTCAACGATGCCGAGGCCGATGCTGGCGTCGCTCCAGGCCGAGGCGATGAACGGATTCTTCAGCGGTGATCTCGAAACCTTCCGGACCGCCTCCTCCGAGGCCGAAGCGCTCAGCCGGGCAGCCGGTGACCTGTACACCCTCGAGATCTGGCTGATGAACCAGGGATTCGCCGCTCTGCTGACCGGTGACAAGGATCCCACCGCCCACCTCACCGAGGCACTTCAGATCGCCGACCGCATCGACGACCGCGTGACCCAGTTCCATCTGGTCGGCGCCCTCGGCGTTCAGGCGGCAGCCAGTGGCGACCACGCTCGCGCCGCCCGACTCTTCGGCGCCACCGAAAGGCTCCGGAGCCGAGACCGGCGCCAAGGTCAACCCGGTCCTGGCACCGCTGCTGGAAGACCGCAAAGGCCACCTCCGAGCCCAGCTGGGTGGACCGTCCTACGACGCAGAGTTCAGAGCCGGTGCCGCGATGAGCAGGCCGAACGCCCTCGCCCTCGCCCTAAGGCGCATCCAGCCAACAAGAGCCACCAGACGACCCGCCCAGGCTGGCTCCGCTCGCCAGACGCGAAACCGAGGTCGCCCGTCTGATCGCGCAGGGACTCAGCAACCGGAGGATCGGAAGCCGAATGTTCATCTCCGAACGAACCGTCGAGAACCATGTCCGCAACATCATGGACAAGCTCGGGTTCGCCTCACGAACCCAGATCGCTGCCTGGGTCACACTCGCGAACCCAGTGACCAGGGACAGCTGACGCTGACCGGCGCTGAGCTGTCGTTCGGCTCGGTCGGCGGTACGACACTCGGACGCCGCGAGGCTCGCCTGGACGGCCACTGAAGTTGATGCGGCGACAGGCTCCCGAACGGTGCCGAAGGACCTACCGTGGAGGTAGGGAATCATTCCCGCCGGCTACCAGTAGAGGAGTCATCATGAGCGAGACGGCGCTTCCCATCACCACCGGGCTGGACGCCCGACTGGTCGAGATTGACCAAGAAGTCGAAGCCCTCTTGGCTGCGGATGAACCGGTGAGGGCGATCGCCACCCAGACCCGGCTCACGTTCGACGCCCTGATCGACGCGGTACGCGAACTTGAGATCGTGGCGCGCGGTCTCGAAGGTGGTCACAAGTCCCCGAGTTAGCAGCCAATCGACCCTGGGCACCTGAGCGCCATCGGGGCCGCTGGAGGGAGAGACCTTGTCGATGACTGGCGGTGGCGAGGAGGCCAAGGAGCCGGCGGCGCACACCGAGGCGCCGCCGTGGCTGGATCCGACCGTCGGCCGGTCACAGGTCGTGATCGCGCTGTGCGCGACGCTGCTGATCAGCCGGTTCCCAGAGATCGTCGCGCGCGAACTGCTGAGCCTCGACGTGCCGTGGATGGGGTGGGCCAGCGTCGGGCTGACGGTTGGCCTCTGGGCGGCAGCGAGGGCTATTCCGGTGCTTCGCAAGCTGGAACGCTTCCTCGCGGTGATGGTCGCGGTCAACCTGCTGATCGTCCTCCTGCCGGCGCTGCTGGAGTCGTCGCTGTGGCAGGTCCTCGTCCCCGAATCCACGGCGCCGATGGTCGCCTTGCTCGCCACCCGAGCCCTGTACGCCGTGCTCGGGTTGCTCGTTCTCGGGTGGGCGAAGCTGCTCGGTGCATCGAGGCTGGAGTTGTTCGCGCGCGTCGGCGACCTGAACGCCGAAACGCGGACGCGGCGAAGGAATGGGACCTACCTTCGCTGGGGTCGGTTCGGGTCGATCGCCTTGCTGTTCCTGGTCGCGCTGATGGTGTGGTTCGGGTTCCCGATCCTCCCTGCCACCTTCGACCTCGGCGCATCCCTGCCGGCGATCGCGATCGGAGCGATCGCGGCGTTCCTGAACGCGGTCTGGGAGGAGACGGCATTCCGTGCCGGTCCCTTGTCGATGCTTCAGCGAGCGATCGGGCCTGGTGCGGGCGTGGTAGTGCTCGCCGTGTTCTTCGGGATCGGCCACTTCTACGGCGGTATCCCGTCAGGCCCGATGGGCCTCGTGGCGACCGGCGGGGTCGCGCTGCTCCTGGGACGGGCGATGATCGAGACCCGCGGCCTTGCGTGGCCGGTGGCGCTCCACTTCTCGATCGACTTCGTCATCTTCATGTTCCTGGCCATCGCGTCCGGGGCCTGACCGGGCAGCCTTGAGGGGATCGCGGCGGCGGCCCGGCTGCCGGCGTCTGGGCGCGCCCTATGACTGGCCGATGGCCTCGGTCAAGCAGATCCAAGTCACCTTCGACTGCGCTGAACCTGCACTCGGCGCAGTACGCCTGCGACTGCTGCCTGCCGGTGACGGCGACGAGTCGTGCCTGGTGATGCAGGACATCGAGGGCAACGAGTTCTGTCTCGACTGAGTGGCGAGGTCGCTCGCGGTGCGCAACCACCGATCCGCTGAGAAGCTACGTGCCGCGACCCGGCAGTACCGTCATCCGGGTTGGGGTTCGGCGAAGCTCTCGCTGGCGACCCAGGCCCGGAACCGTTCCAGTCCGACCGCCTCGACCAGCCCCGCCGTCTGCGATACCTGCTGCAGCAGCGCTGCGACCTTGCGGTCCAGCGTCGCCCCGTCGAGTTCGAGCAGCAGGTCGAGCTCGTCGTCGGCGCAGACCCTTGGCCGGCCGAGCTCGAACACGCCGAAGTCCTCGTCGAGCTCGGCCGTCCGCACCTGGGCAAGCCGCTCAAGGCACGCCGGGTCGCTTGAAACGCCGGCCTCTCCCCGCGTCGCAGTGACGCAGACGACGCGATGGCCGGCGTCGGTCAGCTGGGCAGAGAGCCCCCCGACGAGGTAGGTCTCGTCGTCGGGGTGCGCCCAGAGCGTCAGCACGGTGCCGAGGTGATCCATGTCGTTCCTTCCGTCCATCCGCCGATGCTGGCTCCGGGTTCCTCCACGGATCCTCCTCGACTTCGCCAGGCTCGAAGAGTTCGCCGGCAAGGTTGCCGGCGACCAGGCCGCGGCGTACAACGCGACACCCTCCGCTAGGAGCCCTCGCGCAGCATTGCGCGCACCTGACGCCGGGAGGACGAACTGCCCACCCGGTCGAACGGCGAGGCGAACACCAGGGCAGCCGCACCCCGGGCCCAGGTGTCCTCACCCCATTCGCGGATCACGATCGGCAGGTCCCGCCGATAGCGGGGCAGGTGCTCCCGCAAGGCCCGGGAGAAGCCCTGCTCCCAGAACCGCCACACGTCGACCCCCTCTCCGGAGATCACCAGCAGCGAAGGGTCGAGTACGTGGACCAGGGACGCCAAGGCGTGGCCGAGTTGTTCGCCCGCCCAGGTGAACAACTCGAGCGCCCGTTCGTCGCCGGCGGTCGCGGCCGCGTTCAACTGGTCCTTGGTCGCACCGGCGGGGAGCACTCCGGACCGCACCGCCCTTGCGGTCAGGGCGTTGTCGCCGATCAGGGTCTCCAGGCAGCCGCGGAGGCCGCAGGCGCAGGGGTCGCCATCCGGGTCGATCAGGACGTGCCCGAGCTCGCCGGCGCCGCCGTGCGCGCCCCGGTAGATCTGGGCGCCCATCGTGAAGGCGCAGCCGATGCCGAAGCCGATGGTCACGAGGGCGAAGTCCTCTGCGAGGCGGTCGTCGTACAGCCGGGCAGCGATCGCGAGCGCGTTCACGTCGTTCTCAACGAACACGGGCAGGCCGGTGGCCCGGGTCAGCATCGCCGGCAGTGCGACCCGGTGCCAGCCAAGGACCGCGCTGCTCACCAGGCCGTCACCGGCGTCCAGCGAACCCGGCAGGGCCAGCCCGATGCCGAGCAGTTCGGCCGCGCTGCCGCGCACCTCGGTGGCGATGGTGTCCACGATGCGTTCAAGGGCGTCGGGTGCCACCATTGGCAGGTCCACGCTGATCGACCGGTCGGGATCGCCGGCCAGGTCAACGCGGGCGAAGGTGAGGTGGTTCGGCGTGACCTTCACCCCGAGCGCGCGTCGCCGGCCGGTGGTGATGTCCAGCAGGATCGCCGGCCGTCCGCCTTCGGACGGGGAGGTACCCACCTCCGTGAGGACTCCCGCTTCGAGCAGGGTCCGGGTCGCCTGGGTGACGCGGGCGGGCGACACCGCGAGCAGCCGGGCCGCGTCTGCGCGTGACATCGACCCGCGGGTGCCGATCAGCCCGATCAGCGCCGCGGACAGGTCGCCCACGCTTCGTGACGCCACCGCCACCCCTTTCTTGCGATTGAAACATAGTCCCCCCAACCCCGCCGTGCACCCTTGACATGCGGGCTGCACCAAGTTAGTTTCATAGTTAATAAAGTTTGGAAGCAACGGACGCTTCCACAGACCGCCGAGGATCCAGATGAAGAAGCGCAGGCAGGCCGGATGGGCGGTCTTCTTCCTGGCCCCGAGTGCGATTCCGCTGGTCCTGTTCACCCTGGGCCCGATGGTCTCCTCGATCCAGATCAGCCTGCAGTCGTGGAACCTGATCTCGGCGCCGGAATTCGTCGGGCTGGCGAACTACGCCAAACTGCTCGCCTCGCCGACCACCAGGGACGTGTTCTGGAACACGTTGACCTACGTCCTCGGCTACCTGCCCCTGGTACTTGTCGGCGGTCTCGTCCTGGCCCTGGCGCTCAACGCCCGCATCCCGGCCCGGGCGTTCTTCCGTGCCACCTACTTCCTGCCGGTGATCACCAGCTGGGTGGTCGTCGCCCTCGTCTGGAAGTGGCTGCTGAACCCGGCTGACGGGCTGGTCAACACCGTCCTGGGCACCCTCGGCCTTCCCCAGCCCGGTTGGTGGACGGATCCGAACTGGGCGATGGCCTCGGTGGTGCTCGCCTCCGCCTGGAAGGACCTCGGCTTCGTGATGGTCATCCTGCTGGCCGGGCTGCAGGCGATCCCAGCCGACCTCTACGAGGCCGCCCGCATCGACGGCGCCTCGGCCTGGCGGCTCTTCCGCCACATCACCCTGCCGCTACTCACCCCGTCCACCTTCTTCGTGGTTGTGATCTCGCTGATCAACGGCTTCCAGGTGTTCGACCAGGTGTACGTGATGACCAGGGGCGGCCCCCAGGGCTCCTCCCAGGTCGTGGTCGGCCAGATCTACGACCTCACCTTCCGTTACGGGCGCGCGGGGGAGGCGGCGGCGCTGTCCTGGCTGCTGTTCGCAGTGATCCTGTTCATCACGTTGCTGCAGCTGCGGGGGCAGAAGCGGTGGGTGCACTATGCGTAGCCGGTCGAAGCTCGCGATCACGCTGGCGCTGGCAGTCGGCGCGCTGGCGATGATGTTCCCGTTCATCTGGACGGTGATCACCTCGATCACCCCCGGCGGCAGCCTCGCCGGCGGACCCAGCCTGGTCGTCGCCGACCCGACTCTGGCCGCCTACCGGCAGCTCTTCGAGACCTTGCCGATGGCCCGGATCATCGCCAACTCGGTGCTGGTCGCACTGGCGTCGACCGCTCTCCAACTGATCACCGGCTCGATGGCCGGATACGCGTTCGCCCGATTGGACTTCCAGCTCAAGCCGGCGGTCTTCGCCGTCTACCTGGCCACGATGATGATCCCGCTGCAGGTGCTGATCGTGCCGCTGTTCATCCAGTTCCGCGACTGGAACCTGCACGACACCATGTTCGCCCTGATCGCGCCCACCGCTGCCTCCGCCTTCGGCGTCTTCCTGCTCCGCCAGGCCATCCAGGAGGTGCCGCGCGACCTCGACGAGGCCGCCACCATCGACGGCGCCGGGCACCTGCGGATCTTCTTCCAGATCATCCTGCCGCTGATCCGGCCTGCCTTGTCCACCGTCGGCATCTTCGCCTTCATGGCCAGCTGGAACAGCTTCCTGTGGCCCCTGGTGGTGATCCGCTCGCCGGAGTTCCAGACCCTGCCCCTTGGCCTGGCCGCCCTGCAGGGGCAGTTCACCACCGAGTGGGACGTCGTGATGGCGGGCTCGGTGGTCGCCATCCTCCCGATCGCGCTGGTCTATCTGCTCGCCCAGCGCCACGTCATCGCCGGTGTGGCCCACACCGGTCTGAAGTAATCAACAGAAAGGCGCGACGAATGTTCGCACGTCCGATCCGGTTGGTGGCAGTTGCCGCAACCGCCCTGCTCGCCCTCACCGCCTGTGCGCAGGGCTCGGCCACAAAGCCGGCCGAGACCGCCGTCTCCGGCTCGACCGCCCCGGTGGTCATCACCTACATGAACTTCGGGGCCAATGGCGGCCACGAGGCCGATCTTGAGGCGATCTCCAAGGCCTTCACTGCGGCCAACCCGGGCATCACCGTGAAGATCGAGACCCTGCCCTACGCCGACTACTTCACCAAGCTGCAGACGGCGGTCGCGGGCGGCACCGCCGGGGACTCCTTCGAGCTGAACTACGAGAACTTCGTCACCTACGCTGCCAACGGCGCGCTGGCCGAGCTGTCCGGCGTCGACGGCTCGGTCTACAAGGAGTCGCTGTTCAAGGCCTTCCAGTCCGACGGCAGGCAGTACGGCCTACCGGAGTCGTTCAGCGACGTGGTGCTGTTCTACAACGCCGACCTCTTCAAGGCCGCCGGCGTGGACCTACCGACCAACGACTGGACCTGGGCCGAAGAGGAAGCAGCCGCCAAGAAGCTCACCAAGGGCAAGAAGGTCTGGGGCGACTACCAGCCGGTCAGCTTCCACGAGTTCTACAAGGCGCTGGCACAGGCCGGCGGTTCCTTCCTCAGCCCCGACGGAAAGACCACGGCGTTCAACTCCCCGGCCGGCATCCGGGCCGCCAACTGGCTGATCGGCAAGCCCGGCAAGGTGATGCCGACCGAAGCCGACGGCGCCGGCACCCCGGACTTCGACACCAAGCTGTTCAGTGACGGCAAGCTGGCCATGTGGCATTCCGGCATCTGGATGTTCGACGGTCTGAAGGATGCCAAGTTCGACTGGGACATCGTGGTGGAGCCCGGTGACGCCACCAAGGCGTCGGCGATGTTCACCAACGCCGCCGTGGTGAACTCGAAGAGCAGCAACCCTGAAGCTGCGCAGAAGTGGATCAGCTTCCTCACCTCCTCCGACGCGATGGTGGAGACCCGGCTGGCCTCGTCCTGGGAACTGCCGCCGATCGCGGACCAGGCGAAGCTGTCCAGCTACCTCACCAAGGGCAAGCCCGCCAACCGGCAGGCGGTCTTCGATTCGCTGAACCAGACGGTGCTGCCGCCGGTCATCGTCTCCCAGCAGGAGATGCAGGACGCCATCGCCAAGGAGCTCACCGCAGCCGCGGCCGGGCGAAAGCCGGTCGACAAGGCGCTGGCCGACGCCGAGACGACGATCAACGCGCTGATCCAGTAACCCACCAACCCAGCACCGGGCCGGTACTCCGGTCCCGGCCCGGTGCCCTGTCCCTGAAGGTAGCCATGAACACCGGATCGCAGCTCCACCCGCAGCCCATCCACCGCCCGCTCGGCGCCGAGCACCCTTACGCCACCTCTCTCGACCAGCTGGTGCCCTCCGTCCCCCTGGTCGGGGCGCCATTGCGGCTCGGCGTGGTGACCGGCCCGGAGGCCGCCGCGGTCTCGGTCGAGATCGAATGGGCGGACGGGGGCACCGAGCATCACCAGCTCGTCGCGGCCGAACCCGACGCCGGCGACCTCGCAGCCCTGGTCGGCGGCGATGGACACCTGGGGGAGGCCCAGGCGGAATCCCTGGGAGGCGACGGGGGCTGGCGGTGCGACCTGGCTCCGCTGGGCGACCGGGCCGGCCGCTACCGGTTCGTGGTCGATGGCTCCGTCGCCAGCGGCTGGTACGAGCTGGCCCCGGCCCGCTGGGCCCAGGCTGCGGCCGATCTGGTCACCGGCGCCGGCGATCGGCTGGTGCCCGACTCGGTGGTCGTGCTCGCGTCCACCGCCACCACCCACCGGTTGCGGTTCGCCATGCGCCTGCGGCCGGGAGACCACGTGGTGGGCTTCGGCGAGCGGTTCGACTCGGTGGACCAGATTGGCCGCCGGCCCGACTCGGTCGTGTTCGAGCAGTACAAGTCCCAGGGCGCGCTCGGCCGCACCTACCTGCCGATGCCGTTCGCCCACGTGATCGGCGCCGACGGCAGCTGCTGGGGCTTCCACGTCCGCACCTCCCGTCGGGTGTGGTTCGACGTCGGGGCCACATCCGCCGACCGGCTTGTGGTCGAGGTGGATCTCGGACGGGAGCGTCCGGGCGTCGACGTGGCCATCTACGTTGGCGATCCCACTGCGGTGCTCGGCGCATTCCTGGACGAGGTCGGACGCGCGGAGGAGCAGCCGGAATGGGTGCTGCGGCTGTGGGCGTCGAGCAACGAGTGGAACACCCAGGCGGTGGTGGAGGCCCAGGTCGCTCGGCACGCCGCGGAAGGCTTCCCGCTCGGGGTAGTGGTGGTCGAGGCCTGGTCGGACGAGGAGGGCTTCAGCCTCTGGCGCGATGCCCACTACACCCCGCTCACCGACGGCTCGGCACACAAGGCAGCCGACTTCACCTACCCCGCAGACGGCGCCTGGCCCGACCCGGCCGGCATGATCCGACGGCTGCATGAGGCCGGCATCCGCCTGGTGTTGTGGCAGGTGCCCCTGCATTCCACCGATACCGGCCTTGGCAGCGAGGCGACGGCCGACGCCCAGGTGATGGCCGATCGTGGCTACGCCGTGCGGGAGGCCGACGGCAAGCCCTACCACAACCGCGGCTGGTGGTTCCCGAGAGCCCTGATGCCCGACTTCACCAACCCGGAGGCGCGGTCCTGGTGGCTCGACAAACGCCGCTGGCTGGTGCGCGACCTCGGTGTGGACGGGTTCAAGACCGACGGCGGCGAACACGCCTGGGGCCGGGACCTGCGGTACGCCGACGGCAGCCGGGGGGACAGCGGCAACAACCGCTACCCGGTCGAGTACGCCGCGGCCTACGGTGAACTGCTCCGCTCGGAGGGCAAGGCGCCGGTCACCTTCTCCCGTGCCGGGTTCACCGGCTCGCAGGCCCACGGCCTGTATTGGGCCGGGGACGAGAACTCGACCTGGGCGGCCTTCCGGCACTCGCTGAACGCGGGCATCAGCGCCGCGGCGTGCGGCATCGTTTACTGGGGCTGGGACATCGCCGGGTTCTCCGGACCGGTCCCGGACGCGGAGCTGTACCTGCGCGCCACCGCAGCCTCCACCTTCCTGCCGGTGATGCAGTACCACTCCGAGTTCAACCACCACCGCCGCCCCCTGCGCGACCGCACCCCATGGAACGTCGCCGAGGTCACGGCCAGCGACCAGGTGATGCCGGTGTTCCGCCGCTTCGCACAGCTGCGCGAGCGGCTGCTCGGCTACCTGGCCGAGTCCGCGCGGACCGCGGTCACCACTGACCGCCCCTTCCTGCGCGGGCTCTTCTTCGACTGGCCCGGCGAGGCGTCCGCGTGGACGCATCCCGCCGAGTTCATGTGCGGCGACGACCTGCTGGTGCACCCGGTGACCGAGCCCGGCGCCACCAGCTGGACGACCTGGCTGCCTGAGGGTGACTGGGTGGACGTATGGACCGGGCGGCCGGTGACCGGCGGCGCGGAGGTGACGCAGGAGGTTCCGCTGGAGGTGGTGCCGGTGTACTGCCGCGCAGCGGCCTGGGCCCGGTTGGCGCCGAGCTTCCGGGGCTGAGCGTGGACACCGGGTCGTTCCTTGCCGAACTGGTGGCCAGCTGTCGCGCGACACCGGGGGTCACCACGCTCGCGGTCTTCGGCTCGACCGCTTCAGCCGGGGCGGCCCGGCGGGACGAATGGTCGGACCTCGACTTCGCGGTGTTCGCTGCGCCCGGGGACGCCGATCGCGTGGGCGCCGAGTGGGCCTTCCTTCCGCGACCGGACGAGCTGGTACTGACCGCCCGGGAGCACGACAGCGGCGGGGTCGCGCTGTACGCAGACGGCACCCTGCTCGAGTTCGGCGCCGGTCCTCCCTGGGAGGTGACCGACCCCACCTGTGAGGTGTTGCTCGGGGGCGCCGACCTGCGGCTGGGCCTCCCGCCCGCCGAGCCGGACGCCGCCAACTCCATCCGGCTGTTCCTGGCCAAGGTGTTGATCGGCGTCGGTCGGGTGCGCCGCGGCGAGGTGCTGGCCGGTGGCCTGCACATCCGCTGCCACGCGTTGGGCGCGCTGGCGGCCGCCCTGCGGGGCCGGGTGCAGCCGCCCGAGGTCGCCGAACCCAACGCCTTCGATCCGCTGCGTCGCTTCGAGGCCGCCTACCCCAGTCTCGGGGAGCGCCTCGGCGCGGCGGTGGACCGTCCCGCGGAGGCCGCAGCGTTGGCGCTGTTCCGGCTGGCCCGCGACGTGCTCGAGCCCGGCTGGCCCGAGTTCCCGTCCCCAGCCGCCGATGTGGTGGCGCGGCGGCTCGGCTGGGCAGCCGCCTAGGTCGGCGGAGGTGACCTGAGACGATGCTGACGTCTCTGCTCAACGAGATCACGACGCTCCCGCCCGGTCTGGTCCTCCTCCTGGACGACTACCATCTCGTCGACTCCGAACCGGTGGACGAAACTCTCACGTTCCTGCTGGCCTGATCGAACGCCCGGCCGGCGCCGTCTCGGGGCCGCGGCCCTGGGTCGGTCAGTGGTGGCCGGTGAGGGCCAGCAGTGCTGGCAGGTCCACGTTCTGTTCGAGGGCGTCGGCGAGGCTGTCGAGCATGAGCTGGCGGCGCTCGGCGAAGCCGGGCGCGCCTTCGGCCGGCTGCCAGGTGGAACCAACGGAGCCGGCCAGCTCGGTCAGCCAGGCGCGCCGGAAGGCGTCGTTCTCGAAGGCTCCGTGCCAGATCGTGCCCCACGTGTTGCCGACCCGGACGCCGTCGAGGAAGGGCTCGCCGCCGGCCGTCTCGACCACGCCATGGTGGATCTCGTAGCCGACCACCGGGTTGTCCCGCCATGACCCCGTCGGGCGCCCGAGGATCTTCTCCTCGCTGAACCGGACCCGTGCCGGCAGCAGGCCGAGGCCGGCCGCGGTGCCCAGCCGGGACTCGACCGGGTCGTCGATCGTCTCGGTGAGCATCTGGTAGCCGCCGCAGATGCCAAGGATCGGGCCGCCGGCACGGGCCCGTCGCACCAGGGCCTCGGCCAGGCCGAGCTCTCGCAGCCAGGCCAGGTCGGCAAGGGTCGAGCGGCTGCCTGGCAGCACCACCAGGTCGGCGGAGGTGATGTCCTGCGGGCTGGCTGTCACGAACACGTCGAGGCCGGGTTCTGCGGCCAGGGCGTCCAGGTCGGTGGCGTTCGAGATGCGCGGGAACCTGATCGCGGCGACCCGCAGGGTTCCAGCACGACCAGGCAGCCGGGGCCAGTTCGCGAACGCGAGGGCGTCCTCACTGTCGAGCCAAACCTGGCTCAGCCAGGGCATCACGCCGAAGCAGCGAAGGCCCGTCCGTGCGGTGAGCTCCTCGAGCCCCGGGTCCAGCACGGACTGGTCGCCGCGGAACTTGTTGATCAGGTAGCCGCCGAGGGTGGCGCGGTCCGGGTCGTCCAGGATTCCCCAGTGGCCGTAGATCGAGGCCAGGACCCCGCCGCGATCGATGTCGCCGACGAGAATGATCGGCAGGCCGAACTCCCTGGCCAGGCCGAGGTTCACGTAGTCGCCCTTGCGAAGGTTGATCTCGGCCGGCGAACCGGCCCCTTCGCACACCACCAGGTCGTAACTGGACGCCAGCTCGCGATACGCCTCGAACGCGGCCTCCGCCAGCCGGGTGCGGCCGCTGGCGTACTCCCCGGCCTCCAGGGTGCCGCCCGGCTGGCCGCGCAGCACGATGAAAGCCCGCCGGTCCGTGGCCGGCTTCAGCAGTACCGGGTTGTGCACCGCCGACGGCTCCACCCCGGCAGCGATCGCCTGCAGGTACTGGGCACGGCCGATCTCGGAGCCGTCCGGGCAGACCATCGAGTTGTTGGACATGTTCTGGGCCTTGAACGGCGCCACCTTGATGCCCTGCCGCGCCCAGGCGCGGCACAGGCCGGCCACGATGAGCGACTTGCCCGCGTCCGAGGAGGTGCCCGCCACCAGGAGACCCGTCACTGAGGCATCTTCCCATTCCCGGGCTTCGGTCTTCGGTGCGACCCGTGACCGGGTCCAGGTGCGGAGGTAGGCGGAAGTGACGACGCAACGGTTGGCCCGGTTGACCGGAGACCTCACCGCTACAGCCGGCGCTTCCCGGCCCGGCTAGGCGTCGATCAGGTCGTCGTCACGCTCAGCCTCGGCTGGCACCAATCGTTCGCGGCGATGGGCACGGGCCGAGATCGTCACCGCGCCAGCCCACAGGAGCGCGACGCCGACGAGGACAAAGCCGGCGGCGTCACCGACATCGGCGAGCACCAGCAGGGTGCGCGTGTTGGTGAACACGATCACGCCGCCCACCAGTGAGCCGAGCAGTCGCGGCGGCACCCGCCGCACCAGCCAGGCAGCGATCGGTGCGGCGACCACGCCACCCGTCAGCAGAGCCAGCACCCAGGCCAGGTCGAAAGCCCCGCTGCCGAGCGCGAGCAGGAAGCCGGCGCTGGCCGCCACGGAGACCAGGAACTCGCTTGCGTCGATGGACCCAACGACCTTGCGGGGCTCCATCCGGCCACTGGCCAGCAACGCCGGCGTGCCCACCGGGCCCCAGCCGCCGCCACCGGTCGCATCGAGGAAGCCGCCCAGCAGGCCGACCGGCGCTAGGAACCTGAGTCCGAGTTTCCGTCGTCCGTCGAACGACGGCAAGGCTCGGAAGGTGAAGCGCAAGAGCACGTAGAGCCCCAGCACGAGCAGGATGCCGCTCATCAGCGGCTTGGCCGCGTCCGTGGACAGGTTGGACAGGACGGTGGCACCGGCGAATGCGCCAATGGCTCCGGGAACCCCGATTCGGATGACCACCCGCCAGTCCACGTTCCCGAAGCGCCAGTGCGAGACTCCCGAAGCCAACGTCGTGCCAATCTCGGCCAGGTGCACCGAAGCGCTCGCAGCCGCCGGGTTGGCGCCGATCGCCAGGAGCAGCGTGGTCGAGGTCACGCCGTAGGCCATGCCGAGCGAGCCGTCCACCAACTGGGCGGCCAGTCCGACCAGCGCGAGCAGAATGAGGGTGGGCAAGATTTCTCCTTTTCCAACTGGATTACTAGTAAATCCACAAGGAGTCTAGCGGATGCTGGGCCGACCGGTCGATGTCTCGGTGATCAGGACTTCTCGGACCAGGAATCCGGGTTCTCAGCCAACCGCCGGACCTCCTCGGGAAGCACCCCGTCGACAAGGTCCTGAAGGGTCGTGCCATCCAGGACGCCGCGGACGCTGGCCCGCAAGGCGATCCAGAGCCCGACCAGCACCTGCGGGCCGTCCGGGTAGGCCTTTGCCGAAGGCCTGGTGTCGCGGACGTACATCAACGGCCCCTCCACTGCCCTGATGACGTCCCCGACGCTGATCTCGTCCGGCGGCCGGGAGAGGGCGAATCCACCCGCGCTTCCTCGGCGGCTGGTCAGCAGTCCCGCCTTGCGGAGCGTGGTCAGGATCCCTTCGAGGAAGCCGATGGGCATCCGCTGGGTGGCAGCGATCTCCTCGGCGGAAACCAGGCCTCGACCCCACGCCTGCGCCAGGACGGTGGCGGCGAGAACGGCGTATTCCGCTCGTGCCGAGATCCGCATGGTGTTGATTATGGCGGCTGCGGGAGCAACCAAGGTCAAAGCCGCAGGCGGACCTGAAACGAGGTCGCCTCAGGACGCATCGTCGGGTCCCGCGCCGGCGCTTCGGCTCGGCAGCGTGTCGGGCTCGATCTGCCGGCCGCTGTCGGCGACCCGGTCCCGGTTCCACGCCTCGGCGGCGTCCTCGACCGCGGCTACCAGCGCCGCCGCATAGCTCCAGTCCCAGCGCCGGCGCGCTCCGTACCCGCGCCAGCCGTCCTCCGACGTCCAGGTCATCACCTGCACACCGTCGGGAAAGGACTCCTGGACGAGGCTGTCGAACAATGGCAGCCCGGTCGTGGTTTCGAGAAAGCCCCGCCAACGGGCCCGCAGCTGCTCCCGCGGCCAGGGCGCGGTGACGAGAAGAATCCGCGGACGGCGCTCGGCATCCGAGAGTTGGACGAGTTCCCACATCAGGCCGTCTCGCACCTGAGCAGGGGTGGCGGCCACCACCACGGCCAAGGCGTCCCCCATCCAGGCGTGTACCTGCCGTTGCCACTCGCCGTCGGCGATGATCGCTTTGGCTGCGCCGATTTCCGGCAAAGCCCGTTGCTGCTGTCCGGACACCGCGATGACGGGTCCGAACCGCGACAGGTACCGCACCAGCACCTCTTCGAAGCGAGGACGCCCGAACGGTGTGAGCCACTGCAGGAAGCTTGATCGAGTCAGCGACGGCGTGATCCGCAAGTCGTCCTCCTCGAAGCCGCGCAGGTAGAGGATGTAGGGACGGGTGTCCGCGGCAAGCACCGCCTGCAGCGACCGCTGGCCGAGCCTTTGCCCAAGCCGGTCGAGAAGGTAGGCGACCGTCATTGGCCCGGCGATCACGGCCAGGAACAGAAGCGGCACCAGTCCACGCCGTTCCAGTTCGGCGACAAGACCGAGCACGCTGCCGAAGGCGATCGCGAACAGGTTCCCCGACGCCGACAGGGCGGCGACGTTCTTCTCGGTCAGGTCGGGGGTCTGGTAGGTGACCAGCATGAGCAGCACCGTGCAGACGACATAGCCGAGCAGCGCCAGGACGGCGAGCCCGCTGGCACCGACCCGCAGGCCAACACCAACCACGGAGCTCGCTGTGGCACCTCCCCGCGGTCCGCGCGCGACCCGGGCAAGTGGGTGCGACGGCCACACCCCCCGGATCAGGCCGCTCACGAGCGGGATCAGGACGATCGGGGCCGCGAACATCCACAACCCGAAGATGATGGGATTCCCCAAGGAGGTTGCCCAGAACACGCCGCCGGCGTAACAGCCAACCACCACGGTCGCCACGACCGCCGTCCGAGCCCAGCGCAAGAGCCGGGCGCGGCGCACCCGCCCATCGACCGCGATGAAGCTCGAAGGAGCAGGGACCACCGACCACCCGCCATCCTGCGATCTGCGCCACACGGCGCGGGCGATCAACACGACCGCGGTCGTCACGATCGGGAAGACCAACAGCATCAGCAACACGAGGACAGCGAGGTTGGTGCCACGACTGTCGGTCCGAAGTGCACCCGCCACCAGCGGAGCGATGGCGCCGGCGTCTACTGCCGTCGCCTTGCCGCACTCCACCAAGTCGGCCGCCTCGCAGATTCGGTGAACGTACACGTACTGGCTCCCCTGAACCCACGCCCGCGCGAACCCGACCCTGCCGTCGCCGTGGTCCCAGTTGCCGGCAGCGTCGATCCCTGGGCCGAGCACACCGCCGTCGGCTGGCCTTGGCGAAATGCTCACCCACAGATCGCTCCAGGCCCGGAAGGCAAGCTCCGGGGTTCCGCAGTCGACAATCGACACCATCGCGAACACCCGACCCACCGAGCGCCATTCCCGTTGTACGGCCTCAGCGCAGTCAGTCACCCGCAACTGGGCGGACGGTAGTACAACGTCGTTCACCAACACCCATGGACCGCCCGAGGGTCGGTGGGAGGTGACCGGACCCGTCACCGGGGTCGACCACAGCCGGTTCGGCTGGCTGCCAACCAGCGCCGACAGTTCTTCCTGGTACCTGGCGGTCGCGGCAACGCAGTCGTTCTGCCGGCAACTTGTGCCCACCCCGAAATAGGTGGTGCCTTGGGACCAGTAACGGGCGAGTTCCCCGGAATCGGTACCCAGAACGACATCGAAGTCCTCGCCGAGGACGGGCGATGCGTCAGCGATGGGGGAGAACGTCGGGTCCCGGGCGATCTGCTTCACGGCGTCAGCCGCGGTGCCCGCGTCCTTACACTCCAGGACAATCAGGGTGACGCTTCCGGGTTCGCCGTCCCATCTCGAGCGCTGACCGGCGCAGCCAACCACCTCGTCCGCCGGCACCGGGGTGAGTGTCGGACCGCTCCACACAATGCCGTCGTCGATGGGTTGCCAGCTGTCGACGGGAGCAGCGACCGCCGGGACCGCCGGGGCAGCAGCCCATCCGAGCAGGCAGAGTGCGATGGCACACCCACCGGCGCGCTGCCACCCGGAACCAGACGTCCTTGTCATCGCACCCCCGGGCTAGTAGTCCGGGGTACCGCCGGTGAGGAACCACATCGCCGAGGTGAGCCACACGACGACCAGGACGGTGAAGAGCGCCCCGCCGAGCCACGGCAATGCCCAGTCGGGCACCCGGCGGCTGCGTAGGGTCAGCATCTTGGCGACGAAGACGCCGTAGAGGGCGCAGCCGAGCAGGGAGTGCACGAGCACCCGGGTGCTGTAGGTGCCGAAGCCGAGCGACCAGAGGCAGTGGAACGCGACGGGCAGCGAGACGAGAACGGCCGTGACTCCCGAGACTCGGTGAGTCATGGCCACAACGCGCGGGGCCGGCCCATGCCCGAATCGCCCGTACATGCGCAGCGCCGTGACGACCTGGAGCACGCCGAGCACCGCCGCGGCGCTCGCAAGGGTCACCTTCATCGACATCTGGCTCGGGAAACCGAGCGTGGGAAGCACGTCACCGGTTGGCACGTGCAGGCTGCCGTAGACCCCGAGGGTCACGGAGACGGCCGCGCCCACCAGGATGAAGGCGACCAGCAGGCCGGGCCCGCCGCGAGGGGCGGATGCGGCTGCGCGCTCGCCAGGCGGGACTGTGCTCATCGGGGCTCCTCTCCCGGACTCGAGGTGCGAGATCTCCGACGTCCTCGAGAAGACCGTCTGGCGGGTGGAAGCATTGTCTCCCTTCGCGCTGAAGTCGGCACGCCCCTACTTCTGCGCACTGCGCCTTGACCGAGGCTCCGGGGACGTAGCCGTCACGCGGCCCGTCAGGGCCCTTCGGTGAGGCGACCGGAGAAGGTGGTGACCGCCGGGCGTGGGGCGGTGTCGACGGCGAGTCGGAACACGTCCGGGCGGTGGTAGTGACCGACCGGGTCGAACAGCCGTCGTGCCGAGAGCACCTTGGCAAGGTCCAGGTCAGCGACCAGGACGGTCTCCTCGTGTCGGGATGGACCGGCGAGGATTTCCCCATTCGGGCCGACGATCACGCTGTTGCCGGGTTCCATCCAGTCGGGGTCGTCGGGATCGATCCGCCAGACCCGGTCGCGGTCGGGGAAGTCCGCCGGGATCTGGTCGACACGCACGGCGGGGTTCACCCCGATCACGTAGCAACGGCCCTCTCGGGCGATGTGTCGCATGGTGGCTATCCAGCCGTCGCCCCTCGCCAGGGTCGGCGCCACCCAGATGTCCACCCCCTGGGAGTAGAGGAAGAACCGGGCCAGCGGCATGTAGTTCTCCCAGCAGATCAGCCCGCCGATCCGGCCGAACGGGGTGGCGAAGGTCTCGAGCGTCGACCCGTCACCCATCCCCCACACGGTGCGCTCCGAGCCGGTCGGCATCAGCTTGCGGTGCTTGCCGATCAGGGCTCCGCTGGAGTCGAAGTAGAGAAGGGTGTTGTAGATCGTGCTGCCGGTGGGCTCACGCTCGTCGATCCCAATGACGAGGTAGACGCCCGCTTCCTTGGCCGCTGCACCGAGCCGTCTGGTGGCCTCGCTCGGCACCACAACTGCCTGGTCGGCGAGCATCTCGAACCACTTCTCGTCGCCGTCCCAGATCGGCGGACCGTCGATCCAGATCGGCGTGCCCGGCACGAAGGCCTCCGGAAAGACGACCAGGTCAGCGGCGCGGACCTCGGGGCTGGCCAGCAGTTCCTCCACTTTCGAGAGCGTGGCCTCGCGGTCCATCAGTACGTACGACGCCTGCACGGCGGCGACGGTAAGCATGGCCATCTCGTGCCTCCTGCCTGGACGGTGGCTGGCCCGTCGAACCGGCCCAACCAACACGATGAACCTGCCCCTACCAGAGGTCAAGGCATTGGCTTTCGCTTGGCGGGCCCTACGGTGACGTGTGGAAAGGCGTACCCGAGATCGACTAAGGGCTGAGGGCGGGCATGTCGGAGCCCTCGCGCAAGACCCTTGCGAAGTGGGCGCCGACTGTCACGCCTCGGCGACCACCAGGGCACGGAACCACGCCAGCCCCGCGCGGTGGGCTGTTACGCCGTAGTCGAGGGTGGCCACCTGGTAGCGGACGACGTCGCGGATCTCCGGTGGGACGGCCGGCTTCTGGGTGGCGAGTGCTTCCTCGAGGCGTTCGAGGTCGGCGAGCTGGCCCTCGATCGCCGCGATGATCCCGTCAAGGATCGCCCGGCGCTCGGTTGGTTCCTTGATGAGGCCGAGATGGAACAAGCGGGACAGGGCCGCGACCTCGAGGTCGCCTTCGAGGGGCGAGCGGATCCAGGCATGGAACGCTGCGACGCCGTCGTCGGTGATCGTGTGGATCCGCTTGTGGCGCCCGCTGGTGGTCACCTCGGCCACGGTCACGCTGCCGGACGCGACGAGTCCGCGCAGGGCGCTCTGCAGCCCACCGAAGCTGGCGCTGTAGAACAGCGAAGGCCCTGCCTGGAACTGCCTGTTCAGCGAGTAGAGGGTTTGCGGCCCAAGGGCCATGAGCAGTCCAAGGATGAAGCTCCCCATCGGGTGGGCTTCCTTTCTCCGCGGGATGACTTTATATTACTAGACGGTACATCACTGGTAGTGATGTGCCGCCACGAGATATGAGGAGTCTCCCACATGGACACAGCCACCGACTTCGGCACACGCCTGGACCGCCACCTCGCCCAGGTCAGCCGTCATCGCGGACCGCTCGGGACGCCCCAGGTGGCGGTCCGGGCGCCTGGATTGGGCATCGACTACCGCTTCGGGGACGCTGCCGTTGCCTTCCACGCAGCAAGCGTCGGCAAGCTCGTGACCGCCGCCCTGGTGATGCAGCTCTGCGAGGCGGACGCCCTGCGTCCAGGCACCCGCGTGGCCGACGTGCTCCCCGCCGCCGAGCTCGCCGGCCTGTTCCTGCCCGGGGAACAGGTCACGCTCGAGCACCTGCTCACGCATACCTCCGGTGCTGCCGACTACTTCGACGGGAAGGTGAGCAGCGGCCTGCGGGTGAGCAAGCAGGTGGTCGCCGATCCGGACCGGTTCTGGACGCCGGACGACCTGCTGGCAGTCAGCCGGGAACGCCAGGCCCCCGTCGGGCGTCCGGGCCAGCGGTTCCACTACAGCGACACGGGCTACCTCCTGCTCGGCCGGGTGCTCGAGGTCGTCACCGGTGAGGCCTTCCACGATCTGGTGCACCGGCGCGTCCTGACCCCGTTGGGGTTGCAGCGCACGTTCCTGCCCTTTCGGTCGTCCCCGGAGCGAGGGTCGACGGACCTGGCTCCGATGTACCTCGGTCGGACCGAGGTCAGTCGGTTCCGCAGCCTCACCTGCGACTGGGCCGGAGGCGGAATCGCGAGCACGCCCGACGACCTGCTCCTGCTGAGTGCGGCCCTGCACGACGGGGGGCTCCTCGCGCCGGAGTCGTTGGGGTTCCTCGCCCGGCCGCGTCACAGCTTCCGTCCCGGCCTCGACTACGGGGCAGGGGTCATGACCGTGCGCTTCGAAGGGTTCGCGCCGTGGCTCCGGGGACAACCACGGCTCGTTGGGCACATCGGGGTGACGGCCACGCATCTGTTCCACGATCCCGTGCACGGTGCCGAGATTGCGCTGAACTTCGCATCGACGCGGGAGATGACCCGCAGCTTCCGGACGCTGTTCGAGGTGGTGCGGCTGCTCGGGCGGGGTGCGCAAGCTGCTCGGTAGATCGGCGGTGTCAGAGCTGGAGGAGGACCTTGATGGCCCGGCGTTGGTCCATCGCCTGATAGGCCTCGGCTGCCTGTTCGAGGGGCAGGTGGAGGTCGAAGACCCGTCCGGGGTTGATGGTGCGGTTCCAGATCAGGTCGATCAGATGTGGCAGGTAGCCACGGACCGGCGCCGGTCCGCCGTGCAGGTGGACGTGGCTGAAGAACAGCTCGATGCCGTCCAGCTGCACGTCGTGGGGGACGCCGACGAAGCCGACGTGTCCACCGCGGCGGGTGGCGCGGATCGCCTGCTGCATCGCCTCCGGGGTGCCGACACACTCCAGGACGGAATGGGCGCCGTACCCGCCGGTCAGCTCCTTGATCCTTTCGACGCCCGCGTCGCCGCGTTCGGTGACGATGTCGGTGGCGCCGAACTCCACCGCAAGCTCCTGGCGGTCGGCGTGGCGGCTCATCGCGATGATCCGCTCCGCACCCAGCTGCTTGGCGGCCAACACGCCCAGGAGGCCGACCGCGCCGTCGCCGACGACCGCGACAGTCTTCCCGGGCCCCGCTTCGGCCGCCTTGGCGGCGAACCAGCCGGTGCCGAGCACATCGGAGGCGGCAAGGAGGGACGGGATCAGGCCCGGCTCAGGCATGCCGGGGGTTGCGACCAGGGTGCCGTCGGCGAGCGGGACCCGCATGAGCTGGGCCTGCGCACCGCCGGGGCACGCCGATTCGCGGTGGATGCAGCCGGACTGGTAGCCGGCCTGGCAGATCTCGCAGGTGTTGTCGGAAGCGAAGAACGAGCCGACCACGAATTGGCCCGGCCTGATGGTCGTCACCGCACTGCCAACCTGCTCCACCACCCCGCAGTATTCGTGCCCCATCGGCACCGGCCAGGCCGGTGCCTCAATCCCGCGGTACAGCCACAGGTCCGAACCGCACACACAGGTCGCGGCCAGCCGGATCACCGCATCGCTCGGTTGCTCGATCCGGGGATCCTCACGCTCCTCGACCCGCACATCACCAGGCCCGTACATCACCACACCACGCATCGCTCCGGCTCCTTCAAATGAGACTGGGCTGGCCGTCAACCGGCCCTCCCTTTCCCCTATAGGCAACCGTGATCCTGGTGGGCGGGGAAGTCTCTGCCGAAAGGCGTACCGACAGCACACCCCACCTCGACGATCACCCGACCCGCTGGATGGTGACCTCGACACTGGCGGGAAGAGTGACCGCCTCAAGCCCGCCGATAACCCTTCCCAGCCGCACCACACCGGGGGTTTCGAGCCGGGCAGCATCGGCGGAGTGGAAGATCGCGATCGCCCCGTCCGCTGGGGAATAGACAATCTCCCCCACCAGGAAGTTGCACGACAACGGGGCCCCACCGGCCTCAAGCTCGGGCGACACCTCCCCGACCATGGCCACCCCGAAGCTGTCACGAAGCCGGACGGACACCGGCAACCGATCAAGCAACCCCCGCACGGCCACCGAATCGTCCAGCACAGCCGTCGCTACCTGGTCGCCGTGCACCAGCTCGACGCGGGCCGCCACCCGATCGCTCTCCGGCTCGGGCATCGCGACCGCGGTACACCTCGGCAGCTGGGGCGGGGCGATCGAACCCGCCGAAGCGCATCCAGTAAGGGCGGTTGTCAGCGCCACAAGGGCGATCACGCTCGGCAGCAGCACATCGGTGATTCGGCTCATACCCGACAGACAACCGCCAGCGGCCAGCCCGGAGAAGTCTCTGCCGTGAGGTGTACCGGCAGAGAATCCCAACCCCCACGCGAACCGGTTTACCGTGGACGGGTGGACAACAGAGCCGAGGTGCGCGAGTTCCTGACCACCCGCCGCGCCAAGATCACCCCCGAACGAGCCGGCCTGCCCGAAGACGGCCAACGACGGGTCCCCGGCCTCCGCCGAGGCGAAGTCGCCGGGCTCGCCGGGGTCAGCATCGAGTACTACGCCAAACTCGAACGCGGCGACCTGGCCGGTGTATCGGCAGGGGTGATCGAAGCCATCTCGCGTGCCCTCCAGCTCGACCCGGCCGAACGCGAGCACCTGTTCGACCTCGCGCAGGCCGCCACTGGCAGCAGCATGCTGGCCCCTCGAAGGCGAAGCTCCGACAAGTCCTGGCGGTCCCGCCAAAGCCTGCAATGGACCCTCGACGCCATCCGCGACACCCCCGCGGCCGTCGGCAACGGACGCGGAGACCTGCTCGCCGCCAACCACCTCGGCCGCGCCCTCTACTCCGACGTGTACGCCGACCCCACCGGCAAACCCAACTTCGCGCGCTTCACCTTCCTCGACAGCGCCGCCCGCCGCTTCTACCCCGACTGGGACTACTTCGCCGACATCACGGTCGCCATGCTGCGAACCGAGGCCGGCCGCAACCCCCACGACCGCCAACTCCACGAACTCGTCGGCGAACTCTCCACCCGCAGCGACGAGTTCCGGCGGCGCTGGAGCGCCCACGATGTCCGCATCCACACCACCGGCACCAAACACTTCCGGCACCCCATCGTCGGCGACCTCATCCTCGCCTACGAAACCCTCGAGCTGGCCGCCGAACCCGGCATCGCCATGACCGTCTACACCGCAGAACCCGGCTCACCGACCCAACAAGCCCTCCAGCTCCTTGCCAGCTGGGCGGCGACCCAACCCGCGCACCACCAACGGTCCGAACAGGCCACCACCTGATGCGTCAGGGCAGGGTCGCGCGTACCTCGTTCATGAAGGCGATGAATCGGTCGGGCTCGCTCGTACAGGTTGAGGTGCCCGGCGCCGTCGACGACCTCCAGACGCTTGTCTGGGCTCTCGAGCATTTCGAACCATTCCTCGATCTGCGCCAGGTCGGTGATCCGGTCCTGCCTGCCGGCGAAGAGGTGGACGGGCACGGCGAGGGTCGTCGCTTCGCGCGCGAAGTCGACCTCCGCACACAAGTGGGGCCAGATGATGTCCATCGACTTCTCCATTGCCTTCAGGTAGCGGAGCTTCGCGGACAGCGGGTAGCCAGGACTGGAGAAGATGCTCAACGCCCACCGCGACACGAAGCGCGGATCGGCGGCGACACCACCCAGTGCGCCGAGCCAGCGGCGTTGCGTTGTGACCCCCTTCGTCCCGGTGCCGTACTGGCCTTGAACTGGCCGCCCGATCAGGGCGAGGGCCTCCTCCGCCTTGTGGTTTGCCGTCCGGCGGGCCTCCGCCAACGCCCAGTCGTAGGAGCGCTCCTCCTGGAGTGCCCAGTTCACGACCTGGGCCGCACCAACGTAGGCGGCCAGGTGCTGCGATGTGCGATCGGCAATCCGGACGCCGAGTACGGTGCCGAAGGAGTGGCCGACGAGCACCAAAGGCCGGTCGCCGGAGTCGCCGGCCAGGAGGTTCACCAGCGCCGAACCGTCGTCGACCAGCGTTTCCAGCGACAGGGTTTCGGAGGTCTCATCCCCCCGGTAGGAGCGGCCGGCGCCCGGCTGGTCCCAGTCGACGACAAGCCAGTCCCGCTCTAGCTCACCGAGGTAGCGTCGATGCTGCGGAAACTCAGAGGCTCCCGGGCCGCCATGCAGGAAGAGCAGGAGCGGCGCCTGCTCAGCGCCTCGAACCGACACCCATTGGCGCCTGCCGTTCAGCTCGATCTCGTTCCATCCAGCGCGCATTCTTCACCCTTTGCCCGAGGCGATCCGGCCGCGAGCCGAGTGGAGGGCGCCCAGGGCTGCGAGCCGGCCCCGATCCACTGCCGCGCCGAGCAACCGGGCCAGCCCTACTTCGCGTACCGCGAGCAGGTCGTCGGCCGCATGCTGGACAATCTGGCGGCCCACTCGCTCCGGGGTTCGCTGGAAATCCGGCCCCTGCCCGCTGGCGGCCGCGATCAAACCAAGAGCGACATTGACGGTGACCTCCAGCGGGACCGCATCGACAGTGCGGTGGTCCGTCACCTCGTCCGGTACCGACGCCGGCTGGGCGAGGTTGGCCAGGTCGCCGATGACCCGCACTCCCATCGCGTCGATCTCCTCGGCGTTGCGGATGGACTCTGCGTTGGCCAGCTTGCGGGCCCAATCGGGCAGGTGCAGTGGTTCGGCGGCCACTGGAAACGCCAGCATGCGGGCCACGGCTCCCTGCACCACCCACCGCTCCTGCTTATTCCAGGACATGCCGTTGGCGCGGGTGGCCTGGTTCAGCCGACGCAGGAGTTCGGCCTCCGGCACGGAGAGGCTGCGATTCGCGACGGCGGCGCTCGGGCTGCTGGCCAACAGCCCTGGCGGGAGCCCGAGCATGCCCTCGAAGGCCCGATACACGAACTGGTGGTTGTTGCTGTCGAGGATGACGACGGACACGCGCTCGGGACCGACCACCGCTGCCCATCTGGCCACCAGAGCAGCGTGGTCGTGACGGGCCCGTCGAGCCAGGTCCCGGGGCCTCCGCCGGCGCAGCATGGACCGTAGATAGGGCTCGAACGACCCGCGGCTGCCGCCGGCCTTCAGGTGCTCCTGCCACATCGAGGGCAGCATCCGGGCGAAGCTGCGGAGGGTGATCACGACCTGGAGCGATGGTCCCAGTTGATTGGAGAACCGCGAGACGGTTTCCGGCTCCGCCTGGGCTGCGTACTCGTGCCCGAACCAGCTGCGCCGCTGCCGGTCGGCCTCAAGCTCACCGAGCAGCTCATACCAGTGCCGCATCGCCGGTGCCCCGGGTTGGCGGCCGTCCGCCTCCGTCCAGCCAGTCGGCCGGCCGAGGAACGCAGCCACCGCCAGCCGGTGGTTCCGGGTGCGGCCCGGGTAGCGCACGCCGTGAGCGAGCAGTTCCGGCCGGAGTTGCGCCGCCACCGACTGCAGCCCGGTGGTGCCGGTCTTCGGTGGCCCGATGTGGAACAGGCGCGATCCTTCGGGCAGTGGGTCGATTCCGAAGGTGCTCATCAGGCGAGGAACCCGGCTCCGACAGTCCGGTTGGTGGCTTCGTCCACCAGGATCACCGCCCCGGTCGCGCGGTTCTCCGCGTAGTCGTCCATGAACAGTGGCCGGGTGCATCGCATGCGGACCCGGCCGATCTCGTTCAGTCGCAGGCTGGTGGCACTCTCGTCACGGTGCAGGGTGTTGATATCCACCTTGTAGACCACTTCCTTGACCTTCACCCTTGCCCAAACGGTCGTGTGCTTGACGGCAAGCATTCGGCCGGCGTCGAGCGAGGTGGTCTCATCCATCCAGCACACCCGCAGGTCGAGGTCCTGGCGGGGTTCGGCAGCGTTGTTCGGCCGCACCAGCATGTCGCCGCGGCTGATGTCGATCTCATCCGAGAGGCGCAGCACCACCGACATCGGCGGGTAGGCCTCATCCACGGGTCCGAACGGGGTGTCGATCGCGCTGACGCTCGTGGTGAAGCCGCTCGGCAGTGCCATGATCGGGTCGCCCACCCGGATCACCCCGCTGGCCAGGGTGCCGGCGTAGCCGCGGTAGTCGCGGGCTTTGGCCGACTGCGGCCGGATCACGTACTGCACGGCGAAGCGCACGTCGGTGAGGTTGCGGTCGCTGGCCACATGGAGGTGCTCGAGGTGGTAGAGCAGCGGCGGACCGTCGTACCAGGGCGTGCGTTCGCTGCGCTTGACCACGTTGTCGCCTTCGAGGGCCGAGATCGGGATGAAGGTCACGTCGCCGACGTGCAGCCGGCTGGCGAAGGCGGTGAAGTCGTCGACGATGGCGTCGTAGACATCGGCCGCGAAGTCGACCAGGTCCATCTTGTTGACGCACACGACGAGGTGGCGGACGCCGAGGAGGGTGGCGAGGAAGGAGTGCCGCCGGCTCTGTTCGGTCATGCCCTTGCGGGCGTCGACGAGGATCAGGGCCGCGTCGGCCGTGGAGGCCCCGGTCACCATGTTCCGGGTGTACTGCGGGTGCCCGGGCGTGTCAGCGATGATGAACTTCCGCTTTGGCGTGGCGAAGTACCGGTAGGCGACATCGATGGTGATGCCCTGTTCGCGTTCCGCGCGCAGGCCGTCGGTGAGCAAGGCGAGGTCGACATAGTCGTTGCCCCGCTGGGTGCTGACCCGCTCGACAGCTTCGTACTGGTCGATGAAGACCGCCTTGGAGTCGTAGAGCAAGCGGCCGATCAGGGTGCTCTTGCCGTCGTCGACGCTCCCGGCAGTGGCAAATCGCAGCAGGTCGCTCATCAGAAATAGCCTTCCTTCTTGCGGTCCTCCATGGCCGCCTCGCTCACCCGGTCATCGCCTCTGGTGGCGCCCCGCTCGGTGAGGCGGGCTGCGGCGATTTCGGCGACGATGGCCTCGTTGGTGTCGGCTTCGGATTCCACGGCAGCAGTGAGGTTCGCATCGCCCATCGTGCGGTAGCGCACCTTGCGGCGAGTGACCTCCTCACCGTCCGCCGGGACGATGAATTCGTTGACCGCATAGAGCATGCCGTCGCGCATGACCACGTCCCGTTCCTGCGCGTAGTACAGGTTGGGCAGTGGGACGTCCTCCTCGGCGATGTAGTTCCAGGTGTCCAGCTCGGTCCAGTTGGAGAGCGGGAACACCCGGATCGTCTCGCCGGCGTTGACCCGGCCGTTGTACAGGCTCCACAACTCCGGCCGCTGGTTCTTGGGGTCCCACTGGCCGAACTCGTCACGGAAGGAGAAGACCCGTTCCTTGGCCCGCGCCTTCTCCTCGTCGCGGCGGGCACCGCCGAACAGGGCGTCGAAGCGGTATTGCTCGACCGCATCCAGCAGGACCGGGGTCTGGATCCGGTTCCGGGAGCCGTTGGGCTCCTGCTGCACCAGACCGCGCTCAATGGCGTGCTGGACGGAGGCGACCACCAGTTGCACCTCGAGCTGGTCGAGCCACCAGTCCCGGAAGGCGATCACCTCAGGGAAGTTCAGGCCCGTGTCGACGTGCATGAACGGGAACGGGACCCGTGCGGGCGCGAACGCCTTGCGCGCCAGCACGCTCATCACCATCGAGTCCTTGCCCCCGGAGAACAGCAGACACGGACGCTGCATCTCCGCAGCCACCTCACGGATGATGTGGATGCTCTCGGCCTCCAGCGCCCGTAATTGACTCAGCACGTACCCGGTCATCGTCCTCCTTCAATCTCCGCCACAGCCGCCAACAGGCGTGGGGCAAGTTCTGACCGGCAGACCAGCAGGTCCGGCAGCCAGGGGTCGCGGTTGTTGTACCTGAGCGGTGAGCCGTCCAGCCGGCTGGTGTGCAGGCCGGCAGCGGCCGCGACCACTACCGGCGCTGCCGAGTCCCACTCGTACTGGCCGCCCCCGTGCAGGTAGGCGTCCACCTCGCCGGTGACCACGGCCATCGCCTTGACCCCGGCCGAACCCATCGGCACCAGTTCGACCGGGAGCAGGCCCCCGATCCTGGCCACGAGTTCTGGCGGCCGGCTGCGGCTGACCGCAAGCCGCAGCGGACCGTCCGGCCGCAACGGCGGCACCGTCGGCGCCGGGTCGTCGGCTCTGAACACCTGCCCGCGGGCCGGCAGCGCCACTGCGCCAGCCACGAGCCCGGCGTCGCGCTGCCAGAGGGCGACGTGGACGGCGAAATCCGTGCGCCAGGCGCCGTCGGTCCGTTCGGCGAACTCTCTCGTGCCGTCGAGGGGGTCGATGATCCAGACCCGCTCGGCGCCGAGCCGGGCCGGGTCGTCCCGTGCCTCCTCGGAAAGGATCGAATCGGCCGGGCGGTCCGTGGCCAGCGTCGCCAGCAGGTAATCGTTGGCGCTGCGATCACCCTCGGCGCCGCTGACGTCGACGGCACCATGGCGGAGGCCGAGGAGCACCCGTCCGGCGCCTTCGGCGAGGGCTGCGGCAAGGTCGTTGTCGGACGCTCATGCCTGCCTGCCCATCGCATCCTGTGGTTCAGATGTCATAGCTCACCAGAGCCTCCCCGCCACGGCCGTCGCGGCCCCGTCGATCTCGTCCGGCCAGGGTCTGGCCCCGCCTTGCGGCCCTTGCCTCCAGCTCCGTCACCACGATCTCCACCGCTTCGTCCACGCCGACGGTGCTGGTGTCGATCACGAGGTCGGCATCGACGGGAGGTTCGTACGGTGAATCGATGCCGGTGAAGTTCGGGATCTGGCCGGCCCTCGCCTGGGCGTACAAGCCCTTCCGGTCCCGCCGTTCGCATTCGGCCAGCGGTGTCGAGACCCACACCTCCACGAAGTCCGCGCCCTGTTCGGCCAGCTGTCGCGCCTCGCCGCGGCCAGCGGCGAAGGGCGCGATGAGCGCGGTGATGGCGATGCCGCCGTGCCGCGCCAGCATGGCCGCGACCCACCCGACCCGGCGCACGTTCGCCTCCCGCCCTGCCGTGTCGAATCCCAGACCGGCGGAGAGGTGGCGGCGCAGGTCGTCGCCGTCGAGCAGGGTGACCTCGCGCTCGGTGCGCTGCTCCAGGGCATCGTGCAGGCCCTTGGCGATCGTCGACTTGCCCGACCCGGACAGGCCGGTGAAGAACACCACGGTGCCACCGCGATGCCGCCGGCTCGACTCCGCCTGGCTTGACGAATCCCCAACCACGATGAAGTGACGGGCGCTGTGCCCTTCTGCCAGGGCAGCAGAACTGGGCAGCGCTGGCCACTCGAACAGGCCGCGCTCCCCCCGGGCGGGCCAGGCCACCCGGAGCACGACGTGATGTCCGTGCTGCCGCGAGGCCGCCAGCACATCGGTGGTGCCAAGTAGCTGACGCCCGTCCCTGGTGCGGCTGGCCAACACCAGCCAGGCGACCTGCGAGTGCGGGGTGGTGAGCGCATCCACGCGGACCAGATCCGCGGGGGTGGGAGTCCCGCGAACGACCACGGCCAGATCCGCTGGACCTGGAGGGGAGCTGTCGTTCGGCGCCACCGGACGCAGCGTGCGGACCGTAAGGGTCCCCGCCTCGAGGGTTCCGAGCAACAGCGGGGTGGCCTCGACATCACGCACTACCACCGTCTCGGCGTTGCCGAGGGCGGCCAGCGCCCCGTGGGTGAGCCGCAGCTGCGCTCCGATGAGGCCGCGCTGGACGAGTTCGACGACATCCAGGTCGATCGCCTCCGCCGTGATCGAGGGCAGCTGCGCCAGACCTGCCCAGTCCAGGTCGTCAACGGCTGACTCAGGGATCACGGCTGACCTCCATCTCGGGCACCTGCTGTTTTCGCCGCTTCGAGCCTCGGCTCCAGCTGTAGCGTCTTCGCAACAGCGCCCAGGCGATCGGTCCCACCACGATGGCCACACCGGTTGCCGCCAGGACGGCCGGGGTCGGCACACCGAGCAGCTTCAGGCCCGAACCCATCAGCAGGATCGCCAGCGCTCGCCGGATCACGCCACCCGGCGCCCGGGAGGAGATCTGCGCCCCGATGAACGCTCCCGGAATGGCCCCGACCAGCATCGAGCCGGTGATGCCGAGCGAGACGGAGCCGTACAACAGATGGCCCAGGGAGGCTGCGGCCACCAGCGGGATGGCCTGCACCAGGTCGGTGCCGACGAGTTGGGAAGGCTTGAGCTGCGGGTAGAGCACCAGTAGCAGGGTGATGATCAGTGAGCCGGCGCCGACCGAGGTCATGCCCACCATGGCCCCGCCGACCACGCCAAGGGCTACCGTCGCCAGTCGTCGAACCTCGACGGTGGGGGAGGTCATGGGGGCGGGCCCCTCGCCCCAGGGCAGGCGTTTGCGGGTCATCTGGAACCAGGCCCGGATGATCAGTCCCGAAGCTGCGAGGAGCAGGGCGACGCCGAGCATCGTCAGCAGGATGTCGTCGAAGCCCGCCACGCCCTTCATCTGGTCGACGGCTACCGCGCCGAGGAAGGCGGCCGGGACCGAGCCGATCGACAACCAGAGCACCAGCTGCAGGTTGGTGGTGCGCCGGTAGATGTGGACGATGGCTCCGGCCGGCTTCATGAAGAGGCTGCTGACCACGTCGCTGGAGATGGCTGTGAGCGGATCGACCCTGAAGAAGAACACCAGCACCGGCGTCATGAGGGCGCCGCCGCCCATCCCGGTGAGGCCCACAACGACGCCGACGAGGAGACCGGCAAGGGCGATGCCTACGTCCAGTGCCCTCACCTCCGTTTCGGCTCGGCCAGCCAACCGTCCCCCGCCCGGGAGGAGCTGTGCCTCGGCTATGTTTCCGCCATGGTCTCGACTCCCGCAGGCAGGGATTCACCCCAGGCCCAACGCGCCGATTCAGACAGGATACGGGTCGCGCGGGGTGGGGTGCCCGCGTCCCGCTGCGGCACCGCCCCGATCGGCAGCGAGGTCGCACCCGCCGCAGACCGCACAGCTCCCCACTGTGAAGCGGGTCGGGTGCCGCTTACGCAGCATCCGGGTCCTGCCTGACGGCTTCGACGATGTGGTCAAGTGCGAGGTGGAATCCCACCTCGCCGGGGACCTCGCGGCGCACGACTTCTGCCCGCTGCACCTCGAGCCCAAGCCCGCCGAGCAGGTGTGCGAGGTGCGCGGCGGTGGTCAGCCGGTCGGGGTCCTGGGTACCGCCCCAACCGGCGTCGAGGTTGGTCGAGTCGTGGCCCACGATCAGGAGCCGCCCACCCGGCGCCAGGGCGGGCACGACGTGACCGAGGACCTGGCGGAGCTGATGTTCGGGGAGTTGAAGGTAGCTGAGCAGGATCAGGTCGAAGGTCGCGATGGGGGGCCGGTGGCTGACCGCATCCCCGACGATCGCGTCGACCGGCTTGCCCATCAGCGCGGAGTGGCTCTGGATCCGGCCCACCTGGACGGTGTCCGCCTCGATGGCCGTGACCTGCCAACCGCGTCCGGCGAGCCAGACCGAGTTGCAGCCGTCGCCCGCGCTTAGGTCCAGCGCCCGGCCGGGGTGCAGCTTGCGGCACGCCGCGACCACGAACTGGTTGGGGGTGGTGTCCCAGGCCATCGCAGCTGCGGCGTGACGTTCGGTCCAATTCGCCGCGTCCGTCATCGCCTCACCTCAGATGGTGAGGCTAGGCGCATTCGGTGGACGGCACGCCCGCTGCAACAAGGCCGTCCCTAACCTGTAACCATGGTGTCCCTTTTCGATCCGCTCACCCTGCGTGGCGTGACCATCCCGAACCGCATCTTCCTTGCGCCCATGTGCCAGTACCAGTGCGAACGGCGTGACGGCGTCCCGACGGACTGGCACCTGGTGCATCTTGGTGCGCGGGCGGCGGGCGGCTTCGGACTGATCATCGCCGAGGCCACAGCTGTGGTCCCGGAGGGGCGGATCACGCCGAACTGCACCGGGCTGTGGAATGACGAGCAGCAGGCAGCCTGGGCGCGGATCGTGGAGTTCTGCCACTCCCAGGGCGCGAAGGTGGCGATCCAGCTGCAGCACGCCGGCCGCAAGGCGTCGGTCTACCGCGACTTCGAGGCGCACAAGTCGGGCTCCGTGCCGCTCGCCGACGGCGGCTGGGACACCATCGGGCCGTCGCCGATCTGCTTCCCCGGGCTGGCCGCTCCCCGGGAGGCCACCATCGAGGACCTCGCTGCGGTGGTGGCAGCCTTCGCGGCGTCCGCCCGGCGCGCGGAGGCAGCCGGCTTCGACGCCGTCGAGCTGCATGCCGCCCACGGCTACCTGCTGTTCCAGTTCCTCTCGCCGCTGTCGAACCACCGCACCGACTCCTACGGCGGCGACCTGGCCGGACGCAGCCGGCTGCTGCTCGAGGTGACCGATGCCGTCCGCGCCGTCTGGCCGGAGGACAAGCCACTACTCGTCCGGATCTCGGCCACCGAATGGACCGATGGCGGCTTCACCGTGGAGGAGGCGACTCAGCTCGCCGGTGTGCTGGCGAGGCACGGGGTCGACCTGATCGACGTGTCCAGTGGTGGCAACGTGCTGGCGAAGATCCCGGCCGATCCGGGCTATCAGGTGCCACTGGCCGCTGCCGTCCGCCGGGCCGGGTTGCCGGTGAGCGCGGTTGGCCGGATCACCGACCCGGCGCACGCCCAGGCCATACTCGATGAGGGCAGTGCCGACGTGATCTCGCTGGCGAGAGTCGCCCTGCGGGAGCCGTCCTGGCCCCTGCGGGCAGCCGCCGAGCTGGATGCGGACGCGATGGCCCGCTACCCCGACTCCTACCTGCGGGGGCGCTGGCCGTCCATCGAGCCCGTCCGCTGAGTGCGGGGACGGTTCCCAATCCGGTCCAGAAACCTGGATTGAACCGGATTGGGGACGGTTCCTAATCCGGTCCAGCGGGCTGTGCCGGAGGACGTCCAGGCTTCGTGACCACGTCTGTTCGAGCCGGACGCCCGAGTCTGGACCGAATCAGGAACCGTCCCCTCATTAGGACCAACCACCTGTTTGGACCGAATCAGGAACCGTCCCCGGCTGGGTGCGTCGCCGGCTAGGTGGGAACCGTCCCCGCGGCGACGGTGACCCGGCGCCTACTCGGCGGCGTCCTGGGCCTTGGCGATGCGCTCGCGCAGGTGCCAGAGCTGCTGGTGCAGCGCCTCGGGCACCTTGTTGCCGAACTTGGCGAAGTACTCCTCGGTGAGGGCGGCTTCGCGATCCCAGGCGTCGGGGTCGAGCTCGAACAGGGCACTCAGCTGCTGCTCGGAGATGTCCAGGCCGTCGACGTTCAGGTCGCCGGGGGCCGGGATGCGTCCGGACAAGGCATCGACCGCGCCGATTTCGCCGTTGACGCGGCGCAGGGCCCATTCGATCGGACGGGAGTTGTCGCCGAAGCCCGGCCACAGCCACGACCCGCTGGCGTCCTTGCGGAACCAGTTCACCTGGAAGATCCGGGGCGCCTTGTCGCCGAGGACCTCGCCGACCTTCAGCCAGTGGGCCCAGTAGTCGGCCATGTTGTAACCGCAGAACGGCAGCATGGCGAACGGGTCTCGGCGCAGCGAACCGACGGTGCCCTCAGCAGCGGCGGTCTGCTCGCTGGACACGGTGGCGCCCACGAAGACGCCGTGTTCCCAGTTGTAGGACTCGCTGATCAGCGGGATGTTGTGCGCCCGGCGGCCACCGAACAGGATCACGTCGATCGGCACGCCGGCCGGGTCCTCCCAGTCCGGCGAGATCGACTCGGCCTGGGAGGCGTGCACGGTGAACCGGCTGTTCGGGTGCGCTGCCGGCCGGCCGCAGCCGGGCGTCCAGTCCTTGCCCTGCCAGTCGATCAGGTGATCCGGCGGAGTATCGGAAAGGCCCTCCCACCAGATGTCGCCGTCGTCGGTCAGGCCGACGTTGGTGAAGATCACGTCGTGGTCGAGGGCGTGCAGGCAGGTCGGGTTGGTCTCTTCCGAGGTCCCAGGGGCGACGCCGAAGAAGCCGGCCTCCGGGTTGATGGCGTACAGCCGGCCGTCGGCCCCCGGCCGCATCCAAGCGATGTCGTCACCGACCGTCTCGACCTTCCAACCGGGGATGGTCGGCCGCAGCATCGCAAGGTTCGTCTTGCCGCACGCGGACGGGAACGCCGCGGTGAGGTGGTAGACGCGGTCATCGGGTCCGGTGATCCGCAGGATCAGCATGTGCTCGGCGAGCCAGCCCTCCTCACGAGCCAGCACCGATGCGATCCGCAGCGCGTAGCACTTCTTGCCCAGCAGGGCGTTGCCGCCGTAGCCGGAGCCGTAGGACCAGATCTCGTGGGTCTCCGGGAAGTGGGTGATGTACTTCTCGTCGCTGCACGGCCAGGGGACGTCCGCGCGGTGGTTCCCGTCCGGGTCGACCAGTGGGTAGCCGACGCTGTGCACGGCCGGCACCCAGGTGGCCCCGGCTGCGATGGCGTCCATGGCGGGGGTGCCGATGCGGGTCATCATCCGCATGTTCACCACGACGTAGGGGGAGTCGGTGATCTCGATCCCGAGCTTGCTGATCTCGCCGCCGAGCGGGCCCATCGAGAACGGGATCACGTACATCGTGCGGCCGCGCATGCAGCCGGCGAACAGCGAGGCCAGGGTCTTCTTCATCGCCACCGGGTCGGCCCAGTTGTTCGTCGGTCCGGCATCCTCCGGGTTCTCTGAGCAGATGAAGGTCCGCGCTTCCACCCGCGCCACATCGGAGGGCTCGGAGCGGGCCAGGTAGGAGTTCGCCCGCTTCGCCGGGTTCAGCTGGGTGAAAGTGCCAGAGGCGACCATCTCCGCGTAGAGGCGGTCCCGCTCGGCCTCGGAGCCGTCGCACCAGTAGATGGCGTCGGGCTTGGTGAGCTCGGCGACTCCAGTTACCCAGGTCACCAGGTCCTCCGGTGCCTTTGCTGGGGCCGTGCTTGCGATCGTGGTCACTTCCAGGGCCATGGGAGTCTCCTAGGCGATGTCGCGGCGGTGCGTCTGGGCTATGCCATAGTGCACCAAGTCCCGTTGCCCGGGGCCGGATCCCGGTCATTGATGCAGATTGGTAACCCGCTGTTCACCAACCCCTGAGGGTACATCGGACGGGCAGGGTGGCGGGTTCGGCCCCGGCCTGGCCGCGGGCCGGCGTCCAGCGGACGGGTGGTCCCGCCAACGCTCCCGGCACGGGTGTCGCCCTGCCAGGGAACCCGGCCCGGTTGGACGCTGCCGGATCGGGTCGAGTAGGCTCAAAGACGCTTTCCAGCGCCTGTGGCTCAACGGATAGAGCATCTGACTACGGATCAGAAGGTTGGGGGTTCGAATCCCTCCAGGCGCGCAAGACCGATCGACGTAATGGCCCCGTATCCGGGAAAATCCCCTGGTGACGGGGCGTTCTGTTTCCGCCTGCGAGGCCCCGCGGCGGGGGGCCCCGTACGGGCTTGGGCGGAACCCCGGCGCCCATTGGCGGGAAAACCGGTAACATCGATCTCAGCCCTCTCCTGTCAGAACGGAGAGTCGGCTAGCCCCCGGGGAGTGCTCGCTACACCTCCCGGGGGCGTTTCAAATTGTCGCCCGGTCCCGCTCCCGCTCGACTCCACCAGCCTCCAGTCCCTGGGTCGGGACCGGCGTCAGAGCGTCTTGACCATGTGGACGACGGGGCGTCCCTCGTGGTCCGCGCGGGCGGTAGTGGCATAGCCAAGGCGCTCGTACAGGGCGATGTTCGAGGCCATCAGGCGATGGGTGTAGAGGCGCAGAGTTCCAAGGCCAGCAGTCCTCGCTGTCGTCTCGGCATGGGCAAGGAGGGTTCGTCCGATCCCGCGGCCCTGGAAGCGGGGATCGACCGCGACGTTCTCGACAAGCAGTACCCCCGGCTCCGGCACCAGGACGATGAGCCCGGCGATGGGCCCTCCGGCGGACGGGATGAGGACGGTCACCCGGCCCGCCGCGATCAACTCGTCGTAGTCGGCCCCGAGCGGGACGGGCCGCGTTCCGATCACCGGGATCCACGGCTCGTAGGCCGCGGTCACGACGGCGCGGACGGCGTCCGCGTCCTCCGGGACGGCGATGCGAAGCACTGGTGTGTCCAGATCCTGCATGGACAAGGAATATAGACTCGAACAGACAGGTCTGGACAGGTTCACACAGGAGGCGCGGGATGACCGAAGGCACCAGACAGGGTGGCGGCGCACTTCAAGTCGAGATGCAGGGGATCGACGTCATCGCCGATGTGGATCGCAAGGGCCAGCCGAAGGATCTCTTCTGGCCATGGTTCGCCGCCAACGTTTCGGTGCTGGGCATCAGCTACGGCTCGTGGGCGCTCGGCTTCGGCATCTCCTTCGGCCAGGCGACCCTCGCCAGCGTGGTCGGGATCCTGGTCTCGTTCCTGCTGTGCGGCTTCGTCGCGCTCGCCGGCAAGCGCGGCTCTGCCCCGACCATGGTGCTCAGCCGGGCTGCGCTCGGCGTCCGCGGCAACCGGGTGGCGTCGGTGCTGTCGTGGATCCTCACCGTCGGCTGGGAGACCGTGCTCACGGCCCTGGCCACAATGGCCACCGCCACCGTGCTCAGCCAGCTCGGCTGGGGCGGTGGCAACACCACCAAGATCGTCGCCCTCGTCGTGGTTGCGCTGCTCATCATCGCCGGCGGCATCATCGGCTTCGACCTGATCATGCGGATGCAGACGGTGATCACCATCGTCACCGGCGTGCTCACCATCGGCTACGTCGCCCTGGTCTACCCGCACATCAACTGGGCCACGGTGAGCGCGATCCCGGACGGCTCCAGCCAGGCCCTCGTCGGCGCGCTGGTGTTCATGATGACCGGCTTCGGCCTTGGCTGGGTGAACATGGCCGCCGACTACTCCCGCTACCTCCCCCGGCACTCCTCGAGCGCAGCCGTGGTCGGCTGGACCACCTTCGGCGCAGCTCTGGCCCCGCTGCTGCTGGTCGTCTTCGGCCTGCTCCTGGCCGGCTCCGACGCCGACCTGGGCGCCGCGATCTCCGCCGACCCGATCGGCGCCCTCACCACCCTGCTGCCCATCTGGTACCTGATCCCGTTCGCGATCGTCGCGGTCGCCGGACTGATCGGCGGCGCGGTGCTGGACATCTACTCCTCCGGCCTCGCCCTGACCGCCACCGGCCTGCCGATCAAGCGCCCGGTCGCCGCGGCCATCGACGGCCTGATCATGGTTGCCGGCACGATCTACATCGTCTTCGGCGGCGACAGCTTCTTCGGCGTCTTCCAGGGCTTCCTGATCACCCTCGGCGTTCCGATCGCAGCGTGGTGCGGGATCATGCTGGCCGACATCGCGCTGCGCCGGCAGAACTACGACGAGGGTGACCTCTACCGGCCGGGCGGCCGCTACGGCGACGTGCCCCTCGTGCCGATGGCGCTCCTTGTGGTCGGATCGCTGGTCGGCTGGGGCCTGGTCACCAACAGCTTCGCCGACTGGCTGGGCTGGCAGGGCTACCTGCTGGACGTCGTCGGGCTGGGCGGCCGGGAAGGAGCCTGGGCCTACTCGAACCTCGGGGTGCTGGTCGCCCTCCTGATCGGCCTGATCGGGACGCTGCTGCTGCGCTATCGGGCCGTCCGCGCGCAGGAGGCCCTGCCGCCATCGCCCCCGATAGGCACTGCGCTCTCCGCCGGCTCCGTCAGTGCCGATACCGCCGAGGCCCCGGAGGTGGTCTGATGCCTGAGTCGACCGTGCTGGCAGTGATCGACATGCAGGACGTGTTCGCCGAGGCTGCCAGCCCGTGGCGGACCCCGCGGTTCCCCGATGTGGTCGGCCAGGTCCGGCGGCTGGCCGAGGCGTACGGAGCTGCGACGGTGTTCACCCGGTTCGTCGCGCCCGAGAACCCGGTCGGCTCGTGGCGTCCCTACTACGACCAGTGGCCCTTCGCCCTGCAGCCCGCGGACGCACCGCTGTGGGACGTGGTGCCCGAGTTGGCTGACCTGGCCACCCGCACGGTGAGCGCGCCAACGTTCAGCAAATGGTCGCAGCTCTCGGGACTGCTCGCTCCCGGCGGGCGCCTGGTGCTGTGCGGAGTGAGCACCGACTGCTGCGTGCTCTCCACAGCCCTCGAGGCAGCCGACGCCGGCGCCGAGGTGGTGGTGGTCGAGGAAGCCTGCGCGGGGCTGGACGACCACACACACGCCAAGGCGCTCGAGATCATGGACCTCTACGCGCCACTGGTACGCGTGGTCGACCTCGCCGAGGCCCTCTCGCTGGCCCCCGCTGGCTCATGAGCAGGTCGACGCCGGTTCCGCTCAAGCATGAGCGGATCTCGGCGACGCTTGCCGGCGAGATCGAGACCGGGCACTTCGAGCAGGGCGCCCGGCTGCCTGGCGAGGTCGCCCTGGCCCAGCGGTTCGGGGTCAGTCGCACCACCGTCCGGGCCGCCCTTGCCCAACTGACCGAAGGCGGCCTGATCGCCACCCGAACCGGGAAGGGTTCGTTCGTGCTGCCGAAGTCCCCGCGCCGGTCGGCCCGAACCCCGCCCCATGATCGGACCACGACCATTGAGGAGCGCGCCCTCGGCGCCCTGGTCGGCCTGGCCATCGGAGACGCGCTCGGGATGCCGACCCAGCTGCTTTCCCGGGACGAGATAGTCGCCCGTTACGGGCCGGTGCTGACCGGTTTCGAACCGGCACCACCGGGGCACCCGATCGCTGCCGGGATGGCCGCCGGTCGGGTGACCGATGACACCGAACAGGCGGTGATCCTCGGCCAGGTGCTGGTCGACGGCGGCGGAGTGGTCGACCCGGGGGAGCTGGCCGGACGCCTCATCGCCTGGGAGGCGGAGATGCGGGCACGCGGGTCGCTCGACCTACTCGGACCCTCCACCCGCCGCGCCCTGGCTGACCTGCTCGCCGGCGGGGACATCGCAACCACCGGCCGGCACGGGGACACCAACGGAGCGGCCATGCGGATTGCGCCGGTCGGCATCGCGACCCCACCGGATCCGGGGCTGCTGGTGGCAGCGGTCGTTGCCGCGAGCCAGGTGACCCACAACACCAGCATCGCGCTCGCCGGCGCCAGCGCCGTCGCCGCAGCGGTCAGCGCCGGGGTTGCCGGGCAGGGGATGGACGCGGCCGTTGAGGCGGCAGTGGTCGCCGCCCGGGCCGGCGCCGAGCGGGGACGCTGGGTGGCCGGCGCCGACATCGCCACCCGGATCCGTTGGGCCGTTGACGCCGTCGCCGGGCTCGACGACGCCGCAGCCTGCGACCTGGTCTATCGGTTGGTCGGCACCAGTCTCGCGACGCAGGAGTCGGTGCCGGCAGCGTTCGCACTGCTGTCGCTGCATCCCGACGACCCGTGGTTGACCTGCCGGCTGGCAGCGTCCGTTGGTGGCGACTGCGACACCATCGCGGCGATCGCTGGGGCCATTGCCGGGGCCTGCTGCGGCACCTCGGGGTTTCCGGCCGCAGTCGTTCGGCAGCTCGAAGCCGCCAACCACCTCGACCTGGCTGGGCTCGCCCAGGGACTGGTGGCCCTGCGGGCGGCGGCATGAGCGTTCTGATCCACCTCGGCAACGCGGTCGTGGACCTCGTCCTGACGGTGCCGCACGCTCCCGAGCGCGGCGGCGATGTGCTCGCGCAGGAAGCCACCGAGCTGGTCGGTGGCGGGTTCAACGTGATGGCCGCCGCAGCCAGGCAGGGGATGGCGGTCGCCTACGCCGGCCGACACGGCACCGGACCGCGGGGGGACCTGGTGCGGGCAGCCCTTGCCGCCGAAGGGATCGCGCTCCTCCAACCAGTGGTGGCCGACTGCGATACCGGCCTGGTTGTGGCCATCGTCGAAGCCGACGGCGAGCGGTCCTTCGTTACGGCGCCGGGTGCTGAGGCCCGGCTCGGTCCGTCCGACCTGGCGCGCTTGGCCGTGAAAGCCGCGGACGTGGTCTACCTCACCGGCTACAGCCTCGCCCACCCGTCCAACCGGGAAGCCCTCGTGGAGTGGCTGCCGCGGATCGGACCGGAGCCGCTGGTGGTGTTCGACCCCGGACCGTTGGTCGGGAGCCTGCCGAGGGAGGCCCTGGCCACCGTGCTCGACCGGGCGGACTGGGTGACTGCGAACGCTGCCGAAGCGGCGGCCATCACCGGGTTCGGTGACCCAGAAAAGGCGGCGGGGGAACTGCTGGCCCTGACCGGCGGCACCGGCGTAGTGGTCCGCTCCGGCGCGGCGGGCTGCGTGCTGGCCTTGCGCGGCGGCGCACCGGTGGCGGTACCGGCCATCGCCTCGTCCGTGGTCGACCTCAACGGCGCGGGGGACGCCCATGCCGGCGCCTACATCGCGCAGCTGGCCAGCGGGGTCGAACCGGTGGCGGCAGCAAGGTGGGCGAACGTCGCGGCCGGGCTGGCCATCGGCCGGCGGGGACCGGCGACAGCCCCCACCTTCGCCGAGGTCTCCGAGCGGCTCGGACGGGGCTGAGTGCTAGCGAACGGTGGCTGGGGCCACCGAGCGCTGGCTGAGCGGCCGGCCCGCTCAGTTGCGGACGACCTTCTCCGCGGTCGCCTGCAGGGTCCCGGCGACCTGTGCATCCACTCCGCCGGTGAAGGTATTGCCCTGCGGGCTCTCACTGAAGATCTCGGCATAGACGACGCAACCGGCCAGGTAGGTGCCCGCAGCGGTGGGGTGCCCGTCGATCTGGTTGAGCTTGATGTCCGGGCGGGCGGCCAGCGAGGTTGCGAAGGCCGTCCCGGCGGGGACCACCGTGGCCTTGACCGTCTCGGCGGCTGCGCGGACGGCGAGCTGCAGCGCCGTCGTGGTCACCCGTGAATCGTCCGGCCGGGCCCACGTCATCAGCAGCAACGGCTTCGCCCCGAGGGCCCGCACCTCGGCCACCAGCTTGCGGAGGGACGTCAGGTAGTTGCCGCGGGCCACCACCGGGTACTGGCTCTGCTCCTGGATCACCACGTACGTCCAGCGCTCCGCGCGCAACCGGCTCATCGTTGTGGCGTTGGTGAGGTGCTTGCCCAGGGTGTAGCCACCCGGCGCCACTCGTTCCGTCGTGGTCCGGGGGGCCAGGCCGTGCAGGACCTGGTCGATCCCGCCGTTGAAGTCGGTGAAGCTGTTGCCGATGAACAGCACTCGGGTCTCGGGCAGGTCGCTGTTTCCGGTCGCCGCGCAGCCGGACGTGAGCAGTGTGCCGATCGTCGCCAGGCACACCAGTAGCCAGCCCCACCTCGTCGCGCGCATGCTGGCACCCTATTCGGCCAGCGCCCGCACGGTTGCCACGCTGTCCGCCTCGGCTGCTGACTTGTCCTCCCGGTAGCGCACCACTCGGGCGAACCGCAGGGCCATCCCGCCCGGATAGCGGGTCGAACGCTGTAGCCCGTCGAAGGCGACCTCCACCACCTGCTCCGGCCGGACGAACACCACGTGGCCATCCCGGTGGGTCTCCAGTTGCAGGAACCGGGACGTCTGCCATTCGAGCATCTGGTCGGTCATGCCCTTGAAGGTCTTGCCAAGCATCACGAAACCGCCCCCGTCCGGATCGCGCGCGCCGAGGTGGATGTTCGACAGCCAGCCGCGCCGCCGGCCACTGCCCCACTCGACCGCGAGCACCACCAGGTCGAGGGTGTGCACCGGCTTGACCTTCACCCAGGACGCCCCGCGGCGGCCAGCCTGGTAGCCGTCGTCGAGCGCCTTGAGCACCACCCCTTCATGGCCGCTCGCCAGCACCTGTCTCGAGAACTCCACGGCGGTCCCGGCGTCGTCGGTGACCAGCCGGTCGACCAGCAGCTCCGGCGGCACGATCGCGGCCAGCCGGGCGTAGCGGACCGAGGTGGGCTCGTCCACCAGGTCGATGTCGTCAACGTGCAGCAGGTCGAAGAAGAACGGCGCGAGGACGAACCCGGCAGAAGCGGTGTCCTGGAACAGCATCGGCCGCCCGTCCGGGCGCAGCGCGAGCGCCTCCCCGTCCAGCACGAGCCGGGCTGCGGGCAGGGCCGCCGTTGCCGTCACCACCTGTGGGAGCCGGGCGGTGATGTCGTCGAGGCTGCGGCTGTAGACCGAGATCTGGTCGCCGTCCCGGTGCACCTGGATCCGGATGCCGTCCAGCTTCGCCTCGACGGCGACCGGCCGGCCGGCGCCGAACCGGTCGAGGGCTGACGCGATGTCCGGCGCGCTGGAGGCCAGCATTGGCAGCACCGGACGGCCCACCTGCAGGCTTATCCCGGCCAGCGCCTCCGCGCCGCCAGCCATGGCCGCCACGGCGACGGTCGGGATCGAACCGGCGAACATGGCGGCGCGGCGGACCGCGTCGAGCGGGACCCCGAAGGCCTGGGCGATCGCCGGCAGCAGGAGGCCCTCCAGGGCACCCTGGCGGGTCTCCCCGGTGATCAGCCCGGCGAGGTAGTCCTGCTCAGCAGCGGTGGCCCGTCCCAGCAGTTCGGCGAGCAGTTGTTGCCGGGTGCCCTGCGAACCCGAGCCGGCGAGCAGGCTCAACTCCACGAAGGCCGCGTCGGCCTCGGCGACGGTGAGGCCGGGCTCTGCGGCTGGTTCGGGGCGGGTGACGACCGAGCGCCAGCCGACCCCCGTCCGGCGTTGCCGCAGCGACCCGGAGAGGTAGTGGGCCACGATCTCCAGCTCTGCGCCGTCAGCTCGCGCCAGTGTCCCGGCGAGGGCTGCGACCTTCGCTGTCCGGGAACCGGTTGCGGCTACCCGGGCCGACGTTTCCACCACCTCGCTCAGCAGCATGCAGCCAACTATCCCCTCCCGGCCCGATTCCTCAAGCGAGGGCGTGCCGGAGTTGCGCCAGGGCCTGTCCGTCCCAGATCTGCACGCTGAGTTCGCCTGGACGGACCGCGATCGCCTCACCCCCGAACCGGAGCACTGTGATCGCGATCCGCGAGAGCAGGTCGTACCCGGCGTCGTCGTAGGTGATCGCGCCGGTGGCGTCGTCAAACGTGCCGAGGACGTCCACGGTGAAGTCGTAGAGCAGCGTGCTCACCGCGCCGGCGGACGCTGCCCGTGCGATCTGGGTCAGTTCGGTTGCGGCCAGTCCGACGGCGAAACCGTTCCCGATCTGCTCAGCCCGTTCGTTGAGCCGGGCCGTGGTGATGGCGCCGATCCGCGACCGGATCGCGTCATCGATCTGGTCGGGACGAAGCTCGTCCGGTGAGCCGGGCACAGCCACCTGCTCCCAGGGGAGGTACTCGGCCATGATCATGCTGAGCAGCGGCTCGGTGGCGAAAACGAACAGGGGCCGGGTCGCGTGCCGGTCCCGCCTCCCAAGCTCGGACCTGAGGGCGTCGGCAACCGTGCGGGCGTACCGCTCGAGCAACACCTTGCGGCCCTCGTCACCAACGAGCCGGCCGAGGTGCTGGCGACCGCGGATCGTCATCCGGTTGGTCGCGGCAGCTGCATCCTCTGCCCACTCGCCGCCGAGCTTCACCTCGGTAGCCCTGGTCGTGCTGGAGGCCTGCCACAGGTTCCAGCCGTTGCTGGAGACGGTCAGGGCGAACGCGTCCTGTGGTGTGGTCACAGCTCGCACCAGCTGGCCGAGGTCGAAGTAGTCGCCGACCTGGGTCTGCGACTCCAGGTCGTTTGGCAGCACGTACTCCTCGGAGATCTCCGGTGAGATGAAGATCGCCAGCGAGCCGGACAGGTTGCCCCAGAGGTGGGCATCTTCGGCGAGCACCTCCCAGTGCAGGCGGATGGCGTCCTGGGCTGAAGCGTCAAGGCCAGCGGCCCGCAGCCGGCGGATGGCCTCGTCGATGGCGCTCTTGGCTGCGGTGAAGGCCTGTTCCCGACCGGCGGGAGTCGGCGAGGTCGGCAGGTAGACGGTGACCGAGTGGCGGTGGAATTCACCCAGGCGGACAAGGTCTTCGGTGGAGGGTAGCTCGAAGCGGATCATGATCACCCCTCGGGTCTCGATGGTTCCTTGCTTCAAGGATTACCACCACGGTCCCAGCCGTGCTGGTCGAGCCGCCAAATCCGTGCGGGCTCAGCGGCTCAGCCCTGCGTCAGTCTCCCTTCGACCGCCGGGTTCACCGGCGAGTTGGCGGTCACGTATTCGATGGTGACCTGCAGCAGGTCGTCACCGGGTTGCGCGACGTTCGTGCCCCCGGCGAATGCGGTGTAGCCGTCACCACCGGTGAACATGAAGTCGTTGGTCACCAGCCGGACGGTGTCGGCGTCTCCGATCGGTGTCTGCGTACCGCCGATCCCGTCCGGTGTCTTCCACATCCCGGTCACCTCCGGGGTGGTGCCGTTGCAGGTGAAGGTGGCCCGCAGGCCGGAGACCTGCGGGAACCTCCCAGTGGCGATCGCCGAGTTGCAGACCGGCGAGAACCCGTTGAGGAACACCTGCTCCAACTGGGCGCCGGTGAGGGTGAGGATCACCGTCCGGTTGCCGAACGGGAGCACCGAGAACATCTCGCCCCAGGTGATCTCGCAGGCCGCCTCGCCGGCAGACGGCGGGGTGCAGACCAGGTCCTGCCGAAGCCCGCCGGAGTTGGTGTACGCAGCGTCGACGCCCGGGTACTTGGCCCGCATCGCGTCGGTGACCAGGTTGCCCATCGCGGACTCGAGGAGCCGGGTCGGTGCCCGCAGGATGTCGGCGACCTGGGTTCCGATCACCTGGTTCCGCAGCACTGCGGTCTCGTCGTTCGCATCGTCGATGATCGCCTGGACGTCGGTCCGCGCGGCGACGCCAACGGTCTTCGCGACCCGGGTCGCCCCGCCGGCCCAGGCCACGTCCCCGCCCTTGACCATCAGTTGCAGAACCGAGTAGCTGGCGCCGGCGTTGATGCCCTCGGTCACAAGGATCTTGCCCCGCATCAGGTTGGAGATCCGGTGGGTGTGACCGACCACCATGGCGTCGACGGTTGTGCCCTGCAGTTGGTCGGCGATGGCCAGGATCGGACCGTCCCACGGAACGGCCTCGGTGTTGCCGACCGCGTTCGTACCCGACGCTGTGCCCTCGTGGATGACCACGACCTGCACCTTGATGCCTTTCTTGCGCAGCCGCTCGGACTCTGCCTTGATCCGCGGTCCCTCGTCGAGGAACTTCAGCCCGGCGGTGGCCCCGGCGGACACCAGTTCGGGCGTGCCCTCCAGCCCGGCACCGATCACGCCGACCTTCACGCCGTTCACCCAGAAGACCTTCGACGGGGTGACCCAGGCCGGGGTCTTGCCGGTGACGGCGTCAACGATGTTGGTGGCCAGGAACGGGAAGTTCGCTCGTTGCTGCTGTTCCAGCAGCCGGGCGACGCCGTAGTCGAACTCGTGGTTGCCGTAGGACGTGGCGTCCAACCCCCAGGCGTTCTCGACGTCGATGGCCGGCATGTCCCGCAACAGCGACGAGTTCGCCGGCGAAGCCCCGACATTGTCGCCGCCGGCGAGGACCAGGTCCTGGCCGGGCAGGATCGCCGACTCCTCGTCGAACATCGTGGCCAGGTAGGCGCCACCGCCGACCCTGGCGTTGATGGCGTTGTCGTAGGCACGCGTGGTCGGGTCGAGCTGGCCGTGGAAGTCGTTCAGCGCGACGACCCCGACCGGCGTGTAGCTGTACCCGCCGGAGACGACGTGGCGCAGCACCTTGCCCTGGCTGTATTGCGGCTCGGGGACGCCGAGCAGGAAGGCCAGCGTCGGCGCGAGGTCGATCGAGCGGGCCTTCACCGAACCGCGCGCGATGCCCTTCCCGCCGGCGATGAAGGTGGCTCGCATGTTGGTGTTGCCCCCGAGGTCCTTCACGTCGGGCACGTAGCCGTGCTGCCCGAAGAAGTGCGAGGGCGCGACCAGCGTGCCCGGGGTGGCAGCGTCGAACTGGTAGGGCACCTCAGCGAACACCACCAGGTCACCGGTGCGGGTCGGGTGCGCCATGTCGGCGGTCGAGTCTGGGCCGTTGGGGATGTAGCGCGACTCGGCCTTGGTGTAGGCGCGGTCGATCGGATCCCAGCCCTCGGCGTTGCCGTCACCGGACCAGTCCATGGGGTCGCTGAGGGCGAGGAAGGCCGCCTTGATCTGCGCGACAGTGGACGCCTCGTCGGCTGCCGGCACCTGCAGCAGGCCGCCGGCCGGGTCTCGTCCGGCGAGGTTCAGGTAGATCTGGACGGTGCCACCGGCCCAGCAGGCCTTGGCCTTGCCGATCGTCTCGCCGGTGGCCACGCGGCAATTGGACGTCTGCGGCGCGGACAGCAGGCCGAGGTCGACCAGCACCTTGCTGGCGTCGATCGCCAGGAATTGCGGCGCAAAACCGTGGTCGGAGGCGACGAAGGTTGTCGGGTTGTGGCCGACCAGGGAACGGGCCAGCTGCAGCGTCGCGTCCGCTTCGCCGTACGCCTTGCGCAGATAGCCCTCGCGGGCCGAGACCCGTCCGTCCCTCACGTGATCGAGGTTCGAGTCGTCGTAGGCCGGGTTCGCGTCGCCGTTGGGCAGCTTCCGGGTGACCAGCCCGAGGAACTGGTGGGAGAACTCGTCGGTGGTGGGGAAGCCGACCATCAACAGGTCCGGGCGGTACTCCCGGGCGATGTAGCGCATCATCGGTTGGTGTGCCTTGGACCAGGCCAGGCCCTGCTCGACGTAGGTGTCCTCTGAGACGATGCCGGCCTCGCCCACGGCGAAGTCGGCAGCGGTGGAGGTCGGGAACTTCACGGCGAGGAACTCGGCGAAGTCGGTGTAGCCGGCATCCCCTGCCCAGCCGGGCCAGCTCGCGATCGCCCGGGTCACGGAGGTGTGGAACAACCGCACCTTCGACAGGTCGGGGCTCAGGGTCTCGACCTTCACCAGCATGCCGGCCGTCATGCCGTCGAGTGCGCCGCCGGCGATCTTGACCTTCACGTCCGCCCACTGGCCCTGACGGAGGTTGCCGACCGCGTCGCCGCCGGACTTCGTCGTGGACAGCAGCACCCGGTTGTAGTTGGTGGTGTTGTCGTTGGTGCTGTCATAGACGTAGGCGTTCAGCCCGTACTTGTCGGTGCCGCTGTCCAGCACCCGCAGCCGCAGCTGCTGGGCCGGGCTGAAGGACTGTGGCACCCCGGTCCAGCCGGTGGCCGGCGTCGGCGCGGCTTCGGCGAACGGGGTCTGGCCAGCGTGGCCGGCCGGATGGTCGAACTGCAGTCCGAGGGACGCGATCAGGGTGGCATCGTCGAACAGCTTGTCGCCGGAGGTGCCGATGAAGTTCGTGGTCACGCCACGGCCGGAATGGAAGGTGCGGTAGTCGATCGTCGGGCCGTTGATGCTGGCGTTGCGCCCGCCGGCCCACTCGACCTGGGCGACCTTCAGGCCGCCGCGCTCCGCCGACTGGGCGATGGTCTCTGCCTGCAGGACCCCGGCGTCGAACGCAGCCATGCGTGACGTGCCGAAGGCGTTGCCGTTGACGTGGAAGGTGTTGTTGGTGGAGCCGGTTACGCCCGGCCACGCGCCGGTGGCCAGGGTGTACCAGCCGGCGCCGGTGTTCGGCGGGGCCTGGGTCAGCAGCCCGTTGCTGCTGGCCTTCACGCCGGTGCGCAGCAGGCTGCGCATGGTCGGCATCTTCCCTTGGGCGGCGTAGCGCTCGACGAGGTCCTGGCGCAGGCCGTCGGCGGCGAAGAAGACCGCCTTCTCGGTTACGCCGGCCGGCTTCTTCGCTGCGGGGACAGACTGTGGTGCCGCCTGCGATACCTCGGCGCTGGCCGGGGCGGGCAGGCCGACCGCGAGGCCACCGAGGGTGATCAGGGCGACTGCGACGACTGCCGGACGATTTGCTGACACTTGACCTCCTGCGTGAGAGGGCCGAATAGCCCCGGTGCCCAACGTTTCCAAACTTGGTACGGGTGGCCGTACCTGGGCAATGCTTACCTTTCCCTAGACCCCGCTGCAGCCAACCCCTGGTGAACCTACGGCCAATCTTCGGCGTCGGACTGGTCGACGTAACGCCTGAAATGGGATGGATTCCCTTGTGGGAAGCATGTTCGTGGGGTATAATCGAACACATGTACGAGAGTGGCAGGCGATCGGCGGGAGCCATCCTGGCGGACCCCGAACCTGATCAGGCCGGGCTGCTGGACGCCCTGGCGGCAGGTTGGCTCCACCTCGAGAATGACGGGTCGGGAGCGCCGGAGCCGTGGCTGCTCACCGACAAGGGCCTGCTCCGGGAGCTGGAATGCGCCGGCCGGGAGGTCGCCCGTTGTCGGGCGCGGTGGCTGGCGTTGCTGGCCGAGGCGGAGCAGCGCGAGGCCACGACGGCTTTGGCCGGGATGCCGACGAGCTCGTGGTTGACCGACCAGAACACGCACTGGGCGAGCTCCGCAAGGGACGAAGTGCGGTTCGCGACCCAGCTGGCCCGGGCGCCACAGGTCGCTGCAGCACTCGGGCGGGGCGAGTTGTCGGTCGAACAGGCCCGGGTCGTCGTCCAGGGTTTGAACCGGCTACCCGACGGGCTCGACCAGACCCAGTGCGACGCCGTCGCTGCGCAGCTGGTGGGTTTCGGCAGCGAGTTCGGGCCGTACGGCTTGTCTCGGCTGGTCAACCGCGCCGTCGAGGTGGTCGCCCCGGAGGTGGCCGAGGAAGCCGACCGCAAGGCGATGGCGCGGGTCGAGGCCGACCAGGCTCGCGACCGGTACCTCAACTGGCGCAAGGATTCCGAGGGCGCGATCGTGATCCGCGGCAAGCTTGGCAAGGTCGCCGGGCAGCAACTGATCGGCACCCTGCGTGCGTTGGCCGTCCGGCAGCGGGGTGCGGCTGCGCTCGCAGGGCAAGAGCTCTCGCACGCCCAGGCGAACGCGGACGCACTGGTCACGCTGGTCGAACACTTCGCCTCCTGCGGCGAGGCGCCGAGCTACGGTGCCGACCGGCCGCGGGTGCTGGTGGCCGTGGAGCTGGCAGTCCTCCGGGAGGGGCTCGGGCGCGCCACCCTGCTGAACAGCGGCGACCCGATCACTCCCGGTGAGGCGCGCCGGCTGGCGTGCGACGCCGGCATCCTGCCGGTCGTGATGGCCGGGAGGAGCGTGCCGCTGGACGCCGGCCGCGAACAGCGCCTGTTCACCGGCACCCTGCGCGCGGTGATGGTCGCCCGCGACCAGGGCTGCGCCTTCCCCGGGTGCGATCGTGGGCCGAGCGATTGCGAAGGCCACCACCTGCGGCCCTGGTGGGCCGGCGGCCACACCTCTCTCGGCAACGGCGTGCTGCTCTGCACGTTCCACCACCACCTCGTCGAGCCCGACCCCAACGCTCCACCCGGCTCCCAATGGCAGATTCGACTCGACCCGCGCGGGTTGGCCGAGTTCGGCGCTCCCGAAGGCCTCGGGGCGCCGCCCGGCGAGCGGCGTTGGCGCCAGCACCATCGCTACCGGACCGGCTGAGGGCGGTGGCCGGGGCTACGGTTGCCGGGTGGACGAACCCGGCACCCGGAACTGGCGGCCGGACTGGCCCTGCCCGGTGGAGCAGGTGTGGAGCCCTTCCAAGCGGGGGCTCGCCGACCCCACCTATCGGGTCCATGCCGGGCTCCACTGGCGAGCCCTGAACACACCGGACGGTGCCGCGACCCTCGCCGTGCGACCGCTGGATTCGGCGGGGATCATCGAGGCGCTGGCCTGGGGTCCGGGAGCTGCCCAGGCGCTCGAGCGGCTGCCGGACCTGCTCGGCGGCGCCGACGACCCGTCCGGCTTCCGGCCGTTGCACCCACTGGTGGCCGAGCTCCACCGGCGGCGGCCGCACTGGCGACTCGCCCGCACCGGCAGCGTGTGGGATGCGCTCGTTCCGGTCGTGATCGAGCAGAAGGTGACCGGCCAGGAGGCGACGATCGGGATCCGCTCGCTGCTGGCCCGCCACGGCTCCCCGGCACCCGGCCCGGGTGCAGCGCTCGGGCTGCGGACGTTCCCGTTGCCGGCCGTCGTCCGCGGCATCCCGTCCTGGGAGTGGCTGGCGCTGCACATCGACCCGGCCCGCAGCCGTACCCTGGTCACCGCTGCCCGGGTGGCCGACACCCTGGAACGTGTGCTGCCGGGGGACCCGTCCCGGGCCGACGAGCGGCTGCGCAGCGTCCCTGGCATCGGGGTCTGGACCAGCGCTGAGGTCCGGGCCCGCGCCCTTGGCGATCCGGACGCGGTCAGCTTCGGCGACTACCACGTGGCCCGCGACCTGGGCTGGGCACTGACCGGCACCGAACTCGACGACACCGGGCTGGCCGAACTGCTGGAGCCGTACCGCCCGCATCGGCTGCGGGTGCAGCGACTGGTCGGCATGGCCGGACTGCACCACCCGCGGCACGGGCCGAGGCTGGCACCCCGCACGCATCTACCCAGCCGGCGATCGCACACCTAGGCTGGGTCCGATTCTCCGCAGGAGGCAGCAATGACGCAGGCGGCCGCACGTGACCGGGCTTCGGTGGACGCGCTGGCGGAGGTCGCCAACGACCTGGCCGGTGAGTTCCGGCTGCAGCCACTGCTGGAACGCATCCTGCGCAGCGCCGTCGAACTGCTCGGTTGCCGCAGCGGTTCGCTGTGCCTGGTCGACCAGGTGAGCCACACCTACCGCAAGGAGATCGACCTGGACGAGGGCTGCCAGGCCGGCATGGTGTTCACGCTGGAGGAAGGGGTCACCGGTGCAGTGGCCCGCGCGCGCAAGCCGGTCATCTTCGAGCAGTACGCCCAGGTGCAGAACGGCCACATCCGCCCGGAGGAGGACCGCTACCGCCGAGCCGTGATCGGCGTCCCGATCATGCTGCGCACCGACCTGATCGGCGCCTGCATCGTCTTCGCCGCCTCCGACCAGCAGCGCTTCGACGCAGCGGACGCGCAATTGCTGCAGCGCTTCGCCACCCATGCCGCCATCGCGATCGCGAACTCGCGGCTGCACGAGGATTCCAGCGAGCGGGCCAAGGCCGCAGCGGTGGCGGCGGAGCGCGAACGGGCCATGCTCGAGGTGCACGACAGCATCGGACGCGGCCTCGCGACGGTCGCCCTGCGGATCGCCGACGCCCACACCACCGCCAGCCATGGCGGCGACCCGCTCCCGGCGCTGACCCTCGCCCAGCAGGCGGCGCAGGAAACGATGAACGAGGGCCGCCGCGCGGTCTGGGGGCTCGGCCCGGCGGGGATGGCCGGTCGTCCGATCGACCAGAACGTCGCGCTCGAACTCGACTGGGTGCAGGCGACCTCGGACCTGGCCACCACCTTCCGGGCCTTCGGCGACCCGCAGGCGCTGGCCCGTAACGTCGAGACCCAGGTGCTGCGCATCGTCCAGGAGTCGCTGACCAACGTGGTGCAGCACGCCCGGGCGACGATGGTGCGGGTCGGGCTGGTCTACGGCTCCGACGGACTTGCGGTGATCATCGAGGACGACGGCTGCGGCTTCGACCCGGACGCCACCCGCAATCGCGGCGTCGGGCTACCGGGGCTGGTGGCCCGGGCGGTCCAGGTCGGCGGCAGGGTGAGGATCGACTCCACGCCCGGCTGGGGCACCCGGATCCGAGCCGACCTGCCCTACCGCACACCGGTCACCGGGAACGCCGACAGCCCCCGGCTGCGGGTGGTCGTGCTGCACCCGCTGCCAGCGATGCGTGCCGGCCTGGTGCAACTGCTCGACCAGAGCGAACCGGGGGTGCAGGTGGTCGCCGAGGTCGGCGAGCCCGGCCCGGCGCTGGAGGCCGTGCGGCTGCTGCGTCCGGACGTGGTCCTTGCCGGGATGAGCCAGCCCGGGATCGCGTCGGCCGACCTGGTGGCCGGTCTGCTGCGGGCCCAGCCCGAGCTCGGTGTGGTCGGGGTCGCCGATCCCGGCGTTTCCGAGGGTGAGCTACGCGATTGGGCCGCTGCCGGCGCCCGCGGCTTCGTCCAGGTCGACGTCGATTCGACGAGCCTCGGCCGGGTCGTCGTCGGCGTCGCTCGAGGCGACGAGCTGGTCTTCGGCGGCGTCCTCGCCCAGCTCGGCGGGCTGCCGGCGATGGACGGCGCCGATCGGCTGACGGACCGGGAGACCCAGGTGCGCCGGCTGGTCGAACAGGGCCTGCCCGACAAGCAGATCGCGAGCCGGCTGGGCATCTCGGTGAAGACGGTCGAGAAGCACGTCAGCGCGATCCTGCGAAAGGGCGGGGTGCACTCCCGCACCGAACTGCTCGCCCGCATCTGACCCGGGGACGGTTCCCGTTCTGGTCCAATCCGGGTCCAGGACCGAAATGGGGACGGTTCCTGTTTCGGTCCAACCCGGGTCCAGGACCGAATCCGGGGACGGTTCCTGTTTCGGTCCGCTCGCTCGTCGAGCCGTGTTCGGTGGGTGTGTGGACCGAAATGAGGAACCGTCCCCTCTTCGCGCCGCCGACCGCGGTGGACCGGATTGAGAACCGTCCCCGGTGGTCGGGAGCCGGCGGCGGGGACCCCCAGACGCGTCCCCCATAACCGGTGGGGGGATTACCCCATATGCGGCTTCTTGGGCCCTACCTAGGGTGAGCATCAATCTCAGAGCGGAGGGGAGCCGACGGTGCCTGTGCAACGCCTTTCCGAGATCCTCGCGCCTGCCTTCGAGCAACGCTACGGAGTGCCGGCCATCAACATCATCAACGACCTGACCATGGAAAATGTGCTTGCCGGGGCGGTGGAGGCCAGGTCCCCGGTGATCCTGCAGACGTCGGTGAAGACCGTCCGGTCGGTCGGGGTCCGCACCCTCTACGCGATGTGGCACGGCATGACCGCCGGCATCGAGGTGCCCTGCGCTTTGCACCTCGACCACTGCCCCGATCGGCAGGTGATCAGTGACTGCCTGGCCGCCGGCTGGAACTCGGTGCTGTTCGACGCCTCCCAGCTGCCTGTGGAGGAGAACCAGCGCCAGACCGTCGAGGTGGTCGCCGAGGCCCGCCGGTACGACGCGGACGTGGAGGGCGAGATCGAGTCGATCACCGGCCAGGAGGACGGCGTCGGATCGGACGAGGAATCCAGGCGCCAGACCCTGGACGTGACCCTGCGCTATCTGGAGGCGACCGGCGTTGACGTCTTCGCCCCGGCCATCGGAAACGCCCACGGCACTTACAAGCGGGCACCGCAGCTGGACTTCCAGCGCGTCTCCGACATCGTGGCCGCCCACCCGGTGCCGATCGCGCTGCACGGGGGCAGCGGCCTGTCCGATGAGCAGTTCGCCGACTGCATCGCCAGGGGCTGCGCCAAGGTGAACATCTCGACCGCGCTGAAGGAGACCTTCATGCAGTCGAGCCTTGCCTACCTCAGGACCGCAGAGGCCGCGAACAAGTGGGACCCGCCGTCGCTCTTCGCGCCCGTCGGTGCTGCCGTTCGCGAACTGACCCGGCATTGCGCCGACACCTTCGGCAGCGCCGGTAAGGCCTGACATGCCGACCCTGATCTTCGACTGCGACGGCGTGCTGGCCGACACCGAACGCGACGGCCACCTGCCGGCGTTCAATGCAGCCTTCGTCGAGTTCGGGTTGCCGATCCACTGGGACGAGGCGACCTACGCCGAGAAGCTGCACATCGGCGGCGGCAAGGAGCGGATCGCCAGCGAGTTCAATGACGGCGCCGAGCACACCGAACTGATCAAGCAGCTCCACGCCCGCAAGACGCAACTGTTCACCGATCGGGTGCAGGCCGGCCTGCTGCCCGGCCGTCCCGGCATCGCCCGGCTGGTCGGAGCGGTCCGTGGCCTCGGCTGGACGGTGGCGGTCGCGTCGACATCTGCGGAGGCCTCGGTGCGGGCCGTGCTGGCGCACGCGGTCGGGGCCGAACTGGCCGCCGACTGCCACGTCTTCGCCGGCGACATCGTTGCGCAGAAGAAGCCGGCGCCGGACATCTATCTGAAGGTGCTCGGCGACCTCGACCTGGCCGCACCCGAATGCCTTGTGGTCGAGGACTCCGGCATCGGCGTCGCCGCAGCCACGGCCGCCGGGCTGACCACGATCGTCACGGTCAGCAGCTTCACCGCCGATGAGGATTTCAGTAGCGCGGCCCTGGTCGTCGATCACCTCGGCGACCGGGGCAATCCGCTCACCGTGATCGCCGCTCCGGCCGGCGTGCGTCCCAACGAGATGGTGACCGTGAACGACCTCGAAGTACTGCTCGCAACCCATCAGGAGGAAGCCAGATGAGCGGATCCATCAGCGACGTCGAGTTCGTCGTGCGACAGCTCGCCGAGACCATCGTTGCGAACGAGAAGTACTTCGGTGAACTGGACGCCGTCGTCGGCGACGGCGACTTCGGCTACTCACTGGCCCGGGGCTTCGAGATCGTGCATCGAGCAGTGGGACACCTTCGACCGCAGCGATCCAGGGGTGTTCCTCACCAAGATCGCCACCACCGTTTCGGGGAGGATCGGCGGCACTTCCGGCCCGATCTGGGGTACAGCGCTGCTGCGGTGCGGCGTCCAGCTGAAGGGCCATCCCGAGATCGAAGGCGAAGACGTCATCCGGGGGCTGCGGGCTGCGATCGACGGGATCAAGGCCCGCGGTCAGGCCGACCTGGGTGACAAGACCCTGCTCGACGCCCTGGTGCCGCTCACCGACACCCTCGAGGGGGAGATGGCGGCCGGTCATTCCGCAGCCGAGGCCATGGCAGCCGCTGCGGTCGTGGCGAGGCAGAGCGCGGAAGCAACCAAGCCCATGCAGGCCATGCGAGGCCGGGCGGCCTACACCGGCGAACGCAGCATCGGCTCGGTGGACGCCGGGGCGATGGCCATCGCCGTCCTCGCCGAAGCGCTGGCCGAAGCCTGGCCCCGCACCGCTGGTTGAGCCTGCCCTGCACTGAGCCTGACGAAGTGTCGAAGCCGATCCCAGAACCAACCGACATCCAAGAAGACCCAAGGAAGGGGAGACATGAAGAAGTTCGTCAACGATCCCAAGCAGTTCGTGCCCGAAATGCTCAAGGGCATCGCACTCGCCAACCCGGACACGATCAAGTACGTGCCCGCGTACAACCTGATCATGCGGACCGATGCGCCCAGCCACGACAAGGTCAGCATCGTCCAGGGTTCGGGCTCCGGCCATGAGCCGGCCCACGTCATGGTGGTCGGCCCAGGCATGCTCGACGCCGCCTGTCCCGGCGACGTCTTCGCCGCCCCGCCGTCGGACTACGTGTACGAGACCGCCAAGCTGGTCGCCTCCGACAAGGGCGTCCTGCTGCTGGTGAACAACTACACCGGTGACCGGATGGCGTTCGAGATGGCCTCAGAGCTGGCCGAGGCCGAGGGCATCAAGGTGACCACCCTGTTCATCAACGACGACGTCGCCGTGCAGGACTCCACCTGGACGGTTGGCCGTCGCGGTGTCGCCGGCAACTTCTTCGTGATCAAGGCTGTCGGCGCGAGGGCCGAGCAGGGGGCGTCCCTCGAAGAGGTCAAGGCGATCGGCGAGAAGGTGAACTCGGTGACCCGCACCATGGGCATCGCGCTCACCGCCTGCACCCCGCCGGCCAAGGGCAGCCCGCTGTTCGAGCTCGGCGAAGACGAGATCGAGGTCGGCGTCGGCATCCATGGCGAGCCGGGACGGCGTCGGGCCAAGATGGTCAGCGCGGACGAGATCGTCGACGAACTGCTGGGCGCGGTTGTCCCGGACCTGCCCTTCACCTCCGGTGACCGGGTCGCCTTGATGATCAACGGCCTCGGTGGCACCCCGATCAGCGAGCTCTACCTGCTCTACGGCATCGCAGCGCAGAGGCTCATGGATCAGGGCATCACCATCGGGCGCAGCTACGTCGGCGAGTACTGCACCAGCCTTGAGATGGCCGGTGCATCGCTGACCCTGGTGAAGCTGGACGACGAGATCGAGGCCCTGCTCGAAGCCCCGGCGTCCATCGTGAACCGCATCTTCTGACGCATCGACCCAAGACGGGGACGGTTCCTATTCCGGTCCACATGGACCCTGAAGGGAACCGTCCCCGCTTGGCTGTGGCTGTGGACCGGAATAGGAACCGTCCCCAGGGTCAGATCGGCTGCGGTCTTGGACCGGAAAAGGAACCGTCCCCAGGTTCAGGCGAGGCCGAGGGCCTGGGGCAGCACAGACAGCGGGACGGAGCCGAGGTTCAGCGCCCGGGAGTGGAAGTCCACCAGGCTGAACTCGGTTCCGGCTGCCCGCGCCCCGGCCTCGGCCTCGGCCCGGTAGGTCTCCCAGAGCCGCTGCCCGATCTTGTAGGACGGTGCCTGGCCGGGCCAGCCCAGGTACCGGTTCAGCTCGAACCGCAGGAAGCTCTCGTCCATGTTCACGTTGGCCTTGAAGCAATCCCAGGCCTTCGCAGCGTCCCAGGTCCCGCCGCCCCACTGCTCGGGGGCGGGCTTGCGGCAGTGGACGCCGATGTCGAGCACCACCCGGGTGGCCCGCATCCGCTGGCCGTCGACCAGGCCGAGCCGGTCGCCCGGATCGTCCATGAACCCGAACTCCTCCATCAACCGCTCGGCGTAGAGCGCCCAGCCCTCGCCGTGCCCGGAGCTCCAGCTGACCAGCCGGCGCCACGAGTTCAGCTGGTCGCGGTTCAGTACCGCCTGGGCGACCTGCAGGTGATGACCGGGGACGCCTTCGTGGTAGACGGTCGTCTTCTCCCGCCAGGTGCTGAACTCGGTGACGCCCGGCGGCACCGACCACCACATCCGCCCCGGACGGGAGAAGTCGTCGGACGGGCCGGTGTAGTAGATGACGCCGTTCTCGGTGGGAGCGATCAGGCATTCGATCGTCTTCAGTTCCTCAGCCATCTCGAAGTGGACACCGTCGAGTGCTGCGATGGCAGCGTCGGCCGTGGTCTGCATCCACTCCCGCAGCGCCTCCTTGCCGTGCAGGACGCGAGCCGGGTCGGTCTCGAGCCTGCGGATCGCGTCCTCGATGGTGGCGCCCGGCCCGGCGATCTCCTGCGTGATCCGGTCCTGTTCGGCCGCCATTCGGGCCAGCTCCTCCAGGCCCCACTCGTAGGTCTCGTCGAGGTCGACCCTGGCGCCGACGAACTCCCGCGACCACAGGGCGTACCGGTCCCGGCCGACGGCGTCATCGGCCGGGGCGTTGGCGGCCAGTTCGCCGCCGAGGAAGTCGACCAGCTGGCCGTAGGCCGCTGCGGCCTTGCGTCCGGCCATGGCCAGGTCGTTGGCCAGTGCCCCGCCGGCCGGAGCGCCGTCGGGGGTCGCACCAGCCGTGAAGGTGACGAAGAAGGACGACTGCGGGTCGGCCAGCTCGCTGGCCTGCTTGATGCCCTCGCTCACCTGCAGCTGGGCGGGGACAAGCCCGCGGCGGGCACCTTCCCGCAGCGACTCGATGTAGCCGTGGACGGCGTCGGGCACCCGGCTGACGCGGGAGGCGATGTTGGCCCAGTCGTCGGTGGTGGCGGTGGGCATCACGTCGAGCACGTCACGCAAGCCCTGCAACGGGGAGGCGATCACGTTCAGCTGGGCGAGCAGCTCACCCGACTCATGCAGTTCGAGGGCGAGCCCCAGCCGGTCGCGCATCGCAGCGACCGTGATGCGGTCGACGTCGTCGGCGAGCGCGGCGGTGGCGAGCTGGACGAGGGTGTCCCGGTCGTGCTCTGCCCGCTCCGCGTGGCCGTCGGGGGACAGGTCGGTCATCTGGTGGTCGTGGCCCGAAATACCCATCTCGGTGGCAGCGAGCGGATCCAGCTCAGCGAGGCGGCTGGTGTAGGCGTCGGCGATGGCATCGATGGCAGTTGCTTGGCGTACAGTCACGATCCTGACCCTAACGACGACTCCTGCTGACGTGCCAGCGGCAGCCCGCGAGAAGTCGCTGCCAAGGTCGCGCGAGCGGCCCGGAGAACCGCCGCCAGGAGCGCGATGACCCAGATCTGGGCCCACCGGGGCTCCCGCAGGGAGGCCCCCGAGAACACCTTGCCGGCGTTCGAACTGGCGGTCGCCCAGGGTGCTGAAGGGATCGAGTTCGACGTCCAGCAGACCGCGGACGGGACGGTGGTGGTCCTCCACGACGAGACCGTCGATCGCACCACCGACGGCACCGGAAGGGTGGCCGGCTTCTCGCTGGCCGAGCTGCAGCATCTTGACGCTTCGGCCGGTTTCCCCGGGTACGCCGGCGTTCAGGTTCCGACGCTGGCCGAAACGCTCGCGCTGCTGGCACCGACCGGGCTGGTGCTGAACATCGAGTTGAAGAACTCCGAGGACGACTACCCGGGGCTGGAGGAGCGGGTGCTGGCTGCGGTCGCTGCCCACGGCATCGCCGAGCGGGTGGTGTTGTCGACCTTCAACCACTACTCCCTGAAAGAGCTCCAGGAACTCGGCGCCCCGAGCGAGCTGGGCATGCTGTACACCGACCCGCTGTACAAGCCGTGGCGCTACGCCGCGCAGCTCGGCGTCGGCGCGATCCATCCGCCGGCGCGGTTCGTGCTCAGCTCGGGCTGGGTCCGGAAGGCGCACGCTGCCGGGCTCGCTGTGCGTCCGTGGGTGGTGAACTCCGAGCGCATGCTGGCCCGGATGTTTCGCTGGGGCGTGGACGCGGTGTTTACCGACGTGCCGGCGGTTGCCCTGCTCGTCCGTGAGGCGCACGGCCGGGCATGATGCCTGGCTTGCAGGGGACTTCAGCCTTGTGCTCGCCGGTGGCCGAGCAAGGGGTGGCCGGCGATCCGGCTGATAGCCTCTACGGGCCGGTCCGACGCGCGCGATACCCCTATTCCCGGGCCAGGTCAGGTTGAGGAGCAGTGGACTTTGAGTGATGACGTAGCTGTGAGCGCAGATGTCGACGCAGGTGCGGTGATCGGGGAAGGAACCAAGGTCTGGCACCTGGCCCAGATTCGCGCTGGCGCCGTGATCGGCTCCGGATCGGTGATCGGTCGTGGTGCCTACATCGGTTCCGGGGTTCGCCTGGGGCGGAACTGCAAGATCCAGAACTACGCGCTCATCTACGAACCCGCTGCACTTGCTGATGGCGTGTTCGTCGGTCCCGCAGCCGTCCTCACCAACGACACCTTCCCGCGAGCGGTCAACCCCGACGGCTCCCTGAAGAGCGCCCACGACTGGGAACCGGTCGGTGTGACGATCGAGGAGGGTGCCTCAGTCGGTGCGAGAGCCGTCTGCGTCGCCCCCGTGACGATCGGTGCATGGGCAACGGTTGCCGCCGGTGCTGTCGTGACCAAGGACGTGCCGGCTCACGCGCTGGTTGCCGGCGTCCCTGCTCGCCGGATCGGGTGGGTGGGCCGCGCTGGGCATCCGTTGGTTCGAGAAGCGGACGAATGGAGGTGCCCGGTTACCGGCGAGCGGTATCGGGACGTCGGAGAAGGTGTGGAGCTGTCTGTATGAATGAGTTCATTCCGGCTGCGAAGCCGTTGATCGGTGACGAAGAGCGAGCTGCCGTGGACCGGGTCCTCCGGTCGGGGATGATCGCCCAAGGCCCTGAGGTTGCGACCTTCGAACGTGAGTTCAGCGAGCAGCTCGTACCAGGCACGGAATGCACCGCGGTGTCCTCCGGAACGGCCGCCCTTCACCTTGGCCTGCTGGCTGCGGGAATCGGTCCAGGAGACGAGGTGATCGTGCCAAGCTTCACCTTCGCGGCGACGGCCAACTCGGTGGCGCTCACCGGTGCGACGCCGGTATTCGCAGACATCGACCCGGACTACTACTGCCTCGACCCAGCATCCGTGCGCGCCGCGATCACCCCGCGCACCCGGGCGATCATGCCGGTTCACTTGTACGGCTTGCCTGCGGACATGTCCGCGCTTTCGTTGCTGGCCGCGGAGTTCTCAGTTCAACTGTTCGAGGACGCCGCGCAGGCGCATGGCGCGCACAGCGGTGGCGCTCCCGTCGGGAGCCTCGGCACCTTCGGCGTCTTCTCGCTCTACCCCACCAAGAACATGACCTCCGGTGAGGGCGGCATGGTCTCCACCAAGTCCAGTGACCTCTCCCGCATGGTGCGCCTTCTTCGCAACCAAGGGATGGAGAAGCGGTACGAGAACGAGGTGATCGGTTTCAACCAACGGATGACTGACGTCCACGCGGCGATTGGGCGGGCGCAGCTGGCAAAGCTGACCGGCTGGACGGCGCGGCGCCAGGCGAATGCGGCGTTCCTGGACGAGAACCTCGAAGGTGTGGTGACACCAAGGGTCCGCCCGGGCGACACCCACGTCTACCACCAGTACACGATCCGGGTGGGCGGGGACCGCGACCGGATCGTCACCGCCCTGCATGACGATTACGGCGTGGGTTCCGGGGTCTACTACCCGATCCCGAACCACCTGTTGCCTTCGCTGGCGCGATTCGCGCCGGGCCTGGAGCTGCCCAACACCGCAGCGGCGGCGGCCGAAGTGCTCTCACTCCCGGTGCATCCGGGCCTCACCGAGGGCGACCTCACCCGGATCGTCGAAGCAGTCAATGCCGTGGTCAAGGCGGGTGCGTAGCAATGGCGGTATTGCGGGCCGGGGTCATCGGCATCGGCGCCATGGGGCGCCACCACGTACGCATTCTGAGGGAGCTGGAAGGCGTCGAGCTGGTCGCAGTGGCCGACCCGGGCGGTGACCGGTTCCGCATTGCCCCAGATTTCGAGCTGGGACGCTCCGTCGAGGATCTCATTGCCGCCCGCCTGGACATGGCGGTCGTCGCGGTGCCCACGTCCTACCACGAGGAAGTCGCGGTCGCTCTGGCCGAGGCTGGCGTCGCCACGCTGGTCGAGAAGCCGGTGGCCGCGTCCGTCGAAGCTGCAATCCGGCTGCGAGACGCCTTTGCACGGGCCGGTGTGTTCGCCTGCGTGGGTCACATCGAGCGGTTCAACCCTGCGATCGCGGAACTACGCCGGAAGGTGGCCGCCGGCGATCTTGGCGTCGTGTACCAGGTGTCAACGAGCCGGCACAGTGCCTTTCCCGCGCGGATCGCAGATGTGGGGGTAGTGAAGGACCTCGCGACCCACGACATCAATACGGCGCAGTGGGTGGCACAGAGCGACTATCGCTCCGTCGCCGCCCAGGTCGCCTACCGCGCCGGGCGCGAGCACGAGGACATGGTCTCGGTGACCGCCTCACTTCACAGCGGGGTTCTGGTGAACCACCTGGTCGACTGGCTCAGCCCTCGAAAGGTCCGGCGCACGACTGTGGTCGGGGAGCGTGGAGCTCTCGTCGCGGACACCGCCGAGGTCTCGCTGACCTACTGGGCAAACGGCCTGATGGACACGGAATGGGAGTCCCTCCGGCAGTTCCGGGGAGTCACCGAGGGCGACATGACACGGTTCGCAATTCGGACATTCGAACCACTCAAGGCTGAGAACGAGGCCTTCCGGGATGCGGTGCTCGGCCTGCGCAACGATGTCGTCAGCCTCGATGACGGCGTGAAGACGCTGGTGGTTGCCGAGGCAGCGCTGGAGTCGGCCCGGACGGGTCAGACGGTCACTCTGGGTTGACGTCGGGCTTGCCGATAATCAGGCGTGTGACTCCGGGCCAGCGGTCGGCGCGCGTGACATTGCGTCCATCGAGCAGCACCCGGACGCCGGGGAGGTCGGCGCTCGTCCAGTCGCGGTACTCCTCGTGGTCGGCCTGGAGGACGGCGGCGTCCACGCGGATTCCCTGCGCGTAGGGAACCAGGCCCAGCCGGAGCAGTTCCGCGTCGCTGTGCATCGGGTCGTGGACCAGCGCCTGCGCGCCGCGCGCAGCGAGGGAATGCACGACGGGGAACACCCCCGACACTGCCGTCTCCTTCACACCCCCCCGGTAGGACGCGCCGAGGACGACCACCGTGAGGCCCTCGAGTGAGCCACCAAGAGCGGCTTCGAGCAGGCCGCAGGCGTAGTCGGGCATGCCGTCGTTGGCCGCCCGCGCCGCGGCGACGATCGTGGCCGCCGGGTCGGTGTGCAGGTACAGCCGGGGGTACACCGGGATGCAGTGACCGCCGACGGCGATGCCGGGGCGGTGCAGGTGGCTGTACGGCTGGGAGTTGCACGCCTCGATGACGCCGTAGATGTCAAGCCCGAACCGGTCGGCGGCTTTGGCGAACTCGTTCGCGAGGCCGATGTTGACGTCCCGGTAGGTCGTCTCGGCGAGCTTGGCAAACTCGGCGGCCTCCGCCGAGCCGAGATCCCAAACCCCGTTCGCCCGAGGTAGGTCGGGTCGGTCGTCGAATTGCAGGACCTGGCTGTAGAAGTCGACCGCCGCCGTGCGCCGCTGTCGTCCAGCGCACCAACCAGCTTGGGGTACCGGCGCAGGTCCTGGAAGACCCGTCCGGTCAGTACGCGCTCGGGCGAGAAGACCAGATGGAAGTCCCGACCTTCGACAAGGCCGGAATGCTTCTCGATCATTGGTCGCCAGCGGTTCCTGGTGGTGCCCACGGGCAGCGTGGTTTCGTAGGCGACCAGGGTACCGACGGTCAGGTGGGTGGCGAGCTGGACGGTAGCGCCGTCAAGGAGCCCGAAGTCTGGTGCGAACTGGTGGTCCACCAGCAGCGGGACAACCACCACCACCGCTTCTGCGTGCGGAACGCCGTCCGCGTAGCTGGCAGTTGCCCGCAGGTTCCCCTGCCGGACCACCTCACGCAGCCGCTCGGGCAGCTCATGTTCTCCGGGGAACGGCACGCTGCCCGCGTTCACGGACGCAACGACGTCAGGGTTGACGTCCACGCCGGTGACGGTATGCCCCGAAGACGCGTACTGCACGGCGAGGGGGAGACCGATCTTCCCCAGCCCGATCACTGAAACCCTCACGCCCGCACCCTTCTCCTTACTCCGCCCGCTCGACGAGGGCGAGGCTGTCCGATCTCAATGTCCGTTCAGCTCGCCAGGAACGGGACGAGCACCTGGGCGGATGCCTTCCCGGAGTGCCACCTGGCGGCGAAGGTCCGGCCAGCGGCGCCCCGCTCGACCAGAGCCGGCCAGTCGCTGGCCAGAGTGGTGAGGACCTCGGCCAGCGTTTCCGGCGTGGCGTCGACGACAGGGATTTCGGTGGCAACGGCCCGCCGAACGTCGGCGGAGACGTTGCCGACGACGACGCGGCCGGACGCCATGGCCTCCACAGCGGCGACGCCGTATGAGCCCATGCGGATCTGGTCGACAACGATGTCAGCACTCGCGACGAGGGCGGGCATCGCGGCGGCCGGAACCGGGCCAGGGTCTTCGACCAGGTCGATGATCCGGCGGCGATGCAGGTCCTCCAGCACCGGCATGATCACTTCCGACCCCTTGATCGGCGGGGTGGAGCGGCTGGGCCTGTGGAGTACCCGCGGTAGACGGCGTTCGACAAGGTCGGGGATCGAGGTCCACTGCGCCAGGTCCACCGCCACCGGCAGCCAGGTCGCACCCGGGAGGTCGGCCAGGAGGTCGGGGGTGGAGACGAAGACGGGGCCGTCGAAGCCCCGCGCGATCTCGCGGTTACGGGCCGCGCGGTCGCCCACGAGTTCCAGCCAGTCGGAGGGGACGTGATGGAAGTACGACTCCACGAAGCGCTCCCGGTGGGCGGCTGGGTCCCGCACGTCGCTGCCATGCGCGATCAGCCCGACCTGGACGCCGTGGCGGCGCAGCAGGCAAATCTCGGGCTCGATGTCGTCGCCGAGCAGGGTCCCCGCTAGGCACTCGAAGCCGTCGATGAGCACGTGGGTGTGGGCTCCGAGGATTCTGCCGAGCTCGGTGGCCATGCGGTGCGGGTTCTGGGTCTCAGTGGGCGCTACCCGGTGCGGAGGGTGGCAGATCGCCCGTTCGGGGCCGAAGCTCGATGCGTTGAACCCGAACTCGCGCGAGACAGCCTCCGCCCACTGGTAGGCCTGGCCAGCGCTGTTGGCGCGGCCGATTCCCAGCGCGACCCCGATGAACCGCTGGTCGTTGAGGCGCGACACGGCGGCTGAGCCTTCAGCAAAGCGCGTCCCGAGCCGCTTCCGGAGAATGCCGGCGAGGTCGGGCCCGCCGTAGCGGGAAGGCGGCTTGGCGCTGAGCCCGCGGTAGCAGCCCTGGAGAACCGTCGCCTGCTCCTCCCAGCTGTGGGATGCGAGCAGTTCCGGTGTGATTGCCCGGCGATAGCGGTCGGTGTCTGCCAGCACCCGTTGGAGGCAGTAGGCGAGACCGCCGACATTGCCGGCCCGGAACACCTCCCCTACTCCGGTCTCGCGCACCTCCCGCGCCATCGTCTTGTTGCTGCTCACCACGAGCGGAAGGCCGGCATGGAGGAACTCTCGGTACTTCGTGGGCAGGGACAGGTCCAGGTGACCGCCCGACTTTCGTGGGATCAGGCCGAGGGTGGCCGACGACAGGTACTGGGTCACCTGGCTCGGCGGCACATAGCCCGCGAGGTGGACCCGGTCGTAGACACCGAAGGCCTGCGCCTGTTTCACCACGTCGATCACGGAGCGGTTGGCGGGGTTGCACACCACAGCCAGGTGCAGGTCCGGGACACTCGGCAGGGCGCGGATCACCGTCCCCAGGCCCCGCTCGGCCGCGATCCAGCCGGAGTACACGGCGAGGGGGACGTCGTCGGGGAGGCCGATCACCGTCCGCAGATCCGGGGCCGACGGATCGCGCTCGGACGTGGGCGCGTTCGTGACGACCGCTGGGCGCGGGCGCAGCTCGTAGGTCTTTTCGAGCACCTTGGCGATCTGCCGGCTGACCGTGATCACCCGGTCGGCATCGCGGATATACCCCTGCTCGATGTCGAGCAGGGCTGCGTAGGTGGGATTCTCCGGGAACGACCGGACCAGTTCCGGCACGCACTCATGCGAGTCGTACAGCACTCGCACACTTCCGCCGCGGAGCCTGCGCGGGTAGGCGTGGGCGATGGCGGCCGGCAGCGGGGCGGTGTCATGAACGTGGATCACTGCGGGACCGAGCGCGTCCAGCGCAGCTGCGAACGCCACGTTGATGTTCAAGTAGTCCGGTCGCGCTGTGGCCCACCACGGCTGCACGGGCTCTCCGACCGGGGCCGGAGTCGATACCCGGCGAAGAAGCGCACGGGCCCTGCGGATCCGGCGGAACGCAGTGATCCTCCCGGACCGCCGGTGCCACCGCTCTGCCATCCCGGACTTGTGTTTGGGGAAGTAGGGGACCAGGACCGCGCTGACCCCGTCGATGCTGAGGGCTTCGGGTTGATCGTCGACCGTGATGCCCAGAATCAGGGTGGTGAAGCCCTGCTCGGCCGACGTCTGCGCCGACTTGATCACCCTGGAATCCCCGCGCACCCCATTCGCGACGACATGGACGACGATCGGGCTGCTCGCGCGCAGAGCTAGCCCCTGCACGTCGGAGAGCAGGTCAGCGACCTCGGCGGACCCGGAGTCGGCCATGATCATCCCTTCCGGAGAGTGGGGTCGGCCAAGAGAACTGGCCGGACGCGGATGGGCCGGAGAAAGGACTCTTGAATTCCGCCTCCGTGACCGCGAAGCACATTATCAGAGCGGGTTGGCCGTGCCTGACCGGCACTGTGGCCGGGCGGCCGCAGTCAGTGTCGCGACCCCGGCGGTAGCGTAACGGGGGTGAGGGTGATCTCGGTTGTCGGAGCCCGTCCGCAGTTCGTCAAGCTCGCCCCGGTGGCGCGCGCAGCCGAGGGCGCTGGTGTAGAGCACGTGATCGTGCACACCGGACAGCACTACGACCCACTGTTGTCGGATGTGTTCTTCACAGATCTTGGCATTCCTGCGCCCGATGTTCACCTGGGCATCGGCAGCGGGACGCACGGGGCCCAGACCGGCGCGATGCTGGCTGCTCTGGATGGCGTTCTGAAGGAGCGGTCCCCGGACTGGGTACTGGTCTACGGCGACACGAACTCGACCCTTGCCGCCGCGATCAGCGCGGTGAAACTGCACCTGCCGCTTGCCCATCTTGAAGCCGGCCTGCGCAGCTTCAACCGTGCCATGCCCGAGGAGCACAACCGGGTTCTCACCGACCACGCCGCAGACTTGCTGCTGGCCCCGACCCTGGCCGCAATGGACCATCTGCGTGCGGAGGGTCTTGGAGAACGTGCCGTCCAGGTTGGAGATGTCATGACCGATGTCCTCCTGCGAACCCGGGACGAAGTGGCCGCTCGCACACTCTCCGTGGTCAGCGATCTGGGTCAAGCCCCGCGATCGTTCTACCTGGCGACAATCCACCGTGCGGAGAATACCGACGACCCAGCCCGCTTGAGGGAGGTGGTTGCTGGCCTGTCCGCTCTCGATCGCCCAGTGGTACTGCTCGCCCACCCCCGACTGGTTGCGCGGGCCGGGAGTTACGGCATCCCGCTCAACCAGGGCTCGCTGGTCGCACGCCCACCGATGCCGTATCCGCAACTCGTGGCGGCGACCCTCGCCAGCGCTGGAGTTGTGACCGACTCGGGAGGACTGCAGAAGGAGGCGTTCCTGCTGCGGGTACCGTGCACGACGGTGCGCACAGAGACGGAGTGGGTGGAGACCGTCGATCTGGGCTGGAACGTCCTGGTCGATTCGCCGGCCGAGCTGGCCGCTGCCGTAACTCGCCCGCTCCCCCCTGACACCGATGCCATGCCCTACGGTGACGGGCATGCGGCCGGCAGGGTGATCGAGGTTCTGACACAGTGGCACGGGCGGACGAGTTGAGCGCTCGCCCCCGAAACAGCCGCAACGGGACCCGTCGTCAGTCTGGCGCACCTACGATGCTGGGGGCCGGCGATCAGGCAACGTGTTGGGAGGCACCGTGAGCGCAACGAAAGTGGCGCTGAAGCGGCTGGCCGCCGTTCTCCCCCGCCCGGTCAGGGCTCGTCTCGCCGCTTGGGCACGATCTGGTCGAGATCGCCTGACAGTCCCTGCGGCCATCCAGGCACACCTCGCGCGTCCCGGCAGGTCGCTGGAATTGGTCGACGGCCGGCCGGTGGTGGTGCACGATGTCGGCGGGGTGGAACCCTGGCGGGCGAGTTCGTTGCTGGCCGCTCGAGTTCAGCGCGTCCTGCACGGGCTGGGTGTGGAGCACTGGTCGGTGCAGCCACGCACCGCCCGGATCACGAAGTGGGCGGTCCGCGAAGTCGATCTCGATTCGGTGATCGAAGCGCTCGGGGCTGAACTGGCGGCGGAGTCCTGCTACCTGCGCGTCAACGCCGACGGCGCCCTGCCCCGACTGGTCGAGGAGGGCCTCGGCGATGCGGCCGACGCTCGGGCGATCGAGTTGTTCCAGTACCAGCGGGAGCCGAACGGGCGTATCCACCACGACTACTCGATCTGCCAGCTCTACTCGTGGCGACCCGGCGACCGCGACACACTGTGCGCCCCCGGTCGTGCGGGCATCATCCACGAGGTGGAGGATTCCCGTCCGGTTGCGACCACCCTGGTCCCCACCTGGGACGGGGCGCAGCAGCCGCGTCCTACGGTGCTAGCGACACCAGACGCCACCGAGATCGACTTCGGGGTCGACGCGGTGTACATGTGGGTTGACGACTCCGATCCCGCATGGCGGGCTCGCCGAGACTCCCGGTACCGGGCCGAGGTGGCAGCGGCCGAGGTTATCGCGGATGACTCGTTGGCCGACTTCCGGTTCCGTGACCGCGGCGAGCTCCGGGCGTCCTTGCGCTCCCTTGAGGCGCACGCGCCCTGGATCCGCCGGATCTTCCTCGTCACCGACCAGCAGCGCCCGCAATGGTTGGACCCGGCCTCGACCAGGGTGGTGGTGGTCGACCATCGCGACTTCGTCGACCCCGTTGCCCTGCCGACCTTCAGCTCCCACGTCATCGGGTCGCAGTTGCACCGCATTCCGGGACTCGCCGCCAGATACCTGGTGGTGAACGACGACATCCTCTTCAACCGCCCCGTCACTCCCATCGACTTCTTCACTCCACAGGGGTCGCTGAAGGTGGTGCTCTCGCGCTCCCGCCGACCCCTGATCTCGCCGGACAGGCTGACCCCGCTGGAGCAGGCTCGGGCGAACTCGGCCGGGCTGATCGAGCGGGACCACGGTCGGCGCGTGACCAGTCTCTTCGCGCACGTGCCCATTCCGCAGTCGATTGAGGTGGCCAAGGAGGTGGACCAGATCTATGCGGCGGAAGTCGCCGAGACACTACGCCACCCCTTCCGGTCCCCGCTGGACTACGAAGTGAACTCCTGGCTGCATCTGAACCGGGCACTGTTCACGGGGCGTGCGGTGACCACGACGCTACCGTTCGTCTACTTCGACGTCGGGTCGGCGTCGGCACGGGCGGAAATGGCGGACCCGCGCTCGTTCGCTCGGGCGATGTTCCTCTGCGTCAACGACTCTTCCCCGCTCGGCGGCGAGGAAGCGGCGGCCGAGTGGTTCTCTGACTGGCTGGAACGACTGTTCCCGACGCCGGCCGCTCATGAGAGGGCCCTTCCGGGCGCAACGCAGGCCTAACGCTCCCAAGAGCTTGGCAGCGGGAAGTAGGTCTCGAAGAAGTCGCGCAGGGCAGCGTCCCTCGCCCGGCGGACGGCCGGCTCGTCGTCCCCGGCGTCGTTCAGGCACATGCACTGCTGGTCTCGGCCCTTGAGCCACCGCTCCAGCTCCACCTCGGCCCGCGGCCCGGCGAGGTCGAGGTAGCCGTAGGTGACCTTGTCCGTCACTGCCCGGCCGACCGCGAACGCGTAGTACTGGCTCAGCGAGCTCGGCAGCGAATGGTCGTGCGAGTGCCTGAACTGCGAACGCATCACCGCGTCGAACAGCTCAGGGTGGGACGCCTCGAACTCGGCCAGCAGCGGACGCGACTGCGGCTGCGGCGTGTGCCACAGCTTGTTGGTGATCGTCCGCCCGAACTCGGCCTCGATCAGGTCGCGGTTGTTCTTGGCGGCCGCGGTGACCGCGATGTCGTCCCGGGTGTGGTCGCCCAGGTCGATCAGCGCGAGCGAGGTGAAGAACTTCGAGATCCCGTTGGCGTGGAAGAAGTGCTCGGGGCGCACCGGGGCCCCGAACAGCATGTCGTCGTTCAGGTACAGGTACCGGTCGGCGAGGCCAGGGACGTGGTGCAGCTGCGACTCGATCGCGTGTGAGTTGAAAACCGGCAGCGCGGTGGCGTCGGCGAAGATCTCGGTGTGGTCGACGATCCGCAGCCGCTCGTCCTGGCGCAACCAGTCCGGGGCCTGGCGGTCGGTAACTACCCAGACCCGGTTCACCCAGTTGGCGTACATCTGCACCGAGCGAAGCGAGTACTTCAACTCGTCCCGGTGCTCGAAGCGGACGTCCATCGCCGCGTCGCTGGCGAACCCCTCGCCGAGCTCCACGCCCTGGGCCGCTGTCTTGCGGGCCCTCCAGGCAGGGTCGTTGCCGTCGACCCACGTGTAGACCAGGTCGACCGGCTCGGTCACCACCAGGAGGTGGGGCGGGGTGGCCGGGAGGCGGTGGTCGGTTTCCTGAGCGCCGCGCCAAAGGGTCGTGCCGACGGTGTCCAGGATCCCGTTGGGTTTGGGCGAAACCAGCGTGCCGGGTGGGTGCTCGCCGCCGCCGGCGGTGCCTGTCGGCTCGGTCAGCTCGGTCCAGAACTCGACCAGGACACCGAGCTCGGAGTGGGTCAGTGGCAGCCCGTTCGCAGTCACCAGGTTGCGGGTGACGACCAGCCCGGTGCAGCCAAGGGCCAGACGGCGCCGCCGCCGGGCCGGAACGGCCCGACCGATCGGTCCGCCTCGGGAGGGAGCCAGCCACCACTTGGCGGTCCTGGCGTCCGCTGCGAGCACCCGCTGGAACTGGCTCGCCTGGGTGCGGCGAATCACGATCTGGGGTCGCGGGAGCAGCGGGTCGGCTAGAACCAGGTACTCGATGGCCTTGCTGTCCAGCACCTGGGTCACGTCGTCGGTCAGGTCGGAAAGGTAGGCCCAGGTGTCGAAGGAGTCGACCACCTCGAACGGACGGCGCCAGGACCGTGGCAGGGTGCGCCACAACCAGGCCGACAGCCGCCGCCCGGCACGGCCGTACGAGACGTAGCTGCGCCGGGCAAATCCGCGGAGCCCCTGGGGCAGGTCCACGTTCAGACCGCCACTTCGGACTGCTCGAACGGGCTGGGAACCGGGAAGTACTGACGCAGGAAGTCGGTCACCAGCGCGTCGTCAACCGGCTGCTCGTAGCTGCCGACGTCGTTGACGCAGAAGCAGTCCTGGTCACGCCGGGCCAGCAGGCTGTCGAAGTACTCCACGGCGGTGGGCGATCCGATGTCGACGTAGCGGAACGCCAGCTTTGCCGGTACCGCGCGCCCTCGGGCGTAGGCGTAGTAGTGGCCAAGGTCGGAGTTGATCGACAAGTCAGCACCGTCCCGGAATTGGGATCGGGCCACGCCGGCGAACACGTCCGGGTGCCGTTCTTCGAACTCGGCGAGGGTGCTGCGCTGGTGGGCGTGTGGGGTGTGCTGCATCCGGTGGGACACCGTGCGTCCGAACGCCGTCTCCATGAAGGCTCGGCCCTGTCGGGCGGCCAACATGGCGCCGTTCATCGGCCGCTGCTCCGGCTCGCGATCGATGGCGATGGTGGAAAGAGCGAACTTGGCGATGCCGTTGCCGTGGAAGAACAGTTCCGGGCGGACCGGGCGGCCGAAGAAGACGTCGTCATTCAGATAGAGGAAATGCTCGGCGAGACCGGGAATGTGGTGCAGCTGGGACTCGATGGAGTGCGAGTTGAACGTCGGCAGCGCGCCCGGGTCGCTGAAGATCTCCCGGTGGTGGACCACGGTCAGCCGTGGGTGGTCGGCCAGCCAGGCAGGTACCTGGCCGTCGGTGACGAGCCAGATGTGCCGCACCCAGCCGGCATACATCGCGATCGAACGGAGCGAGTAGCGAAGTTCGTCCCGGTTCGTGGTGCGGGCGGGGTCTAGTGCATCCGTCGCGAGGCCGCCGAGGTGCGGGCCATAGCCGGCCCTGCGCTCCTGCCAGGTGGGGTCGCTGCCATCCACCCACGTGTAGACGACGTCGATCGGCTCGGCCAGTTCAAGCAGGTGGGGCGGGGACTCGGCTCGTACGTGGCGCTCGGGGTGGGCAAGGGCTGCCTGCCACTGCTCGGGCACAAGGTAGGGCGCGACCCCGTTGCGGGTCGGCGCCACTCGGGTGCCCCGGGCGTAGCGGCCACCGTCGGGTCGCGGGACGGGCTTCGTCACGGTCTGCCAGAACTGCAGCCGTACCGCCAGCTCCGGTCCGGCGAGGCGCGTCCCGTCTGGCGCGGCCAGCACGCGGAAGACGGCGAGGTCGTCACCATCGGGCAGCGACCCGGGTCCGCCCAGATTCGTCGGTCGGCGGCGAGTCCCCAACACCCACCAGTGGGCGGCCTGCCCGGAGTTGCGCAGCGCGGAAAGGGCCGCCGCCCGCTGCTCACGGGGGACGACGAGGGCCACTTCCCCGGAGCGCTCGAGCTGGACCACGTCCACCCCGCCGGTAACCAGCACGGTCCGGACGGACGTCGCGAGATCGGCCACAGCCTGCCAGGCATCGAAGGCGGTTACCACCTCGCCGTGGGCCCGGGGGGTGCGCACCGAACGGCCGGTCGATCCAGCCATCGCCGGTACCCAACGGTCGGCTATCCGGCGAACCAGTCGGCGCGTCCGTGGGGGAAGTTGCCCACCCAGGACGGCGACCCTTCGCTGGAGCCGAATCCGAAAGGATCGGTGGGGGCGCTGCATTCGGACCAACCTAGCTAGCTGCACGGTGAGTTCTCAGTATCCCATGAGGCTCCATCGGATCCGGTCAGGCCGGAGCGTTGGACGAGTCCGTACACCCGGGGGCGGACGTGCCCGCTGCGCTCGGCTGGCTAGTCTGAGCCCATGAGCAACCCCTGGCAGCCCGACCGCTGGCAGCCCGTCGAAGGCTTCGAGTTCACCGACATCACCTACCACCGGGCCATCGACGTCCCGGCGGTGCGGATCGCCTTCGACCGGCCGGAGGTGCGCAACGCTTTCCGTCCGCACACCGTCGACGAGCTGTACGCCGCGCTGGACCATGCACGCACGCAGCTCCGACGTCGGCTGCGTGCTGATCACCGGCAACGGACCGTCGGCCAAGGACGGCGGCTGGGCGTTCTGCTCCGGCGGCGACCAGCGGATCCGGGGCCGGGCCGGCTACCAGTACGCGGAGGGTGAGACCGGCGAGACCGTGGATGCCGCGAAGCTCGGCCGACTGCACATCCTGGAGGTGCAGCGGCTGATCCGGTTCATGCCCAAGGTGGTGATCGCCCTGGTCAACGGCTGGGCCGCCGGAGGCGGGCACTCGCTGCATGTGGTCTGCGACCTCACCCTGGCCAGCGCCGAGCACGCCCGGTTCAAGCAGACCGACGCCGACGTCGGCTCCTTCGACGCCGGCTTCGGCTCGGCCTACCTGGCCCGCCAGGTCGGCCAGAAGTTCGCCCGCGAGATCTTCTTCCTCGGCGACGTCTACGACGCCGAAGCCGCTCACCGGATGGGCATGGTGAACGCTGTCGTGCCCCACGCCGACCTCGAGACGGTCGGCCTGGAGTGGGCGGCCAAGATCTGCGGCAAGAGCCCGACCGCCCAGCGGATGCTGAAGTTCGCCTTCAACGCCATCGACGACGGCCTGATCGGCCAGCAGGTGTTCGCGGGCGAGACCACCCGGCTGGCCTACATGACCGACGAGGCGGTCGAGGGCCGGGACTCGTTCCTGGAGAAGCGCCCGCCGAACTGGTCGAAGTTCCCCTACTACTACTGAACCGGGGGATATGGCCGTCCGGATCGGGCTCATCCCGGGTGGTAGTGGTTATCACGAAACGGGGGAGCGGCTCGCGGCCGCTTTCTTTATAAACCGTCAAGTAAATCGGATTACCAGCGGGCCACAATGCCCGACACGATGTCGTAGGTGGAGCAGTTCGAGTGCACCAGGACGCTCGCTGCGCGGGCGCGGTATCCCAATCAATGGGGCGCGGTGGTGCCCAATACGGAATAGGGGGACCGAGCCGTGGCTCAATACCCGGGACCGGCCAGGATCCGGGCCGGTGGGTAATCACCGTGCACGGTCTTGAAAGCCAGGCAGTCAAGACCGTGCACGGCGTCTCCCGGTAGCGGGAGCGGCGCTGTTCACTGCAGTACGCGGAACAGCAGGTGGGTGTCCAACCTCGCCCGCTCGCTTGCGAGTTCGGCCCGCATCCTTTCGATCTCATGGTGCCGGGCAGCGCGTTCCTGCTGGTCAGCGTGCCGTTGGCTGCGCAGCAGCTCGGAACGACGGGCCCACTGGACCAGGGTCAGGCCGAAGCGGAGCGCAGCCCGATCGAGCAGTCCCCGCAGGGACAGTGCTATGGGTGGATGCGCCTGTTCATTGGTCAGGCTGAGCATGTTGTTCATCGGGATTTCCTCTGGTCAATGCTTTGGGGACGCCGAAACAGGCGTCGGTGATAATGCCGCGAATGGGCGGCGGGAAGACCACGGAGGGATTCCGGGTCTGGACGGGGCGATGTCTCGACTTTGGGTGATTCGGGTCGAGCTCTGACTTCGTGAGCGTCGCCACCGTCGGAACGGTGGCGGATCGAAGCCGCTTAGCCGTTCCGGACGGAATCGACGCCGACGGAGCCGGCGGGAGTGAACCCATCCTTGGTTCGATTGGTGATCATCAGGCCGGCCTCCTTTCCTGTGTTCGGCGCAGCTCGATAAAGATACCTGCATTTGCACGCGAGATGCAACCCGACAAGATTAGGCAAGATTGCGGCCGCGCGCACCGCTGGTAGGGCTGGGCCCGGCAGCCTGCGGCCGGGCATCCGCGCGCTAGCTGTCATGACCAGCTAGCTTGCGTGACAAGGTAGCTGGCGTTACCATCTATCCATGACCAATGAACAGGAGGGCTGGGGCTCTCAACTCCGCAAGGGCGTCCTCGAACTGGCCGTCCTCGGGCTGCTGGCCCGGGAGCCGATGTACGGCTCGCAGCTGGTGGAAGAGCTCGCCGCCCGTCCCGAACTGGCGATCACCGCCGGCACCGTCTACCCGCTGGTGGCGCGGCTGGCCAAGGGCGGACTCGTCACGTCCACCTGGCAGGAGTCGCCGGTCGGACCGCCCCGCAAGTACTACAAGCTCACCGCCGCCGGAGCCAGGGCTCTCGCTGCGATGGCAGACACCTTCACGGCGGTCGCCACCGCTGTGCGCGAAATAGTTAAGGAATCACGATGATCACTTCCCTTGATGTGCTGGACGCCGAGGCGCGGGCGGTGGTGGATGCCTGCCTGGCCCGGGTCGGTCGCGGCGTCGACGCCGAGTACCGCGCTGAGGTGCTCGACGACCTGCGGTCCTACTTCGCCGACCACCTCGAACCGGGTGCCACCGCCGCCGACGTGACCGCACTGGCCAACACGGTAGGCGAGGCCGGTGCGGCTGCCACCACTGGCGAGCCCCGGCACCGTCGTTTCGGCGGCATCCCGATCGACCTCACCCCGCCCACAGCTGAACGGATCGCCTACACCTGGTGGAACCCACGGGACGAGCGCATCTTCGTGCCCCGCGTGTTCGGCCTCGGCTGGTCCGTGAACGTGGGCGCGGTAGCGGTGAAGCTCGGCCTGATCGAGCCGGACGCCGAGGACGAGCCGTTCGAGAACACCCCCGCACCGGCACTGCGCAAGGCGCTGGTGGTGCCCGGTGTCCTGGCCGCAGCGGTGGTCGCCCACTACGTGGTGCGCGGCCCCGGCCTCCCCGCCCGGCTGCCCAGCAACCTGGACCTGGCCGGTCGCGTCGGCAGTTGGACCGGCAAGCCGGTCGCAGCGGCCACCGACATCGCGGTTGCGGTCGTCCCCACCGTCTGGGCCGCCTGGATCATCGGTCGGGGCGGCACTGGTGCCCGGGCGGCCGGTTCGATCGCCAGCGCGACCGCTGGGGCTGCGACCGCTGCCGGCCTGACCCTGTGGCGCACTGCGGCGCTCGACGGCAAGGCCAGGCCCCTGGCCGGGCCGGGGATTGCCGCTCTGGTCTGGCTGCCGGCCGGGGCCTTGTTGCTGGCCCTTGCTCGGGCCGGCCGGGCGGCGGAGCAGCGCCGGGATCTCGGCGGTGCGAAGTGAGCGCCCTGGCACCGACCCGCGTCGCGTGGTCGCGGGTCGCCTGGTTCTACGGGATCGCCTTCGGCGGCGCCGTCCTTGTCGGAGCCCTCCTTTGGCTGCTGGGTCAGGTCATCACCGGTCCGGTGGGAACCGTGGTGGCCACGGCCGGGGCAGCGATGCTCTACATGCCGCTGCCGCTGGTGGCCGGGCTGATCGTTGAGCGCCGGGCCGGACGCAGCCCGCTGATCGCTGCCGAATGGCGGCGCCTGCGCACCAGGTTCTTCGCAACGGTTGGCCGCAGCGCCGGCTACGCGGTGGCCGTGATGGTGGTCATCCTTGCCCTCGGCTTCGTCGTCGCCTGGGTCGCGGGCGCCTTCGGGGTGCCCGGTGCCGGCCACCTCGTTGCGAGCGACGCCGAGTTCCGGGAGCGGATCCTGCAGATCGCCCCGGCCGTGCCCGCCGACCTGGCGCTCCCGCCGGTCGGAGTTGTCGTCGGCGCCGGGCTGTTCCAGGGACTGCTGGCCGGGGTGACGGTGAACGCCCTGTTCGCCTTCGGTGAGGAGTACGGCTGGCGAGGCGTGCTCGCCGATGAGTTGCGCCCGCTCGGCAACTTGCGGGCCAACCTGCTCACCGGGGTGCTGTGGGGCCTGTGGCACGCGCCGATCATCATCCTGCTCGGCCACAACTACGGTGCCGAATGGGGTTGGGGGATTCTGCTGATGGTCGCCTGGACCACCCCGCTGGCCTTCCTGCTGTCCTGGGTGCGGCAGCGGTCCGGGTCGGTGCTGGCCCCGGCCTTCCTGCACGGTGCCTACAACGGCACCATCGGGTTCCTCGCATTGACGATCATCGGCGGGAGCCTCTTCGTCTCCCTGCCGATGGGCCTGCTGATGGCGCTCGTGCTTTCCGTGGTCGCGGTGGTGGTCTGGCAGTTGCCTGGTCGCTCCGGTCCGGAGGTCGAAACGGTTGGGGCCGCGGCCCCGGGTCACGGCTACGCTGCCGAGGATGTTCGCGAAGCTCAGTCCGGTTCCCGCAATCCAGCGCACTGACCTGCTGCCCCCGGCAGTGATCGCAGCCGTCCGCGACCACGTGCCGTCAGCGCAGGTCTTCGAGGTGGACCCGGCGCACGCCGACACCGAGACCCTTTGCCAGGTGTACGGGTTGCCGATGGACGTGATGGCAAACGCCGTCCTGGTTCTCGGCCGCCGTGGTGGCGAGGACCGGAAGGCGTGCTGCCTGACGCTCGCTCACCGCCGGGTGGACGTGAACAACGTGGTCCGACGCAAGCTGGACGTCCGCAAGGCTTCCTTCGCGCCCATGGACCTGGCGGTCGCCGAGTCCGGCATGGAATACGGCGGGATCACCCCGGTCGGGCTGCCCGCCGACTGGCCGGTGTGGATCGACGGTGCCGTCGCCGACACCGATCTGGTCTGCATCGGGGCAGGGATCCGGGGCGCGAAGCTGCTGCTGCCCGGCCGCGCTCTCCTCGACCTGCCCACAGCGGAACGGGTCGAGGGGTTGGCCAGGGGCATCTCCCCCGAGCCGCCGATCGGGTGAATCCCCGGTCGAACGTTGGGACTCGGCGAGCGATTCGACCTGCGCCACCCGCGACCGGGCGGCGCCTGCCTCAGGCCAGGCCGATGAACTTCCGGAACTCAGCCACACCAGTTGCCTTGATCTCCGGGCCGCGATTGAAGGTCTCCGGCGTCAGGACCCACTGCTGAGATCCCTTCCATTCGCCTTCGCGGCGGGGCTTGCGCTGGGTCCCGTTGGGCAGGTAGCCGACCTTGCGGCTGACGGCGTTCGAAGCTGGGTTGTCGGCGAAGGCGGCCGAAGTGACCTGCTCCGCCTCCAGGTAGTCGAAGCAGAACGCGCAGATCGCCTGCCGCATCCGGGTACCGATGCCGGCACCCTGGTGGCCGCGGCCGAGCCAGGAACCGGTCTCGCCGGTACGGGTGACCAGGTAGTTCGCGGTGGCGAAGCCCTGGCAGCCCACCACCCGTCCTTCGTACTCCACCGCGAACTGCAGGTCCCACTGCTCCTGGCTCCAGGAAGCCCGCACCCCCCAGTGGTACTGGGTGAAGTTGAGCGGCAGCCGGTCAGGCGGGGCGTCGGTCCAGGGGATGTAGAACGGCATCGTCCGCGGGTCGTGGATGCCGCTGAGCGCCAGGTCGACCAGCTGTGGCAGGACGTCATCGGTGATCGGGCGCAGCACGACCGGTCCGGCCTCGATCCGGAGGCCGAACGGTGGGAAGGCTTCGGCCAGTTTCACTGAGCCAAACCGTACAGCCGGTCGCCGGCATCGCCGAGGCCGGGCACGATGTAGCCGACCTCGTTCAACCGCTCGTCCAGGGCGGCGCAGACCAGCGTGCACGGCACCCCGATCGGGTCCACCAGTTCGCGCATCCTGGCCACGCCCTCGGGTGCGGCGATCAGGCAGATGGCCGTGATGTGGTCGGCGCCACGGTCGACAAGGAACTGGATGGTGCCGCCAAGCGAGCCACCGGTGGCGAGCATCGGGTCGAGCACGTAGCACTGGCGGCCCGAGAGATCCTTCGGCAACCGCTCCGCGTAGGTGAAGGGTTGCAGCGTCTCCTCGTCGCGAACCATGCCGACGAAGCCGACTTCCGCGGTCGGCATCAGCCGCATCATGCCCTCGAGCATGCCGAGACCGGCCCGCAGGATCGGCACGACGAGCGGCCTGGGCTTGCTCAGCCCCACGCCGGTGGTGGTGGTGATCGGCGTCACCACCGTGACTTGCTCGATCCGAACCTCGCGGGTGGCCTCGTAGGCAAGGAGGGTCACCAGCTCCTCCACCAATTGGCGGAAGGTCGGGTTCGCCGTGTCCTTGCTCCGGAGCAGGCTGATCTTGTGGGCAACCAGGGGATGGTCGATGACATGGAGTTCCACGGGGCTACCCTCCCACACCGCGCGGGCACCATTCCCCCTGACCGGACTGTGCTCAGTCAGCGAAACCTGACACGATGGGCTGGTGAGTCAAGGTCAGGAGGCAGCGGTGACTACATCGGACGATCTTGAGTTCGAGTTGCCCAATCGCGGCGACGACCGTCCCGGGCTGGACGAGCTCGACGATCTCGTCGTCGACGATGAGGTGGACGAGGACGAGACCGAAGACGACGACCCTGACGACGACGACTATCCCGATGACGCGACCGAGGAAGATGTCGACGTCATCGTGGCGCTCTACCGGGAGGACGGCCAGCCGGTCGTACTGACCCTCGACTACGACCTCGCCAACGACCTGGAGTCCCTGACCACCCTGCTGCGCCGGATGCCCGGGGACGGTGGCGCGGTCGCCCTGGTGTCGATCGCCAACGAGGTGTTCATCATCGTCCGGGTGCGCGGCAAGCACGTGCAGGCATTCTGCTCCGACGCGGTCGCGGCCGCCGACTGGCCGCTGGCCCGCGACGTGGTCGACATGCTGGGCGGCGAGGTGCCCGAAGACGATGACGACTCCGTCCCGATCGGCGACCTGGACATCCTGGCCGACTCGGGCCTGCACGATTTCGAGCTCGAGGCGATGGCCGAGGACTACGACGAGGATTCGGCGACCCTGGTTGAGCGGATCGCCACCCGGATCAAGTTCGGACCGGAGTACGCCAAGGCGATCGCCACCTACGAGTGAACCGCTGGTTGCCCGCCATGGGCGAGGCGCTCGCCGAAGCCCGGCTGGCGCCCGGCCACGGTGACGTCCCGATCGGCGCGGTCGTGCTCGACCCGGCCGGGCTGGTGATCGCCCGGGCCCACAACGAGCGCGAACTCGCCAACGACCCTTCCGGGCACGCCGAACTCCTTGCCCTGCGCCGGGCGGCCGCTGCGCTCGGCTCCTGGCGGCTGGACGACTGCACCCTCGTGGTCACGCTCGAACCGTGCACGATGTGTGCCGGCGCCCTCGTGCTGGCCCGCGTCGGCCGGCTGGTGTTCGGCGCCTACGACCCGAAGGCCGGTGCCGTCGCCTCGCTCTGGGACGTGGTCCGAGACCCCCGCCTGAACCACCGCGTCGAGGTGGTCGGCGGCATCGCCCAGGACGAAAGCGGCGAACTGCTCCGAGACTTCTTCGCCGGTCACCGCTGATTGGCCCGGCTCGCGGTCGATCGGTACACTCCTGCGCGGTGGCGTGTCCGAGCGGCCTAAGGAGCGCGCCTCGAAAGCGCGTGAGGGGAAACCCTCCGAGGGTTCAAATCCCTCCGCCACCGCCAGGTGATGTCCTCGGGCCATCCGAACCGGTGGACCTCCGTTCGGGGGTTCACCGGTGCTTCTCCCGGCAGGGGCGGCCCGTGCCGGACCTGGCAACGGCATTGCTCGCGAATGCGGACCCAGGTCTCGGAAAGGGAGGTTCGGGTGGCGGCAAGCCCTTCGGTGGTGCTGCACCTCGGCGCCCACAAGACGGGGACCTCGGTGGTGCAGAAGTTCATGCGTGATCGGCCGCGCCAGATGGAGCTGTTGCGCCTCGCCGCGGTGCCCCGCTCGTTTACCAACGAAGTGATCGGTTGGGGGGCTGTCCCCAGCGAGCACCCCGAACGGCTGCGGGACGCTGTGCTGGAGACCGCCCGCCGGCGACTCCCGATCGCTGGTGGGGTCCGCCTTCCAGCTGCCCTTGTCGGAGTCCTTGGCAGTGCTCCGAGAACGGTGATCGTGAGCCACGAGAACGCCCTGGGCCGGCCCTTCGGGCCGCGCGGGTCCGCCCTCTACCCGTACTCAGCCGACTGCGCCAACGGCCTCGCCCGAAGCGTGGGAGACCTGACGCAACGGGTCGTCTACTACCTGCGCTCGCAGGAGGAGTTCCTGGAGAGCTACTACCTGCAGACCGTCCACCAGGGCGGCACGGCCACCTTCGATGCCTGGCTCTCCACGAAGGACACCACCGCATCTCCTGGGTCCCGGTCGTGGAGGCTCTGAACGGGTCTTCGGCGCGGACCGGCTCGTGCTCGGCGACTTCGCGGAGATCCGGAACGGCCAGAACGCCTTCATCGAGAACTTCCTGCGCACCTGCGATCCGCGCGTGGAACCCACCGTCGACTACCACCCGCTGGCGCAACATCTCGATCTCCCAGCGCGGGCTCGACCTGGCCCTGGCGATGAACCCGCTGCTGCGGACTCCGGAGGAACGGCGCGAATCCCGGACGTTCCTGCAGAAGCACTTCAACAACACCACCGGGCCCCGGCCTGTGCTGCTGAGCGACGAAGCCAAACTGGACCTGCAGGAGCGGTACGCGGCCGAGAACCGCGAGCTGATCGCTCGCCACAGCGGATCGGGCTAGCGGCTGAACCCGTCCATCGGAGGGGTCCAGCCACGCTGGCCAGGGCCTGAACAGACCGTGAATACTCAACGAACGCTGGCGCACGGCCCGTACCACCGCCCGGGTGGTGGCCGGTTTCAGGCTCGCCACTAGGGACTTAAGCGATGACACGCGTTCAGCGAATTGCGTCCCCGTGAACGGAATTGCGCACGCGCGCCCCTTTTGCGTAACGGGCGGACACGGCAGAGTTGGCCTTGCCCACCCACTACGCCTCAAAGGAGAGCCCTGTGAAGAAACTGATCAACGATCCGGCCAATGTGGTCGCCGAAACCCTGGCTGGGTTCCAGGCTGCACATGCTGATCTGGTCACCGTTCATTTCAACCCTGACTACGTAGTTCGCGCTGACGCGCCAGTCAAGGGCAAGGTCGGTCTGGTCTCCGGTGGTGGCTCCGGCCACGAACCGCTGCACGCCGGATACGTGGGCAAGGGCATGCTCGACGCCGCTGTTCCCGGAGCGGTCTTCACCTCTCCGACCCCGGATCCCATCCTCGACGCCACCAAGGCTGTCGATGGCGGCGCCGGTGTCCTGCACATCGTGAAGAACTACACCGGTGACGTGCTCAACTTCGAGACCGCAGCCGAAATGGCCGAGATGGAGGGCATCACCGTCAAGGCGATCGTCGTGAACGACGACGTCGCGGTGGAGGACTCCACCTGGACCGCCGGCCGCCGTGGCGTTGCCGGTACCGTCCTGATCGAGAAGATCGCCGGCGCAGCAGCCGAGCGTGGAGATGATCTCGACGGCGTCCTCGCCATCGCGGAGAAGGTCAACGCCGCTGTGCGTTCGATGGGCGTCGCGCTCACCGCCTGCACCGTCCCGCACGCCGGCAAGCCGTCGTTCGACCTCAGTGAGGATGAGATCGAGATCGGTATCGGCATCCACGGCGAGCCCGGTCGTCACCGCCTCCCGATGGCCCCGGCCGACTCGATCACCGACCAGTTGGTCGACCCGATCCTTGCCGACCTCAAGGCACCGGCCGGTTCGAAGGTGCTGCTGTTCGTCAACGGCATGGGTGGCACCCCGGAGGCCGAGCTCTACATCGTCTACAACCACGCCCGCGCGCGCCTCGAAGAGGCTGGGCTGGAGGTCACCCGCTCGCTGGTCGGCAACTACATCACCTCGCTGGAGATGCAGGGCTGCTCGATCACTGTGCTGGTGCTCGACGATGAGCTCACGGGGCTGTGGGACGCCCCGGTCTACACCCCGGCAATGCGTCGCGGACTCTGAGGATTCACCAGGTGAGCGACACATTGTCCGCTGCCTGGGCGCTCGCGTGGATTCGCGGCGCCCAGGCGGTCCTGGCAGAGAACCGAAGCGAGCTCAACGACCTCGACCGAGCGATCGGTGACGGCGACCATGGCGAGAACATGGACCGTGGCTTCAAGGCCGTCATCGTGAAACTGGCCGACGGGGCCGAGGACGTCCAGACCGTGCTCAAGGTGGTGGCATCGACCCTGATGTCCACCGTCGGCGGGGCGGCCGGCCCGTTGTACGGCACCGCGTTCCTGCGTGCGGCCAAGGCGGCCGACGGCGACCTCGATGCCGATGGCGTCGTTGGCGTGATTGCCGGTGCGCTTGACGGGATCGTCGCCCGGGGCAAGGCGACCACTGGTGAGAAGACCATGGTGGACGCCTGGACCCCGGCACTCGAGGCGGCGACGGCTACAGCTGGGAGCGGGGCCACCCCTGCGGCGACGCTGCGGGTTGCGGCGCAGGCTGCTGCCAAGGGTGCTGAGGACACGATCCCGCTGCAGGCCAGCAAGGGCCGTGCCTCCTACCTTGGGGAGCGTTCGATCGGTCACAAGGATCCCGGGGCCACGTCCACCGCACTGATCCTGAATGCGGCGGCCGACGCGGCGGAGGCGGTGTGAGCGTTGCGCTGGTGATTGTCTCCCACTCGGTGAAACTTGCCGAGGGGGTGGTCGAACTGGCTGCCCAGATGGCCCGCGACGTGGACCTGAGGGCAGCTGGGGGAACCGACGATGGCCGAATCGGCACATCGTTCGACAAGGTGTCCGATGCCGTGACCGAGCTGCGTGCAGCCGGTCACGACGTCGCCATCCTCACTGATCTCGGTTCGGCGACGATGACGGTGGAAGCGGTGCTCGATTTCCTCGACTCCGACGAGCTGACGCACGTGCGGTTCAGCGACGGGCCGCTGGTCGAAGGAGCAGTGGCAGCAGCGGTCATCGCCCAGGTGGGCGGGGACCTTGATGCCGTGGTCGCGGCCGGAAGGGCTCGCGAGCTGTTCGGCTGAGCCGATTCCGACCGCCCTTACCACCGAGGGCCAGCGTTAGCGTCGAGGGCCAGGCCCCAGGGCCTGGCCCTCGACGTCTTTGCTGGTCCTCGATCCCGGTGGCTGGTCCTCGATCCCGGTGGCTGGTCCTCGACGTTCTGTCGGGTGGGGCTAGCGGGACGCCCAGAGCATCCCGCGGGTGATCAGCTCGTGCACCGGTGGGAGGCGCAGGTCGTCGACACCGTGGCCGAGCGTCGTGATGAAGATCCGGCCCTGCCCCCAGCGACGCCGCCACGCCGCCCGTGCCGCCACGCTGCCCGTCCCGCCAGTGCCACCACGTCGCCCGTCGCGCCACGCCGCCCGTCGCGCCACGCCGCCCGTCCCGCCACGCCGTGTCCAAACCGAGGGCCAGCGTTACGTTCGAGGGCCCGGACCTGGGGACTGGCCCTCGACGCCAGGGCTGGCCCTCGGACCTGGGGGCTGGCTGTCGGACCTGGGGGCTGGCTGTCGGACCTGGGGTCTGGCTGTCGGCGTTGGGAGCTGGCTGTCGGACCTGGGGGCTGGTCCTCGCCGCGAACGGACGCGGGTGAGCGCGGGTCGCCACCGATAGGCTGGGGCAAAGGAGGCCCCGTGCAACTGGACCAGGTTTTGCTGCTTGGTTCGGTCGTCCTGCTCGCAGCCGTCCTCGCCGCGCGGCTCGGCACTCGGCTGGGCCTGCCATCCCTGCTGATCTTCCTCGCCCTCGGCATGGTCGTCGGGCAGACCTGGGTGCCGTTCAACGACGCCGATACCGCGCACACCCTCGGCTTCGCAGCGCTGGTGCTGATCCTCGCCGAAGGCGGGTTCACGACCCGCTGGGCGGAGATCCGGCACGCCCTGCCGCTCGCCGTGATGCTGGCCACAGTCGGCGTCGCGATCTCGGTTGTGCTGGTGACACTGTTCGCCCATTATGTGCTCGGACTGCCACTGCCCCTGGCTGTCCTCCTTGGCGCCATCCTGTCGCCAACCGACTCTGCTGCTGTGTTCTCCGTGCTGCGGAAGGTCCCGTTGCCGGCACGCATCCGGGCGGTGCTCGAGGGCGAGTCCGGCCTCAACGACGCGCCGATCGTGCTGCTGGTGGCACTAGCCACAGCCTGGGCCCTTGGCCGCGGTCCTGAGGGCGGCATCCCCGGGATTGTCCTGACGGTGATCCTGCAGCTGGCCCTCGGGGTGGCTGTCGGCGTCGCGATCGGCTGGCTCGGGGTCCAGGTGATGCGTCGGATCGCGCTGCCGGCTTCCGGTCTCTACCCACTGGCTGCAATCGCCTGGGCCGTGCTCGCCTTCGGGGTCGGGGCGTCCCTCGGTGTGTCCGGGTTCGCCGCGGTCTACGTTGCCGCAATCCTGCTCGGCAATGGCCGGCTGCCCCACCGCAACGCCACCCGCTCGTTCGCCGAGGGCATCGGCTGGGTGGCCCAGATCGGGCTGTTCGTGATGCTCGGCATGCTCAGCAACCCCCAACTGATCTCGCCGCGGGCGATTGTCTTCGGCCTGGCGGCGGGCACCTTCGCCACCTTCGTCGCCCGGCCACTTTCGGTGATCGCCTGCGCGACGTGGTTCCGGATGCCCTGGCGGGAACAGGCCTTCATCTCCTGGGCCGGGCTCCGGGGGGCAGTGCCGATCATCATGGCCACCGTGCCCCTTGCGGCGGGAGCGCCCCAGGCCACTGAACTGTTCGACATGGTCTTCGCCTTCGTGGTGGTGTTCACCCTGCTCCAGGCACCGACGCTGGCCCGGGCGGCGCGCCTGCTGAAGGTATCCAGCGGTGAGGACGCCACCGACGTCGAAATCGAGTTCGCCCCCCTCGACACCATCAAGGCCGACATGATGCAGGTGCACGTGGCCGAGGGTTCCCGGCTGCACGGGGTGACCATCCGCGAGCTCCGGCTGCCGAAGAACTCCGTGGTCTCCCTGATCGTCCGGGAGAGCGAGCCGTTCACGCCCAAGCCCGACCACATCGTGCGGACCGGCGACGACCTGCTCATCGTCACCAACGGAGCTGACCGCCAGAAAGTGGAGCAGCGCCTGCGCAGCATCTCCAGCGGCGGACGACTTGCCCGCTGGCAAGAAGGTTGAAGCTCCAGCGTCGACCGACGGCCGGCGCAGCCCGGAAGATCGTCGCTACTTCTTCTTCTTGGTGGCTTTGGGGGTAGGGCTGGGCGTGGGGCTGGCCGACTCGCTGGCGCTGGTAATCGGCGGCAGGCAGACCGGGCCGCTCACGGGGACTCCGAAGACCGGGTCCTTGATCGAGGTCTCCTTGTCGCCGAGGACCACGTCGACGACATGGTCGGTCCGGCCGTCGCCCTTCGTGGTGGCGCCGGTGAAGAACTGCTGAACCAGCAGCACCTCGGGGTCATCGGCGTTGGCGCCGACGACGACGGTGGCCGGTACCGACTCCTCGGCGTTGTTCCAGTAGATGACGTGGAACCCGTAGGCCCGCAGATAGAGCGCGGTGCGCTTGGCGAGGCCGCCGTTGGTCCCGCCGTTGAGCACCCGGACGGTGACCTTATCCGGCTTGAGTTCGGCGCCCACATCGGTCGGGACGCAGGCCGCGGTCTGCTTCGTCGTCGACATGGTCGCGTGCTCCAGCCCCCACACTGCCCCGTAGCCGAGCATCGCCAAGAGGATGATCAGCGTTACCGGGGTCTTGAGTACCCGGATTACCTGACGCACGCGCACTCCTGAACTATCGGCTGGCAGACTTCCCCACCAAGACTACTTGAGTTCCAGAACCCGGGCGTGCACGGTCTGGCGCTGCTGCAGCGCTGCCCGGAGCGCCCGGTGCAGGCCGTCCTCGAGGTACAGGTCGCCCTCGTAGGACACGACGTGGGCGAACAGGTCACCGTAGAAGGTGGAGTCCTCCTCCAGCAGGGCTTCGAGGTCGAGATTGCGCTTCGTTGTGACCAGCTCGTCCAGCCGGACCTGTTGCGGCGCGATCGCCGCCCACTGCTTCTGGACGTAGCCGTGTTCGGGGTAGGGCCGGGTGTCACCAACGCGCTTGAAGATCACGGCGTCAGTCTAGAAGGCAGGGCTGAACGTTCCCTGAAGAAGGTGGGGGTCAGCGGCCGGTGCCGCCGTAGACGACGGCCTCACCGTCGGAGTCCAGGCCGAAGGCCGTGTGCCCGGCGCGGACGGCGCGGTCGACGTCTTCGATGTCGACCACCACCGAGATCCGGATCTCGGAGGTGGAGATCATGCCGATGTTCACGCCTTCGGCAGCCAGCGCGCGGAAGAAGCGGGCGGTCACTCCCGGGTGCGACCGCATCCCGACCCCGACCACGGAGACCTTGCCGACCTGGTCGTTGTACAGGACGTCGACGAAGCCGATCCGGGCCTGGGCAGCGCGGAGGGCAGCGATCGCCTTCGTCCCGTCCTTCTGGGCGAGGGTGAAGGAGATGTCGGTCGCCAGCTCGTGCTCGCGTGAGACGTTCTGCACGATCATGTCGATGTTCACATCGGCCTCGGCGACCACAGTGAAGATGTCGGCTGCCTCGCCGATCTGGTCTGGCACCCCGACGATGGTGATCTTCGCCTCGCTGCGGTCGTGCGCGATGCCCTCGATCAGCGGCTGTTCCATCCCACTCTCCTCGTAGTCGATGTCCCTGACCCAGGTCCCGGGCTTGTCCGAGAAGGACGAGCGGACGTGGACCGCCACGTGCTCGCGGCGGGCGTACTCGACGCAGCGCAGATGCAGGATCTTCGCTCCGTTGGCAGCCATCTCCAGCATGTCCTCATACCCGATCTGCGGGATCCGCCGGGCACCCGGCACGATCCGGGGGTCGGCGGTGAAGACCCCGTCGACATCGGAGTAGATCTCGCAGTAGGCGGCGTCCAGGGCTGCGGCTAGCGCGACGGCCGTCGTGTCGGAGGCCCCCCTGCCCAGCGTGGTGATGTCCTTGGTGGTCTGCGAGACGCCCTGGAACCCGGCGACGATGACGACGTCGCCCTCGGCGAGCGCTGCGACGATCCGGCCTGGGGTGATGTCGATGATCCGGGCGTCGCCGTGGGTGCCGGTGGTGATCACGCCCGCCTGCGAGCCGGTGAAGGATCGTGCGGTGGAGCCCAGGTCGTTGATCGCCATCGCCAGGAGCGCAGCGCTCACCCGTTCACCGGCGGTGAGCAGCATGTCCAGTTCACGTGGACGCGGCTCGGGAGAGACCTGAAGCGCGAGCTCCATCAGCTCGTCGGTGGTGTCACCCATCGCCGAGATGACCACAACGACCTCGTTGCCGTCAGACTGGGTGGCCACGATCCTGCGGGCCACCCGCTTGATGCTTTCGGCATCCGCCACTGATGAGCCGCCGAACTTCTGAACCACCCGCACCGTTCCACTCTGCCAGAAACCCGCGCCGGGGCCGACATCCCGGTCACTGAATGGGGAATCCAGGTCGACGTCGGCGGTGCGTCCATGCCCGAAAGCCCGGGTCGCTCGGGGTAGCGGGGTCAGGGATCAGTGGTGGGATCGCCCGATACACCAGCAGGTCCTGACGACCTAGCCTTTGAGCATGACCACCAGCCCCACCACCGGACAGCAATGGGAACAGCCGAGTTTCGAGTATCAGGAGACCCGGCCGTACGTGACCGGTCCGGTTCTGCTCCCGGTCGTCACCCAGCGGGAAGTGCCGCCCCCCGGACTTGAGGAACAGCGGTTGACCGCCGTCCGTGCGCTGGTGTGGCCACTCGCACTCGTGATCGCCATCGTTACCGGCAGCTGGTTGACGTTCCTGCTGATCCCCCTGATCGTCGGCATCATCTGCAGGAACCGGCTCCGGGAGTTGCGCCGGCAGCGATACGCCAGCGCCCAACTGCTCCGCTGAAACCGGTCGCTGCCCGATCCGCACTGCCGGGCAAGCGGCCGGCGACTTACGATGGGCACGTGACCCATCCGTCGCAGAACGGGGACGCGGAGTCCCAGTGGCAGCAACCACCATTCCAGCCGTCCGACCGGCAGCCGGCCGAGGCCGGGCCTGACTACGGCCAGCTGGCTGTCCCCGAGCAGCTGACCGGCCGAAGCCTGGTACCGCAGCGGCCACCGTCCGCGCTGGAGTCGACGCTCAACGTCATCAACGGCGTGCTCTGGCCGGTTCTGCTGGGCATGGCGCTGTTCGGCGTCGGCAGCTGGATCACCAATATCGTGATCGCCATCATCGCCAGCTCGCTGCTCGGCGGGGTCTCGTCTGAGTTGAAGCGTCGCCGCCGATACCTGCCGCCCGCCGAGGGAGACTCGCTGCAATGACCGTCCGCTGGGGGATTGCCGGCCCCGGCCGGATCGCGGCGACGGTCGCGGCTGACTTCGGTCACGTACCCGGCGCCGAACTGGTGGCCGTCGGCTCCCGCTCCTCGGAGCGGGCCAAGGAGTTCGCCGGCCGGCACGGCATCCCGCAGGCCTTCGGCAGCTACGCCGAGCTGTTCGCAGCGGACGTGGACGCGATCTACCTGGCCACCCCGCACGCCCAGCACACCGACCTGGCGCTGGCCGCGATCGAAGCCGGGAAGGCACTGCTGGTGGAGAAGTCGTTCACCACAACGGTGGCCGACACCACAGCGATCATCGACGCGGCACGCAACCGCGGCGTCTTCGTGATGGAGGCCATGTGGACCCGGTTCCTGCCGGCCGTCGTGCACCTTCGGGAAATGGTCGACTCCGGCGCATTGGGTGAGGTGCGGGCCGTCTACGGCGACCTGCTCGCCTTCCGCGAGTTCGAGCCGTCGGATCGGTTGTTCAATCCGGTGCTCGGTGGCGGCGCGGTGCTCGATCTCGGGGTCTACGTGATCTCGTTCGCGCAGCAGTTCCTCGGCACTCCCGACCTCGTGCACGCGGTCGGCGGGATCTACCCCAACGGCGTCGAGGGCCAGGCTGGGATCCTGCTCGGCTGGGCGGACGGACGCTACGCGACCGAAGCGATCGGGTTCACGGCCCCCGGCCCGGGCCGTCAGGTGGTGGCCGGGACCAGGGGCTGGGTCGAGGTGAAGCCACGCTTCCACCGGGCCGAAGACCTGTCGGTGCACCTGCTCGGCGAGGAGCCGCAGGAGCTCACCTTCCCCCGAACCGGAGTCGGCTACAGCCACGAGATCGCCCACGTCGGGGAATGCCTGGCCGCCGGCCTCACCGAGAGCCCCGTGATGCCGTTGGCCGACACCCTCGCCGTCCAGCAGGTGATGGCTGAGGTGCTCAGCCAGCTGGGACGCTGAGCGGGGCCAGCAGGCTGTCGGCCAGCCCGCGGACTATCCGGTGCCCGATCGCGTCCAGTTCTTCCCGGGGGCGGTCCCGCAGCGGGCCGCGGGTAGCCAGGGTCGCGAAGCCGTGGACGCCGGACCAGCAGGTGATCGCGACCGCAGCCGCGCCGGCCGTGGGGATGAGTCCGAGTCCGACCAGCTCGTCGACCGCGTCGGTGAGCAGCTCGTACGGTGTCCGACCCGTGTCGCCCGTCGCCGCTGGATCGAAGGCGTGCTCCATCGTGAACATGCCGAACAGTGCGACGTCGAATGCGCCGGGGGAGTCCAGGGCGAAGGCGATGTAGCCGTCCCCGACCCCGACCAGTCGTTCCTTCGCCCGGGCGGCCGGGTCGACCGTCGTCACCGCTGCCTGGTGCCGTTCGATGGAGCGCGCCAGGTCGGCCATGGCCAGCGCTCCGACCGCCAGCCGCAGGTCGTCGTGCGAGGCGAAGTGCCGGTAAGCGGCTGCCGGCGACACCCCGGCCAGGCGGGTCGCGGCCCGCAGGGTCACTGCTCCGGCGCCACCGGCAGCGGCCAGGTCGGCCCCGGCCCGCAGCAGCGCCGTCCGCAGGTCACCATGGTGGTAACTCCGCGTAGTCGAGGCGCTTGTCCGGCTCACGCGGCCCAGCGTACGGTCGGAATTGCCAAATGTGAACAACGTCAACATGAGGAGTCGGAATGTCCTTCTTCGTCTGTCCCTACCTGAACTTCCCCGGCAATGCCCGGGAGGCCATGACCTACTACCAGGCGGTCTTCGGTGGCGAGTTGACCATCAATACGTTCGGCGAGTTCGGCATCCCCGACGTGCCGGCCGAAGGGACCATGCATTCGGAGCTGAAGCATGAGTCCTTCAGGGTGATGGCATCGGACGCCATGTCTGGCGCCGAACAGACCTGGGGTGGGACCCGGGTCTACGTCGCCTTCATGGGCGACGACGTGGAACTGCTGCGGGGCTGGTACGACAAGCTCGCAGCCGACGGCAGCGTCGGCATGCCGCTGGAGGCACAGGTCTGGGGCGACATGTACGGCGACGTGACGGACAAGTACGGCATCGAGTGGATGTTCAATATCTCCCTGCCCGAAGGCTGGGCGCAGACCGGCGAGGCCTGATCGGCCATTTACCCACCTCCCCACCCGCAGAGTGGACAGATACCGCCGACTGCGGCGCTATCTGTCCACTTTGGTGGGCGTGGCAACGCGGCTGGTCAATTCATGACTTCCGGCTCGATCATGGCCGGACGGCGGGCCGCCCGGAGGCTGTCGACGGTCAGCACGACGAGCGCGACCCAGACCAGGCCGAAACCGATCCAGCGGGACGTCGGCATGGCCTCATGGTTGAGCCACACCCCGATCGCGAACTGGATCAACGGCGTCAGGTACTGGATCAGACCCATCATGCTGAGCGGGATCCGGCTGGACGCCGCGGCGAACAGCAGCAGCGGGATGGCGGTGATCGCACCGGCTAGAGTGAGCGCGACCGTCAGCCCGGGGCCATTGGCCAGGTAGGCACTGGCGCCGGTGAACTGCAGCCAGAGCAGGTAGCCGAGCGCGAGCGGGGCCAGCAGTGCCGTCTCCACTGTCAGCCCGACCAGCGGCGAAACGACCGCACCCACCTTCTTCTTCACCAGGCCGTAGCCGCCGAAGGAGATCGCCAGCGCAAGCGCAACCCAGGGAATCTGGCCGTAGCCGACGGCGATCACCACCACAGCTGCGAGACCGACGCCAACGGCCGCCTTCTGGGCGGTGCGCAGCCGCTCGCCGAGCACCAGCACGGCCAGCATCACCGTGATCAGCGGATTGATGAAGTACCCCAGCGCGGCATCGACGATGTGGTTGTTCAGGACCCCCCACACATAGATCAGCCAGTTCACGCTGACCAGGACGCCGGCGCCGGCCAGTCCCCAGAAGAGCCGCGGAGTGGCCAGCACCTGCCGCAGATGTCCCCACTGCCGCCACAACAGCACTCCGGCAAGGCAGAACAGGAACGACCAGAAGATCCGGTGCCCGATGATCTCCAACGGCCCGGCGGCAGCGAGCAGCTGGAAGTAGAGCGGAAACGCCCCCCAGAGCAGGTAGGCCGTGAAGGCCAGCAGCAGGCCCCGCGTGTTCAGCGGCTCCTCCTGCGGTTCGGACACCAGCACACAGTAGGGGACTCGGAGCCACCCCCTGGTCCCCGTCCCGGCTGCGTTCCCCCGTCCCCGTGGCGTTCGGGGGCGAGAGGGACGAAGGGAGAGGGGACGCGAAGCCGGAGTGCGGCCTCAGGTGCTCAGCCCATCCAGCGCGGCGATGGCAAGACCGTCCACCGCGCGCGTCGAAGCACCGAGCACCACCACACCGAAACCCGCCTCCCGACGCAGCCCGAGGAAGCTGCGGAAACCGCCGGTGCCGCCGTTGTGCCAGGTCAGCAGGCCGCGCTCGCGGCGGTCAGTTGTGAGCCAGGCGGCGCCGATCCGCACCGCCGGTCCAGCGAACTCCTCAACCGGGTCGAGGGCTGCGGCGCCCGCTGCGGTGCCGTCCAGCAGCGCGCGGGCGAACCGGGCCATGGCCGCGATCGAGGCACGCAGCCCGCCGGCCGGCGCGACGGACGCTCCCGTCCACGGCTGGCGTTCCCGGTTGCCGCTGTAGCCGGCCAGCGACCCCGGCAGCAGTTGGGACGGGTCCTGGGGCAGGTACCAGGGGGCCAGGCCGAGCGGCACGGCGATCCGGTCGCGGACGAGGTCGGGGTAGGCACCCCGGGTGGCAGCCGCGAGCGCGTGGCCGAGCAGCTGGAAGCCGGCGTTCGAGTAACGGGCGCGACCCGGTCGCAGCTTGGCCGTTCGGGCGCAGTCGTACAGCTCGGTAACCGGCGCGGCGTACGGATTGGTGCCAATCAGGATCAGGTCGAGGCCGCGGCGGAGCAGGTCCTCGCCGAGCACGCGGGGCAGCCCCGAGCGGTGGGTCGCCAGGTCGCTCAGGCGAATCCCGCCGGCAGCGCTGCCGGCCAGTGGCAGCAGGTCAGCCAGTCGGGTGTCCGCGGTCACTTCGCCGCGCTCCAGCGCGTCCACATAGAGCAGGCCGGTCACGCCCTTGGTGACCGAGCCGATCTCGAAGTCGGCATCGGTGGAGCAGCCGTAGGTGAGCAGGCGCTCGCCGTCCGGGGTGAGCAGAGCGATGGCCCCGGCACGGCCGCGGGTAACCCTGGCGAGTCGGTCAAGCAGGGCGGCGTCATCCATACCGGCAGGCTAGCCGCGACGGCCCTCGGCCGCCGGGCCGGCGCACCGGTGCGAATCAGGCGGTACCGGCCCCGAGGAAGTCCACCAGCAGCTGGTTGTAGGCACCCGGCTGCTCCAGGTTCGGGTTGGCCCCGGCTCCGGGGATCTCAGCCAGGCGGGCGTCCGGCAGTCGCTGGGCCAGGAGCCGGGCCGACGCCAGGGTCGGATCGGCCGAGCCGGCCACCACCAGCACCGGTACCCGGATCTCGTCCAGCCGCTTGCCGAAGTCGGCGGAGGCGATCACGTCCAGGGCCCGGATCAGGTCGTCCTTGGTGGCTCCGCTCTCGGCGAGGGCGCGGTTTGGCAGCATCCGGATCAGGCCCTTCTGCATGGACAGCGCCAGTCGCCCCGGGGACACCAGGGCTCCGGAAAGCACCAGGCCGGCGACCCGGTCGGGCTCGCTGACAGCCACCTGCAGGGCTGCCATCGCGCCCAGCTGGTGGCCGACGAGCCAGGCTTTCTCGATGCCGTAGCGGTCCAGCTGGCTGACCACGTCAACCGCAGCATTCGTTAGCGACAGCTCGGCGGGTCGGCCCGGACGCAGCCCCGCCAGCCAGGGCGCGATCACCTGGACCTCGCCCGTGCCCTGGGGCTGGCCTGCCAGTGCCTCGACCTGGGACTGCCACATCTGTGGGGTCAGCCCGGCCGAGTGCAGGAAGACGACCGGCGTCGGCCGCGTGGGCGTGTCCATCAGCCCTGCTCGACCCGGGAAACCGTGAACCGCAGCCCGAGCTCGGCGTCGGCGAACCAGCCCTCGGCGGCTTCGGCCTCCGCGACGGTGGTCGCAAGGACCTCATCGCCGATCAGCCCGGCGTGGGCCCGGACGGCAGCTGCGGTCGCCTCGTCGGTGGCGGCCCACTGGAGCACGATCCGGTCGGAGACTTCGAAACCGGAGGTCTTGCGGGCCTCCTGCACGCCCCGGATAACCTCCCGGGCCAGGCCGGCCTGGAGCAGTTCAGGGGTGAGCTCCAGATCGAGGGCCACGGTCTCGCCCTGTTCGTTGACGACCGACCAACCCTCGCGCGGGCGCTCCGAGACGATCACGTCGTCTGGGGTGACCTCAATTTCGCCCAGGTCGGTGACCAGCACGTTGGCCCGGCCGTGGGTGGCCAGGTCGGCGGACAGCACTGAGGCATCTGCCGAGGCGATGGCCGAAGCCACCAACGGCGTCTGCTTGCCGAACCGCTTGCCGAGGTTGCGGAAGTTGCCCTTCGCCGAATGGTCAACGAGGTCGCCTGCCGAGGCGAAGGACTCCACCCGCTCGACGTTCAGCTCGGCCATGACCTCGCCCAGCAGTTCGGCGTCCAGCAGCCCGAACGCTGCGGACGGGATGAGGGCGCGGCTGAGCGGCTGGCGAGTCTTGACCCTGGCTTCGGCGCGGGCGGAGCGGCCGAGTTCGACGATCCGCCGGGTCATCCGCATGGCCTCGTCGAGCCGGGGATCGACCGCGTCCTCGTCCACCTCGGGCCAGGCCGCAAGGTGCACCGATGCAGGGGCAGCCGGGTCGGTCGCAGTCACCAGGTCCTGCCAGACGCGCTCGGTGATGAACGGCGTCATCGGGGCCATCAGCCTGGTCACGACGTTGATCGTGTCGTGCAGCGTCTGCAGGGCTCCCGGCTGGCCGTCCCAGAAGCGACGACGGGAGCGCCGGACGTACCAGTTCGACAAGTCGTCGACGAAGGTGGCCAGCAGGGCGCCGGCGCGCTGGGTGTCGAAGTCATCGAGGGCCTCGGTGACCTGTCGCACCAGGGTGTTCCTCGCCGAGACCAGCCAGCGGTCGAGCACGTGGCCCGAATCGGGGACGGTTCCTATTCCGGTCCGCTCTGGACCGGAATAGGAACCGTCCCCATTTCGGGCCGGGGACCAGTTGTTGGCGCGCGCGTAAAGCGACTGGAAGGCGACGGTGTTCGCGAAGGTCATCAGGACCTTCCGAACCGTCTCCTGGATCGTGCCGTGGCCAACCCGACGGGACGACCATGGCGAGCCACCGGCGGCCATGAACCAGCGCACCGCGTCCGCGCCGTGGGTGTCCATCAGCGAGATCGGCTCGAGGATGTTGCCAAGGTGCTTGGACATCTTCCGGCCGTCCTCGGCGAGGATGTGGCCGAGGCACAGCACGTTCTTGTAGGAGGACTTGTCGAACACCAGAGTGCCGATGGCCATCAGCGAGTAGAACCAGCCGCGGGTCTGGTCGATCGCCTCGCAGATGAAGTCGGCGGGGTAGGCCTTCGCGAAGGCCTCCGTCGAGCCCTCGGCGTGGGGGTAGCCCCATTGACCGAACGGCATCGAACCACTGTCGAACCAGGCATCGATGACTTCCGGCACCCGATGGGCCGTGTGTTCGCAGTTCGGGCAGGGGAAGACCACGTCGTCGACGAACGGACGGTGCGGATCTAGCTCGGAAAGATCCCGCTTGGTCAGGTTGCTCAGCTCGGCGCGCGAACCGACGCAGGTCTGGTGGCCCGCCGGGCAACGCCAGATCGGCAGGGGCGTGCCCCAGTAACGGCTCCGCGACAGCGCCCAGTCGACGTTGTTGTTCAGCCAGTCGCCGTACCGGCCCCACTTGATGTTCTCGGGATACCAGTTGGTGGCCTTGTTCTCGCGGAGCAGCTCAGCCTTGATCCTGGTCGTACGGATGTACCAGGACGGCTGGGCGTAGTACAGCAGCGTCGTGTGGCAGCGCCAGCAGTGCGGGTAGGAGTGTTCGTAGTCCAGCACCCGGAACATCAGCCCACGTTGCACCAGGTCAGCGACGAGCAGCTTGTCGGCGGTCTTGAAGAACGTCCCGCCAACCAGGTCGAGGTTCTCGGCGAAGGTGCCGTCCGGACGGATCGGATTGACCATCGGCAGGCCGTAGGCGCGGCAGACGAGCATGTCGTCCTCGCCGAACGCCGGCGCCTGGTGCACCAGCCCCGTGCCGTCCTCGGTCGTGACGTAGTCGGCCAGGACGACATAGTGCGTGCCACCGACCACATCGGGGAACTCAACCAGCTCGAAGGGGCGGGCGTACTTCCACAGCTCCAGTTCGCGTCCGGAGAAGGTCCGGCCCAGCCGCCAGCCGTCGCCGAGCACCTTCTCGGCCAGCGGCTCGGCGACGACAAGGGACTCCTCGCCGTTGCTGGCCACGACGTAGGTCACGTCCGGGTGGACTGCCACAGCGGTGTTGCTCACCAGCGTCCACGGCGTCGTCGTCCAGACCAGTAGCGAGGCCTTGCCGGCCAGCGGGCCGGAGAGCAGCGGGAAGCGGACGTAGACGCTGGGGTCCGTGACGTCCTCGTAGCCCTGGGCCAGCTCGTGGTCGCTCAGCGTGGTTCCGCAGCGTGGGCAGTACGGCGCCACCCGGTAGTCCTCCACCAGCAGGCCCTTGGAATGGATCTGCTTCAGCGCCCACCACACCGACTCGACGAAGGCCGGGTCCATCGTCCAGTAGGCCTCGTCCAGGTTCACCCAATAGCCCATCCGGGTGGTCAGCTCGGTGAACTCGTCGACGTGCCGGGTCACCGACTCCCGGCAGCGGGCGTTGAACGCCTCCACACCGTAGGCCTCGATGTCGGGCTTGCCGTTGAAGCCGAGTTCCTTCTCGACTGCCAGTTCCACCGGCAGGCCGTGGCAATCCCAGCCGGCCCGGCGGTCGACGTGGTAGCCCTGCATCGTCTTGAACCGGGGGAACACGTCCTTGAACACCCGGGCCTCGATGTGGTGGGTGCCGGGCATGCCGTTGGCTGTCGGCGGGCCTTCGTAGAACGTCCAGGGCTTGCCGGAAGCTGTGCTCCGCAGGGAAGCGGCGAAGGTGTCGTTGGTCGCCCAGAAGTCCAGGATCTCGCGCTCCATCGCGGGCAGGTCGAGCATCGCCGGTACCGGGCGGTACAGCGGACGGGGGGTGGAATCGGTGGTCATTGCTCGCGGTCCTTCGTCGACTAGATGGACGAAGGGACGAGGTGCCTTGCGGCGCTCCCGCGGTACCACCCTTCTTGGATTCGCGGACGCGAACCCCACTCTTGCTCGCCGCTGCCGGTTCTAGTGGGAGCCAGGGCTCCGTTCTTCCGGCGGCTCCGGGGTGATGGCCCCATCAGTGCCTTGCGGACCTCGACAGTCTAGACGACAGGCTCTCGCGGCGCCCAGCGTCGCGAGAGCGAGGAGTCATGGCGAGGGACGCGCCAGCGGCGCAAGGGACAGCTTGGTTGGCTTCCGCACGCCGAGGACCAGCCTGTCCGGCTCCGCGGGTCGCGGCGACGCCTGGGCCGAGGAGGTGGCGGCCGGTGTCGCGACGCGGTTTGGTGGTGGCCGGGCCCATCGAGACCCGATGTGAACACCGGGTGGTGGTGACGACGAACCCGACCACCGGTCTGTGATCAGCCGGCGGGGTCAGCGTCCGACTCGGCCGGTGGAGTCGCGCTCGCAGGGGGCTGCTGCGGCGTCCACTCGTTGGGGACCGGGCCGACGGCGCCCAGGAGGGCAGCCTTCCGGGTCATGTAGTCCTCAACCTCGATCTCGCCTCGGGCGAGCCGTTCGTCGAGGAGCTGAACCGCCGGCGGCATGGGCTGGCGGTAGCCGTGGTGGGGATGTCCGAAGCCCATCGGCTGATCGGTCTTGCCCTTGGCGCGTTTGACCAGGTAGATCACCAGCAAGGTGATCAGGCTGAGCAGCACAATCGTGCCGATGAAGCCGAGGAACCCGAAGAGCATGCTGCCTCCGTTGAAGCCCGGACCGGGGTAAGGACGCATTCCAACCTCCTGATGAACTGATGCAGTCAATACATCGTGCCTCGGATACCTGTGGCGGGACTGTGAAACCGCTCCGAAAGCCCAAGCTAGCGCGGTCCGGCCGCTCGCAGGTCGGGTCGCTGAGCCCGAAGCCGGCTAGGAAGTGAGTTGGCGGCGCCCCTGGAACGCCCGGCCCAGGGTGACCTCGTCGGCGTACTCCAGGTCCCCGCCAACCGGCAGCCCGCTGGCCAGCCTGGAGACCGTCACTCCCATCGGGATCAGCAGGCGGGAGAGGAAGGTGGCGGTGGCCTCGCCCTCGAGGTTCGGGTCGGTGGCGATGATCACCTCGGTGACTGCGGTGTCGGCCAGGCGCGTGCACAGCTCCCTGATCCGCAGGTCGCCGGGGCCGATGTTGTCGATCGGGCTGATCGCGCCGCCGAGCACGTGGTAGAGCCCGCGGAACTCGTGGGTGCGTTCGACCGCCATCACGTCCTTGGACTCCTCGACGACACAGATCGCCGTCCGGTCGCGGCGGGGGTCTCGGCAGACGCGGCAGGTCTCAGCCTCGGAGATGTTGAAGCAGATCTCACAGAAGCGGACCTTCTCGGTCACCTCGCGCAGGGTGTGGGCCAGCCGCTCCACGTCCGCCTTGTCGGTCTGCAGGATGTGGAAAGCGATGCGCTGGGCACCCTTCGGACCGATGCCGGGCAGCCTGCCCAACTCGTCGATCAGGTCCTGAATGGGGCCTTCGTACACGGGGGCTTACAGCCCAAGCTCTGGCATCGGCGGCATGGTTGCCTGCGCCAGTGCCATGGCCTGGGTATTGGCATCGCGAACGGCGGCGACGATCAGGTCAGCCAGGGTCTCGGTGTCCTCCGGGTCGCAGACTTCCGGCTTGATCACCAGGCCGACCAGTTCGCCGGTGCCGGTCACCGTGGCCTCGACCAGGTCGCCGCCGGCGGTGCCCTTGACCAGCCTCGACGCGAGCGTCGCCTGGGCCTGTTCCATCTGGTCCTGCATCGCCTGGGCCTGGGCCAGCAATGCCTGGAGGTCGAGGCCACCCGGATCGAACATGGAAAACTCCTAGCGTTTCGTGGGCTGCCGCCATGTTACTGGCGGCATGGGTCAATCCTCGTCCTCGCCGATCAGTTCGGCGCCGAGGTGCTTCATCAGGAGTTCATCGGTGGAGGTGTTGGCGTCGTCGACGACGGTGTCGTCACGACTGGGCTCCACGGTCGGCTCCGGCGGGGTCGCCTGCGATCGGGTGGTGCGGATGTTCGACCGTGCAGCCGCGGCCCCTGCCGAGCGGGGCGGGCTGTCCGGGGAAGCCAGCGACACGGCCGGAGCCGGTGCGTCGGGCGTGACCGTTGCCGCGGCGGACTCATCGACGATCGGGTTGATGTGCAGTGCTGCGCCGAGTACCTCGAGGATCGCTTCGCGCAGGACATCCGGGCTGCCGCCGCGACCGAAGCTCTCCCTGGCGCCGGCATTGGCAAGGCCGAGGGTGAGGACGCCTTCGCGCACCTCGACCACCTGGGCGTTCTGGCTGAGCAGGATCCAGGTGAACCGCCGGCGGTTCTTCACGTTGTCGAGGATCTGCGGCCAGAATCGACGCAGGTCGGCGGTGCCGAAGCTGCCTGGCGCGTCGGCCGGGGTGGTCGCCAGCGGTTCGGGCTCGATTGCGTCGGGGGTCGGTGTTGCGGCCCGTTGGGCCGCCGCTGGCGGATCCTGAGGGCGAGCGCCGACCTCTGGAGGAGACGTGTCCAGCGCGGCGCTCGTTGCCGGCTCCGTCGGCGCCGCCGTGACGCGGGAGTTCCTGGCCGGCCCTTCAGGCGCTGTGCTGGCTGGGCGCGATGTCCGCACCGGCTCCGCAGGGACTGCCCGGGCGGTCGGCTCGACTTCCGCCGCAGCTGGCGCGACCCGCGGCTCGGGCACGGGTGTGGTGCCGCCGGTCGCTTCCGGGGCGCCGACGCCGACACGGCGCTCCAGGCGATCGAGCCTTGCATGCAGCCCACGGCCGTCCACATCGGCACCGGGCAGCAGCACCCGGGCGCACATCAGCTCGAGGTGCAGCCGGGGGGCTGTGGTGCCTCGCATCTCAGTGAGGCCGACTGCGATCACCTCGGCGGCCCGGGTGAGTTCGCCGGCACCGAGGGCGCCGGCCTGGGCGGTGAGCCGGTCGGCCTGGTCACCGGCCACGTCCACCAGACCGCTGCTCAGCGCCTCCGGCACCGCCGCCACGATGATCAGGTCACGCAGCCGGCGCAGGAGGTCTTCAGCGAAGCGCCTCGGGTCCTGGCCGACCTCGATCACCTTGTCCACGGCCGCGAAAACGCCCTTGGCGTCGCCAGCGGCGAATGCGTCCACGATCTCGTCCAGCAGGGTGTCGGGGGTGTAGCCGAGAAGGGCGGTGGCCTGGGTGTAGCTGACCCCACCCGGCCCGGCCCCTCCGAGCAGCTGGTCGAGCACGGAGAGTGAGTCCCGCACCGACCCGGCACCCGCCCGAACCACCAGGGGGAGGACGGCCGGCTCGACGGGGATTCCCTCGGCGTCGCACAGCTTCGCCAGGTAGGCGGACAGCGTCTTCGGCGGCACCAGGCGGAACGGATAGTGATGGGTGCGGGAACGGATCGTGCCGAGCACCTTGTCGGGCTCGGTCGTTGCGAACACGAACCGCACGTGGGGCGGTGGTTCCTCGACCACCTTGAGCAGGGCGTTGAAGCCCTGCGGCGTCACCATGTGCGCCTCGTCGATGATGTAGATCTTGTAGCGGCTGTACACCGGTGCGAAGAACGCCCGTTCGCGCAGGTCACGGGCGTCATCGACACCACCGTGGGACGCGGCGTCGATCTCGATCACGTCGATGCTTCCCGAACCACCCCTGGCGAGGTCGCGGCACGACTGGCACTCACCGCATGGCACCGGGATAGGCCCTTGCGCGCAGTTGAGGGCGCGGGCCAGGATCCGGGCGCTGGTGGTCTTGCCGCAGCCACGGGGCCCCGAGAACAGGTAGGCGTGGTTCACCCGGTTGTTTGCCAGCGCCCGTTGCAGCGGCTCGGTGACGTGCTCCTGCCCGATCACGTCGCCGAAAGTGTCCGGACGGTAGCGGCGGTACAGGGCGAGCGGGGTATCGGGCCGGGCGACGGCCTCCGAGGGCTGGCGCAGCGCGTCCACGACTTCCATCAGGGAAGCGGTGACCTCTTCCTCCGAGCGCCGATGCGGCCCGACTTCTACGGCCGGGCCCTCAACGGGGGGTTCCTCGACGTCGGGAAGGGCGCCGAAGAGGTCGGGACCAACCTGGTCGAAGAGCTCAAGCGGCTCCTCCTCGAACAGATCTTCGTCGCGCTCGTCCACGGGTTGAACCTTACGGGTAGCCGGGGACAAATCCATCCGCCGGACCTGGAAATGCAGCGGCCCCCGCGCACCCGGAAGAGCTCACTTACCCTTGCTGTCTTCCGACCCTGGGGGAGTTGGGCGAGGTACCGCCGCGCGGGGAACCGGGAACAACTCTACCGGGGCTCGGCGCTGCTGCGCGAGCCGGAAGGAGACGGTCAGCAGCGACCCGGGCCGGGAAGTTGCCATGACCCGCAGCGATCGACGTGAATCCGCATCGCTGGACGGCTTCGACGGCGTTTCGCGGCGAGTCGCCGATTGCGAAGGCGATTCGACTCAGTCAGTGGTCGAGCTGGACAGGTCCCGGGCGTGGCGCAGCACCGGCAGCCGCTCCCGAACCCCGCCAACCGTCGACAGGTCGAGGTCGATGGTGGTCAGCTCGCCGCCGTCGCCCAGTTCGGTCAGTACCGTCCCGGCCGGGTCCACCACCAGTGAGTGCCCGATGCCGGTGGGGACGCGGTCGCCGCCCGCGCCAGCGGGCAGCGCCTGGTCGACGGCCACAACGAAGGCTGTGGAATCCATGGCCCGGGCGGTGACCAGGGTGCGCCACTGGTGCAGCTTCTCGGCTCCCGGCGCCCAGGAGGACGGCAGCAGGATCGCCTCGGCTCCCTGCGCTGCGAGCCGGGTGAACAGGGCCGGGAACCGGACGTCGTAGCAGGTGGCGAGGCCGAAGGTGTGCCCGTAGAGGGTGAACGTGACCACCTGGTCGCCGGGCTCGATCTGGCGGGACTCGGCATAGCCCAGTGCGTCGAAGAGGTGCAGCTTGTCGTAGCGGGCCTCCACGGCACCGGTGACCAGCAGGGTGTTTCGCACGAGCGCGCTGTCGGTCGTGGTGAACATGCCGACCACCACGGTCAGCCCGGCGGCCCGCGCCAGCTCCCGGACGGCAGTCGCCCACGGCCCATCGAATGGCTCGGCCGCCTCCGCCCGCGGTCGGGCGAAGGAGCACATGGTGGCCTCCGGGAGCACCACGAGCTCAGCGCCCTGCTCGGCTGCGGCGGTGATCGCCACCGCCACCAGGTCGAGGTTGGCGGCCTTGTCCGTCGTGGCTGCCACCTGGGCGAGTGCGATCCGCATGCCCCCATTGTCACCGTTCGTCGACGCCGCCCGACGTGTTCCGTCCGTTCGGTCTCGCCGCCCAGGCGCCGGCGGGTGTTTGCGCTGCGGAATCCATCGTTTTACCTGACCAGGCTCTGACAAGGGGAGACGCTCGGTTGGAGTAGAACGGCCCGGTGCCGGTATCCTTCTCGGCGGAGGATTCGCCTAGAGGCCTATGGCGCTCGCTTGGAAAGCGGGTTGGGTTTACGCCCTCACGAGTTCGAATCTCGTATCCTCCGCCACTTGACTAGGGGAAACGCTCCTCCGAAACTCATCATTCGGGGAGTTTTACACACTCAGTCTCACTTCCTAGTCTCAATTGGAGCCTCGCTGGGCTGTTCGATTAGGACGCGTGCGGACGCTAGCGAACGGTGGCGAACGGGTCGAGCAGTCGGAGGAGCCACGCGCCCGCCGCGAAAGCGAGTGGGTTTCTGTTTCGGCCCACGGGCGAGGTCTCACTATTCCTGGTCGCCGAACGCCGGATAGAGGACGTCGGCGATGAGCAGCATCTGGTTGTCGAGGTTCGGTGCGCCCGAGCCGATAAGTACGCGCCTCGGTGGGCCCGCGTCGCAGCAATCTTCTGCAGCCCTTGAGTGTCCAGATAGCAGCTCGGACCTTGCCAGACACCGGCGCAACAGAGGCCAGGTGGACCCTAGCGCGACGCCCTCCCGGCCTGGGGCATCCGTCTAGTCGGGGTGTACCCCAGCGCGAAGGCTGCCGCTGGCGATGCGCAGCTCAAGTGCACTTGTTACGCACCTGGCGCGCAACCGATCGATGCGTGATCTCAACCTCTTGCACCCAATCGGGCAGAAGCAGGGGGCTGACCCCCCTTCCGCCCCAGGACGCAGCCGCGAAAGGTGAAGGCGAGGGCGGCTGTGGTGAGTGCCGCGTGGACGAGCTGCATGGGTGGGTTGCGCTTCCCGGGGTGCGTCGAATCCAGCCCAACGCCCTGTCCGCAATACCTTGGTGAAGAGGCTCAGACCGCTGCGTCCCGTGAGCATCTCGCACAAGCGGAGCCGCGGCTGGCAAGCGCAATACACTGCCGCCGATGGCGAGCTAACGCCACGCACGCATGGTGCCGACTTTGTCGGCTTCTAACAGGAATGCCCGGCACGGAATCTCGTCTCGGACCTAGGAGGACGACAGACAGCCTTCCGTCGCCAAGCGACGCACCAGAAACGGCCGGGGATGCGGCGTTGCGTGAACCCTACAAACTTGGTGTCGGCCCGCCAGATGGATGCAGCGCGGGGGCGTCGGGCCATTGACAGTCAGCAGGGAAGTTGCTAAGGTTCCGCCGCAACAAGCCCTGTCAGGGTTCAATCAAGATCTAGGCATGTAACTCGTCAAATCGAGGCAAGACCCTAGCTCAAGCGGTCAAGAAGTATGTTGACCGTGAGTTCGGGTCTTTTTTGTTCCCCGAGGGTCGGAACACTCGATTTCAAGGGAGTATCGACATGGCCTCGGTCAACTACAGTCAACTCGCCGGAGACATCCTCAAGGCTGTCGGCGGCACTCAGAACGTCAAAGAAGTCACCAATTGCGCGACCAGGTTGCGCTTTGTCCTGGCGGATCCATCCAAGGCTGACAAGACTGCCGTACAGGGTCTGCCCGGCGTGATCACAGTGGTGGAGAACGCCGGACAGTTCCAGGTCGTCATCGGGAACAACGTGTCCCAGGTCTACAGCGGCCTTCCCGCGTCGCTCACCAGCGACGAGCCGAGCAGCAGCGCCGGGGCCGGCAAGGGCAAGCAGAACCCGCTGAGCCGGGTGATCGATGTCATGTCTGGCATCTTCGGCCCGCTTCTCGGGGTGATGGCCGCGCTGGCGATCCTCAAGGGTCTGCTGATGATTCTGACCACGGTCGGCGTGCTGTCCGCGACCTCAACCACCTACGCGGTGCTGTTCGCGGCCGCGGATGCGTTCTTCGCGTTCCTGCCGATCATGATCGCGGCGACGGCGGCCCGGAAGTTCGGCTCCAGCATGTACACGGCGATGGCGCTCGCCGCCGCCATGCTCTATACCCAGCTGGTGGCAGTATCGGTTCTGGTCGACGGCAAGGCGACCAAGCTGACGTTGCAGGCATTCCTCACCGGCGGCCACCCGGTCGACTTCTTCGGCATCCCGATGCAGCTTCCGAGCTACACCGGCACCGTGGTCCCGATCATCCTCGCGGTGTGGGGTATGTCCTACATCGAGAAGGGCCTCAACAAGGTCATCCACGACTCGGTTCGCAACTTCATCACTCCCATGGTCGCACTCGTCGTGATGGTGCCGCTGGTCCTGCTCACCATCGGTCCGGCCGCAACCGCGATCGCCAAGGGTGTGGCAAGTGGGCTCATGTTCGTCTACGCCCTGTCCCCGCTACTGACCGGCGCCCTGATCGCCGCCGGGTGGCAGGTGCTGGTCATCTTCGGGGTGCACTGGGGCGCCGTCCCGATCTTCCTCAACAACATCGCCGTCCAGGGCTACGACACCCTCAAGCCGGCAATCTGGCCGGCCGTCATGGGCCAGGCCGGTGCTGCACTCGGCGTGTTCCTGCGGATCAAGTCCTCCCAGGCCAAGGGTCTGGCAGGCTCGGCTGCAGTGTCCGCTCTGTTCGGTATCACCGAGCCCGCCATCTACGGTGTCAACCTGCCCCGCAAGCGGCCGTTCATCATCGGCATCACCGCAGCCGCGGTCGGCGGCGCCATCACCGGCGCCTTCGGTGTCCGGGTCTACGGATATGCACTGTCCGGCATCCTCCAGTTGCCGCTCGGTTTCGGTGACCCGCTCGGCCTCGGCGACACCTTCATCCCGTTCCTCGGCGGCACCTTCACCGCACTCATCCTGGCAACCGTCGGCACCTACCTGTTCGGCTTCACCAAGGCCGAACTGGCCGCCGACCGCGAAGAGGCCGAGCGCGCCCACCACGCCGCCCACCTCCACCAGGTTGGCGTTTCCGCTGGCGGCTCCCTGCTGGCACCGGCGGTCGGCACGATTGTTGAACTGGCCGACATCAACGACCCGGTCTTCAGCTCCGGCGCGATGGGCCCGGGTTTCGGTGTGATTCCGGAAACCGGCGAGATTGTCTCCCCGATCACCGGCACCGTCGTGGTGGCAATGGGCACCGGGCACGCCTTCGGCATCAAGGGTGACGACGGCGTGGAGGTTCTCGTCCACGTCGGTATCGACACCGTGAAGCTCAACGGCGCCCCGTTCAGCAACCCAGTTGCCAAGGGTGCCCACGTGATGGCGGGCGACCACCTGGTAACGGCCGATCTCAGCGCAATCACCCTGGCCGGCTACGACACGACCACCGCGGTCATCATCACCAACAAGGGCGTGCTGACCGCAACCGACCTCGTCGTTGCAGGAACCGTCAAGGCGGGCGAACCCGTGTTCGCCATCGAACGCTGAACCTCACGAAGAGAACAGGAACACCAATGGCTCTCACAGCCCCCACCGATCCCGGCGGCGCTTCGGCGCCCGCCGGGCCGGCGGACCAGACAACTGGCCCCAGCCCGATCCAGCCCACCTTCCCCAAGGACTTCCTGTGGGGAGGGGCGCTGGCCGCCAACCAATGCGAAGGCGCGTGGAACATCGGCGGGAAAGGTCTCTCCGTCGCCGACGCCACCACCTACAAGCCCAAGCTGGACCCCACCGACTACCAAGGGGCCCACGCGGTCACCACAGACGACGTGAAGGCAGCGATCGCCTACCCCGGCACCGGTCTTGTACCCCAAGCGGCGCGGCAACGACTTCTATCACCGCTACGTCGAAGACCTCGACCTGATGCAGGAGATGGGGTTGAAGACCCTTCGGGTCTCGATCCAGTGGACCCGCCTCTTCCCCACCGGGGAGGAAACGGAGCCCAATCCGGATGGGGTCGCGTTCTACCACCGGCTGTTGCGACGCGATGATCGGATCGCAGGCATCGAACCGCTGGTGACGCTGCACCACTACGAGCAGCCCCTCGCCCTCAGCGTCAGCCGGCGCGGCTGGCACGACCGAAGGCTGGTCGAACTGTTCCTGCGGTTCGCCCAGGGTGTGCTTCGAGGAGTACGGCCAATACGTGAAGTACTGGCTCACGTTCAACGAGATCGACTCGATCTTTCGGCACCCCTTCACGACAGCTGGGATCATCCTGGACCAGTTCGTGGGCGTCGACCACGAGCAGGTCATCTACCAGGCACTGCACCACCAGCTGGTGGCGGCAGCCAAAGCGGCAACCCTGATGCGGGAACTCGTGCCCGACGGGCAGATGGGTTGCATGCTCACCCGAACCCTGCACTACCCGATGACCTGTCACCCCGACGATGCCCTGCTCGCCCAAACAGCGAACCGGGAGAACTACCTGTACTCCGACGTCCAGGCCTTCGGAGAGTACCCCCGCTGGCTGTTGAACGAATGGGAGCGCAAGGGGTTGCAGGTCCAGATGGACCCACGGCGACCAGGAAGCGCTGCGCGAAGGAGTCGTCGACTTCGTCTCGTTCAGCTACTACATGTCGATGGTTTCCACCAGGGACGACACCGGCCTGCAGAAGGTCAGCGGGAACCTCACGTCAGGCGCCAAGAACCCTTACCTGGACGTCACCGAGTGGAACTGGCAGATCGACCCCAAGGGACTCCGATTCAGCCTGATCGACCTGTACGACCGGTACCGCATGCCCCTATTCATCGTCGAGAACGGGGTGGGCGCCAAGGACGTCCTGGAGGGCGGCACCGTCCAGGACGACTACCGCATCGAGTACTTCCGACAACACATCATCGAGATCGGTCTGGCCATCGCCGAAGGCGTCGATCTAATGGGCTACACGCCCTGGGGCTGTATCGACATCGTCTCGATGTCGACCTGCCAGATGTCCAAGCGTTACGGCTTCGTCTACGTCGACGCGGACGACGAAGGTAATGGCAGCTACGACCGGTACCGCAAGAAGTCCTTCACCTGGTACCAGCACGTCATCGCCACCAACGGAAGCGAGCTGGGCGGCATCTAGCCGTAGATCCCACCGATGGGCACCCTCTTGCCGCAGCTCGCTGCGACAATTACCACGGCGAACAGTTGCTACGAAACACGGCGGGGCCGACCACGACGGCCGACCCCGCCGCACCAACTGCCGAGAGAGAGCAAGACCGATGCGGGTCGTGAAAGTCCTGAACAACAACGCGCTCATCGCTCGCGACAACGATCGAGACGTCGTGGCCATCGGCCTTGGCATCAGCTTCCGCTACACCAAGGGACACGAGATGCCCGCGCAGGCCGCAGAACGAATCTTCGTTGCCAGCACCGCCCAACCACTCGACCGCCTCAGCGCGTTCCTTACCGAGATCCCCTTGGACCACATCCGGATCGCCACCGAGATCTGCGAAGCCGCCCCCGGCAACCTCAGTCGCAAACCGCCCGAATCCCTCATCATCGCCATTGCTGACCACATCACCTTCGCAACGCAACGCATCCAGCAAGGCATCCCACTCCAGAACCCGCTCAAATGGGAGATCGCGCAGCTCTACCCGCGCGAACTCGAAGTCGGACGCATGGCGAACCGTCTGGTCAAGGAACGCTTCGGCATCACACTGCCCGACGACGAAGCCGCCAACATCGCCATGCATCTGGTCAACGCACAGTTCACAGCCAGCGGGCTCCACCAAGGCGTCCGCATGACCGAAACCCTCACCCAGGTCCTCGACATGATCGACCGCGCCTTCGACATGCACGTCGACCGCGAATCGATGAGCGCCAGCCGCTTCGTCACCCACATGCGCTACGTGTTCGCCAGACTCGACGGGGCACGCCAAATAAGATCAACCCCATCAAGTCTTGTCGACTCGATCGAAGCGGCCTACCCAGAGGCCTTCAAGTGCGCCCACCGCATCTGCTTCCTCCTCGGAATGGTCTTCAACGGCGAAGTAGGACGAGACGAATGCGCTTTCGTCTCCCTACACATCGCCAGACTTGTCGAGGACGCACGCGGTAGTGCCCCGCTCGCAGATCCTGGTTCACCGGCAATCGCTCCCGATCACGGAAGCTGACTTCCGCCGTCATCACACTTCGACCGCCCTGCGGCGCCCCTGCGCCGAGGCGTCACTCGATGTCGCTTGGTCTCGACCCTCCCCAACTGCCGCGCCCGCGCGCATTCCGTTCGCTGAGCTGGGCTTCTGCACCCGCCCCGGCGTGTCCGGAGGCTGCATCCCTGGCGAGGGATCGCTAGGGACGCGTCTCCTGCCGGCGCCCATGATGTGCATGGGTGACGCCACACCCAGTGGGCGCGGGCATCGCCTCGAGCATTCTGGCGGAATCGAACAGGCGGCTCGCGGGACGTAGTCTCAGTTCTAGTCTCATCTGTGCCCGTTCGAGTCCGTCCGCGTGTGTCCAGGCCGATGATGAAACGGCTAGTCACGACCATGTACGGACGTATGCGGACCCCGCTTTGCCCAGTTGGAAAGCGGGTTGGGTTAACGCCCTCACGAGTTCGAATCTCGTATCCTCCGCCACTTGACTAGGGGTAACGCTCCCTCAGATCTCATCACTCAGGGAGTTTTCCGCACCTAGTCTCAACGGGAGCCTCGCCGGGCTGTTCGATTAGGACGCGCGAGGACGCCAGCGAACGGTGGCGAACGGGTCAAGCGGCCGGATGGAGCTACGCGCCCGCCGCGAAAGCGGGTGGGGTTCTGCTTCGGCCCACGGGCGAGGTCCCACTGTTGGTGGTCGCCGAACGCCGGATAGAGGACGTCGGCGATGAGCCGTATTTGGTTGTCGAGGTTCGGTGCGGCCGAGCCGGTCAACACGAGCCTCGGTGGCCCGCGTCGCAGCAATCCTCGGCAGCCCTGGAGTGTCCAGATAGCCACTACGACCTTGCTGGACACCGGCGTAACAGAGGCCAGGTGGACCCCAGAGTGACACCCTTCCGGCCTGGGGCACCTGTCTAGTCGGGGTGTATCCCAACGTGACAGGGGCAGACGCTTGAGAGCGTCGCGCTCGGAAGAGTGCGTCGTCCAGTCTCACCAGCCATGGAGCTCTGGAGTCACACGAGCCATTGGGACCGATTTGAGGTGGTCGGGCGAACTGTCTCAGTCCTGCCCCGCGAAGGCCGGTGCAGCCAGTTCATGGCGCTTGCTCAGGCCGGGTCGCTTGTCACGGACCGTGGTAGGCGAGGTGTCAGCGCCGCGGATGGAGCGAGCGAGCACGGAGTGTGTGGCTCCCCTGCGCGGCTGACTGCAGCCCGATAGTGGTTGGTGCGCTCTGCCGCCCTGACCATTCGTAGATGCTCGTCATGCCGGGGTTCCTGCGCTGGGCGGCGCCCGGGAGGAAGCCAGCCCACCGTTCCGGACCGTCGAAGGCTATCTGGGCCAACAAGGCTGCTCCCCGTCCCGTCGACGCCTCTCAACCGGAGACAGCAGTAGGGATGCCGAGCGCGTCGGTCATTGCCTGCGCCCATAGGTCGCTGCGGAGGAATCCGCCGGTGAGCCGCGCGTGCTCCGGGGGTGGTCGCGCCAAACCGCGGTGGCCAGCGCGAGGGCTGCGGTGGTGACCGCATCAATGCCCGCCCGGAAGAGGTCAATCGATTCGTGGTGGGCGGCGAGTCCCAGGAAGGAGCCGGTGAGGGTGGAGTCCCAAAGGGGGCTCCGTTCTCCATGCAGGTAGGGCAGGAACAGAAGTGTCGGATCGATCGGCCGGCGCAGCGCCTGGTCTACCGCTTCACCGAACTCGTGGTCGATGCGCAGGTGCTGATGAAGCCAGCGAGCCGGGTTTCCACCGTTGCCACCTGCCCCGCCTCCTACCCACCATGTTGGTGACACGGGATATGTCCATGTCCGCCTCTGGTCATCGACCCGGCGCTGAGGGTCACTATTCTGCGCCCGGACTCGGACCAGGCAAAACGTCCCTGACTAGCGGTTATGCCCGGATTCTACGTCCGCTCAGATGTACTCACAAAGGCCATCGGGGGCGTTCCTGCCCCATTCGCCCCCGCTGCCCCATTCGCCCGGGAAACTGCCGAAATGGCCATACCCGGTGGGGGTAATGCAAGTGGCGTTCATGGCCGGCTCCCGGCAGAGGGTCCGGGGTCGTGCTCGTGCAGATGGAGGTCACCGAACCCGCTCCTGACCGCCGCACTGTTCGTGCTCGTGTGTCGGGACGGGCGGCAACCGGGACCTCACCCGGCCCGCCTGGTGCCCCTGTCGGGGTGACCGCATCGGGCGTGTGAGTAGGTCGCCGGCCCGTGATCGCGGGGCTAACGGGGCGGTGTCGCGGGCTGTGCGGTTGAGTCACGGATAATCAAGGTGGTGGCGAGTTCGACCGGTGGGGCGGGAGGTTTGCTCGACCGCACGGCGGCCACGCAGGTGCGGACGGCGTGTCGGCCCATTTCTTGTAGCGGCTGGCGCACGGTGGTCAGGTGTGGCCAGACGAGCTCACTGCCGAGGGCGTCGTCGAAGCCGACGACGGAGACGTCCTGCGGAATCCTGAACCCGTTTTGATGACAGGCGTCGTAGAAGCCGAAGGCCACGGCATCGCTGGCAGCGAAGACAGCGGTCGGGCGGTTCGGGCCCTCGAGCAGACGCACTGCGTCGTGGCCGGAGGCGAGGTCGAAGCTCCCTGGAACTATCAGGTCTGGGTCAGAGGTGATTCCGGTTTGGCGGAGGGCGTCGAGGTATCCAGCCAGCCGTTCGCCGCCCGGGGTTGATTCCAGGTTGGCGCCGACGTAGGCGATGCGTGTGTGCCCGAGTTGTATGAGGTGGTCTGTGGCGTCGCGGCCGCCTCTGAAGTTGGTGGCGCCGATGGCCGCTACGCCAGGCGGTGGGCGGTTGAACGGGTCGACCACGACCATTGGAGTTCCGAGTTGGAGCGCTGTGTTCAGGAGCTGCTCGGTGACGTTGGTGGTCACGAAAATGAACGCCTGCGCACCACTGCGGTGCGCGTTGGTCATCCACTTCCGGGTGGCCGGCGCCGGGCTGCGGGTGCTGCCCATGCCTTGGCTGACGACCGTGAGTGCGCCCGTCTCGTGGCCTTCGGTGAGCATGCCGCTGACGACCTGCGGTGCGTAGTAGTTGTTCAGGGTGTCCCCGATGGTGACCCAGATGTTCACTTGGTCGCTGCTCGACTTGCGCACGGGTGCGCGGTAGCCCAGATCCTGGGCGGCCTGGCGCACCTTCATCGCGGTAGTTGCACTGACGTCGGGTCGATCGTTGAAGACCTTGGACGCTGCAGCCTGTGACACCCCCGCTTGGGCGGCGACGTCGCTGAGGGTCACTCTCGCATCCATTTGCCGATTGTAACAGTCCGAAAGGTTTCGCAGCCGAGTCGTTATCAGGATTCCCCTGTCGCAGGTCTTGCGACTCCCCGTACCCCTGGCGTAGTCTTCCGAAAGAACCGCGAAACGGAGTCGAAAAGTTTCGCAGACCCAGAGAGGTGTCAATATGAGGTCCACTACACGCCGCGGCCTGCTGGCCGCAGCCGCATCGGCGGCCGTCATCGCCCTGACCGCGTGCAACGGCGGAGCCCAACCGTCGGGTCCAGGCGCCGCATCCGCATCGGGGGCAGGCTTCACTGCCTGGGCCCTTACCGGCGGTACGAGCGAACAGGTCTTCAAGGCGTCGTTCGCTGAATGGAACGCCGCCCACCCCGACGCGCAGCTGAGGTCGGAGTTCTTCGCCAATGACGCGTTCAAAGAGAAGATCCGTACGGCTGTCGGGTCCGGTAATGCGCCCACGCTGCTCTACAGCTGGGCCGGGGGCGCCCTGAATGATTACGCGACCAACAACAAGATTGTCGATCTGACCGGCAAGCTCACGAGCCTCGAGCCGCGGATCGTCACCAGCGTGCTGGACACTGGCAAGGTGGACGGCAAGCTGTTTGCCGTCCCGAACAACAACGCCCAGCCGGTCGTGCTCTACTACAACAAGGATTTGTTCACCAAGGCTGGCATCGCAGCGGCTCCGCAGACCTTCACAGAACTGCTGGACGCGGTTGCGAAGCTGAAGGCGGCAGGCGTCCAGACCCCGATCGCGCTGGCCGGCCAGAGTGTGTGGCCGGAGTTGATGTGGCTGGAGTACCTGACCGACCGGATCGGTGGTCCGGAAGCGTTCACCGCGGTCATCAATGGAAAGGCTGATGCCTGGCAGAACGCGGCCTTCGTCGATGCGCTGACCAAGATCCAGCAGCTTGTGAACGCCGGCGCGTTCGGTGACAAGTATGGCTCGGTGGTGGCTGATTCTGGCGCCGACGTCGCACTGTTGCACACGGGCAAGGCGGGAATGCTCCTGCAGGGTGCCTGGGTCTACGGCACCTTCATCACCGACGCGGCTGACTTCGTGAAGTCGGGCAAGCTCGGGTTCGCCAACTTCCCTGCTGTCGAGGGTGGCAAGGGCGATCCGAAGAACATCGTCGGGAACCCGGCGAACTTCTGGTCGGTGTCGGCCTCGGCCAAGCCGGAGGCGCAGGCGTCGGCGATCAAGTATCTCAACGAGTTCCTGTTCAACGAGACCTACATTGACACACTCGTCAAGGCGGGCAGCGTCCCGGTGACCAACGACGCCGAGGCCAAGATCAAGGCGTCGGACCAGGCCGAGTTCCTGGGCTTCGCCTACGGCATGGTCAAGGACGCTCCGAGCTTCCAGCTGTCGTGGGACCAGGCGCTGCCGGCGGCCCAGGCCCAGGCGATGCTGACGAATCTCAGCCAGGTGTTCCTCGGCAAGCAGACCCCGGAGCAGTTCGTCGCAGCAATGGCCGCAGTGAAGTGAGCACCAATCGTGGCTCCGGTGCGCAGGCGGGCCTGCGCACCGGCGCCCCGAAAGTGAGCCACAGTCGTGGTGTCGGTGTGCAGGCGCGCCTGCGCACCGGTCCCTCGATCTGGCTGGCTGCGCCCGCCATGACGTTCTTTGCCCTGTTCGCCCTCATTCCCTTGCTCGGGGTGGTGGTCTTGTCCTTCATGAACTGGGACGGCCTGGCCGCTCCGACTTTCGTCGGCGGGGACAACTGGGCCAGGATCCTGGCCGACCCCGTAACCCAGAACGCGATGAAGCTCAGCATCGTCCTCACGATCGCCACGTGGGTCACGCAGTTTCCCATCAGTCTGCTGCTCGGCGTGTACATGGCTGGGAAGCAGCGTTACCGCGAGGTCTACTCGATCCTGTACTTCCTGCCGCTGCTGTTCTCCTCCGCTGCGGTGGGCATCGCCTTCAAGGCGCTGCTCGACCCGAACTTCGGGTTCGGCGCCGCGCTGGGGATCGACGCCCTGAACAAGGACTGGCTCGGTGACCCGAACCTGTCGATGCCGACGCTGGTGTTCGTCATCGCCTGGTGCTTCGTGCCGTTCCATTCGCTGCTCTACCAAGGGGCGGCGCGACAGATCCCCGCCTCGGTGTTCGAGGCGGCAATGATCGACGGCGCCGGCCGGGTGGCGACCTTCTTCAACATCACCGTGCCGATGCTGCGCAGCACCATCATCACCAGCTCAACCCTCATGATCGTCGGCTCACTGACCTACTTCGATCTCATCTTCGTGATGACCAACGGCGGGCCGGGCAACGCCACTCGCGTCCTGCCACTCGATATGTACCTGCGCGGCTTCCGCTCCTATGACATGGGCGGCGCCAGCGTCGTGGGTGTGATTCTCGTCGTGGTTGGCGTCGCGATCTCCTATGGCCTGAACCGCCTATCGGGAAACACCAAGATGGACAGCACCCTGGAAGGGGCCTGACATGGCATCCACCCGAGCCCACACTCGCCCCAACGTTGCCGGCGGCACCTTCGGGAGCCTGTGGCTCCTGATCACCATCGTGCCGATCTACTACATCGTCGTCACCAGCCTGCGGCCACGCTCGGACTACTACTCGGAGAACCCGCTGTCGTGGCCGTCGAACCCGACCCTGCAGGCCTACCAGGAAGTGCTGGCCGCGTACTTCGGCATGTACTTCGTCAACTCGGTAATCGTCACCGTGGCTTCGGTCAGCGCGGTTGTCTTCGTGAGCCTGCTCGCCGCCTATGTGATCGTGCGGAACCGCCGGCCGGCGTCACGGCAGTTGTTCAACGTGTTGCTGCTGGGCATCGCGATCCCGCTGCAGGGTGTGATCGTCCCCGTGTATTACCTAATCGTGCAGGTAGGGCTCTACGACACCCTGTGGGCGATCATCCTGCCATCCATCGCGTTCGCGATCCCGCTGACCGTACTCATTCTGGTCAACTTCCTTCGCGACGTTCCCAACGAGCTTTTCGAATCCATGCGCCTGGACGGCGCCACCGACTGGCGGATGCTGTGGACCCTGGTGGTGCCATTGTCGAAGCCGGCCATCATCACGGTTGCCATTTACGACGCGCTCAACGTGTGGAACGGCTTTCTCTTCCCCCTCATCCTCACCCAGAGCTCGGACAAGCGTGTCCTGCCCCTGTCCCTGTGGAGCTTCCAAGGGGAGTTCAGCTCAAACATCCCCGCCGTCCTGGCTGCCGTCCTCCTGTCCGTCATGCCGATGCTGGCCGCCTATGCGGTTGGCCGACGCCAACTCGTCTCCGGCCTCACTGCCGGCTTCACCAAGTAATCAGAACCCGAACCGGTCAGGAGCAGTCTCATGCACCAGTGGCGCGACCCGAGCCGTAACATCGAGGAACGCGTCGAGCTCCTCATGGCGGGACTCACCCTGGAGGAAAAGGTCGGGCAACTCGGCAGCTTCTGGCCTGTCCCTGCCGCCGAGGTCGATGGCGGCACCGGCGACGTCGCCCCGATGGCGACCGCGTTCTCCCAGGGTCACTCTTGGGAGAACGCGATCGCCCACGGCCTGGGGCACATCACCCGCAACTTCGGCGCCGGTCCGATCAGCGTCCCGGACGGGATCGCCCAGTTGCGCCGTCTACAGGCTGAGGTTGTCGCAGCCTCACCGCACGGCATCCCGGCCATCGCCCATGAAGAGTGTCTGACCGGCTTCACTGCGCTCGGAGCCACCGTGTACCCGGCGGCCATCGCCTGGGGCGCTACCTTCAACCCCGACCTGATCCGTCGCATGGCTGCAGCCATCGGCGCCGACATGCGCGCCGTGGGCGTCCATCAAGGGCTCTCGCCGCTCCTGGATGTGGTCCGCGATTACCGCTGGGGCCGTGTCGAGGAGACCTGCGGCGAAGATCCCTACCTTGTGGGCACCCTGGGCTCGGCCTACGTGGAAGGACTGCAGCGCTCCGGTGTGATCGCCACCCTGAAGCACTTTGTCGGCTACTCCGCCAGCAAGGCCGGACGCAACCACGCCCCGGTCCCGATGGGCCGCCGCGAGCTCGAGGACGTAATGCTGCCGCCCTTCGAGATGGCGGTGCGGACCGGAGCAGGTTCGGTCATGAACTCCTACAGCGACATCGACGGTGCTCCGGTAGGGGCATCAGTGGAACTCCTCACCACCGTCCTGCGGGAGCGGTGGGGCTTCACCGGCACAGTGGTCTCCGACTACTGGGCGATCACCTTCCTCAAGCTCATGCACCGTGTCGCCGCCGACGACGCCGAGGCCGGGAGACAGGCGCTGGCCGCCGGGATCGACGTGGAGTTGCCCAATACATCCTCCTACGCCCTCCTCGCGCAGGACGTTTTGGCCGGACGGCTGGACGAGGCGCTGGTGAACCGTGCCGTACGCCGGGTCCTCCTCCAGAAAGCCCAGCTGGGACTGCTCGACACCGGATGGAACGCCGAGGAGCAAGGGCATCCGCACGATCTCGATTCCCCCGCGAACCGCAGCATCGCCAAGGAAATGGCGGAGGAATCGATCATCCTGCTCCACAATGACGGGACTCTGCCGCTGGCTCCGGACACGAAGGTCGCGCTCGTTGGCCCCTGCAGTGACGACCCCCGCACCTTCCTCGGCTGCTACTCCTTCCCCAACCACATCATGTCCCGGTACGAGGGCGTCGGCCTTGGTATCGACGTGGCGTCGGTCGCCGACGCCCTGCGCACCAGCCTGGGTGATGCCAACCTCAAGGTCGCACAGGGCGTTGGGATCCTCGACCCCGACACCAGCGGCATCGAAGCGGCCGTGGCCGCGGTCGGCGACTGCGATGTGGCCGTTGTCGCGGTCGGCGACCTGGCCGGACTGTTCGGCCGCGGCACGTCCGGCGAGGGCTGCGATTCCGTCGACCTCAGCCTGCCCGGCATCCAGGGTGAGCTGGTCGAGAGGATCCTTGCTACTGGCACGCCCGTGGTGCTCCTCGTGGTCTCCGGACGTCCCTACGCCCTCGGTGCGTACGCCGACCGCTGCGCAGCCATCATCCAGGCCTTCATGCCGGGCTCCGAGGCAGCTGAGGCCATCGCCGGTGTCCTCTCCGGCGCGGTGAACCCCAGCGGGCGGCTGCCCATCGGCATCCCCAGCCATCCCGGCGGCCAGCCGGGCACCTACCTGGCCGCGCCGCTCGCGTGGTACTCCGACGGAGTCTCCAATCTCGACCCGAGGCCGCTGTTCCCGTTCGGCCACGGTCTCGGCTACACCACTTTCAGCCTCACCGACCTCCGGCTCAGCGCCACCGAGGTAGCTCCCGACGGGTCCGTGGAGGTGTCGGTGACGGTGACCAACACCGGTTCGAGGGAAGGTGCCGAGGTCGTCCAGCTGTACCTCGGTGACCAGGTCGCCCAAGTCGCCCGTCCGCTCAAGCAGCTGATCGGCTACGCGAAGGTCGACCTCGAACCCCATCAGGCCCGGCGCGTCATGTTCAGTGTGCACATGGACCGGGCGTCGTTCACCGGCCTGGACCTCACCCGGATCGTCGAACCTGGACGCATCGACCTCAGCGTCGGCACATCGAGTGAGCATCGGCCACTGCTCGCCAGCCTCACCATCACCGGAGCCACCCGAGCCGTCCCTGAGGGCCGGCAGCTCTACACCCCGGTCATGGTCTCCGATCTCTGACCGGCCCACACCATCTTCAGCCCAGAAGGACCGTCCATGCGCAACCCCCTCATCCCCGGCTTCCATCCCGACCCGAGCGTGGTCAAGGTCGGGACCGACTACTACCTGGCCACATCGACCTTCGAATACCTGCCCGGGATCCCCATCTTCCACTCGACCGACATGGACCAGTTCGAGCTGATCGGCCACGTCGCGGCCCGTGACGGTCAGCTGGACGCGGCCAAGGTGCGGACCAGCGGAGGAGCTTGGGCGCCCACGATTCGCTTCCACGACGACCGGTACTGGCTGGTCGTCGCCGACATGATGGGCGGGCGCGGCAACCTGCTCTTCACCGCAGACTCACCGGCCGGTCCGTGGAGCGACGGCATCGTGATGGACGTGTTGGGCATCGACCCCGACATCGCCTGGGACAGCGACGGCACCTGCTACGTAACCATGTCAGGGTTCGTCCTCAACGAGGACAACACCCTCACCCACCAGGGCATCACCCAGGTGATGCTGGATACCGGCACCGGACACCCCAGCTCTCCGGTTCGCCGGCTCTGGTCCGGTAACGGGGACATGTTCCCCGAGGCCCCGCACCTCTATCACATCGGACAGTGGTGGTACCTGCTGATCGCCGAGGGCGGCACCGAACGCGGGCACGCCATCTCGATCGCCCGAGCGGCATCACCCGACGGCCCGTTCGAAGGCGCTCCGCACAACCCGCTGGTGACCGCACGCGGCACTGACCGCCACATCCAGAACACCGGACACGGCGACCTGGTTGAGCTACCCGACGGATCCTGGGCGTGTGTCCTGCTGGGCACCCGCCCTCGTTCCACTACCCGTGCCTTCGCGCCCATGGGTCGAGAAGCCTTCTGTTCTCAAGTCACCTGGGACGACGACGGCTGGCCACACATCGCCCCGGTCGAGCTCAGCCCTGAGCCGCTCACGATCGAGCGACGGATCGGGTTCCCCTCCATGTCACCTGCCGCACTGGACGGCTTCGACGGCGAGATCATCGCCGTCCGCCGGTTCCCCCGCGAGATCGCCAACCTCGAAGCTCGCCCAGGTTGGGCCCGGATCACCGGCCGAGGCGTGGGCATGGAAGACCCACAACCTGACTTCCTCGGCATCCGCCAATGCACCGAAGCATGCGAACTGGAGGCCGACCTGGATGTTAGCGCCGGAATCGGCGGCGTCTCGGTGCGCTATGACGAGCAATTCCACCTCGATGTCGAGGTGGAGGGCCCGGACGTGACCGCAGTCATGCACCTGCCAACTCTGTCCCAATCCTGGACCCGGCAGCGCAGCGATACCGGACCGGTGCGGCTCCGACTGGTCGCCGAGCCGCCCCCCTTCGGCACCTACCAGATCGACACTTCCTGTGACCGTGTCGTCGCCCAGTTCTACGACGCCGGCGATTGGGTCACCCTCGCCGGCATCGACGGGCGCTTTCTGTCCGCAGAAACCAGCGAGTCGTTCACCGGCCGGGTCATAGGCCCCTACGCCCGCCATGGAACCGTCGACGTCCGGGAGATCCACTACCGAGGCCGAGACGTCACCCGATAACGGATCGCCACGCCACCAGCATCTTGGAGGGGTACAACAGGCAGGCCGGTCTCGCCGTGTTCACCAAGTCCGTGCCGTCAGGCCTTGTTGCCAGAGCGGCGAAGAACGCCACGACCGGCGTGGACCTACCTTGAATCCGCTTCTTGGGGTCAGCCAGCTGGAAGTGACGCACTGGGGTCGGTCGCCTGCTCGAGCAACTCGACGACCCCACCAAACGGTGCAAGGCGCTCAGCGGACCGCTCACCGGCCTGTGGCGACTCCGCGTCGGCGACGACGTCCGCCGCAACGTACTGACCAGAATCGCCCTCGACGCCGGCACCCGCACCATCTACGAAGGAGCACACCCTGGCCCGGGAACGGGAGCAAGCGGGTTCGAGTGCCGCCGCGGATCCCCTCGGACGGTAGCGGACTCGGCACTCGGCCGCGGGGGAGGCATGGACTCTGTGCCAGCGTGCCCGGGTAACGGTTTGCCAGCAGTTTGCCAGCAGGATCCGTGCTCCGGAGGAATCGAACGACGTCCTCGGCCCCTTAGTCCAGATCTAGTCTCATCTGTCACCGTCCAGCGCCGTCCGTGGGCGTCCGGCCATGGGTGAAACAGCTAGTCACGGCCATGTACGGACACACCCGAACATCTGTCCGCCCAGTTGGAAAGCGGGTTGGGTTTACGCCCTCACGAGTTCGAATCTCGTATCCTCCGCCAGTTGACTAGGGGAAACGCTCCTCCCGATCTCATCACTCGGGGAGCTTTCCACACCTAGTCTCACTTCCTAGTCTCAATTGGAGCCCCGCCGGGCTGTTCGATTAGGACGCGGGCGGACGCCAGCGAACGGTGGCGAACGGGTCGAGAGGCCCGATGGAGCGACGCGCCCGCCGCGAAAGCGGGTGGGTTTCTGCTTCGGATTGGCCAGTCCTAGCACGCGCGCAACCTGAACCCCTCGCCGGTCCGGCGGAACTGGGGGACGCTCAGTTCTCCTATCTCAACGATTAGTTCAAGAGCAACTGACCACCGGGTGTCCGGTGATCAGTGCGAGACACGAAGGGGACGGAACCGGCGTCACCCGGCTCAGCGGACGGGTAGCGGGTGTCGCTGTGCGTGGGTGTGGTGTCGAGCCAGAGCCGGCGCCGCTTCTCGGCGGCGTCGCGGAGGCGCTCGTCGGCTGCGAGCACGAAGCCAAGAATCAGGAACATGACGCTGTCAGCGGCAGGGGGATCTGGGCCTCAGCCTCCGAAGCGTTCGCCATCAACCCCTGAGTGGGTACTGGAAAACGAACACGGTTTCCTGGGGCGGGTGGAGGGAATCATGGGTTGCACGAAGGACGAGATGGCACCCGGTCCGCTTCACCGTGACGTGCCGGGCCGTCGACGGGACGACGTCAAACACCGACGTGGTCAGCATCGAGGGTGCCGGTTCGACGACGATCAGCGACGACTCGGGGCAACCGCGGCTCTTCCCTGCGGGGACCAACTGCTGGGCCGAGGAGTCTGGCATGGGCGGCGCCGACCAGCACTGGGTCGACCACGACAGCGCCATCAACGCCCTCCCAGTGGTCACCGGCCAGCCCGCCGCAGTGCAGGAACTGGTCGTGCAGGGCAGTGAGTACCTTCACCGATCACTCGGTCGTGGGCTCCAAGAAAGATGACCTGGCCTACACCGGCTTCGCCGGCTTTGGCCTGGCCGTGCTCGGCCTCGCCCGTGTTGCTTTCGGTGCCTGGCTGGTGCGTCGGCGCCCCGCCTGAGTCGCGAGGGGTGTGGCACCGCCGCCAGTTGGGGCCGGCCGGGTTGAGTGCGGCGTGGTTCGATCACGCCTGGAGGCTCGCACTCGGACGAGGGTCGATGCTGCCGTCTTGACCATCTGGGCGCGCCAACTACCCCTCAGCTTGGGGTGGTCCAATCGTGGCATTCTTCACTGCTTGGTGTCTGTGGACCAGATCGACGCTGCGTGAGTGCGGTAGATGACGACGTTGCCGTCGTCCTGGACGAGGAGGCGACTGCCGGGGTTCCCGGCGGTATCCGAGGACCACAGCGGGTCGAAGCGAATGTCATACATGACGAGGTTCCCGTCGGTCTGCATGGTTACTGCTCCCAACGGTTTCCCTTTTGTCCCGGAGTCCCAGAGCGGCTCAGAGTCGGTGTTGCGGTAGAGCACCAAGTTGCCGTCCCACTGATAGACGAATGTGTACTTGCCGTTGGGTGCTGTGAGTGACTGTTCCGGCCTGAGCAGCTCACCGGGTTCCATGGCTTCGCCCTGCGCTGAGGGGCCGGGCAGGGTTAAGACTGTCCCGGTGAAGGCGGTGAAGATGCGGGTCCAGGTCAGCGGCGAGACCCACTTGGTTGGCCCGCCGTATGACATGAAGTCGTGTGGGGCGTCTTCGCTGGTGCCGGGGACGTAGACGCTGTCGTTGAACACGTCAAACCCGTACGCGCCGATCGTGCCGTGCGGCCATGGCCAATCGGTGTCGCACCACTCAACAGGAATGCATTCGCCGCCGTGCCCAGGAGGTGGGCCCGCGTGGTTCAGGCCGATCGCGTGACCGACTTCCTCGGCAAGGGCGCCCACATGGCTGAGGTTGGCGTTGCCGAAGGCGTAGCCGCCGCCGCCAAGGCCGCCGCAGGGGAAGCCGACATCGACGACACCGTAGACGGCCAACCTGTTGGCCTTGTTGGGAAAGGCTTCGGCAAGATCGCGATGGAGTTGCTTGCAGCGGTCACCCAGTTCCTGGTCTTCGTCGTCGACCCACAGCCAGGAGGCATCCCAGGGCCAAGCGTCGCCCGGCGCGCCGGGCAGAGTCCGCTGGTCCACCGGGTAGCGGGCCTTGAGATAGTCCACCTGGTTGAGTAGGTCGGCTTCGGAGGGTTCAAAGGTTTGCTTTCCGACTTGGCGTCGAATACGGACCAGATAGACCATGGAGGAGAAATCCGGCACCGTCTGGAAGGTCACTCCCGACACGCGCAGGCGGTTAGCTGCGTCATGACATGCCGCGCACTCCGGCTGCCCTTCGGGGGGAAGGACCTCTGCCTCCAGGTAGATCGTGCCCGCAGCTGTCCAAGTTGTCGCCAACCCGACGTTCCACGACAGCGCCGCGTAGTTGCGTTTGGCTTCCACGGAATCGTCGATACGAATCGTGACCTGGCCCTGCCGTTCCAGGTAGGCGGTACCGGGGCAGGGAATGCTGTATCCAGGGTCGGTGAAGCAGCGGAGCACGGCCCGTGCCTTGTCCAGCGACGCGACGCCAGCAACCCCGGCGTAAACCCGCACGACGCTACTCCGGTTGGCGACGAGCGGCATCGCCGTGGGCGAGGCCGGGTAAGTGAACGTAGGGGGCTCGGCGCCACTCACCGCGGGTGACTCGTTCACCGGCACCCATGTCTGGGTTGCCTGCGTGATTTCCACCGCCTGCACCCACAGGTTGAGTTGCGATCCACCTGGCGCGGGCGCGGGAGAACAGCCAGCAGCAAGGGCAAACGCCAGACAAGCCAGCATTCCAGCAAGGCGGTCACGCGAACGCATGGGCGCTCCTTCCGCAACTCATGCCGAGCGACCTGCACGGTATGGAGAAGAGTCAGGACCAACCTGTCAGTCTCAACGCTACCTTCGATCGACCGTCCGCACGCGATATCTCTCCCAGCTTCCGACCTCGGTAATTCGCGTTCAGCCTGCGTCCTCTGGCGTGGTCGCGCCGAACCCCGACAACAGACGCGGCCTGCAGGATCCCTTTTGCGGCGACGGCAAACACCGACGGGCAGCTGCGACATTGTCAGTCTCCACGCCCACGCGCGAAATCACCACGCAGTTGCTCCACTCTGCATTCCCGCGAATCGAACACTGAGGATGGCGTGGGCGTGAGTTCGTAGTCTCAGTTCTAGTCTCATCTGTGGCCGTCCGGGGCCATCCGTGCGCGTTCGAGCCGATGGTGAAACGGCTAGTCACGGCCATGTACAGACGACCACGGACCCCCGTCCACCCAGTTGGAAAGCGGGTTGGGTTTACGCCCTCACGAGTTCGAATCTCGTATCCTCCGCTGCTTGACTAGGGGAAACGCTCCTCCAGATCTCATCACTCGGGGAACTTTCCACACCTAGTATCACTTCCTAGTCTCAAATGGAGGCTCGCCGGGCTGTTCGATTAGGACGCGCGCGGACGCCAGCGAACGGTGGCGACCCGGTCGAGCAGCGGATGGAGGGACGCGCCCGCCGCGAAAGCGGGTGTCTTCTGCTTCGGCCCATGGGCGAGGTCTCACTGTTGCTGGTCCGCCGAACGCCGGAAAGAGGACGTCGGCGATGAGCCGCATCTGGTTGTCGAGGTTCGGTGCGCCCGAGCCGGTCAGCACGGATCTCGGTGGCCCGCGTCGCAGCAATCCCAACGATTCCGCGACGCGTACCATTAGCTACCGCTCCCGGCGGGTCTCGGGCTGGTTCAGGTCGCTGCGCGGTCGCGCCGCAGCCAGCCGACCAGGATCGGACCGAGCGCGACGGCGACGAAGTAGGCCCAGACGCCCAAGGTCGCGAACATGGCAACCGTCCCGTTGCCGACCCCGACCAGGAGCATCCAGACGAGCGCCACCGCGGCCCAGATCACCCCGGGGATTTGGCTCGGTCTGCGGACGGCAGATCTGCTCTCAGCCCAGCTGTCCTCGGAGGCGTTCACGCTCACGTCTTACAGCCGGTCGTCATCCATTGCCGTCATCCTGGCCGTCCTGCGCATCCTCCGACTCAACCTCGCCGAGGCCACCCAGGACATGGAGGAGGAACCGGAGGCGTGGCCATACTCAGGGACGTCAGAACCCGTCCGGTGCCTCCGCTGGGCGGGTAGCTGGCCCTGCCCTGGGGCGAGCCCCCACGAAGCGGGCTACCGCCCCCGCTCGCGTCCTAGACTGATGCCAGGGAGGCAGTCATGGACCGAATCCGGTTCGTCCTGATCAATCCGGCCTCGCCCACTTGGCGCGTGGACCCTGGGGAACGGCCTCGGCAGGCACGTTACTTCCGCTTCTCGATGCTCTCCAGCCAGTACGTCGCTGCTGCTATGCCCTCGAACGTGGACACGCGGATCATCGATGAGGAGGTCGAGGCCCTGGACTTCGACATGGACGCCGACCTCGTGGGCATCTCCTTCATGACCTACAACGCACCGAGGGCCTACGACATCGCCGACCGCTTCCGTGCCCGCGGAGTACCGGTCATCTTCGGCGGCTACCACCCCTCCTTCCTGCCCGAGGAAGCCATCCAGCACGCAGACGCGATCTGCATTGGCGAGGCGGAATCCAACGTGCCCCGGATGATCGAGGACTTCTGCGCGGGACGTCTGCAGCCCTTCTACCGCAACTCTCCCGGCACCCTGTCAGGCCTGGCGGTGCCGTGTCGGAACCTGATCCGCAAACGGGACTATGCTCCAGTGGATTTCCTCCAGGCGACGCGCGGCTGCCACTTCCGCTGCACCTATTGCTCGGTGTCGGCCTTCTGCGGCCATGTGCACCGCACCCGACCCGTAGGGGAAGTCGTCGCCGAACTGCAGACGCTCCGGCGGCACGTCCTTTTCATGGACGACAACCTGACGTGCAACCGCGAGTTCGCCGTGGAGTTGTTCGCCGCGATGGAACCTTTGGGAAAGACCTGGTTCTCACAGGCGGGGCTGGGCCTTGCCTTCGATGACGAACTCCTGGACTTGGCGGCTCGCAGCGGCTGCCGGGGTTTGTTCGTCGGCTTCGAGACACTCTCGGACTCCGGGCTACGAGGCTTCAACAAGAGACCCAACCTCGGCAAGGACTACCACGCGGCGGTGCGCAGGTTGCACGACCGGGGGATTGCGGTCTGCGCCGCCTTCGTGTTCGGCGGAGACGAAGACACTCCCGAGGTCTTCGAACACACCCTTCAGTTCATGCGCGACGCGAACGTCGAGACCCTGCAAGCCACCCGTCTGACCCCCTTCCCGGGCACGCCGCTGTTTGCCGACATGGATGCACAGAACCGGATCTTCGACAAGGACTGGTCTCACTACGACTTCAACCACGTCGTCTTCGAACCCCGACAGATGAGCCGGGAGAACCTCGATCAAGGGGTGTCCTGGGTGCTGCGCGAGTTCCACACCCGCACCGCCATCGGGCGGCGCGTTTGGCGGGCCTCCCGCTACCTGGGCCCCGCCTTCTCCCTGGCGGCTGTCCTGCCGATCAATCTCGGGTGGCGCGACAAGCTCACCAAGGACGGCAACTACGGCCGCGGTGCACGATACAAGCAATGGCCAAACGCGGTCGCGGAGGCAGACTCGAACCAGCCCGGCCTGACCCGCTAGGGAGCGGGGACGCTTCACCCTCCTTCCCGGTCCGCGTCGGGCGGGAGTCTGAGTTCGCGGATTCGTTGGTGGAGGTGGCGGGTCAGAAGCCTTCGCTGTGCCAATCGAAGCGGTGTCCCCGCAGCCGTCAGGGGAGCCGTCATTGACGAGGATGATCTCGATCGGCCGGTGGTCCTGGGCGATGACAGAATCCACACAACGCTCCAGGTAGTGCTCCACCAGGTACACGGGGATCACGACGCTGACCAGCGGTCCGGGCATTTGCCAACCCGGCTTACGGCGCGTCCTGGACTACCAGGGAGGCTCCCTGCTCGAGCAGGCGGGGGTTCTCCAGGTAACCCTTGAGCAACTCCAGCGAGCGACTCAGGTACTGGCCATCACAAATCCGCTCATCTACCGTGAGACCGATCTCGCACGCCCTTCGGATCACCACGGCACCGTCCTCGGGGACGGCAACGTCTTTGGCCTCGCCGAGCGCCACGAAGATCCCCGCAGTGCCAAAGTTCCACAAGTGGTGGTAGACGTAGTCCGACCGGATCGATTTCAGCTGGCTGAAGAACACGGACGCGTGGAAGGGGCTGACGTCGACCAGGGGCCGCGGGAGAACGTTCCACCGATCCATCATCTTCAGCAGGCCCACCACGAAATCCCTGGTCGGACCTGGCCACGCCAGGATGCGCTCCGCGGTCGAGTCTGCCTCGTCCCAGTCGCCACCGGACGTCTCGGCAACAGCCCGATCCACGGCTTCTGCGACATCAAGGATGTTCTCCGTCCCCGTGAAGGCGAGTTTCGTCGAAGTCTCCTCCGCATCCTCATCGCGTGATCGTTTGACCATCAAGGAGATGTGGATTCCGTGGCGCGCGTAGAGCCGTCCGTTCATGACGAAGCGATTCAGCTGGGGCCGTTCGGCGATGGTGCGAACGAAGCCCGCGATCATCACCGCCGTGTAGCTGACATGGCGTCCTTCGCTGCGCTTCTCGGCGAGGTAGGGGTCGATCCTGTCGGTGAAGATGGTCTCCTTGCCGAAGACCTGGGCGTCGGTTCGCCTGTCGGCGATGTAGGGCGCCAGCTTCATCACGGGCGAAATCGACTTCAGGGGCCTGCCATCGGATCGCCTCACCAACGGACCATATCCCTGCTGCCATCGCGGTGCCCGTCCCGAAGACGAATCCCCATCCGATCACGGTCACTGTGGACGCTCCCAACAGGGACCCCGACGGCATGTCCGGTCGCCGCCGTTCGGCTCGAACAACCCGAGACGACTCGGGACCGGATCTCGGCCAATACTCTGGCGCCGGTACCGCCGCCCATTGTCAACGCTTCGGCGTCGGTTCAGAGTTCGGCAGCGAGTGTTGGCAGATACGGACAACTGGCTGTGGCTGCTGTTGCCAGTGCAGCAGAGTCAATCGCCGAAGTCACGTAGGCACCCCAGGCGCACGGCAGCTACGAGCCCGCGACAACACGGCGGTTATGGATCGGAACTGCGGTGCAGAGGGCCGCGCGACGGTCCGTGAGCGTCGCTACGCGGAGGCTCTCAGGGGCTCGAGGGCGGCGAGGACGAGGTCGAGGCCGAAGGTGAACTCCTCGGCTGGGTCGTAGCCGGCAGCGACGAGCGCCGCGGCGGACTCGTTGAGGTAGGGGAACTCGTCAGGAGGAAGCTGGGGCAGGTAGACGTCCTCGACCATGTCCGCGAGCTCGTCGGCGGTGTCGAACGGCAGGGTGGCTGCCTGCAGGGCGTACCCGTAGACATAGCTGTTGAGCAACCAGTTGGCGTGCGTCGCCGTCAGGACCGAGAAGCCAGCCCTTCGCAGGCAGGCAGTGACCGCTTCGCGGTGGCGGAGGTTCGCGGGCCCCGGCGATGTCCGCGATAGCGGTGGGGTCGGGCCTCCTCGGGCCCACCCGGACCCTAGCCGAGAGCCGGGCCGCGCCGCGCGCGTGTCGCGGCAACTCGCAACGCGATTCCCGCCACACCGGGTTACCTCGCCTGCCAGCACAGCGAAGCCTCGGTGCGAGGCCTTGGACCCTTGGTGGGCTCAGCGGGTGGTGAGCCGCGTGGCCCACCCGCTGGTTGGAGGCGGGGGTGGATTGGGGGATTCTCCAAACGGCCACGCGCCGCCGTGACCATTGGCGATGATCAGTGCCGTGGAGGGAAACCGGGTGTACCAGGGCCGCAACGGAGCCGTGTCGGGTTGGTACCCCGATCCGACGGATGCGAGCAGGTTACGCAAGTGGGACGGGGTCGATTGGACCGATGCGTGGATGGCCGCACCTAGCGGTACGGGCCGCACCCCCCGGTTCCCCGACCCGCGTGGCACAACGACCCGCTCAGTACCGGACAGGTTCGCCAGCGGTGGTGGGACGGCACGGTGTGGACCGACCGGGTGCGGCTGGGCCGCAGCTACGAACCCCGGCCGGGCCTGCCGAGGTGGTTCTTCGGTCTGGCGCTGTCCTTGCGGGTGGTTCTCCTGGCCAACGGGTTCCTCGCCGCGGCCTCCTTCGGGTTCGGCTTGTGGTCCCTCTCTCTGGCCCAGCGCGGATCCAGCGGCGAGGGCTACGCGGTCAGCGAGGGCGAGACCTACGACTCCCTCGATGTGACCCTGGGCCTAACGCCCCTGGCCATGACCGTGATCACCGGGACCCTGTTCATCACCTGGCTGTGGGCCTGCTACCGCAGCGACCAGGTGAACCCGGTGCGGCTCACCCACGGCCCTGGCTGGACGGTCGGGGTCTGGTTCGTGCCGTTCCTGAACCTGGTTCGCCCCTACCGTCTGGTCTGCGATCTGCGCGCCGGTATCCGCTCAGGACTTGGTGACGAACGCCCCGACCCGCGGCCACACTCCGTGGCGTGGTGGTGGGGCAGCTACCTGGTGATGGTGATTAGCGACACCGCCGTCGGCCGCCTCTCGGGCAGCGTCCAAACCGCAACCGAGGAGGACGCCTTCTTCCAGGCCTGGCGCGCCTACGGCTGGGTCACCATCGTCAACGGGGTCGCAACCGCCGTCGCCGCCTACCTGGCCTACATGCTGATCACCCGCCTGACCATGGGTCTACGCCGCACCGAGTTCCGCGACATTCCCGGCGCACCTGCCGAACCGGCCGGACACCAGGTCACTAAAGAGGCCAGTCCGCAATAGGGTCAACCAACCCGCGGCCGCGGTGCCGACGACCCTGCACCCGAGTCGTGCCCAGCGCGGCACAAGGGTGCGATCGGACTCGGCCTCAGGGGTTTGAGCCTGTGTCCTTCGGGACACCACCCTTAGTCTGCCGCCCGGTGCGGCGACGGGAAACGACAGTGGGCTCGCCCGGCGGCGGACCGCCCGACCGAAGGCCGCGCGACCGCGGCCACAGGACAGCAACGAACACCAACCGATCCCGAGCACTGGCCGCCGGTGCCGTGGCCGTCGGTGCGTTCGCGCCGTCACGCTCGCCGGCTGCTCGGGCGGACCCAGCGCCACTCCCTCCGCCGTCGCGACCACCACGACCGCCGGTGCACCCAACAGTGCCATCGCCAGTCCGTCCACCAGCCCCACCGCGCCCGCCGCCGTTGCAGCCAAGGTGAGCAACGCCCTCTCGGACAAGAACACGCTTGCTCTTCTGGGCAAGGCAGGAGGCAAGAGCGCATGAAAGACGAGGTCACCGATCTTGTCCCGCCACGGACCGCACCAACCACCACCGCATCGGGTCGGGTCGGTTCCGGGTGCCGGGGTGCGTTCGGGCACATCTGCCTCGATCGCGGCGTGGCTCGCATGTGGGTGGGTTAAAGTCCGTGCGCCGTCCTCCCGAAGGGAATCCCTTGCACCGCGCCGTCGCCGCGTCGACTCTCGCCGCTCTCGCCGCCTCCACCGCCCTCGTCGTCACCGCTCCCACCGCCGCGGCGGAGGCCGTCTTCGCGGCTCCGCGCGAGACCGCGACGACGCCCCTCTCAGTCGATCCAGCCTCCACCCCAGCGGCTTCTACGACCACGAGCACGGCCACGACGTCCACGCCTACCTACGGCGAGACGCGCACCGTCGCCGGCGGGGGCGACGGCTGGAGCGGCCCGGCATCCTTCGCCCGGGTGCCCGGTGAACTGCGCACCGACGTCGACGGCAGCGGGCGGCTGCTCGTCGTCTCCGACCAGCGCCCCGAGGTGCTGCGCGTCGACGCGGCGACCGACCGCATCACGGTGTTGCCGGGCACGGCGGGGCAGGACTACACGGTGCGCGACGTGGCCGCTGACGGCACGGGCGTCGTGCTCGCGACGAGCACCGGTGTCATCCGGATCACGGCCGCCGGCACGCGCACCACCCTCTCGACCGACACCGGCCTGAGCCGTATCGACGTCGGGGCCGACGGCGTCGTCTGGGCCGCGAGCAGCAGCCGGGTGGTGCGCATCCTTCCCGACGGCACCGTCGCTGGGGTCACCACCGAGGGCGGCATGGGGAGCGTGCGCGACCTTGCCGTGCGGCCCGACGGCCAGCGCGCCTACGCCATGGATGCCGGGAGCGAGCGGGTCGGCGTGTACGAACTGACCCCTGGTGGGCTCGGCCCCAGGCTCGCCGGGAACGGGCTGCGTACCGCGGGCGGCATCCCGACGGGGCAACCGGCGACGGCCGTGTCGGTGGAGTCCGTGTTCACCCTGACCACCGACGGGACCACCGTGTGGCTCGGCTCACGTGACTACAACGCCGTGGCCGCGGTCCCGGTCGCGGGCGGCGCGACCTCGGTCATCCAGCTCGCCCGGCCCGTCACCCTGCTCGACCGCCTCGGCACCGGGTTCGCGGTCGGCGGGCTCGACAGGCCCGCGTGGACCTGGGGCGTGCACCGGATCTCGGCCGGCGGCACCGACCTGGGCCGCCTCGTCGGCGTCGATCCCGACGCCCAGTGGTCACCGGACGGTGTCCGCGCCGACGACGCCTACCTCACCAACGACCCCTATCTGAACGCCGTGCGCGGCGGGGCCGCCCTCCCGAGCGGGCTCACGGTGCTCACCACCACGGCGGGACTCGTGCGCGAGGTGGGAGTCGACGGCGTCCTGCGCACGCGCGCGACGCTGGGGAAACTGGCCACCGGGGGCAAGGTGGCGCTCGCGGGTGACGGCACCGCATACGTCGTCACCGACGACGGCGGGGTGATGCGAGTCCCCAGCTCGGGCACGCCCACACAGGCGGTGGCGCCGAGCGGTGCCGTGGACGTCGAGGTCGCGACCGACGGCTCGCTGCTGGTGGCCGACGGCCCCGGCCGGCGGCTGCTGCGCGTGACCAGCGGCGGGACCACGAGCGTCGTCGCCAACCTGCCGGCCACCCCCACCGACCTCGGGCTCGAAGGCACGGACGTGCTGGTCGCCGGCAGCGGGCTGCGACGGGTGAGCCCAGGTGGCGCAGTCACCACCGTGCTCACCGGCGGTGACTTCACGGCCGTGGCCAGGACCACGGAGGGGATATTCCTCGACAACGGCATGAACTTCACGGGCCGGGTGGTGCTGCTGCCCGGGGGTGCCCTCGCCCCCATGCGCGCGGACTACGACTTCAGCTGGCAGTCGCAGGCGCTGGGCGGCGACCTGCTCCGCGCCGGCCTGGCCTCGGTCCGGCTCGTGGCCGACCCCGGCCTGGCCCCGCAGCCGGCGCCGATCCCGGTGACCGCCACGCCCGGCAGCGGGCGGGTGCTGCTCGACTGGGACGGCGCCACCGTCGCGGGGGCCGTGGTGCGCGCCAAGCAGGGCTCCGCACCGGTCGATCAGTGGGACGGCGTGCCCGTCGACGACACCCACACCGTGTTCCACACGGGCAGTGCGCTGCTCGTGCCTGGCGAGGAGTGGATCTTCTCGGTGTTCTTCTACGAGGCGGTGCCGTGGCACGACGCCTGGCCGCCGCTCAACCTGAGTGGCCCGGTCGTCGTCAAGGCCGCCGCCCTCGTCGACACCGACCCCCCGCCGCTGCCCCCGTACGCGCGGACCTGGCGCACCCAGACCGCAACCGGCGCGCAGTGGACCGATCCGTTGGGCGACGACTTCTCCCACTCGGTGGCCCGCTACCTGCCCGGCACCGACGCACCGCAGACGCCCACTGACGGCTACCCGATGCGCGACGACGGCGCAGTCCCCGGCGCCGAGCCCGACGTCGACTACGCCATCAGCATCTTCACCATCGACCTGCACGGCAACTTCGCCCGGTGGATCGCCGTCACCCGCGTCGACATCCGGCCCCCCGCCCAGGTCACCGACGTTCGCGTCACCGCCACCTTCACCCGCGCCGACGTGAGCGTCACACTGCCCACGGACGGCGACTTCACCGGCATCCTGTTCGCCACTGCACCCGGGGATGCCGTGCCGCAGCTACCGCCGAACGGCCCCTCGAACGGGTCCACGTTCACGGTGTGGGGGCTGACCATGGACACCGACTACACATTGGCCGTGTGGGCGGTCGACGACCTCGGTAACCGGTCGGAGCCGGTGCTCACGCGCTTCCGCACACCGCTCGACGCGACCCCGCCGGCCGTGGTCCGCGACCTCGCCGCCGTCGGTGGCGACTACCAGGTCGCCGCTACCTGGGTGCCTCCGACCGAAATCGACCTCGCCACCCTCCAGCCCGTGCTCGTCGACCTCACGACCGGCAAGGAGACGGCCGGGCCGACGTCCAAGACGGCTACCGGCTTCACGTGGACCCGCCTGCCCGGTGGCCGCACCTACGAGGTGCGCGTGACCGCCACCGACGTCAACGGCAACGTCTCGAATGCCGTCACGGCGCGGGCCGACACCGCGCCCGACGCCAACGGGGCGCCGCCGGCGATCGACCGGGCGGCCGTTGTTGTGACCCCGACGTCGAGCACCAGGGTATCGATCGCCTTCCCGCGCGGCCTGCCATCCCCGACCTGCGCACCCTCGCCTATGCCGTCACCCCGCTGGGCGCCGACCCCGACACGGTCACCTCGGTGACCTCCATCCCGTTGGCGACCCCAACCGTAACGGCCACGGTCACGCTGCCCCAGCCGGTCACGGCCTACCAGCTCGTGCTCTACGTCTGGGACCACAACGGCAACCGCGCCCGCTCGGTGCTGCCCCAGGTCAAGGGGGCATGGAGCGCGGCAGAGCGGCCCTGGGCGCCGACCGCGCTCACCGTCACGACTCCCCACGACAACGGCATCGACGTCGCCTGGTCGACCGCCCTGAATGCGGTCGCCGCCACCGAGTGGCAAGTGACGGTGACTTCAGGTGACCTGACCCGCACTGCGCTGGTCACTGGCGCGGCGCGTGCCGCTGCCTTCGACGACCTGCCCGGGCGGCGCGACTGGGCCGTGTCGATCGTAGGTCGCAACGCAGCAGGTGACGGCGCCGTGAAGACGGCGGCAGCGGTGCGGGTCGGTGACGACACCCCGCCCGGTGCCGTGACGGGCCTGGGTGCTTCGCCCTCCTACGACACGCAGCGGCTCACCTGGGCCAACCCGACGGCGTTCGACCTCGATCACGTCGTCGTGACCCGGTACGGCGCCACCGCCTCGGAGACCTCGATCGTCTACACCGGGCGGGGCACGTCGGCGACGGCGAGCGGGCTGCTCGGGGGGCGGTCGTACTCCTTCGTCGTCGCGGCCTACGACGCCTTCGGGAACACCGCCCCCGTGCCGGCGCGGGTCGACCGCGTGCAGGCCTCGGTGTCGATGTCGATCGGCAAGTCGGTGACCTACCCGGGCACGACCAAGGCCACCGGCACCCTGCGCTGGAACGGGTCGGTGCTGTCGGGCCGGACCGTCGTGGTGCAGGCCCAGAAGGCAGGGACGACCACCTGGGCGCAGGCGGCGACCGCAACGACCTCCTCGACCGGGTCCTACTCCGTGTCGCTGAAGCCAAGCGTCACGACGCGTTACCGGGTGGCGTGGGCCGGTTCCGGCACCCGAGGCGGTGTAGTCGGGGCCGTGGGCACGGTCACCGTGGCGCCCTCGGTGAGCATCAAGGCGAGCCGCACCTCGTTCGCGCTGGGCGGGACAGCGACCGTGTCGACGGTGGTCTGGCCGAGCCATGCCGGCCGCTCGATCGTCCTGCAACGCTGGACGGGGACCTCCTGGCAGGCCGTGGCCACGCGCACGTTGTCGAGCAGCAGCACGGCCAGTGCGTCGGTGAAGCCGCCGAAGCGCGGCACGAACTCGTACCGCTGGGTGCTCGCGGCGCACACCGACCACGGCACCGGGGTCAGCGCCACGCTGAAGCTGTCCGTCTCCTGATTGAGGCGCCGCCCGATCAGTCCTGGGCGGCGCCTTCGGGCCCGGGCGGGGAAGCGGCTTCGCGGCGCGGCCGGCATCCACAGGACGGTGCCGATCCGCACCGCCACTTGCGCGCTCACGGGAGGTTCTCGCTGGCCGTGAAGCCGCAGTCGGGCACCGGCACTCAGAACCCGACCGTCACCGACATCTTCCGTATCCTGACCGGCGCCACCCTGGACAAGAGGCGCGCGGCCAAAACCTACTTACCCTGGCCGAGGCGATAGCCTCGCCCATCATCCTAAAGAGCGTCGCGCAGATTCGCGCTCATCGGTGCATGTCCGGTAGAGCCAGTTGTTCGGCGCAGCCGCCATCTTGGCACCCCAGTGGGGGCGGGATCCGGGGCCTCGCGAAGGGCAGCGGACGCCCCCGCATCGACGCCGGGGCTCCTTCACGGGCTGACGGCTTTCTTGGCGGACGTCGTCCAAGCCGCGCCGGACATGATCGTCGCAGGGACGTCTCAGCCGGGACGAGGCGGCATCAGTTCCACGCGGTGGGCATGCGCACCATCATGCGGTCGACGTCATCCGGATCGACCCGGATGACCCGCGCACCGCTGCGGTAGGCCGCGAGCTCGCCGCTGGCGATCCTCCTGCGCAGGGTGCGGATGCTCAGCCCGGTGCGCTCGGCGGCTGAGGACAGGGACTCGAACTCTCGGCGGATCTTCGTGGTCATGGTTGCCTCCTGCTTCCTAAAGCCCTCGACGGGCGCTTCGTGGTCACGTGTCGCCACATCTGATCTGTCGACGGCTCATCGCGTTGGCCCCGGTCCGCGTGGCTGGTCGTGCCGGGCCGAGATGATGCGACGTTCGTGGTCGGCGTGGCTCGTCGAGCCCCGTGGCCGTTCTGGGGCGGCCGTGGCGTCCTCGATGGCCCACTCCAGCGGACCGGGCTCATCGGGGTCGTTGGGGTCGGGCAGGTGGCGTTGGATGCGCCACCAGAGGGCCGAGGCGGCGTGGTCGTCGGGTAGCGGAGCGCCGGTGGTCGTGTGGAGCAGGGCATTGGCGTCGATGCCAGCGTCGGAGAGCTCGGCGAGGTGCTGGGCAAGCATGGGGGTGTACTCGTCGCGTCGTGTGGCGGGAACCAGGGTGTGGACGAGGCTGGTCCAGTCGGTGACGGTCGAGGCGTTGGTGTCGCCCACCCGGACGTCGAGCTCGTGCTGCCAGAGGGCGTGGGCCTTGGCGGGTTGAGTGGGTCCGGTGGGGCGTTGGTCGCTGTCGGGGATGGCGTTCGCGGCCCGCCAGACGGCGAGGTCGCCGAGCAGGCCCGGCCCGGGCACGGAGCGGCCCAGTGGCCACCAGGGTGGGGTGTTCGCCGTGCTGGTGACCTGGTGGCGCACCTCCTGGCGAGAGATCAGCGACACGCTGGGACCGGGCGTTCAGGTAGGCGCCCCAGTGCGGGTCATCGCGGAGCCCCTGGGGGATGCCGGGGAGCCAGGGGAGTGGTCCCGTGCCGGCCGTGACGTGGGTCGTCGAGGCGCCAGTCGAGGACGGCGGCGCGGTCGTCGGCCGAGTCCAGCTCGCGGGAGCTGGCTGCGAACCGAAGCGCGGGAATGGGGTCGGTTCCGGTGGCGGCGAGCAGGACGAGGTGGGCGCGCAGGGTCGGCCAGGCGGGGTCGTCGCCGATGCCGGGGACGATCCGGTCGGCGCCGGCCTCGAGCGTCGGCCGATGGCGGTGGTGCCGAGGTGGTGTTCGGCGGCGACGTGCAGGGCGTCGACGTAGCGGGCGGTGGCGGCGCCGAGCCGCAGGGTGGGGGAGGCGTGCTCGCGGGCGGTGGTGGTGGCCGAGACGGGGGCGTCGTCGCGGGCCAGGATGCTCTCGAGGATGTCGGTGGCGGTCGGCGGGTGGACGTTCTCGGGTCGGGTGATGTCGTGGGGGTCGCCGTCGCCGACGACCTGGAGGTAGAGGTGGTTGGCGTCGGCGCCGCGGGTGAGCATCGTGTACAGCTGCTGTCGGGTCTCGTCGCCGGTGGCCAGGCCGTGGACGGTGTCGACGGAGATGCCTTGGGCGCCGTGGATGGTGCTGGCGTAGCCGAGCTCGGCGGCCGCGGCGACGTAGTCGGCGGGGAGGGTGACGAGTCGTCCACTCCTGTTGTGCTGCACGGCGAGGGAGCCGTCGCGGTGCACGTTGTGGACGATCCATCGGTCGCCGTTCTTGACCCAGTCGTTGGCGCTCAGCCGCAGCCGGCGGTCGTTGCTGCGGGTGACGATCGTGTCGCCGACAAGGGCGGTGTTGCCGTCGGCCAGGCGCACTCCGGGCCCGGGTTCGCGGCCGGCGAGGCGGTGGGTTTGGGCTTGCTGGTTGAGCTGGGAGACCAGGTCGCGGGTGGGGGCCAGCATGAGCGTGTCGAGCCCTTGGCCGCGGTCTTTGGCCCAGGCGGTGAACACGTCGCGTGGTGATGGTGGCGAGGTCGCCGACGTGGACCCGGTCGTGGTCGAGGTAGAACCCCAGGGCCTCGGTGCGCCCGTCACGCAGAGCCAGAGACGCGGCGCCCTCGACGGGGTCGGTGAAGCGCATCAGCTCGTCCAGGTGCAGCGCGCCGTGGGTGGCGGCGATGTCGCGCAGGACGCCGCCGGCGCCGATCGCGGCGAGCTGTTGGTTGTCCCCGATGAGGCGGACCTGCCCGCCGCGGGCGGTGACGAACTGCGACGGCGGTGTCCAGGGAGAGGGTGTCGGCCATCCCGGCCTCGTCGATCACGACCAGGGTTCGTGGCCCGATCGCCTCGGCCCAGTCGGGCAGGTCGTCGTGGCTGATCGACCAGGTGAGCTTGGCCAGGGTGTCGGTGGTGGCGCCGGTCTGCTCCCGTAGGACGGCTGCTGCGGCGGCGGACGGGGCGAGCCCGAGCACGGTGCCGCCGTCCTCGACCCACGCCGCGGTCAGGGCGCGCATGGCGGTGGTCTTCCCGGCCCCGGCGGGAGCGATGGCGAGCTGGAGGCGGGCGCCGGAGGTGGCCATCTGGGTGACCAGGGCGGCCTGTCCCGGGTTGAGGGTGATCCCGTTGGCGGCCTGCTCGAGCAGGGCCATCTCGACCGCGTCAGGGTTGGCGCGGTGCCGGTCGGTGATGCCAGCGGCGTCGACGAGGCGTGCTTCGGCGGCGAGGATCTGGGTGCTGGTGAAGATCGCGGAGCCGGCGACCTCGTACACGCTGGACCCGTCGGCGCGGCGCAGCTCGGCCGGCTCTTCGATGCCGTCCCCGGCCGGTGTCAGGCGCACCGAGGCGGCGGTCAGGGTGTGGTCGGTGACCAGGTCCACGACGGTGTCGACGTGCTCGGCGGGCAGGTTCGCGGCGCGGACCTGACGGTGCGCCTCGGCGCGCACGTGCCAGACCTGCCAGGTCGAGCGGCGGGCCTGGATCTCGTCGCGGACCCGCGCAGCGGTGTCCCGCACCCACGCCGCATCCACCGTGCCGGCGGGTGCTGCGCGGCCGGCGGACAAGGCCGTGGCGACCATGAACGACACGCCTTGCAGGCCCGCCGAGGACGTCCTCGGCCTGCTCCCGCCACGCGGCGCGTTGCTCGGTCAGGGTGCGGGGTTCGTGCTTGGCGTCGCGGGTCTCCAGGGTGGCCTGCTGGGCGAGCAGGATCGCCTCGACCACCGTCGGCGGGCGGCCGTGGTCGCCCTGGAACGCGGTGGCGAGCTCGCCGCGGCGGGCCTCGATGCTGGCCCGCCGGGTCGACCAGCGCTGGTTCAGGGCGGGGTCGACACCGACCACCTCGCGGACCGGGCGCTTGCCGCGCTCGGTGCCTGGCCGTTCGGCGAAGGTCAGCCCGAGCCGGGTGCGCAGGTGCTTCTCCAGGGCGGTGTTGTAGGTCTCCGAGGCGGTGACCTTGGCCTTGAACAGGATCCGCCCGTCGATCGACAGCCACTTCCCGGACAGGGTCTGCACCTTGTTCGCGACCGCGACGTGGGTGTGCAGGTCCGGGTCGCCGGCCCGGGAGTCGCGGTGGGTGAACGCGGTCGCGACCAGCCCGGTGACGTCGACCTGGCGGACCCCGTCGGTGCCCTCCCGGGTGTACAGGGCGTGCTGCTCGATGAACGCCAGCGCGTCGGCGACGGCCTCGTTGTGGGCCAGCTCGACCTGCGCCGCGACCTGCGGTGGGGCGATCGCCCACAGGGTGCTGACCGACTTCACCGGGGAGAACGTCAGGTCGTACCCGCCCACCGCCGTGGTCCGCGGGCGGGACAGCTTCGCGATCGTCCCGGACAGCTCGCGGGCGTCGCGCGGGTCCCGTCCGTGCTCGGCACGGAAGATCTCGGCGGCTACCTTCGAGCGGATCCGGGCCCGGTCCTGGGCCGCAACGGGGTAGTCGCGCGGGTGCCCGAGCGCGGCGTTGTGGTCCTCGATCCGCTTGGCGACCTCGACCTGGAACGCGGTCGCCTCGGCCGTGTAGACCTTGAACGGCACCCCCAGCCGTCGCGCCGCGCGGTAGTCCCGTTCGGTCAGCCCGGGGCCCTGCAGCCGCTCCTCGCGCTGGTCGGCCAGCGGGTGCAGACCGAACCCGAACAGCAGCCGCATCTGCTCCGCGGTGACCTCGTCCCCGACCGCTCAGGCCGTCGATCCCGGCCACCCCGGAGCCCACCCACCGCCCCGGCGTCTCGCCCCGCTCGGAGTAGTACGACGCCAGCGAGGTGCGCGGTCCGCCGGCGCGGTCGTGCGCGGCGACCTGCCGGGTCAGGTACGTGTACCCGGTCCCGGCGGTGAGCTTGTGCAGACTGATGGTCATACCTCCCAACGCTCCGGGGAGGCCCTTGGGGGCCATCTGGAGCGCCAGCCGTTACCAAACCGTGACCGACAATGCACCGGGTGTGCAGTCGACGAGCATTTCTGTTCTTCGGGGGAGGGACGTTGTGGTGAGTCGGAGGGTCGTCCGGCGGCAGTCTCTGGAAGTGTCGGAGGCGCATGAGCCGGGAGGGCGTGTGCCGTGCGGCGGCTGGTTGGGGTCTGCCGTGGGGGTGCTGCTGTGACCGCTGCCGAGCGCGCGCTGGGAGCTCAGAAACGATGGCTACCAGGCTCCAGCCGTTCCTGAGGGTCAGGCACCCTGTGGAAAGCGACTCGGCGGGCGGCGCGGATCGCTCACCGAACGAGGTCTTGTGGTGTTCCGGAACGCTGGTCGTGCAGGGACGCATTCAAGGTAGCGCCGCCGATCACCAGCCGGCTCAGGATGTAGAACCAGAACAGGGCGGTCGCCGTCACTCCGAGGAGGCCATAGAGCTGCGTCGCGTTGGCCAGCTTGGGTGCCAGGAACCAGGTCGCGAACTGCTGGAAGGCCTGGATGCCGATCCCGACCAGCAGCGCGCCCGGGACCAGGTCGGTCCAGTGCGTGCCCCCGTGCGGGAGTCGGCTCGTCACCGCGAGCCATACGGCGAACGGGATGGTGGTCGACACCAGGAAGGCGAGCAGGCCCGAGCCTGCCACCCCTCGCCTGCACCCAGTCCGCGAGCGACATCGCCACGAGAAGGGCGAGCGCGGTTCCGCTGAACGCCAACGACAGCACCCACGGCTTCCTGGCCTGCACTGCCGTGATGCCCCACACCGTCGCGTGCACGAGGACGAGCGCCTTGGCAGCCAGGTAGCCGGTCCAGATCACCAACCACCCTCCGACGAGGATGAGCCACCACCGAGCCTCGTCCGAGCCGCGCAGCAGCTCTTTGACGGATTCGGAGGCCGCAGGGCCGAGCCCCATCTCGCTCAGCGTCTCGTCGAGCAGGGCGCCGTCCACCACACCGAGGGTGCCGGTGCTGACCACCGAGACCGACAACACCCAGAAGAAGAGCCGGTAGGCCAGACCTCCCGCGAGGACGCCGGCGGCCACCCGCTTGTCGCGGTCGGCGGCGGGTCGGCAGCCGGAAGCCCGCATCGACCGACCGATGGGTGGTGCGTGCCCCGACGCTCCATTCCGCCGCGCGCCGGCTCCTTTCCCGTGCCCAGCTGACCGTGCGCGCCGTCGCGCCACTTCCTGAACCGGGCGGCGGGTCCGGCTCTGGGGCGCTCGACGACTGCACGTCAGCTCGACGAGGAAGGCGTGGGAGTCGCCGATCCGGAACGGCTGGGGACCGGCGTCGTCCCTGCGCCTGCCAGGGCCTTCTCGACGGCGGCGATGGTAGCCGCGTCGACGGTGCCGGTGACCTCGACACCGAGGTCCTTCTGCAGTGCCTCGAGGGCGTCGGTGAGCGCGTCGGTCCAGACCCCGTCGACCGGCCCGTCCCAGTAGCCGGCGAGCTTGAGCGTCTGCTGCACGGCCGCGGTCGAGGCCGTGTCCTCCTGCGCGGCCGCGCCGCCCTTGGCCGCGAGCTCGGACCGCAGCGCCTTCTCGGTCGCCTTGTCGAGGTGGCCGGTCTGCGGAAGGCCGTTGGCCTTCTGCAACGACTCGACCGCCGCGACGGTCTTGGGTCCGTAGATGCCGTCGACCTTCGCGTCGTAGTAGCCGGCGTCAGCCAGCGCCTGCTGGAGCGTCGTCGTGTAGGCGGACACGGCCTTGAGGGCCTCCTCCTGCTGGGCGTCGGTCAGGCAACCACTGTCTCCGAGGAGCTGCAGCCAGGCCATCTCCAGCGCCACGGCAGCCGCGTTGAACTGCTCGGCCGCCTGCGCCAGCGGCGTCTGGTCGGTGATGCCCGCCTGCGCGGCGGCGAACTCGGTCTCCGCCTCCTGCACGGCCGTGACACCGGCCGGGGTCGGCGACGGGCTGGGGGTCTTGCTCGACGGCGCCGCCGTGGGTGTCGTGCCGGAGGCCGAGGCCTGAGCGGCGGCGAGCGCGGCCCGGGCGTCGGCGAGCTCCTGCTCCGCCGTGACGACGGACGTGCGGGTGTCGGCCACCGCCGCTGCCGCCTTCTGCTGCGTCCTCCCCCGGCTGCGCGAGGTCGCTGCCGGCATCCTTAACGTCACCGACCGTGGGCGCCGTGGAGTTGAGGACGTCGCCGTAGCGGTCGATCGCCGTGATGTAGGTCGAGCTCGCCGTGCAGAACTCCGCGGCGGCTGCCGTGGCAGCTGCTTCCGCCTCGGTCAACGCCCTCTCGTTGGCAGCCACAGCAGCCTCGGCTGCCCGCAGTGAGTTGTTCGAACCGTCCTCGCTGCACCCGCTCAGCGTGAGGATGCCGAGCAAGGCGGCCGCCGTGGTGCGTCGACGGAAGCGGCCGTGATCGGTCATACGGGGACTCCTGTCCGACGGGCGAGGATCACGATGCCGTCGGGGCATCGCTCCTCGACCTGCGCCCAGCGTAGGGAGGCGATCTGCCGCACGCCCCACCCTCGCAGGATGAGATGAGCTGCAGCTGTTCGGCGACGGTGGACCGCAAGAGAGCCCATGCACGCGATCTCATCCTCGTGGGGTGAACGGCGCAGGCGTCGCCCGACCTAGCGTCGGAGGAGGACGAGCGGCTACGGCATCACGAGGATGTCGGAGGTCTCGCCAACGAGATGCAAGGTGCTGATGAACCATGACCGACGTGAACCGTGACCGGCTGCTGAGCACGTTCTTGGACCTGGTGGGAGTCGACAGCCCGACCGGCCACGAGGAGCAGATCGGCCGAGTCCTCGAGACCAGGTTCCAGGAGCTGGGCTGTGCGACCCGGCGGGACGAGATCGGAAACCTCGTCGCGGTGCGGAGCGGGTCCAGGGACGGCACAATCCTGGTGTCCACCCACATGGACACGGCCGGGACCGACCGGGGCATCGTCCCGATCATCGGGGACGACGGCGTCATCCGGACAGACGGCACGACCATCCTCGGGGCCGACGACAAGTCGGGTCTCGCCGGCTGCCTCGAGCTGCTGACGCTGCTGCGCGAGAACCCCGAGCTCGTCTGTCCGACCATCGAGTTCGTGGTCACCGTCGGTGAGGAGAGCGGGCTGGTCGGCTCGCGACACCTGGACGTCAGTCTGCTGAACGCGTCCCACGGCTTCGTGTTCGACACGGCCGGGGCGATGGGTTCGATCACCTACTGGTCGCCCACCTCGGTCTACCTCACCATCACCTTCCACGGGCGCAAGGCGCATGCCGGTGTGGAGCCGGAGAAGGGGATCAGCGCGATCGTGGCGGCGGCCGAGGCGGTCTCGGCCATGTCGTTGGGCCGGATCGACGACGAGACCGTGGCGAACATCGGCACCATGGTCGGCGGCGAGGCCCGCAACGTCATCCCCGACACCGCCGTGCTGCTGGGGATGGCCAGGAGCCACGACCAGTCCAAGCTCGACGCCCAGCTGTCCGCGATGCGCCGAGCATGTGAGGACGCCGCTGCCTCACACGGCGCCACGGTCGAGTTCGAGGCCGAGGAGATCTACCGCACCTACAAGATCGACGAGGACGCCCGGCCGTACCGCGAGGCAGCGACCGCCTTCCGATCCCTTGGCATCGACGTGATCCCGCGCAAGTCCGGGGGTGGCACCGATGGGAACTACTTCAACGCCAGGGGAATCCCGTGTGTCGCACTCCCGACCGGGATGGCCGACGAGCACGCCACGACAGAACACATCGCCATCGACGACATGGTCACGGCAGCGCGAACCCTCTTGGCGATCGTCACCCTTGACGAGGAATGAGTGGTCGGATGCCGGGTCAGAGGAGCCCGAGCTCGACCGCTCGAGCCACCGCCTCGTTGCGTTCGGTGGCGCCGAGCTTGGTGTAGATGCTGCGCACGTGGGTCTTGAGGGTGTTGACCGACACGTACATGTCCGCGGCGATCTCGGGGTTCTTCATTCGCCCGGGCAGGTAGGTCAGCACCTCGAGTTCACGTTCGGTGAGGTGTTCGATGAGCGCGGACTGTGCCGCGAGGCGTGGGTGGAGCCGCGTCGTCAGCTCCCACACGGCGTCGTCGGTGAACGCTGTCTGACGATCGCCTTCGCGCCGTAGGACCTGAAGCGCCGCAGGAACCTCGAGGAACGGCCACAGCAGCCGGTCGTCGTGCGCCAGAGCCACCGCCTCGCTCAGGCGCTGGTGGGCCTGCTCGCGTCGGCCTTCGGCTTTGAGCACCGCGAAGGTGGCCAGCCGGTGCCGTACCAGCCCCCGCAGGTCGTCCTCGTCCGGGACCCAGCCGTCGAGCACCGCCCGGGCCTGGACCGGGTCTCGGTTGAGCAGGGCCAGCTCGATGCGTGGGGCGGCCAGGTGCGCCTCGCCGCGGTCCGGTCCGAGCAAGGTTCGCGCCTCGGCCAGGTGGTTGGTCCCCATGAGCAGCCGCGCCTGAAGGGCATGCTTGGCCCGGCGCAGGACCACCGCCTCCGGTCCGGCGCCCCTCGGTGTCGCGAGAACGGCACGCGCCTCGTCCGGGCCCTGGCTGACGGCGAGCAGGAGGACCTCGAGCGCCTGCTGCAGGTCGAAGTACGTGACGCTGGCCAGACGTCGGGCGAGCAGGGGCCGGGACAGGTCGAGCCGTTCCTGAGCGAGGGAGAGTTCGCCCCGGTCCAGGTGCGCCAAGGCCGCCGCAAGGTGAGCGTGGGCGCAGGCCGGGTGGTCCGAGATCCCGGCGACCTCCGCCGTCTGGGTCGCGATGCCGGCCAATCGGAAGGCCTCACCACTGTGACCCAGCCACGCCCGGGTGAGGGCCAGCAGCCCGAGGACGTAGACCTTCCACACCGGGTAGCCGACCCCGGGCAGGGTGAGCACCTTCTCCAACGCAGTGGAAGCCCCGGTCACGTCGCCGGAGAGGAACCGCGAGCCGGCCGCGGCGTACTCGGCCATCGCGAGCGCCGAGTCGCGCCCGCCCACACCGAGGAAGTCGACGACCTCACCGGGGCCGAGCCGGGTGACGGCCTCCCGCACCTCGTCCGCAGCACGCTCCACGGCGTCCGGCGGCAGGTCGCGGAACCCGAGCATGGCGTACAGGGCGTTCGCGGCCGTACGTTCGCCCAGGGTGAGGTCTGTGCGTCGGGTCAGTCTCCGGTAGGTGTCTGCGGCGACCCCCACCTCGTCGTAACCCACCTGGGCGGCGAGCAGGCTGACCTGCACCGCCGCGGGCACGTCCGGCTGTCCTGCCTCCACCGCTGTCAGCCAGGTCACCAGGGTGGCGGACTCCCCGCGTTCGTAGACCCGGTGGCCCACGGTGGAGATCACGTCGAATGCGCCCTCATGGTCGCCGGCCTCGAGGAGGTGGCTCACGGCCTCCTCGGAGCGGCCATGCTGGACCAGCCAGTGGGCCGCCCGCCGGTGCAGGTCCGGGACCTCGCCCGGCGACTCGACTTGCAGGCGGTACCTCAGCAGGTCCCCGAAGAGCCGGTGGTACCGATACTGCTGACCAGATGGGTCGAGCGGGATGAGGAACAGCGATCGGCTCTCGAGCCGTTTGAGCATCGTCCGCGCGTCACCCGCACCCGTGACCGCATCGCAAAGGTCCACGGAGAGCCAGTCGAGGACGGACGTGCGGAGCAGGAAGGCACGCACGTCGGGCTCCTGACCCTCCAACACCTCCTCGAGCAGGTACTCCGCGACGTGGCGGTGGCTGCCGGCGAAGGTGTCGACGAACGCGTTGACATCCTCGGCCTCGCGCAGTGAGATGCCCGCCAGCTGGAGGCCGACTGCCCACCCGTCGGTGCGGCCAAGGAGGGCGTCGACCTGGGCGGCGGTTAGCGGACGTCCGGACACCTTCTCGAGGAGCTGTCCCGCCTCGTCATGGGCGAATGCCAGGTCGGTTCCGCGAATCGACACCAGCGCACCGTCGAGCCGCAACGAGTGCAACGCCCAGGGCACGTCGCGTCGAGTGGTGACGACAGCACGTACTGAGGATGGAAGGGCGCAGAAGAGCCGGCCGAGGTCCTCGAGCAGGGGCCGGTTCGTCAGCACGTGCAGGTCCTCGACGACCAGGACGAGGTCACCGGAGACACCTGCCAGTTCCTCGATGAGGCCGTCGACCACCGTTCGCGCGACCGATGCTGTGGCTGCCACGCCGTCCCCAGGACCTTCAGGCTCGGTGGTACGGATCGATGCGACGAAGTCGCGGGCGAACACCACGGGGTCGTCGTGCTGCGGATCAAGGGCAAGGGCAGCGATCCGAAGCTCGGGGCGCTTCGAGGCCCACTGGCGCACGAGCACCGACTTGCCCGAACCGGCCGAGGCGACGAGCAGCCCGAGATCGCCCGCGCCGAGTGCATCCAGGCGCGCCTCGAGGGCAGGACGCGGCACGACGGTACGCGGCAGAGGCTGGTGCAGTGGGTCCGGCGGTGGTCGTGACGCCATGCGCTCATCGTCCCATCACGCGGGCTGGCCCTCACGACCACCCGCATGGGGTGGGGTCTCAGGGAACCGGAGGCTGACCCTGCGGCTCGACCCGCGTGACCTCGACGATCTCCAGGTGCAGGTCCTGCAGACGGTTCAGGAGGCCGTGGAATGCCGCCTGGTCCACCACGTCACCGACCAGGCTGGTACGGCCCCTCGGCAAGCGGTGTGGCACGAAGCCCTCTAGCGCTCCGGCCGTCAACGGGCCGACCTCGCAGTCGACGATGATCTCGTACCGGGCCATGTGCGCTCGCTTTCCCGCTTCGCACAACACGAAGTCCGTGCCGCTGGTGTCCGACCTGGATGCCGGGCTGGAACCCCTTCGTGCCGAACGAGGGCGACATTACGAGCGCCTCACGCCTCGGGCATCACCCACTGTGAGTGACATCCGCGCAGCGCACCCCCGGGGTCGAGACCCCGACGAACGCGCACAGCTGCGCGGCAGGGCGAGATCTCATCCTCGCAGGATGAGCAGACGCCTGAGCGGCCCGCCAATGCTGGAACCAGCCGCACGGAGAGGAACTGCCATGGTGCACGCGTCAGCATCTCGGATCGCAGCCGTCGTCATCGCGACAGGGCTGCTCGCAGCCTGCTCGGGGGCGTCCCAGGGCAGTGCCACCCCGCAGCCCGCGACACCCGGGGCGGTGAGCGCGCGCGTGTGCAGCGGGTACGCCGCCGTGCAGCAGGCTGCCGACGACCTGCGCTCCGAACCCTTGGACGTCACGGCGCCCCCAGAGGAGGTCCAGCAGCAGCTCGCAACGATCTCCGGCAAAGCCATAACCCTCAGGGCGAGCCTTGACCGGTTGGCTGCCGTCTCCGACGGCCCGGTGGCGGCCGCGGTCGGCGCCATGAACCAGAAGGCCGACGCCCTCCAGGAGTCGTTGACCGAGGCGCGATACAACGCGCTGGAAACAGTCGGCCCGAAGGTCACCAAGGCCAAGTCCGCGCTGGACGCGGCCTACACCGATCTCACTGCGTCACTCGACGCCGTCTGCCCCGCCGGCTGAACCGGCCGAAACCAGAGAACAAGGAGACGTCATGAGCGTGAGTTTCGTCCTCGAAGCACTCGTGGTGCTCGGTGCCATCGTGATGGGCACCAGGGCCGGAGGCGTGGGCGTGGGGCTGTGGGGCGGCCTGGGCACCTTCGTGCTCGTCTTCATCTTCGGTGAGGCACCGGGGGAGCCGCCTGCGGCAGCGATGGCGATCATCCTCGCCGTCGTGACGACCGCTGCACTGATGCAGGCTGCGGGCGGCATCGACTGGATGGTCGCCGTGGCGGCCAAGGTGATCGAGAAGCGCCCGAAGCAGATCACCCTCATCGCACCGCTGACGGCGTTCATGTTCTCCGTCGGCGCCGGGACGAGCAACATCATCTACCCGCTGCTCCCGGTCATCTACGACGTGTCCTACAAGAACGGCATCCGCCCGTCGCGGCCGCTGACCACCACCGTCGTGCAGTCGGGCATCGCACTTGCAGCCTCACCGGTCTCCGCCGCCATGGCGGCGATGCTGACCCTCACCGACGTCGCGCCGTACGATCTCGGGCTGGGCCAGATCCTGGCGATCACGTTCCCCGCGTGCGTCATCGGCATCATCGTCACCTCGCTCGTGGTCAACCGGATGTGGAAGGACCTCGACGACGACCCCGAGGTCCAGGCCAAGATCGCCTCGGGCGAGCTCGCTCCTCCGCAGACCGCATCCGCTGACGGCGAGTCGGCCAGCTCCAAGCTCACCTACACCAAGGCCGGCCGCAACTCGGCCGTCGCCTTCCTCCTCGGCGTGCTGGCGATCGTCGTTTTCGGCATCTTCCCCGACCTGCGGCCGTCGTACCCGGTCGGCGAGGAGACGGTCACCGTCGACATGACCACCACGATCGTGCTGCTCATGTTCGTCGTGGGCGTGATCATCCTCTTCCTGGGCAAGCCCAAGGTCGCGACCGTGCCCGACCAGTCGGTGTTCAAGGCCGGCATGATCTCCGCGATCGCCCTGTTCGGCATCGCCTGGCTGACCTCCACGTTCATCGCGGCGCACGAGGACTACATCATCTCCACGATCGGTGAGTGGGTCACCTCGTGGCCGGCCATCTTCGCCCTGGCCGTCTTCCTCGTCGCCGCACTGACCACCAGCCAGTCCACGGCCACCAGGACCATCGTCCCGATCGGTCTCGCGGCCGGCCTCCCGGCCGGCATCGTCACCGGCATGTGGGCCGGCGCCCTCGGCGGCGTCTACACCCTGCCCGCCAACGGCACCCAGATCGCCGCAGCCAACTTCGACCTCACCGGCACCACCAAGCTCGGCACCAAGCTGCTCGACCACAGCTTCTTCGTTCCCATGCTCGTGCTCTCGGTGACCACCATCGCGGTCGGCGCCCTCATCGGCGGCATCTTCTTCTGACCCGTCCTCAGGTCCTTCAGAAAGGCAGACACCATGCAGTCACACGAGATCACCGAGAAGGCCGCGGCCCTGATGCCCGGGGTCATCGCAGACCTCGAGGAGCTCATCACCATCCCCTCGGTGTCCTTCCCGGGCTACCCCAGCGAACCGATGGAGGCGATGGCGAACCGGACCCTCCAGATGTTCCGAGAGGCCGGCTTCGACGACGCCCGGCTCATGGACGTGCCCTCCGGCTACCCGCCGATCTACGGCGAGATCGCCGGCCCTCCCGGCTCGCCCGTGGTCGTCATCTACGCCCACTACGACGTGCAGCCCGCCCCGCCCGAGCAGGGCTGGACCGTCGACCCGTTCACCCCGGCCCACGGTGACGACGGGCGCGTGTACGGCCGCGGCGCGGCCGACGACATCAGCGGCCTGGTCACCCACCTGGGCATGATGCGCGTCTTCGACGGCAAGCCCCCGTGCACCCTCAAGCTGATCCTCGAGGGCATGGAGGAGACCGAGAGCAACCTGGAGGCCTTCGTCGAAGCGCACCCCGAGCTGTTCGCGTGCGACCTGTTCGTCATCTGCGACATGGGCAACCTGCGCGTCGGAGAACCGGTGCTCACCACCGCCCTGCGCGGCGACGTCGCCTGCGTCGTGACGGTGCGCACGCTCGACCACCCGCTGCACTCGGGCGTGTTCGGCGGCCCGGCACCCGACGCCATGATGGCCCTCGCGAAGCTCCTGGCCACCCTCCACGACGACGAGGGCAACGTGGCCGTCGAAGGCGTCTCCCGAGGCACCTGGGCCGGCGAGGACCTCAGCGCAGACGACTTCCGCAGCAGCGCCGACGTGCTCGACGGCGTCGAGCTGACCGGCACCGGACGCGTCGGCGACCAACTCTGGGCCCAGCCGTCGATCAACGCGATCGGCATCGACATGACCGACATCGCCCACTCCTCCAACGTCCTGATCCCGCAGGCGAGCGCGAAGATCTCGATGCGCATCGTCCCCGGCTCCGAACCGGCCGAAGAGCTCGACGCCCTCGTCGCCCACCTGGAGTCGCACGCGCCCTGGGGTGCGCAGGTCGAGGTGCGCCGCACCAAGGAGGCGCCGCCGTTCCTGTGCGCCACCGACGGTCCCGGCTACGCCGCCGCACGCAGCGCGCTCGAGGCTGCCTTCGGAAGACCCGCGGGGGAGGCCGGCTGCGGCGGGTCGATCCCGCTGCTGCGCACCCTGCAGCAGGCCGCGCCGGATGCCGAGTTCATCCTGTGGGGTCCCGAGGACGTCGCCTGCGCACGCATCCACGCCTCAGACGAGAGCGTCGACCCCGCCGAGATCCACCGCATGATCGTCGCCCAGGCGCTCCTCCTGCAGCGCCTTGCCGACACCCCCGTCACCACCGCGCCTGCTCCTGCCGAGGCGGTGACGACGTGACCACCCAACCCCCGCCGAAGAAGATGACCGTCACCCAGGCCACCTTCATCGGGGTCGGATCCATGGTGGGCGCCGGGATCTTCGCCCTCCTCGGCGCCGCCGGCGCGGTCGCCGGCTCCGCCGTGTGGCTGTCCTTCCTCATCGCGGGCATCATCGCGGCCCTGCAGGGGTACTCGTTCGCCAAGCTCGGCGCGCTCTACCCCTCGGGCGGCGGCCTGCTCAACTACCTCTCCAAGGGGTTCGGCGAGGGCCACGTCACCGGCATCACGAGCTGGCTGTACTACGTGACGGCCGCGATCGTGACGGCCATGGTCGCCTCGTCGTTCGGCGGCTACGCAAGCTCGGTACTCACGGACAGCGACCCGACCTGGACCAAGGTCTTCGCCGTGCTCATCGTGCTGGTGATGGCCTCACTGAACATCGTGGGGTCGAACGCCGTGGCGAAGGTCCAGTCGCTCATCGTCAAGATCGTCCTGACCATCCTGACCCTCTTCATCGTCGTGACCGTGGCCAACTGGGACCCCACCTTGTTGGCACCCTCGGGCTACCCCGGGGTCCGCGAGATCATCTCCAGCGTCGCCCTGACATTCTTCGCCTTCCTCGGCTTCGGCGTCATCACGTTCACCGCCAAGGACCTCGCCAACCCCGCGAAGCAGCTGTCGAAGGCCGTGTACGCGGCCCTGGCCATCGCCACGACGGTCTACGTCGGCGTCTCGCTGGGGGTGTTCGGCACACTCACCGCCGACCAGGTGGTGGAGTACGGCCCGACAGCCCTTGCCGAGGCGGCGAAGCCCACGCTGGGCCAGGCCGGCTACGTGCTCATGGTGATCACGGCCTTGTTCTCGACCGCGGGCGCCACCAACTCCGGCCTGTACCCGTCGGGTGGGCATGACGAAGCACCTCGCCTCCGTGGGCCAGTTCCCCCCGCTGCTCGGACGGACCGTGGGGAGCCAGCAAGGCGCCGGTGGGGCTGCTGCTCCTGGCCGGCATCACGCTGGTGTTCATCGTGCTGTTCGACCTGAACAAGATCGCGTCGATCGGCAGCGCCGTCGCACTGCTGGTGTTCACCATGGTCACCCTCGGGCACTTCCGCCTCCGGCACGACACGGGCGCCAGCGCCTTCGTGCTCGGCCTGGCACTGGTCACCACCCTCGGGACGTTCCTGGTGTTCTGCGGCACGACGCTGGCCGACGAGCCTGCCACTGCCGTGACCATGGTCGTCATCGTCGTGGCAGCCACGATCACCGATGTGCTGTGGAAGCGCTCGCGCGACCGCCAGGCTCCTCCGACGCCGGTCGTCGTCGACCCCGCCGGTGCCGCCTGACCCGACCTGTCAGCCCGCAGGATCGCCAGCGCTGGGCGTCATCCCGTGAGGGTGATGCCCAGCGTCGGCGGGGTTCCTAGCGTTCGTCATGAGTCGACGGTGCGCGAGGGACGGGCACGACGAACCTGAGGAGAACACCATGAGCGGCAGACCCGACGAGGCGCCCGGAACGGTCGAGCAGGGCAGCCGCAAGCTGATGGTGCTGCTGGCCATGGCGATGTTCGTCCTGGTGGTCGACACCTCGCTGATGAACGTGTCGATCTCGGCGGTCATCGACGACCTCGACACCACCGCCAGCGGGGTGCAGTCGGCCATCGCCCTGGAGGCGCTGGTCTCGGCGGCGTTCATCCTGATCAACAGCAAGGTCGGCGACCTGATCGGCCGCAAGCGGGCCTACGTGCTCGGGCTGCTGGCCTACGCGGTCGGCGCGCTGGCGATGACGCTGACCCAGAGCCTGACCGCGATCGTCATCTTCTGGGCGATCATCGGCGGGCTGGGCGCCTCGCTGCTGCTGCCGGCCATGCAGTCGCTGATCCACGGCAACTTCGCCGGTGCCGCGCAGAAGCAGGCCTACGCCCTGATCGGCGCCGCGGCCGCCATCGCCGCGGCCGTCGGGCCACTGATCGGCGGCTTCGTCACCACCTACCTGTCCTGGCGGGTCGGGTTCGCCATGGAGGTCGTGATCATCGCCGTGGTGCTGAGCCAGATCCGCCTGGTCAAGGACGTGGCCTACACGGGCTCCCGCGAGATCGACAAGGTCGGCGCGGTCCTGTCGGTCATCGGCATGGGTGGCGTCGTGCTCGGCATCCTGGTGTGGCAGGAGGGTGGCGAGTTCGTCGTGCTGCTGATGGCCGTCGGGGCGGTGGCGCTGTTCTCGCTGGCCCGCTGGCTGGTGCGCCGCAAGCGCGAGTCGAAGGTGACGCTGCTGGACCCGGACCTGTTCCGCAAGCCCAACTTCACCGCCGGCATCTCGGCCCAGATGATGCAGCAGGTCGCCCTGGGCGGGGCGATGATCGTGCTGCCGCTGTTCCTGCAGATGACCCTGGAGTACAACGCGATGCAGGCCGGCCTGTCGTTGGCGCCACTGTCCCTGACGATGTTCGCTGTCGCCGTCATCGCCGGGAAGCGAGCCGGCAACCGGCGGGCCGCGGCCATCATCCGTGCCGGCTTCCTGCTGGCGGCCGTCGGGATGGCGATCATCATCCCCATCGTCCCGCGCGTGGACAGCGGCTGGTACCTGGTCATCCCCCTGGTCATCGCCGGCTCCGGGCTGGGCCTGCTGGTCTCCCAGCTGAACAACTACGCCCTGGCCCCGATCGAGGAGGAGCGGATCAGCGAGGCCGCCGGCGTCAACTCGGCCGCCGGCTCGTTCGGCCTGTCCTTCGGGCTGGCCATGGCCGGCGGCCTGATGCTCGCCGCCCTGTCGTTCAGCTTCACCAACCTCACCGAGGCCAGCACCGTCATCCCGCCGGCCCAGCAGCAGCAGATCGCCGCCGCCCTCGAGACCGACGCCGAGGTGATGAGCAACACCGCCCTGGCCGAGCAGATCGTCGGCCAGCCGCCCGAGGTCGAGGCGGCCGTCCTCGAGATCAACGACGAGGCCCGCAACCGCTCCCTCCAGGTCGCGCTCCTTGTGCCGCTGCTGGCCACCCTGCTCGGCTTCGGCAACTCCTTCCGGATGATGAGGCTGCCCGACATCAAACCGTCCGCGGCGATCGAGGGGCTCGACCTGGGCTGAGCCCCGCCGACGAAGGAACGGACCCGTCGGGTGACCGGCGGGTCCGTCCTGTGAGCCGTCAGCCGGTGGGGCCGGGGGCAGCGCCGCCGGCCGGGTACTCCTGGAGCTCGACGGCCCCGGACGACCATGCCTGCATGACGGGGTCGACGATCCGCCAGGACTCCTCGGCCTCGTCGCCGCGGATGAACAGCATCGGGTCGTTGTGCAGCATGTGCTCGATGAGGTGGGCGTAGGCCGTCAGGGGCGGAGCGGCTGACGTCGTCTCGAGCTGGCGCTGCTCGGCGGTGCGCTCCGGGCCGTTGAGCGTCGTGGACAGCCGCACGTAGGGCTCGGTCAGGCCGATCCGCAGGATGTTGGGCTCGACGCCCGGCCACTGGTCGGTGAGGTAGGTGGGCAGGGCGCGGAAGTGCACGGCGATCTCGGCGGAGGGCTGCTCGAGGGCCTTGCCGGACCGGATGGTGAAGGGGACGCCCGACCAGCGGGGGGTGTTGAGGTCGAGGGTGAGCGCGGCGTACGTCTCGGTGTTGCGCGCCGGGTCGACGCCGGGCTCGTCGACGTACGAGGGCACGGCCCTGGCGCCGATCGTGCCGGCGGTGTAGCGCGCCCGCACCGTCGTCGCGCGCATCCGCTCCGCAACCGGGGTGGCCACGGCCCGCAGCGCCTCCACGCGCACCGCCCGGAACGAGTCGGCATCCAGGCGAGCCGGCTGCTCCATGGCGACGAGCGCCATGACCTCCATGAGGTGGTTCTGGAGCATGTCCTTCATCGCGCCCGGCGCCGTCGTAGTACGAGGCGCGGCCTTCGAGGGTCAGGTCCTCGAGCCAGCTGATGTCGACGCGCTCGATGTTCTCGGCGTTCCAGGCCGGGGCGAAGACCCGGTTGAGGAAACGGAGGGAGACCACGCGGCGGACGAGCTCGTTGCTGAGGAAGTGGTCGACCCGGAAGATCGTGGGCGCCGGCAGCTGGATCCGCAGGGTCTCGTTGAGCTGTTGGGCGGAGGCGAGGTCGGTGCCGAAGGGCTTCTCGATCGCGACGGCGTCGTCGGCACGAAGGTCGGCCGAGGCCAGTGCGGCCAGGACCGCGGGCAGCAGCACCGGCGGCAGCGCGAGGTAGACCAGGGTGCTCGGGCCGTCCTTGCCGATGACGCGCCGCACGTCGGCGGGGTCGGTGACGTCGGCCGGCTCGAAGGCGAGCATGTCGACCACGCGAGCCTGCGCCGCTGCGGAGGCGCTCGAGTGCTCGTGCAGGCGGGCGGCGATGTGCTCGCGGAAGTCCTGCGTGGACCAGTCGGTGTTGGCGGCGCCGACGATGGTGAGGCCGGGCGGCAGCGAGTCCCGCTCGGCGAGCTGGGAGACGGCCGGGAGCAGCAGCCGGCTGGTGAGGTCGCCGGAGGCTCCGAAGAGCACCATGCGCTGGATCATGACGGGCCTTTCGTGTCAGGGATAGAGGGCGTGCGGTCTCGTCTGAGTAGCGGGGCGCGGGCCGCCCGGTCACGCCGGGCCGGCAGACGAAGACCGCGCCGGCCAGGGGCTGGTCCGTGCGCTCGGCGGGCTCCAGGTCGAACCAGGAGGTCGTGATGTAGAGGTCCCCGCCGTCGGCGCCTCCGAAGGCGACCGAGGTCGGGTTGCTGGTGGGGACGTGCACGACGCCGTCCAACGCGCCGTCAGGCCGGTAGCGGCGCACGGCGCCGGCGCGCCCGCAGGCGACCCACAGCATCCCCTCGTCGTCGACGGTCATCCCGTCCGGCCAGAACCCGTCGGCGCTCAGGTCGACGAAGGGCCGCCGACCGGTCAGGGACCCGGTGGCGGGCTCGAGGTCGAAGCGGTCCACCCGGCCCAGCGCTGTGTCGGCGAGGTACATCCGGCCTGCTGCCTCGTCCAGGGCGGGGCCGTTGGAGATGGTGAGGCCGTCGACGACTTGGGTCACGCCTGCGCGGTCGACGCGGTACAGGCCGGCGTTGCCGGGGCGCTTGTCGTACGCCATGGTGCCCACCCAGCAGTGCCCGTGGGTGTCGGTCTTGACGTCGTTCGCCCGGTTCTCCGGCCGGTCCGCCTCGACCGGGGACCAGGTTCGTCGTCCGACCGGTGTCGGTGTCGAGCAGCACCAGCCCGTCGGGTGCGGCCACCAGCGGCCACCCCAGGGTGTCGATCACGACTCCTCCTGGTTGCCACGGGGTCGCCCACTTCAGCTCATCCCCCGTCCGCGGGTCCGAGCAGTGCACGGCCTGACCGGTGATGTCGACCCACCACAGGCGGGCCGTCGCGGCGTCCCAGAGCGGGCCCTCGCCGTGCTCGGCTCCCGGCCCCACTGCGACCTCGACCGCCACGTCACCCATGAGAATCCTCCATCGGTCCGATCCGTCGTCCGGCCCGTTCGGGCCGCTGCTCATGGCTGACTCTGGTCGGAGGGTGCACGCCAGGACATCACCCACGCTGGATGACGTGACGGGCGCCGGGCGGGCATCGAATGGGGGAGGCAAGGGATCGGGCGCTGACTGCGTGCCGGCATGTTCGAGTGAAGGAGTACCGCCGTGAAGGTCGTCATCGTTGGTGGGGTCGCCGGGGGCGCCTCGTGCGCCGCGCGCCTGCGCAGGCTCGACGAGCACGCCGAGATCGTCATGGTGGAGCGGGGGCCCTACGTGTCGTTCGCGAACTGCGGCCTGCCGTACCACGTGGGCGACGTGATCGAGCACGAGTCGGACCTCCTGGTCGCCAACGAGCAGGTCTTCCGCGGGCATTTCGCGGTGGACTGCCGCACCGGCTGCGAGGCCGTCGGGGTCGACGCAGCGGCGAAGACCGTGCAGCTGCGTGACGTCGCAACCGGCATCGGTGACCACGGAGTCGTACGACACGCTGGTGCTGGCCCCGGGCGCGGCCTCGGTGCGCCCACCGATCCCGGGGATCGACCTGCCCGGCATCTTCTCGGTGCGCACGGTGCCCGACGCCCGGGCGATCCGCGACTGGATCGAGCGCGGGACCAGCTTCCTCGCGGGCATGGAGCGGTACTCCGGCTTCCAGACCGTCCGCCCCAAGCGCCACGCCGTGGTTGTCGGCGGCGGGTTCATCGGCCTGGAGATGGCGGAGAACCTCACCCACCGAGGCTTCGACGTGACGGTGATCGAGCTGGCCGACCAGGTCCTGACCCCCCTGGACGCCGAGTACGGGAACCTGGTGAAGGACTTCCTCGAGATGCACGGCGTGCACGTCGCCGTCGGCGACGGCGTCGCCTCGTTCACCCAGCAGGACGACGAGTCGCTGCTCGTCACCACCCGCTCGGGCATCGAGTACCCGGCCGACATCGTCGTCGTCGCCCTCGGGGTCCGCCCGGAGACCACGCTGGCGACCATGGCGGGTGTGGAGATCGGGGAGCGGGGCGGCATCAAGGTCGACGACCAGATGCGCACGAGCGACCCCTCCATCTTCGCGGTGGGCGACGTCGTGGAGGTGCGTGACTTCGTCACCGGCGAGCAGAGCCTGATCGCCCTGGCCGGCCCGGCGAACCGGCAGGCCCGCATCGCGGCCGAGGTGATCACCGGGCGCGACTCGCACTTCCGGGGCACCCAGGGCACGTCGATCATCCAGCTCTTCGGAGCGGCAGTGGCGTGGACCGGGGCCAGCGAGAAGTCGCTGCGCCGGGTGGGCGACGAGGACTACGAGCGGGTGTACATCTACCCGAACTCGCACGCCGGCTACTACCCCGGCGCCAAGCCGATCGCGATGAAGATCATCTTCCGCAAGTCCGACGGGCGGCTGCTCGGCGCCCAGGCAATGGGCCAGGACGGCGTCGACAAGCGGGTCGGCGACCTCGCCCTGGCGATCCAGCTGGGCGCCACCGTGTACGACCTCGAGGAGGCCGAGCTCTGCTACGCCCCGCCGTTCGGCAGCGCCAAGGACCCGGTCAACTTCGCCGGGAATGGTGGCAGCCGGAGTGCTCCGCGGTGACATGCCGGTGACCCACTGGGACGCCGAGGCGGGCACCGACGCCCTTCTTCTCGACGTGCGCGAGCCGGTCGAGCTCGCCGTCGAGGAGGTCCCCGGAGCGGTCAACATCCCCCTGGGGCAGCTGCGGTCCCGCCTCGACGAGCTACCCCGCGACCGCGAGATCCACGTCATCTGCCGCTCCGGCCAGCGGGCCTTCACCGCCACCCGGTGCCTGCTGCAGAACGGCTTCGACGCCAAGGTCCTCTCCGGCGGGATGCTCTCGCGCGTCCTGTTCCCCACGGCATGACCACCTCAGGCGGCATCTGGCGAGTCCGGCTCGGGCCCATCGCGCCCGATGACGGCCGAGCACGCGCGGCTGGCCGAGGCGACCGGCCGCGCCGAGACCGACCTGTTCACCGCCAACCCCTGGTACGAGTGGGGACCGTATCTCAGCGAACGCGCCTGGGGCACCGTGCGCGAGGACTACTCCGCCGACGGCGACGCCTGGCGCTCGTTCCCCCACGACCACGCGCGGTCGCGCGCGTACCGGTGGAACGAGGACGGGATGGCCGGCATCTCGGACATCCGCCACGAGCTCTGCCTGGGGCTGGCCCTGTGGAACGGCCGCGACCCGATCCTCAAGGAGCGGATGTTCGGCCTGGCCGGCCCCGAGGGCAACCACGGCGAGGACGCCAAGGAGTACTGGTGGTACCTCGAGGGCCTGCCCAGCCACGCCCTGCTCAAGTGGCGCTACCACTACCCGCAGGACGAGTTCCCCTACGAGGCCGCTCGTCGAGCCACGGCCGCGGGCTCGGCGACCCCGAGCTCGAGCTGCTCGACACCGGCGTCTTCGACGACGACCGGTACTGGGTCGGTCGACGTCACCTACGCGAAGGCCACACCGACCGAGGTCCTGATGCGTGTCCGGCGTCGAGAACCACGGGCCGGACGAGGCGACCCTCGACGTGCTGCCCACGCTCTGGTTCCGGAACACCTGGTCGTGGGACGAGGGTGCGCCGCGACCGCGCATCGAGGGTGACGGCACCGTCGCTGCTCGTCACCGACCACGCGCTCGCCGGCTACCGGCTGGATGCCGCGCCCGGCCCCGACGGCCGTGCTCCCGAGGCCCTGTTCTGCGAGAACGAGACCAACCAGCCCCGCGTCTTCGGGGCGCCGCGCGAGCACGCCGTACCCCAAGGACGGCATCAACGACCACGTCGTCACCGGCGCGGCGACGGTCAACCCCGATGGCATCGGCACCAAGGCCGCGCTGCGCTACCGGGTGACCGTCCCGGCGGGCGGTACGGCTGAGCTGCGCCTGCGACTGCACCGGCCCGAGCCTGCGCAACCGGTCGAAAAGGACTGGGCGGAAGCGGCATTCGTGAAGGTTGTCGAACAGCGTGAGGCTGATGCCGACGAGTTCTACGCCGCTCTGGCCCCGGAGGGGACAGCGCCCGAGGCGATGCGGGTGCTCCGGCAGGCCAGCGCCGGGCCTGGTGTGGAGCAAGCAGATCTACCCCTACGACGTCGGCCGATGGCTCGACGGCGACCCCGGCCAGCCCCCGCCCCCGGAGGCGCGAAGGTACGGGCGCAACGCCCAGTGGCGCCACCTGCAGTCCTTCGACGTGCTGGCCATGCCCGACCCGTGGGAGTACCCGTGGTTCGCCGCGTGGGACCTCGGGTTCCACGCGGTCGCGTGGGCGCACCTGGACCCGGCGTTCGCGAAGTACCAGATGCTCGTGCTGCTGCGCGAGTGGTTCCAGGCTCCGAACGGCGCCCTGCCGGCCTACGAGTGGAACTTCGACGACCTCAACCCGCCGGTGCACGTCATGGCAGCGCTGCGCGTCTACCGGATCGACGGCTCGCGCGACCGTGAGTTCCTCGAGCGCGTCTTCCAGAAGCTGCTCGTCAACTTCACCTGGTGGCTCAACCGCCAGGACGCCGACGGCAACAACGTCTTCGGCGGCGGGTTCCTCGGGCTGGACAACATCAGCCCGATCGACCGCTCCAACCTGCCCGACGGAGCCCGGCTGGAGCAGGCCGACGGCACGGCGTGGATGGCCTACTACGCGTTGTCGATGCTGGTCATCGCCGTCGAGCTCGCGCAGGAGAACCCGGTCTACGACGACATGGTCGTGAAGTTCCTCGAGCAGTTCCTGCAGATCAGCAGGGCGCTGGAGCGACAGGGCCTGTACGACGTCGACGACGCCTTCTTCTACGACCGGCTCGTGCTGGCCTCCGGCGAGACGACCTCGGTCAAGGTGCGCAGTATCGCCGGCCTGATCCCGCTGCTGCCCGCCAGCGACCTTCCACGCCCCACCGCCGAGGGCCTCGCACGGCTCGGCAAGGGATTCGCCCGGATCCGGGAGAGCTGGGCCCGCGAAGGCGGCAGCCCGGTCGGGCGGGTCCGCGAGGTCCAGGGTCGCGAGAGCATGCTCGTCTCGGTGCTGCACCCCGACCAGATCCGGTCCGCCCTGCGCGAGTTCTTCGACGAGGACGCCTTCCTGTCGCCGCACGGACTGCGCTCGGTCTCGAAGCGGTACCAGGGCCGGCCCTACCACCTGGAGGGAGTGCCCGGCGCCATGATCGACTACGAACCCGCCGAGTCGACCACGTCGATGTTCGGCGGCAACTCCAACTGGCGCGGGCCGGTCTGGTTCCCGCTGAACTACCTGGCGATCCGCCAGTTCGTGGGGCTGCAGCGGTTCCTCGGCGACGACTTCACGCGTCGAGTACCCGACCGGGTCCGGGAAGCAGCGCACCTTCGGGGAGATCGCCCAGGACCTCGCCGACCGGATGCTCGCCATCTGGCTACCGGACGCCGACGGCCACCGCCCGGTCTTCGGCGGTGTGCAGCGGCTCCAGCAGGACCCGGCCTGGAAGGACAACCTGCTCTTCTTCGAGTACTTCCACGGCGACGACGGCGCCGGCCTCGGCGCCATGCACCAGACCGGGTGGACCGCACTCGTCATCGACCTCGTCCTCGACCCTCCGGGCGCCGTGTGAGGCCAGGCGGACCGGCTGACGTCGAATCTCGTTCACAGGTAACGGATCTCACCCAGCGTGGGTGACGGCTTCCTCGATGGCGCTCGTTAGCGTCGAGGTAGCAAGCCAAGCGGCGGCATCCGAGCCACGAACGGGTCCCATCGAAGGCGCGATGGTGGCCTCACTGCGCAGACAGCGACTGGGTGACCACCGACGATGTCGGCGTGGCGATCAGGGCTCCTCTTCTGCCGAACGCTTCGCTCCGGACGAGTTGCTCGCGTCCGCCGCAAACCCGAGACCACTGCACCACCACCCAAAAGGAGACATCGACGATGGGTATCAACAGCATCAACAGCTTCTGGGACGTCCTGGTCTGGAGCTTCTGGATCTTCATCTGGATCTCCGCGATCATGATCTGGTTCCGCTGCCTCTTCGACCTCTTCGGCGACTCCACCCTCAGCGGCTGGGGCAAGGCCGGCTGGGCCATCCTGCTGATCTTCGTTCCGTGGTTCGGCGCCCTGATCTACCTCATTGCCCGCGGCAGGAGCATGGGCGAGCGCCAGATGGCCGCCGTTGCCGACGCGCAGGCGACGCAGGAGAAGTACATCAAGTCCGTCGCGTCCGCCTCAGCGAGCCCGGCCGACCAGATCGCCAGCGCGAAGGCGCTGCTCGACTCCGGCGCGATCACCCAGCGGGAGTTCGACTCCATGAAGGCCAAGGCCCTCGCCTGATCCGGGCCGCGAGCGTTGGGACACTCGGCATCGACCCCGTCCCCGCCCCAGCGCCCCTCGTGAGGCCACGCGGACCGGCTGACGTCGAATCAGCCGGTCCGCGGGGCGCACGAACGTGAAATGCGTCCACGCCGGAACATCTCCGTCGGCAGGATCAAGAGCACCGCGATCACGAGGTACCCGAGGACGGCGAACTGAGGGATGAGAAGGCCCCGCAGGAATCATGACGGCGTAGCCCCACAGGCTCGGGTTGAGCCGCTTAGCGAGGTCGCGGGCGTCCTGGTCCTTGAGGTCCTGGTGGATCAGTCGCTCGCGGCGGGCATGCTTCCACAGGACGGCGATCATCCCCGAGGCAGCCAACAGGGTGAAGCCGTACAGCGTGAGCGCCACCCGCTACATCCAACATGCCCCAAGCTGGGATGCAGGGTGGCCTCGGGGCGGGGTACTGACCGGACAGGTTGGTTAAGGGAGTGCGACTCGTCGTTGTGACGGGGTGACATGGGAGGGCCTCCCGCGGTGGAGTGGAACTGCTCAAGGTTCACTTCGCCAAACAGGAGGCCCTCGTGTCCCACGCTAACGCTGCCCTGACCCCAAAGGCCCGGCTTCGGGTCGCCCAGCTCGTCGTCGACCAGGGCGAGTCGATCCCCGAGGTCGCGGCCCGGTTCCAGTGCTCCTACACCACGGTCAAGCGCTGGGCGGACCGGTACGCCGCCGGGGAGTCGATGCAGGACCGCTCGAGCCGGCCGCACACGATGCCGGCCAAGACACCCCCGGCGATCACGAAGCGGATCGTGTCGTTGCGGCTGCGTAAACGCCTGGGCCCGGTCCAGCTCGCCGCGCACGTCGGGGTCGCACCCTCGACGGTGCACCGGGTGCTGACCCGGTGCCGGCTGAACCGGTTGTCGCACGTGGACCGGGCCACCGGGGAACCGGTGCGCCGCTACGAGCACCCCCACCCCGGGGCGATGCTGCACGTGGACGTCAAGAAGCTCGGCAACATCCCCGACGGCGGCGGGTGGCGCTACGTCGGGCGGCGTCCAAGGAGAGCGGAACCGGGCCGCGACCGCCGGACAAGCCCAAGAACGCCTGCACCGCCAACCGAAGATGGGCACCGCGTTCGTGCACACCGTCATCGACGACCACTCCCGCGTCGCGTACGCCGAGATCCACGACGACGAGACCGCCGCCACCGCCACCGCGCGTCCTACGCAACGCGGTGGCCTGGTTCGCCGCCCGCGGCGATCACCGTCGAGCGGGTGCTGTCCGACAACGGCTCGGCCTACGTCTCGCACCTGTGGCGCGACGTGTGCGCCGCAGCTCGGGATCAAGCACTCCCGCACCCGGCCCTACCGGCCACAGACCAACGGCAAGATCGAACGCTTCCACCGCACCATGTCCGACGGCTGGGGCTACGCCCGCTGCTACGACCTCAGAGAGCGAACGCCGACAGCCCTGCCAGCATGGCTCCACGAGTACAACCACCACCGACCCCACACCGCCTGCGGGAACAAGCCACCCATCACCCGCTTGACCAACCTCTCGGGTCAGTACAGCTAGATGCGGGCCAGTTGGCGGTTCTCGTGAATGACCTGGCTGAGTGCCCAGATGAGAGCCACGCTGAGCCCAATCGAGACCAGGGCCCACCAGTTGGACTGCGGGACAAACAGGAAGTTCGCCACGGCGGACAGGCCAGCGATGACTATCCCGGCGATGAGACCCCACGTCCGAAGCGTGAGTACCGCCCAGCTGACAACCAACGCACCCACTCCAAGGAGTATGTGGATCCAGCCCCAGGTAGTGAGGTCGAACGCGTATAGGTAGTTAGGGCCCCTCACAAAGACCTCGTCCTTGCGGAGCGCTGAAAGGCCTTGAAGGATGCCGAAGACACCCAACAGACCGAGCACGATGCCGGCGAAAAAGGTCAGACCCTCGGCCCATGCTGCCTTGGGCCCTTCGACAATGGCTTGGCGCTTTGCTAGCTCGGACACGACCGGCTCCCTTCTTGTCGTTGGTGTGGACGAGTCGTCGTTTCGCCCCATGCAGAGTCCGAAGACTGTGAAGCGCCGCACGCTGCCCTGCTCCGAAACGTACGCATCGGTAGTCCTGCTGGCCTCACCCGGCAGGGATGAATCAGGGCGACTTTGGTCGCGGAGTGCCGGTCGGCGCCGTCGTAACGCTTGGTGCACCTCTATCTAGAGCCCTCCGCCATCTTCGACAGGAGACGCGCAATCTCGGCGTCTCGGCCCAGAGCGGCGGCCGACGCGGTGTGCGACGAGCAGTCTCCTCAGAACTCGAAAGCCCCGTTGGCGTGGCGTCCATCAGGCCGCATGCGGCAGGTGCGGTGTTGATCGCAGTCGACGCGGATCTCCCCTACCGGTTCGATTGCGTTCACCGTTCGCCCGCCGTTCCGAAGTCGACGGCCGCGAACGCGGCCGCGGTGAGGTCATCCATCCGGCTCCGCGTCGCTCTCACGTAGCGCTCGGCCGCTTGGGTCGAGCTGTCCCCGAGGAACACCTTGACTTCGTCGACATGCGCGCCCCGCTGGGCCATCCGGGTGGCGCCGGTCGCTCGCAGGTCGTGGAAGTTGATCGGGCGCCCTACAGCCTCGCGAACAGCGAGCCAGCCGCCGGAAGCCTTGCGAAACCTCGTCTCGGACAGCCAGCCGCCATCGGGGGCGGGGAAGAGGAGGCCGTCTCGGCCTGTGACGTACGACCGCAGGTGTTCGGTGAGTGCGTCGACGACGGCGGCGGGTATGCGCTGATCCCGTGTTCCCGCCATGGTCTTGGGGTCCTTCTCGTATCGGCGCCCGCCTGGGCCGGTTCCGACGGCGCGGGTGACCCGAACGACGGGCGGTGTCGCCTTGAGGTCGATATCGGACCGGCGGAGCGCAATGATCTCGCCGAATCGCAGCCCGCAGCCAAAGGCAAGCGCCACCATGGCCCGCCACTCCGGCCGGATGGTCGACGTGATCACCAACAGGTCGTATTCGTCGATCACTTCCGTACGGGCACGGGAGCGGGCGCCGAAGGAGCCGGCACCGTCGATCTTGAAGGGGTTCACGGCCCCCGCAAGCACGCCGTCTGCGGCCGTCGCCGTCCGCATGATGGCCGAGCCCAGGGCGTAGCACTCGCGTGTCGTCTTCGGCTTGTCGTGGGGGAGAGCGTCCTCGTACCAGCGGAGGACCACCGTCGGAGTGATTTCGTCAAGGGAGAGGTCCCCCAGGGTCGGAAGCAGGTACTTGTCGAGCCAGATCCGGTAGCCGCGCCGGGTGGACTCCTGCAAGGGGCCGTTCTTGGTTCGGCGCGTCCGGAGCCAGGTAGCGGAGAACTCAGCGAACGTGACGACAGCCTCGCGCTCTCCTCGTATCCGTTCGGCCGCGGCGTGTTCGTCGAGGGTGGCCCACGCTGCTCCTTCGGCATTGAGGCGCCGCTCTTCATCGCGGATCCAGTCCCCGGCGGCTTCCTTGCCGTACGTCGTCGGCTCGAAGGTGTGGCGCGCTGTGATGAGCTCGCCGCCGCGTCCGCAGGGGTGCCCGAGCGGGACCGTGAAGCGCGCTTGCCAGCGCCCCGAGCGCATCCGGCTCACCTGCCCGAACCGGCGACGCGGTGATTTTGCATCGTTCATGCATCGGATCGTACGGCGAAATCTGTCCCTTCGCGTCCTGCAAGGGACAGTTGGATGAGGGTCGAGTACCGACATTTCCGCAGGTCAAGGTCTTCTGTGTCCCCTTGTGTCCTGTCGAGTCCAACAAGCTGGGA